>DATGJP010000108.1:0-111223 GCA_035295125.1 Bryobacteraceae bacterium | reverse complement strand
AGGAAGCCTGTCGGGTGGAGACGGCACGGGCCACTTCATCTTCACGCCGGATCTAAGCGCGACGAGTGCCACGTGCACCTACACGGCATCGAGTAATACGGGCGTGGGGAGCACCGGACCTGCCTCAACCACGGCGAGCCTCACGTTCACGCTGAACAATAAGGTCTGGTACGTCGACAGTGGCGGGTCCAACGGAGACGGCCGCTCCAACACACCTTTCAATAGCATGACAGGCGCCGGCACTGCGTCTGGCGCCGGCGACTACATCTACGTTGCGAAGGGCAGCGGCAACACTACGGGCGCTTATTCGATGAAGGCGAATCAAAGCCTGATCGGCGCCGGGGCGACACTGACGGTCGGTGTATTGACGGTGACCGGCAACAGTGCGAATACTCCGACGCTGTCGGGCACGCTGACCGCGAGTGGCGTTACCGGTCTCACCGTGAACGGCGTGAGCATGTCGACTGGATCGTCCACTGCCGTAGACCTGACGAACTCCGATGGCAACTTTACGTTTCAGTCCATCTCTACCAGCAGCGCGCCCGTCGGAATCAAATGGGATAACTCGACCGGAGCGGCGGCTGCAGGCAGTTTCACGGTATCCGGGAACGGAGGTGTGTGCACCATTGCCACTCCGACCTGCACTGGCGGGTCCCTTCAAAGTAGCTCAGCACAAGGTGTACTTATGAATAAGGCTTCGAATCTGAGTTTCTCTTTGATGAAGGTCCAGAACAGCGTCGCGGCCTTGACGGCAGGCATCTATCTCGTCGATACAACAGGAACTGTCGCGTTCTCAGACGTTTTGGCCACCGGCACGAGCGGCGCGAGTGCTTTCAATGCGATTGTTCATACGTCAGCCAGTTCCACTGCTGCCATCACGATGTTGACGGTAACCAATGGCGCCTACAACAACAGTGCCTCTAACGGAGGGTTCCTCGTCGATCTACACAACACCGCGTCCATAGCCACCGCGTCCTTCACCGGCGTGACATTCTCGAACAACTACTCGAAGGGCTTGCAGATTCAACAGAACGACAATGCGGTGATCGGCAACAGCGTCGGCACCGTTCCATCCGGAACCTTAACAGTGAGCGGCTGTACGTTTACCAATAACGATGTCGCTGCGAGTTTTGAAGGCGGGGCGGGCACTGGCGGTACCGGCAGCGTCTACTATCGGTTTGTGAACAACCTGACCATCACTGGCAGCCACAGCGTTGCCGTGAATTTTGCAAATGGTTCCGATAGCGGTGGTGGTACTTACAAGGCGTTCATCTCGGGCAACAATATCGGAACCGCAGGTGTCGCTAACTCCGGCTCTGCGATCGGAGAAGGACTTCGAGTCTTCATGCAGGGACAGCAAGTCGCGACAGTCACGATTTTAAACAATGTGATACGAGATCTGTACAACGGCGCGGGTGGATTCGATGCGCGGGGAATCGATGTACAAGAGCTGGGCCGGCCCAATAGCGGTTTCGGACAGACCGCACTCGATGTCAAGATCGTTGGAAACGATGTCAACCAGGAGTATACGGGGTCGGCGTCAAACATCCAATACGCGATTTATGTTGCAGCCGATGCGCAAGGAACCGGGACATCCGGTTCGAGTGTCCATGCTGAGATCCATGGAAATACAGTACCGGCCAGCCACCCATGCGATTCTGAATGTAGCGCGGACACGGGAATGATTGTGTACGAAACGGTCTCGGGCGCGACCGGCACCCGCGCTGGTACGCTCTTCAACTTCAGTGGAGTTACGGTCGGAAACGGGAACACCGTAAGTAAAGAGATCGCGAATAATAATACCGGTACCTCGGGAGACACGTGCGCTTACGTAAATGGCGGAACCCTTACTTTAACCGGGACTGTTCCGAACACGGTGAATTAGAGGTCGATTTCCTCTGGCACCGGCGACTACATCTTTCCTGGTAATGTCTGGTTGCTTCGTGAAGCATCTGACCTCCGACAACGTCGAAGAGCGATTCAGACGCTCATTGAGGATGACCGGTCCCTTCCAGTTTATGGCGTGGCGCAAGGTTCTCGGATGATACGGGGTGCCAAATACTGCTGGCAACATGGCGGAGGGTAAGACAAAGATGGCGCTCTCTCGCGCGTAACCAATCTCTCGCTCGGATACTTACCTTGATCGGCGTCTGGGTTACATGCCTGGCTTGGCTATTTCCAGACATTTGGAAATAGTTCAATTAATTCCGCTAGAGCCCGAGCAGCTGGCCCGTTTGCTTTGCCCTCGATAAGTTTGGCGATCGTCCCCGGCCACTTCGCCGAGAGATCACGAACGGCCTTGATGTGCGGGTCGTCGCAAACGATTCGATTCACCACCCTCTTCACCCCAGCGGGATTGATACCAGGGCGACTCGGTCAAACGCCGGCGCTTCACCGAGTCGCGAATGCTGATTTGTGCGCCGTAGCTGCTGACAACCAGCGGCGATCCGGCTGTCGAATCTATTCTTACGGGGGCCAGAAGACGGCCACCAGCAGGCTCTTCATGTGGCGAGGCGGGGCGTTGATCAGCGAAGGCGGATCTGCCGTTCTTGCGTCAGGGTTCTAGTCTCTCCAGGCCGTGTGCGTAACGCTCAGCGTTCGAGGCGGCCCAGCCCAGGCCGCGCGAGTTCCTGGGGGCATCTCGCTCCGACTCAGCGCCCGCAGTTATTGCCCAAAATATCCGTTTACATCGATAATCAGGTTCGTCGCGTCGGAGACGAACACGCTGATCCCGCCCAATGTCCCCGCCGGCACGATCGCAGCATTAGCCACGACCTGGCCCTGAATGTCGTTCAACGTCGAAACCACAGGCAGCGGCTGCCCTGCCGGCCAGGTGGTCAGATATACCAGTGGCCCGGGCGGCACTACCGTCATGTTGAGCGACCATGCCTGCGCCGACGAAGGCAGATTACACGAACTCGTAGGAATGGGGAACGTGCGCGAACCGCCCGCGCCCAGCAACGGACCTCCGAATGTCCCTGGTGCACTGCGTGTGTCGGCGATGCGGCATGGAGCGACTGGATGGAAGTATAGAGCGCCGGGCGACCCGGGCGCCGCGAAGTACCCGTTGATATCCATGATCACGTTCGTTGCATCGCTGACAAACACGCTGACCGCCCCTCCCGTGCCCGCCGGCACGATCGCCGCATTGGCCGCGATCTGTCCCTGGTTCGCGTTCAGCGTGGAAACCACCGGCTGAGGCTGCCCTGCCGGCCATGTGGTCAGATATCCGAGTGGCCCCGGCGGAACCGCGGTCATGTTGAGCGAAAAGGCTTGCGCCGCCGCGGGGATGTGGCAGGAGCTTTGGGGGATGTTAAAACTGCGTGTTCCTCCGGCGGAGAGAGGCGTGGTGGCGCGTGTGTCGGCGATGCGGCACGGAGTGGCCGGATAGAACGCCAGCGCGCCGGGCGAACCCGGAGCCGCGAAGTAGCCGTTGATATCGATGATCACATGCGTCTGATCGCTGGCGTAGATGCTTATGGAGCCGCCCGGCCCCGCAGGCACGATTGCCGCATTGGCAATTACAACCCCGTTGTAGGAGTTGAGTGTGGAGACCAGCGGTTGTGCCTGTCCCGTGGGCCATGCGGTGAGATAGCCCATTGGCCCCGGCGGTACGACTGTGATGTTCAACGAATAGGCTTGCGCTACCGGCGCCCCGCAGGCTCCTCCCGCGATGGTGAAGCTGCGCGTACTGCCGGCGCTCAGCATACCGCCGCTCGCGCGCGTGTCTGCGATCCGGCAGGGTGTGATCGGGTAGAGCGCCAGGCCCGAGGTGACGCCGCCCGTGACGATCGTCGAATCGGTGGCGCTGGCTGTGGCGGATCCTCCACCTGATACGGATACCGCGTTGACAAGCGGCGACGTGGCATTGGCTGCCACATTCACCGTCACCGTAATGGTGGGATAATTCGACCCGGCCGCCAGTGCATCGGATCGTGTGCAGGCAGCTCCGTTACAACTCCAGCCTGTGCCCGACATCGAGACCAGAGTCAAGCCGGAGGGCAGGGTCTCGGTCACGGTGACGGTTCCGCTCGTGGGCGCGGCCCCGGCGGTATTCGACACCGTCAGCGTGTAAGTAGCGCCCTGCTGTCCTTGCGTGAAATTGCCGGTGTGGCTCGATGTGACGCCCAGCGATGGGGTTGCCGTGGAATTGATGGTAGTGGGGTCGGTACCGCTGGCGGCAGCGGAGCCGCCGCCGGAGACGCTCACCATATTGATCGCGGGTGATGGGGCGTTAGCCGACACATTCACCGTCACGACAATGGGAGAGTAGCTGAAGCCGCCAGCCAAGGCTCCGTTGTTGGTGCACGTATGGCCGGAGCAATTCCAACCCGTGCCCGCGATATTGGTGATCGTGAGCCCGGAAGGCACGGTATCGGTAACCGTCACGACGCCCGCCGCCGGCGCCGCGTTAACGGCATTCGAAACCGTGATCGAGTAGCTCGCCCCAACCTGCCCCTGAGCGAAATTGCCGGTGTGGCTTGAAACCACGCTAAGGGTGGGGGCGCTTGCGTACAGCCTGGGATTAAGCGTGCTCTCCATCGCCTCCACCGCCCCGGACAGTCCCGTCCCCTGCGCTCCCGCAATCGCGAGGCCTGCAACCCCGTCGTGATTCCATGACGTCACCGCAAAGCCCGACACCCCGGATCCCGAGCTGAAATATTGCGGGCTTTGGAAAGTCCCATCGCCGTTTCCCAGCAGGTACACCGACTCCGAGAGGCCGCAACAATCCCCCACCACCAAGTCGGGGATGCCATCTCCATTCAGATCGAGTAAAGCCACAGCTGATCCAGAAACGGAGCTGGCCAAAGGGGAAAGTTGGCGGAACGTGCCATCCCCATTGCCCAACAAAACCGCGATGGTGTAATGGAAGCTCGCATCCTGGATTGTAGCTACCAGATCCAGTTTGCCGTCTCGGTTCAAATCACCCGCCGCAAGAGCGAGCAGAATTCCCGCGGGCGTTCCCACCTGAGTCAAGGCGGCATTTTGAAAAGTCCCATCGCCTTTGCCCAGCAGAATCCCCAACGCGCCGGGAGTGAGAGCGCCCGAATTGACGTTGCCGCACGCCGCCAGATCCAGCTTGCCATCGCCATTGAAATCGCCCGCGAGCATGCACGTTACGGAGAAACTGCCTACGGAATAGTTGACCGCGGACCGAAGCGTGCCGTTGCCGCTGTTGATCAGGACCGATATGCCCCCTGCGCCCGAGCCGCCGGGCTGAGCCTGAAAGCCCGCCGCCACATCCGGCTTGCCGTCGCCGTTGAAGTCACCGATCGCGATACCGCTCGGGTATGCCCCGAAACTCCCACCACCCGGAAAGCCGCCGATTGGGTAACTGGCTTGCGCGCCCAAGGTTCCATTGCCATTCCCGAAAACTACATCCACCGTACCGCCATAATTGCCGAATTGGTCCGTAAACACTGAAGACGCCACGACGTCGTTTTTGCCGTCTCCGTTCAAATCGCCCACTGCGACCGAGGTGGCTTTCGAGCCGGATTGCAACGCGTAGCTGGCCGGTGCTTGAAAGGCCCCGCCTGGATTGCGAAGCAGCACCGTAATGGATTGATCAGCGGCCACGATATCGGGATAGCCGTCGCCATTCAGATCCGCGGCGGCGATCCCCGTAGCCGTTTGCGGTGTTCGGTAAATCGGCGGCCCGGCAGCTACACCATTCGGCGCCACCCGCATGTAACAGAGGTCGCCGGAGATTGCGTCCCCCGTGGCAATCCACACCTGTCCGCCGTTTTGGATCAACCCAAAATACTGCGTTTGGGCGCCAGTCGCGTATTCTGATGGCGCCTGAAAGCTCCCGTCGCCGTTGCCGAACAGAAAGGAAACACCGCTCGATTGGGGATTGGCGACAATCAGATCGAGCTTCCCGTCGCCGTTCAGGTCCGTCGATGCCAGGTAGGAAGATTGCCCGATTCCAGCTGGGTATCCGCTGGCTGCCTGGAATGTTCCGTCTCCATTTCCCAGGAGGATCGATATACCGCCGGAGTAGCCGTCTGCGACCGCCAGATCCAAGCGCCCATCGCCATTGAAATCGGCGGCTAACACCGACGTTGGAGAGATCGGCACAGGATAGCTCACGGGAGGCCGAAACGTGCCATCGCCATTGCCCAAAAGCACCGAAATGGTATCCGCAGGATCGACATTAGCAACCGCCAGGTCCATTTTGCCGTCGCCGTTGAAATCGGCGGCATATAATGCGACGGCCGTGGAGGTGTTTATCGTAGAGCCGCGGGTAAACGTGCCGTCGCCGTGGCCGAGGAAAATCGCGACATTCCCGCCGGCATCGTTCGAGAGATTGCCGAAACTACTGACCGCCAGATCCGCATTGCCGTCGCCGTTAAAATCAGCGGCGATAACATGCTCCGGGGTCGGGCCGGAGGTGTATTGGCCGGTGACCTGCAGGCTGTCACTCCCCGTAATGACACCGGTGCTGATGCCAGTGCTGACAACCCAGACGACGAGTTGGCTTCCACCGGCTAGCGTCACGGAAGTGATGCCCTCGGAGCCTAGGGCAGCGGCGCCGGCTGTGACGCCCGCTGTCTTCGCAGGGCCAGCCGCTGTGCTCCGTTGGCCAGGCGATGGATTCGTCAAAAAGTACCCGTATGCTTTGACTTCATGAGTGCACACATTCAGGATGTAAAGTGTAAGTGAGCCAAGCGGGCTGATAACCTCGACCGCATAGGAGCAGTCCCCGATTCGCTGCGCAACCCGTGCTCCGGCCGGATTAAAATCCGCAATATATCCCGGGTTGCCGCCCGCTTCGGAATTGACATTGGTCGGCTGTTGGGCAACACACGACGCTCCGATTGAGACGGCAATTGCCAGACTGAGAAGTGGGCGAAACATTTGGTCCTGGGCCTCCTGGATCAACGTGGTAATAAGCGGGGTAGTTTTGCGAAACAGCGCCATTATATACCGCGGTGGTGTAGTACGCAGAACCCATTCGAGCTTCAATCCGCCAGCTCTCTCAAGCCAGGTGTGGTGAAGGACGCAGACATTCGCACAAATATTCGCAGTGCGCGACCCGTCGGAAGACATACTACGCCACAGCAGTTTCGAAGGCGAAAAACAGGTCAGGCGGAATGGTGACTGCTTTTCCCTCGGACGTTAGGGGAGGTGAACCATCACAGCCAATCCTTCAGCGAGCTCGGATGACTCGTTGGACAAAACACATGACGACAGCGTTGAGAAAGCGAGGTTGTGTGATCGTATCACCGAACGGTTCGGCATCAGAATACTGCGCGTCGTGAAGGTTGAAGGTAATGAACCGATGTTCTACCTAGAGACGGAAGACGCCCGTATGAGTTTTCGAACATCAAGAGTTTCATCTCGCAGCCCGACATGAGGTTCGCCCTCGCCGGCCAACTCGGCAAGATGATACCCATCTTCACGAAGCACGAATGGATTGAAGTCGCCCAAATGTTGCTTAGCGCTTGTGTTGTTCAAGAAGCGGATGAGTTGACGACGCAGGGATCGGGGCGTACATATATCGCGGCTTATCTTGAGGAACCTCAGTCATCGAATCATCCGAACACGCCAGTTCATACGAGGCTCGCAAGCCGATCGTCCATGAAGGCCAGATCGCCATTTCCACTACAGATCTGCGCGTGTTCATCAACAAGACGATGCTGCTGAACCTCAGCCTGAAAGCCATCGTATCGATGGTCACGGCTCTCGGCGCGCGCAATGTCCGAATTCGCGGACGCGGCGTTAAGAGCAAAGTCGTTGGGTTCTGCCATTGAGCGAATTCGACCCGCACGACTACTCAGGACCGGAGGGTGTGGCCTAACGATGAACAGCTTGCTTCAAACATTGCCGAGAACGACATGCCAGGATGCGAGTACCGTCTCTTCGGACCTCCGGGGACAGGAAAGACGACGGAGCTGTCTCGCAGGGTCCAGGCAGCGGTAGAACGATTCGGAGCGCACCGGGTGCTCGCCACAAGCTTCTCTCGGTCCACATCCGCAGAACCTGCGGGGCGCGATTTGGCAATTGCGCCCAGACAGATTGGCACATTACATTCCCGGTGTTACAGCGCTCTGGACCGGCCGCGCATCGCGGAGGCCTATGTCGGGGAGTGGAACCGTTCTCACCCGGATTATGCGATGAAGCGGTAAACGACCATGTTCGTTTGAACGGAGAGGACGGCAGATTTGTGGTCCGTTAAGAGGGCATGATCGTGAGTCGAGGACCCTCTTGCTGGCGCACCAGCTTGTAGAAATCGCACTCCATACAGTTGACGAGTTTTTGAGCGAATGAGCCCTGGACTTTGCCTCCGCACAAGGTGCCCGTGAGAGACCAGCACAGACGGCCGCCATTCACTCCTCCATTCACGCCATGCGCGGATTCCATCCGCGATGCACGACAGGACCCCAGTTCGGCGACTCTGGCCCCTCCGGGCTCACGCCCGCATTTCTTGAACTCCCAGCAGTTGAGCTTTGGCACAACGTTGCTCCCTATCCTCAGAATATCGGCGGCCTTTATGCGAACGAGTAGGCTGGGCACGTTCGGCGAGCCGGAACGCACTCCCGTCATGGCGAACAGACGGCGAAATTTGATAGCCTGTGGTCGGTATGGCGTACCGTCCCGACCCGTCCGAGCGTGAAACCCCGCTGACGGAGGCAGAGGTGCAGGAGATGTGCCGCAATCTGATGCGCCTGGCGCCCAGCCAGGTCTACGATGCGTACGTCTCGTCATGGGAGGCGTGCCGTATGGACGGTAGAGATCGTCTATAGATAATGCTCGATAACTCTCGTAAATGACGCGCTTCCGATCGTAAGCTGAGGCGGGCACTCGGGTGGTTTTGCGGCTCAAGAAAACGCCCTTGCGCTTGCGTGTGACCGATCGCTTTCATCGGAGACTTGCTTATTTCTGTGCGTCGAATGTTTACCTTTGCGTCGCGAAGCGCCACCTTTATAATCGAAATCAAAGAGGACCGTCCATGCGCATTTTCACGGCTGTTTCCTGTCTGTTCACGTGTGGGGGCTTGTTTGCTGCTGCACCGACTGTGTCGGTGTCGAGCAGTGAACCGTTTCGGCTCCGAGGGGCAGAGGTGGTCGTGGCGGGGGTCCCCAGTTGGCCGGTCTTCGACGGCGACGAGGTCGGCGCAGAGAAAGGACCGGCGACGCTGAAGCTCAGTTGCGGATCGCGCGTGCAACTGAATGCAGGAACGGTGGCGGTGGTGACCTTCGAGGCGGCGAATTTTGTCGTACACATCTCGAGCGGCGCCGCGGTGTACAAGATCGCTAAAGGCTGTCCGGTACTGTTCGAGGGTACGGACGGCGCACCGGTGGCGGCAACGCAAATCGCCGGGACAGCTTCACTGGTTCACAAGGCGATCGTGTTCGGTTTCTTGCCGGCCGGTGCGGCGGCGGGGATTAGCGAAGCGATTCTGGCTGAAAAGCCACCACCTGTAAGTCCTTCGCGGTAGGGGACGCGGCGGCGATACCGCAGATCCAGGCGAAGACGGCCCCGTTGGCGGGGATGTAGAGATTAAAATCCACCAGACTGTGCAGCAGCATCGCGCTGAGAGAGCCGACGCACGCAATCGCCAGTGAGCCGTTCGTTGCGCGGATTGTTTTGAGCATCAAACGCACGGCGAAAACCAGGCCCGCCAGGAAAGCCACAATACCGAGTTCGGCCAAAATCTGCAGATAGTCGTTGTGTGCGTAGTCAATCGTGTTCATTGGCGCGGCGGTCTGGAAGCGCGTGAAGCACGATTCGTAGGCACCCCGTCCGCAGCCGAAAACAGGGAACGCTTTCACAAGGCCGAGGTGTCGCTCCAGATCTGCAGGCGGGTCTGATCGACGACGCTCGCGAAGCGCGAGATGAGAGCATCGCCCGGCGGGAAGACGAATCCCAGTACGGCCAGGAGTGCGATGGGAAGGACTCTCCAACGGGTGGCGAGGGACATCGACGCGCACACGAAGGGCGCAGCCAGAGCTGCGAGGAAGCCCATTCGAGATAAGGATTGCAGGAGAGCGACCAAGATCAGCGCGGCGAGAGCGATTACGCCGCAGGCTTTCAGGACGCTTCCCTTGTTCTTCAGGATGGCAATCGGGTACATGACGGCGAAGGGCAGCACCATTTCGAGCAGCCCGGCGTAGTGATCGCGGTTGACATATGTTCCTAGCGCGAAAGGCGATTGGAAAAGGCCGAGGAGCGCTTCGACGCCCGCGATGGCGAGCAGTGGCCAGACTATTGTCCAGGAATGGTTGCCGGACAAGGCCAAGTCGCGGATGAGGAAGAACAGGAGGCCGAAGCCGCATAGTGTCAGCAGTTGCTGGGCGGTTGCGAAAGGCACGGCGCTCAGGGTGATGAAGCGGGCGGCCCCTTGCTCCAACTCTGCGCGGGCCGGGGAGAGGATTGCGACCAAGCCGGCGGGCAGCGGGATGATTTGGAGTACTGGGGTCTGAATCAGTTGCCAGCGGCTCAGCCTGCCTTCTTCGAAGTCGCGCACCAGTCTTGAAATTATGTGTTCCATTGGCCGCTCCTCATGGCCCCGTACAGGGTATGGGGGGCGTTGTTAAGGAATGCTCAGTGGACAGGCGGAAGCCTGTGACAAGAGGTCACGTTAAATTAACGCTAACTAACGCTACGCTGCAGGGTGGGGAACATTGGTAGTGGCCCGCCAACCTCTAGTAACGAAAGTAGATACTGTCAGCTTTTCGCTTGGTTCGGCGTGCAGAAATAACGCAAAGTTTAGCGCTATTTTCGCCTTTTGTGGCACGCAGTTAGCGTCGACCAGTGACACAATGGCATATCGTTGGCGACAAACACACGTGAAAGTTCCGTCGACTATTTTGCCGTCGCGGACGCTTCATTTGACAGCCGTCCCGTTCCGGCGACGTTCACGCCGGCCACCTTATAGAAATACTTCTGGCGACTTGTAAGGCCGGTATCGACGTATGAGGTCGTCGTGATCCCCGTGGCGACGGGTGTTGTTCCCTCACCCCCCGCAGCCGTGCCTCGGTAGACGTTATAAGTGTTGGCGCCGGCAGGGGCTTTCCATTTCAGGGTTATTTGAGCCGTGCCCGCTGTGGCCGAAACTGAGGTGGGCGCAGATGGCGGTTCCAAGGGCGTTGCGCTGGCCTCGTTCGATAGAGGGCTTGTTCCGGCGGCGTTTACGGCCGCCACTTTGTAGAAGTAAGGGATGCCATTCGCGAGGCCGCTGTTGGTGTAGGAAGCCGTGGTGATTGCTGTTGCGATCGGCGTTGCAGCCTCGCCTCCGGAGGTTTTTCCGCGATAGACGTTATAGCTGGTCGCGCCCGTGCTCGGCGCCCAATTCAAAATCACCTTTGCCGTTCCCGGCGTGGCGGTCAGGCCCGTCGGCGCCGGCGGAGCGGATTGCCCCTTGGTGACCGTAATCGTTGCGCCGTTACTGTTCCAGTAGTAATTGTGGGTCCAACCGGAATCGAACACTCCGAGCATTACGGTGTACGTACCCGTTGCTTGCGAGGCGGGAACGGTCCAGGTGGAATTGTACTGGTGAGTCTGGCCGCCAGTGAAATTCTGCCCGCTCGAGACAGTGGTCACCACAGCGTTCCCGGAGCTGTCGAATACCTGCATCTCGACGTTGGCGTTGGAGAGACTAGCCGTGCCGGTATCGGTCACCGTAAAAGCTATGCCGGTGGACGACCCTGGCGCGATGCTTGCGGGTGTAGCTGTGGCCGATGAAGAAAAGGTGAGGGAGGAGTTTACGACGATGCTCGCCGCGGAATCGTTCCAGTTCCACATTTGCCAGGTTGCGCTAAAGACGCCCACACGTACCCGAAACGTTCCTGAATTCGCGGGCGCGAACGCCAGCGTATAGTTGCGCGACTGATTTGCCGTGAAGGTCTGGCCGGTGAAGTTTTGGGATGCGACTGTGTTTCCACCCGGATCGGCTATGAGCACTTGAACAATTCCGTTCG
Organism: Bryobacteraceae bacterium; assembly: GCA_035295125.1. Classification (GTDB taxonomy): domain Bacteria; phylum Acidobacteriota; class Terriglobia; order Bryobacterales; family Bryobacteraceae; genus JAICMB01. Next base: position 99,299 of record DATGJP010000108.1, on the reverse strand, counting down.
TCAAGGTGTTTGCGGTATCGGTAACTGTCGCCGTCACAGTAGTGGTTGTTCCCGGCCCCACCGGGTTTGGCGATGCGGTAGCGGTAGATGTGAAGGTCGGGGGAACGATCGGCGTTACCGCGAGTTCCGTCGAATTCGGGCTCATACCCGCAGCATTGGAGGCGAAGACGACGTAGTAATAGGTTGTGCCATTCGTGAGACCGGTGTCGCTATACGTGTTGGGCGCGGGGCTGCTCACCGTTCCCAACGCTGTGTAGGGCCCGCCAGTGACACTGGCCCGCTCCACTGTATATTGCGTTGCGCCACCCGCAGCGGTCCACGTCAAGGTGACCGTGCCGCTACCCACGGTAGCCGCTAAACCCGTCGGCGCAGGAGGCGCGGACGAGATAGAGCCAGATGGAATCACAAACAAGGTGATGCTCTGAGATGGGACCGTCGTATTGATAGCGTTGCTCGTCAAAGTGACGTCGGCTAGGCGAGCAATCGAGGTCTGGGATGCCGAGTTGATCTGCCAGGCTTGCGCGGTTCCCGAGGTCGGGAAGTTTGCCACGCTCAGAGAAATCGGTGCGCTGCCTTGCTGCTTGTTGATCACCATCACCGTGAGCGCGCCGTCCGAATTGCGGACCGCGGCAAACGCTGAGAGATTGTCAGGATTCGCTACATTCGCGGAGACGCTTTGGTCGCCGAAAGTGGAGTGCTTCCCGTCGTAATTGCGGTACATCTGGCTGGCGAGATACGTGACGTAGTATGTTGTCGGCGTGGTGCCGGTGTTCTTTGCCACCGTCCAGCGCGTGGCGAGATCAAAGCCTTCCCGTCCGTATATGCCAAGCACGTCGGCTTGCGTCGTGGCTCCGTTGAGGTTCGCTTCGTCACCCCAATTGTATTCGGTGCAGCCGATCTCAAGGCCGGGATAATACTGGCTGACCATCGCCTTCAACGTCGGTATCCAGTTCAGGACACGTCCGTTTATGCCAATGTCGCCGTACCAGGAGGGGTCCTGGAAGTTCGGATCCCAGAGGATACGGGTTTCGCGATTCCGCGCCTGCTGACCCGACAGTGAATCGTCGTTCCCGTCCGGGGTAGCGTTGTAGCAGTGAACGGACAGGACGTCGAGGAGCTGAACGCCGGTCTGCTGTTGATACGTATAGAGCTGCTGCAGAAGCCAGGGATAATAGTACGTTTTGTTGTGTGTGTTGTAGTCGGAGTTGGCGGCACTGGCGCCATTGGCCTGGTCGAAGCCGCTGAAATACATCGCCCACCAGCTCCACTCCTCGGGGCCGACAATCTTGGCGTTGGAGTCCGCCGCACGGATCATGGAAGCATAGGCGACGATCTTGTCGTACATTTCCTGGTAGTTCGCAGGATTGGGATGGACGTCGCGATGCGTCGAGTTCCAGAGAGACGGCTCGTTGTCGAGAATGTAATATTTGATGCCACCCTGGCTGGAGGCAACGCCGAATGTGCTTATGAAATGTTGCAGCCATCCCTGTTGGATGGTGGTGCTGTTTGCCACTCCTGTGTCGTGCGGGTCGTTGCCGGTGATGTTCTTGCCAGTTGCTGAGCTGACGCCGTTGCCGGCGTCTGCATTCCAGGGATCGGTGGACTGTTGAGGCCCGTACTTCGCAACCGAAAAGCCCTCCAAGGTGCTCCGATTCGGGCCGAGATTCGCCAGGTAATCGATCATCGGGATGGTAAACAGCGGCTCGGCGCCCACATTGGAGCGCGTGGTTGCGACATAAGCATCGGCGGATCCTGACGCAGTTCCGGAGCCATCCGAGTACGTCTCGAAGTACCAGTCGGCGGCAGCGGAGTGCGCGTCGATCTGCCAGTTGTACCGCGAAGTCGAGTTGCCGCCCCAACGATTGAGCGGTGCGTTCAACGTCACCATGTCGTGCGCATCCCCGTAGGCGATGCCATAGATATTGGGGTTAATAGGATGACGGTTGGCATTGGCATCCACACTGATCGATGTAGCGGCATTCTGGCCGACAATTGGCAACGCGGCGCATAGCGCGATCAAAAGCAACTTGCCCGACGGGGCACTGTTGAAAGGCATGCAATTGTCCCTGAGTACCGCAGGTAGATTAGTACTAATTCTGCGGGTTGGTCAATGGTAAAGAATACTTAGGGGCGAATACCGTAGTTTGTCCATGCAAATACCGGAAAGAGGCAGGCGACAGGTGCCTCGCGGCTTCCGCTGTGACTTCCAGTCTCCCGGCGCATTGGCGGCTGTAGTGGTGCAGACAATCGAGGAGCGTGAGCCAAAAACCGGGCGCAGAAAAGCATAAAAGCGGAACGAAAAGTGAGTTACGACAAATGACCTGCTCTCTTGATCAAAAACGGGAGCCGGCCCCTGGTCCCAGAATGGGAGACAACCTTGGGAGCAACGTTTTGAACTTACGGCGGTTATCTTGGACTGTTTTTTTCTGGCGCAGCCAAACGCCGCCACATTTTCCGTCGCAGCCCATGAGGTTTGCTAGACCTGTGCCGAGAATGACTGTTGCACTGGCGGATTCATGCCGTTTGGAAGACTGTGCAGACGAACACCGGTTCACTGCCGCTCCTCGCCGGGCCTGTGGACCTGCTGGGCGAAGGCGGGTTCATTGGCCGGACGCAGGTTTCAATTGCCGCACCGAACGAGCGCTTCGCCCTGGGTTGGGGGCCGGAAGCCGCTCTTCGCGTCCAGCGGGAAGTGGATCAGGTGGATCAGGTGGATCAGGAATCCGGATTAACGGAAAACATGTTAAGCAGCCGGCGAGCCGTGACGCTGCGATTGAGCAACATCGGTGCAGACGAGTTGATGATCAAAGTGACCGAGCGCGTTCCGGTGAGCGAAATCGAACAGGTGGAGATTGCCGTCGACCAGCAGGAGACCACAGAGGGCAAGACGCCGGACGAAAATGGCATTGTGATTTGGGACGTACGGCTCGCGCCGTTCGGGCCGCCAGAGTCTGCGCCTCGTTTACATCGTAAAGAGGCGCAAGGATGTGACGGGGATCTGACGCGCTGCGCTTCGACGGCCTGTACCGCGGTCATGAAAACGGTCCATCTGACCGAGGTGCAACGTGACCAATGGCGGCCGCCAAACGTTTCCACATGGAAGTATCGCGAATCCTGCTATACGGGCACGCGACATTATCGAGCTTCAAGAATAGCGTCATCAGCCTCGACACACATAGATAATCTGACCTGGGCGCGGCCTTACGACGCGACTTTCTTCGCGATGGCACGATTACCAGTGCGGTCAGATTCGTTTCGCATCCCTGGGTCACTGGCTGGGTCGCTATGGCGGTGCGTACGGTCTTGTTACAGTCGCGACCCAGCACCACGAACCACGCATTTACATCAACGCCCGATATTCTCAACGAATCAGGGAGTTTTGACTGCCGTACCCAGTGTCACAACCATGTGTGACATTTACGAAGCGGTCGTTCTGATTCTAGGGTGTTTGCCGGATGGTCACTGAGGTGCCATACATAAGACCCGATGAAATCTGTGCGGCGAATGCTGATCGTCACGGCGCTGGGCTTGTTTTGCGCCACCTCCGGAGATATCGCGCCGTATGTGCTCGGCGCCGAAGATCAGCTCACGGTTCATGCGTTCGACGCGGAGGAGATCTCGGGCCAGCCGTTCACGATCGATGCTTCAGGGTTCCTGAACCTGCCGATGTTGGGGCGCGTTCAAGCCGCCGGCCTGACGGTCCTACAACTCGAGGCGGCACTAGCCGACCGTCTAAAGGAATTCGTATGGAGTCCTCGTGTTGCGGTTACGGTTACGGATTATCGCAGCCAGCCCGTCTCGGTGATCGGCGCGGTTAATACGCCAGGTGTTGTACAGCTCCGCGGCCACAAGACCCTCGTCGAAGTGCTCTCCATGGCAGGCGGCCTGCGGCCGGACGCCGGTTTTAAGATCACGATCCAGCGAAGACTTGAGCGAGGTTCGATCCCACTGCCGGGCGCCAGGACGGACGGGACCGGCCAGTTCAGTCTTGCCGAAATCAGCCTGCCATCGATCATGGGCAATCTACATCCCGAGGAGAACATTGCGATCCAGCCGAACGATGTCATTTCCGTGCCGCGCGCGGACATGGTGTACGTGATCGGCGAGGTCAAGAAATCGGGTGGTTTCCCGCTGAATGAGCACGAGACGGTTTCGGTATTGCAGGCTGTTTCACTAGCGGAAGGGCTACTTACCACGGCGGCTACGGAGGACGCTCGTATTCTTCGCAACCCAAAGCCAGCGGGCGAGCGTGAGGAGATCCCCATCAACCTGAAAAAGATTCTCAGCGGAAAGTCTCGCGATGTGCCGCTCCTACCCGAAGACATTTTGTTCGTGCCGAGCAGTATGAGCAAGAAGGCCGGCATCCGTGCACTTGAGGCCGTCATTCAGCTCGGAACCGGCATCGCGATTTGGAGGCGTTAGGCAGGCCGATGGAGCGATTCCGACATCTCGAAGTGGTCCGAGCGAAGGAGCTGGCGGTTCCCACCAAGCCGCTGCGCGCCGCACAGGATCGAGGTCCGGACGGCCTTACCGATTACCTGGACATCCTCTGGCGGAGCAAGTTCACGGTGTTCTCGGCAGCACTTGTTTCGGGACTCGCGGCCTTTCTCTTCACGCTCCCGCAGACTCCAACCTACCAGGCGCGGACCTCGCTCGAAATCCAGGGGCTCAACGAGAACTTTCTACACATGAGTGACATCACGCCAAATGCGGGGCTGTACTCAACCGAAGGCTACGTGCAGACGCAGGTGGACGTACTCCAGAGCCGTTCATTGCTCCGGCGGACTGCGCAAAAGGTGGATTTCGCGAAACGGGCGTTAACGCCGGGTGACTTATCAGACGATTCCGCGCTCAAGGAGATTAACAAGCGGCTGAAAGTTCGAACGTCGCCTCCCACAAGAATCATCCGAATTAGCTTCGATTCACCGGATCCGCGACTCGCGGCCGATTTCGCCAATGCGCTCGCCTCGGAATATGTGACTCTGTCCCTGGAATCGCGCTGGACCGAAGGGCAGAACACGATCCAGTTGCTTTCGCGGCAACTCGAAGATCTCCAAGCGCGACTCCGGGAAGCCGAAGATCGGCTGCAAAACTACACCCAGACCGCCGGCCTGATGTTTCTCGCCGACAGCAAAGGCACAGTCGCAGAGGATCGACTGAAGCAGCTTCAGGATGAGTACTCGAGGGCCCAGGCGGAGCGAATTGCACGACAGTCGGAGTACGAAATTGCGCAGTCAGGAAAGCTGGAGTCGCTCCCTCGAGTACTCGATAGCGAGCGGGTTAGCGAGACGCAGACCAAGCTGGTTGGGCTCCAAGCCCAGCTCGCCGAGTTGAGCCATGCTCTTACGCCGCAGCATTACAGGATTCAGCGGCTCAAGGCCCAGATTCAAATGCTCGAAGCAGAGATGACCAAGAACCGTGTGAATATTCTAGGCCGCATCAGGAATGAGAGCCTGGCGGCGCAGAGACGCGAGAAGATGCTCGAAACGGCGTACCTGGATCAAAGACAGGTAGTCGCCGATCAGGCGAAGAAGACCATCCAATATGACCTTCTGCGGCACGAGGTGGCTACCGACCATGCGCTGTACGATTCTCTGTTGCAGCGCGTGCGCGAGGCCGGGATCGCGTCGGCCGTGCGCACAACGAACGTGCACGTGATCGACGCCGCGGATGCTCCGGCGCGGCCATACAAACCCGACGCCGTTGTGAACACCGCCCTCGGGTTGCTAACAGGAATGTTCGCCGGTCTGGTGTTCGTGTGTGCCCGGGCGAATCACGACCGGCGCGTCCGCCGTCCGGGCGAGGCTCGGCTTGTTTCGAACACGCGGGAGCTGGGCGTGGTGCCGCTCTCTCGCGGGAAGCAGTCGGAGAAGGTTCCGCTGGCCGATTCGATGCGCTCCATGTTGACGTCTCTGGTCTTTACCGGCGCGGCGCGTGGCGGGCCGCGCGTCATCGTGGTCACCAGCGCCGGCCCCAGCGAAGGAAAAACAACGATCGTTCGCAATTTGGGCAGTGCGATGGGGGAGATCGCCGGACGCGTACTCCTCGTTGATGCTGATCTCTATCATCCCCGTTTAGATGCGCTCTTCGCCATTTCAAATTTCTGGGGTTTGAATAATGTGCTCGTCGACACGTACCCGGTCGAGGATTACCCATCGGAGGCGCTCGGGATAGCGTGCGCAAATGGCGTTTACGTGCTACCCAGCGGTCCGCGCTGCCAGGAAGCCAGCGAGCTGCTTTACTCGGCGCGGCTTGCGGCATTGCTCGCACGCCTGCGGCGAGAATTCGATCTGATCATCATCGATACTCCGCCTTTGCTCGAAATGCCGGATGCGCGAATTTTGGGACGCCTGGCAGACGGAGTGATTCTGGTGATTCGCGCGGGCGAGACGAGCACGGATGCGGTGGCGGAGTGCACGGACCGATTGCGCGAAGACGGGACGATCCTGCTGGGAACCATTCTGAACGGCTGGAAAGCTAGGACGAATCCGTACCCGTATTACCGGCGGCGGCGGGCGACAGCGGAGGATTAATGCCGGTTCTGACCCTCGCATATCACGACATCATTTGCCCCGGGAGCACGTCCGAGAGCGGGTTCCCAGGTCCGGACGCCGCGACTTACAAAGTGCCGCTCAAGTTGTTTCGAGAACATCTTCAGGCGATGAAGCGCGTTCGGGAGTCATCGCCATACCGGATTCTCCTGACCTTCGATGATGGCGGCTGCAGCGCGAGTCAAGAGGCGGAGTGCCTGGAGCAGGTGGGGGAACACGGGTACTTCTTCATCACGGCGGATTTCATTGGCAAGCCTGGCTTCCTCTCCGCGGCTCAAATCGCTGACCTTCACTCGCGCGGGCATGTCATTGGGTCGCACGGCGCAACACATCGCGGCAAAATGAATCGGTTGCCCTACGCGACTCTGATGCACGAATGGTCCGAGAGCGTAAAAGCTCTAGCAGCCATCATTGGTGCGCGGGTTAACGCCGCTTCGGTGCCGTCGGGGTACTACTCACCGCTTGTCGCGCATGCAGCCGCCCGCGCGGGCATCAGACGCGTGTTTACTCAGCGGCCCACAATCCACTCGACCGAAGCGTTTGGGTGTGAGGTCTGCGGCCGCTTCACGATGCGGAGTTGGACGACGCCATCGCATGTCGAGGCGCTCGCCCGCGGACGTCTTATGGCGCGGCTCGAAGACGAGGCGTTGTGGCATCTGCGGCAAGCAGCGAAGGCAATTGGCGGGAGTGCGTACGGGGATCTGCGGCGGGCATTCTTCGCGGGCGGAAGCGGGGTAGTGTGATGACACTTTCCAATCGCCCCGAGCTCGAGTTTCTTCGGCGGAAGCCGTGGCATCGGACCTTGGCGGTGTTCTTCGATCTGACAGCGCTCTTTGTCGCATGGCACGGGACGATTGCTCTGCGCCTTCTCCTGAATCCGCTAGTGTCACGGCACCTTTCTCGCGAAAATCTGCTGCATCATGTTCCGTCGGCACTCACGGTTCTCCTGTTGTGGTCCGGGGTGGCACTATGGCTGCGTTTGTACAGTGCGAAACCTGTTGCGCGCCTGGGTGGACACTTGCGGCGGCTGATGAATGCCACAGCGTTGCTGAGTGCGGTGCTGATCGCATACACGTTCTTTTTCCGCGAAATCGGCGCGGCGGACCATTCGCGCGGTTTTGTGCTCTTGTTCGCGCCGGTCAGTTTCGTCCTGCTCATGGCGGCGAACTACGTGGTTCTTGCCGCATCGACTCACATCGGGCGGCGGTTCCGCTTTGAAGAGCGAGTCGCAGTGGCAGGACAGGGACCAGACGCCGAATACCTGGTTGAACAGATTAGTCGTTATGGCGCTCCATCGCGGGTCGTCGGCTGCATTCTGCCTAACGATTACCAGCGAACGGCGGCCTACCAACGCGCACCGGTTCTTGGTACGACAGCGACCATCGCCGAGGTCATCAATACGGCTAAGCTCGATCGCATCATTGTGGCGAACGGAAGCCTTCCAACAGACGAGGCACTCGACTGCTTGAGGATCGCGCGGCGCATGGGCTTGGTGACCGGTCACGCACTCGCAGGCATGATGGACGAGGATCTCGATAACGCCTCGCTTCGAGTCGGCAACGGCCTTGCAATCGTCGAACTACATCCTCAGGAGTTTAGCCGCAAGCAGGAGATTGTGAAACGCGGGCTGGACATGGCTGTGTCCGCGACGCTGCTCATTGTTTTGGCGCCGCTTCTCGTGATGTTGATCGTCGCCGTAAGACTGACCTCACCGGGTCCGGTCTTCTATCTCTCTGATCGCGTCGGCCGTGGCGGACGCCATTTCAAGTTCTACAAATTCCGCACGATGTTCATCGGCGCGGATGTGATGCGTGAAAGGGCAGGTGTGAATGAGACCGACGGGCATTTGTTCAAAATTCGTAACGACCCGAGGATCACTCCTGTCGGCCGGCTGATGCGCCGCTTCTCGCTTGATGAGTTGCCGCAGTTGATTAACGTTTTGATGGGCAATATGAGCCTGGTCGGCCCGCGGCCGCTTCCGGCGCGCGACCTCGACCCGGATGGGTGCAGCCGGAGATTTGGGATGTGGGCCCGCGAGCGATCCAAGGCAACGCCCGGAATCACTTGTCTGTGGCAAATCCGAGGCCGGAGCGATCTCCCGTTCGAAAAAATGATCGAGTTGGATTTGGAGTATATCCGCAACTGGTCGTTGGCGCTCGATCTCGAAATCCTGCTGGAAACACCGCTTGCGGTCTTATCGGGAAAGGGGGCCTATTAGCGTGGTCTCCCGGATAATTGACATCCAAGGCCGGTCCTCTCTTTCGGATCCGCTCACGTTCGCCAACGGTATGGCGGGCGCATCGTTCGGGCAGCTTTCCGCGGCGCACTTCCTCCGTCGATTGTTTGCTGAGTTGGACGGCGAACAAATCCGGTATTGTGTGCTGCACGGATTCAGCGAACGCCTGGAAAGCGATCTCGATATCGCGGTTGCTCCCGGTGAGTTCGATCGGCTTGCCGGAGTGTTTGGAGTACTGCAGCGACAGGGATACCGCCTGGTTCAGCGACTGAACTATGACGTGAACGCCTACTATTTCGTGTTCGCGTGGCTTGAGGAGTCCGTGCAGGTGGTCGCTGTCGATGTGATTTCGGAGCATCGCGAGGGCAAGCTGATCCTGATGTCCGGCGACGACTTGCTGCGGGGGCGCCGCCGGCAGGGTGATTTCTGGATTCCCTCACCCTCTGCTGCGTTTCACTACTTGCTCGCGAAGAAGGTGCTCAAACGCGCCCTTTCGGCAGCGCAGTCGGCAGAACTGGCGAATCTCGCACGCGAGATCGGTCGGGAGGATGCCGAACGGATCTGCGTTAAGCTTTTCGGACGCGCGTGGGGGATACGCGCGGCAGAGCGCATTGTAGATGGCAGGCTCGAGACATTTCTTCCGGCACTCAAACGCCGACTGTGGGCGACGACGTTGATACGCAAACCGTGGATGCCGGTGTGGTACTGGATCAGCGATGCGCCTCGCATTCTATCGCGGGTCCGTCGCCGTTCGGGCCTCCTGGTGGCCGTGCTCGGAAGCGACGGCGCGGGCAAGAGCACCTTAATTGAAAACCTCCGTAGTGGATTTTCCCGGGTATTCAGGCGAGACCGTGTTTTTCATTGGCGTCCCGGGTTGGTGTTTCGGACTCGGTCCGGAATCGTCGCCAATCCCCACGAGCGTCCCTGCCGCGGATATTTACAGTCGCTGCTTCCGTTGTTCGCGCACTTTGTGGATCACTGCCTTGGTTACGTATTTCGCGTGTATCCGCTGCTGTGCCTTTCCGGTTTTGCGCTTTTCGATCGGTACTTCCATGATCTCGTCGCGGATCCGAAGCGCTATCGCTACGGCGGCTCCCATTGGGCTGCGTCGGCGCTGGCCGGGCTGGTGCCGCGGCCGGATTTGATGTTGATCCTCGACGTGCCTCCCGACGCGGCGATGGAGCGGAAGTCGGAGACCAGCATTGAGGAGCTTGTACGCACCCACGCTTCATACCAGAAGCTTTTGAGATGCGAGTTCGCGCGACGAATCGACGCTTCCCGGTCCGCGGAAGCTGTGGCCTCGGAATCATCCCGTATCATTCTGGACTTACTACACAAGCGACTGTGCCCCCACTTTTTGGCTCTGCCGAGTAGGGCCAACCCGCGTTGGCTCATTCCGCCGAGCGGGAACCTGGACCTCTACACGCCTTATCGGTTCACCGGACACCTGCTCAAAGCCGCGATGAGCTTGACGTTGGGCATTCCGTGGTGGCCTCGTGAAACGGCGCGATTCGACACGCCCGACGATCTGGTCCGCGCCATCTTCGGTACGGCCAACGCTAAGTACAGCGTCGCGTTAGGAACTCCGGGCCGATACCGCAAAGCGGTGATCGGTATCACGACGGGCGATCACAAGCTGGGGTATCTCAAGCTACCGCTCACGGAAGAAGCAACCGACCGCGTGAAAAATGAAGCGGCAATGCTGACGCGCCTCGCGGCGGTAGACGGCATGCGCGGCAGGACTCCCCGGGTCCTTTATGCCGGTGAGTGGAATGGACGCTTCGTCTTATTGCAGGGGCCGTTGCAGGGGGCAGCGGGTCACAAGCGGTTGAAAAAGGAACATCACGAATTCCTAAGCGCACTGGCAGACGTGGAGTACAGGGCAAGGCACGTCGGCGATCTGTTGGGGGACCTTCATGTTCCGGGGGCGGCACCGGTCGATCAGGCCATGGAATTCATCGAGAAACACTACTCCGGTTTGGCCATTCCCTGCGGAATCACTCACGGCGATTTCGCCCCATGGAATACACGGCATCACGATGGCAACCTCTCCGCGTTCGATTGGGAACGGGCCGAAGCCCGGCGGCCTCTCGACTGGGACTTGCTTCATTTCCAGTTCCAAACCGCAAGCCTCTTAGGACGAAATGCGGGCTATCGCATCGACCGTACGTCTCCGGCCGCCCATTGCTCATATCTGCTGTATCTCATTTATTCTCTCGGCCAGCTCGTGGACGAACAGAGTGGAGAACACGGCATCCGCTATAGACTCGCAGCACTCCGAAAGGAAATCCGCCGCGATGCCAACTGAGCGTAGCAACCGCGATTGGCTGCGCTGGGTGAGGAGGGGATTCTTTGCGCTTACCGACCAGGGACTGATTTCAGGATCGAACTTCCTTCTCACGATTTTCCTGGCGCGGTGGCTCACGCCCGAACAGTACGGCGTATATGCGCTTGCGTTTTCGATTTTCCTGTTTCTCTCAGCGTGGCACCAGGCGCTTCTGCTCGAACCGATGACCGTACTCAGCGCCTCCAGTGATTCCCGCTACCGCGGAGCGCTGCTTTGGATACAGATCTTCTTCTCCGTCGCGGTCTTCATCCTGTTCGGGGCTGCGGCCTGGGTCACAATGCGGATGCATTTCACTTATATCGCGACCGCATTGTTCGGATTGATGGCCGGGGCGCCCGGAATCCTGCTTTTCTGGTTCGCTCGGACGTCGTGCTACGTGGAACTGGCATCCGGCATCGCGGCAGCGGGGTCGATGGCCTATAGCATTGTCATTCTGGGCGGCGCGTGGGAGCTCTCACGGGTCGCGCGGCTTTCCACAGAGTTGGTTTTCGCCTTAATGGGCGCGACGGGGCTGCTCGTGGGCATCGTTCTGCTCGTGGCAATCCGCGTAGGCTGGCCGGCGTCGCGTCAATCGCTACGCGATGCGGTGGAGCGGCATTGGAAGTACGGACGATGGGCGTTGGGATCGTCGCTCGTGATCTGGGTGCCGGGAAACCTCTTCTACTCGGTGATCGCGGGCGTCCTCGGACTCAGCAGCGCCGGCGCGTTCCGGGCGTTGATGAATCTGACGGTACCCGTCACGCATGGCGCAACTGCCCTTGCGATGCTGTTCCAACCTCAGGTTTCCCGAACGGCCGCCCAGCATGGGGCCGATTCCACAAAGCGGCCGGTTGCTCGAGTCGCTGCGCTTTTCGGCTTGGGCGCATGCGCGTGGTTGATTCTCGTTGCCGTCTTCTCAGGTCCGCTGTGGGAGCTACTATATCGCGGACGATTTCAGGCCGCCAGCGGTCTCAGTAATCTGCTTCTGATCGGCGTCGTGGTTCAGGTGATCGCGTATGCGCCGGCGATCGGATTACGCGCTTTGCAGACACCCTCGTACGTGTTCTATGCGTATTCAATTGCTGCCGTCGCCTGCCTCGGCGGCGGGATTCCAGCGATCCACGCCTGGGGGCTTGCAGGCGCAGTCGGCTCGTACTCGGGATCGTTGTTGCTGTCCTGCCTGGCCACGATCGCTCTATACGGGAAGCGCGTATCGCAGGAATGCCGGCCGCTACCGATTACCCCGCGCGACCCCAATCGGCTGAAAATCCTATTATCGGCGTACGCCTGCGAGCCGGGGCGCGGCTCCGAGCCAGGTGTCGGTTGGAATTGGGTTCGCGAGTTTGCGCGCGATAACGAAGTCTGGGTCATCACGCGATCAAATAACCGCGTCCCGATTGAACGCGCGCTCGCGCGGCATTCGTTGCCATCGGCGCACTTCGTATACTACGATCTCCCGCGATGGGCGCGCTTTTGGAAGCGTGGCTCGTCGGGATTGCGGCTCTATTATTACCTTTGGCAGGCGGGCGTTTACTTCGTCGCGCGGCGCCTGACGCGGGAGTGCAGCTTCGATTTCGTACATCACGTGACTCTCGTGAAGTATTGGGCACCGAGCTTCATCGGCTGTCTCGGCGTGCCATTCATCTGGGGACCGATTGGGGGCGGCGAATCGGCGCCACTGGCTTTCCGGTCGGCGTTTAGCGCGCGAGGGAAGATCTATGACATCGTGCGCACGGCCGCGCGATCGTTGTCGGACTGCGATCCGTTTGTCGGTCTCACGGCACGACGAGCGACCATCAGCCTGGCGAGTACCGAAGACACGGCCGCTCGCCTTCGCGCTCTCGGCTGCGAAGAAGTACACGTGTTCCCCGGCGTTGCCCTAAACGACCAGGATTTGAGGATTCTGCGCCGCATCGGGTTCCGCCACGAGGATCCCTTTCGGATCATGAGCCTGGGAAATCTGCTGCATCTCAAGGGATTCGATCTCGCCCTGCGGGCATTCGCGCGTTTTGTCGCCGCGGGTGGAGATGGCGAATATTGGTTGATTGGTGACGGTCCCGAGCGCCGTCGACTGGAGGACCTCGCGCAACGGCTGGGCATCGCGGAACATATCCGCTTCTGGGGCCGTCTCCCCCGCCCGCGAGCGCTGGCTCGACTCGCAGAATGCGATGTGCTGGCGCACCCGACGCTGCACGATTCGGGCGGCTGGACCTGTTTGGAAGCCATGGCGGCGGGCAAGCCTGTAGTGTGCCTCGATCTTGGCGGGCCAGCGTTGCAGGTCACTGCCGAGACAGGCATCAAAATTCCCGCGATCACACCGGACCAAGTCGTTAATGACATCGGGGTTGCGTTCGAAACCCTGGCCAGAAACTCAGAGTTGCGCCGGCGCATGGGCGAGGTTGGCCGCTTGCGCGTTTATAGCCAATTCCGCTGGGAAGACAAGCCGACCCGGTTGTTGCAGCTTTGTGGTCTGGACGCGCGGCAAGGAGTCGCGCAATGACAATGGGTCTACGTCGCGACATCGTGACTCTCATGGCGCTGGTGCTCATTCAGGGAGCCGTCCTTGCCTGGGTGGGCAGCATACTTGATCCGTTGTTGGCGGTGGGGAGTGTAGTCTGCGCCACGGCTTCGATCGCACTGTTCCCCACACTGTTTGCGCAAACGCGCGCATATTTGCGTGCCATGGCTACGGCGATCCGCTGGTGGCATGTGCTCTGGGCTTTACTCTTCTGCAGCGATTTCGTGTTTCGAGTGCGCGATGTTCAGAGTATCCAGGACAATCCCCTGGATGCCTGGGCGTTATATCGCGTGGCATTGGTCGGACTGGCTGGGTCGGTGCTTCTCTGGCGCTTAGCCATCGGACGGGGTCAGTGGCTCCGATCCCTCCTCTCTGGAAATCTGCTTGTCATGGCGTTTTTTCCGCTCGCGGGGGTCATCTCGACGCTGTGGAGTGTTTATCCGTCCTGGACCGCGTACAAGAGCGTCGAACTACTCATTGACATCGCCGTCCTGTCGGCGGCTGTAGCAACTGCCGCCACTTCAGAGAACTTCAAAGACCTGTTCGATTGGACCTGGTTGCTGCTGTTGCTCGTTCAGGCTTCCGTTTGGATCGGAGCAGCGGCCGCGCCGCAAATCGCATTCATACCCGTGAAGGCGCTGTTCCGGCTGCAACTCACCGGCGTGCTGCCGAACATCTCCGCAAACGGAGTGGGCCACATTGCCGCAATTCTAGCCATCGTCGCAATGAGCCGAATTCTGCGAGGACGTTCAGGCTCGATCACATACTGGATGATCCTGGCGACCAGTCTCGCCACGCTCTTCCTGGCCCAAACACGGAGTGCACTGATCGGTTTTGTGGCCGGCGCCGCCTTAGTCTTGATTGCGTCGCGCCGCGCGATTATCGCGCTGGGAGTGGTCTTTGCCGTCGCACTCATATTTGCGTTCACCTCGTTCGATTCCATGGTTTGGGAATACGTGCGTCGCGGACAGGATGCACAACTGTTCTCGTCATTCAGTGGAAGAACGAATTGGTGGAGCTTCGCCTGGGAGCGTTTTCGTGAACACCCGATCACGGGGTACGGCGCCTTTGCGGGCGGGCGATTTGCCGCCCTGGCCGAAATGGGAGACCAGGAGACTTCAAGCTTGCACAATACCTATCTCGAAGCCGTGCTCGGCCTGGGCGTCGTCGGACTGGTTCCGTTGCTTGCCTGCTTGTTTTCGACATGGTGGCAGTTGCTGCGTACGCTGGCCTCCCGGGCAGCGAGTACCCTCACACGGAACATGACGATTGAGGCGGCCGGAGTCATGACGGTCATTACGGTCCGTTCCTTCTTTACCACCGACCTGATCTGGCACCCTGCTCTGCCCTGGTTCTTGGTTCTGGGATACACAACGTTGCTCCGACGCGAACAAAGGAGAGTCAATTCATGAGAATTGCGGAACGCCTATTAGCGGCCTTGATCCTGGTTTGCGCTCTCGCCGCGGCGCAGGCGACCTACGTCAACATTCAGGATTTCGGCGCGGTCCCTAACGACGGGAATGACGATAGCGCCGCAATTCAAGCCGCATTCGATTCCCTCGATCGAGTGCAGGGAGGAACGGTTCTCTGCCCGGCGGGGACCTATGACGTTTTGACGCCAATTGTAGTCCGCGGCAGCGGCGTGCGGTTCATTGGCAATGCAGGACCTTCGTACAACGAGGATCCGCCGTACGTGGGGTGCACTCTAGTGGCACGCACCAACGGTATGACGCTGTTACGATTTGGCGGCGGCAGTCTCGATCATCACGGCCCCGGCATTGAGTTCGTCAATTTCCGCGACGGAACACCCGCAGGACCTAGCGCCACGCTGTTGGAGATCTACAACTTCAACCGTTGGACGGTTCGCAACGTCACTGTCAATTACGCAAGCACCGGATTGAAGGTGACCGGCCTGGACGACGCTAGCTGGGGCTACATCTCCCAATTGTTCTGCAAGAACTCCATTACGTGCCTGGACCAGTCGACGACTGAGGGTGGGTTTCTGATCACGGGCGGCGGTCTCGAACCGTTAGCAACGGGCGTGCGAGTGCGCGGCTCGCAGGTACGCATCGTAGGTGTGAAGTTCGACTGCGTGTCAGGCTCGACGGGCGTCGAGGTCACAGGCCATGCGACAGACGTCACGGCCTCTAGCTTCGAACAATGCGGCATCGGCATTCTGGTCCGCGACGATGGCACGCAGCGCTGGAACGGCGATCAAAATCATCTGATCGGAAATCATTTCAACGGCTCCGATGTTGATGGAAGCCGCGGCATTTCGCTGGGCCCAGGCGCCGACGGGAATCAGCTTATCGGCAACACATATGAGTACCCAGATATCAATGTCGAAGACAACGGAAGCAACAATCTTCGGATCGAGCAAGGAGTCGGAATAGATAAGAACTTGTCGTGCCCGCAGGGTCAAGCCATACGGGCCTTGCAGGTGCGGCAAGGGATCGTGACCGGAGCAACCTGCGGCCAGATATAGGTCTTCATGCGAGTATTGATGCTCCACAACCGGTATCGCGAGTACGGCGGCGAGGATGCCGTCGCGGATGCAGAGATCACCCTGCTGCGCAGCCGCGGTGTGGAAGTCCTGAGCCTCGATGCGTACAATCACACGGATTCGCGTTTGCGCCTCAAGGGTTCACTTGCCCTCGCGATGCATTCGCATTGGTCAAAAGAATCATACGACGGAGTACGGCGCATTTGCCGCGAATTTCAGCCCGACGTGGCTCACACCCACAACTTCTGGATGCGACTGACCCCCGCGGTTCATGCGGCGTGTCATGACGAAGGGGTGCCGACCATACAGACGTTGCACAATTTCCGCCTGTTCTGCGTCAATGCGCAGTTTCAACGGAGTGGTCACACGTGCCACGACTGTTTGGCCCGCGTTCCGTGGCGCGGTGTCGTGCATCGTTGCTACCGCGATTCGTTTATGGCCTCCGCGGCTGTCGCACGGATGATCATGACGAGCCGGCTCCATAACATCTGGAGCGAGCGTGTTAACGCATTCATCGTGCTCAGCGAGTATGCCCGGCGACTATTCATCACAGGTGGGATTCCCGCCGAGCGGATCCGGATCAAGCCGAACTTCGTTGAGGACCGCAGCTCGGTGCGAATGCCTCCGTCGCGAAGTGCGCAGTTCTTGTTCGTCGGCCGTCTGTCGCCCGAGAAAGGTGTGGCCACGCTGCTCTGTGCCTGGGCCGAATGTAGAGTCGGATTGGAAGCCCGATTAATCATCCTGGGGGACGGACCGGAACGCAATCGGCTGCTCAACCAAGCGGTGCGACTCGGCATCTCGGACCGAGTGACGTTCATGGGATATCAACAACCGGTCGAGGTGATGTCGCTGCTTGGGGGGGCAAGAGCGGTTATCATTCCATCGCTGTATCAGGAGTGTTTCCCGCGAATCCTGGCGGAAGCGCTGAGCGCGGGCCGGCCAGTGATCGCATCCCAGATCTGCGGGCTCGACGAATTGGTGACACCGGACATCGGACTGTTGGCGCCCCCGTCGAATGCCGCGGCGTTGGCGGAGCTTATCGAAACGCTTTATCAGGACCCTTCGCTGGCGGACCGGCTCGGAGCCGCGGCACGAGCTCGCTACCTGTTGGCGTACACACCGCAGCGGAATTTCGACACGCTGATGCAGATTTACGAGTTCGCGATGACCGGAGTTGAGCCGAAACCGGTGGCGCGGATGTCGGCGGGAGGTGTTGGGTGAAGCAACAAGTGCTCGGTGTAGGGATCGACATCACAAGTTATGACGAGGTGTGCTCGAGATGCGGCGCCTGGATTGACCTGGCGCGCGCGGGTGACAGACAAGCTCACTATGTTTGCATTACGTCGGTGCATGGCATTATGACGGCGCGCCGGGATCCCGCTTTTCGCGAAATCCTGAACGCCGCGGATATCGCGACACCTGACGGCATGCCGGTGGTTTGGGCCATGAGATCGTTAGGTTCGCATGGACAAGGCCGTGTATACGGACCGACGCTAATGCTGTCGTTGTCCCAATTCGCCGAGGCGAGGCACTATAAGGTTTTCCTGTACGGCGCCAGCAACGGTACACTCGCGAAGCTTGCGGAAAACCTGCTGGCGCGGTTTCCTGATCTGCTGATCGCGGGCCGGTACGCGCCGCCATATCGTCCGCTCACACCTAAGGAAGATCGCGATATTGTCAGCAAGCTCCGAGAGTCAAAAGCGGACATTGTGTTTGTCGGCCTCAGTACGCCGAAGCAAGAGGCATGGATGTCGGCGCACAAGGCCGGTTTGCCCGGCGTCGTCATGCTCGGTGTGGGGGCAGCGTTCGATTTTCATGCGGGCCGAGTGTCGCAAGCACCCGCTTGGATGCAGCGAAATGGCCTGGAGTGGTTTTACCGCCTGCTGATGGAGCCGCGCCGGCTGTGGCGCCGTTACCTGATCGAGACTCCGATGTTTCTGCCTCTATGGTTCCTTCAGCTCGTTCGACAGGAGATACATCATGCCAGATAACAAACGTATCCTTGTTACGGGAGCCGGCGGCTTCATCGGCCACCATCTCGTAAAAGCTCTGGTCGCCCGTGGGCATTGGGTCCGCGGAGTCGATATTAAGCGTCCCGAATTTGAACCGACCGCCGCGCACTCCTTCGAGTTGCTCGACCTGCGGCGGTTCGACAACTGCCTCGAAGCCACGCGTGCCGTCGACTGCGTTTATGCGTTGGCGGCCAATATGGGCGGCATCGGGTTCATCGAGACAAACAAGGCAGAGATCGTCCGCGACAACACCATGATCAGCATGAACACGATTGAGGCTGCGCGCACTCAGGGTGTCGAGCGGCTGTTATATACGTCCAGCGCCTGCGTATATCCCGGCTACCGGCAGAACGTGACGGACGTCACGCCGCTTCGGGAGGAAGACGCTTATCCCGCCGATGCCGAGGACGGCTACGGTTGGGAGAAGCTTTACACCGAACGCATCTGCCGTCACTATCGGGAAGAGTTCGGGCTCGACACCCGTGTCGTTCGGTTCCACAATATCTTCGGACCGCTGGGAACGTATGACGGGGGCCGCGAAAAATCGCCGGCCGCAATCTGCCGCAAGATCGCGTTGGCCGCGCCGGAAGACACGATTGACGTCTGGGGCGATGGCGAGCAAACGCGATCATACTGCTATATCGACGACTGCGTGGAAGGCTTACAGCTCCTGATGAACTCCGATCATCACGAGCCCATCAACCTGGGCCAGGATCGGATGATCTCCATCAATCAACTCGTCGATATGATCGCAGCGATTGCAGGCAAGACGATTCACAAGGTCTACGATTGCTCCCGGCCGCAAGGTGTACGCGGGCGTAACAGCGACAATACGCGGCTTCGTCAAACGCTAGGTTGGGAGCCGTCCGTTTCGCTCGAAACCGGACTGGCACGTACATATGAATGGATTCACGCGCAGCTCATGAGGGCGGGGAGAATCCGGGCCAATGAATTGGCGCTAGCTTCTGTTGCGTGATGACAGACGCAAGGAGAGTTCTCATCACAACCAGTTGGGATGACGGTCATCCCCTGGATCTTCGGGTCGGCGAGGCGTTGGCGCGCCATCACCTGCGAGGAACGTTCTACGTACCCTTGCATCCCGCCGGGAAGCCGGTGCTGGGCCGTACTGAAATGATGGAACTCCTTGCGATGGGCATGGAAATCGGGTCCCACACCATGACACACCGGATTCTCACCGAGTTGCCGGTGGACGAAATTGATCGAGAGCTGCGCGACAGCCGCGCAGCGCTCGAAGACACACTTGGCATCGAAGTACGGTCGCTTTGCTATCCGAAGGGCAGATTCAACCGGCGAGTGATGATGCGTGCAGTTGCGGCTGGTTACCGGCTATGCCGAACGTCGGTCGATTTCCGAATCGCTCTGCGTTTTGATCCGGTGCGCATGCCGGTCTCGCTGCACTTGTACCCTCAAACTGCCGTGAAGAGGTATCGTCACGCGCTGCGCCACCGGAACTGGAGTGGATTGTGGAATTGGCAGGCGCGTTGGCGAGGTGAAACCCAAATAGAGAGCCTTGTCGGCTACATGATCGGCGAGGTCGGCCGTGATGGCGGCATTCTCCACCTGTGGGGACATTCCTGGGAACTGGATTGGACGGTGCTGAATCGCATTGCCCGGGCCGTCAGCTCCATACCGGATGCAATGGCTCTTACGAACGCCGGCGTGGTGGGTGCAACATGCGGCACGGCGGTTCCTGTTCCGGTGCTCGAGGCGTAAAGCAATGTGCGGAATCGCGGGAGTATACAGCTTCGACGGAATGCCGGCGGATCGGCATGCATTGTTGCGCAGCATACGAACTCTCCGCCACCGTGGGCCCGACGATACCGGCTTGTATGTCGACGGACACGTCGGCCTCGCTCACGCACGGCTCAGCATCATCGATATCGATGGCGGCGGCCAGCCCATGCAAACGGAGGATGGCTCGCTCGCCGTGACGTTCAACGGAGAGATCTTCAACTATATTGAGCTGCGCGAGGAGCTCGAAGGTCTCGGCCACCAGTTTCGGACACGGTCGGACACAGAAGTGATCCTGCGCATGTATCAGGAATTCAGTGATGCCTGTGTGGAGCGGTTCAATGGACAGTGGGCTTTCGCTCTATGGGACCGCCGGATCCAACGATTACTACTGTCGCGAGATCGCTTCGGCGTTCGTCCGCTCTACTACACGGCGGCCGGAAACCGCTTTTTATTTGCTTCCGAGGCCAAAGCGCTCTTCGAGTATCCGGAGGTCGAGCGGCGCATCGACATCAAGGCCCTCGTCCAGATCTTCACATTCTGGGTACCGCTCGCGCCGCGGACGATCTTCCATGGAATCCAGGAAATACCGCCCGGCCATTCGGTGACCGTCGATAAAGGCGGGATGCGTTCGTACCGGCATTGGACGCCGCACTACACGGAAAATACCGCCCTCAACGGCGATTCCGGTGCGCAACTCCTGGAACTGTTGAAGAGCGCCGTGGAGCAGAGGCTGCGCTCCGATGTCCCGGTCGGCGCATATTTGAGCGGCGGGCTGGATTCCACGCTGACTGCGGCCCTGATTCGCAGAACCGCCACCGCGCCACTCAAGACGTTTTCGGTGCAGTTTGACGATCCAGAATTCGACGAGACGCCATACCAGCGGGAGGCGGTCGCATTTCTTGGGACCGAGCACGAGGAGATCCGCTGCACGTCCGCGGATATCGGCCGCGTTTTCCCCGAGGTAATCCGCCACACCGAGCGCCCCATTCTTCGGACAGCACCAGCGCCGCTGTTTCTTCTGTCGAAGTTAGTTCACGACCGCGGCTATAAGGTTGTGCTGACCGGCGAAGGGGCGGACGAGGTATTCGCCGGTTACGACATCTTTAAGGAAGCCAAACTGCGCGACTTTTGCGCACGGCATCCCGAGTCGCATCTGCGACCGCTGCTCTATCGGAGGCTGTATCCATATCTGCCAGGGCTTCGAGCACAGAGCGATGCTTATCGCCAGGCATTCTTTCAGACCGGCGAAGACGCGCTTTTCGGGTCGCACATATCGCGCTGGCGCATGACTTCGAAACTGAGACTGTTTCTCTCGGAAAGCATCCGCCAAGAGTTACGAGACTACGATCCTTATGACGATCTTCGAGGACAACTGCCGACCGAGTTCCCGGAATGGAATTGGCTTAACCGCGCCCAACACCTCGAAATGACATACCTGTTGCCGGGGTACATTCTATCGTCGCAGGGCGACCGCGTCGCGATGGCGCACTCGGTTGAAGGTCGTTTTCCTTTTCTGGACCATCGCGTGGCGGAATTCGCTTCACGGCTTCCGTCCCATCTCAAAATCCGGGCGCTTCGGGAAAAGTACCTCCTCAAGACCTGCGCCCGCGGTCTCGTGCCTGAAAGCATACGTAGACGTCCGAAACAGCCTTATCGGGCACCTGAGGCAGCGGCGCTGACAGGTACCGAGTACGTCCCTGAACTGCTATCGCAGGATTGTATCCACAAAGGCGGCCTGTTTAACGCCGCGGCCGTTGAGCGTTTGACGTCGAAAACGCTCACTGGGATAGGAGACAACATGGCCTTCGTCGGCATTCTTTCAACTCAGATTCTGATCGATCAATTCATTCACCATGCAAACCACAATTCGTGAGTTCATCGTTGACAATTTCCTCTTCGGTCAGCCGGACGGCTTGACAGACAGCGATTCCCTGCTCGAGAAGGGCGTCGTTGACTCAACCGGAGTACTGGAGTTGATTAACTTCGTCGAGAAGCTGTATGGCTTCAAGGTCGCAGATGAAGAGATCATCCCTGACAACTTCGACTCGATCAATCGGATAACGGAATACGTGGGGAGAAAGCATCTGTGCTAGTTCATGAATTCCTGGAACGAAGCGCGGCACAATTGCCTGCGAAGACAGCGCTCGTGTGCGGCGAGCAGCGGCTGACGTATGCCGAAGTTGATGAGCGCGCGAGCCGGCTCGCACAATCGCTGGCCAGCGGCGGAATCGAGCGCGGCGATCGGGTGGCCGTATTGCTGGAAAGCAGTATCGAGGCGGCCGTATCGATATTCGCCATTCTCAAAGTCGGCGCCGTGTTCGCGGTGCTGCATCCCAGCACGAAATCTGACAAGCTGCGTTACATCCTGAACAACTGCCGTGCGAAGGGGCTAATCACCTTGGGTGAGCCGGTCGACACGCCACATTTGAGAGGCGTCTGGACTGGCTCAGAAAGTAGTAGTTCTCCCACGCGAATCGCACCTCCGACGATAGATGCCGATCTGGCGGCGCTCATCTACACATCAGGCTCAACAGGCAGGCCGAAAGGCGTCATGATGACGCACCTGAACATTGTTAGCGCGGCGACTTCGATTACGACCTACCTTGAGAACGCACCCGACGATGTCATCCTGAATGCCCTGCCGCTGTCGTTCGACTACGGGCTCTACCAGGTGCTGATGGCGTTCCTGATGGGCGCCACGCTGGTGCTCCTTCGCTCCTTTGCCTATCCATATGTCGCGATCGAGACTTTGATTCGTGAGAAGGTCACCGGATTCCCAATTGTGCCGGCCATGGCTGCGATGTTGCTCGAAATGGATCTCGCGAAGTATGAATTCCCGTCGTTGCGATACCTGTCGAGCACTGGAGCCGTGCTGCCGCCGGCACACATAGCGGGTCTGCGACGCGCTTTTCCCAAAGCCAAGATCTACTCGATGTACGGCCTGACCGAATGCAAGCGCGTATCCTACCTCCCGCCGGAGCAATTGGACATCCGGCCAGGTTCGGTCGGTAAGGGCATGCCCAACGAAGAGGTTTACCTGGTAAACGAAACGGGCGAGCGCCTCGGACCGGGCCAGGTCGGGCAGCTTGTGGTGCGCGGTTCGCACGTGATGAAGGGCTATTGGGAGCTTCCCGCCGAAACTGACGCCGTCCTCAAGCCAGGGCCGGCGCCGGGCGAAAGAGTCCTGTACACGGGCGATCTGTTCCGCATGGACGACGAAGGTTATCTGTACTTCGTCGGCCGCAACGACGACATGCTGAAGGTCGGAGGCTATCGGGTCAGCCCACGGGAGATTGAAGAGGTCCTGCACGAGATGCCCGGGATAGCGGAAGCGGTCGTGATCGGCGTTCCCGACCCGGTGCTCGGTCAAGCCATTCAGGCCGTCATCCGGTCCAAAGACGGCGCGCAACTTACGGCGCGAGAAGTGCAGCGATTTTGTGCCCGCCATCTCGAAGACTATATGATTCCCAAGTCCGTTGAATTTCGCGAGATGTTACCGAAGACGTCGAGCGGCAAACTCGCCCGCCGGGAACTTGCCCCCACGCTCCAGATCGACCCAGCGGCAACTTCTGCACGGATCCAGGAAGCCATTCGCAGGCAAGTTCTTTGCGACCTGCGCCGCAAGGGTGTCGTGATCGGGCTTTCGGGAGGCGTGGACAGCAGCGTGGTGGCCGCGCTCGCGGTTCGTGCTCTCGGCAAAGACCGTGTACTCGGCTTGTTCATGCCCGAGCGCGACAGTTCAGCGGACAGCTTGCGCCTTTCACATCTATTGGCCGAGAGCCTGGATATCGATACCCGCCTCGAAAACATCGGACCAATTCTCGAGGCCGCCGGGTGCTACGAACGTCGCGACCAGGCGATCCGCACGGTACTGCCGGATTATGGCCCAGGATGGCGCTCGAAGATCGTGCTCCCGGATATGATGAACGGCGCGAGATACGCGATTTACTCGGTCGTAGCCGAAGGTCCTCATGGCGAGCAGCGCCGGGCACGGCTCACCGCCGAAGCGTACCTCGAGATTGTCGCTGCAACCAACTTCAAACAACGCACGCGCAAGATGATCGAGTACTACTGGGCGGACCGGCTGCGCTATGCGGTGGCCGGCACTCCGAATCGACTGGAATATGACTTGGGCTTCTTCGTCAAGAACGGAGATGGTGCGGCCGATCTCAAACCGATCGCGCATCTATACAAGACCCAAGTCTACGAATTAGCCCAATACCTGGGGATCCCTGACGAGATCAGCCGGCGGCAACCGACGACGGAGACCTACTCCCTGCCGCAATCACAGGAGGAATTCTACTTCTGCGCCCCACTCTCGCTGATGGACCAATGCCTTTGGGGGCGCGACCGCAGCACACCACCTGAGCAAGTGGCGCAAGCATCCGGGATGGCGGCTGCACAGGTCGAGCGGCTTTATCAACTCATCGACGCTCAACGAAAAGCAGCGCAGTATCTGCATGCACCACCGCTGTTGGCATCATGATCGAGATTCGGACATTGAGCGATGGTTTGGCGCCTTCCGTTCGCGCGTTCAATGAGCGCGTGAGTACGCGCGGCGTCACGCCATTTCCCGAGGAGCCCGTGTCTCAATGGCTGCCGAAACGCCTGGGTTGCGCTATCTATGAAGAACCATTCGTAGCGATCGAAGACGGGCAGGTACGCGGCGGATACATTTTGATCCAGCAGGAAGCCAGCATCGGAGGCCAGATAACTTCGATTGGAGGACTCCGTCTGCCCATTTCCGAGGCGCTGGTCAACCCGAAATACGGTCTGCTGCCCGCTCGTCTTGTGCTGGATGCGCAGCGCCGACAGCCGCTGCTCTTCGGCATGGGGATGGGTGGCGAACAAACGCCAGTAGCTCGCCTCCTGGGCGGACTGAAGTTCCAATTGCGCCGGGTGCCGTTCTATTTCAAGATCAACCATGCAGCGCGGTTCCTAACGGGATCGACCATTCTAAAGCCATGGCTCGCGAGATTGCTGCTTTACTCGGGTGTGGGATGGGCTGGGACTCACGCCCTCTCATTCTCGCTTGCGAAACCCCACGGCGCGGTGCGTAAAGTCATCGCCCGCGAAATTGGCGCGTTCGACGATTGGGCTGACCGGCTATGGGAGGCCAACCACGCACAATACAGTTTCGTGGCGGTACGCAACAGCAGCACTCTGAACGCGCTTTACCCGCCAGCGGACAAGCGTTTCATCCGCCTTCAGGTGAAACATGGCAGACGGATCGCTGGATGGGCGTTGCTCCTCGACTTACACCTGACAGACCACCCGCGCTTCGGCAATCTCCGCGCGGGTCAGATCGTCGATTGCTTTGCCGCTCCGGACGACGCCCAGCATGTTATTCGAGCCGCATCGCAATACCTCGAGAATCGCGGAGTCGATTTCGTGCGGTCGCACCAAAGCCATCCTTCGTGGCGCCGGGCCTTGCAGTTGTCTGGTTTTTTTCCAGGAAGATCGTATTTCCTCTTTGGCGCGTCCCCTGCTCTAGGGAGTCTGTTGGCCCGGGTTGACCCGAACAATTCCGGAGTCCACCTTAATCGTGGAGACGGTGATGGGCCTCTTTATCTTCCCCGAAAAGGCATCCCCGCCGAGCGATATCCGGCAACGGTATAGATTCAAGGGCCGCCTCAGTACTTTCGTATGAGAACTATTCTAAAAAAGTACTCTTGCCCCCATGTCCATGAAGTGCCTATCGCGCGTATACTGATAGCCGGATCGTCATAAACCCAACAGACGTCCGCTTCGCATATGGGTGCCTTACGTCGCAAACCGTGGGACCACCCGCTGTTGGCGGGCTCACGGCGCAAGATTCTGCTGACGAACCTCGAAGAGTCACTCGCCAGCGAAATTGAATTTTTCGCGGAACGGGAAGGATTCCGTCCGCTTTACTGCTGCACAACGGATGCTCTTTCGCTCCTTTCCCAGGACCAGATCGCGGCCGTCGTCGTCGGATTGCGGGCCAACAAGACCGGCGGCGGCATCGAATTGCTGCGATCCATACGGCGAGTTCATCCGAGCCTCTGTATTCTTGCCATCGCGAATGCCAGTTCGGAGGAATTGGCGTTGGCGGCGTTTCGTGCCGGTGCCACGGATTACCTCCCCCACCCGGCATCCATCGAAGAATTGGCTGAGTTATTGGACCGTCATACGCCCCGCGTTTCGCTTCAGGACAGCACTAACGTCCTGGTGGGCGACAGTGACGACTTGAGGGCCGTCCGCATTTACATCCACAAAGTTGCCGCCACGGACAGCAACGTCCTCGTTACCGGTGAGACCGGAACGGGTAAGGAACTCGTGGCGGGATTGATCCATCAGAACAGTGGGAGGCGAGAGCAGCCGTTCGTTTGCGTTAACTGCGCAGGAATTCCCGATACGCTGCTCGAAAGCGAGCTTTTCGGTTACGAACGCGGCGCATTCACAGGCGCCCATCTCTCCACGCCCGGGAAAATTGAAGCCGGCAACGGCGGCACCGTATTTTTCGACGAGATAGGCGAACTCAGTCCGTACGGTCAAGTCCGGCTGCTGCGCGTCATTGAGGAGAAGAAACTCCATCGTCTGGGTGGACGAAAGCCGATTTCATTGAACATCCGCATTGTCGCTGCGACGAACCGCGATTTGGACACGCTCGCAGGAGACCAGACGTTCCGGCGCGACCTGTATTTCCGCCTCAATATCGCTCGAATCCATTTGACGCCTTTGCGCGAACGGAAACTGGACATTCCGCAGCTCATTGATCATTACATCGCCGAGTTCAATCGCCAGTTTCACGCGCAAGTGCAGGGAATGGATAACGACGTTGTGGAGCATCTGCTCGCGTACCAATGGCCGGGCAACGTTCGCGAGTTACGCAACCTCTTAGAGGGCGTGTTTGTCACTCAACCGTCGGAAATAATTACGTTCTCGGATCTGCCGGACTGGTTCCGCAACCAGCATCCGCGTGCGTCGCCGGATCTGAGCGAGTCCGATCGTTTACTGTCAGCACTCCATGCCAGTAATTGGAACAAAAGCGAGGCAGCCGAGAGGCTTAACTGCTCGCGCATGACGATTTATCGGAAGATAGCAAAATATAGGCTGGGTACGGCGATTGGGTAGCCTGAAGGTTCCGTCGCAGCTCGCGTAATCACATACTCACGACATAAAAAGCAAGATCCGGCGTGGTGCGGCAAGTGAAGGTAGGAAGCACGGCACAGGGAGTTAGGGCGAACCCTTTCTCCGACTCGACGACGATCCACCCCGGAGGGCGGGCAAGGTGTCAATTCGAAGGCTAGCGCGTTACACGGCAACTTGAAAAACCCGACTAATCTCCGGAAGCTCTTAGTTCGCAGTCTTTTTGGGAACGCGATAGTTGCGGCAACATCAACGGGTCGCCGCCAGGTGGCATAGCAGTGCAGGGATTTTTCGCTGACACCAACTGAGCGTTGCCGATCGAGTGAGTTGGGTGGTTATGCTCGATGCGTGGAGTAGGGCGGACGTGGAATTGTTTCGCGCGCGACGATGGGGGCAGACTCAATAAGGTCTTATCCTGATATCGGAGGCGACTCTCTTGATCGGGGAGGTGATCGCACCAAGTCATCGCCGAAGCTTATGAGGAAGCGCCTATCGACCCTGCGACGGCTTGCCCGTCCTGAAGAAGACCATGGGCGATGAGAAAATCGATGAGGCCTGCCTCTCATCACCACGTAAGCCCAACGGCCTTTCTCATGGCATCTTCGAATGCCTGATCGTCGAGGCTTCTTCGCAAGCTCAAAATCATCTCAGCGTCCTGGCCGACCGGTACGCGGAGCGGTGTCGCGGGGTCTTCGATTGCACTGGCGATGGCCAATGCGACAACTTCGGGTCCGGTTCCACCAGATGGGCCTGTCATTTTGGTATTGGCTCCAGCCCACTGCTCCCACAGTCCGGCGTATTCCGCTGGTCCTTTATGGGGCTCGATCGCTTTGATGCCGGTAGCGATGGTTCCGGGCTCGATCAATACACTGCGTATTCCAAAGTGACGCATTTCCAGGTGCAGTGACTCCGTCACGGCTTCGAGCGCGAACTTGGAGGCGCTGTACGCTGCTCCGAGCGGCGAGGAGATTCGGCCGTTCACACTCGACACATTCACGATGACGCCGGAACCGCGCTTTCGCCAGGCGGGCAAGACCGCCTGGATTACGCGCAGCGCGCCGAGCGCGTTTGTCTCGAACATTTGCCGGAAACGATCAAGTGGATAGCCTTCCACCGGCCCTCCGCCGAATATACCTGCGTTGTTGACGATTGCATCGAGCGGACCAACTTCTTCAAGGCACCGCGCCACGGAGTCGTCGCTGGTGACATCAAGCACATGTGCCTGGATGCCTTCCGATCCACTCAACGCGGATACGTCGGTGGCGACGACTGAATGCCCTCGGTTGGCAAGTACCCGCGCCGTTGCCATCCCTATGCCGCGTGCCGCGCCCGTAATCAAAACCCTTAGCGTCTTTGACATTCGGAAGCCCTCTTGCGTGTCGTAGTTAGTCTTCTACGGTTTATTCGCCAGCCACCGCACAAATCTACCATATGGATCAACCTCGGCCACCTCTCGCCGTACACCTCTGGGCCACAGACGGTGGCTCCCTTTTTCCTCGGAAGAGGTAGCGGTCGAGCGGCGTTCGATGTAAGGCGCGCTGTTCTGGGGACTTTCTTGGCCAGGCGGACACGGCTGTGGGGCAACATGGCGGGTCGCGCGTTTTTCGTTAAGTTAGCCGCACTCGGCTGAACCGAGAGGTGGCCCAGATTCGACGTAAGCTTCGGCAAATACCGTGCCGACGGTATCCGCCTGTTGGCTTCCCATTGGCCGAGCGCGGCCGGTGTAACACCAATGCTCTCAGCTAGTTCCGCTTGCGTCATATGCTTGTCAAGGCGGCAGGCGCGGATCTGATCGCCGATGGTCCGCATCACCGGTGGCATCCTCGGATCTGTTAGCCGCACTACTCTTTGAATAAAACAACAGCTATCTGCACGGGTTTGCGTGCAGACTCTGAACATGGATCAACTCGGCCGCGCCCGGACGCGTCCAAAGAAGTGTGAACTAGCCGATTTGTTATCTGCACCTGTTCAGGTGAATGCCCAGCTAAAATCCCAGAGCGCCAAGCCGGTCCGAGATGCGTCCACAGAGGGGCCACAGATATATGAGCGAATAGTCAGTCGTGGCGAGCATTTTCCGCAAGTCAGTACGACGCAGGTCTTTGGGAGATAGCGGGCGATCTTGTAGGCGCGACCATCGTAGTTCGAGAATGCCCGTCCGAATGTGAAAGTTCGAAACGTATGCCACGACGGAGAGCCAACTTCGGTCTCCACTGAAAACCTAAGCCTTTCGATCTTCCCCGCGTTACCTTGTTCCGGCGTCAGAGTATTCATCATATGCTCAACGACGTCCGGTTCGCGCTTCGGCGCTTGGTCGCCGCGAAAGGGTTCACGATCACGGCCCTGCTGACGTTGGCCCTCGGGATCGGTGCCAATACGGGCATCTTTACGTTAGTGAATGCCCTGATGCTGAAAACTCTTCCTGTGGCCGATCCGCAGAGCATTGTGCGCGTGGGAGGCGGGGACAACTGTTGTGTCCTGGGAGGCTTTCAAGGCAACTTCTCGATCTACTCCTACGATCTTTACCAATACCTGAAGAGAAACACCCCCGAGTTTGAAGACATGTCAGCTTTTCAGGGTGGTTTGGACCGGGCGGGCGTTCGGCGCGCGGGAGCGGAGGCGGCCGAGCCGTTCGTTGACCAGTTCGTCTCCGGGAACTACTTCACCCTTTTCGGTTTGCGCCCGTTCGCCGGCCGACTAATCGTCCCGGCCGACGATGTGCGCGGTGCTGCGCCGGTCGCGGTGATGAGCTATCGCGCCTGGCAGCAGCACTACGGAGGCGACCCGTCGGTGATTGGGTCCGCGTTCACGATCGAGGGCGCTCAATTTACGATTATCGGCGTCACGCCGCCGGGTTTCTTTGGAGCTGCACTGCGCCCCGATCCGCCAGACTTCTGGATGCCGCTCGCTGCCGAACCTGCCACCCACGGCAAACGATCCCTGCTCGATGAAAAGACCGCCCATTGGCTATACGCTTTTGCGCGCCTCAAACCGGGAATGGAGCAGGCCGCCGTAGAGGCCAAGCTCACAGCCGAGCTAAAGCAGTGGCTTGCGACGAATGAACCGTCAGCCTCTGGCGCCAACCGCCAGAATATCGACAAACAGCACATCTCACTCGTGCCGGGAGGCGCCGGGCTGGCCGAGATGCGTGACAACTACCGCGCCGATCTTCGACTGCTGATGGGGATCACCGGATTGGTCCTTCTGATCGCGTGCGCCAACCTGGCCAATCTGCAACTGGCGCGCGGAACCGCCTCGGCGGGACAGACCGCCATCCGCGCGGCTCTAGGTGCTCCGCGGTCTCGTCTTATCCGACAGGTCCTCATCGAAAGCACCATCCTGTCGGTCAGTGGCGGTGCATTGGGGTTGCTGGTGGCATTTGAGACGTCGGACCTGCTCCTCCAGCTAGCATTTCGGGGTGCCCAGTTTGTCCCCATCCACGCAACTCCGTCCCTGCCGGTCCTGGGATTCGCACTGCTCCTCTCCGTCCTCACGGGCGCAGGGTTCGGGCTGGCTCCGGCCTGGTCAGCATCGCGGGCCGACCCTGCGATGGCTCTGCGTGGCGCGGGTCGTAACTCGAGCGGGCGCTCTTCGTCGCCGCAGAAAGTGCTGGTTGTACTGCAGGCAGCCCTTTCTCTGGTGCTGCTGGCGGGCGCCGGCCTGATGACCCAGACCCTACGCAACCTTACTCGTCAGCAATGGGGCTTCCAGATTGAAGGCACGGTGGTGGTGGATGTCAACGCCGGCTTCGGCGGCTACGGTCCGGAGAAACTCACGGCCGTATACTCTCAGGTCGACCGCGAACTGAGGCAGATCCCTGAGGTCCGACAGGTGGCGCTCGCTCTGTACAGTCCCATGTCGGGCAACAACTGGCAGATGGGTGCGACCATCGAGGAACGACCGCAGCAGCAGATATCGCCGTCATGGGATCGTGTTAGCGGCACGTTTTTCGAAACCATAGGAGCGCGGATCGTGCGCGGCCGGACCTTCGATGAGCGCGATACGAGCGATTCGACCCACGTCGCCGTCATTAACGAGACCTTCGCGAAGAACTACTTCCCCGATGAGGATCCGATCGGCAAGCGGTTCGGCCTCGGCGGCTTCTCCCACCGCGCCGATTACGACATCATCGGGGTCGTGAACACCATCCGGTTTCGCGATCCGCGCGGGCCTGGGCGACCCATGTTCTTCGTGCCGATGCTGCAGATGCGGAAGGACGAGTGGAACGACACCACGCTTGCGCGTTCTAACGTAATCGGAAGTGTCCTGCTGCGGGTCGGGGGCAGATCTTCGGGTTTGGGGCCGCGCATCCAGCGGACGCTCGGCAAGATCGATCCGAACCTGACCGTTCTGAGTGTCTCACCAGTCAGTGAGCATCTCAGTCGGCTTGTGGCGCACGAACGGCTGATCGGTACGCTGGCGGTAATCTTTGGCGCATTGGCGTTGTTGCTGGCTTCGGTGGGGCTGTACGGCATCACGAGTTATTCGGTGGCGCGGCGCACCAGCGAGATTGGCGTGCGGACGGCCCTCGGAGCTACTCCTGGTGAAGTGATACTTCTGATCCTGAAAGACGCGCTGGCGCAGGCAGGGATGGGGGTAGCCTTAGGGATTCCAGCGGCACTGGCGGCGGGGCGGATGTTGGCCGGACAGCTCTACGGCGTGAAGAATTGGGATCCGCTGATTCTGGGGTCATCAGCGGTCGTACTGGGCGTCTGTGCTGCAGTGGCAGGAGTGATTCCGGCGGCTCGCGCAAGCAGTGTGGACGCGGTGCAGGCGCTGCGAACCGACGCCTAACCCGGTCGACTCAGCGCGATAGAAATCGCGTGAGGACGAGTTCCGACCGGAGATCTGATTGTCTGCAAGGGTCTCCCAGCTCCCAGCTACCGAAGGAAACACGGTATTCCGGCAGCCAAGTCTCGGGCCGCGTGCCGCCAACGTGAAGCCACGACAGCAGCCGGCGTTGCCGCTGGTTGCCATTAGAACTGAAATCGGCGTCGTAGAGTCAAACAGTTACCGCTGGATGCCGCTTAATGCCATGTAGGGTACCGGGTTCAAATCCCGGCGGCCCGACTCGCCAAGATCATCGCGACGAGAGCCATCGAAGAATCCGAATTCTGTGTTTTATGGATCAAGCCTCCGAGACAACTATGGCGCCAGGACCGTTTGGAGTCCTTCCCGAATCCTTTCACTTTTCCTTCAAAGAGCCCTCCGAGTTCACGCACGTGGAGCGAGTCGCGAGACTGATTGCCGGCGCTTCGAAAACAGCGCTTGACAATACTACGGAATGCGTAGTAGCATTGCCGGGAAGCGTAGGAGAATGAGCCAGACGCGACTTACCAAGGCAGAGACACGTGTCCTGGAGCAATATTGGAAGCTCGGCACGTGTTCGGTCCGTGAGATTCTCGATAGTTTACCGGAAGAGGAGCGCGTCGCGTACACCACTGTTCAGACGCTGGTGTATCGTTTAGAGCAGAAAGGCGCTCTGCGCAAGGTGAAGAAGATTGGCAATGCCCAATTGTTTGAGCCGATCATCGACCAGCGCGAGTTCCGAAGCGGACTCATGCATGACTTGCTGGGATTGTTTGGCGGGTCGCCGCGTTTGCTGGTGTCCAATCTTCTCGAAACCGGGGCGCTGAGCTTGAAGGATCTGAAGGACCTCCAGAACGCGGCACAGAATAGCAAAGCCAGCCGTGGCCGCGGGGGAAAGAACCGTGGTTGAACACCTCGCGCCGGTACTTTACTACTGCGGCGTTCATCTACTCTATGCCTCGATGGTGTGGAGCGCGGCGTGGATTCTTACCTCTATCCCGTGTGGAAGCGCCACCACGAAGTATTGGATCTGGCTAACCACTTCCCTCAATTTCGTTTTGCCGTCGGGGGCGCTGTTCGACAAGTTTTTCGCGCCACATCTCTCATTCGCTAAACCGCTCGCGTTCATAGGTGATGTCGGTCTCGATGTCGCTGAAAATCACAGCGTGGCGCTCGCTCTGGTATCCGTGTGGCTGCTAGGCTCGAGTTTGACGGCAACGCGGCTGTATCTTCGCCTGCGGAACGAACGGCGTGACTTGCGCCAGAGTGCAGGGCATCTAGAGATGCGAGGGTTTGTTGCGCACGGGATACCGGTAACGTTCGGAAGATCGCAGGCGCCAGTGGTCAGCGGGGTTCTGCGCCCGAGAATCTCGCTTCCGGGCGGCATCGATGAATTGCTGAGCGAGCACGAACTGAACGCTGTTCTGCTCCACGAGGTGGCACACGCAAAAAGACGGGACAACCTAATCCGGCTCGTTCATGAAATTGTGCTTTGTATGCTGTGGTTTCATCCGATGGTTTGGATTACCAGTGCTCGCATCTCGTTGTACCGGGAGCTCTCGTGTGATGAGGCGGTGATTCAACAGTCCCAGGGCGGTGACCTGATTTCAGCGCTATCTAAACTAGCGAGCCCGGAACAGCCGCTGCTGCTCGAAGCCACAGCATCTTCGTTCTTGAGCGCTCGGCTGGCTCGGCTGGTTTCGGATCAGCCTCAACGAACATGGGGTTTAGCGAGCGCGCTAGTTAGTGCAGTTTTCAGCGCTGCACTCGTGTGTGGCGTTTTGTCGACCGTCGCGCACACCGCGTGCTGTTTCATCCACAAGCACTAAGTTCGCGCTCGAAAACAAGATCAAAAACTCGAAAACAGATCAAGAAAGGAGTTAATGCACAAATGAATCAGTTTGCACGTGCACTGTGTGCGTTCACGCTCGTCGCCGGCTTCGGAATCGGCGTTCACAGTCAAACCCAGACAAAGAACCAACCTCCGAGACCGGCCCGGTCTCGCTCTGATGAGATGTTGGACAGGTGGAACGACATCGGGAACAAACTCGTCACCATGGCTCAGGACTTCCCTGAAGACAAATACGATTTTAAGCTGCAGAAGGACGAGCGCACGTTTGCCCTCAATCTTCTCCATGCTGCCGCACTGGATTTTGTCCTGATGCGGTGGATTTCGGGATCGAATCTCGGCCCCGATTTCGGCGATGGTGACAATCCTTCGCGTGACGCGTTCAAGACCAAGGCCGACGTGGTCAAGTTCGTGCAAGAGGCCATTGCCGACGGTGCGAGGGTGATTCAACAACAGGGCGACGCCGGCTTAGACAAGACAACAGCATTCGGCAAGAGGATGACCCACAACTCCACCATCTGGACATTTGCCATCGAGCACAGCGGTGAGCATTATGGCCAGCTTGTGGTCTACTATCGCGCGAACAACCTTGTGCCACCGGACTCGCGGAAATGAGTTTCACCGGAAAGTGGGTAGACGGCGGCCCGCCGTACCCCGCAAAAACGACAAGGCGGCGAAACCACTCACGTGTCTCGCCGCCTCGATGAAACAGCTGAGCTAAGCTTACTTGCCTTCCGTGATGCCGCCAGCCGCGCCGGGTTGCTTCGCAGCCTTCATCTTCTTGGTCTCGATCGCCTTCTGGACCCAGCCGTCGGCCACCTTGCTGTCCGGTTCGTACTGGTCCTTCGTATCATCGAGATCGACCTTCTCACGGATGAGCAGGTTCATGTAAGCCATGGCATCGTCGTAGTCCTTGTCGATATCAAGAGCATGTTGCAGGTTTTTGACGCCGTCATCGACCATCGCGATGTATTTGTCCTTCAGCTCAGCCCAGACCTTTTTGTCCTTCAGCGGGCCCGGATCTTCCGGCTTCATGCCCATGTTCGCGCGAGCTGTCATGAGGTTGCCTGACGGCTTGGCCGACAGGACAGACACGCCCGTCGTCTCGACACTGAATTCTCCTGAAGGTAGGTGGCCAACGCGGCGATCGTGCCGGTAGGGACAAATGGGGCGATTAGCGTGTTTGTGACCAACTCGACGGACTTGATCCTTGATATAAATGGGTACTTTGCGCCGTGAGTTCTGCTGGGTTGGCGCCGCTCGATCAGCACCTCCGGTGCGGAACGGGAAGCGCCTATGATACGGTAACCAAGGACGCGCCGTTCGCGCCGTGAAACTCTGCGTCTCCTTCGCAAAAGTTAAGCTACGAAAGGAGCAACCGGACCCGATCTGCGTTTATAAGGAAGCCAAGTGTGTCCTGGATACCCGATTTAGCGCCGTGCAAGTACTTCGCCGAAATGGACCGCCTGATTGCTGTCGGGTGGCTTGAGTCCGGACATGATTACCCGACAGGAGAAGTCCCTGCGGAGATAGTTCGCCAACTCATTATCCTGCTCGTTGCGCCGTGGCAGCCTGTGATTCTTCCGGGCTATCACAATTGCTCTCTCTGCCCCGACTACGTTGATCAAATTGCGTGTTTACCCTCGACTCCTGCGGCACCAGCACTATTGGATCACGATGGGTGCCCGAAACGTCTTCATTCCTGGCGACGGTGTCATTTACGCATCGCCCTCATTGATCCTGCATTACATCCTGAGTCACCGATATACTCCGCCCTTACCATTTCAGGATGCAGTCCTTCGTTGTCCCCACATGTGGTCGAGGGAGTATTTTGAGGCCATGGACGAGATCGCGGGGGAATGGTGGTGGACATTTGATCGTTTGCCATGCGATTTCGATTGGGTCGGTTTTGAAAAACAGTTCAATGAATTACGCGAATCGAGGAAGGACGAGGTACCGCGGGCAACCGATCAGACGCATTGCATCACGATTCCGTTGAAGAAAATATCAGATTGTTTCTACGGCGGTGAGGTTTCGGACCTGCGCTGCCTGGGACCCTCACGCTGGATCATGGGCATCCACACCAGCCAGTTGGTAGAAGACATCGCAGCCGTGACGCCCAGGACGGTGAGAATATGCTCCCAGCGGTTCGTTGCACCGCTAGTGAAGAGGAACCTGCCGGGGCTGGCGCTGAACCATCTTGAGATAACGCCCGTCGGTGTCCCCGCCAAAACCGGATTTGAATACTTCGATATTCGCCGCGTCGGACCTTGTTGGGACCATATCCTGGAGACCCGACAGGTGGGTGTGTATATTCCTTCTGAATTGCCCGACCCAATCGTGGATATTCTCGTGATATTCACCGGCAGGCCGTGAATCGCCGCATCTGTGATCAGACCCTGACAGGTCCGCGCACTACGCGTCGGCATGCCGCTATGCATTTAGCCGAAGCCATTGCACGGCGATTTGGGCAGGCCAGTGTCCGGGCAGCAACCAGGCGGACGCCATCGAAGCACTCACTTCTACTTGGCTACGGCTTCCCAATGATTGCGGATTCAATTCCGCGATCGCCCGTTCCGACCCTCGTCCCCGAATGAAGCCAAGGGGATACGCTTCGGGCGCCGTCGTCACTATATGATAAGGGCATGGATCGTTGCCCGGTCACTCCACGCCAGGTGCTTGCCTAAGCTCGAACCTGCCTCCAGTTCCGAGAGCATTCGCTGTCACTGACACGAAAAAAATCAGAACGCCCCCGCTGCGGTTGTTGAGGGTTTTCGTTTACCGGGCTAGCGTGCTTTCAGTGCGCTAAGGAGGGCCAATGGCCGACAAGTCGTACGCGAGGTTCAAGAAGAAATATGTCGTTTCTTCACCAAAGAAGTCGTTCTATGGATGTTTCAAGGAGAGCTTGGAATCGCTCGGGCTTCCGGCTCCCGACAGCCTCTTCAAGACTTCTCAGGAGGCTCTCAAGGTAATCGCCGCAATTGCGGCGGCGGTCGCAAAATTAGGAACCAAGGTCACGATCGGCGAGGTGATCGGCGCTGGCACACCAGCGGAAGGATTGATCGCCGCCGCGGGCGTGTCGACGGCCTTTTACCTTGGGGCTTGCATCGGAGCGTTGCTCTATGCCCACGAGAACGCATACGGCACGACAGCAATCTTGCGAGACATCAAGGACGAATTGAACGCGCTCAAGCGTTACCGGGAGGGCGTTAATGAAGGTTGAGCGCAAGGCATTTCTGTGCGGGATTGAGATTCCACCGGAACTCGGCGACAAGATGCAGAGCGACGTCGCCTTAGGACGGCAATTGGCCGGTTTGTATTGCTCAGTTGCGGGCGTCAGTCATTGAGGGTCCGGAGAGATGGGGTTTCTTAGCCGTACGCTGAGAGGTCCCAACACGGGGCTCAACTGACGCCACATTTGGTGGGTCGCCGACCGTGTCCAAGAGTGACGAAATCTCATCACGGAGTATCCGG
Source organism: Bryobacteraceae bacterium (assembly GCA_035295125.1). GTDB lineage: Bacteria > Acidobacteriota > Terriglobia > Bryobacterales > Bryobacteraceae > JAICMB01. Next base: position 62,156 of record DATGJP010000108.1, on the reverse strand, counting down.
CGTTCAATGGAAACGCCGATATTGTCATCCTGCTCACTCAACCGGCGCTCGTCGATGAGGTCGAGAATCTGCTTCCTAACTGCCAAACGAAGGCCGAGTGTCGGCATGGCCACTCCTTGTTTATTGGATGACTGAAACTTGTAATTCTAATGCAATGAGCGCCTCATTGCCAGCTTTCTCACATTGGCTGATTCGAGAATCCCAGGGCGAATACTAAGTCGTCGTCGGGGTCCAGCCCCCTTCGTGGTACACCAACGACCCTCAGTCGACGCTGAAGTGTTGAATGTTTCAACAGTCGCGCTACTCTTCAACGAACATCGAAATCCGTTGACACTGGTATTTTCACTGGGTATAGTTGTACCAATCCAGATTAGTCCGGATTTGCTCTCGCGACGCTCAAGGTAATGCCAGTGTACAGCGAACTACCGAAGCAAATTGAGGTCGCGGCGATCCTCGCGCCATCCGATGCGGAAGCCGTTCGCAACATAGTCAAACATTCGAACTGGTCGTTGCGATGTTACGACACTCTCTACGACGCGCGCGCTAGGATTGTGGGGCACAAACCCGCCGTTTTCATTTGCAGCAATCGAATGGAGGGCGGCCATAGTTGGAAGGAACTGCTGACCGATTTCGCCACCATGTCCAATCCGCCTGAGTTAATCATTAGCTGTCATCTGGCAGACGAAAATTTATGGGCGGAGGCTTTGCACTATGGCGCGTTTGACGTGCTACAGAGTCCGTATGAACCCCATGAAGTCATATACTCCATCAGCGCAGCGTGGAGGCGGTGGAACGCAAGAGAGAGATTGGCACATTGTCGGTCAGCGACGTGGAATTGACGGAGTGGCGAGCACCTTAGCCACGTCGGCTCTGACGCGGAAGGCTTTTCCGACACCTGCGGGATGGACGCCATCCGCGCTTTACGTTTACCCAGAACACAGGGCCAATTCAGTTGGGTCCATAAAGACTTTTCCCCTGCCCCACATACGACTCATAGAAGTGCTGGTACACGACGTCGCACTTTTATTTGCAGACCTCCGGTGAATAGGATCTGGGGAGTTGATCGAGGACACCTTGGATTGTCGTGAACACCATGGCCCTCGTCGTCTGTTGCTTGCGCCAATCGAGGACCAGCTTCTCCAACACGAACTTCTCTCGTAGCGCTTCGAAATCGATTTGGCTGAGGTCGATGTAACGCGTTGCGTCGCCAACCGGCGGCATTACATATTCATCCGCCCAAATAGATTTCGTCGAGGAGCGCCTCGACCTTGCGCCAAGAACTTCGGGGATGCCCGACGGCGGAATTTCGGAGTGTATCTTGTCGGCGATCACTCGGAACACCTTGCAGGCCGGGCCCGAATTCATTAGCCGCCGTGTCCGCCAGGTTGGAGCATTTTCCGCACAACGATGCGGGAGCACCTGAACCCGTCCTCACCAGACCTCATCCGAATGACGGCAAGACGGGAATTGCCGACGAGTACGTGATCGATGATGCGACGGTACTTGGGGGGCCGTCGTTTTCCGTACCCGATTCGATGTTCGTATTCGGTTCGATGTTCAATGATGACAGTGGACCAGCGTAATAGTCAGGAACCCGAATGAACTCATCGTAGAACATTCTCTTAGAAGGGTCGCCGAAATGCACGCGAGGCTCTTTTACTCTTTTCCGGTAACATAGGCTAGCCAAATGAGAATCATAGACAGCCAGCGCCGTTCCTTCGCACCAAGTGAGTATCGCGTCCCTGTCGGAGAACCAGGACAACACCAGTTGCGCCTTACCATAGTCAACGCATACAAATCCAATGAATGCCGCGAAGACGGAAGCAAGATATACGTGCCTGAATAGACGTAAATTGAAATTTGCCTTCTGGACTTTCATCTGGCAGAACGGTTTTGCCGGAAATATACTTGGACTCGACAACCAGCGCACCGGTTTACTGCCCTATCGGCCAGTGCCCACAGCCAAAGACCAGTGCATGGATGGCAAATGCTGAGCCGCCCGGACAACTCGACGTTCAAGAACCAGGGAGATTGTATACAGTTCGTGAATACCGGGAAGTAGGGCGACCGCGTTCAAGTCCGTCCACGCATCGCTCAGTGTCTGTGCTAGGCGGGTTTCAAGCGGCCGTGAGTTCCAGCCACGCCCTGCGCCACGCGGCCACGACGCGAGGATACCTGCACCACCGGCGACCTGGGCGCCGTGCAGGGAACTGCTCGGCCACAGGGACCCGCGCACGACCTCGCACTACGCGCATGTCGTGGACATGGGGACGAAGAACCCGGCAATGTTCATTCCCGGAAAGTTGAAGTGAGCTGAGACACCTCCGGCCTGTCGGTCACAACAGGGGAGGGCAGATTGGGGCCGCGCCAGGGGCGAAGCGCAGCCTTACGCGGGCAGGGCGTCTGAAGCGGCGGAGGTATCGCCGTCGGTGTCGGAGCGGCCGGACTCTAACTCTTCCATCACCTGTTCGAACTCCGCACTGGCGTCTTCGCCCATCGTCTGGCCCATGCGTTTCATGAAGCGGCCATGGACTTCGGGGCGTTCTCGTCGACGCCGGCCAAGGCAGCATCGCCGGCGAGCCGGTCGAGCGGCGCCTCATCGCCCCGAGCGAACGCGAAGGGCGAAACCAGCCGTGTCAGCTTCGCACCGCTGCACCGCAGCAACTTACGGCGTCCGCGCCCATGCGCCGCACCCAGACGCTCACGCGCCGTTGGACGCAGCCGGGTAGTTGCGGGAAAAAGCGATTGTGGGAACACGGCTTCATGACAGCCTCCGTGCGAAACGATACCGAGAAAAGAAGCTGCGACCACGCGCGCGAAAGCAACCGTTCGAGTTCTGTGGCCCACCCTGGGCCCGCGGGCTACTGACTTGTTTGGGCCCTTTGGTCGCTTCGTATATGCCGAACGCGGTGCCCGTTCCGGCGGCGATCGCGAGGCCGGTAATAATCAGCTTGGTGTTCCGACATACCAGTCGCGACACCCCCGGTCGCGCCCGTTGTATCGATTTCCGACTGATTCCAGATTGTTCAGATCCCCGGAAAATAGGGGTTGACAATTTGGGTTGGGGGCGAATCGGGGAGAGGCGGAGCAATCGCGTGGACGATGCTCGAAAAAGTTGACAGTCAAGCGGACGAATACGAGCATTTTTCATCAGGTTCTGGGGCAATCTTTCAGTCACGATTCATCCGAATCGAGTTCAAACCGTTCGGCGCACGGAAAGATGAGGACGATTCGGAGAACTACTATGTGGAGCGCGAGTGGAGAATCTTGAATCTTAGCGCTTGTGTTGTTTGTTAAAGCTCAAAACGCCTCGATAAGCACCATGGTGAAGGCGGGTTTCAAACCCGCCGCAGGTTGCAAACCTGCCCTACATCGGTTCTACGGGAGATATCTCGTGAGATAAAAGAAAACGGGCGCGGCGAAGCACAAGGAATCGATCCGGTCGAGAACCCCGCCGTGTCCGCGCAGGATCGTCCCGAAGTCTTTGACGCCGTACCTGCGCTTGACCGCCGACATTGCCAGGCCGCCGGCAAATCCCGCGAGCGTTACGGCGACACAGACGACTGCGGCGACTGCCGGCGAAAACGGGGTCGCCCGATATAGCGCCGTTCCGACGGCCGAGGCAGTCAATACACCGCCAATCAAACCTTCCCATGTCTTCTGCGGGCTGATTCGTGGCGCGACGGGCCGACTGCCAAGCAACTTGCCCCAAACCCACTGCATCACGTCGCTAAGCTCGACCACGATGAGGAAGTAAAAGAGCAGCGTGTCATTTCGAACCGCGGGCGCATAGCTGAAGCAGTACACGCAAACCATCACGCCGAAATACAAAACGAATCGGCCACGCCATGCCACGACGAGGGCCGCGACGGGAAGCAGGAACACGAATAAGCCAAACGATCGGCCCCACAGGAGCCCGTATTGCACAGCTACAAACACCAGGCACGGCCAGAATACGCCCGAATGCGTGACCGTCACGAATTCCCGCAGCGCCAGACCGGAAAACACGGCGAACACGACCATCACGGCGATATCGCCGATCGTCAACGCGAGTGCCGTCAGACCGCACAGAACCCACCACGTGGCGATGCGCTCGTTCATGTTCGACACGGTGGCGGACGGGTGGGTGCGACGAAGAATCTGGCCGATGATCGTGGCTGCGAGCAGGGCTCCGAAGACGAAGCCCAGCAACACCGGCGAACTCATCGACGCTTCAAATCGAGGAGCGCCTGGCGTGCCCGCGAAAGAAACTCGCCGTCACCCTCGCCGCCTCGAATTCGCATCGGCGGTCCGAAGGTGACACGGCTCGCCGAGGGCGTCGGCAGAATTTCGCCCTTCGGCAGAATGCGGCTCAGATTCTCCAGGTACACAGGGACGGCTTCGATGTCCGGTCTCTGGCGGCAGAGTTCGTAAAGCCCGCGCTTGAAACGAGCGACCTCACGACCATCGCCGCGAGTCCCTTCGGGGAACAGCACGATTGAGCCACCCCGGTCGAGCTCCCTTAGCAGAGCGGAAATCGTGGATCGCGCGGCCAGCGGCGCTATCTCGTTGCGCGTAATCAACACCGAGTGGAACACACGTTTCGCGAGATACGCGCGCAAAAACGTACTCTCCCAATACTCGCGTGCGACAACCGGGCGGGTTCGCGCGCGCACCGGCTTCGGCAAGGCGGCCCACAGAACCACAAAATCGAGATGGCTGGAGTGATTGGCGAAATAAACCCGTGGTTGGGAACCCGCCGGCGCACCAATCCACCGCACCTGCGGACGGCTCGCCCACTTAGCCAGGGACGCCAGCATTCCGGCGCAAGGGTGTATCCGCGAAGGACTCACGATAATGCAGCAGAGGTCCGCTTGAGTCCAGCCTCAAACTCGCCGAGGCGCCGCATCCACACATCATCCAAAAGGGTCTGCGGAGTGACGTAGCGCACCCGCTCGACTGCTTCGTTGACCGTCTTCGCCAAATCGGCGGCGAGCAGATATGCCGCGATCACTCCGACGCTGCGCGAGTAGCCAAGCGCCCCGTGAACGTAAACAATCCCTTTCGCCGATTCTTCCTGGACGAAGCGGACCGCATCGCGCAAGTCTTCCAGCTTCGGTACGGTCAGGGGCAGCAGCTGCAGGTTCTGATACTTAACGCCAAGCAAAGGAGCGCATTCCGGAAAACCGGCGGTCAGGTCGAGCACCGCAGTCACGCCCTTATGAAGCACGTCGCGGCCTTCCTCGGACGTCAACCTCCGGCCGATCCAGACGTTCGGCGTGACCGCCGCATACGCCGCCAGACCGCGACAGTAATAATGCAATGTGATCCTGGCGATGATCATGTACGGCCCGAGGATGATCCGCGCCGCCCACGGAAGGCGGCCATCCTTCTTCCAGAAGACAACGGTTCCGAGACCGGCATACGCAAGCGCCTGGGCTGCGAGCGAAATGGTGAGCCACAGCAACAACCAGCCGTAACCCCCGACCCAATACGCCGCTGCTAGTGAGACAAGGGCTCCGATAGCGTAGCGCAGGGCAATTCTGCCGTTGAGCATGCTATAGCATACCTCGCACGGCGCGCCAATGAAACGCTGAAAATTCCATCGTCATCTAGTAGTGTTTCTACTTTCTCGAAGCCGGCGGCACGCACCAGCGAGTCCATTTCCATCTGCGGACGGCACCGCATCACCCAACGCTCGCCGTCGCGATTGTCGAGCACGCGCGCGATCATTTCGAGCTGCGGATGCCAGAGCTGGTTGGTATAGATGAGCCAGCCGCCTTCGGGAAGCGCGTCAGCGAGCCCCAGGAGAGAAGCGCTGACTTTTGCGTTGTCCGGGAAAAGCTCATACAGTCCGGAGACTATGGCAATATCCGGGGTGGGTTTGATTTCGGCAAGCGATGAGCGGTCGAACGCATCGCCGCGGGCGACGGTGACAACCGCGATCTGCATGCTCCGCGCGAGTCGCGCCGCCGCATCGACGTTCGATTGCGACCAGTCCCGGAGCGTCGCGGAAACGTTACTGAGCCTGGCGACGGTTTCGAGCACGTAGCGCCCGCCACCCGCGGCGGGGTCGAGGATATGGGCCGCCCGCCCCTCGGAGCGAACACGATCGACGGCTTTCCGCAGCAATTCCTCGATATGCCGCTTGCGAAGCCGGATGCCTCGCCAGCCGGGGCTATTGAGATAAATGCGGTCGATCATGCGGCCGAGGGGCGTGATGCCGCCTGCAGTGTCGCGATAGACATAATCCAACGACTCACCGGAATCGAAACCATAACGCCAGCCGGTTTGAATGCCGAGGCTGAGGTTGCCGATGGTCTTGAGGAATAGCCGTTGAGCGGACCAGTTGAGGGTCGCCGGCGACAACGCCGCAAGAGGGCGTCGCAGCCGCTCGTACTCGCGTTCATTGCCGACGCGTATAGAGGGCTCTGAACCGGCTGAAGCCTGTCCCGCCTCGGTTGGTGTTACACACGGGCTGATTCTTTTCCGAGCAGGCTTGAGGCTGCCTGGTGGGGCAGTTGGTGTGGCACGCAACAGGAACTCCAGAATCCTCGCGATCGGCCGCTCGCGATCGCGCTCATGCAGCAGATCGTGATAAAAGCCGCCGTACTCCTCCGATTCCTTCACCGTGGAACCCAGATCGCGAAAGAACCGGCGCTGGGGCTCGAGCTTGACGACATAATCTTTCCCCGAAGAAAGGAGCAAGGTCGGCGCCGTAATAGCGGCTGCGTCCGCCACCACCCTGGTGGAGGCGTCATGCATTTCGACCAGGAGGTTCACCGCCACCGGGCGCGAGATGAGCGGATCTTTGGCATAGCCTTCGCACTCGGCAGGGTCGTGCGTGAGCATACTCGGCCGCACGTAGCTCTTGACGAAAGCCTTCTTCCGGAATTTGAGCTGCAACCTCAGAAACGCCAGCGCGAACGGCACGTACAGCTTGACGCGAAACGCCGGGCTGGCAAGAATCAAGGCGCTGATCGGCGGAGCATAGTCGTGGACCCAGACTGCCGCGAGCACCGCGCCGATGCTATGCGCCAGCACGGCGATATTCGCTACTGGGATCCCATATTCGGCGCTGATGTGCTTCACAAAGCAGTCCGCGTCGCGAACCAGAGCGGCGAAACCCGGCGCCCAGCCTCGTTCGCCGGGCGACCGCCCGTGACCCCGCGCATCCCAGGCGAACACGGCAAAATCCCTGAGTTGCAGCCGCTCGACCAGTTCCTCGAAACGTCCCGAATGCTCATGCCCGCGATGAAACAACACCAGCGCCTTCGACGCCGGTTCTTCGGGAAGCCAGGCGCGATAAAAAAGACGCGTGCCATCCCACGTGGTGAAGAAGTGCTCACTCATTGGGGCAAGCTCTCCAAACGATTCATGATGCGGCGAACCCGCACCACGACGGTGATCAACGACCCGGCGGCAACAACAATCAACGCCGCCATCAGAACCCGGGAATCGATCAGCGCCAGCAGGCAGGCCGCGGTCATTACCGCCATCCGATGCGGCTTAGCCATAGGTCCACCGAAGTCCTGGGCCAATCCCGAGGCGCCGCCGAGAACGCGGACGTAGGCGGTCAGCACGGCAAGGAGCGCCGCAGTCCAACCCAGCTCATGCGACCACGATGGCGAGGACAGCGCGTAACCCGCAGCAACCAGAATGAGAGCGTCTGAAACACGATCGGGCAGATCGTTATAAATGTCACCCGATCGCGTTCGCCGGCCCCCTTCAATCGCGACCATCCCGTCGAGGAGGTTGCATAGGAGGCGCAGTTGAATAAACAACGCCGCGACAATATAGTGGCCTCGCACGAGACAAAACCCGGCAATTCCCGCTGCAGCTATGCTCGCCAGAGAGATTTGATTGGGCCGTAGGCCTACTATGACCAACCAATGCGCGAGCCGCGCGGCCCAGGCCGTCTCACGCGACCTGAGTGGCCGCCGAGTCCAGGTCTGTGCTGCCATTCAGTTCATTGTTCCACCATCTGGCGCAGCACGTCTGGGAAAAATGAAGACCGGGGATCGACTAAGTCAAAGTGGTCGGCGCCATCGAGGCGGACGAGCCGCGCATTTGATGATGCCTGCGCGAAAGACTCGGCAACCTCGATGGGGACAACGTCGTCCGCCGTGCCATGGATGAGCACTTGTGGGGTTGCGAATGGAAGCAGGTCCAGTGGCGCCACCTCGGGGAAGGGGGGGCCACCGAGGAATTCGGCGACCGCGTGACTGCCAATCCCTAGATCGTAAGCGCGCTGGAGATCGGCAACCCCGCCAAGAGAGATGGCGGCGCGAAGTGGCAGGGCATGCTGGGCGGCTACCCACAAGGCCAGGTGTCCTCCCGCGGAGTGTCCAGCTACCACGATGCGATTCAAATCGAGCGGATACGTCGTCGCCAACTGCCGGACGTGCAGAACGCCTCGAAGGACGTCCTCACATGTGCCGGGCCAGCCTCCGCCGACATCGCCGGCGCGGCGGTACTCCAGATTCCAAGTCGCGACGCCGGCCGCCGTCACCGCTGCCGACAGATGCCCGGCGTAATCGAGGTTATACCGTGCCCGCCAGAAGCCACCGTGAATGAAAATGAGGAGCGGGTGCGGGCCTGATCCGCTCGGAAGACGCAGATCGCCAAAGTGAAGCGGCAACTGACCGTAGCTGATTCGTTTGTCGGCCGGTGGCGGCGGAATCTCAAGAATGTCGCGGGGCATAAACCGCCGCGACGCCCTGGCGCTCCGGTCGAGCGGCGAAGCGCCGGGTCCGCCGGCGAGTATCCTGCTGTGTTCTGGGCTTGTTATCGCGATGGCCTTTTGAGCCTGTGCTCCCGGTCGAGGGTGCTGACTTGGCGTTATCGGTGCGCTGCTCGGGTTTGTTCGACTGCGGAGTGTATGTGGGCAGCGATGCCAGGTGCATCCAAAACTCTTCGATGCCTCGGATTGCGAGCGTGAATTGCTCCAGATCTATCGGTTTCACCATGTAGCAATTGGCGTTGAGATCATAAGCAGCATTAATATCGGTGCCTGCCTCGGAGCTCGTCAGCACGATGACCGGAATCGTTTTCAGGCGGGAATCGCTCTTGAGCTCACGAAGCACTTCCAAACCATCGCGGCGCGGAAGATTCAAATCGAGGAGCACCAGGTCCGGACGTAGCGCGGAACTGTAAGCGCCTCGCTTGCGGAGGAAATCGAGAGCTTGTTCGCCGTTCGAAACGAGGTTGACGTTCTTCGCGACAGTGCCTTGTTTGAGGGCTTCGCTGATCAGCCAAACGTCTGCCGCGCTATCTTCTACCAGCAAAATCTCTATTGGTCGTTGTCCCATGCGTGTGTGTTCTATTCTCGCGGCAAGCGTGCCAGTGAGAGCCAAAAGTGCAATGTTACCCGGAGCACCGTTATTAACTGCTCCTTTTCGTCTGGCTTACGAACATAAGCATTTGCCTGTAAGTCGTACGCCTGAAAAATGTTATCGTATGAATCCGAAGCTGCCAGTACTACCACCGGAATGCGTCTCAGCGTCGGGTCCTGTTTGATTTCGGACAACATTTCACAGCCGATTTTGTCCGACAGATCGAGATCGAGGAGGATGAGGTCGGGGCGCGGCGCCTGGGATTGATCCCCTTGCCTTCTCAGAAAGCGCAGGATTGTAGGGCAGTCCGCGACGACGTTCAGGTGATTAGTACCAGTCGCTTCTTCAAAGACGGCGACCTCGTCGTCGTTCTGTTCAAGAAGGAGGATTTCAGCGGTGACGCTGGGAGCCGCGGTCAGCATCACAGATAGTGTACAAAATTGCAACATCCGTAAGCGAGGGCACAATTTCTTAATCGAAGTTTCCGATTCTGCCGATAGGTAAGTTGAGTCTAAGCTGATCATGCCGGGAAAGAGTCTTCGACGGTACGAACGAAAACGAATGGTTTCGATGATCCACGTTGGCTGGCAGGACGCCAGGGGCAACGACAAAGCCGTTAAGACGCGGTCCAGCGACATCTCCGAAGCAGGTTTGCGGTTCGAACTTCCGGAGCCTGTGCCGGACCGGTCCTTTGTCAGCTTGCGGAGCCAGACGCTCGGGTTGAATACCAGGGCGTCGGTTCGCTCGTGCCTGAGGCAAGGCAACAATTACTCCATCGGCGTGGAATTTGTTGGGGGATTCCGCTGGCGCGCGCCAAATGAGGAAGTCCGCAAAGTGCTTGAGGAACAGCAGTTGCTCGCCGTGTAGTAAGATTACCCTCCATAGAAAGTTCCTATTAACCCCATAGAAACAATCCTTCACGGCGCTTGAGCGCGGTGCAGCATGATAGATCCATGCCCAGTCGCTCCTTAGTGGCCCGTATTTTACCTATACTCGCCATCGTGCCCGCAGTGGCCATCGCGCAAGCGGGTCCGCCCGGCGCTGATGCCCGAATCGCGGCCGTTGAGAACGCTGTAAAGTCGGCACAGAGCGCTGGCGATAACGCCTGGATGCTGGTCAGCGCGGCGCTCGTGTTGATGATGACCGGGCCCGGGCTGGCGCTATTCTACGGCGGGCTCGTGCGGCGGAAGAACGTTCTGGGAACGATGATGCAGAGCTTCAGTCTCATGGCCGTGGTGACGGTTCTGTGGGCGATCGTGGGATACAGCCTGGCATTCGGCGAAGGCACCGCTTTCTTCGGGGACCTACGCTACCTGTTCCTGAATGGAGTCAGCAACGTCCCGAATGCCGACTACGCGGGAACCATTCCACAGCAGACGTTCATGATCTACCAGTTGATGTTCGCCATCATCACGCCGGCATTGATCTCAGGGGCTTTCGCTGAGCGCATGAAGTATAGCGGCATGCTGCTGTTTACGGTTCTGTGGATGCTCGTGGTCTATTTCCCGATGGCGCACATGGTGTGGGGCAAGGGTGGATTGCTGAACGCTTTCCTGGGCGGCAAGATTCCGTGCTTCGACTTCGCTGGCGGGACGGTGGTGCATATCACGTCGGGTGTTTCGGCCTTGGTGACAGCTTTGTATTTAGGAAAGCGGCAGGGCTACATGACCGAACCGATGAAGCCGCACAATCTCGTGATCAGCTTCATCGGCGCCTGCCTGTTGTGGGTCGGCTGGTTTGGATTCAATGCCGGTAGCGCCCTGGCGGCGTCGGGCCTTGCGACCAGCGCCTTCGTTGCGACGCATTTCGGCGCGGCGGCGGCGACGTTGGGATGGCTGCTGGCGGAATGGCTGAAGTCGGGCAAGCCGAGCGTGCTGGGCGGGATTTCAGGGGCCGTCGCGGGCCTGGTCGCGATTACGCCCGCCTCGGGCTTCGTCAAGCCGTTTCCGGCGTTGTTGATCGGGTTTGTCGCCGGCGTACTCTGCTTTTTCATGGTGACGGCAGTGAAATCGCGGTTCCGATATGACGATTCGCTCGATGCATTTGGCGTACACGGAGCGGGCGGGACCATCGGCGCGATTCTGACCGGCGTTTTCGCCACCAACGCCATCAATGACGGACTCAAGGACTCGGCCGGGCACCTGCTGCCGCTCGGATGGGTGGACGGGAATGCGATGCAGGTGGTCAACCAATTGATTGGTGTCGCGATTTCCTGGGTACTGGCCGCGGTCGGAACTATCGTGATTCTGAAAATCTGCGATCTCGCGTTGGGAGGGCTTCGTGCCGAGCCCGATCACGAGCGCGAAGGTCTCGATCTGAGCATGCACGGCGAAGAAGGATATAATTTCGAGGCGTAAACATGAAGAAGATCGAAGCGATTATCCAGCCTCACAAACTCGAAGAAGTACGGGAAGCGCTCAAGGCGATCGGCATTGACGGGATGACGATCTCCGAAGTGCGTGGTCATGGCCGGCAAAAAGGTCACAAGGAGATTTATCGGGGGATGGAGTACAACGTCGACCTGCTCCCGAAGGTCAAGCTGGAAATGGTGGTTCCCACCGATCGCTCCGAGGAGGTAATTCGCACGCTGGTCAGTTCGGCGCGTACGGGCAAGATCGGCGATGGCAAAGTGTTCGTTTATGACGTGGCTGAGGCGATTCGTATACGCAACGACGACCGGGGAGATGGGGCACTGTAGTCTGTGGTGATTGCTTCCGTATCCGCGCGCGAAACTCTCCATGCCCGCAGCGCGGAAGTCGATCGGACGGTTTGCGCGGCGTTCGAGCGGACGAATCCCGACATCACGGTGCTCGCCGTCGGCGGTTACGGCCGCGAGGAGTTGTTCCCGTATTCCGACGTTGACCTGCTGCTTCTGACGAACGGCGGCTCACCGACCCGCGAGCAGCGCGACGCAATTTCAGAATTCCTCCGCATTCTGTGGGACGCGGGTTTGCGGGTCAGCCAATCGGTTCGTACGGCCCAGGAGTGTTGCGAGATTCACGAGGGTAACCTGGAGCTGACCATCAGCTTGCTGGACTGGCGCTTGCTCTGCGGCGATGCGTCGCGTTCCGCAGACCTGGACCAGCGCTTCCCGAAGTTCCTCAACAACCAGCGCCTGGCCATCGCCCACGAACTCTGTGTCATGGCGCGCGGGCGCCACGCAAAGTACCAGAACACGATTTATCACCTGGAGCCCAACGTCAAGGAGCATCCCGGCGGCCTGCGCGATCTGCACGTCATCCACTGGCTGGCAAAGCTCCGCAATTGGGAGGCCGAGGAACCCGTGGAAGCGCGTGAAACACTCCATGCCGTGCGCTTGTATCTGCACCAGCACTACCGGCGCGATAATAATCTGCTGAATTTTGAAGCGCAGGACGCTATTTTTTCGAACCCCGCCGATTGGATGCGCAAGTATTACCGTAATGCACGCGCAATTTATAGGGCGGTGACGCGGGCCATCGATGCCAGCGAGAGCGTGAACGCGGGCTTGCTAGCTCAATTCCGCGACTGGCGGGGACGGGTTTCGAACAGCGAGTTTACGGTTTCGCGAGAGCGGGTGCTTCTGCGCGATCCTCACCGCCTGGAGGCTGATCCGGACCTGCTTTTCCGGCTGTTGGTTTTTTTATCGCGCCACCAACTCAAGCTGTCGGCGGATGCCGAGCGGCGTCTGGCGGGCTATGCGCCCCCGCCGACGGATTGGAATAGTTTGCGAGAACTCCTCGCGCTGCCGCGTTGCTCGATTGCGTTGCGGATCCTGCACGAAACCGATCTCCTTCAGAAGATGATCCCGGCATGGGAACACATCGATTGTCTTGTGGTTCGCGATTTCTACCACCACTACACGGTCGACGAGCATACGCTGATTACGCTTGAACACCTGGAGGAGCTTGCAGGCGCAACCGAAGGACTCGCCAAGCGGTTCTGCGAGTTGTGGGAAGAGACGGACCGGCCAGATTTGCTTCGTATGGCGCTCTTGCTGCACGACATCGGGAAGGGCGGCGGCGATCACGTCACGGTTTCACTTCAGGCTGCGCGGGATGTACTCAAGCAACTTGGAGTGCCCGGTGACGAGTCCGCCACGGTTCTGTTTCTAATCGAGCACCACCTGGATCTCTCATCCGTGATGAGTTCGCGCGATCTCGACGATCCGGCGACAGCCCGGCAAATCGCCGCGCAAACCGGTACGATTGAGCGGCTGAAACTGCTCACGCTGATGACCTACGCCGATATCAGCGCAGTGAACCCCGGAGCCATGACGCCGTGGCGTCTCGACCAGCTTTGGCGTGCCTGCCGCGCCGGCCAGGAGGAGTTCAAACGGGAGTTGCAGTCCGACCGCATTCACACGCATGCCGGGGCATCGAACGCGGACGTTGCCGATTTCCTCGAAGGCTTCCCGACGCGGTATGCACGCACCCATACCGAGGATGAGATCCGACGTCACATGGAACTGGCGAGCCAGGGTGTAGCGATCGATCTGGCGCGGAAGAACGGTACCTGGCAAATGCTTGTGATCGGCGCGGACAAGCCATTTCTGCTCGCGTCGATATCGGGAACGCTTGCCAGTTTCGGTTTTAACATTCTCAAGGCGGAGGCATTCTCAAATCGCAAGGGCCTGATACTGGACACCTTCGTCTTCGCCGACCAGCACCGCACGCTGGAATTGAACCCCAGCGAACTGGATCGGCTGCGCGATACGGTGGCGCGCGCCGTTTCGGGGCGTCTCGATGTGGCGCAGTTGCTGAAAAAACGTCCACGACAACCGGCCAGCGGCCGCGTGAAACCTTCTGTCCTGTTTGACGATGAGGTTTCGGATACCGCGACCCTGGTGGAGATTGTGGCAGAGGACCGCCCGGGCCTACTATACGACCTGGCGCATGCCATCTCCTCGGCGGGCGCGAACATAGAAGTTGTACTCATCGATACGGAAGCCCACAAGGCGCTCGACGTCTTTTACGTGACAGCCGCCGGACGCAAGCTGGGCCCCGATGTCGAGGCGATGCTGCGTTCCAATCTCCTCGCCGCAACCTCACAGCCGGTGAAGTGAGAGGTTGCACGAAGCATCGCGGCACACTAAATTAGATGCAATATGAATAGCGCACATGCGGGCGACGGGACGGAGTCGACCCGGCGGAGGTTCTACGTCAGCTTCATCTATGGCCTTGCGGCGGTGATTGGGGGAACACTGTCGGTTCCGGCGTTCGTATACCTGTTCTTTCCACCCAAGGCGAAAAGCGCCTCGGAATGGGTGGATGCGGGCGACGTGTCCAGGATTCCAGTAAATTCCCCACAAGAGGTGGTGTTCCAGCGGAATCGTGTCGACGGCTGGAAGATCACGGCCGAGAAGTCGACGGCGTGGGTGGTGAAGACGCCGTCAAACGAAATCGTGGCTTTCTCACCGATCTGTACGCACCTGGGCTGTTCGGTCCATTGGGACGACCCGACGAAGAAATTCGTGTGTCCCTGTCACAATTCGGTATTCGGCATGGACGGAACCGTCCTGGGCGGGCCGGCGCCGCGTCCGCTCGACCGTCTTGCTGTAAAGATCGAGGGCAACAAACTCGAGATCGGACCAGTCCAGCGCAATGCGTAAGATTATCGATTGGCTCGAGCATCGCACCGGTATAGAGACTGCGATTAAGAATTTCCTGTACGAGGAGATTCCGGCGTCCAGCGGCTGGCACCAGGTAATCGGCAGCATGGCGGTGTTTTTCTTCATGCTTCAAATCTTTACCGGCGGGCTGCTGGCGTTTAATTACGCGCCTACCCCCGGCGACGCATATAACAGCGTCAAGTACATCATGACGGAGTTAACCGCGGGCAGTTTCATCCGCGGTTTGCATCATTGGGGCGCCACCATGATGATCATCATCGTGGTGGCGCATATGGCTCAGGTGTTCCTGTACGGAGCGTACAAGAAGCCGCGGGAAGCGACCTGGATGCTCGGCGTCGTTCTGTTATTGATCACGATGGGCTTCGGGTTGACCGGCTACCTGCTCCCCTGGGACAACCGCGCCTACTTCGGCACCATGGTGACGACGAAGATCGCGGCCTCAGCGCCTATTGCGGGCCCTTATATCGCCCGTCTGATGGGTGGCGAAGGTAGCGTCGGAGTTGTGACGTTCGCGCGATTTTATGCGCTGCATGTGCTGCTGCTTCCTCCGTTCACGATGATCCTGATCGGGATCCATATCTACCTGGTTCGCAAGCATGGTGTCGCCCCGGCTCCGGTGGAAACGAAGCCGCCCAAGCACTTTTATCCCGAGCAGGTGTTCAAAGACACGGTCAGCGTGTTTCTCGCATTCATGGTTCTGGTTGTTCTCGCGGTTGTCGCGAAAGTGCCGCTGGAGAAACTGGCTGATCCCACCGACACGGCGTACATCCCGCGCCCGGAGTGGTACTTCCTGTTCCTGTTCCAGACGCTTAAGTTCTTTAACGGGCCGATGGAGGTAGTAGGCGCAGTCGCGCTGCCGGGACTGGCAGTGCTGCTTCTGTTCACGATTCCGTTCATCGATCGCGGGCCGATGATCCGGCTGGCGAAACGGACGTTCGCAATCACCTTTGTCGTGCTCGCCGCGATTGCCTGGACCGGGCTGACGGTTGCCGCGGTGGTGACCACGCCGAAGAATGTCGAAAGCACCGAGGCCTCGGTTACCCCGACGGCTCCCGGCGGCGCGGGCGGATGGCAGCAACTCACCCCGCAGGAAATGGCGGGGATTGGGTACTTCCGTCAGCAGAATTGCAAGGCGTGCCATCCCGGCGGCGGTCAGAAGGGAATCGGTCCGGACCTCACGCGCATGCCGGCAGACCATCGCACGGCGGCGTGGATGATTCCGCATTTTAAGCACCCGTCCGAAGTCGTTCCGGGAAGCTCGATGCCGCCCGTGCAGTTAAGCGACGCGAAGCTGAACTCGCTGTCGGCGTTCATCCTGAAGCTGACGCCGCAGAACGAAGCGGATTTCGCCGCGGCTCCCGATCCGGTAGTGCAAGGTGCGATCGTCTACGAAGACAATCATTGCAACAGTTGCCACCAGGCGAATGGCGCGGGCACGAAAGTCGGGCCGCCCCTGAACGGCGTGGGCGGGCGGCGCGACCGTGCGTGGCTGGAGCAGCATTTTATCGATCCGAAGAAGATGTCGCCAGGTTCGATGATGCCGGCTTACAAGTTCAACCCGCAGGATATGGACCACGTGATCCAGTTCCTGCAAGCTCTTCCAGGCGCGTGATCTGCCAGGATTTTCGGCGATAAGGTGTCGCAGGCAGTTTCGCCTGCGCGTTCCCGGTGAGGTCCAATGGCAGGCGAAAACAAACCGCCCACCGTTATCTGTCTAGAAGTGCGCGCCGCCGCTGCAGATCAGCACTTCGCCGCTGACGTAGTCGGATAGCGGTGAACAGAAGAACATGACGGCCGCGGCGGCCTCTTCGGGGCTGCCTAGCCTTCCGAGCGGGCACACGGTCTTGGCGGCGTCGAGCATTTTCTGCTGCACGCCGACGGGGATTTGGCGGCCCTTCATTTCGATGGTGGCGCCTTCAGTCGACAGCGCCTGGATGAGACGCGTCTCGATCAGCCCGAAACCAACCGCATTCACGTTGACGTTGTAGCGGCCCCACTCCTTGCACATCGTCTTGGTGAGCCCGATGATGGCGGCCTTGCCGGAAGAGTAGCCGGCCTGACCCGCATTGCCATCCGTGCCGGATATCGACGTAATATTCACCACCTTGCGCATCACGCGCTTGCCTTCGGCGGCTTCCTTCTTCGCCGCGTCGCGAATCCAGCCTGAGGCGGCGCGCAGGACACGAAACGGCGCGATGACATGGATATCCATCATGGCCTGGAATTGCTCGTCAGTCATTTTTTGAATGACGTTGTCCCAGGTGTAGCCGGCGTTATTGACGATGATGTCGATGGAGCCAAGCTGTGAGACCGTCGCATCAACCAGTTTTTGCGGGAAATCGGGAAGCGTGAGATCGCCTGCCAGCGCCGCCGTGTGCCCGCCGACTTCCTTCTGCGCTTCCTCCACAACACCGGCATCAATATCGTTGAGCATCACTGCGGCGCCCGCGGATGCCAGTTGTTTCGCGATGGCGCGCCCAATACCTCGCCCCGAGCCCGTGACAAGGGCTGCCTTGCCATTCAATGTGAACATGAGGTCTATTGGACCGCAAAGGGCGTGCCGACGTCCAGGGCGTATACAGATCCGATGTCCGTGTTAGCCTCGAGCGTATCCAATATCGATGAAAACGAACTGGCTGGGCTGAGTTCCCTCGATGCCAACGAGAATTTTAGAGATGTGCTGCTGAATAAGGCTCCAATTGTTCGTACTCAGAACGAGCAACGCAAGTCTCCGGCCTGTCAGGTTCTGCTGATGTCGCATGTTCTGATCCGCCGTAATCAGCAGATCAAAACCGGCCTCCTCTGCTACGTCCAAGAGTCCTCCATTGGTCAGACCTGACCAACCCTGAAACGCCACGGTTGCTACGCTATGATCGCTGCCGATAAGCAACCGCAGCTTTTGCGGAGCGCTTTCATCGAGCAATATTCGCATCAGGCGTGCAAGGGTTCGAGAGGGGTCGCGGCACTTCTCGCGGCGAAATCGAGAACAGTCTGAATCTGCTCGCGGGTGACATGAAAATTATCGAGGATCTCTTCCATGGTTGAGGTCTTCAGGTTCTCGAAAATTGCTGATACTGGAACTCGGGTGCCGCGAAACACCCAAGCACCGCCGACTTTATCGGGAATACTTTCTACTGCGGGACATTGCGACCAATCGATAGGCGCCATGGTTGTGACCTACCTCCATGGTAGAGCCTCTAGGGTGCGCGAACTCGTTCGCCCTCGGCACGAGATCGCGGAAGGTCGGTTGCGGCAGATCGGTGTACCAATGGCACGTGGTTAGGCATAGACACCGACGAAGATAGCGGCGACTGCGGCCGCGGCCGCGTAAATCCAGACCGGCAACTTCGCGCGCGACCCCACGATCGACACATTCAGCGCGCCTTCCCGCAGGTTGTCCACCGCCAGGTCTGTTCGACCGCAGAACGAATGCGGGAGGTCCGAGGTAAATTTGCGCATGCTCAGAAAGACGAAAGGCGACGAGAGCCTCAGGAGTTGTCCCTCCGGCAATGAAATCTATGATCTCTTCGTATGATCTGGCCGCGTCCATCCGCTTTGTATCCGGCATAGCGCCTCAAGTGATGGGTATACAGTGCTATGGGTGAGTGAACTCGTTCGCCCGCGGCACCAGGTCGCTAAAGATTCGCTGCGGCAGGTCGGTATACCAGTGACCTGTGACTCGGGCATAGGCATAGACACCGACGAAGATAGCAGCGACTCCCGCGGCATAAATCCAGACCGGCACCTTCGCCCGCGACCCGGCGATCGACATGTGCAGCGCGCCTTCGGCCGGGCAGGACGTCACGCAGCGCATGCAGCCCGTGCATTCAACCGAAGAGATCGTGATCAGCGTATCGACAGCCAGCGCGGAGGGACATGCCTTAGCGCACTTGGCGCAGTCGATGCACAGATCCGCTTCGCGCTTGATTTGGAGAGGACTGAGCTTCGAGAATAGCCCGAACAGCGCGCCGTAGGGGCACAAGTACCGGCACCAGAAGTTCTGAACCAGCACAGAACCCGCCACCAGCACAGCCATTACAATCGCTCCCGACACCCCGATAAAGCGGAAGAAATTGAGCATCTTGACGTCGGCGACTACGCCATAAGGTCCGCCGAGAAACGACTTGATTCCCTCGACCGACATGCTCCCGACCGCATACAGAAACAACCCCATCAGGATGTACTTTAGCGACCGAAGAGCGATATCGCCGGCGCGCGGGATTCGCCAATTCTTGCGAAACAGCTTCTTGCCCCACACCCACAGATATTCCGAGATCGTCCCGACCGGGCATAGCCAACTGCAAAAGCTTTTCCGCAGCAGCCAGGACATAGACAGGAAAGCGATCAGCAGAAAGACCCCTGCCGGATGCAATTCTGGAAGCTGGCCGGTCAGAAGAAAAACCTTCAGGTTCATGAGGGAGGCTATGGGTAGCCATCCCTCAACCCCTGGCGGGCGGGTAGGCGCCAGCCCGCCACCCCCCGCCTCAAAGAATCGAACCCACCGATAGAACTCAATGCAGATCCAGACGTTTAGCCCCAGGAACCCGATTTGAAACACGCGCCGAATCTGTTGCGAGTACTCCGGCCGTGCCCGTCGGTAGTTCGGATTCTTCATTCTCCCGCTGAATTGCAACGTGAGTGCCATCACCCAACCGATTGATAACTCGAATTGTTCAAGCGACGTTCTGGGTGATATCCCCCACTGCAATGTTATTTTGGATATAGAAACCCAGCATGATTGAAACTACATCGAGCCCTGATATCCGTACGCGAGAGGACTTGAACCCGCAAGAAACCAGCGAGTGGCTGGAAGCGTTCGATCAAATCTTAGAAGAAGGCGGCACGCCGCGAGCGGCATATCTCCTCGCCCGGCTGACCAACCACGCCGCGCTGTACGGCGTTACATCGCAAAGCAACCTCAACACTCCATTCATCAACACGATCCCGGTAGACGAAGAGGTCCCCTACCCCGGCGACCGCTTTATGGAACGCTGCATCAAAAGCCTGGTGCGGTGGAACGCCATGTGTATGGTGGTTCGTTCCAACAAGTACGATTCCGGCATTGGCGGCCACATCTCGACATATGCATCGCTCGCCACGTTAGAAGAAGTCGGCCACAACCATTTCTTCCACGCCAGATACGGCGAGCAGCCGGGCGACTTCGTGTATTTCCAGGGACATGCTTCACCCGGCGTCTACGCCCGCGCATATCTGGAGGGCAGGCTCTCCGAAGAGCACCTGAAGCACTTCCGCCACGAGACTCGTGACGATCACCCGGGCCTGTCATCCTATCCGCATCCCTGGCTGATGCCTGATTTCTGGCAGTTCCCGACGGTCTCCATGGGCCTCGGGCCTCTGAACGCCATCTACCAGGCGCGATTCATGCGCTACCTTGAGCATCGCGGGGTCATTCCGGTTACGCCGCGCCACATTTGGGCATTCCTCGGCGACGGCGAAACGGACGAACCGGAAGCTCTGGGCGCCCTCCGCATCGCCTCCCGCGAGAAGCTCGACAACCTGATCTTCATCGTCAATTGCAATCTGCAGCGGTTGGACGGTCCGGTGGTCGGCAATGGCCGAGTCATCGACGAACTGGAACGAATGTTCCGCGGAGCCGGCTGGAACGTCTTAAAGGTGATCTGGGGCGATACCTGGGATCCGCTACTGGCTTCTCCACAAGGTCCTCTGTTAATGCAGCGAATGGCGGAGTGCGTCGACGGCGAATACCAGGCCTTCAAAGCGAAGGGCGGCGCTTACGTTCGCAAGGAGTTTTTCGGCAAGTATCCGGAGTTGGCCAAGCTCGTGGAACACATGACCGATGAGGAAGTTGGACGGCTTCGGCGCGGCGGACACGATCCGCAAAAGGTCTACAACGCCTATCTGCGCGCCGCCGAACACAAGGGCTCGCCGACCGTGATCCTTGCCATGACGATCAAGGGCTACGGTCTGGGCGAGGCTGGTGAGGGTCGCAACCCCACTCACCAGCAGAAGAAGCTCACCGAACAGGAACTGGTCTTCGTAAAGCAGCGCTTCGATATGCCCATTCCGGACGAATGCGTGCAGAAAATGCAGTTTTACAAGCCCGCCGAAGACAGTCCCGAGATGCGGTACATCCGGAAACGGCTGGACGAAATGGGTGGTAGCCTGCCGGCACGCGAAGTCCGAAAGATCGACTTCCATATGCCGCCGCTCAACGTTTTGTCGGAATCAATGGCAGGTTCCCAGGGTCGGGACGTTTCCACAACCATGGCGTACGTCCGCATCCTTACGCTACTGCTCAAGACCAAAGAAATCGGTCAATACATCGTCCCAATCATTCCGGACGAGGCGCGTACCTTCGGCATGGAATCGTTGTTCCGGCAGATCGGAATCTACGCCAGCCAGGGTCAGCTTTACAATCCCGTCGACAGCAACATGTTCCTTTATTACAAGGAGGCAAAGGACGGGCAGATTCTGGAGGAAGGCATCACCGAGGCGGGCGCGATGGCATCCTGCACGGCCGCCGGCACCGCTTACGCGAACTACGGCGTACCGATGATCCCGTTCTTTAGTTACTACTCGATGTTCGGCTTCCAGCGCGTCGGCGACTTCATCTGGGCGTTTGCCGATTCGCGCGGCAAGGGTTTCCTGATGGGTGGAACCGCCGGGCGCACGACGCTGTCGGGTGAGGGCTTGCAGCACTGCGACGGGCACAGCCCGCTGATTGCCGCCACGGTCCCGACCTGCCACGCCTACGACCCCGCTTTCGCCTACGAGATGGCCGTGATTGTCCACGACGGCATTCGGCGGATGTATGAAGCGATGGAAGATCGCTTCTACTACATCATGATGTACAACGAGAATTATCCTCAGCCGCAGATGCCTGATGGCGTCGCGGAGGGAATTCTTCGCGGCATTTACAGGTACAAGGCAGCGGATGGGGGGCCTGCCCAGATTCAACTCTTCGGAAGCGGTACGATCCTGAATGAAGCCTTGCGCGCCCAACAGATCCTAGCCGAGAAATACGAGGTTCGCGCGGATGTCTGGAGCGTAACAAGCTACAACGAGCTGCGCCGCGACGCACTGGAAGTCGAGCGCTGGAACCGCATGCATCCTGCCGAGCCGGCCCGGCGGCCGTACATTGTAGAGGCGCTGGAGGGCGTCGAGGGATCGATCGTGGCCTCCACAGACTACATGAAGCTGTTACCCGATCAACTCGCCCCCTGGCTGGGCGACCGGCTGGTGACGCTTGGCACCGATGGATTCGGGCGCAGCGACAATCGTGAGTCTCTCCGTAAGCATTTCGAGAATGGGGCGGAGGCGATCGTCGCCGCGGCGCTTTCCAAGCTCGTTCGAGACGGCAAATTCGACGCGGCGAAAGCCACCGCCGCGATCGCGGAACTTGGTCTGAAACCCGAGCGGGCTCATCCCATGAACCGGTAATGCTCTACCTCACGGAATCGGAGGTCCGGCAGCTTCTACCCATGAATGAAGCGATCCGCATGATGCGGCTCGCCTTCGAGGCTTTGCGTGGCGGCGAGGCGCAGAACCAGCCTCGCCGCCGCCTGGTTCTGAAAACGAACTCGGTTCTGCACGCCTTGGCCGGGTCGTGGCAGAACTACTTCGGCACGAAGTTCTACTCCACCAATCCTAAGCACGGCGCCTACTTCCTGTTTGCACTCTACGACGCCGAAACGGCTAAGCCGCTGGCACTCATGGAAGCGAATCACCTGGGCCAGATCCGCACGGGCGCTGCCAGCGGTTATGCAACTGATCTCATGGCGGCCCCCGATGCCGGAGTTCTCGGAGTTATCGGCAGCGGGTTCCAGGCGCGCACCCAAGTCGAGGCTATTCGTGCCGTGCGTCCGATCCGCGAAGTACGCGTCTGGAGCCGCAATACCGATCGGGTTCGTGTCTTTGCCGAGGAGATGAACGCCCGGGCCGCGTCAACCGCTGAAGAGGCGGTCCGAGGCGCCGAAATCGTCGCCACGGCGACTAACTCCAAGGACCCGGTTTTGTCGACCGAGTGGATTGCGCCAGGAACCCACATAAATGCCATGGGTTCGAACATAGCCAGCCGTCGGGAACTTCCCGCTGAATTGCTGCACTCGGCGAGCGTCATAGCGGTGGACGCACTCGATCAGGCCAAGATTGAAGCGGGCGACCTTATTCTGGCCGACAGTTGGCGAAATGTCGTCGAGTTAAAAGATGTAACGCGTGGACACAACCCGGCCGCGATTACCGTCTTCAAATCAATTGGCTTGGGATTAGAGGATGTTGCTGCCGGTGCTTTTGTCTATGAGGAGGCGCGGCGTCTCCACCTGGGACGGCCGCTTTACTCCTGAGCGGCTTGTTGGTCGGAATCGCGCCAGGCGCTAATCTTCAGGCGACGGCAAACCCAGCACAAACCTTCCGTTGAATTCGGCGCGCACGCCGAGCTGCAAACCGTACACTTCGAGGTCTGCTTCAACTTGTCGGTTTGCAGCGACCGCTTGGCGGCTTCCAATAACTCGCGATCGATCACTGGCTCCGGGTTCTCCGCGGGCTTCCTTTTCATACCTGTCGACTACATTACCATGGCGCGACTCCGCTGCGTTAGGCGGCTCTGTCGAGTTGCAAAATATAGGCTGCGTCCAATGCCGAGGCACATCGGGGGCACTTCTGGCCGGGCTTCACCCGAACTGTTTTCCCTTGGGCGACGACGGTGGCGTGGACGGTGTGCGTGCAAATAGGGCAGTGAACCGACGCACCGTATTCGACTTTGGGCGGCGCTTGCATCTGTGCACTGTTATCGGCAGTTTTGCTCCGTGGGATCATGGCCCATCCTCCTGTCACTGATTAAGACGCAGACGAGTTCCCAACGGATGTAGCGAATTTGTAAAGAAGGTGAAAAAAGTTGTTGTTACGTTATCCTTGGGGTTGAACCCTCAATGAAGACAGCCTTTCTTTTCCCCGGCCAGGGATCGCAGTATCAAGGTATGGGCAAGAGCCTGGCGGCACAGTTTCCGGTAGCGCGCCAAGTTTTTGAAGAAGCCGACGAGACGCTCGGGTTTTCCCTATCCACCCTCTGTTTCGAGGGCCCCGACGAGAATCTTAAGCTTACGGAGAATACGCAACCGGCACTGCTCGCCGTGTCGACGGCCGCTTCGAGAGTGCTCGCGGAAAGCGGTCTGCGTCCAGACTACGTCGCCGGACATAGCTTGGGCGAATACTCAGCGTTGGTCGCGGCGGGTTCGCTAGCTTTCGCGGACGCGCTGAAGCTGGTGCGTAAACGCGGGCGTTACATGCAGGAGGCAGTCCCCGCGGGTGTCGGGGCAATGGCCGCATTGCTGAAACTGCCGCCCGGCAAACTCGACACCATACTATCGGACGCTGCCCAGGGCGAGGTGGTATCCGCCGCAAACCTCAATTCTCCCGACCAGGTGGTGATCGCAGGTCACGCGGGGGCGGTCCAAAGGTCGGTTGAGTTGGCGAAGTCCGCCGGAGCCCGACGCGCCGTCCTGCTCCAGGTGAGCGCGCCCTTTCATTGTTCTCTGATGAAGCCGGCGCAGGAACGCTTGTCAATGGACCTCAACGCCACTGAGTTTGACGATCTCGCGGTTCCCCTGGTGAATAACTGGGCCGCACAGATCGTCCGAACTGGTACAGAGGCTCGCGAAGGTCTATACCATCAAGTGCCGAATCCGGTGCGTTGGGCCGACTCCATCGGCGTGCTCTCGGCCGAGGGTGTTACGCGGTTTATCGAAGTCGGTGCGGGCAATGTTCTGACCGGCTTATTGCGAAATATAAACCCTGTGTTGTCCGGGTTGAAGTTTGGGGAAGCTGAAGATCTGGAGAAGATCCATGCGGCTGTTGCTTAGTATTGCTATTGCAATTTTAATTGGGCTCGCAGGCTGCAAGATGCCCGGCGAGAATCAGAATTTCGGCGAGTTGACGGACCAGTTTGTGTACGGATCGCTCGCTCTGTCCCCGGTGACGGCCACCTCCGCCGGTTACCACGTCCACAAGGGCAAGCAACTGGACGACATGCTGGACGATTTCAGCCCCGCCGGCATCCAGGAGCAGCGGCGCTTCTACTATGAGATGCATCAGAAGCTGGACGTCATTAAGCAGGAATCGCTCGATCCCGAGCAGAAGGCGGACTGGCGGCTCATGGAGGACCAGGTAGGCCTTTCCCTGCTGGAGCTGAATCGCATCCGGAATTACGTTCATAGTCCGACGGGGTACGTCGAACTCGTGGGCAATGCGCTGTTCAATCCCTTCGTGCTGGAATATGCGCCGAAGAACGAGCGTTATCAGCACATCATCAAACGCCTGGAGCGCATCCCGGCGCTGATGCTTCAGGCGCGGGAGAATCTTCGCGATTCAGCGGACATCTGGACGCGGGTGGCGCAAGAGGAAAACGCCGGCAACATCGACCTGATCGACAAGACGCTGCGGGCGCAGGTTCCGGCGGAGTTGAAATCGCAGTACGACCAGGCGGCTTCGGGAGCGCTCGACGCGCTCAAGAAGTTTAATGACTATCTAAAAACGGACCTGGCAGGCAAGCCCGGAAACTGGCGCCTTGGCAAAGAAAAGTACGACCTGAAGTTTCAATGGATGCTCGATGTCGGGAAGAAGCCCGAAGATGTGCTGGCGGAAGCAGAGGCCGCGCTCAAGAGCACGCAGGACGAGTTGGCAAAGCTGGCAGCTCCCAAATCGATCCCCGACGCCCTGAATGCAATCGCGAAGGAGCACGCCACGCCGGAAACCTACATGGACGAAGCAAAGCGTGACCTCCAACAGGCCACGGATTTCATCAAGGCTAAGAATCTCGTGCCGCTTCCGGGACGTTCGAACCTGCAGGTGATCGAGACCCCGGAGTTCATGCGCGGGGTTTATGGAGTCGGCGGGTTCAACCCGGCGCCGGCTCTCGAACCGCAATTGGGCGCGTTCTACTGGGTTACGCCGATCGGTAAGAATTGGCCCCAGGACCGGGTCGAGTCGAAGTTGCGCGAATACAACGAATACGGCATGCAGCAGTTGACCATTCATGAGGCCATGCCGGGGCACTACGTGCAGTTCGAGTACGCCAACAACGTCGAGCCGAAAACGCGCCGCATCTTACGGAACCTGTTCGGCAATGGCCCATACGTGGAAGGCTGGGGCGTTTATTCGCAGCAGATCATGTCGGACGAGGGCTACCTCAACAACAGCGTGCCGCTTCGCATGACATTCCTGAAGCAGATGCTGCGCGTCATCACCAACACGATCCTCGACGTGAAAATGCAGACCATGGACATGACGGACGAAGAGGCCATGGATCTCATGCTGAAGCAGGCGTACCAGGAGAAGGAAGAGGCCGTCGCGAAACTGCAGCGCGCGAAACTTTCCTCAGCGCAATTGCCGATGTATTTCGTCGGCTGGCGCGGTTGGCTGCAAGTGCGCGAGGAGTTCAAGAAGCGCAAAGACGGAAGCTTCAGCCTGACCGATTTTCATGAGAAGGCGCTGAAGGAAAGCGCTGTGCCGCTGCCGGTTTTGGGGTCACTGTTGAAATAAACGGACTCGCGCCCTATGGCCGCGACGCAATCCCTCATCGCAAGTGTATAGAACCGACCCAGTTGCTTCCGCAAGAGCGATGTAGGTCGCGTCGTAGGCCGTGAAATTATGACGCAGTTCCCAAATTCGTTTGAGTAGAGGCACGTGCCCGTAGCGCTCGGCAGGCAGAGTTGCAAGGCCATCGAGGAATTGCTCGCTTTGTTCCCGGCCAATCTTGCGCCCGGCAACCAGGCCGCGGATCGCACTGAGTACCTCAACGTCGAGCAAGTGGGGAACAATGAACGACTCGTCGTGGCCGGCAAGTTCTTCTCTCCGGCAAGTTCTTCTCTAAGGAAATCCGCTAGTGGTCCGTTCGTGAGAAGCTCAACGACAACAGACGCGTCCAGTACAATCACTGAGAGTCCCGCAGCTCGCGAATGATCTCGGCCGCGCTTCGGTTTCCACGAATTCGCCGTGTTCGTTGGGTATTATCGAGCCACTCCTGCATGCTCGGGCGTTCGGCTATGTGTGCCAACTCCCTCTTGATGAAGTCGGACAGGCTCATTCCTTCACGCACAGCACGAACTTTAAGAGTCTTGTGTACCTGTTCCGGGACGTCCCGTATCTGAATCATCTTGGACATGCTTTCAGCATATAAACATGTGCTGCGCATGTCCATCGTCTCAACGTGCGGCGAGAGCGTGAATGGGCATCCCTTCGCGCAACTCATCTGTCCCCCGCTTGACCACCCGGTCCGCTGCTTGTAAGTTCCCGCTCACTTCCACGAGGTCCCCCTGCGCCGGTCCCACTTTCACGTCGACCCATTGCGCATGACCATTGTTGTCGCGAATGACGAAGATCCGCTCGGTGGTGGTTACGACGCTGGTTTTCGGCACCAGGAGCGCCGGGTGCGGCCGCACCACCGGCCATTTCACGGTTGGGTACATACCCGGAGACAGGGACCCGTCGCGATTCTGAACGTCGAGTTCCACCGGCATGGTTCTCGTCTTCGGGTCAAGGGCGTGCGCGATCCGCGCGACCGTGCCGGAATAGGCGCGCTGAGGGTAAGCCGGGACGGTGAATGCAACAACGCCGCCGCGCGGCATGGCGCCAAGGTCTTCCTCCGGTACGGGCACCACGAGGCGAAGCCGTGAAACCTGATCAATCACCAGTAACACCGGATCATCGCCGGGCCCTACCAGTGCCCCGGGATGGACGCGACGCTCTGTGACTACACCGTCGAACGGAGCCGTGATTTTCAGGTAGGCCTGCAGATCCTGCTGTGTTTTGACCGTGTCCTGGGCCGCCCGCACGGCCTGCTCACGTGAATGCACCAGCGCCTGCGCCGCCTCAACCTGCTTTTCCGCCTGGATCAGCTCGTTGCCCGCAACCGCGCCCGGCGTTTCGGCCGCCTTCTTCAGACGATCGCTGGTGCTCTGAGCCGCGGCCAGTTGCGCTTCCGCCTGAATGCGGTCGGCCTCGGCCGCCTGCACTTTCGACTGTGCTTCCGCGAGCTGCGCGGCCATTTCCGGAGCGCTTAGCTCTGCCAGAAGTTGGCCCTGCTTCACGACACTGCCGCGGTCTACCGTGATCCTTTCCACGTAGCCCCGCACCTTGGCATGCACCGAGACGCTGAGGAACGGCAGAAACTCGCTGGGCAGATCGATCGTTCGCGAGACCGGCTTGGAGACAACGGCGACGAGGTCGCCGCTCTGCGCCCAGGAAAGCGCGCTGACAAGCAAACTGAACGAAAGAATGTTACGTCGCATCGTAGTAGCGGCTCAGCGGGTCCATCGGATTGAGCGATGGCGAGGTCACCGAAGCCTTCCTTTGCAAAATGGCATAAATGGACGGCAGAACCGTCAGGGTTGTGAACGTCGCCGCGATCAGCCCGCCGATCACTGCCCGTGCCAACGGGGCGGCTTCTGCGCCACCCTCCGTTGCACCGATCGCCATGGGGACCATGCCGAAGATCATCGCGGCGGCTGTCATCAGAATGGCGCGCAGTCGGCTCGAGGCGCCGGTTTGAGCGGCTTCCAAAGGCGCCTGCCCTTCATGCCGAAACCGCTCTGAAAACGTCACCAGCAAAATCGAGTTCGCCACCGCGATTCCGATCGCCATAATCGCTCCCATGAATGACTGAATGTTCAGAGTCGTGCCCGTGATGATCAGCATGAGAATCACGCCGCACAGCACGGCCGGAATCGTGAGCACGATCGCCAGCGCCAGCCGCATCGACTGGAAGTTCGCGGCCAACAGCAGAAAAATCACCAGGACAGCGAGCAGCAATCCGATCCGCAAACCGGAAATGGTCTGTTCCAACGGCGGGATTTCGCCGCGCAGTCTCACCGTGACACCGCGAGGGGCAGCCGGAGCTGAAGCGATCGCCTGGTTGATCTGAAGCGCAGCCTTGCCGAGCGTTATGCCATGGATGTTGGCGGTAAGGCTCACCACCCGCTGGCCGTTGTAGCGCTCCACCAACCCGGGCATCGTGCCCGTCTTCAGTGTCGCAATATCGGTCAGCAGGGGCTGCGAACGGCCTTCCCGCATGACGGGAATGCTTCCGACCTCTTCCACGCCTTGTATCCGGTACTGCGGCAGCTCGACCTGCACCTGGAAAGCGTTCCCGGACGCGGGATCGCGCCAGTAATTGGGCGAAGTAAAACGCGACGAAGAAGTCGCGGGAATGACGGAGTGAACCACGTCGGACATAGTCAAACCGAACTGCCCGGCGCGTTCACGATCGATGTTGATGTCCAGAGTGGGGTAGTTCAACTCCTGCGCGAACTGCAGATCACGTAGAAAATCCAGCTTCGCCAGTTGCGCCCGAAGTTTCTGGGCATAGGTGTAGTTGTCCTGAAGGCTGGTGCCCATCACCGCCACCTCGACGGGCGTCGGCGAACCGAAACTCATCACCTGGCTGATAATGTCGCCCGCTTCGAACGAGATCTGGGTGCCGGGCAGTTCACGGAGAAGGCTCTCGCGAATCTTCTCTCGCAACGCCTCGCCGCGCAACGCATCCGGCTTCAGCGACACCTGGATGATTGCCTCCTGCGGTCCGGCCGTAAAGAGATGAATCAGGTTCACGGGATAGCTGGACGGCTGAATGCCCATAAAGTCGCTGGTGATTGCGACCTTGTCAGCCCCCGCGGCCCGATTAATGATATCGAGCGCGTGAATGACGATGCGTTCCGTCTCTTCGATACGCGTGCCCACAGGCGCCCGCAATCGGATGCGGTATAGCGACGCGTCCACGTCGGGAAATATTTCCGTCCCGATGCGCGGCAGGAACAGGAACAAAAATCCGATAGAGACAGCCAGATATCCGAGCGCCAGCGGCCATCTCAGGCGCAGAACGATTCCCAGGTACCGGTCGTACAGCGACTTAAGCCAGCGCTCCTCGCCTCGGTGCGCTTCTTTCATGATCCAAGTGGAGAACACCGGCACCAGGCTGCTCGACAGCAAATAAGACGCGATCATCGCAAACCCGACCGCGAGCGACAATGGCACGAACAACTGTCGCGCCACTCCCACCATAAAGAACGAAGGCACGAACACCGCCAGGATGCAGAACATCGAAAGCAGCCGGGCCAGGGCGGTACGGCTGCACGCCTCGAACACAGCGCGGGCGCGCGACACACCCGGCAGCATCTGCGTGTGGATGTTTTCAATCTCTACGGTCGCCTCGTCCACCAGGACGCCGACCGCCAGCGCCAAACCGCCCAGAGTCATGATGTTGATGGTCTGGCCCGTGGCCCACAGCATCACCACGGCACCGAAAAGGGCAAACGGGATATTGGCCACTACGATCAAGGCGCTCCGCCAATCGCGCAGGAAGATCAACACCATCAGGCCCGTGAGCAACGCACCGAGCCCGCCTTCAATCACGAGACCCCGCAAAGAATTCGTCACGTAAGGCGATTGATCGAATTCCAACCGGATGTCGATATCCTCCGGCACGATCTTTTTGAAGCCCGGAAGCGCCGCCTTGACGGCATTGATGACGGCCAGCGTCGAGGCGTCGGCGCGTTTCGTCACCGGAATGTACACCGTCCTCCGCCCGTTGACATGGGCGTAAGCGGTCACCAGGTCGGTGCCGTTCTCCACTGTTCCGATGTCGCGCAGGTACACTGTCGGCCCCGAAACCGGCCGAATGGGAGTGCTCAGCAGTTCCGCAAGGTTGCCGCCCAGCGTAGCGTTCGTTCGCGCAATGCGCTCGATCTTCCCGGTCCACATGTTGCCGGAGGGCATCACCAGAGTGGAGTTGCTTACCGCGGCGATCGCCTCCTCGGGCGAGATCCGGTATTGCTGCAGTTTGTCGGGGTCGAGCGTGACGACGATGGTGCGCTGGCTGCCGCCAAACGGCGGCGGCGCAGAGACGCCGGGCAGCGTGGCGAACAGCGGCCGAACGCGATTGAGCGCCAGGTCCTGCATTTCACCGAGCGTTCGCGTCTGGCTGCTGAAGACAAGCTGTCCGATCGCGACGCTTCCCGCGTCGAACCGTGTGATGAACGGCTCCACAGTCCCGGGGGGCATAAACGATTTCGCGCGGTTCACATAGCCCACGGTCTGCGCCATCGCCTGGGCCATGTCGGTCCCCTGGTGGAATACCAGCTTCATCAATGCCGCGCCCTGAATGCTTTTGCTCTCGACGTGGTCGATCCCGGTGATGTAGAGGAAGTGGTATTCGAAGTAATACGTGATGAAGCCTTCCATCTGTTGCGGATCCATCCCGCCATAGGGGGCGGCCACGTAGATGGCCGGATCGCCGACCTGTGGAAAGATGTCGATGGGCATCCGCTGAAACGCCAGTACCGAGCACAGCGCCAGCGCAATGATCGCTACTACGACCGTGATGGGGCGGCTGAGTGCTCCGAGAACCAGGCGCATCCGTTACTCCCCGCCCTGCCGCTTGACTTCGTCTAAGAACGGCCGCAGATCGCCCGCCGCGGTCGCAATGCCGAGCAATCCTCGCCACACGCCGAGCCGGGCGAGCGCGTCGTCAATCTCAGCCTGCGTGACCAGCCTTTGCGCTTCGGCGACTTCGTCGATATTACCCAGCCCCGATTGATAACGAGCCGTGCCCTGGCGGAAAGCGGCCTGCGCTGCCGACATCTGCGCCGGCGTGTTTGCCGCCACTTTACGGGCCCCTTCCAGAGTCGCCACGGCGATGTTCCATTGCGCTTTCAGCTCCGCCGCGATCTGTTCCGAACGCGCCATCTGCGCTCGAATGGTGGCGGATTGTGCCGCCTCTCGTGCCCGGATCGCGGGCAGATCGAAGACCGGGAACGTGACCGTGAACCCCAACGCATAATCCTGCACGGTAGGCCCGAGCCCGTTTAAGCCTCCAAGAAGCCGTCCATCGAGTTCAGCACCCGTACCGCGCGCGTAAGCCGAACCTTGTAGGTTGAATCGCGGGAAATAGGATCGTTCGAGCGCCCGCAATTGGGCCTTGGCCTGTTCGACGACGGCCGCCTGCTCCACGGCGATCGGATTAACGGCGGTGTTCAAAGGCGCAGCCGTCTGTTCCGGCGGCGGCTGGAGGAGACCCGGCGACGACAACTCGATCTGCACCGGCTCAACGCCCAGAAATTGCGACAACGTTGCGCGCGACACCTCCACCGCCTGCTGCGCTTGCGCCAACTGTGTCTGTGCCGCGGCCACCTCCGCCTGGGCACGCGATGCATCCGCGCCCGGGCGAAGCTCCGCATTCACCTGTGCGTTAATGGTTCGGAAAACGGTCTGGGCACGATCGACCCCCGCCTGCGCCGCGCGGACGGTCTGCTGGGCCGCCACCATCGTCAGAAACGCGTCAGCGGTTGCCACCGCGACATCGTATTGCGTGCGCTTCAACGCCGCTTCCGATTGCGCCCGAGCCGCCGCGGCCGTCGCCACATTGGCGCGGCGTAAACCAAAATCGAAAGGCTCCCACGAGACCAGCACGCCGACGGCGCTCCCCCAGGCCGTTCCGAAATTGTTCGTACCGAGCACCGGTCCGGAAATGGATGGGATCACACCCTGCGGCAGCAGCAGCCCGAAAATATTGTTGCGTGTAGCGCGATTCACCTGCGCCATTGCGTCGGCGCGGGGCAGGTACGCCGTGCGAGCCAAGCGAATCGCTTCCGCCGCGGCATTCAGTTGCTCCTGCGAAACACGGACCGACGGATAATTGCGGACCGCCTGGTCTACCGCCTGGGTAATCGTCAAGGGAGCCGCCGCGGCAGCACCCGCCAGCATAACCATCCATCCTGAAGACTTCAGCACTGCCTATTGACCCTCAATCACTTCCCGGAACAGTTCCCGAATCTTTTCCTTCGCCGCCTGCAGCGCCCTCTTGCCTTGCGGCGTTGCCCGATAGACTTTCCGCATTGAACGTCCGTTCCGCTGATTCGTTGAGTGCAGGTATCCTTTTTTCTCCAAACCGTTCAGCAGCGGATAAAGCGTGCCGGGGCTGATGCGATACCCATGACGCGCCAGCTCTTCCACCATGCCGAGTCCGAAGATCGGCTCCTCCACGGCGTGATGCAATACGTGGAGACGAATGAGGCCCGAATACAGATCGCGGTCATCATCGGATTTCGTTTTCGACATTCGAGTATGAACTCGCCCAGTATAAGGAAAGTGAGACGAGAGTGTCAATTTCTATAAATGGGTGTCCTGGGTGAAAAGACCCAGTGCTGTTGCCCGCGCACCCGGTGCCAATACGCGCGCGAGGCGCGATTCACCACGTTAGCCAAGGAATATCAATAACTTACGCAGTGGCCGGGAGCGTGCTTCTTCGCTGACCGGAGGAAGCTATGAGCATTCTGGCAAGTCCTTTCTTTCTGGTTTTGGTATTTCTCGTCCTGGCGGTAATCGGACTGGCACTCTATCGCAAGATGGTGGCGAACCTGGAAGACGACACCGTTCATCTCTCTGCCATCGAATCCGGTGCGATTCACCGGCAAGAGGAAATTGCGTCCCGCCTCGAAAAGATTGATTACTGGGGTAAGCGCGCCACTATAGTGGCCGGCATTTACGCTCTGGTCTACGGCGCCTACGAGATTTATCGCGCCTGGGTCGACAGCGGACACGTCAGCAACTAACGTCCGGTAGGGACTTGGCGGCCCGTACACCGCTCGCAATGGCGCCGTGCACGGTGCCCCAAAGTCCGGGCGGACAGGCGTGTTCGCCGGCGAAGTATAGTGTGTTCTCCACGGCTTCGGAGAGCGCATTCGCGGCGCTAAGCCCGTTGACACGTACATAGCTGTAGGCGCCGCAAGCCAGCGAATCGCTTCGCCAGTCGTGTACATAAACGCCTTCGAGCTGATCCTCCAACCACCTCCGTTCCACTTTGAGGATGTGAGCTAAGCTTTCCAGCGCCGCGTCCTGATGAGGCGTAGTGAGATGGTCCGCCGCCGGACCTCCGGCCCACGCCGTCAATAACGGCGCCTGGAGCGGCGCTGAACTCCACCAGGTCCGGAATGTCTCCCCCGGCGCATGCAGAAAGCTCATTGTCGCGAGTTCGTCGCGCGAGTCCCAAAACCTCTCGCGAAACCGCAGTACGACACGAATGGCGTTCCCCATCTCCATTGCATCCAGAGCCTCGCGGATCCTGGGCGGCTCCGGCTTAATCCGCACTCCACCGGATTTCAGAACCCCCAGCGGAATCGTAATGATGGCCCTGCGCGCATGAAAGTCGCCGGCTCGCACCTCGCCAGGCCTCCAGATAATTTCCGAAATCCTGGCCCCGAGTTGAAGTCTCACACGACCGGACGGAATCGAGCGCCACAACGCGTTCGGAATGCTGTCGTACCCATCGACTAACCGGAACGAGCGATCCCCGTTGGTCTCGTCCTCAGATCTCTGCTGTTGCGCAAGCGCGTGAACGCTGATCAGGCGCCGGTCCGCCGCGTTGAAGCCTTCCACGAAATCCGCGGCCCGTGCCTTCGCGTCCGAGCTGTGCTCGGAGTCGGCATCCAGAAACTGCTGAAACGAGCGATCTTCACCTTGTTCATTCAATGCTTCAAGCAATCGCCACGCAGCGTTGAACCACTCACCGCACTTGACGATCTGCCCCGCACGCACGCAGATGCTGTCGCCCGCCAACTCGCAGGCCAGCAGGCGATGGTGTTGCACCAGGTCGAAAATCTGCGGCGGTGTACCGTGAATGAACTCCGCGCCCAGCTCAATCGGCAGAGGACAGGCTGGATCGACGCGCGTATAGATCCGTCCGCCAATGCGATCGCGCGCTTCCAGGATGGTCGCGGGGATGCCACGCCTCGCCAACTCACACGCAGCCGCCAATCCCGCCACGCCGGCCCCGAGAATCAATACCTCATCGGCCACGATTCATTGGACGCGCGGCGCGGTCCGCAAGATAAAATAAATGTAGTTCTTGACGCACCCCGCCATACGAGACCTGTTCCAAAGCCTCAGCCGTAATCCAGCATTTCAAGAAGTGTTGGGCCAGCTCATGCGCGATCCGCACGCGCGCCTGTCGCTTTCCGGTCTCACCACAACAGCAAAAGCGGCTTATCTCGTGCTGCTCTGGCAGGCGACAGAGCGGCCCTTCGTGCTTGTCGTGGATGGCAACAAACAGGCCGAGACGCTCAGCGAAACCATCGAGACATTTTTCGATTTGCTGGTCACTTCCGACATTCCCAGGCCGCAGCTTGTCCCCGCGCTCGACGTCCTCCCCGCCCAACGGCTGTCGCCGCACAACGAGATTTCCGAGCAACGCGCCATCGGACTATGGCGGCTTGCGATGGGCCGCTCTCCCATCACCGTAACGCCGGTCGCTTCGGCGCTGCTGCGAACCGAAGCCCCCGACTTTTACCGCCAGCTCGCTCTCACCCTGCGCGTCAACGACGAAGTTCCACTGGAAGACGTCCTCGCGCATCTCGAAAGCATTGGTTACGAGAAGCGCGAGCCGGTGGAGATGGTGGGTGAGTATTCGCTTCGCGGCGGCATCCTCGACATCTTCCCGGCCGAAAGCCACAATCCCGTCCGCCTCGAATTGTTCGGCGACCTGATTGAATCCATACGCCGTTTCGATGTGGAAACGCAGCGCTCCATTCTGAAGATTTCAGAAGTCACCCTGCTGCCGCTGGTTGAATACCCCAGGACCCGCGCAGTGCTCCGTGAAATCGCGGAACAGATGGAGGTGCCGAGCCCCGGCGATACCTTCGCGGGTTGGGAATTCTGCGTTCCCCTGGTGCGTCCTCGCAATCACTCCCTCTTCACGCTGCCGTCCAACCCCGTCGTCGTTTTCGACGAACCGGAACAGATCGCCACAGCGGCAGAGCGTCTCTGGAAACGCCTGGAAGATCCCGACCGGCCGTCACCCTGCCCGCCCGACAAGAACTTTTTCCACTGGAACGAACTGCGGGCGCACGTGGAGGACAAGGCCGAAATCGAACTTCGGGAACTGGAACTCGGCGCGCTTAACATCGGCGCGCATATTGCCACCCGCCCTTCGATGGTCTTTCACGGCAGCATGCAGGTCGCCGTTGCCGAAGCACGAAGCCTCGTTGAACAAGGCAATCGTGTCATCTTCTTCGCCAAGTCGAGCGGCGAGTTGGAACGTATGGCCGATATCTTCCAGGAGTATTCGGTGCCCTATCAGCTCGGCATCGAGCCTTCCGACGCGACGCGGCCCTATCTCGCGGAGCGCTCGTACATGGCGGGCACCGTGGCGAGCACGTTCCTGGCGAAAGGCAATATCCGGCGCGGCGTTGTCTTTCCCGATTCACACATTGTCGTTTTTGGCTGCGAGGACCTGTTCGATACTTCGGAGGTCGTAGCGCGGCCCGGCCCCTCACGCGCGCAATTGGCCGCCTTCACCGCCGACGTAGCCGACCTGAAACCGGGCGATTATGTGGTCCACGTCACGCACGGCATCGGCAAATTCCTCGGTACTCGCGAGCTGACCCAGGGCGAACAGAGCGGCGATTTCATGCTCCTCGAATATGCCGGCGACGCCAAGCTCTACGTCCCGCTCACGCGGATGGACCTGGTCCAGAAATTCCGTGGCGCAGGGGAAGGCGCGGTGCCGACGCTCGACCGGCTTGGCGGTGCTACCTGGTCGCGCACCAAGTCGCGCATCAAATCCAAAATGCGCGACATGGCCGACGAGCTTTTGAAGCTCTACGCACAGCGCCGCATGACCGAGGGCTTCAGCTTCTCTACCGACAGCAACTGGCAGCGCGAATTCGAGGATGCCTTTGAATTCACCGAAACGAAGGACCAGCTCTCGGCTGTGCAGCAGATCAAGAAGGACATGGAAAGTCAGCACCCCATGGACCGGCTGCTGTGCGGCGACGTCGGCTTTGGCAAAACCGAGGTCGCGATGCGGTCGGCATTCAAGGCGCTCGGCGACGGCAAGCAGGTCGCGGTGCTGGCGCCTACCACGGTCCTCACATTCCAGCATTTCGAAAGCTTCAAGCGGCGCTTCGCCGCGTTTCCCGTGCGCGTCGAGATGCTCAGCCGTTTCCGGTCGGCCAAAGAGATCAAGCAGGTGCTGGCCGACACTGCCGAAGGCAAGGTCGACATTCTCATCGGAACGCATCGCCTCCTCTCCAAGGACGTGGAGTTTCGCGACCTCGGCCTGCTCGTCGTCGACGAAGAGCAGCGTTTCGGCGTCCGTCACAAGGAACGCCTGAAGCAGATGAAGAGGAACGTCGACGTGCTCACCATGAGTGCCACGCCGATTCCGCGCACTCTGCATATGTCGCTGCTCGGGATTCGCGACATGTCGATCATCGAAACGCCGCCCAAGGATCGCCTCGCTATTCACACCGTGGTGGCGCATTTCGACCCCGAACTGATCCGCACGGCGATCGACCAGGAAATCAGCCGCGGCGGACAAGTTTATTTCATTCACAACCGCGTCGACACGATCTTCCAGCGCGCCGCCTCGATTCAGGAGCTGCTGCCACATTGCCGCATTGGAGTCGGCCATGGACAGATGGGTGAAGGCGAGCTGGAACGCGTCCTGCTGGGCTTCATGCGGCACGAATACGACGTGTTCGTGTGCACCACTATCGCGGAGAACGGCCTCGACATCCCGCTCGCAAACACTATCGTCATCGAGCACGCGGAGCGCTACGGCCTTTCCGAGCTGTACCAGTTGCGCGGACGTGTGGGCCGGTCGAACCGCCGGGCTTACGCCTATCTGCTGGTGCCGATGGACACGGAGCTTAGCGAAGTCGCCCGCAAGCGCCTGGCCGCTCTCAAGGAGTTCAGCGACCTGGGCGCCGGCTTCAAGATCGCAGCCCTCGACCTGGAACTCCGCGGCGCGGGCAACATCCTGGGAGGCGAACAGCACGGCCACATCGCGGCGGTCGGCTTCGACATGTACATCCGTATGCTCGAGGAGACTGTGCACGAGCTCAAAGGCGAGGACGTGCCGCTCGAAGTACATGCGACGCTGAATCTCGGCCTCGACATCCGCATCCCGGCCGAGTACATCGCCGACGAGCACCAGCGGCTGCGGGCGTACAAGAAGATCGCCGACGTTAAGACCGCCGAAGACTCCGAACGCGTTCTCTCGGAATTGGCGGACCGCTATGGCCCCCCGCCCGAAGCCGTCGTCACTCTCCTGAAATTCTCAGTCCTGAAGAGCCGCGCACAGCGCCTGGGAGTGGAGGC
The DNA here is from genome assembly GCA_035295125.1 of Bryobacteraceae bacterium. Classification (GTDB taxonomy): domain Bacteria; phylum Acidobacteriota; class Terriglobia; order Bryobacterales; family Bryobacteraceae; genus JAICMB01. The sequence goes on along the minus strand of DATGJP010000108.1, from coordinate 24,104 downwards.
CATCGATCGCCGGCACGGCGCCCTCAACGTGAAATTCCACAAGGACTCGCGCATCGATCCGAACCGGCTCATGCAACTCATATCCAGTGTCGAAGGAGCGCAGTTTACACCGGCCGGCGTGCTGCGGCTGCCGCTCGACGGTTTAAGCGCGCCGGCGCAGGTCCTCGAGTACGTTGGGGATCGACTCAGCGAACTTGCGTAACACTGCCGCTATAATAGGCACTACCTGAATTGGGCCACAGAGGGGGGAACCAATGGCTACTGCATTACGCGGTTCAGTTGGGCTGCACGGCAACAACTGGTATAGCGATATCGCAACCGTGCAAGACACGTTGAATCAGATCGCCGTCGTCTACGGGGGCGCGGCGCCGCCTTTTTTCACGCTGGGCTCGTACAGCCAGCAACTCGTCGACGCAATCAGACGCTTTCAGAGCGTCAATCACCTGGTCAGCGACGGACGAGTCGACAAGAATGGACCTAGTTTCCGGAAGATGTTGACGCTTTTGAATAAGCCGCTGCCGCCCGAGGGTCCGCCGTCTTCGCCATCAGTGGGGCCGCCATCCACTCCCGACGGGCCGCCTTCGCAACCTTCGCAGCCGGCCGTGAACATGGATAAGGCGTTCAAGGGCTTTCGCTCGTCACCCTGGAAGTTCACCGGTTCGGCCGGTCTCGGGGGTGGCATCTCGGTCTTGGGTGCAAGTTTCGGCTATCTCACTCTGCACAACGACAGTACCGGTGAGGACCAACAACTCGACTATGGAGCAGCGGGAGGCGGGATCAGCGTGGCACCCGGAAACTTTCAGTTTTCCACCGCATCGATGCCGAGCGGCGGCGTCGGCCACATCCTCGTTTCCTACCGCCTGCAACGCGACTTAACATTCGCGGATATGCAGGGGCTCGGTGGAATCATTGGCGGCAGCGTGCTTGCCCAGACAACGGGTCCGATTGGGGCGTCGCTCTCGATTTACTGTCTGGGAATCGACGTCATGTTAACGCCGGCATTGCTGTTTGGCGGTATTGGCGGCGCCGCGGCGCAAATGCTGAATCTCGCAACCATTGCAGATGCGATCGGCATCATGTGGGGCACCGTGAAGGGCACACCCGACGCCGGCATATCGATCCAAAGCGGCTATTTCCGATAACAGCTACTCAAAACGGAGAGCCACTAACGGGTCGACCCGCGAGGCTCTCCGCGCCGGCACACAACACGCCACCAGCGCGACCAACGTCAGTACGACGGGGACAGCCGCCATCGTCGTCCAGTCGTGCGCGCTCACGCCGAACAGAAGACTCGACAGGTAGCGGTTCATTACAAATGACCCGGCCAGGCCCGCGGCAATTCCGCAGCCGACCAGCAGCATGCCGCGGCTCAGCACCAGTTCGAAAATATCCAATTGCCGCGCGCCTAAGGCGCTGCGGATGCCAATCTCGCGCGTTCGTTGGGAAACCCAATAGGACACCACGCCGTAGATCCCGATGGACGCCAGCGCCAGGGCAAAAAAGGCAAACGTTCCGACAATCCCGGTGGACATTCTGCGTGTGCCAAGCGAATCGGAGACCACTTCCTGCATGGTCTTGATCGCGGCCAGGGGTTGCTCGGGATCGATCGCCCGGATGATTTGACGAACCTCCGGAATGATTCGTATGGGATCCTCCGTGGTGCGCACGACAAGTGTCATCCCCACGCCGGGGAGGTCGTGATAAGGCAGGTACGTCTGATAAGTGGGTTTGTCAGCGAGATCACTCGATTTCACATCAGCCACCACGCCGACGATCTCCTGCACATCCGAAATCGAATACTGCACCTTGATCTGTTTTCCCACGGGGTTCTCATTGGGCCAGAACTGACGCGCCATGGCTTCGTTGATAATGACAACCGCGCGACCCTTTGTGCCATCGAGTTCGGTGAACAAACGCCCCCGGAGGAGCCGCATCCCGATCGCCCGGAAGTATTCGGGCGTGACGATGATCTTATCGCTTACCGGCTGCCGATCTTTCGGGAAAGCCCGGCCCACAATCGCAATGTCACCGTTCACACTACCACCGTCGAGCGGAAGGTCCGTGATGGCGCCGGCAGCAATCGCGCCGGGCAGCGCCTTCATGCGAGCCAATGCCGTATCGAAAAACGCCTCCCGTTGTGAAGCTTCTTTGTATTTCGCCGAGGGCAACGAAACGTTCATGGTAAGAACATTCTCAGCGTGGAAGCCGGGGTCGAGCGACATCAGTCGGGCGAAGCTTTTCAGCAGCAATCCCGCGCCGATCAGGAGAACGCAAGCCACCGCGATCTCGGACACCACCAGCGCATTCCGGATGGGCCCGCGCCCACCCGCTGACAAGTGCCCCCAACCCTCCTTCAGCGCTTCATTCATTGACGCCATCGAAGCCTGAATCGCGGGCGCGAGTCCGAACAACAGGGCCGTGAGCAACGACGCCGCGCCTAAGAATACAAATACGCGCCAATCCGGGTCGAACGTGGGAGGCTTCAGAACACCCGCCGGCCAAATGGCCTCGAGCAAACGCGACGCGGCCAGTGACAACGCCAGGCCCGCGATTCCACCCCCTACCGCCAGCACCGTGCTTTCGACCAGTGTTTGCCGGATGAGATTCCAGCGGCTCGCGCCGATGGCCACGCGAATCGCAAACTCCCGCGAACGGGACGTCGCGCGCGCCAGCAGCAGGTTCGCCACGTTCACGGCTGCAATCAGCAGCAGGAGACCCGCTGCCGCGAGCAGGACCAGCAGCGTCGGGCGAAAGTTGCCGAACATCTGCTCCTGCAGTCTCTGAATGCGTATCCCGTGCCCGTTCTTGTTCCTGGCGTCGAACTCCTTCGCGAGGAGTGCGAGCCGTGGCCGCGCCTGGTCCATTGTGACGCCCTGTTTCAGGCGGCCCGCCACCGAGAGATAGTGCGTCCCAGCCCCTTTAAACGGAACATCCCGTTCGAGTGGCACCCACATATCCGCCGCCAGCCGCGTTCCCACGCGAAACGGCTCGAGCGGGAGCACTCCAATCACGACGTATTGCTTTCCGCTGACAATCAAAGTTTTCCCGAGAACGTCTCCTGCGCCGCCGAACTGGGACTGCCATAGCGTGGAACTGATGAGAGCGGTTCCGCCGGAGCCAGGTTTGTGTTCGTCTGCCGTGAAAACACGACCCGCGATTGGTTCGATACCGAAGGTGGTGAAGTAGTCTCGCGCCACCTGCATCATGCGAATGCGGCGCGGTTCGCCCGCGTTTGTGAGATTCACCGGGAGCGGGAACCACGCTGTCACCGACTGAAACACCGTATTGTTGCTCCTCCAATCGTCGAACTCTGGAAAAGATGCCGGAGTCAGGGTTTCGGGCGGCTGCACGTCGGCGATGGAGACCAGACGGCCCGAGTCGCGATAGGGCAGCGGCCGGATCAGGAAGGCATTGACCAGCGTGAAAATGGTCGCGTTTGCGCCGATTCCCAGCGCGAGCGTAAGCAAAACGATCAGCGTAAACGCGGGACGTTTCAGAAAGGCGCGTATGGCGTGACGAATCTCTTGGGGCATGGTTCGACCTATTGATTCTAGGACGAGACTTCACGCGGTTGGTTAGCGTGGAAGGGTGTCGCAGGCGGTTCTCTCGCTTTTACCGGGCTACCACGCTTCCAAAAAACAGGCGAAACCGCCTGCTTCGCCCTTCAACAGACGGCCGGATATTGAGCGAGACTGCCTCAGCGTGGCCACGGTAGTCGTCCGCGTCCCTGAAACCGGGCATTCAAATACTTCACCACCGTTTCGATCGAACCGCGTGCCGTGGACGCATCTATTTCCGGCGCTTCCACTCCCGAACCTTCTATCCACTGCCGCCAGCTTCGCAGTCGCTTGGCATGCGCTCCCGCGTCCGTATGCACCTGCTCGCCGTGAACCAACAGCGCCTGTTCCAGAGCCCCTGCAGCGCGTCCGGATGTCGTCAACTCGCCCTCCTGATCTACTCTGGCAAGCAAGTCCCGATCTTCAGCACCCAGCGCACCCATTTGCCAAGGCTCCCGCGACATACCGATCGCCAGGACGCAAGGCCACAATGCCCGATGCACAAACGTATCTTTGCCCGACACAAGCTTCGTAACCATCACGTCCGGGTGCTCTGCCAGCGCACACAGAACCCGAAACATCTCGTGGGACTTCGGATGTGCCCACCAGGAGCCGCTCACCGGCCCGCCGGCCACCATGGCGCACACGTTCGGCAGCTTGGGATCCGTCTTGAGCAGGAGCCCTGTCGATTCCAGATCCTCCAGAATATGTTCGAGCATCATTTCTATTGGGATATCCTGGAACTAGGGACTCACCCAATTCAAATTCTAAAGGGAACAAGGTATCTTAGATGACCGCAACAGCAGCCGGTCCTACCGACCGCCGCGCAGAGCAGGTCTCTCAGTCCACGATCGGACTTAAAGCCGTGATGGCGATCACAGGCTTGATTTTATTCGGTTTCGTATTCGTTCACCTCCTGGGCAACATCCAAGTCTTCGAAGGCGAGGAGAAGATCAATCACTATGGTGAGCTGCTTCGCGTCTACCCGGGACTTCTCTGGACCATTCGCAGCATCCTCCTGCTCGCGGTGCTGTTACACATCTGGGCGTACATACAGCTTGGACTGCGAAAACTGAAGGCTCGCCCCATCGGGTACGTAAAGAAAAAGGCAGCCGGCTCCAATATCGCCGCACGCACGATGTATTGGAGCGGACCGATAATCGCTCTCTTCGTTGTCCTGCACATCTTCCACTTCACCACCGGCACTCTCGCGGGTTCGACGTTCCGCGAAGGAAAGATCTGGGAGAACATGGTGGGCGCGTTTCACAGCGTGCCGATCGCGGTGGCCTACGTCATTGCCATGATTCTCCTCTGCGGGCACTTGTATCACGGTCTGTGGAGCTGGCTGCAATCACTGGGCATAAATCATCCCCGCTACACGCCGATTTTCAAGCGTGTCGCCGCCGCGATTGCCGTGATCATTTGCTTAGGTTTCATATCCATCCCGGTCGCAATAGTCACCGGACTTTATCCCCAATAACGACATGCATCTGGATTCGAGAGTTCCAGCCGGTCCCATAGAGAAACTTTGGGACCAGGCCCGCTTCGAGATGAAGCTGGTGAACCCCGCGAACAAGCTGAAGCATTCCATAATCGTCGTTGGCTCCGGCTTGGCCGGCGCATCCGCGGCCGCAACGCTCGGCGAGCTGGGATACAACGTGAAGTGCTTCTGCTTTCAGGATTCCCCCCGCCGGGCGCACAGCATCGCGGCGCAAGGCGGCATCAATGCTGCCAAGAACTATCAGAACGACGGCGACAGCATTTTTCGGCTGTTCTACGACACCGTGAAGGGCGGCGATTTCCGCTCGCGCGAAGCAAACGTCTATCGCCTGGCGCAGATCAGCGTCAACATCATCGACCAGTGCGTGGCGCAGGGGGTTCCGTTTGCGCGCGAGTACGGCGGAACGTTGTCCAACCGTTCGTTCGGCGGCGCGCAGGTATCGCGAACGTTCTATGCGCGCGGCCAGACTGGGCAGCAGCTTTTGCTCGGGGCGTACCAGGCCCTGGAGCGCCAGGTCGACGCCGGACGGGTCACCATGTATCCCCGCACGGAAATGCTCGACCTGATCGTAATCGACGGCCGGGCGCGCGGCATTGTCACGCGCAACCTCGTCACCGGAAAAGTCGAGTCGCATATCGCCGACGCCGTTGCCTTGGGCACGGGTGGCTACGGGAATACCTATTACCTCTCGACGAACGCAAAAGGCTCCAACTGTACCGCCATCTGGCGCGCTCATAAGCGCGGCGCGGCTTTTGCAAACCCCTGCTTCACGCAGATCCACCCGACCTGCATTCCGGTGTCCGGTGAATATCAATCCAAGCTGACGCTGATGAGCGAATCGCTGCGCAACGACGGCCGCATCTGGGTCCCCAAGAAGATAGGCGACAAGCGCGCCCCGGGCCAGATCTCCGAGGAAGAGCGCGACTATTACCTGGAGCGCAAGTACCCCAGCTTCGGCAATCTCGTGCCGCGCGACGTCGCATCGCGCAATTCGAAAGCGGTATGCGATGAAGGCCGCGGCGTGGGCGAAACCGGCCTCGGCGTTTATCTCGATTTCGCCGACGCGATCCGCCGTCTCGGCGTCGACGTGATCCGCGACCGATATGGCAACCTCTTCGAAATGTACCAGCGCATCACCGACGAAAACCCCTACCAGGTCCCGATGCGCATCTTCCCCGCCATTCACTACACCATGGGCGGGCTCTGGGTTGACTATTACCTGATGAGCACCATCCCCGGCTTGTTCGTGATCGGCGAGGCCAACTTCTCCGACCACGGCGCCAATCGGCTCGGCGCGAGCGCGCTCATGCAGGGCCTCTCGGACGGCTACTTCGTGCTGCCTTACACCATCGGCGACTACATTGCGCGCTACAAATTCGAAAAGGTCGAATCCAGCCATCCCGACGTGACGCGCGCCGAATCCGAAGTCGCCGATATGACGAAGCAGCTTCTCTCGATTAAGGGAAAGCGCACCGTCGATTCGTTCCACCGCGAGCTCGGCAAGATCATGTGGGACGAATGCGGCATGGCGCGTAACGCAGAAGGTCTGCAGCTGGCCATCGGAAAGATCCGCGAACTCCGGGGGCAATACTGGAAGGACGTCAACGTCCCCGGAAGCGCCGAAGACCTGAACCAATCCCTCGAAAAGGCGGGCCGCGTCGCCGACTTCTTTGAGCTGGCCGAGCTGATATGCGTCGACGCGCTGCATCGCAACGAGTCGTGCGGCGGCCACTTCCGCGAGGAGTACCAGACCCCGGATGGGGAAGCGCAACGCAATGACGACGAGTTCTCATATGCGGCGGCGTGGTCCTATGAGGGACCGGACACACCATCCCATCTCGACAAGGAGCCTCTGACCTTCGAATACGTTCATCCCAGCCAACGGAGCTACAAGTAATGAGACTGATCCTCCACATTTGGCGGCAAAAGAGCCCGGCGCAGCGCGGGCAGATGGTTCGCTACGAGATGAACAACGTGAACCCGGACATGTCCGTGCTGGAGATGCTGGACGTCTTGAACGAAGAGCTGATCACAAAAGGTCAGGAGCCGGTAGCTTTTGACCACGATTGCCGCGAAGGCATTTGCGGCTCCTGCGGTTTCATGATTAACGGCGTTGCACACGGTCCGCTGCCGGCCACCACGGTTTGCCAGTTGACCATGCGTCACTTCAAGGACGGCCAGGAGTTGTACCTGGAGCCTTGGCGCGCGCGGGCATTCCCGGTTATCAAGGACCTGGTGGTCGATCGGTCGGCGTTCGACCGTATCATCTCCTCCGGCGGATTCATCACTAGTCCGACCGGCAGCGCACAGGACGGCAACACTATTCTGATTCCCAAAGAGGCCGCCGATCGTTCCATGGACGCCGCGGCCTGCATCGGCTGCGGCGCCTGTGTCGCGGCCTGTCCTAACGCCTCGGCGGCGCTATTTACGGCCGCCAAAATGTCGCACCTCGGCCTGCTCCCGCAAGGCCAGCCCGAACGCCAGCGCCGAGCCCTCCGCATGGCCTCTCAGCACAATCGCGAAGGATTCGGAAGCTGCACCAACATCGGCGAGTGCGAGGCGGTCTGCCCGAAGGAGATCAAGATCGAAGTGATCAGCCGCATGAACGGCGATTACTTGGGCGCACGTTGGAAGTCCCGGCAGAAGGGTGCTTAGGAAACCGTAGTAGACAGCGGGCGGTTTAGAAGGGTGAAGCGCGGTTTCGCCTCCGCGTTCCCGGCGATCCAAAGCCAGGCGGAATCGCCTGCTCGACCCTTCCACCGCCTGCTGGACGTGGGTTTTCGACCGTGCTAGTCAAAGCCCCAGCGCCTTATCGATCTCCGGAGTAATCCGCGCCAGCATATCGGGGTTATGGACAATATTTCTAAGTCCGTACCCGGCGTGCTGATCTACAATCACCTCCGCCGCCGCCAAAGCAAGCTCATAGGCTAATCGCGCATGTGTAGAATCAAGCCTCGAAAAGCTTGGCCCCATCTGTTCAAGCTTCGGAATTGCGCCCGCCGCAATCGCCTGTTGTAGCTCCGCCCGCGCACTCGCTGGCAGCCGAGCCCCTGAGAGCTTCTGCGCCAGCCCCTCGTGTACCCAAGCCGGAAATGATCCAATGTTCGCAAGGCAGGCATGGACCATCTCGTGCGCCAACGTCTCACGCATCTGCGGTGTCAGCGTGCTGGCATCCGCGGACACGTGAATCCGCCCGTCGTACTGACCTCCGCTCCACTCCGCCGCGCCCGTGGTCTGCAGGTATGCCTGGCGGCTCTGGACTACGGCTGTAATTCTCTCGTCCGTCGCACACCCGAGTTGATCGGAGATGTGCGCGAACTGCTCATCCAGCACGCCCAGCATCGACCGAGCCGTATCCGCGGGGAGCGAGGAACCCTCGTATCGAAGAGCCACGCGCATGCCGTACAGCTTGTCACCGCTTTTATCCGCGGAAGCTTCATGTTCCACCTGACGATACATCGCCGCCAGCCGATCGTCGGGTTGTATCTCGAGCGACAGCTTCCAATATTCGAGCGCGTGCCTAACGTCATCTGTCCGGTACGACGCCATCCCTGCCAAGTCGAGCAGAATTGCATTTCGCGGGTTGAGTTTGAGCAATGGCTCGATCCGCTCGAGCGCCTTTGCAGGCTGATTAGTGTTCAACAGGTCGACGATGCTGCCGAGTAAAGGATCGTTTGAACGGGGAATGGTCACTTGCCTGACTGGCACCGAGGCCGCGGTCGAACTGCCTGTGACGGAGGCCGCGTCCCGTCGCTGCTGATCGAAGTTCTCCAGCCCGCTAAGTTCGTCTTTAGTGACGTATCCGACCCGCTGCTTCCCATCCACCGTAGCGGCGATCTTGTAGCAATCAGAGCCGTCGGAAAGCACAAACCGGACCTCCACCGGTGTTCCGGCGGCCATCTTGGTAAGCACGGGTTCCGAGTCGCCGCACGATTCACGGAGCGGCGCCTGGTCCTGCTTCACCGTGACTGCGAACAACAGGACGACAATACCCACCATGCCCCGATGCTAAGGTGTCCGGAGCCGAAAGTCTCTCGGGTGTAAACCTGAGTCTCGTTTAGTGAGCACCATAAGAAACACACACGATCCGATTCCGGCGCTGGTCGAGGCGGCGGGGAACGGCGATTCTAAAGACGAATTTATACGACCGGGAACTGCTAGGGCATTGGACCGAGGGTCGGGCACCGCGGTGCTGCCTCGGAGCGTTGCCCAGCGGGCGATTAACTGGGTCGCGGGATGGTTGCTGCGCCGCAAAGCAACACCGCGCGGCGAAAAAGCCCGTGCGTTCCTGGTGAGGTCTAAAAGGCAGGCAAAACCGCCTGCTTCACCTACCTCCACTACGCCTGCGTGAGACCGAGACCGGGACGGGATGGGAGGATCAGCTTTCCTTCCTTGACGGTGACGCCGCTAAACGGGTCGTTCGAGATCAGCAGATTCCCGTCGAGATCGGCGTAGTCGACCAGCGGGGAGAGATGCGCCGCGGCCGTAACCGAAACAGAACTGGAAATCATACATCCGAGCATGGTCTTGAACCCGAGCGCCTTCGCGATCTGAATCTCGCGGTAAGCCTCCAGGATGCCGCCACACTTGTCGAGTTTCACGTTGATCCCGTCGAATACGCCGATCAGTTTGGGAATATCGCTGGGATGAAGAACCGACTCATCGGCGATCAGCGGCAGGTGGACGCGCTCGTGTACCCAACGGATTTCGTCGAGCATGTGAGCCGGCATCGGCTGCTCAACAAACTCCACGCCTTTCGTCGCGAGCCAGTTGATCTTGCGAACGGCCACTTCCTTATCGGTCCAGCCCTCATTGGCATCGACGCGGAGGGGTTTGTCGGTCACACTGCGGACAGCTTCGATCGTGGGTTCGTCCGTGTCAAGCCCGACCTTGACCTTTAGTACCGGGTAGGCAGCGGCTTCGCGGACCTTCTGGCGAGTGATTTCGGGGGTGTCGATGCCGATGGAAAAAGTCGTGACCGGGGCGTCCGCTGAGTCAAGGCCGAAGTAGCGATAAAGCGGAACCCCGAGTTTCTGGCCCACCCAGTCCATGAGTGCTATGTCGATTGCCGCCTTGCCCGCGTTTTCACCTTTGACGTGCTCGAACACCTGGGCCACGACCTTGTTGAATTGCCAGGGATCGGCGGAGGTCAGAAGGCCGCGGACCGATTCCACCGCCTTCTGCGCGTGCTCGGCATCTTCTTTGTAGCGGACGATGGGAGCGCCCTCACCGTGGCCCGTGATCCCGTCGCGGATGTAACGAACATAGAGCGTGTCGCGGTATTGGCTCGAGGACATCACTGTGGTCCAGGCATGTTTCAACTGGACACGCTTAATTTCTGTTTCGAGGCGGACCCCCGAAGGTTCGGCTGACGCGCCGGCGGCTGTGGCGGCAACCGCCGCCGATTTCATCCATTCCCTGCGATTCATGGGTTACTTGATCCTTCTTGCGGCGACCAGGAGCCGGGTCCAGTGCTCGTCGCCAAGATGGCAGATTTGCACGATCGGGTGTTGATACGCTGTCGCGTTGATGAATTGGCCATCGCCGATGTACATGCCGGTGTGCGTAATCTTCTGCGGCGACGAACCAAAGTACAGGAGATCGCCGGGCTGCAGGTCCGACTTCTCGACCGGCTTCAGCCCATCCCAATTCGCCTGCGGGCCGGCATCGCGCGGCAGAACATAACCGAGGCGGCGGTACAGCATCTGCATGAATCCCGAGCAATCGTAGCCGAAGGTCGAGACGCCACCCCAGAGATAGGGAAGGCCGACGAAGCGCTTGCTCCACTCGATTACTTCGGGAATGGTCATTGTCGGCAGCGTTTTGGTGATGTCTCCGGCCTGGATCCAGGCAGTGCGGCCGTCGGGCAGGCGCACCTGAATAAACCGGCCATCGACCGGCGTGCCGGCCAGTTCCAGTTTCGACTCAAACGGGATCGTGATTACCGGCTGATGCTTCGTGATGTCGGGCTCCCGGTAAAGACTCGCAAAAAGGCTCGAGACCTGGGCGGTCTCTCCGGCCTGCGCGTACGGCTTGGATTTGGTGGCGGAAGACGATGGAATCCAGCCGGTGTAATCGTCTGGCGTACGAATGCGGAGCCAATCCGCATTTCGCTCGAGGATGCCCACGTTGGTTGAAAAAATGGCCTGCGACACCACGTCCGCGTCCGCGCTCGGATTGGAGTACAGGTTGGCGACAGGCTGAACTATGACGGCGTTCTCAACGGACGCAGAAGTATTGGGCGGAACCGCGAACATAGCGAAAAGAACGACGAGAATCATTTAAATCTTATTGTCGCAAGCCATTCCGAGGCTCGCTCGATCTTGTTGCTCATCGGTTGATCCTCGGTCCAGGGCGGGCAGATTTGTTTGAAGCGGTCGCGAATGCCCTCGATTGCGGGGCTGGACCGCAGGGGGCGCAGGAAGTCGAGCGCCCGGACCGCAGACAGGAGCTCAATGGCCAGCACGCGGCGCGTGTTGCGCACCACCTGCTTGAGCTTGAGCGCCGAAGTCATACCCATGCTGACGAAATCTTCCTTGTTGCCGCTGGTGGTGATGGAGGTGGTGGATGCGGGATGCGAGAGGACTTGGTTTTCGGCGGCAAGGGCGGCGGCGGTGACCTGCATCATCATGAAGCCGGATTCCAGGCCGGCGTGGTTGGTGAGGAAGGGCGGCAGGCCTTCGTTGAGCGCGGGGTTGACGAGGCGATCGACGCGCCGCTCCGATATTCCGGCCAGCGCCGAGATGGCGGTCGCCATGGCATCGAGTTTGAAGGCCAGCGGCTCACCATGGAAATTTCCGCCCGAGATGATCTCGTCGTCAATCACCAGCGGGTTGTCGGTGACGGAGTTTAACTCGATCTCGAAGGTGCGGCGAGCTTCGGCCAGGACATCCCGAACGGCCCCGTGTACCTGCGGCGCGCAGCGGAGTGAGTAGGCATCCTGCACGCGCCGGCAGGTGATGTGTGACTGACGGATCTCGCTTCCCTCGAGCCATTGCGCCAGCTTGGCGGCGCTCGTGACCTGGCCGGGATGCGGACGAATGGCATGCAGGCGGGGATCGAAGGCGCGGGGTGTCCCGCGCAGGGCGTCGAGGGTCATGGCGCAAATCATGTCCGCGGAACCGGCCAGACGCTCGGATGCAGCCAGTTCAAGGCAACCGATGGCGAGCATGGCCTGCGTACCGTTTACCAGGGAAATACCCTCCTTGGCGGCCAGGGTTAAGGGTTCGAGGTCGACACGACGAAGAGCCTCGGCGCCGGGCAGTCGTCGCACGTCGACTTCAGCTTCGCCCTCGCCGATCAGGACCAGCGCCATGTGGGCCAGGGGCGCGAGGTCACCGCTCGCGCCGACGCTGCCTTGCGATGGCACAACCGGCGTGACACGGCTATTGAGCAAATCGCAGAGGCGCTGAGCGACGATGGGCCGGATGCCGGAAAAACCCTTGGCGAGAACATTGGCGCGGATGAGCATCATAGCCCGGACTTCCGCCTGGCTCAGCGGGTCGCCTACGCCACAAGCGTGAGAGCGGACCACGTTGCGCTGAAGTTGTTCCAATTCGTCGGCCGGAATGCGCACGTCGGCAAGTAGGCCGACGCCGGTGTTCACGGCGTAGACCGGGGCTTCTCCGGCGGCCAGGCGCTCAACAACCGCCCTGGACCGCTCCATGTTTTGCATGGCTTCGAGACCAATCTCGACTGCATCGCCCCCCACGGAAACTTGCACAACGTCGTCAATGGTGAGATGAGAACCGTCTAATGTGCGGACGCGGGACATTAGCAGCACTATAGCGCCCTTGAGGTTGGACTAGCAGACCGGCAGAAGCCAGGCAGGCTGAATGCATGCCCCTGGCTCGCAATCTGTTGAGTCATGAAGGTGTCGCAGGCGGTTTCGCCGGTTCTGCCACGGGGGCTAGCGTGCTGGTGCCGGCCATTATTACGCCAACGGGCCCAAGGTTCTAGCTGACGAAGACGTGAATGCCCGCCAATCGGATTCGCCGACAGTATTGCTATGCTCTTACCAATGGGCCGCTACCTGATAATTCTGCTGATTGGTTCGTTGAGTTTGGCCGCGGCGCCCGCGGCTCGGGATTCGCAATCCGATGCGCGTCTGAAGAAAGCGTTCCGCCGTCCACAACAGAACGGCTGGGTTTATGTACACCTCGAAGGCACACCCGCGGAGATCGGTTTTCAACACGGTTACCTGCTCGCGCCCGAGATCCTGGACGCCCAGAAAACGGTTTCGCTCGGCATGATCCACGACACCAAGAAGCCCTGGGCGTTTTTCCGGAAAACCGCGGAGGAGGTGCTTTGGCCGCACGTTGAAGCCCAATATCGCGAGGAGTTGAAGGGCATCGCCGACGGTTTAGCGGCAAAGGGCGTGAAACTCGATCTGTGGGATGTGGTCGCGTTGAATGCCTGGCTGGAGCTATCGCCCTATTACGTGAACTGGTACGACAAACACCACAACCAGACGGCCATGGCGCTGCCGGTGCCGGAGCACTGCAGCGCATTTGTGGCGACGGGGAGTTACACGGCGGACGGCAAGCCGGTCATCGCGCACAACAACTGGACCGAATACAAGGAAGGCTCGCGCTGGAATATCATCTTCGACGTTCACCCGGCACAGGGCCATCGCATCCTGATGGACGGTATGCCCGGTCTCATTCATAGCGGCGACGATTTCGGCGTCAACGATGCGGGAATCGCGATCACCGAGACCACCATCGGTTACTTCCACGGATTCGACCCCGACGCAATTCCCGAGTTCGTGCGGGCGCGTAAGGCGATGCAGTATGCGACCTCTGTCGACGAGTTCGCCGCGATCATGAAAGAGGGCAATAACGGGGGGTATGCGAATACCTGGCTGATTGCCGACGCGAAGAACAACGAGATCGGCAGCCTGGAACTAGGGCTTCTCAATGTAACCCTGAAGAAGACGAAAGACGGCTTTTTCGTGGGTTCCAACTATCCTGAAAATCCCAAGCTCATCGCGGAGGAGGCATCGGATTATCCGATCGACGATATGACCATCAGCGCGAATGCCCGCCGGGTGCGTTGGAACGAACTGATGTCGGAGACGAAGGGCAAGATCGACGTAGCGGCGGCTCATCGCTTCATGGGCGACCACTACGACACGTTCGACAAGAAGGAGCAGCCGAACGAGCGGACGCTGTGCGGGCATATTGACCTGTCGCCGCGCGGCTCACAGCCGTGGCAGCCCAAGTATGGTCCCTGCGGAGCCGTTCAGAACAAGGCGGCGGACGCTAAAATGATTACCGCGATGACGTTCACGGCAGCGATGGGACATGCCTGCGGGCTCAACTTCAAGGCCGCCCAGCACCTGAAGGAACACCCCGAGTTCGAATGGGAAAAGAGTGTCCTCAAGGACCTGGATGCGTACCCCTGGACCACGTTCGAAGCGGCCCGCTAACGATCATTCCGATCAGCCGCCAGTGACGGCGAAGCGCAAGGCGGAGGCTGAAAAGCATGCCGTCCCCGAGCTGGTGGTGATTACTGGCTTGAGCGGTTCGGGTAAAGGAACCGTCCTCAAGGCTCTGGAAGACCTGGGCTACTACGCGGTGGACAATCTGCCGCTGGACCTGATGCCGAAGTTCGCGGAGCTCGTTCACGATTCGACGCGGCGGGCGGCGCTCGTGGTAGACATTCGCGAGGGCGAGACCCTCAAGCGATTTCCGGTGGTTTTCAAGCGCATCCGGCAACGTGTGCAGACGCGTTTGTTGTTCCTCGAGGCGGAAGATGCGACGCTGCTGCGCCGATTCAGCGAGACCCGGCGACCGCACCCGCTGGGGACAGAGCAAACCGTCTCCAAGAGCATTGAGTCCGAACGGCAGCAGCTTGCGACGATCCGGGCGCTGGCCGATAACATCATCAATACGTCGAAGCTCAATGTCCACGAGCTGCGCGATCTGATTGCAGACGAGTTTCGCGGCGATCGCGAGGAATCGAAGATTCGGATCGATATTACAAGCTTCGGCTATCGATACGGTGTGCCGGCGGATAGCGACCTGGTTTTCGACGTACGGTTTCTTCCCAACCCGAATTACATTCCCGAGTTTAAGAAGCTGACGGGGAAGCATCCACGCGTGGCGCGATACATCCGCTCGTTTCCGCAGACCCGGGAGTTCATGGAACGCATCACGGATCTGCTGATCTATCTGCTGCCGCATTATATCGGCGAGGGGAAGAGCTATCTGACCATCGCGTTTGGGTGTACCGGTGGGCATCACCGGTCCGTTTTGATTGCGAGCGAGATACGGAAGCGGCTGGCTCATGCGGGCTATAAGGTGAAAGAGACGCACCGCGACGTTGGAAAGGGGCCATAGCGAGTGGCGGCCGGATACAAATGGCACCCGATCAGGGATCTGGACGGCAATTCACAGTCACTGACCGACGGCGAACTCGAGGCTCTTGGCCGGGTCTGGCGAATTCAAAAGACGGAGCTCGAAGAACGGCAGGTTTTGGTCGAATTTGAGCATCGCCTTCGCCGTGAATGGGCCATCGAGACCGGGATTATTGAAGATCTTTACACCCTGGACGGGGACGTAACCACAACTCTCATCGAACGAGGGATCAATGCCGGGCTGATTCCGACGGGCGCGACCAACAGAGACCCGACATTAGTCGCGCGTCTGATTCAGGATCATTACGTCGCGTTGGAGGCGATGTTTGATTTTGTCGCGGACAGGCGACGGCTCTCCACAGGCTATATCACAGAACTCCACGCTGCCTTACTCCGCGATTTGAATGTTCATGCCAGTGTGGATCAGTCCGGATGGTTGTATGAAAGGCGGCTTGAGAAGGAGCAATACAAGTCGGAGCCGAACAGTCCGGCGCGCCCTGACGGAACGATTCATGAGTATTGTCCGCCTGAGCACGTCGCATCGGAAATGAACGAGCTCATCCGCATGCACGGCGAACATCAATCGAGAGGAGTACCCGTGGAGGTGGAGGCGGCATGGCTGCACCACCGGTTCACGGAGATCCATCCTTTCGCGGATGGGAATGGCCGGGTGGCTCGGGCGATCGCCAGCCTGGTATTTATCAGGGACGGGTGGTTTCCACTCGTTATCCGTCGCGCCGACCGCGCCAGGTATATTGACTCGTTGGGGAAAGCGGACGCGGGCAATTTACGGCCGCTGATCGCGCTATTTGTCGAATCTCAACGCACCACACTGATCGCAGCGAGCGAGATCGCCTATGATGGCGGCCCCGTCGCTTCGACGCATGACGCTGTGCTGGCAGTGCGCCATCGGCTCCTTCAGAAAGAAAATATTCCCCCCAGTTGGATCCGCGCCAAGGAAAACGCTGGGGTGCTCCTGGGAGTCGCGACAGAATGTCTGCGAGAGGTGGGACAGGACCTTACGAACGAAATTGGCAGTCTCCGACGCAGTTATAAGTTTGGCGTGACTGAGAGCGATGCCACGGCAGGCCTCGTTCTAAACGCCGGCCGACCCGACGAACTCGTGATCTTCTTTCACCAGATTGGTCAGCGCTTCATTGGCATGATCGGAGTTACGGCGACTTTAGTGATCGATGAGAACCAAAGAATACCCATCGATAGAAGTTCGTTTCAGATCAATTACGAGGAAGACGTTAAGAAAGCGAAAGCCCGCTTCACTCCATGGCTGGACGGAGTGATTGTGCGGGCACTGGATGCGTGGCGCCGGACGCTTTGATCCTCGAAAACCACCACATCGCCGCCCAGCCCGCCAGCCCAATCAAACAAGCCGTCGCCCCACCTAAGAACCGCAATGGCTGGATGTGCAGCGTGTCGAGCCAGATTCGAAAGGCTCCATACACCACGCCATACATACCGAAGAAGAAACCGACCGGACGCGGCTTACGATCGAGCCAATAGAACATCGCGGTGAATGCGATCAGAAACAGAAACTCGATAATGCCCAGGTCATACCGTGTGCCCTGAGGGAATCGAACGCCGATCCAACTGGTGGTTGGGATGCCCGGATGATCGTGTGCCAGCGAACAGCCCAGCCGGCCGAAAATCCAGGCGCCAGGCAGTGCGAAGGCAATAATATCCAGGCGTCGCAGGGTTTCGAAATTAGAAAGGCGATGCAGGCGGCACCAGATGATGGCTCCCAATAATCCTCCCGCAAGACCCCCGAGCGACGCGATTCCACCCTTCAAGCGCACGATCTCGAGCGGATCGGCGAAGAAAGCGGGAATGTCTGACAGAATCGTCTTGGCCGCGTGAGCGCAGAAGAATCCGCTGAGCAGAATCCAGACACACAGGCGCGACATGCCTTCCACATCAACGCCGTGGCGTTGCGACCGGCGCAGGATTGTCCAGCGGCCCACCACGATCGCCACAATCACCATAACGCTGAAGGCGTAGATCGTGAAGCGGCCGGCGATCACCAACACAGGCTGCGGAAAATAGGGAATCATCGCTTCGTCCTACTGCTTGATAAACGAGATTCCCAAAGGGGCGGTACCGGGCGTCGCGACGGTTTTGACCTGGTCGTTGTAGGTATCGATCACCGAGATCGAGTTGCCGTCGTGATTATTTACAACGACGTAACGATCGCCATATGCGACAGCGGCATCGACGGGCCCGAGGCCCACCTGGTAGGTCTGGACGATCTGATACCGGGTCGTCTCCAATACCTGAACCTGTCCGCCCGACGTGTTGCTCGTGATGTAGGCGCGCGAACCAGTGGAGTTGAATGCGACGGCTACCGGCGCCTGGATGCCGAGCGTGTTGGCGACCGTATTCGTCAACGTGTCGATGATGTAGACCGCCCCGCCGAGCGGGAACGTCACGTAAGCTTGCGTGCCATCGGGCGTCATAAAAATGCCCTGCGGATAGCTTGTCACCGGAATCGAGGCGATGATGGTGCGCGAAGCGATATCGATCACCTGCACAACGGGATTGTCCGGATTAAAGCTGGTGATGTAGGCGCGTGTCCCATCGGGAGTGATGGCGACGCCATCGGGATTGACGGTGAAATCCGTCTTCAACGTGAAAGTGACCTTATTACTGGGGAGGTCGATAAAGTTCACCGCGTTGTCAAAGCTGGTGACCAGTGCGGTTCTTCCATCAGGAGTGGTGGCGATCTGAAGCGGCCGGGACACGACCGGAATGTGCGCCACGGTCGCGTAAGGACACGTCGAGATGCGATCAACGAGTCCGTTGGGGTGATTGACTCGCAAAAGATCGGGTGATGTAGCGGGATCGCACGTGTTACGGGGGGCCGGATCAGAGGTCGAGCGGATCGCCATAAACGGCAGAGGGAGAACCTGCGGCGGAAGATAGGATACAGCGGGCGCAGAGGGCGCCGCCGTCGTCTGGGCAGTGCCGGGCCGGCTGTTACTGGCCGATGCGCCCGCCGGCGAAGAAAAGGGAACAAAGAACGGAATCACCGCCGCCTGGGAATCCGGCTGACCGAGCGAGCCGTTGTGCGAACAATCCCAGTTGCCGGCCGGGTTGGGGAACGTCAGAATGCCAAGGAAGGTGACATCGACCTCGACAGGAGTGTTCCCCACACAAGTCACGAAACTGAAGCCGAGCGGGGTCGGCTCGCAGCTATCGCACTCCTGGCAGCCCGCAACGAACACAAGAATCGCAACGAATAGAAGTCCGTGAATGATTTTCATCGCGGCTTCCTCACTGGAAGACCACCGTCTTGCCGTTGAAATAAGTGAACAGCGCCACGCCGAAATCGAGGCCGCCGGCATTCAGATTGGCCGCCGCCGATAATGGAACGCTGACAAGGTAGACAACGCCTTTTGACTGTAGAGGGTTCGTATGCGCGGCCGGCATATTCGACATCACCATCGGGGGAACCGTAAAGCTTCCGACGCCCTGCGGCGCCAAACACGCAAAAACCGTGCTCGCATTGTTCGGCAGATCAACTCCGAAGCCGAGAATCGCAACCAGTTGGTTGGAGTCGCCGCCGCTCCAGGTCAAGGTGAGGGGCTGCGTGCGGTCGATGACGGTGACCTGGTCTCTGTTGGTCCAGGTCAAAGGCTCGGGGACGCTCATAGTGACCGAAAATGCGCCAACGTCGTTGCCGCCGAGGCTCGTCACGGTATAGTCACCCGGATCGAGGAAGAGCGTGTTGCGCAGCATGTTGTTGCTAAGGGAACTGCCCAGGAATCCGACCCGGCTGCCTGCCAGCAACTCCGTCAGCGTGCGCATGCCGTTTGGTCCCGACAGCGTGAACAGCGGCCCGAGATCGAGGGCCTGAGCGGGGGCGGTCGCGAGCGGGACAGGGTCGCCGACCAGCAGGTCGCGCTTGATGCTGTACGAAGTGCAGGTTCCCGGAGGCGGGTAGGAGCTGAGCGGATTGAATGCGGAAGTCGAGCCCTCCACCTGGTAGGCCGCCGATGCATGGTAGTCGGCGGTAACGTCAATTGGCGCGCGAACGCCTACATCCTGGTGCGTGGTGCCGCGGACTGCAACGAAGCCGCCAATTCTCCCACCATTCACCATCGTGGAGGTCAGCGCGTCCTGCGAGTTATAGCAGTTGCCATCCGACCCGGCGATTGCCATCGTGACCACATTGCTGACCGTGCTCCCTTGCGTACGCACGAAGACAGGCACATAGCAGCCGGATGGAGCCGAGTCGGGCACGGTGAAGTTGATCTGATCCACTCCGGCGTTCCCGGCGGCGCGACCGCTGTAGGAGATGTCCGCGGGTAGGCCACCTACGAACACCTCAACCTGGGTCGGCAAACTCGAGCTGCCATCGGGCGGAACGTTATCGCCGCCGTCAACAGGCCCCAGACCGGTGCCGGAAAGGACCATGGCGTCGCCCGGTAGCGCCGGTGCAGCAATTGAGTTGAGCGTCGCCGAATCCGAATCGGAAAGGATATTTCCGGGTCCCACTCCTTGGCCGGTTGCGGTGTAGATGCCGAAAGCGCTGTTGGCGATGCGCACCGTCATTGGATTGCTGCGCGCGTTCCCGACAAGAACCCGGACGGATGCCACGCCGACCGGCGCGTTGGATGGCATGATGGCATTGATCTGCGAGCTGCTGACGTAGATGGGGATGGCATTGACGGTCGTTGAGCCTTTGATGACGATCACCGATACGTTGGCGAGGGATGTGTCGTAGGGATAGTCGGTCGCTTGTTGTGCATCGTCCGGACCCAGGCGCGCGCCCGAAATGGTGAAGATCGATCCAAGGGCAATGGCGCCGCCCGGGAGGGTGTTGGGCATGAAGCTGGCGGAATTAAGAATCGAGCGGTTGTAGATCAACGGTTGCGCCACCGCGCATCCGAAGATTGAGCAAACGAGCCAGACGCGGAGCATATCGCGAGGAACGCTGAATCAGGATAGTCGAAACATTCGCGAGAAGCAAGAGCGTATTGGAGGAGCGTATTGGAGGTTCTTACTGGAACAATCGTGGCGCGAACGCGTTCAAATAATTGCGCCAATTGATCCAGGTGTGAGCGCCGGAGCTTTCATCGAATTCGGCGTGGAAGCCGTGCTGGTTGAACATCTCGACCGTCGCCTTGGTTGTCGGAAGCAGGAAGTCGTCCTTGCCGGTGCTGAACCAAAACACCTTCAGCCCCTTCTTCCAGGCGGCATTATCCAGTGCGTCGCGGTGCGTGTCCTCCCAGGAAGGGACGGCTGGAGCGGCAGCCGCGCCGGTTGCAGCACCCGCGGGCCGAGGTCCGGAGGGGCCAAACAGGCCCGAACTGAATACGCCGATGTACGCGAATTTATCGAGATGCGGGATGGCAATATTCAGGGTTTGGCCGCCGCCCATCGACAGCCCTGCTATGGCACGATGCTGCCGGTCAGTCAGGACACGGTAGTTCTTTTCGACATACGGCATGATGTCAGTCAGGAAATCGTTCTCAAACTCATCCGGCGGGTTTCTGACGCCGAAACCACTGCGCGTATGGCCGGCCGGCATCACGACGATCATCGGCCTGGCCTTCTTATTGGCTAGTAGATTGTCGAGGATAAATCCCGCGCGGCCAACGGAGGTCCACGCCTCGTCGCAATCGCCCGCGCCGTGAAGCAGGTAAAACACCGGGTACTTGTCCTTGCCGAGTTCGTACCCTGGAGGCGTGTAGACATGCATCCGGCGGAATTTCTGGAGGGCGGTGGAGTAGTAAGTTACGGCCGCGACAGCTCCGTGAGGAACCTTCCCGGTGTCCATGAAGTCGGCGCCGGGCACATAGACCAGGCTCCAGACGTTGTTATTCGATTCGCTGATGGACGGATTGCGGGGGTCGATGGTAGCAACGCCGTTTACGTCGAAGTTATAGCGGTATGCTCCCGGGTCGAGTGGGCCGATGGTGACTTCCCAGACGCCGTCTTCACCTTTGGTTAAGGGTATTCCCTGGGAGTTTCCGGGAATGTCCGTGGCGGTGAGAACAACCTTGTCGGCTTGCGGGGCGTGGATGCGGAACGTGATGTGATGGTCCGGAAGAACATCGGGAGAAACAAAGGCTGGGGGCTGGGGCGGTCGTGGAGGCTGGGGCTGGGCGCAAACAGCCGTAACCACGAACAATGCGAGTTGAATAAACCGGGATTTCATCGCAATTCAAATTCTACGCCAAACCGCCGGAGCATAGGACGATACCCTTGCGCCAAGCCGGTTTCATTGATCGTCACCCTAGAGAACTTACCGGATTGACTTTTTTTAACTTCAGATTTATCGTTGAGAAAAGTCGCTTCTAGTGCCTTTCTCTGTGAGTTTGGCGCAATCATCCACCTGATAATGCTCCCTGGAGAGGTATATGCCACGGACGACTCGAACTAGAACGGATGCACCCACTGCGACAAGGGTGTTGGTTGTTAGCTCCTCAGATGACGACCACGCTGTCCTGCATCAGATCCTTAACATGCCGGAATGGCATCTCCAACAAGCACCGTCACTCCTGTTCGCCTTGCGGCAGTTGAGACGCGACCCGGAAATTTCCGTGATTGTCTGTGACTGCGATACACGGCCTGAAACGTGGAAGGAGATGCTGGAGAATCTCAAACTGCTTTCCGATCCGCCGCTCCTCGTGGTCACGTCCAGAATCGCCGACGAGCAGCTTTGGGCGGAGGCGCTCAATTTGGGTGCCTACGATGTCCTGGCAAAACCGTTCGATTCCATCGAAGTGAACCGGGTGCTCACGGCGGCATCCCGTCACTCGCACCGCGACCGCGCCCCTTCATTCGATCTTTCGCGGCTCGCCCTCGCCGCCGCCTATTAACATTGCGTTAACGCCGGCGCTCAAATTCCTGTTCGTTCCGCACTAAGCTAGAGAGTGAATGCGGAATATCCGGCTGCTGTTTCTCCTCTTTTGGCGACCGGCGGCAGCCATGAGCAGTATTCTCGATCAAGGCAGTTTACTGTTCGCCAGCATAGCGGTTGTGGTGATGTCGCTGTTACTGCAACTCAGCCTGGGGTTGCGCATTACATTCACTTTTGCGCTTGCGCCCCTACTGGTGTTGGCCGCGGTTTATGCTCCCGCCACACTGCTGTTCACGAATCTGTTTGCGAGACTGGGCGGATTGGGAGTCGTCTTTCAACGCGATTATAGTCCCTTACTCACCTGTACGGCGATGGCTTGGAGCGCCGCCACGATGCCCTTGCTCCTGGCCACACGTACCGCCTCCGGCCCGGTCCTGATCGCTATCGCAGTCCTGGACGCCTTCTACTTCCTGGCGCTAGTGTTCTTTGCGGTGCGCACCGTTTTCGGCACCGAGAACAGCATTGCAATCCTGGTAGTCAGCCTGTCCTGGATTCCCCTTGTCCTGTTGCCGTTCATTTGGGCGCCATTGAGTCTCATTTTGCGGTTCCTCACCTCGCCGTTCCTCATTTTCTATGCGCTGTACTATCTGCGGGGTGAGTTTTCGGGCCTGGGCGCGGGACTGCGCAGCCGGCAGCACTTCTACCGCATGCTCGAGGCTTCGGCCGTCAACCCGCACGATGCCGACGCACAGTATCAGCTTGGATTGATCTACCAGCAGCGGCGGCAATACGGGGAGGCGATTCAGCGGTTCAAGAGCGCCATTGCGATCGATGACGCGGAAACGGACGCGCACTTCCAACTCGGACGCATTGCGCTCGCGCAAGGACGCCTGCAGGACGCACTGGACGAGTTTCGGATCGTGATCAATCAGAATGAGAAACACAGCTCGAGCGAGATTCTGCGCGAGCTGGGCGAACTCTATGTCGCGGCGAAGCAGTTCAACGACGCGCTCGAGAAGCTTCAGATCTACGTTGAGCGGCGCGAGTACGATCCGGAGGGACTCTACTTCTACGGTTTCACTCTGCAGCAATTGGGCCGGCTCGGTGAAGCGCGCCAGATGTACAACCGCGCCGTCGAAGCCGCCCGAACCGCACCCCACTTCCGCCGCCGCTACGTGGCGCAGTGGAGCCGGCTAGCCCAGAAGCAATTACGTAGCCTTCCCAAGACATGACAGAGGTTGTGAACTCTGTAGCGCACCCCCCAAACCCCGTGCTAAACTAACGAATTCAGAGGGTGTAGTGTGCGAGTGTTCTTGTCCGCCACAGCCCGGATGCGTGAAGGCTGGTGGATTCAGCGTCAAGAGCAAGCGCTTACCCGTTTCACGCAAGGACAGTTTTTCTTAAGTTGTACTGGACAGGTGGGTGAGTGGTTAAAGCCAACAGACTGTAAATCTGTCCCTCCTTGCGAGGTACGAAGGTTCGAATCCTTCCCTGTCCACCAGGTTTTCGTTTCGGGCCGTTGTAGCTCAGATGGTAGAGCGCGTCCTTGGTAAGGACGAGGTCACCGGTTCAATCCCGGTCAACGGCTCCAGGTTTTTTTGCAGCCACCAATCACCATCAATTAGTTTTAAGAACTCAGGACCATGGCAAAAGAGAAATTTGACCGTAGCAAGCCGCACGTGAACATCGGGACGATCGGGCATATCGATCACGGCAAGACCACGCTGACGGCGGCGATCACGAAGGTGCTGGCGAAGCACAATCCCAAGGTGAAGTTCCGTTCGTTCGACTCCATCGACAACGCACCGGAAGAAAAGGCGCGCGGTATCACGATCGCGGTGGCGCACATCGAGTACGAGACCGCCA
>DATGJP010000107.1:0-199645 GCA_035295125.1 Bryobacteraceae bacterium | reverse complement strand
ATGCTAACTAGTCATATAACTAGATAACATAAAAACGGCCGGCCTGCAACAGAAACTTACAGGAATGTTGTTTTATCTAGTGAAGGGCCAAAGTCCAGAGGCGGGTTTCAAACCCGCCGCAGGTTTCAACCCTGCCTTACACCCGCTCCGACGTTCCCACTACCGGCCCCAGTCACAGCCGGGGCGTTTCGCGGGATGCCGCCGTCTCCACGGCCCCAATCAGCCTCTCCGGCGCAATCGGCTTTCCCAGACATCCATCCATCCCTGCCTGTATGCACTTTTCCTGTTCCGCGTTGACGTTAAACATGGTCAAGCCAATGATCGGGGTATGAGTGCCGCGCGTCTTTTCGCGCTCGCGGATCGCACGCGTCGTGCCGTATCCGTCCGTACCCGGAGAATTCAGATCGACCAGGATGATATCGAACTCCACAAAATCGAGCAGCTCGAGCGCCTCCTTCCCGTTTTCCGCAAGGACGACGTTATGGCCGCGCCGCTCGAGAATCCTGGCAGCCAGGTGTTGCCCGACCCCGCTGCTCTCAGCCAGCAGGACATCGAGCTTATGCACAGGACCCGCCTGATCAGGTTCCTTAATCGCCGACACCATCCTTTGCAGATCGCTGATGGGCGGTTGAACACCGCGCTCCAGGGTTGTCGTAAAGCGGACCCGAGTGCTTTTGTCCGCATGGTTCTCAACCTGGATCTTTCCATCCATTAATCCCAGCAGCCTGGAGCAAACCGTCAGTCTCAGCCCGGTCGGACCGCTTCCGCCTCCTGAAACCACGAATTGGAGCTGAACCTTCTTGTCGTGCTGCGATTCCAAGGCCACACGCGCCGACACCCGCCCTCTTTCCGTCGCATCAATGGCATTCCCAAGGAGATGCACCAAAATCTGCCGCAGCCGGACGGGATCGCCAACCAGATAAGTCGGAACATCCGACGCCATATCCCAAGTCAGAGCGAGTCGCTTTTCGCGTGCCCGGAAATCCAGCCCGTGGAAAGCCTCCGCCATGCACTGCCGGAGCGAGAAGTCGACACGGTCCAGCGCCAACCCGCCGGTTTCGATCCTGGTCAGGTCGAGCACATCGTTGAGCAGGGCCATCAGCGAATCCGCCGTTGTTCTCGCACTCTCCAGGTAACCGCGCTGTTGCTGTGTGAGATCGGTGGCCAGTAGAAGCTCCGCCGTGCCGAGAATCCCATTCAACGGAGCGCGGATCTCCTGGCTGATATTCGCGAGAAACTCGTTTTTCACCACGAGCGCCTCGCGCGCCTCTGCCAACAGCTTTTCGATCTCCTCCTTTTGAGCGGCGAGGCTGTTCTTCTCCTCTAAAATCCGGTCTCGTTCGCCCGCGACCTCTTCCGTGCGCAACTGGACGGCTTCATCATGCCTGCTTCCGGCTCGGGCCAACCGCCATTTCCAGAATCTCCAGCCCCCGTATGCCCCCAGACCCACGGGAATGAACAGCAACAACCACCACAGCCCACCTCCGGTGGCCGGAACCGCGCGCGCGGCTGTCTTAACGCGTGCCTCGACAGGCTTGGTCTGACTCGCAAAGCTCTGACGGTCGTAGCAAAACAGGCCCGTCGTGGTCCCGATCCAGATATGTCCCGATTTGTCATGCACGAAGCATTGGCCAACCGGGTTACCCGGATTCTCGCGCCGCGCCGCGTCCTGGGCGGGGCAAACCATGGCGGCCGCAACCGCCAGGAATGTGATTCTAAACTTAAGTACCATCCTTCCATTCGAAGTTCGGTCATTCCTCGTAGATACTTTAGGGTGAATACCGCAGAAGCACGGCCAAATCATCGGCAGCGATAATAAAAGTAGTGCTGGCTCAAACACAACGGAAAGCCATCCCCCTGCTCGACTTGCAGGCGCTCCACGCGGAGCTTCGGGACGAACTTCTCGCCGCGATCGCGCGAGTGGTGGATTCACAGAGATTTATTCAAGGAGACGACGTCCGCCGGCTGGAGGTCGAAATCGCCGCTTATTGCGGCAGCGGGTTTGCGGTGAACTGCGCCAACGGCTCGGATGCGCTGTACCTGGGGCTTTTGGCGCTCGGCGTCGGCCCCGGCGATCGTGTCGCGACGACGCCGTATTCCTTCTTCGCCACGGCCGGCTCAATTTCGCGCATCGGCGCCCGGCCGGTGTTTGTCGACATCGACCCCGTCACGTTCAATATCGATCCTGCCCGTCTCGCCGATACGCTGGAGCGGAACCCCGGCATTAAAGTTGTGATTCCCGTGCATCTGTACGGCGGCTTTGCCGACATGGAACCGATCCTGGCCACGGCGCGCGCCCACGGATGCGCTGTTCTGGAAGATGGGGCGCAGTCGATAGGAGCGGAATACAAAGGGCGCCGCGCCTGCTTCGGGGATATTAACGCCATTAGCTTTTACCCGACCAAGAACCTTGGCGCGTTCGGCGACGGCGGCATGCTGACCACCAACAGCGACAACCTCCGGGAACGCGTCGCCATCCTGCGCGAGCACGGCGGCGCGACCAAGTACAGGCATGATTGGATTGGCATTAACTCCCGCCTCGATACCATTCAAGCCGCGATCCTCCGCGTCAAGCTGCCGCACCTCGACGGCTGGACCGAGGGCCGCCGCCGCAACGCCGCCCTGTACCGGGAGCATCTTCAAGGCGCACCTGTGATCTGTCCGCAGGAAGCCCCGTATCAGACGCGTCACATCTACAACCAGTTCGTGATCCGCTCGGAGCGGCGCGACGAGTTGAAAGATTATCTGCGCGAGAACGGCATAGGGACCGACATTTATTACCCGATTCCGCTGCACCTGCAGCCCTGCTATCGCAATCTCGAATATCGCGAGGGCGACCTGCCGGTGAGCGAGCGGGCCGCGAAGCAGTCCCTGGCTCTGCCAATCCACTCCGAACTGACGCCCGACGACGTGGTATATATTTCTGAGACGATTCGGGCCTTCTTTTCCGGCCGCTCATGACGCTGCAAGGACAAGTCGCACTGGTGACGGGCGCCTCCCGAGGTTTGGGCCGGGCTATCGCTCAACGATTCGCACATGAAGGCGCGGCGGTAGCCATCAACTACCACAGCCGCGCCGATGCGGCGGAAGGTTTGGTGAATGAGATCCGATCCGCGGGTGGCCTCGCTATCGCGGTCCGCGCCGACGTCGGTGACCCGGCCCAGGTGACAGCCATGGTTCAGCAGACCGTCGCTGAGCTCGGGACCATCACCATCCTGGTGAATAATGCCGGCATCGTGTACCGCGCGACCCTCGATACCTTCGAGTCCTCGGGCATGGAAAACATGCGTCGCACTAACGTCGATGGCCTGATCCATGTCACCAGAGCCGTGGTTCCGATGATGAAGGAGCGTGGCTACGGGCGCATCGTCAACATCACCTCCGTCGCCGGCCATGGCACCACACTGCCCGGCAGCACGTTCTACGCCGCCACGAAAGCTGCCGTGTCGCTCATGACCCGACGGTTCGCCATGGAGCTCGGCCGCCATGGCATTACGGTTAACGCTGTCGCGCCCGGATACATCCTCACCGACATGGTGAGGGACGGCCGCACCGAAGAAGAATTCCAGGCTTCGGTGAAAGCGATCAGCGCCCGCGCCATGGTCGGCCGCATCGGCAAACCCGAAGATATCTCGAATGCGGTCGCCTTCCTCGTCACGCCCGACTCAGAGTTCATCACGGCACAAATTCTGACGGTGGACGGCGGCCGCATGGACTACATCGGACATCCATAATGACCACCATCAGGTTTGTTCTTCTCGCCACGTGTCTCGCCGGGGGTCTCTTCGCGGGCGATGCGTCCAGCGCCGGTTCCTGGAGTCCGCAGGCAGCAGCCAACTACCTCGATGGCCGCATGACCTGGTGGATCGGCTGGCCGACCGCGGCCCGCGACCACGACACCTTTTGTGTTTCCTGTCACACCGCGCTGCCCTACGCCATGGGACGAGCGGCGCTGCGTTCCGCGCTCGGAGAGAAGGGCCCGTCGGCAGGCGAGCGCAAGCTTCTGGAAAACGTGACGAAGCGCGTCCGCATGTGGAATGAGGTCGAGCCGTTCTATCCCGACGAGAAACGCGGAGCGCCCAAAACCACCGAATCGCGCGGCACGGAGTCTATTCTCAACGCTGTGATTCTGACCAGATACAATGCGCCCGCGGCGGAACAGGCGCTTGACAACATGTGGGCGTTGCAGGTGAAAACCGGCGAAGACCGCGGAGCGTGGCCATGGCTGCAGTTCCACAACGCTCCCTGGGAAGGCGATTCGCAGTACCTCGGCGCGGTGCTTGCGGCGATCGCCGCCGCTGGGGCGCCGGCCTCCTATTCCGTAAAGCCTGACAACCTGGCCATGCTGCGCGACTATCTTGCGCGCGGTTGCAAATCGCAAATCCTGCTCGACCAGGTGATGCTGCTGTCCGCTGCCGCCAAGCTGCCGGGAATCCTCAATGCAGCCGAACAAAAAGCAATCGTCGAGGAAGCGCTCGGCAAGCAGCAGCCGGATGGAGGGTTCAGCCTGTCCTCCTTCGTCGGCGACTGGAAACGTCACGACAAAACTCCGCTCGATGCCCGAAGCGACGGCTATGCCACCGGCGTCGTCGTCATGGCGCTACGACAAGCGGGGATTTCCGCCGACCACCCACAACTGAAGAAAGCCATCGCCTGGCTTCGGACGAACCAGGACAAAACGGAAGGCCGCTGGTTCGCCTACTCGCTGAACAAAGAGCGCGATCTCGCTTCCGACGTCGGCAAATTCATGAGCGACGCCGCAACCGCATACGCCGTCCTGGCATTGCAGTCAACAAATTAGCTCACGGCTCTTGTATTTGAGCCGCCTCATGCTGTAACATACTCGGAACGATGTCCTCGCGCCGCAGCCTCGTGTCCGCAAACGCGCCGGCGCTTTCCATCCTGAGCATTAGCCTTCTTACGCTGGGCCTTCTTACCGGCCCCGCCTGAGGCTATCTCAAACCGATTTTTGAGAGGCCACCGGCGGGGTAACCGCACGGTGGCCTTTTTGCTTTTTGTGACCCAACTTAGGAGCTATCGAATGTTGTCCAACAGAGTTGTAATCTTCGACACCACGCTGCGAGACGGAGAGCAGGCCGCCGGCACGCGCCTCGGAAGCCGCGAGAAGCTGGCCATCGCGCGGCAACTGGTCCGGCTGAACGTCGATGTCATCGAGGCCGGTTACCCCAACTCCTCGCCCGAGGACTTTGAAGCCGTCCGCCAGATCGCTCAGGAAATCGAAGGACCGACCATCTGCGCCCTGTCGCGCGCCGTTCCCGATGATATTCATGCCTGCGGACGCGCTCTCGCGGGCGCCAAACACCCCCGCATTCACACCGGAATCGGCTCCTCCGACATCCACGTGATGGGCAAGTTCCGCGACGAGCGATACGGTCGCACGCTCGCCGAAAAGCGGGTGAGTATTCTTCGCATGGCAGAAGAGTCAGTCCGCCTGGCAAAGAGCTATGTCGATGACGTGCAGTTCTTCGCCGAAGACTCCGGACGCGCCGACATCGAATTCCTGATCGAGATGCTGAATGTCGCAATCGAGGCGGGCGCAACCGTTCTGAACATTCCCGACACCACCGGATACACGGTACCCGAACAATACGGCGGGTTGATTCGCACCATCCGCGAGCGGGTCCGGAACATCGACCGGGTCACCATCAGCGTGCATACGCACGACGATCTCGGGATGGCCGTTTCGACGTCACTTGCCGGCCTCCAGAACGGCGCCCGCCAGGTTGAGGGCACCATCAACGGTATCGGAGAGCGGGCCGGCAATGCCTCCCTGGAAGAGGTCGTCATGGCCCTACACACCCGCTCCGATTATTTTGGGCTGCGCACCGGCATCGACACGCGCGAATTCCATCGCACCAGCCGCATGGTGGCCGACCTGCTCGGAATCGTGGTGCCGCCGAACAAGGCCGTGGTCGGCTCCAACGCTTTCGCGCACAGCTCAGGCATCCACGTCGACGGCTTTCTCAAGGACCGTCAAACCTACGAGATCATGATGCCGGAAGATGTCGGACTCGGAGAGAGCCGCGTTGTGCTAACGGCAAGGACCGGCCGGGCGGGCCTGCGCGACCGACTCGAGAGACTCGGTTACACGCTAACGGCGGATGAGTTGAACCAGACGTACCAGCGTTTCCTGATCGTGGCCGACAAGAAACAGGAAGTGTTTGATGAGGACCTAGTGGCCATCGTCCATGACGAACTGCATGCACTCGAGGACCTCTGCCAGCTTGAATACCTTCATGTCTCGAGCGGCACGTCTGCCATCCCGACCGCCACGGTGCGGCTGCGGCTCAACGGGCAGACCAGGGAAGCCGCATCGATTGGGGACGGACCTGTGGACGCCGTGTATCATGCCATTTCCCAGGCCACCGCCAGCGCCCCGAAACTCCTGCGCTACGAGATCCGATCTGTGACCAGCGGCGCGGAAGCGATCGGCGAAGCTACGGTTCAGCTTCAGGAAAACGATGCCGTTGCGATCGGGCGAGGCGCATCAACGGACATCATCGAGGCGAGCGCACGGGCGTACCTTGATGCCTGGAACAGACTGAGCCGGGTAGCAGGTGCTATTAGCCTGGCCGCGGGACATTAACAGGGTCGAAAACTGTGGAAGGGCATCAGATCGGTCGCCCTGGATGAAAACCGTAACGCAGCCTGAAGGGCTGCGCTACATACGCTTTCGCGGACAAGCGGTCCGCTTGTTTCACCCCTCCACGGCATTCCGAAGGAGCGTTAACGCAACGCGGTCATGGGGTCGACCCGGTTCGCGCGAGAAGCTGGAATGAGGCTGGCGGCGAGTCCCACGGCGGCGAAGATCAGAGCGATGCTCAGGAAGACCCAGGGATCGAGGGGACTGACTTGAAAGAGCAGACTGCGCATGGTTCCCGTCAGCGCCGCCGCTCCCGCCACACCAAGGACCATGCCGATCAGAACTACACTTAGGCCTTCGCCGACCACCAGCCGGGTGATGTCGCCGCTACGCGCGCCAAGAGCCCGCCGGATCGCGATCTCGCGCATGCGCTGCACCACCGAATACGCGATGACGCCGTAAACGCCGACCACGGCTAGAAGCAACGCGACACTTGCGAACGCGCCGAGCAGAATCAGGGTGAGCCGGCGCTGGCCGATCGACTCGCCGATCATCTCCTCCATGGTCTTGACGTTGGATACCGCCTGGTCAGGGTCCAATGCCCGCACCTGGGTACGCACCGCATTTGCCAACTGGTGCGGGTCGCCTTGGGTGCTCACCACCAGGCCTGCGGTCGCGACTGGATTGAGCGCCATCGGCAGGTACATCTCAGGCATGGCGTTCGCATCGAGACCGCGTTCGTGGACGTCGCCGACGATGCCCACGATCTCCCAGCCGCCACGCTGCTGATTCCCGAGCAGAATGTGCTGCCCAACCGGATCCAGGCCACGCGGATAGGACGGCCAGAAGAGACGAGCGAACTTCTCGTTGATGATCAGGGGATTAGTGCCGGAGCCGGGCTGGTCACGCTGCTCGAATGCGCGGCCGCGGCGAAGGGGAATGCCGAGGGTCTTGAAGTAGCCGGGCGTTATAGTCTGCATCTGCGCCATGGGACGGCTCTTCAGTTCCAGCGGCTGCTGCTCGGCGACCGATACGGGAGTTGCCACGCGGGCATTCATCGGCAAGGTGCGGCTAACGCTGACGCCGCGAACTCCGGGTAGCGTTTCAAGGCGATCAATGAGCTGTTCGAAAAACGCCTTCTGTTTGCGCCAGTCGTATCTTGCGATCGGCAGCGGGATTTGCATGGTCAACAGATTCGCGGGGCGAAAACCAGGATCAACGGCGCTCAAACGCGCAAAGCTTTCGAGCAGCAGGGCCGCACCGGTGAGCAGAATGACAGAAAGGGCAACCTGTGCGACCACCAGCGCGCCGCGCGTAGAGATCGGAAGCGCGCGGGATCGCCTTGGCGGCCGGCTGGTTTCCCCGCTGGCTCGAAGCGCGTCCGCAAGATCGGGCCGCGAGGCGTCGAGGGACGGCGCCAATCCAAACAGGACTCCGGCGGCGATGGATAGAAGGACAGAGAATGCGAGCACGAGCGCGTCGAGATGAACCTCGTTCGCCCGCGGCAGGGCCAGAGTGTCGGTGTGTAGAAGAGCGATCAGGGCCCAACGTGCGAAGGCGATGCCGAGAGCGCCACTGGCCGCGGCAAGAACGATGCTTTCCGTCAGCAACTGCCCGACGATGCGTCTGCGCGATGCGCCGAGCGCCGCGCGAACCGCGAATTCCCGCGAGCGCGACGCCGCCCTCGCCAAAAGAAGACTGGCGATATTAGCGCAGGCGATCAGCAGCACAAATCCGACCGCGCCGAAGAGCAACCAAAGCATTGGGCGGGCATTGGCAACGAGTTGGTCGGCCACGCGCGCGATGCGTAACTGCAATCGTGCTTCAGCCGGGTGCTCCAGCGCGTATTGGCGGCTGAGAACGCCCATTTCGGCGCGCGCCTGGTCAAAGCTGACACTAGGTGCGAGGCGGCCGAGACCCACAAGATAACCGGCGGTTCGCCATTCCTGCGGAGAGGTACCGGAATACTCCGATGGACGAGTGATCCAGGCATCAATACCGGACGCGGGAAACGCAAACCCATCCGGCAGCACGCCAACGGTGGCGCAAGGCGTGGCGTTCAGTGCTACGGTACGGCCCGCGATCGCAGGGTCAGCATGGAAACGGCGGCGCCATAGTTCGGCGCTGACCAGCAGCGCGCAACGTCCTCCGGGCGTGTCCTCTTCCGGAAGAAAGCCACGGCCAAGGAGCGGTTCAACACCGAGGAGGCTGAGGAAATTATGGGAAACCCGGGCGACCTTGACGGACTCCGGGTCTCCCTGGACCGAGAGCGTCATGTCTTCGTGAGCGATGAAGATCGCACCGAGATCGCTGAAGGATTTGGCAGCCGCTCTCAGGTTCTCGAAGCGGATCTCGTTAAAGCCGACGTCCTTCGCCTGGATGCGTTCGTTGTCGATGGACACGCGCACCAGGCGGTCGGGGTCGTGGAACGCCAGCGGCTTGAGCAGCACAGCCCGGATCAGGGTAAACATCGCCGTATTGCCGCCGATCCCGAGGGCCAAAGTCAGCATTGCGGTGATCGTGAACGCGGGGTTCTTTCGCAGGGTTCTTAGCGCGTAGATTCCGTCGCGCAGGAAGCTTTCCAGTTGAGCGTGCAGCGGGCGCATTCCTCAGAAAGACGGGGGGACGAGCGGTTTGGTTGCGTCCTCGCGATCAACGTGCATTCATTGTGTTCAGCCGGGAATAGGTAGGCGAACCGCCTGCTTCACCCTTCCACAGTCTCAAATCATCGAAAATGAAATTCCAACTCGCGAACAGCCAGCGGTTCCCCCATCCACCAGTTACTGCTGCTTCGTCTTCTGTCTCACCTTGTCAGCGCCGTTTTCAGTCTTTACCGCCGCCTTGTGCACGCCTTTCTTAGCGCTTGTCGTGACAGCTTTGCCCGCATGTTTTGAAGCCTTGCCTGCATTCCTTGCGGCATTCTTCGCGTCTTGTCCGGCAGCTTTTGTCTCTTGTTTTGGTGTGTCCTGGGCATACAGACAAAACGCGAGCAGGCCCACGGCGGTCAGGTTTAACAATCGCTTCATAATCGGTCTCCACTTTTGAGAGGGCGGGCAGGAGGAAATTGTTTCGATACGGACTGCCCCGGCGGGTTTAGATACACGAGAGCCGTCATGTCTTTCCCGATAACCAGCGCTATGTTCCTCATCCTGTACATGGGATGTATTCTGCCGGTGGTGTGGCTGGTTGTGTCGGCACTACGCGGCAGTCACGCTGGTATTGCTGATATCCGCAGTTACCTTACGGCGAATTAAGGCGAAGAACTCAACTATCAAGCAAAGCGACTAGCGCGCAAGTCAACCGGCGTCGGCGGCCATGCCCAATCGGTTGTTTTGCCAGCGCTCTAACAGACCTCGCACGGTTTCGATGAAATCATTCAGATGAATCGGCTTCACCACGTACTCGCGAGCTCCCAGTTCCATCGCCCGCTGGCGATCCCAGGGATTATCGGAACCGCTCAAAACCACGACGGGCGGGCCGTCCTGGACCCGATAACGTTCGAGAATCTCAAAACCGTTGAACTTGGGCAGGTTGAGGTCGAGGATTACAAAGTCGGGCTTGAACTTGAACTCTGTTAAGAAGTACAGGGCTTGCTCGCCATCGTAGGCAATCACAACATCCGCATTGACGGACGAAGACCGTATGCCCTCACGCACAAGCAGCACGTCAGCAGGGTTATCCTCGACGAGTAGGATGTGCAACATAATCTTTCCTACCGGTATGACTATGGACGAGACAATTTTGTTACTCGGTGATTCGGCTGTTATTGCGGCTAACCTGAACAACCCCTTCGTGATATGGCTTGAGGTTACCGGGCATGCTCGGATACTCCGCACCGGCCTGTCCAAACGTAATTCTGCATACAGCGTGAGTTAGGGGACTCTCGCAGCTACGCCCCATCGGCCAGGGGCACGATCCAACGGCGGATGACGTTATGAATCGCGTCGAAGTAACTATCAAGGTCAAGAGGCTTGGTCATAAAGCCCGCGGCGCCGAGGTCCAGCATACGCGACATTTCGGGCTCGTGATTGGAACCCGAGAAAACAACCACAGTGGGTCGCGGATTCAGGTCGTCACGGGCGTGGAGCCACGCCAGAAACGCCGGCCCATCAATACGGGGCAGATTGAGGTCGAGCAGAATGAACTGAGGCTGATAGCCATCCTGGATCTGGCGAATGGCCTGCTCTCCATCGGAAGCGAAACGGAAAACGACGGAAGGTGCGATGGTGCTTTCTTTGAACCCCTGTAAAGTCAATTCGACGTCGCAGGAGTTATCGTCCACAACGAAGACCTGAACAGGCTCTGTCATCTCTTAAGCGAAATGAGATCCGCCAGACATCGTACCTCAAAATCCACGCCAGTCGCAGGGTGGTCAGGCGCCTTCACAGCGAAGCAATACGCCGCGATCGCGCAAATCCTGAAGGAAGATGCCGATCGTGCGATGCTCAACCCGCACTTCGACGATTCCGGAATCGCGGCCGGGGTCGTCTAACGACAAGATGGCACCTTCCGGGATCTGCGTGATGTGCGTCCTCTTTTCAGCCGGCACGCGCTCCAGACCCATGATAGGTGACTTTAACTTATAACGAAGCAAGGCAGAAGCATAGCTTACAGAATTACGGCATGCAACCTAGGGATAATACCGGCTGCGAGTTAGATCTCGTCGTCTAACAACTCGGCATTATCCTCGATGTCACGGAGATATGACGAAAGGGTCATTTGCCGATAAACGACACAAACAAGGCCGGATCGCAGTCCAGTGTGCCGCGCTTCGACTCTGATGACGGTGCCAGGCTCAAGTTCAACCGATCTGAAACCGTCTTCTGCCTGCGGCGAGACCGCGACAAAAGGCGTCTTTACTCGGTACGATTGGGCCACAAGACCTCTTTGATGCTAAACGATCCGCGTTCAGGTACACCACTCGGACGTTTCCGAGTCGGGGATCGTTCAACATGACGGAAGAGCCGTTGATGTGGTTACAATGGACCACTTCGACGGCAGATGTCAAGGCTGCTCCACTATTCGCCAGCATGCTAGACGACAAGACCGGTTTCCGTCTTGTGGACCGGCAGCGTGAACCGAAAGACGGAGCCATGGCCTGGTTCGCTTTCGGCCCAAATACGCCCGCAATGCGCTTCGACGATTTTGCGGCAAGTGGCCAGACCAATTCCGGTTCCGGGGATGTCGTTTCCGTGCAGACGCTCGAAGGGGTCGAAGATACGGCTGGCATGCTCGGACGGGAATCCCTCTCCGTTATCCGAAACGGAGATCACGTGGCAGCCCTCTCGCTCGATGCCGCTGACATGGATAACGGGAGTGTGATGGCTGCGGTACTTGATGGCGTTTCCAATCAGGTTTTGAAAAACCAGTACCATCTGGAAGGGTTCGGCCACCACAACAGGCAACTCGTCGCGATTGATCAAGGCGCCGGAACTGCGCACAGACGCTTCGAGGTTCGACACGGCCTGCGCCAGGCAGAGCGTCAGATTGGCACTCACGTGTTTCGCGCGATCGCGGGCGCTGGCGTGGGCATAACCGAGCAGATCGGTAATCAGCTCGTCCATGCGATTGGCGCTCTCCTGAATCACGTTCAAGCATCGCGCGATATCCGGGGGAAGATGAGTGCCATGTACATCGAGTGCGAGTTCGACATAGGAATGAATGGTGGCTAGCGGCTCGCGCAAGTCGTGACTGACGGATGCGGAGAATCGTTCGAGGTCCGCGTTCGACCGGAGCAGCGCTTCATTGGCGCGCCGCAACTCTTCCGCTTTCTTCTGGGCATCAATATCGATGCAGACGCCAAACCAGCGCGTAATGTGGCCCCTGGCATCGCGCAGCGGAGTTCCGCGGGCGAGAAACCAGTGATAAGCGCCATCGTGCCTGCGGAAGCGGAACTCGGCCTCGTACGCGCGTCCCTCTTCGACAGAGGTGAGCCATTCGGTTTTGACCCGCTCCACGTCAACAGGGTGTACGGCGCGCATCCAGTCGAGCCCGAGGCCGGCCTCGGAGGGCAAGCCGGTAAACTGATGAAAACGCGCACTGAGGTAGTCTGTCATACCATCGGTGGTTGCGGTAAACAACACTTCCAGTACGGATTCCGCGAGCAGTCGGAATCGTAGCTCGGCTTGATCTGGGCTGGCCAGGCGTTCCACAGTGGAGGTCATACCTTGGAAGTGGCTGGAATCGTTGGCTCAGGACGAGGCCAGACGGATCGGGGGCGGCGCTCCGATTCTTGCGCTCGACACCAGTTGTCTAGCTCCATCATAGCGGGCGTTTTTTGCGTCGTAAAGCGCAGTTTTTGGCGCAATGGTAAACTCAGCACGTGCTCGGCACCGCGATAGCACGCCGGTCCCAAGGTAGCCGCGCGGAGTGGTTAGCCCTATCGCTTTTGGTCGTGTCCGTTTGCATCAATTACATTGATCGCGGCAACCTTTCGGTGGCCGGGGTTGCCGTAAAGAACGAGTTGCATCTCAATGGCACGCAACTCGGATGGCTGCTCTCGGCGTTCTTCTGGACGTATGCCTCATGCCAGATCGTCGCGGGCTGGCTGATCGATCGTTACAACGTCGTGTGGGTTTACGCCGGAGGATTCTTTATCTGGTCGGCGGCGACGGTTTTGACGGGCGTATCGTCAGGTTTCGCGATGCTTTTCGCGCTGCGGCTGTTGCTGGGCATAAGCGAATCGGTTGCGTACCCTTCGTATTCGAAAATCATTGCCGCAGGTTTTCCGGAACGCCGCCGGGGCGTTGCCAATGGGCTGATCGATGCCGGGTCGAAACTCGGTCCGGCGCTCGGAATCCTGGTGGGCGGAACCCTGCTCGACCGGCTGGGATGGCGGGGGCTGTTTCTATCCATTGGAATGGCGAGCATACTGTGGCTCATTCCCTGGGCTTCGGTCGCGCCATCGATTCAGACCGGAACGGAAGCAAAGCATCACGACGGGCAACCGTCGCCGGGCTTCGCCGAGATCTTCACCAAGCGGAGCGCGTGGGGCACCTTTCTGGGGCTGTTCTGCACCAACTACGCCTGGTATTTCATGCTGACATGGCTGCCGCAGTACTTCATTCTGGAGCGGCACTACAGCACCGCGATGATGGCGCAGGTCGGGTCGTTGCCGTTCTGGTTCGTCGCAGCGGGCGCGGTCGTGGGCGGCTGGCTGTCGGACCGCTGGATCGATGGCGGCGGCTCCGCCACGCTTGTACGCAAGACATTTTGCGTCGGCGGGCTCAGCATGTTTGCGGCACTATTTCTACCTGCAGCGATCGTTGCGAATCCGAAAGCGGCCCTGGTGTTCATGGTATCGGCATCGTTTTTTTACGGGTTCTTCAGCTCAAATTTGTGGGCTGCCACCCAAACACTCGCGGGAACAGCGGCCGCCGGCAAATGGACCGGTATACAAAACATGGCTGGGAACATTGCCGGGATCGTGGTGCCGGTTGTTACAGGCTACATTCTGGACAAAACGGGCAGGTTCCTGCTGGCATTTGTGCTGGTGTCGATTATTGTTGCGGTTGGCGCACTATCGTACTTGTTCATCGTCGGGCCCATTGAACCAACGAGATGGTCGACCCACAGTGAGCGAATGTAACCTGCAGTACGCACATACGTCTACTCCTATGGCGTGTTGTACCGGCCGAAGTGCCGGCGAACCCCGTTTTTGAGTCAGGCGTGATTGTGCAAGCGATTGACGCCGGCCGGTGAGCGCACTCCTCCGAGCACTCACCGGCTTTTCGTTTAGGTTCACGCCGGACGCGTAAGTCTAACCAGCCAACTTCCGGGAATCAGCGATGCGAGCGGTTCAGCCCAGCCCGCGGACAGAGCTTTGCGGAAAATCGAAGACATCAGGAACGGCCGTTCCAGGCGCTGACGGCACTCATTGAGATAGTCGCGAGTGGGCGTTTTTCGCGAGGCTGCGATTCCGGCGAGACGACCGGTGAGCACCGCGGAGAGCATGCCTGAACCCGTGAAGGGATCGACGAATGAGAGAGCGTCACCGGCATAATAAGCGCCGTCATCGGAGTGCAGGCGGTTCTCAAACACGAGCGGACCGACGTTGAGCCATTCCATGGTGCGGCGGAGCGGAGCGAGACGCTCCCGCATGGGCGCGAACGAATTGAGTACTTCGTCGATTTCGAATCGGCGCGCGCGCAGGAGATCCTCGGGACCGAGGCCGCAAATATTCGTGATGCCGTTTTCGACCTGGTTCAGGCCAACGTAGAAGCGATCAAAGAAGAACAGCTCGACGTCGTCGTTGGGCGGTCCTTCGAAGTGGGCTTTGAATCCGAACAGCCGGCGTCCGCGGGGAGAGGTGAATTTGCGACCGTGTGCAATGATTTGGGCGTTTTGTTCGGCGGGCTGGTGGATTATGCCGGCTCCGGCTGTGGATGCGGCTCGCAGCAGAAGATCATCGAATGCGTAACGGCTCAGGCCGTAGGCGGTTTCGGGGAGATTACAGCGCTTTTCTCGGGCGCGGAAACGCAAGACGAGGCGGCGGATTCGCGCCGGGGCGGCAGTGTTGAAGTTGCCCCAGACTCCGAGTTGTTCGAGGATAGGCGCGATTTCAGGAGAGAGGAATTCGCCGCAGACTTTGTGGCGAGGGAAGCGCGACTTTTCGAAGAGCGTGACGTTACGGTCTTCCAGGCGTGCGGCGATTGCGGCTGCGGCTCCCGAGGGCCCTCCGCCTGCGATGATGATCTCACTTCCAGGTGGGGCAGCCGCTGAACACAAAGGATGCCCCTGCGGATCCTTCTGTGCGTTCACGGCGAGGTTCAAAGGCAGGCGGAACCCTCGCGCAACCGCGCGGCATAGCCGCAACCAACGGGAACCCTTGGGTCTGAAAAGGTGGGACAGGCGTTTTCGCCGGTCATTTCCCAGCGAAGTCCAACGGCAGGCTGAATGCCTGCTCCACCCTTCCACATCCTCCAAATCGTCGCGGGACGCGAAGAGTCAGAGGCGGTGTAATACTCTTCCACAATCTGCCTAGCGACCGGCTGCCTTGGCGACGGTCTGGTTGCCTTGTAATGCCGCGCGCAAGCCGACCTGAGCGCGATGACTTTGTGGGTACTGCTCGAGCGCTCGCTGGAAGGCCGTCGCGGCTTCCTTGTTCTTGCCGTTCTTCAATGCTGCCTCGCCGAGTACTTCGAGCACGGGACGGGGATAGTATGGCGGCTCAGAGTAAACCAGGTGCAGTTCATGATCGGCGGCGGCCTGCAGCTTGTTCAAACCCGCGTCAATCTTCCCCTCGGCCAGCTTGAGATGTCCTTCCAGTTCGATGCGCGCCGTTTCGAGCACTTCGGGAACGGGCATCTTCACGCGTGCTTTATACTCTTTCAGCTCGTTGTCCATGAGCTTCGACTCGGCTTCCGCGAGAGCCACGTTGCCTTTGGCCGAGTAGGCCACCGCCATAGCCCAGTGACGCCAGGCCTGCTCGCGCGGCTTGTCGTAAATGGGAAGGGTTTTGCCGTCGAGGATCTCGTCCCAACGCTCGCCCTGGACGAGAGTCCGCATCATGGCGAACCAGCCCTGCCGGTAAGCGCTGAAGAAACCATCTATATTCGCAGCCTCGCGGGGATTTTCTTTGAATCCGAGAAGTTCGCGCGCTGCTTCCTCGGCCTTGTCATACTCACCTTCGAACGAGTAAGCAGTGGCGAGGTAATGGACATTGTGACCGTGGTGTCCAGTCCCGTACAGCTTGTCAGCTTTCATGTAGCCGCGCTCGTTATCGGCGGCGTCTGCAAAGGACTTCACCGCGTCGTCCCAGCGGCCGGTCTGGGAGTAAATGTGACCCGGCATGTGTAGCGCGTGGGGGATGTTGGGCACCAGCTCCGCGTAGCGCTTGCAGCTCGGCCAGGCTTCTTTCGCGAACGACGAGCCCTCCCAGGCATGGATGACGTAATGATGAACACCGGGATGATCCGGCGCTTTCACCAGCAGGTCGCGGAGGATTGTCACCGCCTCCATAGTGGTTTCCTTGGGCTGCTTGTCGGGCGTGGTGTAGCCGCGCATAAGATGTAGCGCCAGGTAGGTTCGCGCCTCGACTTCGTCCGGATATTGCGCCGCGATGGCCCGTAGACCTTGGATGTAGTCGCCGTCGGGGTCTTTGGAATTAAGGTTGCGGCGCGCGGCAATCGACGCGATGTACAGCTTTTCGAGCGGCGACGCTTTACCGTCGGCGGCGGCGAGTTCCTTCGCCTTTTCGGCAGCTTCAACCGCGCGGCTGGTGGCCTTCAGCGGGTTCTGCCGGCCGAAGACCTTGTCGTAGGTGTCCAACTGGAAGCGCGGACGATAGTCGCCCGCCGCGACCATGGCGACACCCCACCACGGCATGGGGGCCGCAGGATCGAGTTCGGCGGCCTGCCGGAAACTGCGCTCCGCCTCGACAGCCCAGAACGAGTGCATTTGCGCCACGCCCTGGTCGAAGAACTTCTGCGCCTCGGGGCTGGACGTCGTGATCTTGAAGTGGACGTCGCCTTGTCCCGTCATCAGGTGTGCGGGAAGCGAAGGCGCCGCGCTCGACGGCGGAGGAGCGCACATATCTGGCTGCTTCGTCTGCTCGGGCTGCTTCGTCTGCGCGAAAGCGGCCAAGGCAAGGAAAAACACGGCGGTTAGTCTCATGGCTGGGGCCCTCGGTCGATCTTAGCACCTACCAGATCGGTCAATTGCCGGGAAGTGTAACCGGAGCCTTCGAGTTTGCCAATGAGGACGCCGTCGGGGCCGATGAGCGCGGTGGATACCGTGTGTGTGATCGCGCCGTCTTCGGCCCAATAGACGAGGCCGAAGTTGCCGGCGACCCTGCGGATTTCGTCTGGAGTCCCAGTCAGGAACCGCCATGTAGCGGGATTCGCGTTCCAGCGGTGCGCATATTCGGAGAGCACCTCAGGTGTGTCGTGGTCGGGATCGAGTGTGATCGAAAGGAGGGCGATTCGGGAGCCAAAACGCCGCTGCAGTAATGCGAAATTGGCGGACAGCCGAGGGCAAACGTCGGGCAGCGGACAACGGGTGTAGATAAACTCAACCGCGGTGAGGCGGCCTCGCGAATCGGCGAGATGGGCTGCGCGGCCATGTTCGTCGAGCAGGGAGAAATCCGGGACCGCACTCCCGATGGCAACAACGTTTTCCGCTTTCGGAATTAGAAAATCGGGCGGCGGCCCCGCATCGGTAATGATTCTTGTGATGCGTGCTCCGGCGCCGCTCACACGGAGTTCGAAACGTACTCGCGAGCCTGGTGCGAGGCCTTCGGCGCGAACCTTGGACGCAAGGCGGAATGGCATCGCCATGGCGGGCATGTAGCCGGGAATGTCGCGGTGTGAGATGGTAGCGGTGGAGGTTGCGTGGTCGATCGCCAGGACGATTCCCTGGCCGTGATAGCGATGTGCACAGCCCGTCGACAGCAGTAAAAACAGCGCCGTGCATGTTGGCGCGGATTTCAATTTAGAGATGATGATAGCGTTCCAGCGTGACAGCAGCAGTGTCGCCTCAACCCAAATTATCTCAATGGCAGAGTCCAATGCCAGAGATGCTTCCTCAGAACCGGACAACTCAGCGAGACGGTAAGACAGGCGTGATGAAATGCACCCGAATATGATGTTAAACGCACTCATAACGATATCTGCATCCACTTGAAAACAAATTGTCATGGCCTCCAAACTGTTAATCGGTGTAAAATTATGCCTATAGATGCACGGTTCTACGAGCCGCTTGCGGATTATGTCCGTAAGCCAGTCCGCCGCCATCTCCCGCGCCCCGGCAGTGCCGCCACGTTCGTCGGAAGTAAGAACCACTCTAAAGCGGGTTTCATTTAGCATCACCTTTCAAACCAGCAGACGAGCCCAGGAATTCCTCAGATCCATCGTGGAGAAAGCGCTTGCGAGTGACGATCATCTGAAAGAACCGAGTATTGGCAACTCGGTTCTTGGGTGCGAGCACGATTACGATACCGGCGGTGATTCCGTTGTGGGCATCACCGCTAACGATTTTCTGAAGCGGCTAAAGAGCATGGAGGGTACCGATATCGCGGGCGACGTGGCTTTCAACGTGGAGAAATTAGACGGGATTCTCAACGGCTGCGGTGTGCGGGCAAATCTTCCGAACGGATGCTTCGAGGTCCCGATGCAGGTGAGCATCACCTCAAGTTCTGTACTCGGATCTGAGATGTTAGCGACACATTGCGCAGTGAAGAAAACACGTGAGTTTTAATGTGGCTTATGTCACAATGTTAGTCCAGAGGCTTCGCCACAGTGCCTGATGATGCTACGGTAAATCACGTACAGCAAGGGCCTACGCCGAAAACGGGCGAGATAATCGCTGGCTATGAAATTCTCGGCGTGATTGGCGCAGGAGGCATGGGCCGGGTCTACAAGGTCCGTCACACTCTCTCCAATCGCATTGAGGCCATGAAGGTCGTGCTTCCGGACCTTGAAGGCAATCCCGATCTGGTGAATCGTTTCCATCGGGAGATCCAGGTGCTGGCCGGCCTCAATCATCCGAACATCGTTGCGCTGCACACAGCGATGCAGGTGGATCATCGTCTCGTCATGATTCTCGAGATGGTGGAAGGGACGTCGCTCAAGGGGGTGGCAAAAGACGGTCGCCTCGCTGTCGATGATGTGATTCGATATGGGTGCCAGGTGCTCGGCGCGCTCGGCTACGCTCATGAGCACGGCGTCGTGCATCGTGACGTCAAGCCCGAGAACATACTGCTGACAGCCGACGGCAACATAAAGCTCGTGGATTTCGGGATCGCGAGGCAGGAGTTAGCTCCGCGTTTGACATCCACCGGCGCCGCGGTTGGGTCGCTTTATTACATCTCACCCGAGCAGGTTCAGAATCACGCACTCGACGCCCGGTCGGACATCTATTCGCTTGGCGTGACGCTCTACGAACTACTGACGGGCGAGCGTCCGATTAAGGGCGAAACGGCATTCACGCTGATGAATGGTCATTTAAACGTGATACCCGAACCGCCGCATACTGTGATTGCCGATGTTCCGATGGACTTGTCGAACGCCATCATGAAGGCGCTCGCAAAGGACCCTGCGGACCGATTCCAGACTGCGACAGAGTTTCATGAGGCTCTGGCGGGGCAATGCTCGACGCCGGTTCGGCCGTCAGTTCGTGGGGCGACGGTTCAGGCCGCGGTTCGTGGTGCGACCGTTCAGGCACCGATCGTTGTACCGACACCGCCACGGCGCAAGTTGTGGCCTCTCGTTGCGGCCATCGCAGGCGTTGTCGTACTTGGGACGGTGGGCGCCGCTTTCTATTTGAACCGGCCCGCGGCGGCTGCGAAAGAACCGGCTGTCGTGACGCCTGCCGCAAGTACTCCGACAAGTACCGCCACATCTGCGCCGACTCCCGTGCCGGTAGCTCCGGCCCCCGCGCCTGAGGCGAAGGAGCCGCTGAAAGAAACGCCGAAAGAGCCGTTGAAAGACACCGCAACCGTGAAGCCGGCTCCCACGACCGCGGCTCCTCCTAAGGTTCCGGAGAAAACGTCCGCTGACCGGGGGATGGAGGCTTGGCCGCCAGGCATTTGGGAACGCGAAGACGATTGGTTCGTGCATCGCGGTGGCGATTTTGTGCTGTTCCCCGTGATGCCTCTGAATGGAACACTGTCGTTCAGCGCCACCATGCACGCAGGTGGAGCTTTGGGCTCGATCGTAAAGGGAGGCGGGCTTCCGGGAATGAAGAGAGGCCGCAAACTGCAGTGGGTTGTCGACTACAGGGACAAGAACAATTACCTGCTTTTTCAGATCGACGACAAGTCATTTGTGCGCAAGATCGTCCGAGGCGGCAAGGTGGTCAGCGAAACTAACGTGCCGCATGAACCAACGTCCAATTTGTATACTTTGCAAATCGCGATCTCTCCGCACAACCTGACGCACTCACTCACCATTGGGTCAGAGCAGAAAGTGCTTGACAAATGGGATGACGATCAACAGGACCTGTCTTCGGGCTCCTTCGGGGTTTACCTTCCGGGGCACGATGAAGTGGGCTTGGCGAATTTCAAGTACTCACCGCGCAAGTAGACTCTAGGAACTCCTAAGGAATCAGCAGTAGCAACAAAGTTTTTCCAAGCGCATCAGATTAACTCCAGTAATGTTCG
Source organism: Bryobacteraceae bacterium (assembly GCA_035295125.1). Taxonomy (GTDB): domain Bacteria; phylum Acidobacteriota; class Terriglobia; order Bryobacterales; family Bryobacteraceae; genus JAICMB01. The sequence goes on along the minus strand of DATGJP010000107.1, from coordinate 178,943 downwards.
GCATACCTGATGTGGTGAGTCCTACTTTGTCTGTTCAACCCGGAGCCGTTTTAGCCGGCTATGAAGTCCTCGAAGTGATTGGCGCCGGTGGTATGGGGAAGGTGTATAAGGTCCGCAATACGCTATCGAATCGTATTGAGGCGATGAAAGTGGTGCTGCCGGACCTCGAGAACGATCCCCAGCTTACGACGCGTTTCCTGCGGGAGATCCAGGTCCTCGCCGGGCTGAGCCATCCGAATATCGTTGCTCTCCACACGGCGCTGCAATCTGAGAATCGCGTTGTAATGATCCTCGAACTTGTCGAGGGCACGCCGCTCAGCCAGAGGATTCAACAGGGGCCGGTTCCCGTTCACCAGTGCGTTTCCTATGCCTATCAAATTCTCGATGCGCTGAATTATGCGCATCGGCAGGGCGTGGTGCATCGCGATATCAAACCCGAGAACATCATTCTCGCCAGGGATGGCATCGTCAAACTGGTGGACTTCGGAATCGCGCGCACGGCGTTTTCGCCCTCGCTGACCGTGACCGGCGCGGCGATCGGGTCGCTGTATTACATCTCCCCGGAGCAAGTGCAGGGCGCCACTCCGGATGCGCGGTCGGACATTTACTCGCTCGGCATCACTCTGTATGAATTGCTGACCGGCGCGCGTCCGATCGCCGGAGATACAGCCTATTCCTTGATGAACGCGCACCTGCATGCTGTGCCTGACCCTCCCCATCGAATTGCACGGGGCGTCCCTCCGGCGCTTTCAGAAATCATCATGAAAGCGCTGGCGAAGAGTCCTGCCAAGCGCTATCAAACCGCTGCGGAATTTCAAGCCGATCTGCAGCGCGTGCCCGCATACGTTACTCCCCGGCAAGCGGCACGGCGTAAGGCATACTACAGCATCATGATCGGTACGTTTTGTGCCGTATCCGGGCTGATCGTGGCCGCCTACGTGGCGTCGCAGTCGCAGAGCCCGCAACGGCACGCGCACTCCGACGTGGCGGCAGTGAAAACGGTGCCGAAGCCTTCGCCCGTAGTTCCTGTCGCGCCGCCGCCCGAAGAAAGATCGGCGGCGGAGTCCGACCGCGCCGCTACGTCAGAACCCACGCCCGCGAAAACGGTACCCGCTCTCAAGGCTCCTGCAACACTGGAAACCGGTATGGAACTATGGCCCGAGGGGACTTGGGTCCAACAGGATGGCTGGTGGGTGCACAAGGGCGGCGATTTCGTTCTTTATCCGGCTATGCCCGTGCGCGGCTCAGTAACTTTTACCGCACTCAGACGCAAAGGCCGTAAGGTCCAATGGGTGCTCGATTACAGGGACTCCGGCCATTACGTGCTATTCCAAATCGACGAAAAGGGATTCACCAGAAAGAAGATTGACAACGGCAAATCTACGCTGGAAGCGACTATTGCCCATGCGATCGCGCAGGACATGTTCACGATCCAGATTGAGGTGACGCCCGATAGCGTCGTGCATTCGCTCTATGCGGAGGGCGGATGGAGAGCGCTGGACCGGTGGTCCGATCCTTCGCTCGACTTCACGACGGGCTCATTTGGATTCTTTATTCCCGGACGCGACGAGATCGGCCTGTCGAACTTCAAGTTCCTGCAGCGAAAGTGATTACGGCTGCGTAGTGGTCTGGTGCCAAAGGCTTTGGGCCGGCTTCCAATCGCGCGTGAAGTAATCCGAGAGCGTGAGCACGATCAGGATCATCAGCCACACGAATCCCGCAACGACAAATAACCGCGTGAGCTTGTCATCGAACTTCACGTGCATGAAGAAGTAGATGACCAGCGACATCTTGAACGTGGCGATGACAAGCGCCACCAGGATGTTGAAGGGCCCCATGTCGATGTACGACACCGACCACGTAAGGAACGTCATCGCGATGAGGGTGGCCCAGATGATGACGTAAGTGGTTACGGAGATGCTGCGGTCTTGTGACATATCAGGTCGTGTGTTTTAAGGCGTGCTCGCCAATCAGATACAACAGCGGGAACAGGAAAATCCAGACAATGTCGACGAAGTGCCAGTACAACCCGATGATTTCCACCGGGGTGTTGTACACCGCGTCGAACTTGCCTTTCACGGACATCACCAAAAGCGTCGTGAGAAGTCCCAAACCGACCACCATGTGCAAGGCGTGGAATCCCGTCATGATGAAGTAGAAGCAGAAGAGAATCTGCGCCTGGTGGAAGTACTGCGGGAATTGGTCGTACTCGAACCCGAAGCCGGGGACCTTATGGTCGACCCAATGCGCGTGATATTCGATGGCCTTCACGCCAAGGAATGCCGCGCCGAAGATCATCGTCAGGATCAGGAACCAGATGAGTTGCTTACGCTTTCCGATGTGCGCCGCGCGTACTGCCAGCGCCATCGTCAAGCTGCTGCAGATCAGCACCGCCGTGTTGGTGGCGCCCCAGAAAGGCTCCATGTAGCGGCTGGTGGTTACGAAAGCCTCGGGATACATATTGCGATAGACCGTGTAAGCACCGAACAGTCCACCGAAGAACATGATTTCCGTGAGCAGGAACACCCACATCCCCAGCGTGGACGTGGTGACCTGCTGCTCCATGTCGTCGAACTGGTGCGCGACATGGGATGCGTGGGGAAGAGCGACGTCAGCCAACGACCTCTACCTCCTCTTTCGCGTATTCGTAAGCTTCCTCGGTCACAATCGGAGTCTTTTCGAAGTTGAAGGTGGTCGGCGGCGAACCGGCGACTTCCCATTCCAGACCCTTCGCGCCGTAAGGATTCTGCGGCGCTATCGGACCGTACTTCAGCGACCATAACATGTAGATCAGGGGCAAAGCGTAACCGACCGCAAGAACCGAGGCTCCCGCGGAGGAGAGGACGTTCAGCACCTGGAACTCGGGCGCATACGCATGATAGCGGCGTGGCATGCCGGCATATCCAAGAATGAACTGCGGGAAGAACGTCAGGTTGAATCCAAGGAAAACGATACCCGCCGATAGCTTAGCCCAGCCCTCCGGATACATTCGACCACTTATCTTCGGCCACCAGAAATGCAGGCCTCCCATGTACGCCATCACCATACCTCCGACCATGACGTAGTGGAAGTGCGCGATGACGAAGTAGGTGTCGGTGACGTGTACGTCGATACCGAGTGTCGCGAGGAACAGGCCGGTCAGACCGCCGATGGTGAACAGCCCGATGAACCCGAACGCGTAGAGCATCGGCGTGTCGTACGAGATGGAGCCGCGGAACATCGTGGCGGTCCAGTTAAACACTTTGATGGCGGAGGGGACGGCCACCGCGAAACTCAGCAGCGAGAACATCATGCTCGCGTACATCGACAGGCCGGTGACGAAGAGATGGTGGCCCCAAACCAGGAAGCCGATGACCGCGATGGCAATTGAAGATCCCGCCACGAACGTATAACCGAATACCCGCTTGCGAGTAAAGCAGGCGACCAGTTCGCTGATAACGCCCATGCCCGGCAGAATCATGATGTACACGGCCGGATGGGAGTAGAACCAGAACATGTGCTGGAACAGGATCGGATCGCCGCCGAGGGCGGGATCGAAGATGCCCACGCGAAACGCGCGCTCGATGCCGACCAGCGCCAGCGTGATCGCCACCACCGGCGTTCCCAGAACCTGGATCAGCGCCGTGGCATAGTTGGACCACACAAAGAGCGGCAAACGGCCCCACGTCATTCCTGGCGCGCGCATCTTGTGCACCGTGACGATGAAGTTCAGCCCGGTGAGAATCGACGAGAAGCCCGCGATAAAGATGCCGGCCACGGCCGCCATCACATAGCTGTTGGAATAGGTGCTGCTGTATGGCGTGTAGAAGGTCCAGCCCGTGTCGACGCCGCCCGCCACCACGGCGCCCAGTGCGAACAGCGCTCCGAAGATGTAGATGTACCAGCTCAGCAGGTTAATGCGCGGGAAAGCCAGGTCGCGCGCGCCGATCATAATCGGGATCAGGAAATTGCCGAGCGTTGCAGGAATCGACGGCACCAGAAAGAAGAACACCATGATGACGCCATGCATGGTGAAAAACTTGTTGTACGTGTCGGAGGACAGCAGGTCGCCGGCCGGAGTGGTCAGCTCCATGCGGATCATGGACGCGAAGAAGCCGCCCAGCATGAACATCAGCGTGATGCTGATGAGATACAACACGGCGATTCGCTTGTGATCCGTGGTCAGCAGCCAGGATTTCCAGCCGTACCCGTTGTTGAGATAGTTGATTTGCCCCTCCGTGCGAGGCTGCAGTTCCGTACTCATTTCTTACTCCCTTGCGTCGCCGCCTGACCTTGCGCCGTTGCATCGTGCAGTGCCGGCACGGTGGTCATCGAAGTTCCGTGCGATTCGAGCGTGCCCTGTCCGGCATTAGCATCGGAGCCGGGGCGCGATGTGCCCTCGGAGGCGCCGGTTTGGTCGGCCGAGACGACGCCATTCTTGGTGTTGGCTAGCGACCTGATGTACTCGATCAGTTGCAGCATGCCTTCCTCGCTGATCTGTCCCTGGAAGGTGGGCATAATATCGCCGTGGAAACCGGCAACGATCTTGGCGTTGGGATTTAAAATCGATTCGCGGATGTAGGCGTCGTCGGCGAGCACCGTGTGCCCATCCGAAAGCAGAACGTTGGTGCCATACATGCCGCGCAGGTTCGGACAGCGGCCCTGCTCATCCATGAGGTGGCAAGTGCTGCAGCCGAATTGCTGGAAGAGTTTTTCGCCTTGCGAGGACATGGAGCCTTCGGCGCCGCCATTGACCAGCCATTGCTGGAAGGCGGCGGGCTCCATGGCGGTGGCCCATCCGATCATTCCGGAATGCTCGGTACCGCAGTATTCGGCACAGAAGATGTGATACCGGCCGGGCTTAGTGGCGGTGAACCAGATATCCGCGAAGTGTCCCGGAACGACGTCGTGCTTCACTCGAAATGCCGGGATGAAGAAACTGTGAATGACGTCCTCCGAAGCCAGGGTGATGCGCACGGGACGTCCTACGGGCACGTGAAGCTCGTTGATTTCGCGCTGGCCCTCGGGATACTGCACCTTCCACATCCACTGCTTGCCGACGACGTAAACGTTGTATGCATCCTTGGGAGGAGTCTGCATGTCCCAAAAGATCTTGGCGCCCCAGCCAAAGAACGCCAGCATGATGATGAACGGCAGGATCGACCAGCCGAGTTCGAGCTTTAACGAGCCCTCAATCGGCTTGGGGATCTCGTTTTCGCTGCGGCGGCGGTACTTGAGCGCGAAGATGAACAGCGCCCCGAAAATCAGCACCGTCATGATCACGGAGACAGCCGTCAGAAAGAAATACAGGTGATCGACCTCGGGCGCGCCCGCGGCGGCCGTTTCCGGGAAGAGGGTAAAACCACTTTGCATAGTTATGCCTTCCTCTCGCGTTTGATCCAGACCATCATGAAAAGCCCCAGTGCGAATACCGTCGCTGCGGCGCCGATGCGCAAGATGTTCATCACCACGACACCGTATTTACCAGTAGCGGGATCGTAGTGGTAGCAGTACAGCAGGATCTTGTCGACCGGAGAGCCGATCTTCCGCGCCGAGGCATCCACCAGCCCCAGGCGCAGATCGCGCGGTTCATATTTGATTCCGTAGAAATATTTGGAGACCTTGCCCTGCGGCGTCAGGACCATGATGCCGCTGGCGTGTGCAAACTGATTGGTCATCGAATCCCAGGCGTAATGAAAGCCGACGGCCTCGGCGACTTTGCGTACCGCAACGGCGTTGCCGGTCAGGAAGTGCATGCCCTTCGAGGGGTCGGGCCGATTGCCTTCGATGTACTTGCGGACGTAGTTCTCTTTTTTGGCCTTGGCCAGCGGCGGCGTCTCGCGCTCGTCGAAGCTCACCACCACGAGTTCGTAGTCCTTGCCGGGATCGAGAGACATGCCCTGCATCGCGCTGATGGTTCCGTTCAACACCATGTTGCAGAGCATGGGGCAGGCATAATAGACCAGCGCCAGAACAACTGGCTTATCGCTGAAATACTGGCCGAGCCGCACAGTGCCGCCGTTCTCGTCGACCAGAATGGTTTCGAGCGGCATCTGCGCATTGAGCTTCTGATCGATGCCGACCTTCTGGAAAGCGGCGGGCAACCCGGGCTGTGCGGAGCAAACCGCCGCGAGCGCTACCACCGAAACCAACGCTGCCAAGAATTTAATACGCATACCTCTACTGAGCCGGGGCTGCCGGCGCCGCGGGTTTGGCCGGCGGCTTTGCTGCTGGTGTCGATTCCGGACGCATCGGCAGTTTGCCCGCTACAGCGTCCATAGCTTTGTCAATGGGAATGTGAACGAGACCCTGTTTCTGATCCACCCAACCGTAGGTGCCCAGAACCTTTTCCTCACGGGCGTGCAGGTCCTGCAACTCCTCGGAAGGATGAACCTGCAGTTTCGGGCCGGGAGGCAGTTCCTCGACCACCACGGCCGGCGGAACGAAACTTGCTTCGCGTGCCGAGTTCGCTTCGAAGAATTTAAAAATGCCCCACACGATCACGCAGACAATCACTACGCTGATGGCGAGACCCACGCTCGAATAGACGATCAGCTTAACGTTGGCTTCGCGATGCTCGTGCCCGGAGCCGTTACCGGAACCGTTGCCGTGATGCTCCATTGCTTCCGCCATTACGCTTCACTCTCCAGGGGCCGGAAGCCAAGTCTGTGGTCGTGCATCGGAAGCAGCGGCCGCTTCTTCATGTTGAACAGGAAGAAGGCCATCCAGATGCCGCCGATACCGATAAACGCCACCAGATCCATCCAGCTCACACTCAAGTAGGGCTGCCGGAACGACGGGATGACAATCCAGAAAACGTCGACGATCCGAACGATGATCATCCAGATCGCTACCCAGAACAGAATTTTGGGATTGCGTTTCACAAAGCGCATCAAGAGCAGGAAGAACGGCACGCAGAAGTGGAAAACGCCAACGAAGAAAGCGATGTATCCCCACCCGTTGCTAAAGCGTTCGATCCACCACGGAATTTCCACGGGCAGATTCTCGGACCACTGGATCAGGAATTGCGAAAGCATCATGTAGGCCCACAGCATCGTGAACGTCAGGATGAGGTTTCCGAGATCATTGAAGTGCTGGAAATTCAAAACGTCCGAAAACGGTTTGCGATGGCTTAGCAGAATCAGCACAGCGACTAGAAACGCGAACGTCAGCAGCATCTCGCCGATCGTGAATAACCACGGGAAAACCGTGGAGTACCATTTCGGTTCGATCGACATAACCCAATCAATGAATGCCCAGCTCGTGGTGAATGCGAAAATCAGGAGCCCCGGCGCGCTAAAGGCTTTCATGCGCCCAAAGATGGCCCGGTCCGGATCGCCGGTACGATCCTGTTCACTTGACCAGCCGAGGAGACGATAACCCCAAAAGAACCACACTGCGATGTAAGCAAGTGATCGCACGATGAAGAACCAGGTGCTCAGATAGGCGCCCTTGAACCCGATATGGGCCGTTTCACCGAGCGTAGCGGGATTCGTCCAGGTGTAAAGCGTCTTCATGCCCAGCAGGACCGGAATCAGCCCGATCAGAACGATCGGCAACGTACCCGTGCCCGCTTCGTACATGCGCCGGATCACGACACCCCAATTGCCGCCCACGACGTTGTGCAGGAGCATGATCCCGAGCGATCCGATCGCCAGTCCGCCCCAAAACAGGTAGGCGTACAAATACGATTGGAAGAATTGCGTTGCATTCATGAAAAGCCCGGCAACGAGACCGATGATGCCAAGGACCCCAATGATGAGGCTGGTGTTCTGAAGACGGTCGAATGTCGGGCGTACGGAATCGGTAGCGTTCATTGCTGTGGTGGTTGTCTCTGTGCCCCTCGGGGCTGCTGTGCAGCAGGCACTTCTTGTTTGCCGATTTGACTCGGCCCATAACCGGGAGCGTTCGGCGGCGGATTGGGCAATCCGTTCTCAGGCACGACGCCTTGAATCGTCGCAGGGTTCGCCACCGTATTGATGACCTGCGTTCCCTCGTAGAGCGGATGCTCTTCGGGGTGCTGCTGGAGATACTGTTGCTGATCGGACGGAATCGACGTGAGCTGCTGGTCCTGGCTGTACTGCAGCGCCCGGATGTACGCGGCGATTCGCCAGCGGTCGTCGGGCGCAACGCGGGAAGCATAGCTGGCCATGGCGCCGAAACCGTTGGTCATGACGTCGTAAAAATGCCCTACCGGGGCGGTCCGCAAGCGATCGATGTGATACGACGGCGGCTGATGAAAGCCCCGCATCACGACCAGACCGCGGCCATCGCCCAGGCGTCCATGACAGGGAGTGCAATATATGTTGAACCGCTCCTGGCCGCGGGCGATGTCGGCGCGCGCGATCGGAATCGGGAAGTAGTCGATGTCAGCGTTGTTGACGCGTCCCTGGTAACGGGCCTCGTCGATGCGGAGATGGCCGCGCGCCACCGTCCCGGGGACCTGTGGGCGTTCGGAACGATGATCCGCGAAGAAATCGCTTTCGACGTAGGGCTTGTACTTGGGCTGGTTGTGCATGTCCTGGCGGCAGGCCGTCAGTGCCGCCAGCGCGAGTCCGAGCGCGAGTAAGGCAGGATTGAATCCTGCGCGCCGGTTTGAAACCGGCGCTCGGCGGGTTACAAACCCGCCGCGGGTTGAAAACCCGCCCCACCGGCTAATTCTCGACATCGTACACTCCCATGGGCTCCAGCTCAGCCTGCATGAACGTCCGGGTCTTCTCCAAATCGAACAGCGGATCTTCCGCTTCAATCACCAGGAAAAAACGGTCCCGCGATGCCCGCTCCGCAAACTCCTTCACGTTGAAAACCGGGTGATACGGCTGCGGCAGCCCGTTCATCGCGAACATCCCCAATACCGCCGACAATGCCGCCAACAGAATGGTGCATTCGAAAGTCGGCGGAATGTACTGCGGCCAGCTATTCATCGGGTGGCCGGCGACGTTGTGCGCATAGGCGACGACGCTCATCCACCACATCAGCGTGAACCCGCCGGTGCATCCACACAGACCGCCAATCAAAATGACCAGCGATACAAAGTGCCGTTTGAAGCCAAGAGCTTCGCTTAGCCCTTCCACCGGCAGCGGCGAGTAGCCCTCCATTTTGCGGAAGCCCGCCGAAAAGGCGCGATGCGCCGCCTTGACGAGTTCCTCGCCGTGATGGAACTCGGCCATCACGCCGTGCATGCCCTGCCCTAGCTCTTTTGGATCGGTATGCCCGCTCATACGCTATTTAATATGCTGCGGCACCAACTTCGGTTCTTCCGGAAGATGATGCAGCACTTCACGCATTTCGAAAATCGGAATTGCCGGGAGCAGGCGCAGGAACCAGCACATCAGGAATACGAAGAAACCCATGGTGCCGATGAAAACCGCCCAGTCCCAAACCGTCGGATAGTACATACCCCAGGACGACGGCAGAAAATCGCGATGCAAACTCGTAATGACGATAACAAAGCGTTCCAGCCACATACCGATGTTCACGATGATCGATTCAATGAACAACAATGGAATGCTCAACCGAACCCGCTTCGACCACAGGAACTGCGGCAGGATGATGTTGCACGTAATCAGCAGCATGTAGAACGGTCCATACGGGCCGCTCGCGCGATTCTTCCACATGAAGTTTTCGTAGAAGTCGCCGCTGTAGCCTGCCATGAACGCTTCCATAATGTACGCGTACGCTACGATGCAGCCGGTCGCGAGCATAAGCTTGCCCATGCAATCGAGGTGGCGCATCGTGATGACATCTTCGAGGTGCAGCCATTTGCGTGCGGGAATGGCCAGCGTCAGCACCATCGCAAACCCGGAGTAAATGGCGCCCGCAACGAAATAAGGCGGGAAGAACGTCGTGTGCCAGCCGGGAACCAGCGAAATCGCAAAGTCGAAGCTGACCACGGTGTGAACCGAGAGCACCAGGGGCGTCGCCAGGCCGCCCAGGCAGAGGTACGCCATAGCGTAGCGGGACCAGTGCCGCGCGGCGCCGCGCCAACCTAAACTCAAGACTCCGTAGATTTTCTTGACGATGGGGTTGACGGCCTTGTCGCGCATGGTCGCCATGTCAGGCACCAGGCCGGTGTACCAGAACAATAAGGAGACCGTGAAGTACGTGGAAACCGCGAAAACGTCCCACACCAGCGGACTGCGCGGCTGCGGCCACAGCCACATCGAATTCGGATAGGGAAGCAGCCAGTAAGCGAGCCAGGGACGGCCGGTGTGCAGCACCGGGAACATACCAGCCTGCATGACGGCAAACAACGTCATCGATTCCGCGAATCGGTTAATTGACGTTCGCCAGTCCTGTCGTAATAACAACAAAATGGCAGATATGAGCGTGCCCGCGTGACCAATACCGATCCACCACACGAAGTTGACGATCGCAAATCCCCAGGCAACGGGGATCATGATGCCCCACACGCCAACGCCGACGAAGAAGAGCATGTACATGCCCATCAGCAATCCCTGCATAATCAGGAAGCCGAGGGTCATCGCGATGTAGAACTGCCGCGGCAGCTTCGTCAGCGGCAACAGCGGGATGTTGCCGATCTTGTCGGTGATTTTGCCGAAATCGTAGCCCGGTCCTACGACCTTGGTAGGACCAGGATCTGGAGCATCCTTTTCGACGAAATCGAATCCTATCTCTTCGGTTTTCTTCACCTGCTTATCCCTTCTCGATTTCCGGATTCGGATTGCGCAAGCGGCCCAGATAGGTGGTCCGCGGCCTTGTGTTCAACTCTTCGAGCAAACCGTAATCGCGCACTTGAGCTTTAAGTTTGGCTACCTGGCTGTTCGGATCGTTTACATCGCCGAACACGATGGCGCGCGTGGGGCACGCCTGGGCGCAAGCGGGAACGATTTCGCCGTCCTGGACGCGCCGGTTTTCGATTTCAGCCGTGATCTTCGCCGAGTTGATGCGCTGTATGCAGTAGCTGCATTTTTCCATCACACCGCGGCTGCGGACTGTGACGTTGGGATTGCGCATCGGGTAGTAGCTTTGCGTGTCCCAATCCGAGAACAGGTAGAAATTGAAGCGCCGTACTTTATACGGGCAGTTGTTGGAGCAGTAGCGCGTCCCAACGCAGCGGTTGTACACCATCTGGTTGATACCCTCGCCGCTGTGAACCGTTGCAGCCACCGGGCAAACCAGCTCGCACGGCGCGTTCTCGCACATCACGCAAGCGAGCGGCTGATAATATAGCTCCGGGTTGTCCCAGTTGCCTTTGAAATAGCGGTCGACGCGAATCCATTGCATGATGCGTCCGCGCGATACCTGGTCCTTGCCGACCACCGCGATATTGTTCTCGGCATAGCACGCCGTCGTACAGTTGCTGCATCCAACGCACTTGTTCAGGTCGATGGACATGCCCCATTTGTAGCCCTCGTACGCGTAGTCGGGATACAGGGTCATCCATTTCGGGATCGGTTTATCTTTCTCGGTTACGAACTCCGCGTTCTTTTTAAACTCTTCCAGTGTGGCGATACGGATCGGCTCACGCTCCTCCATCGTCTGGGCATGCTGGGAAGCCGCGAGCAGGTATTTGCCGCCCGCTTTTTTGACCTCGCCGCCGTAGCCGCCGCCCGGGGCATCCGAGGTTTGTAGCAGGAATGCATTGTGGCCGATGTTGTTCGTGATATGGCCCGAACGCCACCGGCCGTAGCCCATGTGGACGGTTACGGCATTCGGTGCGTGACCGGGAACCAGCGCGGCAGGTCCCGTGACGGCCTGACCACGATAGCTCACCTGCACCAGGTCCTGCTCCGTCACTCCGAGTTGCTGGGCTGTTGACGGGTTCATGAGGACCGCGTTGTCCCAGACGGTCTTCGTCGCGGGCTTCGGCAGCTCCTGCAGCCAGGAGTTGTTGGTAAACGTTCCATCCCAGATCGTGGGATCGGGACGGATGATGACCTCAATTCCCTGCGGGTTGGAACTGGCGCCCGCGGCCGGCGCTTTGGCGGCCACTGTGACCGCGGCTGCCGCCGTGTTAGGAATAACGCCGTCGTGTAGCCAGGTCTGCCACCGGGTTTCAAAGTCGGCGCCCGGCAGGCTATCGGACCAGTATTTCTTGACGATGGTGTACGGCGACGTTTCCGTCTGCTGGCCCAGGACCGACAGGATCTCGTGCGAGGTCTTGCCATCGTACATCGGCGCGATCAGCGGCTGCACGATGCTCGTGGTGCCGTCAAAACCGCGCGTGTCGCTCCAGGACTCGAGATAATGCGCGGCCGGAATATGCCAGTGGCAAAGCTCAGATGTCTCGTTCCGGTAAAGCGCAAGATGCATGCTCCATTTTGCCTTGCCAAGCGCGTTCTTGAAATTCAAGTCCACCGGCGCGTTGTAAACCGGGTTCCCGCCGAGGATGAACAAAGCTTCGACCTTTCCGGCGTTCAGATCAGCAACCAGATCCTTGAGCGACTGCATCTGATCCACCGGGTTGCCTTCGATGGCCTCGGTATAGCTGACCGTTTTGCCGACATTGCCGAGGGCCGCATTCATGGCGTGAGCGAGCGCGTGAACTTCGGCGGGCTGGAATTCACCAGCGATCACGATGCTTGTTCCGGAGTGCGCTTTCAGGTCGCGGGCAATGGCCGGAATATCCTGGAAAGCTTTTGCCGCCGGTCCTTGAAGACCCGATGGCGCCTGGGCGCTGCCGCCGTTGAGTGCCGCTGCAAGCTGCCGCGCGAACTCCAGCACCTGGCCCGCCTGCAGCGGATAGCGGTGATCCGCCATGCTGCCGGTCGGACTCGGGCAGGGCTCGACAACATATAAACGGTTCTGCGTGATCTGATCCAGCGGCACGCCTTCGGGCGCCACCTGCGGGGGTGTCTGCAGGGGGCTGTTGTCGTGTTCTACGTGCTCCGCAGCCTGGTTGCGCAGGGGCGCATCTGGTCCGGGCTGGTAACCTTCCTGCCGGTTTTCCTTGGGCTGCTCTGTCTTGGCAATGTTCGTGTAAACGCTGCGGCGGCTCGCGAAATCGTGCGCGTGGCGGAGATTGCCAGGGCCGCTAGCCAGGAAATCGGCATCGAGCGCGACCACAACGTCAGCCTTGTCGAACGCGTAAATCGTATTCACCGGGCGCCCAAACGCGGCTGCCGCGCCACCGGAGCTGCCTACCCGCGCCGCCGGCTCGTACTGATGCCACTTCATCTGCGGCATCGCGGTTTGCAGCGCTTTCATCTGCGCGGCGAAGGTCGGCGAGAGAACCGTCTCGGTCAGAACACGCACCCCGGCGCCGCCCTTCTGAACCTGGTCGCCGCGAATCCTGGTGACCGCGGATTCAAAATTGACCCATCCGGTGATCGCCCCGTTATACAGAATGTTCTGCGACCGGTCGGGGTCGTACATCGTGAGCAAAGATGCCTGGTTGAAGTAGTCCGAAGCGCCCAGGCTGCCGGGATGGTCGGGATTGCCCTCGATCTTGGTGGGATGACCCTCGTTATTGCGGACCAGGAGGCCAGTAGCGGAACCGGCAAACTCCATGGCGGTGGCAAAGAACAGCGGCTTGCCGGGAACGATGTCCTCGGGCTGGCGAACGTAGGGAACGATTAGTTCCTTGGGCTGCTTGGTACATGCCGCCAGACCCGCCAGGCCGAGCGACGCACCCATGATCTTGAGAAACTTGCGGCGGTTCGCGGGCTCGACCCAGTCGGGGCGGCGGTCCGGAAATTCGTCGTCGAGGAATTGACGGACTTCGGCGGTATCGGCCAGATCTTCGAGTCCGCGCCAAAACTTCGGCCCCTCGCCCTTGTCGAGCAGCGCTTTGATCTTCGCCAGATCGAGCGCAGGCCGATCCATTGGCGCGTCTTGAACGGGCTCCGTGCCGTTCTGCCCGAGCACAACGAGTTCATTTTTTTGAGGCTGCGCAGTTCGAGCCCCTGCGCGTTCCGGTGAATTATCGCTCATCGGTGGCAAGTCCAGCAGTCGGTCAGACTCTGAATCTTATATTCCTTTACCAGCTTTTTACCGAACTCCTCCTGGTTCGCAGGAGGAACGTAGGCCATGTTGAACACTTGCTCGCGCGGCCGCACGTACTTCGCGGGATCGCGGTGGCATTCAATGCACCAGTTCATGTTCAACGTGTTGACCTTGTAAGTCAGCGGCATCTGGTCAACACGGCCATGACACGAGGCGCATCCAATTCCCTTATTGATATGTATGCTGTGGTTGAAGTAAACGAACTCGGGCAGATCGTGGATACGCGTCCAGCCAAGCGATTGGCCGGTACGGAAGCTGGCGCGGACTGGCTCCAGCAGCGTCGCATCGGACCAGATCTGCGAATGGCACGTCATGCAGATCTCGGTGGCCGGCAGGCCGGCATAGGCCGAACTCTCCACAGACGTATGGCAGTAGCGGCAATCGATGCCGTCGTCCGTGACGTGGTGTTTGTGGCTGAAGGGGACGGGCTGATCCTTGGCGGCCCCGACGTCTGTAACGTACCCGCCGCGATCGGCTGTGTACGCTCCGATTAGGATGCATGCGACAAGGATCAGTCCGCCAAAGATACTGACCTTCGCGATCGAGTTAGCACTTCGATGGAAGAGTTGGGCCATTCCAGTCCACTGACTCAGGCAAGAGTCAAATCGCTATTATGCCCTAACTCGATCCGCGATGTCTAAAAATTTTACGGTCTGAATGCAATTTTTCTGTTTACAATAGCACCCACCATGAAGTGGGGTGGGCGGCTTCGCCTGCCCTTTGCGATAATCAAAGCACCGTGTGTGGCATCGCTGGAGAGCTACGCTTCGACGCAAACGCCAGTTTGGCGCGGGTCCGGGCGATGTGCGACCGCATCGTCCACCGCGGACCGGACGATGAAGGTTTCCATGTTGATGGCCGCTGCGCCATCGGAATGCGGCGGTTGAGCATCATTGACCTGAGCACAGGACATCAGCCGATGTCGAATGAGGATGGCTCCATCTGGGTCGTCTTTAACGGTGAGATCTATAACTACCAGGATCTACGGCAGGATCTCCTTGCGCGAGGGCACCGTTTTAAGACCAACAGCGATACCGAGACGCTGGTGCATCTTTATGAAGAGTTTGGGCACTCCGGCGTTGCGAAGCTGCGCGGCATGTTCGCCTATGCGATTTGGGATGCGCGGAAGCAAGCGCTGTACCTGGCCCGGGATCGTTTCGGCAAGAAGCCGTTGTACTACTCCTTGCTAAACGACGGGATCGTTTTCGGCAGCGAACTGAAATGCCTCCGCGATACGGGAGTTCCCCTCGAACAGGACGATGAAGCGCTGCGGCTCTATTTTCTGCAAGGCTACATCCCGGAACCGTGGAGTCCTTATAAAGGCGTCCGCAAACTCCCGCCGGGATCGTGGATGAGTTGTCACGCGGACGGACGGGTTGAGCAGGGACAGTATTGGGCGCTTCCTATCTCGCAGGAGATGCCGGGCGATAAGACCCAAGCCGCGATGACCGAACGCGTTCGCGAACTCTTCGATGAATCGGTCCGGCTGCGCCTGATCGCCGACGTGCCGCTCGGCGCTTTCCTCAGCGGCGGGATCGACTCCGGGTCAATCGTTGCGTCCATGGCGTTGCAGACGCGCGAACCGGTCAAGACTTTCTCCATCGGCTTCGATGAGAGCGAATTTAACGAACTTCCTTACGCGCGGATAGTGGCGGCGAAGTACGGAACCGAGCATCACGAGATTCTGGTGCGTCCCGACTCGATCGACCTGGTTTCCAAAATCGGCCGGTACTTCGATGAGCCGTTCGGCGACACCGCCGCGGTGCCCACCTTTATCGTTTCGGAATTCGCTCGGCAGCATGTGAAGGTCGTGCTCACCGGCGACGGCGGCGACGAGCTCTTTGGCGGGTATGAAAGCTTTTTCGCTGCCGAACGGCTCCAACGCCTGGACCGGACGCCCGCCATCGCACGACGGCTTCTATCGTTTGTGGCCGATTCCCTGCCCTACTCGGCCTACGGCAAAAACTATCTGCGCATGATCAGCCGGCCTTCGGCGCTGGAGCGATACTTCGACAACAACACCACGCCCTATTTTCTGCGCGAACGGCTGCTTACCGCTGACTGGATGCTCCCGGCCGAAGCCGGCTACCTGACACGGATGGTTCCCGAAAACGGCGGCAACGTCCTGACGCAAGCGCTGTACTTCGAAGCAACGGCGAAACTGACCGGCCAGATGCTTGTGAAAGTGGACCGCATGTCGATGGCGAATTCGCTGGAAGTGCGCTGTCCCATGCTCGACCACGAGTTGGCCGAGTTCGCCGCCACGATTCCCCACTCCTGGAAGATCCGCAATGGCCACGGCAAGCTGATTTTTATTGAAGCCATGAAGGATCGCCTTCCACCCGAGCTTCTCTCCAGGCCCAAGCAGGGCTTCGGTGTGCCGCTCGCGAGGTGGTTTCGCGAATCGCTCCGCGATTTCCTATGGGACCACCTGACGAGCGCCGCCTTTCTCGGACGCAACATCGTCTCGGAGCCGTTCATGCGGCACCTGCTACAGGAGCACGCCTCCGGCCGGCGCGACAATCATCATTACCTCTGGATGCTTCTGATGCTCGAGCTGTGGTTCCGGGAAGCGCCGGTGAGCGCTTACAACTGAGCGAGTACGGCTCGCAGGCGAGCCCGGTTGAGTCCTGATTTTTCGGCGGCGCTCAGGATTTTGTTCAACGCGTCGCGAGACGGTGTGTCGGGCGCAAGACGAAACAACCACGGGATATTAACCGCGGTCAGATCGTGATCGGAGGAAACAGCAACGACCGGCACGAAGGCTTTTACGGCAAGCTGTTCGGCGAGATGGCTGGCGTTACGGTCGGTAGCGAGAATCGCGAGCACCTGCTGATCGTAGATGAGGCGCACCAGCTCATCCGAGGCTTTGCCCCAGGGTACGCCCGAGTCGACGCCGATAAGCGTGAAGTGCGCGGCCAACGGCTGCAGCTCGGCAGCCAGTTTGTCTGCCCGCGGGCCAAATAGCGCAATGCGGGGCTGGCTGTCGGGGACCTCTGGGCCGTTATATTCGGCAGAGCTGACCTGGGCATACGGCTTCTCCATCGGATAGCGGCGGAATTCGGCTTTTCCGTTGTGTATTGCGGCCAGGTACATCGGGACAATGTTCTTCGAGTTGGGGTCGAAGACCATGTCGCCGGTAACGCCCTTGTACGATTCGAGTCCGGCCAGCGCATCGCGGATGTGACCGCGATTCAAGCCTCCGCGGCAGATGGCCTGGAGCAGAACGTTCATGGTGTCGTAGGAGAGCGACGCGAAGACGTCGGGAAGTTTGCTGTAACGGGCGTCAAAGCGGCTTTTGAAGGCCAACCAGGCTGGATCGTCTCGTGAGGGATCGAAGGGAAAGACCACTTCGAGGCCATCCGCGGCGTCGCCGGCGATCTGGAACAGATCGTCGCCGAGGACCCGGAAACTGCCAAAGACACGCTGCTTGAGACCCATCTCGCGCATCTGCTTCAGGATCATTCCGGCGGGCGCTGCGTCGCCCCAGATGACAATGCCGTCGGCGCCCGATTCGTTTATGATGCGAAGCTGGCGACTGAAATCGGTTGCGCCCTGCATGTACTTCTGCTCGATAAACACCGGATGGCCGAGCCGGCGCGACGCATCCTTGAACTTCAGGACTCCGAAGCGGCCGTAACGATCGTTAATGCGGAGCAGGGCGATACGTTTCAGACCCAGGTCGGTGTAAATGCGGCGAGCTAGCGTGTAGCCCTGGACGCGATCGTCCTGCAGGGTCGTGAAGTACCAGGGGATGATCGTTTCGGGAATGGTCGGATCGGTGGCGGCACTGTTGACAATGGGCAGCTCGGCTTTGAGTGAAACGCGCAGCGCGATATGCGTGGAATCGCCGCTGATGGAGCCCAGCATGGCCCAGACCTTGTCGTCGTAGACCATTTTGACGATCTCGTTGCTCGATGCGCCCCATACTGCCTGGTCGTTGTGGACCATCAGCTTAAAAGGCTTGCCGCAATATCCTCCACGGGCGTTCGCTTCTTCAATCGCCAGCATCGCTCCGTTCAGCATCATTTTGCCGAGCCGTTCGTCGGGATGGTTTTCGACGGGGCCCAGGAAGCCGATGCGGACTTCGTCAACGTCTTCCGCCTTGAGCGTGCGGATTTCCCGGGCCGCTCCGTTGTATTCGACCTGCTTGGTGTAGTTCTCGTAGTAGGGCACCGTGAATTTCGAGAACGGGCGCATGTCCTCGGGCGCGGAGGCGTAGGGATGGAGTTCGCGGTTGGCGGGAGGGCCGGGCGGGTTTGCACCGCAAGTGCATTGCCCCGAAAGAACCGTGCTGGTCCAAAAGAAGATTACCAGGGCAGGCGAAATCGCCTGCCCCACCAAGCTAGGCGCGAAGAATTTGAAGCTGTGTAATACTTTCTTCACAATTGCCAGGTTCATGGCTTTTTGAACATGGCGATCGCCTCGATCTCAACCAGAAGATCCGAACGGCAGAGTTTCGCCTGGATGCCGGTCGATGCGGGGAGGGGATCGAGTTGCTGCTGTTGGTAAAATGCGGTGCGCTCCTCGTTGAAGGCGGTGTAATCGCGATCGATGTCGCGGAGATAGCACGTCGTACGGACGATGTCGTGCCAGGTCACGCCTTCGGAACTGAGCAGCGCGGTGATGTTTTCGAAAGTTCGGCGGACCTGCGCGCGGAAGTCGCCGACATGCAGCGTCTCGCCGTTCGGTCCGACGCTGGCCGTGCCGGAAATCAGCAGCACAACAAGGTTGCCGAATTCAAGGCGCAAGCCCCGCGAGAACGAGCTGGGCCGCTCGTAGTGGAACGCCTCATTGAGGGCGTCCAGCGCGGTGATTGGCTTTTTCTCAATCGAAGTCGCCTTCGAAACTTCTTCCAGAACTTCGGTCATGGTCATATAAAAGTCCTATTCTTTAATTCGAATCCCGTGGCTCAAGCCGTGCGCCGTCGCCACCCAGAGGTCGTCGCCCGCGAAATCCACACCGAGGATGTAATTGTGCGCCGGGGCGGTCTCCGTCTCGACGCGGGTCGTTTTGCCGGAGCCGTCGCGCACCAGCATTTCGGGCTTATGTGTGTCGAGAGCGGGACGATAGACGGCCCAATTCTCACCGTCGTAGTATGCCAGCCCCTTATCGGTGGAGAACCAGGCATGGGTGCCGTCGACCCCCTTCACCTGATTCAGAAAGTTGCTCGGCAGGCCGCTATCCTTATCGAGGAAGTTCTTCCAGTTGCGGCCGTCGTAGCGGCTGGCGCCAAAATAAGTCGCCACCCAGAGGATTTTCTCCTTCTCGATGTAGCTGACGGATGTGGTGATTTCGTGAATCAGTCCCTGGTCTTTGAGAAGCACCATCTCGGTCTCGCCGTCAGGGTCGTTGTAGTCTTTCCAGCGCTCGGTTTTGACGTCGTATTCGAGCACTCCGCCGCCCCACACCGCGTAATACACCTTGTCGTTAGCGGCGTTCACGGCATACGTCCAGATTTCGTACATGGGCGTGTTGCGCTCGTTGAAGAGCGACCACTGCCCGGTGCGCGTGTTAAGCCGGCCGCCACCCGCGGCAGTCGCCACCCAGACGAAATCGCCTTGCACCGCCGCGCCATAAACCACGTCGTTGGGCAGTCCGCTATTGAGCTGTGTGTAGGTGTCGAAGCGGCCGGCGGAGTAACGGCTGAGGCCGCTCATCGTCGCGGCCCAGACGTCGCCCGTTCGTTTGTCCGCAACCACCCAGAGCACGGCGCGATGCGACAGCCCGTCCTTGGTGGTGAAGACGCGCCATTTGCCTTTTTCATAAAGCGCGAGGCCGTTGTCCGTGCCGGCCCAGATGCGGTCGCCATCGACGCACACGCTATAAACGTGATTGTCGGGGAGGCCGTTGGCGGTTGTGAAGTTCTCCCACCGAAAACGAGGCAGATCGGCGCCCAGCGCGGAGATAGCAAAGATCAGCAGCAAAGCGTTCTTCATAGCGTCTTCAGGTATTCGATCAGGTCGTTCAATTCGTCCTTCTGGAGGTCGTTCGTCACGCCGTGCGTGTCTTTAGGATTGAAGACCGTCCAGATTTCTTCTAGCGAGCGCGCGGAGCCGTCGTGCAGGTACGGCGCTGTCAGCGCGATGTTGGTCAACTGCGGAACGTCGATCATCGGCGAACGGTCCGTCGATTTGCCGCTGCCGACGTCGGCGAGCTGCTGATTGGTGTAGTGCCGGCCGGAATGGCACACCGGGCACTGATTCGATTCAGGGATCGGCGCGCCATCTTTGCGGCGCGTGCGCTCGAAGATGGCCTTGCCGCGTTCCTGGGCCGGCGTCAACTCGCCGTTAGTCAGACGGTAGCGATTGGGACGCAGCGGAATCGACTTGATGAAATGCACCAGGTCGTCGAGTTCCCAGCCGTCATAGCTCTGCGACCGGTAGAAGTACTTCTCGGTGCGCGGGCCGCACTCGGTCTCGAGATTGGGATTCGCGCCGTTCCACTTGAAGGGCTCCGTGCCCTCGATATCCTCGAGCAGCCGGTTGTCGACGATGTCTTTGCCGAAGCCGTCGGGTTCCAGGTCCCAGTTGAGTCCATCGAAGGTCGCTTCGATGTGGCAATTGGCGCAGCCGAAGTGGCTGTGGAACGCGAAGCGGGCGTTGAAAAAGAGACGTTCACCGCGGCGTTCGGCGGTCAGGGTGGCCGGTGCATCGAGGGAAAGCGTGCCGGTTACCTGGCGGGTTTTTGTGTTGATGACGGAGATGGTGTCGCCGGTGCGATTCGCTACGAACAAGCGTTTTCCGTCCGGCGCGAGGGTGAGGCCCTTCGGAGCGCTGCCGACCGGGATGCGGGCCACTACATAGTTCGCCGATGCCGAGAGATCATTCGCTACGGTCCGGCGTGCGGCGGGACTCAGCGAGCGGACGAAGGCCAGCATTTTCCCAACGTCGATTACGGTGACGCTGTCCGACCCGGTCGTCGATACGTATGCCATGCGCTTGTCGGGCGTGATCGCGATTCCGAAGGGCGGCGTGTAGTAGCGGTCGAGTTCGTCGATGGGAAGCTGCACGACGTCGCCGCCGATGTCTTCACCAAACACCGCGATGGCGTTGCCGATGACAGCGCCGTGCTCGACGTGCGCCAGCGGAACCAGGTTCTTGGGGCGCATCTCGGCGGCCATGCCCAGTCGGCCGTCAGCCGACATTTGAACGTGGAACACGCCCGCGGCTTTGTGCAACGCCAGACGATCGATCACCATCTGGCGCGCGGTGTCGATGACGGTGATTTCGGATTCCGGCGGTGTTCGGAATTGGCGGATATTCGGATAAATGTGGGTGCAGTAAATGCGCGATCCATCGGGAGAAAAGGCGAGATAACTGGCCCCGCGTCCTGCCAGCAGACGCTTGGTTTCCTGGCCGTTGGCCAGATCGACAACCGAAACGTCGTTGCTGATGCGATTCGCAACGAACAACGCGTGGCCGTCCGATACCGCGGAAGTCGGTTCAAACCCCGTGGGGAGGGTGCGCAGGACCTGAAGCGAGGCCGTATCGATTTCAGAAACTGTGTCGCTCCAGGAGTTCGCCACGTAGAGGCGGTCCGAGCTGGGCGAGAACGAAATGCTTTTCGGCACGTGACCGACGGGAATGCGTCGCAGGATGGAGCCGCTGCGGGTGTCGAAGACGGCGAGTTCGTCGGTTCCTTCGCAGACGACGTAGAGCCTGGCGCCATCGGGTGAAATCGCGATTTCGACCGGGGAGGGATAACGCACAGTGGGTGAAATAGCGCCGCTTAACGAAAAAGCGAGCGCCAACAGACCCAGCAACACTACCCACCGCCAGCGTTTACTTCTCATGGATGGTGACTAAGCGGTCAACTTGCACGTTTTCAACCGCTTGCTTCGTGCCGCTGGGCCACGTCACGGTCAGTTTGTCGACGCTTTTGGCCGCGCCGAGACCGAAATGGATGCGGGGATCGTCCTGCGATAAATAACCCGAACCGGCAACGCGTTCGCGCTGCTCACGCAGTGTTCCGGCGACGATTTCGACCTGGGCACCGATGCCGTCGCGATTGCTCTTGTGGCCAACAAGCTTCACTTCGAGCCAGTGATTCTGGTTCGGCGAAGTGTTGTGCAACAGGTAGGCTGGCGCGCCAAGATTCACGATGAAAACGTCCATCCGGCCGTCGTTGTCGTAGTCGGCGAACGCCGCGCCGCGGCCCACGCTCTTGACGTCGAAGAACGGTCCGGCGCCGCGGGAAACGTCCTCGAATTTCCACTCGCCGAGACCGCGAAAGATGGTATGCTCCTGCGGGACCAGGTGAATCAGGCCGCCATGAACGACGAAGACATCCTCGCGGCCATCATTGTCGAAGTCGTAAACGCCGGTGCCCCAGCTCACGTACTGCGCCGCGTATTCTGAAATGCCCGCACGTTCGGTGACGTCCTCGAAGCCGAGCTTGCCGGTGTTCTTCATCAGGCGGTTGTACTTGGAATCGGACACCCACAGATCGACGCGGCCATCGTGATTGAAGTCATGGAACACAGGCCCCATGGCGGAGGTGTTTTCACCGTTCTGGCCGTAGGCGACGCCGGCGTTCACGGCGATTTCCTTGAAGGTGCCGTTGCGCTGGTTGTGAAAGAGGAAGTTCTCGGTCTTATCGTTGGCGACGTAGATGTCGGGATAACCGTCGAGGTCGAAATCGGCGGCCGTAGCGCCCATGGTGCGTCCTTTGACGCTGGCGATGCCGGATTTCTCGCTTACGTCAGTGAACGTTCCGTTGCAGTTGTTGTGCAGCAGCACGTTGGTTTCGGGTTCGTAGTCGAGCGGTCCGGGGTAGTTGTCTGCGGCGTAGTAAGAGCGGTATTCGGGGTCGAACTTCACGTACCGGCCGATGAACAGGTCGATGCAGCCGTCGCGGTCGTAGTCGAACCACGCTGAACCGATCGACCAGCCCGGAACGTTGATGCCGGCCTTGGCCGTGACGTCTTCAAACGTACCGTCGCCCTTGTTGCGGTACAGTACAACCCGGCCGTAGCCAGTGACCAGCAGGTCTACGTTGCCGTCGTTATCGAAGTCGGCGGCAATCGCACCCATGCTGAAGATGTCGCCCGCGACTCCCGCTTTGTCCGTGACATCGGTGAATTTGCCGTTTCCGTCGTTGCGGTAGAGATGATTGTGCGGCGCGACCGCGGGCGGCTTGCGCAAGGGATAAGGATGCATGCCCTTGCCCAGCGGCTTGCCCGAAACGACGTACAGATCCAGCAGGCCGTCGTTGTTGTAGTCGAACCAGACGGCGCCGCCACCGGTGCTTTCGAGCAGCGAGCCGAGCTTTTCCGCGCCGAAACTGTGGGTAAACGTGATACCGGCCTGCGCGCTCACTTCCTCAAAACGAATGGGGCCATCCGTGGGACGATCGGCTGCCAGCGCGCCGGCAGCCAACGCAATAAGAATACGAATCGACTTCATTTGGGGAACTCCATTTTCACCGGGTCGGTGGTGCGCAACAGGATTTGGGGGACCTCGTTGTCGGGTGCACGCTCGGGTCCGGCGTGGCAACCGACGCAGACGCGCTGTTCGCCGCGGCGCATCCAGAACCACGTTTTCTCGGCGGCGGCGGTCTTGCCGTTGCGGTCGAGCAGTTCGAATCGGATGGCGCGTTCGGAAGGGACGGTGAGGAAGAAGGAGCCATCCGACTCCACGGGCGCTTCGCCCAGGCGGATCTCTGCATCTCGGTCACTTCGCGCCCAGACGCGCACCTGGGCGACCGCGCCGGGTGGAATCGGGAGATGCGAGGTGTAGACGTTGAGGCAGAGAATGTTGCCGCCTTCGCGATTGCCGAGACTCGAGGGGTGCCATTTCGGGGCTGTTTGAGGGCGGACAATGACCGGATCGCGGGCATCGGCGCCATCGACGACGAGGACTTTCTCGAGGTTAGGATTCAAGCGATACAGTCCAAATGGACCGGTTTTGGCAGGACGATAGGAGACGAGCCAGTCGTCGTCAGCGATCTCGGCGATGGGACCGTCGAATTGACCCGCGGGCAGATTGATGCCGATTTCGACGGCACGGGCGGACGTAAACCGTGCTAGCCGGCCTCCGGCCTCGAAGACGATGTCGCCGGACGCGAGTTCTCGTCCCGAGTGCCGGTCGTGTGAGTGATCGCAGCGATGCGTCTCGACGCCGGAGCCGTCAGAATAGACGGTGTATAGGTCGCGGCGGCCGGTGTGCGGCGCTTCGAAAAGAATGCGGCCGTCTCGCAGAACTTCGTTGACGATGTGATCGCCGGGGCCGTAGGTGAGGCGCAGCGGCGGCGTGGAGCCGTCAAGCGGCGCAACTTCGATTTCGAAACCTTCGGGCGTCCGGCGCGAATAAACGTACTTGTCGGCCGGGAGATAAAACGGCGCGATTGCGTCACCAGCGCCGGAACTCAGACGGTGGGGCGCGCCTCCCGCCAGGGTGATTTCCCAGATTTGCCAGACGTCGGCGGGGTGTCGCTTCCCGGAAAAGATCAGCCGCTTGCCGTCGAAAGAAACCGACGCGTTCGCAGACGCGGCAAAGCCCGGAACGACTGGGTGTTTTACCCCAGCGTTGACAATCTGTAAAGTGCTTTCACCTCGGGGGCGCGATTCGGTGAAGATGAACGGGAAGGCAACTTGACCCGAGAGCGTACCGATCCAGAGCAGAAACGGCAGCAAGCGCCCTGAAATTCGGAGAATTCAGGACCTCCCACTTCTGTCCAGAGTTTAGCAAACCGGATTCCAAAGATCCCTAGTAGAAATATGGTAGTTCTTGACAATCCTCAGTGCGCGCGGATGTCGATGATTTGCGACGTCACGACGGTGTGATACACCGGGTGATCAAACTCCAGGTGCATGCCGCGGCCGATGAAACGGGTCTTCAGCATCGACCCGCCCCAGGTGGAGCCGTGGATTTGGACCAGCGCTGGATCGGGGCAATATTCGGGGTGACCCGAGATGAGTGCGGCTTCTTCACCCAGTACCACAAGCGTGTAAAACCTGTTTTTGGTTTCGATCGTGAGTCGTGAACCGGCCGGAAGATCCCGCAAAAACACGCCACCCTCGATCTCCGACTGAATTATGTTGTGGTTCACAGCGTCGCAGAAGTGAGGATGGGCCGCGTAAGTCGCGGTTACACCTGTCGGTGACTCATGGAAACCCATGGTGATCTCCATTGTACATGCACGTACCAGGCCACACCAGCACCCCTGCGGGTGATGTGGTTACTCGGAACTCGCCACGAAATACCCGTTAATGTCGATGATGAGATCGGCGTCATCACTGACGAAAACATTAATCGATCCGTTCGTTCCCGCCGAAACAATGGCATTATTTGCTACCACGCCGCCGCTAAACCAATTCAGGTTCGAGGCCAGGGGCTGCGGCTGCCCGCTGGGCCAACTGGTCAGAAATCCACCCATGCCATGAGGTAGCGCCGTCAGGTTTACCGCATAGGCTTGCGCGTTGCTGGGAATGCCGCAGGAACTCAGCGGAACGGAAAATGTGCGGGTCGAGCCGTGGGCTAAAAATGGTGGTCCAAAATCGCCGGTTTTACCCTGATTTGTGCGGGTATCCGCAATGCGGCAGGGCACGACCGCGGTAAAAGTAGCGGCGGGACGCGCCAGGCCGCTGACGTTGGTTTGAGCGAGAATCGCGGTGGTTTTGCCCGTGGAGTTATCGATCAGCTCGACGGTCGGCACCGCGCTGCAGAAGACGGGGTCGGGAAATTGAATCGTAACCAGGCCGCGAATCTGTAAACGTGCCGTCCTCGCGGGGAGGTCGGTATCCGCGTTGAGATCGAGGAACGTACTTTGGCCGGGGGCGATGATGATGTTCGAATCTTTAAGGTGGTTATTCTGCGGGTCGACGAAGGAGAGCGTAGCCGAGCAGGCGCGAATTGGCACCGGCGGGAAGAAACCGTTGGGAAACGGCGGGCCGAAGACATTGAGGCGCGCGGTCTGGCCGGCGGTTATCCCAAGCACTCCGACCGTTCTCAGTTCCGTGGGCACAACGGTCTGGCCGGATGCGAATGCACCCGCCAGCAACACAGGCAGTATGAAGCATGAGCTTCGCATGACGATCCTCCTCCGTACGAGTCTATATCGACGCGGGCTCGAAGTATCCGGAGATGTCGATGACGACATCCGCATCGTCACTCACGTAGACGTCAATGGCTCCGTTGTTTCCGGCAGCCACGATCGCGGAGTTCGTGATAAAGGTTCCGTTCGCCCAGGTCAAAGTTGCCGCAACCGGCTGGGTTTGTCCGTCAGGCCAGGCGGTCAGAAAGCCGACTTGACCATGAGGCACCACGGTGATGTTCAAGGCATAGGCCTGCGCATCGCTAGGAATGCTGCAGGAACCGGCCGGGATGGGGAAACTGCGCGAGGTATTACCTTTGATCGTAGGCGGGCCGAACGGATCGGCCTTGCCCTGGTCGGCTCGGGTGTCGGCGACGCGGCATGGTGTGACGGCGGTTAAGGTCGTGCCGGTGGACGGCGGTGTAACGTTGGTCTGCGTCACGATCACGGTCGTCTTGCCGGTGGCGTTGTCGAAGATTTCGAGCGTCGGAACCAGGCAGGTACGGAAGGAAGAAACCACGCCACGAATCTGGATGCGAGTCGATATTTTGAGATCGGTATCGGCGTTCAGGTCCACGGCGGAACTCTGCCCGGGTAGCACCGATACAGATGTATTCTTTAACTCATTCTGCTTGTCGTCCTGGATCGACAAGGTGCCGCTACAGATGACCGCGGTGCCCGCGGGCGCCGGCAAGCCGGGATTGAGCACGTTCAACCGGGCGGTTTGACCTGGCGCCAGGCCTACCATGCCGGCCGTTTGTAGCTTCGTAGCGGGCGTCTGAGAAACTGCAACGGCGCCGAATATAAGAGACACAACTATGGAACGCATGATATTTTCCTCCTCCTGTGGACTCCTAGCCGCGCACGGCCATTACTGCTTTCGAGCGTCGGGATGCCGAATCCGACAGGCCGAAGCGACCGATCCTGGTTCTTATTGTTGCAATCCAGGAGGGGAGCGAGAGCGGGTCGCGGCGGAAGATGATCGAGGAGCTGGGGAAAACGGCAAATTGGCCGCCGCGAGTGAGCTGGATGATGGCAGCGCCATCAGCGGATATGATGCGGTCGCCGGGGATGAGATTCTCGCCTTGGGACAACGACTTCGAGACTCCACGCCGAGTCAGTTCGACATGGCCTTCTACGCTGAGCACGATTCCGCAGGACGTGCCATGCGTCAGGGCGCACACGAGTAGGGCGATTATGGACCATGTACACATAACGTGACTTTCGGGCTGCTGCGCGGCGGTCTGCCAAGCTTTCGCCTGCCTTGTGAAGCGTGGTAGCACCGTTAAGCTACACCGAAGGCGACCAGGGCGAAACCGCCGGCGTCACCCTTCCACCTTCTTTAAAAGCTTCTAATCCCTTCAGAATTGAAAACGGGCGACCAACTGGACCGCTCGCGGTCCGCCGAGTTGGAATGCCGGAGACAATCCCGTGCTCGGGCTTCCACTGCCCAACATCAGGTTCAACATCGAGGCCGATTGCCCGAACAGCGGGCTGGAAAGAAACGGCAGGGGATCGGCGAAGTTCGCGTGATTCACGAGATTGAACGACTCCGCACGGACTTCCAGCGAACATCTCTCCGTCAGAGCAAAACTGCGACGCAGCGCCAGGTCGAGCTGCGACATTCCGAACCCGGGTATGGCATTGCGGCCCAGGGTCCCTTGCACCAGGTTTTGGCCCGTGAACGCGGCCGGGTTCAGACGCCGGCCGCCGGGAGCATTGGGATCGTCGAGCCAGACCGGCACGCCAGCAACGAGACTCGGCCGAAAAGCATTCGCAAAGGTGAGGCCAAAAGCGCTTTCTGCTTCGAGGACGTCGATCGGGAATCCAGTTCGCGCCCGGAACATTCCGTCGAGCGCCCAACGTTTCGGCAAGGCCAATGAGAAAGCAGCAGTGAATGTATGGCGCACGTCGAAATTCGACGACGCGAGGTCGGCTGCCGCAAAGGCAGCGGACGGAGTCCAGTAAATCGCCGAGTCCGCCGACCCGTTATCGATGGAATGCGACCACGAGTATGAAACCAGTCCTTGCAGACCGCGTGTGAGCCGCCGGCGGTACTGGAGTTGCAGTGCGTTGTAATTCGATTCGCCATGATTGGTGGCGAGCACAAGCTGCGTGATCAGGCTGTTTTGGGGACCGATTTCGCGCCGCAGCAGGTTGCCCGCCTTGGACCCGACGTAGGCGGCTGAGATAGCATCGTTCGAAGTGATGCCGTGCTCGACGGTCACGTTCCATTGCCACGTCGAAGGAATCCGGAAATCGGGCGCAAAGCCATAGGTTACGAGCGCATTGGTTCGCGATGGCGCGATGGGGACCAGAGGATTAAACTGCCAGATGTTGTAAGGAGTTCCGTTGATGCCGTCCATTGCAACACTGAAATTCGGGTCGTAGTAGAGACCAGCGCCGGCTCGAAGGACGGTACGCCCATCCGCGCGAACCCGGTAGGCTACGGCCACATGAGGCGCGAGATTCGTATAACGCATGGGCCAGATCTCGATGTTTGCGGGTTGCGTGGGCGAAGCCGGCAAAACACTGCTTACCGGCGGCCCAGGCACGACAGGCGGCGGATCGATGTCCCAGCGCACGCCATACGTCAGGGAGAATCGCGGCGTCAGGCGCCAGGTGTCCATGGCGAACAGCGAGAATGAGTCCACCTGCGCTGTTCTCTCCAGGGATTGCGCTTCGTTGATGGTGAAGACGCCGTTCAACACGTCCTGGAGGCTTGCGGCGATGACGTTTACGCTAGTCAGGGGACCGTTTCTTGCGGCCGTGAGCCGGCGAAAATCGAAGCCGAATCGGAAGTCGTGGGAGCCGCGCCGCCATTCGAGAGAACCAATCGCGTCCCACTGCCGCTGTTGGTTCATCGCGTCGGTTCCCGCCACTAATTGGCCGATTCCGTTCACGGCGAAGCGATAGAACGACGTACAGGGTGCGCCGGCGCCGCCCTGCAGCACGTCGGTATAGCAGGTCAGTACGGGCTGGCCATCCGCCGATCGCCACACCGAACTCGCGCTCGTATCGGTGGTATTAAACCGAAGCTCGGAGGTCATGGCCGGGCTTATCACAGCGTTCAATCCCGCCGTGATCGAATTCGAATGGAGTTCCACAGAGTTGATCTGAAGTTGCTCAGCGCTGGAGAACGACGGGGTCTGGGTAAAGCGCCCGAAGAGCAGGATTCGCGATGTCAGAGCATGGTCGACTCGTACGCTGCCGCCATCGAAACCGGATGGCCGCGCGGTGCTGCCATTGAACTGTCCCAATCCGCCGCCGAGGTCCGCGCCATTCGGTAAAGGAAACGCGTTTAGAAGCGGTTGCACCATGGCGGGCGCCGATTGCCGCGCGGCAAGCGTGGGAACGACTGACTGCCAGTTGTACGGCTGCGTCAATCGCAAGCCTTCGTACGAGAGGAAGACGAACGTGCGGTCTCTGCGAATTGGCCCTCCGAGGGTGGCCCCGAAATCCTGGAAGTGGATGGCGGACCGCCCGGCGCCCTGGCGATTTGCGAACCAGTCGTTGGCGTCGAGGACGTCGTTTCGAAGCGCATCAAACACCGTTCCGTGAAATTCGTTGGAGCCGGACCGGCTGCTCAGCTCCACTTGACCGCCCGGCGAGCGGCCCCACTCGGGTGTAGCGGTCGACGTCTGGAGGCGGAACTCGTCGAGGTCCTCAATCGACGAGAGGGTGTGCAGGCTGCCGAACGCCGTCATGTTGGGCAGCGATCCGCCCGACATCTGCGCGGGAAGACCTCCGCCGCTGACGCCGGTATTCGCGCTCACGCCGTCGACCGTGAAGAAGTTGGTATTCGGACGCTGGCCGTTGATGGAGAATTGGCCGGCTTCGCCCGCGCTGGCAGGCGTAATGATCGCGCCGGGGGCGAGTTCCATCAACGTAAGCAACCCGCGGCCGTTCAACGGAAGTTGTTCGATCCAGTTTCGCCCGACCAGCGTACTTACCGACGCGTCTTCGGCATTCAGCAGCACCGGTCCGCCGTTGACAGTCACGACTTCCTGCACGTCGCCGAGTTGCAAATGAAAATCGAGCCGCGCCGATTGGGCCGCATCGAGCTTGATTCCGAACTGCACGAGGGTGCGAAAACCGTCTCTTCGCACGGTGATTTTGTAGTGGCCGGGATTCAGATATGCCACCTGGTAGGAGCCGCCGTCGCCGGACCGGGTGTCGCGCCGGAAGCCGGTTTCTTCATTCACCACGCTGACGCCGGCCGCGGGGACGAGCGCATCGGAAGAGTCCCAGATGAAGCCCGAAAGTTGGGCCGTTTCCTGAGCCAGGAGCGATCCTGACAGGCAGAGACACAACCCCGCCACCCGAGCCGCAAACATTGTTAACGACTCTCCTTAGCCTGAGCGGCGGCGCCGGCATCCAACTGCGCCAACGCCGCTGCCAGGTCCGCCGGAAGCGAGTCTTTCACCGCATCGCTGCCCGCTGCGGCAAACATCATGCCGAGCGAGCGGTCCACTTGCTCCGCCGATGCAAAGACTCGCAGCGCGCGAGCCTGCCATGTACTCTCAACGGCCGTCTGCGCCGTTGGCATGCTAACGCCGAGTCCAGCCAGCACCGGACGAAGGGGGCGGTCGATTCGCTGCGACAGTTCGAACAGCGCTGCACGGTGTTCCCTGCGAATAGCAACGAGCGTTGCCTGGCCCTCTGGCGTTAACTGCGCCTCAACTCCAACGGGAAAACGCTCGGCCAGGCGGCGCAACGCGTGGGCCCTGGCCATCATCGCTTCGCTGTTTTCAAGCAGCGAATCCACAAACGACTGATAATCGACCGGCCCGCCTAACTGCTTCGTGATGGCGTCCTGCCATGGCGACGAACGGCGTCCCTGGAAGATCGGGGTACCCGCGTCGGGCTGCGCCGGGCCGGCAGGCCGCGCCTCCGAGAATTGCACGGCGACACGCGGCATGCCGGCCAACGACGCCCGCAACTGCGCGGTTCGTTTGGGGTCGAGCCCGACCGCAGTTACAAGCACGCGATCATCTTTTCGAATTACATCTACCGGATCGCCCAAATCGGCGCCTGCACGGTGCAGGGCCGCGATTACGTCCAACTCGTCTTCGGGAGTCGCGGGTTGCGGAGCCGCGGGCTTTTCGAGCGCAGGAGCAGGAATGGCGGCGCGAGGCGCTTGCGCTATCGGCGGAGGAATGACGGGAGTCGAATCACCGAAATCCTCCGTCAGTTCCACCCATTCGCGGCCCTGAAATTCAAGCCGCTCGCGCACGGCATGAAGATCCGCTCTTCGCAGGAAGAGAGTTGCCTCGCTGATATAAGCATTAGCGCTGGAAGTGCGAATCTGGTAGACCTCGCCGAGGGTATCGTCACGCGTTGAGTCGACCTCGTCCTGGCGATCGGGCAGGTGATCCCGCCAGGCAGCAAATGCTTCGGCGCTCAGTGGATTCTGCCAGTTGTAGTGAGCTGCAGAGAACAAGGCGGCGACCATTGCCTCGGGTTCATCCTGCGCAACGGCCTCTGGTTTTGCGTTGCGCATATTGGCGCTGCGGTTAAATGAGGCATTGAGCGTCCGGACGTGAATCTGTTTCGCGATGTGCTTTGTCGCCGTCGTCTTCTCGGCTTTCACCGCACGCTGGAGCAGTTCGGCGGCCTGTAGGGACGGCGTGTCGGTGAGCACGTAAACGCCGACCGCCATCAGCACCGATGCCGCGGCGGCCAGAATCCAGGCACTGGGTTCACGTAAGACATCCTGGAACAGCCTGACGACACGGGATCGCTTGCGAACGAGCCCCTGCTGTTGAACGATCGCGAACTGGTGATGGAGGTCATTCCAGGGTGCGGGCGGAGGAGGAAGCGA
Source organism: Bryobacteraceae bacterium (assembly GCA_035295125.1). Classification (GTDB taxonomy): domain Bacteria; phylum Acidobacteriota; class Terriglobia; order Bryobacterales; family Bryobacteraceae; genus JAICMB01. Next base: position 147,136 of record DATGJP010000107.1, on the reverse strand, counting down.
CGCCTGCAGAACATCCTTGCGGTAGTGTACGTAATCGCCGATGAGCTTCTTCACGTCTTCGACCTGCGTCCGGCAGGCCCAGCATGCTTCCAGATGCCGTGCGACTCGCGAGGCTTCGCGCGCGCGCAACTCACCATCGCAGAAGCGCATCAGATGATCTTCGTCCGGATGGTTTCCCCAACTAAACATGCAACGCCTTTCGAAGCCGGCCGATGGCGCGGCGTAAAAACTCACTGACCGAGGAGTCGCTGATCTCCAGAATCTCCGCGATCTCGCGGTACCGGAATCCCTCCGCACGAAGATAGAGGCAGTTTCGCTGTTGCGGCGACAGGTTGTCGACGGCCTCATGGAAGCGCGTCCAGCGCTCTCGTTCCAGCATGCTGCGCTCCGGGTTCTCCTTCACATCCGGAAAGTCGATCTCGACCTCGGGATCGAACGGGCGGATCAGGTCTTCTCGGCTGCGCAACCGAACACCGTGGTTGTGCGCAACCCTGAAGATCCAAGCCCGCACATTCTCGATCTGCCCTCCTTTTTTCAGCTCCACGTAGAGCTTCAGGAAAACTTCCTGTGCTGCCTCCTGCGCCTGGGGAGGGTACAGCCCCAGGGTCAACAGGTAGCGATAAACGTCGTCCCGCGCCTCTTCGAAGAGACGAGAGACCTCCTCCTCACATGTCGGCTTGGCCGATGCTTCCCGCACTCGTTGAGAGTCGGCTCTTTCCACAGCGGCACCTGGGAAACGGGACATCATGGTGCAGGCGCTGCGCCGGTATTCACGCAGATCGCCGCGCCGTCATAAGTATCGCCGACGGCAACACTGACGGTGAGGTTCGATTGCACGCCGGTTCCGCACGGAGCGGTTCCCGCCGGCGGTTGCGGAACGACGAAATTGATCTGGTACAAACCGATTTGTCCGGGCGTGAGTCCCGCAAAAAGAGGGGATGTTCCACTGAGCGGCATCGACGGCGCGGTGTTCGCGCGATAGTCATACTGCATCGTCGCACCAGTTACGGCGGCCGGCGTGTCGGTCGTCACCTGCCCCATCCCGTACGCATAGAGCACCAGCACTTCGCCCGGATTAGCTTCGCTGAAGGTTAGCGCAGCGCCATTCGGAGCGCGAGGCGCCTGCAGCACCGGACTTCCGTCCAGATGTGTTACGAGCGGGTAACAGACGTTGCTGCCATATGTCGACCCGTTAATGTCACAAGATTTCAAAACGTGAACCTGTGTTGCAACAGGAACGACGGAAAAACCCGGCCCTTCGTTGCCGTTTTCGTCGACGCGAATTTCGGAACTTCCCTGGCTGTTCGGTGCAATGAATATGAGAGAGTTCGGCACCGAAATATCGAATGGGATCTGGACCGTGATGCCCGTCACCACGCAGGCCGGCGAGGGCGCTTCACCTGCGCCGCAGTGATTGAACTGCGTGATCGCGAAAAGCGGAAGAGAACGGCGCGTTTCGGGATTGGTCTGGTGCAGTGATACGGATATGCCCGCCAAAGTACCGGGCAGCGGGACGGTTTGCGCTGCGGTTCGCCCGCTGCTCAGCATCGTTGAAAGCCCTGTCGTAAACAGGGTCAAAACCTGACCCGGCGCAACCTGAATCGCGCCGGGGTCCAAGTAACCAGCGCCCACGAGCGACTGGCCGTGGATTATGAATGGAAACACCAGCCCAGCCAGGAAACCGGACCAGTGAATTAACCGCATACAACCCTAAGACTCGCAGGGGCTTGTTTTTCCCTACGGGGTGCCATCGAGATTTTGAGCCTCCCTGCGCCGGTTTCACGCGTTACGGGTTATGAGGAAGCTGATCTTTCTGTTTACTTTGGCCTGTTATGCGCAAGAAGCCGCTCCTCCGGCTGCCGTGATTGGAGTGTGGGGCTACACGGAAACCCGGGCCACCCAGTACCAGAATCGGGCGACGGGGTCGTTTGCGCGTCCGAGCGGTTCGTCGGTCAAGATGGAGATCTATGGCGACGGCAGTTTCAAGGACTCGGGTCTAATTCAGCAATCCATGTATAACTGCACGTCGACGATCTTCATCACGCGCGCGGGGCATGTCACGTTTGAGGGCAACGCGGTTGTCTTCCATTATGAGGGCGGGCACGTGTCGAGCAAGGACAACTGCAATGCGCGGTTTAACTATGAGAAGGGCGCCGCACCAGAGGTCCGGAGGTTCGATGCCTGGACGATTCGGGATAGCGCGAATGGACAACAGTTGCTATTGGCGACGGGAGGGCAGGTGAAGTTCGTTTATACGCGGTCGCGTGAATAGCTTATAGCCTCGCTGCCCGTGGCGGAAATCTTTGAGAGCGGCATGCGGAGCCGAAACCGCCTTGCACCACCTTTAGGGGTCAACAGGTTGCGAGCCAAGGTGGGGCATGCATTCATCCAGGCGTTCAGCCTGCGCCACTTCAACCACAGTCTGCAAGGGCTGCGGTATCATGCGCTATGCCGCGTAACGCTCGACTTTTTGTTATTGCGATTGCGACGCTTCTGTCCGCCCCTGCGCAGGACCGCATCGCCCAACTGCTACAGAACCTCGCGGACGCTCCCGGACCTCCTGGCTTTGAAGAACCTGTACGCAAGCTCATGGTCGATGCCATGAAGCCGTTCGCCGCGTCCATGCGGTTCGATGGGCTCGGATCGATTATCGCGACGCAAGGTACTCAGGGTCCGCGCGTGATGGTTGATGCCCACATGGACGAACTCGGCGGCATGATCCGGCGCATTACGCCCAACGGGCTTTTGACGATGCAGATGCTCGGCGGGTGGCTGGACCAGGCGCTTGTCGATCAACGCTGGACGATCATTGGAAGCAAGGGCCCGGTGCGGGCTGTGACAGGGATTCGGGATATTCATGTCGTTCCCGCGGAAGAGCGCACGCGTGTTTACCCGCGTGATGGCCTGTTTCTCGACGTCGGCGCACGGTCGGAGGCGGAAGTCCGCGAGATGGGAGTTTCGCCGGGCGATCCGGTTGTCCCGGATGCCCCGTTCGCGATTCTGAATGGGACCGAGAATTATTTAGGCAAGGGCTGGGACGATCGTGTCGGATGCGCGGTTGTTGTCGAAGTGATGCGGCGCCTGGCGACACAGCCGCATGCGAACCAGATCTTCTATGCCATCACCACCCAGGAGGAGATCGGTTTGCGCGGTGCTCACACCGCGACCGATGCGATCAAGCCTGATATTGGGATCGCGCTGGAGGCGGGTGTCACGGGCGACGTGTTCCGCGCGCATCCGGAGGAATCGCAGGTGAGGCTGGGTGCGGGTCCGGGGATCTTTCTGTACGATTCCTCGGAGCTGCCGAATCGGAAATTCACGGCGTTTGTCAAGGAGCAGGCGGCGGCGAAGTCGATTCCGCTGCAGTACGACCTGGTCACCGGATACGGCGACGATTCGGCCGAGATTCAGAAGAGCAATGGCGGGGTGCCGACGGTTAATCTCGTAGTGCCGGTGCGGTATACACATGCTCACAACGGGATCATGAATCGGCGGGATTTCGATCAGATGGTGGATTTATTGACGGCCGTGCTGCAGCGGCTGGATGGGGATACGGTGCAGCGGATTCGGGATTTTGCGCCTTAGCGCCGGGTGGATTAAGAATCCGCCGCGGGATCAATCCCCCCTTACTAACCGCAGGACTGGGGTACCGTCCAAACGTCATGCTGAGTCTTCTTCAGGATGCGCGCTATGCGGTTCGGGTGTTGTTTCAGAATCGGATTGTCACGATCATCGCGGTGCTGGCGATTGCTCTCGGAATCGGAGCGAACACCGCGATCTTCGGCGTGGTCAATGCGATTCTGTTGAAGCCGCTGCCCTACTACCGGTCAGAACGACTGGTCTCCCTGCTGCTGAAAGGCACCGGACCGGTCGCGGGCGGCGACTTCCTGGACATTCGTAAGCAGGCGCGATCCTACGACTTTGTCGGCGCAGCAGAGGCCTGGGGCGCCAGCCTAACCGGGCGCGAGGTTCCGGAGCGCATTTCCGGAATCCACATGAGCGAAGACATGTTCCGGCTGCTCGGCGTGCCCGCGATGCGCGGCCGCGCCCTACAGTCGGATGACTACCTGCCGGGACACCGCAATGTGGTAGTGATCGGCTACGACCTGTGGCAGCGTACCTTCGGAGGAGCGTCAGATGTCGTCGGCCAGAAGATCCTGCTGGACAGCGAACCTTACACGATTGTCGGCGTCATGCCGCCCCAGTTCCACTTCGCTCCCTTCTGGATTACGAATTCGGAAATGTGGGCTCCCCTCGATCTTTCAAACCGCACAACCGACCGGGTGGCCCAGAGCCTACGTATCTTCGGCCGCCTGCGTGACGACGTGTCCCTTGCAGAGGCGCAGGCCGAAATCGACGGGATCTGCAGCAACCTGGCGCGAGCTTACCCTCAAACCGACACGGGCCTGACGATCCGCGCCGACGATCTCCGCGAAAAAGCAGTTGGACGGATCCGTCCGGCGCTTCTGGTGATTCTTTTCGCGGTCGGGTTCGTGTTGCTGATCGCCTGCGCAAACGTTGCCAACCTGACGCTCGCCCGCGCCACCGCCCGGAGCCGCGAAATCGCCATTCGTGTATCGCTGGGCGCACGCCGGGCCCGGATTGTCCGCCAACTTCTGACTGAGAGCGTAATGCTTGCACTCGTGGGCGGAGCATTGGGACTGGTGCTCGCAGTCTGGGGCACCCATACACTACAGCTCATGCTGGCGCCCGACGCGGGGGCTCACTCGTTGCGGCTGCCGCGTGCGAATGAGATCGGCATCGACATGCCCGTGCTGCTCTTTACGTTCCTGCTTTCGTTGGCGACCGGTATTGGATTTGGCTTGGCGCCGGCCGTCATAGCCTCAAGGTCCGAAGTAAACGAGACATTAAAGGAAGGCGGCCGGTCCTTTGCCGGAGGCGCGCGAGGCGCAGCGACCCGCCGCAGTTTGATCGTCGCCGAAATCGCCGTTGCCATCGTACTTCTGATTGGCGCCGGTCTTCTGATGCGGAGTTTTCTGCGGCTGCAATCGATCGATGGGGGCTTCAATCCCCGGAATGTGGTCACGATGGTGATCTCGGTTGCCGGCCATCCCAACTACCTGGGCGTATCACGCGAAGTTCTGTACAACAGCGTCATCAGCAGCGTCGAGGCGCTGCCGGGCGTTCGTTCGGCGAGTATGGTGAATCATCTTCCGCTCGCCGGTGACGTCTGGGGCATGCCGGTAGCCATCGAAGGCAGGCCACTTCCACGTCCCGGCCAGGACAAATCCGCCGTGTATCGCGTTGCGCGGCCCAACTACTTTGCCACCATGCGCATTCCCATCGCCGCAGGCCGCGATTTCACGGCACAAGATGGGCAGGAATCGCCGGGAGTGGCGATTATTAACGAAACGTTTGCACGACACGAGTGGCCTGGGGAAACCCCGCTGGGCAAGCGCGTGGCTGTTGGCGATCTGCGTGGCAAACTGAAATGGCTCGCGGTTGTAGGCGTGATCAAGGACGTAAAACAGTCGAGCTGGGCCGAGCCGGTACAGGACGAGGTGTACCTGCCCTATGCGCAGACACCGCTGGTAACCCAGAAGAGCCCCTGGTTCTCATATATGACGCTGGTGGTGCGGACGGACGGCGATCCGGTCTCCCTGGCGCGTCCGATCGAGCAGGCCATCTGGCGAATCGACCGCACGCTCTCTGTCTCCGAAGTGCAGACGATGGAACACACCATCTACAACGCCACCTGGCAACCCCGATTCAATGTTCTGCTGGTCGGAATATTCGCTTGCGTGGCGCTGGTGCTGGCGATGGTGGGAATTTACGGCGTATTGGCTTACGAGGTGGCGCAGCGGACACACGAGCTCGGACTGCGTCTTGCTTTGGGAGCAGGCCGCGGCGGCATTGTCGGCCTGGTGCTGCGCGAGAGCCTTCAGGTGGTCGCTCTGGGCGCGGTGATCGGACTGGCGTCGGCATTTGGCATGGTGCGTTTGCTTTCGAGCCTGCTTTACGAAGTCAAAGCGGTGGACCCGCTGACTTTCGCGGGCGTGCCCGCGCTCGTAATCGTGGTGGCTGCGATTGCCACGTTATTGCCGGCTTACCGCGCCACGAGGGTTGATCCCATCGTCGCTTTGCGTTACGAGTAGTCGCCATTAATCCGCGCGAGACCATCAACCCGGCGCCGCCGGGGACGCTCTGCTCATCAAACCTGTACTTGGCTAGACTTGAGATCAGGAATGCGGTTTCCAGGCGGTATCGTCGCTCTTGTAATTGCGTCTGCCGGTCTTGCAGGGCAGCAGGCGCCGGACGCGGCGCAGGAAATGGAGCATGCCCGGCGCCTCATGGGCTCGCCTCAATTGGCGGATAAAGCCTGGGGCGTTTACCTCGCGGGCAGGTTGCACTCCGATGAATTCGACCGGCTTCTGATCGAGGAGTTCCGGTCGGCAGCGGTGTTACGAGACGCGTCATCTTATACCGAAGACGTGGCGTTTCTGGCGGTCCTCTTCGACGCGGCGATCGAAGCGGGAATCACGGTGCCGGCGGGGCTGCTCGAGCCCTTTACCGAGAAGTGGATCGACCCTGTTCTGATTCTGGCGGCAAGAGACAAAGACAGCGATGAGCTACTTTTCGCGCTTCGCGGGGATAAATCGCGAGACATCGTCTGGCTCGCGGCCAACAACTTGCTCTTCGAACGACGTTCGCAGCGGTGGTACACGGCGATATTGAACGAAGTCGGCGTCACGCACCGCTTCATCGTGACCGATTCGGGCGCCGGGGCCGGGTCTAGCGCGGGGGCGGGAGGCGGTGTTTGCGGAGACGGCGTGGCCCAGATGCCGCCGGGATTCCCTCCTGTGACTCTCTTCCACCTGGAAAACAACGGGCGGCGGGGAAGTGTTTTGTTGGCCCGAGGACCAGAGGATGTCTTCTACAAACGGACCATCGTGCCCACCGACAAGCAGGTTGGATTCGGGGAGTGCAGTTCATTGGTGGACGCCGCAGCGATGCGCGTCGGTTATCTTGCGAAGCTCCGGCATTGGTCCGTAGAACAAACGGGGGAGTTGTTCCACCGCGAAACAACCGTGCCGTACTCGACCCTCGAAAACTTCAGCCTGGAAGTGGATCGACATCTGAAAGCTCAGGAACAGGGTATACGCGAGTTCATTCAGGCAGTGAGTAAAGACGGGCTGACGATTCCTGACGTGCGGCTGCACCTGGCTCCGGAAATCAGTGACAGACGGCAGCGCGCGACAGATCCGCTGCCCGTGCCGGCCCCTCGCGACATCGCGCTGCTTACTCCCAGCGCAGCGCAACCATAGGATCGACGCGCGTCGCGCGACGGGCGGGGATGTAGCCCGCCAGCAGCATCGCGACCGTGAGGATCGCCGCGGCGGCCACAATATTCGCCGGATCCTGTGGAGTCAACCCGTACAGGAAGCTCTTGACGAAGCGCGTCAATCCGAAGGCGATGGGAACGCCAATGGCCGCTCCGATGACGACCAGCAATATCGTTTCGCGCATCACCAGCCACATCACATTGCCGCGGACTGCGCCGAGGGCCATCCGAATCCCGATTTCACGCGTACGTCGTGTGACAGTGTGGGCCATGAGCCCGTACAATCCGACCACGGCGAGCAGCAGCGCCAGTCCGCCAAAGAAGCTGCAAAGCGTCGCCACGATGCGCTCCTGCGAGACGTTGTTGTTCAGCTGCTGCTCCATCGTGAGCGTTTGAAGAACGGGTATTGAGGAGTCGATATGGCTTGCCTCGCGACGGATACTCGCAACCATCGGCTCCGGATCGGCGGCGGTGCGAACGCAAAGGGAAAACGGAGAAGCACCCAGGCGCCAGTCGGGTACGTACACCATGCTCTCTACCGCGTCGCGCAGGCCGAAATACTTCGTATCCTTGACGACGCCGACCACTTCGAATGACTTATCCATTTGAAACTGGTCGGTCGTCATGCTGAAGCGCCGCCCGATCGGGCTCTGGTCGCCCCAGAACTTCTTCGCCATGGCCTGATTGATGATTGCGACTGGAGCGGGGCCGGTCAGCTTTCCATCCGGCACATCCGGGCTTGTCGCGGGATTGTCTTCCGTGCGGAAGTCGCGGCCCAGCAGCAGGGGAATCCCCATCGTTTGGAAATAATCCGGGCTTACCGCGTTGAAATCCACGGACGGCTCCTCGTCGGGCTTCCGGCTATAGCCCTGCACCGCGATTTCGTTGTTCCAGCGGGAACCCGAGAGCGGCGTGACGCGGGCCAGGCTGGCGGCCCGAACTTGGGGCATCGACCGCACTTGGCCGAGCAGTTGTTCATAAAACGCCCGGAGCCGCTGACCTTTATATCCGTTCTGACGCGGGTTGATGCCCACGATCAACACGTTCTCGCGGACAAAACCAGGATCGAGATCGCGCAGGTTATCCAGGCTGCGGACGAACAGGCCCGCGCCGATCAACAGCAGCAGGCAGACCGCGACTTGCGCCACCACGAGCGCCTTGCGCAAATCCAAGCGCCCGACCCGAGGCGCCAGGAGGCTCGGCCGCGTCGCCTTGAATGCCGGGACAAGACCACACATCAGCGCAGTCAAAAGCGAAACGCCAAACGCAAAGCCGAGGATTCTTAGATCCGGAGTTATGTCGAGTGCTACGGGGGCCGATTCGACCGGCAGGAGGGCCATCAAGAGGCGCGCACCCCACCATGCGAAAGCGAGGCCCGCCGCGCCGCCGAGCAGGGCCAAAATGACAGTCTCGACCAGCAATTGCGCGATCAGCCGCGTCCGGCTGGCGCCGATTGCGAGGCGTATGCCGATCTCCTTCTCCCTGGAAGCTCCGCGAGCGAAAAGAAGATTTGCCACGTTCGCACACGCGATCAGCAGCACCAGGCCGACAACAATTGCCAGCACGATCAGGGGCTTGGCGAACTGTTTCTGGAATCTCGAAAACCCCTGGCTGCCGGGAAGCACGGCGGCGCGGTTGCGACGCTCTCGCCCTCTGTCGTAGGCCGGCGCCGGTTTGGTTTCGGGATCGTTCTGATCGATCTGATGGAAGAGCAGATCCAGGTCGGCCTGCGCCTGCCGGATACCGGTTTCCCTACGGAGCCGGCCCATTACGTTTAGCCACCAGAAATGCCGCGTCTTCCACATGCTCATGCCACTGTCGATTTGTTGTACTTCCATGATCGGAACGAACAGGTCGGGCGATCTTCCAACGACAGCACCGTGAAATCCCGCTCGCGCGACGCCGACCACGGTAAGCACCGCATTGTTGAGCAGGATGTACTTCCCGAGGACGGCGGGATTGGCGCCAAACCGGCGCCGCCAGTAGTCGTAACTTAGCACTGCGTAGGGATGGGCGCCGGGTTTCAGGTTGTCCTGGGGACTGAACACCCTCCCAGCGGCCGGCGTTACCCCAAGCACTTCGAAGTAGTTGCCTGAAACCATCGAACAGACGGCCAGTTGAGGGTCTTGGGATGTCTCGCCCGGCACCGTCATACCTACCGAATTTCCGTAACTGTAGGCGATTACGCCGTTGAAGGAATGATTGTGATCCCGAACGTATTCGTAATCCGGGTAGTTGAAAGATACGCTCGGCTGATCGGGGTTCCTACCCAGTATGGTGAGCTGTTGCGGCGCCTGGACCGGCAGCCAGCGCAACAAGACGGCATCGATCAGGCTGAAGATCGCGGTGTTGGCGCCGATCCCCAACGCCAGAGATAAAACCGCGACCGTGGTGAAAGCCGGATTCTTACGAAAGGTCCGGAGAGCATAGCGGGAGTCCTGGGCGAGGGTCAGCATAGGCGTCGGTATTGAGACGATACCGGCGGCCGAGAGTTGGGGAAAAACTGTAAGGGGCCGCGGAATGCAGCCCCGTAGAAGTGCTGGATGAAACTTCGCCTTACATCAGCTCAGGCGGCAGACTTGACGTGACACTTGGTGCAGTTGCCCTTGGTCTCGAAAGCTGCGCCTCCGGCGAAGTGGCATGCGCCACAAGAGGTGTGGGCGGTCTCGGCAGGCTTATGCATGCCAGCCTTCCAGTTTAGGGGAGCCGTCTTGGACTGCGGCCAGAGTTTGTCGTGGCAGACTTTGCAATCGTTCTTTTCCCGCTTTGCGTGCGCGGCGTGATCGAACGTCACGTTTCCGTTTTTCGCCGTAAACGTCAGCTTATCAGCGGCCTTTTTCTCTTGGCCGAACAACGCTAGCCCACCCGCTAGCAGAAGACACAATACGAACACGCTCGCTAAAACCTTGCGCATACACCTCCATCATAGCGGCACGTGATATAAGTTTTGGAACCTGTCGCGCTGCGATTGGGAATATGAGGTGAAGGCGAACTAACGGCCGGTAGTCAGGGTCGTCCATCAAACCAATGCGGGATTGCAACAGTGCCAGCGATGGCGACCTGTTCCGGCGAATGAAGAACGGCGATGAAAATGCGTTCACAGCGCTGTACCGTCGCCACCAAGCGGCCGTCTACCGATTCGCATTGCAAATGAGCGGGAGTTCGGAAATAGCTGAGGAAGTGACGCAGGAAGCTTTTATGGTGCTGATGGGCGGGACGAAGTATAACCCGGAGCGAGGCCCGCTGGGAGCGTTTCTGTTTGGCGTGGCGCGAAATCATGTGCTGCGGATCCTGGAGCGAGGCCGCCCCGTGATGGCCATTCTGGACGAGGAGATGCCGGCCGAAACCGAAGATGAGGGCGCGCGAGTGGACCGCAACCGGCAGATCGCGGCGCTGCGAAAGGCGGTGCTGGCGCTGCCGCCGCACTACCGGGAAGTTGTCATCTTATGCGAGTTGCAGGAAATGGACTACAGCGAGGCGGCCGCGTTGCTTGACTGCCCTGTGGGCACAATCCGGTCTCGTTTAAACCGGGCACGCTCCTTGCTTGCGGGGAGGCTTCGGCCGGCGGAAAGGTGTCCGGCATGAACGATCATCGTCTGAGTGAAACTTTGCGGGCGCTTGCCCGGGAAGGCATGGACGGAGCGCCGCCGCGCGTTGAAGCGAAGCTGCTCCGCGAATTTCGCCGCCGCAAACGCTCCCAGACCGCCTGGCGCGTTGCCTGGATCGCGTCGCCAATCGCGGCCGCGATCGCATTGCTGACGTTTTACGCAACAGAACCGCAATCCATCGCGCCTCCACACCCGCCAGTCAAGCGCATTACGCCGCCACAAATGGCATTTGTGAAAGGTGGCGCAGGCGGTTTCTCCTGCGCTCTTCCGTGCAGAGTCGCGCAACCCCGCCTGCGTCGTGTCCGGGCGGCTGCCAGTTCGGCCGACGACGCAACGCCGTTCTACCCCTTGTCGTATGGGGACGACTCGCTAACGCAAGAACCGCATCTCGTAGTCCGGCTGGAGATGCAACGCGCCGCCATGCGTTTGGTCGGCATTGCAGTACCCGAGGAGCGCGCCCGCGAACCGATCCAGGCCGACGTCGTCCTGGGGGCCGACGGGCTGGCTCGCGCTGTCAGATTTCTCGATTGAACAGTTCACGCTAAAGGAGCAGATTGATGAAGACCGTAATTTGCATGTCCCTGTTGTGTGTCCTTGCTTCCGCGCAGGACACGGCCGTCGCCGTAACGAAAGGAACCTTCACCTTTACCACCGACAACTTCCGTACATTCGTAATGGCCGAAGGTAGGACCAAAACCGTAACGGGCGCACCCTACACGGCCCAAGCCATTACCGAATCGACACAAGTCCTGGCCGACGGCAACCGCATCAGCCGTAAGAACACCGCGTCTTTCGCCCGCGACAGCGAGGGGCGAACGCGTAACGAACAGAAGCTCTCGTTCGTGGGACCCTGGCCAACAGAGGGCAAGGACAGCACAGTGATCACGATAAATGATCCTGTCGCGAAGGCGAACTACATTCTGCAGCCCAACGATCGAACCGCTGTTAAGTCAGCATTCGGCGAAACGGCTGAGCCTGCGCTACAGGTGCGGGAAATGAAAGAAAGAACTGCCAAGCTCTTAGCCGAGAAGAAGGCTATTGACGGAGGATTATCCGCTCAGCCGTCCGTCAAAACCGAATCACTGGGTTCCCAGTCTTTTGACGGCGTCATGGCCGAGGGAAAGCGGGTCACGGAGACCATCGCTGCCGGAGCAATTGGAAACGAGAAGCCAATCGACATTGTCAACGAGACATGGTTTTCGCAGGATCTGCAAACCGTCGTGATGAGCAAGCACAGCGACCCGCGCACCGGTGATACTGTCTACCAACTCACCAATATCCAACGCGGCGAGCCCTCGCCCACGCTCTTCCAGGTTCCGTCCGACTATAACGTCCGCGAAGAAATCCACATGATGGTAAAACCGCGGCACGTCGAAGAATAGCCTTACTCCAGCCCCTTCCGCCGCAGTTCCTCGGGAACGCGTTCCCGGTCATGCCCCTCGAGCTGGAAGTTCCACTTCAACGCCAGCTCCTGGGGTATGTAGCAGAGCTTGTCGTCACATGCCTGGTATCGCAATGTCCCCGCCACCGTAAACTGGCCCGAATTGTCCGCCAACGGCTTCACATTATTCTCCGCCGCGATCGTGATGTCCCGCTCAAGCCGGAAATGTCCTGTGAAGACAGGTACGGTCTCGCCGATGGCCTCGAGGCGAAGCATCTTGGATGGGGGCAAGGTGATCTCGTGCGATGAGAACACCGGCGCGTCGGTCATATTCCACTCGATCGGAATGTATCCCTCGCTGACGCCAGGAGCGTAGACGTGCATGCGAGGCTTCAGGTCGATATCGATGACCAGCGCCACGCGCTGTCCGCCTCGAACCACGAAGTTGCTGGCGGAAGTCACCGCCGTGAGCTGTTTGCCTTGCACGGTCTGCTTGCCAACCGAGGGCGAGACACCGAATTGATGGGTGAGAATGTCGGCCGCGGTGAAGCGCTCCTTGTAGTCGTCCTCAAAGTATTTGGCCCGGATGATGCCATTCGAATCGAGAATGAATGTTCCCGGATTTGGCACGCCAAAGAACGGATTATCCGACGGGATGCTGGTATTCAGGAGCCCGGCGGAACGAATGATCCTGGAATCGGAGTCCGAGAGCAACGTGAAATGAATCCCTTTTCGCTCGGCGAAGTTGTGCAACACCGCGACACTGTCGTAGCTGATTGCGGCGAGTCCCAACCCCTGCTTTTCAAATTCGGCGCGATTCTGTTCCAGCTCGACCAGCTGGGCTTTGCAGAAGGGTCACCAATCCGCCGATCGGAAGAAGACGAGGGCGGCTCCTTTGGGTCCCAGAAGGGTTTTTAGGGTATGAACCTTACCGTTCTGGTCGGGAGCTTCGAACGTGGGCATGCGGGTACCGACGGGAGGGCCGTAATCAGCAGCGAAAGCCGTCCAGCAAAAAACGCTCAAAAGTCCCAAAAGTCGCGTCATCTCGTAACCATAGTACGATTCGTACGATCTCGAGCGAAAGTTACGGGTGGGGTTGAGTTCAGGCCGGAGACCTACATGGCAGTAGGGGGGACCACTAGGTGGAATAAGTACTTTCCCGCCGCGCGGGTCAGGCCAAACCCGGAGGCAACTTAGTACCAGTACCCTGATGGATTTCACGCCGTTGCGCCGATGGAATAGTCATGAGCGAAGCATTTGCGGCGACCGGCGACAGCGAACTGACTAGCAGGCCATTTGAAACCCGAAAGGCAATGATCCGCATATTGATTGCTGACGACCATCCAATAGTCCGTGATGGCCTTCGCAAATTGCTAAGCCTCGAAGATGATTTTGAGGTCATCGGCGAGGCCGCTGATGGCCGTGAAGTCCTGGACCGGGTGCAGGAAATGGACCCGGACGTGTTACTTCTCGACCTCCGCATGCCGAACCTGGACGGCCTGTCCACCTTGCAGGCGCTGACGCAGCTGAACAAGCGCACCAAGGTGATTGTTCTCACGGCTTCCGAAGACAAGAATGAGTTTGTACAGGCCATGAAGCTCGGCTGTTCCGGGATTGTGCTCAAGCAGACCGCTCCCGAACTGATCGTGAAGAGCATCCGCAAGGTGTATGGCGGAGAGATCTGGCTCGATTCGCACACCACTGCGGCGGTGATGCGCCAGTTCGCCGCACCGGGTGACCTGATGCCGTCGAGTTCCGGAAAAACGCGCGAGCGTTCGCCGCTAAGCCAGCGCGAACGAGAGATCGTGCAACTGGTCGCGCAGGGTTACAAGAACAAGGAAATGGCGGAGAAGATGTTCATCAGCGAGCAAACGGTGAAGAACCATTTGCACAACATCTTCGATAAACTCGGCGTATCGGACCGGCTGGAGCTGGCACTCTACGCCATTCACAAAGGCCTGCACATCAATCCCGAGCGTTAACAGCACGTTAGCGCCGCAATTTCTTCCGAAAGCCGCGGCACTCTATCCTGCAAACAATTCGTAATAAATTGTTTGAAGTCTCATCACTCTGTAACTTTCGAGACTCAAACTTAAAGCATGAAGTGCGACTTGCACGTCCATACCATTCATTCGGGTATGTGCACTATCCCGCTCATCGAGCGGGTATGCCGTGAGTGCTACAGCGATCCCGCGGACGTGTACGGAACTCTGAAGCAGCGTGGGATGGATCTTGTGACCGTGACGGATCACGATTCCATCGACGCCGCCGAATCCCTCAGGAAATATCCCGATTTCTTCCTCAGCGAAGAGGTCAGTTGCATCCTTCCGAGCGGCACGAATCTCCATATGGGTGTATACGACATCCAGGAACGCGACCACGTGGAATTGCAGCGCCGCGCCACCGATTTTCCTTCCTTGCTCGCTTACCTTCGAGAACGTAACCTGTTCTTCACCGTCAATCACGTTTATTCGAGCCTGACGGGGCGGCGCGCCGCAGCGGATTTCGACTTGTTTGGCAGGGTCTTTCCGGGAGTTGAGGTTTTGAACGGGCAGATGCTGGCGATGAGCAACGCCGCCGCCCGTGATTTCGCGTCGCAATGGCGGCGGGCTCCGATTGCCGGGAGCGATGCGCATACCATCGCACCACTGGCGTCGGCCTACACCTCCATTCCGAACTGCGCTTCGAAGCAGGATTTTCTTGACCAACTTCGGAACGGGCACGGGATCGCCTGCGGCGAATCCGGCAATTACGGGAAACTGGCGACCACGGTGTTTGAAATCGCGAGCAGCATGGCCGCTGAGAAGCCGTGGATTGGTTTGCTACTATCACCATTACTGGCTGCTATTCCAGTTGCCGTGCTCTTGAATTACGTCCGCGAACTGGTGTTCTACCAACGCTGGTCACGAACGAGCCGCAGGAATACGTCTTCCGTCCCCGTCGAAGTCGGCCCCGCCTCTGAGGTATCTGCATGAGCGTATCGGAGGCCGTTGCCCGTCTTTCAACGCCGGATTACCGCCTTGCGCGGCGAGTCAATCGCTGGCGCCCTCCGCGCTGGATTCGCTGGTGGATGATTCTGGCCACCCGCGGCGGCGACGGTTGGATGTGGGGCCTCTTGGGGGTAATACTTCTCTGCCGGTTCGATCGCCAGGATTACGTTACGGTCTCGGCAGCCGGTTGCGCGGCATTTACGGGCGTCCTGCTGTTCCGGTTTTTGAAGAATAAGGTCGGCCGGCCGCGTCCCTGCGTGCACGAACCGAGTTGCTGGGCGACGTTGACCCCGCCCGACCAGTTCTCTTTTCCATCGGGTCATTCCATCACGGCTTTCGCGGTTAGCGTACCCATCTGCCTTTCATTTCCGGCGTTAGCACCGGCTATGCTTTTCCTGGCGTGCAGCGTCGCCCTATCGCGAATCATGTTGGGAATGCATTTCCTGAGCGATGTGATCGCGGGGTCGATTATCGGATCATTACTCGGATACGCTTACTTCTACGCTTTTGCCTCCAGCATTCTGTAACCTCTCATAGCAGGGCAGGCCGTGGGAGTGTGAAACAGGAAACCGCCCGCCCCCACCCTTTAGTTTTGAACGCGCATTACACGGGCGTTATCCTGCTACACTTTCGACATGCAATCCGGCAGTAGCGCTTTCCCCGTGTTTGGGGAAAGCGGACCTGCCCCTCGTATCCACTCGCTCTTAATCAAACCGGCATCCGCAGTCTGTAACCTCGACTGCTCGTACTGTTTCTATCTCGATCGGGATGCCGATCCCTACAAGAGCCTCCCCGCGCGCCGCATGACGCAGGAAACACTGGAAAGGCTGGTGGATACGTACCTGTTTTACTCCTATCCCAATAGCGCGTTTGCCTTTCAGGGAGGCGAACCGACGCTCGCGGGGCTACCGTTTTTCGAGAACCTGGTGGCGCTGCAGCAGCAATATGGACGAAACGGACAGGCTGTCAGCAATTCCCTTCAGACCAACGCGATTCTGCTCGACAAGAGCTGGTGCGATCTTTTTCGTTCCTACAAGTGGCTGCTGGGGGTGTCGCTCGACGGCCCCGAAGACGTGAACGACCGCTTCCGATTCAATAAGGAAGGCCGAGGAACCTGGAAGCGCGTCATAGAGAAGATCGAACTGCTGCAGGCAAACCAGGTGGAGTTCAACATTCTCTGCGTTTTGAGCCAGGCCAATGTCGGGCAACCGAAGGAGCTGTACCGATTCTTCCGCCAACTCGGCATCGACAACATCCAATTCATTCCACTCGCCGAGTTCGACGCCGAGGGTAATCCCCTGCCCTACACGATCTCTGCGGAGCAATACGGCCGCTTTTTGTGCGAACTGTTCGACGTGTGGTGGTCCGACCGCCGCAAAGTTCGAATCCGGTTTTTCGACAACATCGCGGAAGCCGTCGCAGGCCAGAAACCCAGCACCTGCACGATGCACGAAACCTGCGACAGTTATGTCGTAGTGGAGTACAACGGCGACATTTACCCCTGCGATTTCTTCGTCGAGGGCTCCTGGAAACTCGGCAACGTGGTGCTCGATTCCTGGCCTGAAGTAGCCCGCCGGGCACGCCGTTACAGCTTCGCTTCGAAGAAGACAATCACCCACCCGGAGTGCCAGGTATGCGAGTACCAGTCGATCTGCCATGGAGGATGTCCCAAATTCCGCCACGGTCCTCATGGTCAATTCGAGGATCTCGATTATTTCTGCCAGGCCTACAAAATGATTTATGCGCGCAGCGTCGGCCCGCTCCAGGCCGAAGTGCGCAAGATTCTCAACCGTTATTGAAAGTTAAGTATCTCGGGCAAGGTGGCCGGGATTTCGAAGTACATCAGTCCAGCCGAATTCGGGTCGGGTATCATTGTCCCGCCCGACGCGAAAAACCCGGCGATCTGAGTTTGTGTCGCGATCGCAATGGCCACGGCGGCCGGTGAGCCCAGGACGTTGGTCAAGTAGGTATGCGGATCGGCCGCCAGTTCAGGATGATCCATCCGAGCAAGGTCGTGCCGGTACACCCAGGTTGACTGCTGCATCCCGGCGGCACGCACTAAGGCAGATTCGGTCGGATTGGGCACTGTGCGGTCGCCTATTCCAAATAGGAACAGGACGTTCTTAGGCGCCGCGAGGTAGGCTGCATATCCGAGAGGATCGCCGATCATGCCGATCCACTCCACCCGTTCGAAGTAATTCTGGATGGGAATGGCGCCCGCGACATCGTTGACCACGACCGGCTGATCGCGCAGCACGTAATTCTCGTTGTAATTGAGCCCGGCGTTGAGAAGCGATGGCTGGCGGATCGCCAACGAAAGCACCGCGGCACTGTGGAAAGACGGGCTCCAGCGCGTAATGTCAACTTGCGATCCACCTCCGACGTTCAGAGCCGCGGCGGATATGTTCGGCTCCATGGCGTTCAACAGCGTGCCGTAGAGCGATCCGAGCGACTGGCCAACGTAATAGATCCGGGTGGGATCGAGATCCACGGCGCCATCGCCGTCCAGGTCCATGCCGGACTGAATCGCACGCACCAGTTGCATGATGTCGAGTGTGGTTTGGCGCAGGCAGTCGCGCAAACCCGCGCCGCCATTCAGCACGATGCACCCGAGCGGCGGTGTGATGGTTCCGAATGAGTCTGGCGGTGTTCGGCCGGGTGCCGGAATTTCGACCATGCTGCCGTCGTTCAAAGTAAGCTGCACGGTACTGTCGACGCCATAACCGTGGCCCACCGCGTTTATAGCGACGACCGCGAATCCCGCCGAGGCCATCACCGAAGCAACTGCCGAAGGTCCACCGAAGCGGCTGTCGCTCAGGCCGTGCCCGTAGATCACCACCGGGTAGCCGGCGTCAGGTTTTGGCGTCGCGGGAAGCAGGGCATGGAAGTAGATCTGGTTCGACCCGTTGCCGGTTCCCGGATCGCTTCCCGACGGAACCGCGTCGATGGTCTGACTGGCGTTCAGGTAGTTCGGCGACTGGTATGAGGCGAATGCAATTCGATCCACTCCTTGCAGGATCGCGATCGGAAGGGCGACGTCCTGGAACACGGAGGGCTCGGCATGAGTCTGCCGATGCCACACACCGCTTCGAATATCCGATAACCGGTAGGTGTTCACCGAACCGGTCGGCGCAACCGCCGGATCGATGTTCATGAGATCGGCGCGCGCCCCTGCCATCCAGGCGGTCGCACTGAGTGTCGTGAAAGTGGTAGACGCAGGACCCACCGGATCACCGGCCGCGTCCAGAACCGAATTGCTGACGTTCAGGCTGTAAGTTGTGTCCTCGGCGAGAACATTGTCGGGCTTCGCATATACCGTGAACGTGCCAGGGTCGTAGATAACCTGGTTGATGGCGATCTGATCGCCGGACGGGGCGACGAAGAAAATGCCCGCACGCAAAGAGTCGGTATTCACCGGTCCCGAGAACGTCACGGCAATTCGCGGGTTGATATTGAAGCCGTCGAGTTGGTTGATGGCGGAGATTTCAGCGCATGTCGACGGCTCAATCGAGCAATCCGGCAGCGGAAGATTCACACGTATACCGGTCTTCTGCGAGGGATCGGAAACGGTCAGCGTATCGCTCGGGAAGAGGCTAACAACGCTGGTATCGGCTGCGTATGCGATCGACGCGCATAGCGCCGGCAAAAAGCAAAGGCGTGTCATAAGACATCGGCAAAGCCACGTTTCAGGTGACGGAAGAAGAGGCCCCCGATAACGAAAATCGTAAGCGCGTAAGCCGCGGTTACCGCGATGTCGTGCAGATCGGGAAGGCGGCTCGACAGCAGACGTTCACGATAAGCGCGCACCATGAAGGCGAGCGGGTTCGCATGCAGGATCGGACGCACTCTCGCTGGAAACTGCTCCTCGCCGATCATGACCGGCGTCACCCAGAACCAGAACGTCAGGACAATTACGAGGACCTGGGCTGTGTCGCGCAGATAAACATGGAGACCGGCGACGATCCAGCCGATTCCGATCGCAAACAGGCCGATCAGCAGCATGTAAAGCGGGAGCGACAGGATCCAAATGCTGAGATGCTGGGCCTCAAATACGACGATGCCGATTGCGAGCACCAGCGCGAGCAGATGATTCAAAAGTGACGAGAGGAAAATCGAAACCGGAACGATTTCCGACGGGAAGACCGTTTTCGTGATCAGGTTGGAATGATCGAGCAACGAAGAAGCCGAACGCTGCACGGTGTCCTGGAACAACAGCCAGGGCAGAAATCCGCAGAACAGGAAGAGAGGATAGTTCTGTGTGACTTCGGCCTTCGGGAGTTGTATCTTCATGCACCACTGAAAGACAAAGACCCAGCTCACCAACAGCACCAGCGGGTGGATCAGACCCCATAGCCATCCGCCCGCCGAACCGATGAAACGCTGCTCGAAATCACGCCGGACAAGCTGTCCGAGGAGATTGCGCCGTTCGATCAGGATTCGCGCGAAATGTTTGCCGGGTATTGCCATTAGCGGGCGGTGGCGCAGGCGGTTTCGCCTGCGCGTTTTTGGTGAGGTCCAAAGGCAGGCTGAAGCCTGCGCCACGTTTCAATTGAGGAGTCTGTCATCGTCAGCGGCCAAAAATGAACCTGGCCCTGCGAATGTCCGCGCCTCCCTCGAGCACGCCATTGTGGGCCTGAATCACGGTCGGCGCCGATGAGTTACTCCAATCGCCCGCCACGGTGACACGATGGCCGAGCGCGTTCAAGGCATCCACGGTTTCACGTGGAATGCGCCGCTCCACCATCAGGCGGCCCGGCACGAACTCGTGATTCCCGAAAGAGCTGAAAAAGTGCTCCGTCTGGAACCGCGGCGCTTCAACAGCTTCCTGGGGCGTCATGCCGAATTCGATCATATTCAACAGCACCTGCAGCATAGCCTGATCCTGATTGTCTCCGCCCGGGGTCGACATGATGAACTCCAGCCGCCCTGCCTTGGTGACCAGCGTCGGACTCAAGGTAACGCGCGGACGTTTCCCCGGAGCAAGTTGATTCGGATGACCCGCCGTCATGACAAACGACTGCAGGCGCGTTGTAAACGGAATCCCCGTATCGCCTGCGATGACCGACGGCAGCCAGGCTCCGCTCGGCGTAGAGTTGAAAGCGTTGCCCCAGCGGTCGACCACGTTAACGCAGGTGGTGTCCTGCACCGGCCCATCGGCGGGCTGGCTGGAAGTCGGCAGATCGACGCGCATGCCGAAACTGCCGGGCCGGTGCTCCATCGAGGCATGCTTGGGATCGATCAGCTTGCGGCGTTCCGCGGCATAGTCTTTCGAAAGCAGGGTGTCTTCGGGGATCTTGCTGAATTTGGGATCGCCGTAATATTGATCGCGATCTGCGAACGCCAGCTTTACGGCTTCAATCACAGTGTGAAGATATTCGGGGCTGTTATGACCCATGGCCTTCAGGTCGTAGCCTTCGAGGATATTGAGAGCCTCGATCATCACCGGACCCTGCGTCCAGAAGCCGGGTTTGTAGACCTCGTAGCCGCGATAGGTGCCCATCTTGGGCTCGTCTGTCGAGGCGTGGAATGCCGCCATATCCTCATACGAAATCAGGCCGCCGTTCTTGTCGCAGAAATCGCCGATGCGCTTGGCAATCGACCCCTTGTAGAAATAGTCGCGGACCGCCTGCAGCTTCTTCGTGCGATTGCCGTGGGCTTTTTTCTCCGCGGCCATCAACTCGCGAAACGTCTTCGCCAGGATCGGCTCTCGGAAAATTTCGCCGCGATGCGTCACCGTGCCGTTGGGGTAGAAGAATTCCATCGATGACGGCCACAGGCTCATCACCTTCTGGTAGCCCTCCATCATGTGGCCAAACTCGTCAGGCATGACGAAGCCCTCGTCGGCATATTGAAGCGCCGGCGCAGCGACCTCGGCGAACGACTTCGTTCCGTATTGCTCGAGCGCCAGGATCAGTCCGTCGAACACACCGGGCACAATGGCGGACTTGATGCCCTGCATGGGAACCGGCGGCATTTTGCCGGCTTCTTCCCACGGTTCCGGGCTGCGATGCATGTAATAGTCGACAGTCGCCTTTTTGGGAGCGACGCCCACACCACTGACGGCAATTACCGGTTTGCCGGACATTTTCACGAGCAGCGGCATTTCGCCGCCGAGTCCGAAGCGGCTTAATTCGGTTACGCTCGCTGCCAGCACCGAAGCTACACCCGCGTCGACCGCATTGCCCCCCTGCGTGAGAATGCGATAACCGGCCTCGACTTCGAAGTTATTAGCAGCACCCACCATCTCGTGCATCCCTCGTACTGCCGGATACATGGTGGGTGGGTTTTGCGCCAGGAGTAATGCCGCGGAAAGGAGGCAGAAAATTGCGAGAAGACGCGTTTTCATAGCTTCTTTGTATTTTCCACCATTCGGCGGTACTTGCGCAGAAGCTCGTAAATTGCGACCCCGCCGGCCGTCGCGACATTGAGGGAATGTTTGCGGCCGAGCATGGGGATTCGGACGTGGGTGTCGCAGATTTCGAGCAGCTCCGGCCGCAGGCCTTCCACTTCGTGGCCAAACATCAGGCAGACCGGAAAACGGGGCTGCCAATCGAATAAGTCGACGGCATGAACCGAGGTCTCAATTGCCGCTAGCTCATAACCGGCGGCGAGAACCTGCCGCGCCTGGGCCGCTGCGTCCGGCGAATACTCCCATGGCAGCGTCTCCTCAGCGCCCAAAGCCGTCTTTGTGATCCCGCGTTTGGGAGGACGCGCCGTGATCCCGCAAAGGTAAATCTTTTCACAGCCCGCGGCGTCCATGGTTCGGAAAAACGATCCTACGTTATACATGCTGCGGACGTTGTCGAGCAGTACGGCAACGGGCAGCTTCGGGATTTCGGCGTAGGGCGCGGCGGCTTCGGTGGCCAGAAATGGCAAGCGCTCGGACATGAGAGGTCAGATTCAGCTTGTCATATCCAATAGCTGTCCATAACCTTCCAATAGCTGTCCATAACCTCTTGGGGGCTCGGCCAAAAACGGCACGTGGACCAATACCAGTAGCACCGGCAACCTGATTCGGGAACGGCGATTTGATTGAGCTTGGTGATGCAGGCTGTTAGCCTCCGGCGGGTCGTTAACCCGTCCGAACAAGCGCGCCGACCAGCGCCGGTGGGAAACCGGCCTGGAGAGCCATCCAGCATCACAGGGCCCATAAATGGGCCGAGGCGAGCACGAAGGGCCGCGCTCGCCTCGATAGCCATACCGGTTTGAACGCCGCTGGGGAACGGCATTGAACCGAATTTGAACTCTAGGCCATTACTAGGACACTGGCAGAATACCGGGAAATGGGCTGCGCAACAATAATCGGAAAATACTACCGGCGGTGCCCGGTCCTCTACAATGAGGGAAATGGCCCTACTCGACCGCATTCAAACCGAAATGGTCTCTGCCATGAAGGCCAAAGAAGAAGCCCGCCTTAGCGCGCTTCGAATGATCAAAACCGCGCTGAAGAAACATGAGGTCGACGCAATGAAGCCGCTCGATGAACCGACCGAAATCCAGGTGCTCAACACGCTCATCAAGCAGCGCCGCGAATCCGCCGACATGTTCCGCAAAGGCGGCCGGGCCGAATTAGCCGACAAAGAAGAGGCGGAACTGAAGCTGATAGAGTCCTATATGCCCGCCGCGCCAACCGACGAAGAGATCGACGCCGCCATTGCTGCCGCCATCGCCGAAACTGGAGCAAACTCCGCCAAGCAGATGGGACTTGTAATGAAGGCCACGCAAGCTAAGCTCGCCGGAAAGCGCGTGGACGGCAAGGCATTGAGCGACAAAGTTCGCACTCGTTTGTCATAGTTCCGTGATAATCGCCATGCTACAATTGGGGTAGATGTTTGCTTCTCCGCGCCCGCGGACGACTCGCTCGTATCCATCCCACTTTGCTGCACGGAGGTAAGCCCTACCCTTCAGAATGAAAGTTAGTGTTCAGATCACCCGTGGTATTGAATCCCTTTTTGGGACTCGTGACGAGAACATACGAGTTCTCGAGGAGGGCCTTAACGTCAAAACCCGCCTCCTCAACGACTCCCTCGAGATCGACGGCGATGAGCCAAATGCCATCCGTGCCGCCAGTATTCTGGAAGACTATGTGGACCTGGTCAAAACCGGCACCACCTTCACGAACGGCGACCTGAACAGTTATCTTCGGGTGGTTACGGCGGACCCGGAAGTAACCCTGCGCAGTCTCGTCCACAGCGGACGACAGCGGAATTTCGGGAAAAAGGTTCTGGCGCCGAAAACGATCAACCAGCGGCGCTATGTAGAGGCGATCGAACGTCACGACCTCGTGTTTGGGATTGGCCCTGCCGGAACGGGCAAGACCTACCTCGCCGTAGCCATGGGGGTTTCCGCACTACTGAACAAGAAGGTGAGCCGAATCGTTCTTACACGGCCCGCGGTAGAGGCCGGTGAGCGCCTCGGATTCCTGCCTGGCAATCTCCAGGAGAAGGTCGATCCGTACCTGCGTCCGTTGTACGATGCTCTATACGACATGCTGGAAGCCGACAAGGTCGAAAAGCTTCTGGAGCGCCTGACCATTGAGGTTGCACCCATCGCCTTCATGCGCGGCCGAACGCTGAACGATAGCTTTATCATTCTGGACGAAGCACAAAACAGCACTGCGGAGCAGATGAAGATGGTGCTGACGCGCCAGGGCTTCAACTCCAAGATGGTGGTGACCGGCGACCTGACGCAAATCGACCTGCCGTCCGGCAAACGTAGTGGTTTGAACGATGCCGCCGAGGTGCTGCGCGGGGTAGAAGGCATCAGCTTCATCTATTTCGACGAGCGCGACGTGGTCCGCCACGCCCTGGTGCAGCGCATCGTGAAGGCCTACGAGCGATATAACGAGATGACCGGCGCAGGACGCCAGCTCGCCCTCAAACTTGCTCCCGAAGCCCCGTTGGAGGCACCGGCCGAGCCGTCGCCCGCCGAAGCGGCGCCCGCCCCCGAGGGAACGGTCGCGCTCCCGGAACTGCCACTGGCCTGATACCTCTTTCATGTCCTCTGAGCCCAATTCGGGGCCGTGCACTTTGCTTTTTGAAGTTCCAGCGCGTGGTGTTTCCCGTCGCGCTCTTCGGGATTTTGCACGCCGGCTGCAGCAGGAAGTCGCCGGCGGCCGTGAGTTTTGCTGCCTCATCAGCAATGACGACCATCTCCGCGAATTGAACCGGCAGTTCCGCAGGAAAGATTACGCAACGGATGTTCTGTCATTTCCGCCCGGCGAATTAGCAATCTCCTGGGACCGGGCCGCAACGCAGGCGCTTGAGTACGGCCATTCGCCGGCAGAGGAACTCTCGATTCTCATGCTCCACGGAGTGCTCCACCTTATTGGCATGGACCATGAAAGCGACGCCGGTGAGATGGCGCGAGCCGAACGGCGCTGGCGCAAGCGGCTGAACCTGCCCGTCGGCGTCATCGAAAGGGTGAGCGCATGATCGCCATCGTATTCGCGGTGATTCTGATGGCCGGCTTGTTGTGTCTCATCACGCTGGTGCAGATCCTGTACATGGAATCGTTGCGTTTGCGAGCCCAGGAGCGGCCCATGCTGGACTTCTTCAAGGAGACGCTCGAGGACAAGATCGGCATACGTGATGAGCGCGGTAGCCTGGCGTTCTCCATCGTGAAGCATACCGCCCTGCTCGTTTTGCCGCTCCTGATTTTCGCTGCCCAGACCGACGGCAAGGCCCCGCTCTGGACCGTTCTGCTCGAAACAGCGGTTTTATCGTGGGCCGTCATGCTGGTCTCCACGTACATCGCGCCCCACCTGCTGTATCGCAAGACTTCGGGCAAATGGCTGCTTCCGTTCATTCCGCTCCTGCATGCGATGTCCCTCGTTCTGCGGCCGCTGGTTGCCGCGCTTAGCTTTTTTCAGTCGCTGGTGGATTTGGCGGAGCCGGAGAAGAAAGCTTCGGAGATCGCGCATCCTTCCGAACACATCGACGCATTCATTGCCGCCGGAACCGAGGAAGGAATCATCGAGGAAACCGACCGCAAGCTCATTCAGTCCGTAGTGGCCTTCGGGGACAAGACCGTCCGCGAGGTGATGACGCCACGCCCCAATATCGTTGCTGTTGAGGAAAACCGGTCGCTCGAAGACCTTCGCGATCTGGTTATCAACGAGCAATACTCGCGCATTCCCGTGTACTCCGGCACGATCGACCAGGTCGTGGGCTTCGTGCATGTACGCGACATGTTTGAGCTAGACGAGGAAGATCGCAAGGGTCGCACGGTTAAAGAATTGATGCGGCCAATCCGCCTGGTGCCGGAAACGAAGCGCGTCGAAGATCTGCTGCGCGAGATGCAGCAGGACGGCGCGCACATGGCGATCGTCATCGACGAGTACGGCAACACCGGCGGTCTGGTAACGATGGAAGACATGGTCGAGGAAATCCTCGGCGAAATTCATGACGAGCACGAGCCGGAACGCGATGTGACGAAGGAAGCCAATGGGGCTTACGTTGTGTCCGGAAGCGTCGACGTCGATCGTTTGCGGGAGCTGGTCGGATTCCGCCCGGCTGAAGAAACGGAATCGACCACCATCGGCGGGTTGGTCACCGAATGGATGGGGCATGTTCCGCATGTCGGCGAGACCGTGGAGCGCGACGGGCTCCGGATGGAAGTCCTCGCCGGTAATGAGTTTCGCGTCGACCAGGTGCGAGTCTCCAGCCTGTAACGCAGGCTTCAGGCTGCCCAAGGCAAGCGAAGCGTGCGGTACCGCTCTACAATGAGAAAATCCGCCCTCGCATATGAAAAACTCCTCGCTGGCAGCGATCATATTCTCCACCCTCCTCAACGCCCAATCTAAACAGCCTTTCACTGTAGTGGAAGCGTCGATACCACAAATGCGCACCGCCATGGAGCAGGGGCGCGTCACATCCCGCGAGCTGGTGACTCAATATCTGACCCGCATCGCTTTCTATGAGGACAAGCTCCACGCAGCGATCACCGTCAATCCGAACGCGCTGAAGGTTGCTGACGAACGCGATCGTGAGCGAGCTCAAGGCCGCATACGGGGTCCGCTACACGGGATTCCCATCGCTCTCAAAGACAATATCCACACTACGGATATGCCCACCACGGGCGGCGCCCTCGCCTTCACCGGCTTCGTTCCGCCATACGAGGCGACCCTGACGAAAAATCTTCGGGACGCCGGTGCGATCATCATCGCCAAGACCGGGATGACGGAGCTCGCGAACTGGGTGGCGGGGCCTCCGACGCCGATGCCTGGAAATTACAATGCCGTCGGCGGGTTCGGAATGAACCCCTACGATCCACGGCGCGACCCGCGCGAGGGCTTTGCCGACGGACGCCCGGTGATGCAAACCGGCGGATCGAGTTCCGGTATCGGCACTGCGGCCAACTTGTGGGCCGGTAACGTGGGTACCGAGACCTCGGGTTCGGTTTTGAGCCCTTCCAATCAGAACATGCTCGTCGGCATCAAACCTACCGTGGGCCGGATAAGCCGCTATGGAGTGATCCCGATCACCGCCGATCAGGACACCCCTGGCCCGATGACAAAAAGCGTCACCGACGCTGCGATCATGCTTGGAGTTCTGGAGAGCCCGGCGCCCGATTCGAACGATCCCGCCACCAAGACCTGCACACCCCCGCCAGGACGCGACTACACCCGATTTCTTAAAGCCGGGGGTCTTAAGGGCGCACGTATCGGAATTCCGCGAGCTTCCTTCTATGACAAAATCACGCCGCCTGGAGGAAAGGACACTCGCGGAGGCCTCAACGATGACCAGGCAAAAGTAATGGCGGAGGCCATCGCGATTCTGAAGCAACAAGGCGCCGTGATCGTCGATCCCGCCGACATCCCCAGCATCGTCACCAAAGACCGGGATGCGAACTTCCTTCTCTGGGGCCAGTGCTCGGGCAACAACGATTCGAAAGGCAAGGACGCCGACTGCTCCAGCGTTCTCAAATACGGTATGAAGCGCGATTTTAATAAGTGGCTGGAATCGCTCGGCCCGACGGCGCCCGTCAAGAGCCTGACTGAACTTCGAGAGTGGAACATCACTCACACGAGAGCGGGTGCCATTCGCTTCGGCCAATCGAATCTCGATGTCTCAGACGAACAGGATGTGCGGACTGATCGAGCACGCTACGAAGCCGACCGCGCCAGGGACATCTTACTCGCGGGAACCCAGGGGATTGACGCGGTGATGAAGGCAAATCAATTGGACGCACTTTTGTTTCCCGGTCCCAGCGGCGCGGCGATTGCCGCCAAGCCCGGCTACCCTACAGTGATCGTTCCTTTCGGAATGGTGCCCAACACGCTGCGTCCACCGCTCCCCGACGGTTTCGACGCGAAACCGGTTCCATTCGGAGTAAGCTTTACAGGCATTGCCTGCAGCGAGCCGCGACTCATTGAATTGGCCTACGGCTTTGAGCAGGCAACGAAACGGCGCGTTCCACCCCCTTCGACACCCTAAGTATTCTATTTGCGCCCGCAACAAGCGAGCTCTTTTTGTGTTGCCTAATACGAAAAAGGCGCGAACGCTTCACGGGTCCATCGTTAGGTGCATAATAACTGTAGGCGTATTTTCCTAACGGGAGATGCGCGCACCCCCCGCGTCCTTTGAATCAATTTGTAGAAGGGAGACAAAGTGTCTTCAAAAGAACGCAACTTTCTTGCACCTCTAAGACAAATGATGGGACGCGGCCTGGCGTGGCCGTTACCAATTCTTATCGCGGGTCTCATACTGTTGGGTTTGCCCGCGATCGGCCAGGCCCAAGCTCCAGCGCAACCTACCGGGCTCACGCCATCCGGAGTCAGTGTCACTCCTGGGACACAACCGACTTTGTCCTGGGCGCCGGCAACCGGGGCGACGAGCTATCAGATCAAGTTCGGCCAAACCAATCCCCCGCCCCTGTTTGGCGCTACCAGCGAAACGAGTATCACTTTGGGCACGATCATCCAGTCCAATATGATCTATTACTGGCAAGTGATCGCGGTAAACAGCTCCGGGCAAACTGCCTCTGCCATTGCCAGCTTCACCGGCGGGACGGGAGGAGGTCTTCCAGCGGCTGTTACCGTCTTTAGTCCGGCAACTGGCGCCACAAATGTAGACCCGAATGTAACGCTGATGTGGGGAGCCGTTGCGGCTGACTCCTACGATGTGTACTTCGGCACTACATCGCCTCCTCCGCCTATAACCAACACGACATCGACCAGCTTCACCCCTGGCACACTTGCCGCCAACACGACATATTACTGGCAAGTGAATTCAAGGAACAGCGCGGGGGCGACTCAGTCGGCGGTTCAAACATTCTCGACAGGCCCCACAATTGGCAACGGAGCTCCATCGCCGGTAACTGTGGTCACACCGGTTTCAGGACAATCCAATGTTCCGATCGGTTCGCCTTTGACCTGGCAGGCCGCTAGCGGGGCAACCTCGTACAACGTGTCCTTCGGAACCAGCAATCCGCCGCCGCTGGTGGTCAGTGGTACAACAGCGTTGAGTTACTCGCCATCTCTCGCTGCTAACACTACCTATTACTGGCAAGTAGCAGCGGTCAACGCTTCAGGGACCACGAACTCGAGTGTCTTCTTCTTCTCGACGGGCACAATCACCAATACAGGCGCCCTGCGATTTATCCCGGTCACGCCTTGCCGCGTCCTGGACACTCGTGGCGCATTCGGAGTTTTTGGCGGTCCGATGATGCCGGCAAATTCATCGCGTGACGTCCCGATTCCCTCCGGTCCTTGTGGAATTCCCGCAACCGCGCAAGCCTACTCGCTGAACGTCACTGCCGTGCCGCCGGGCCAATTGACATACCTGACGGTTTGGCCAAGCGGTCAGACCCAGCCGAACGTCTCAACACTGAATTCTTTCGACGGACGCATTGTCGCCAATGCAGCGATCGTGCCGGCTGGCACTAACGGGTCAATCACCATGTACGCCAGCAACCAGACACATGTAATCCTCGATATCGATGGTTATTTCGTGCCCGCGAACACGGTAAACAGTTTGCCGTTTAACGCGTTGACGCCATGCCGCGTAGTGGATACCAGGAGTGCGACTCTCGGCGCCCTGCTCGGTGCGCCATTTATGTCGGGAGGAACGACACGGAGTTTCCCGCTCCTTTCCAGCTCTTGCGGTATCCCAAGTTCTGCGTTGGCCTATTCGTTGAACATTACAGTGGTTCCGCGTACGACGCTCGGATTTCTGACGACGTGGCCGACTGGACAAGCTCAACCGGGGTCGTCGACACTCAACTCCTCCGATGGCGCGGTCGTTGCTAATGCTGCCATTGTCCCCGCAGGTTCGGGAGGCGCCATCAATGTCTTCGTGCAGAATGATACCGATGTGATCATCGATGTGAACGGCTATTTTGGACAGCCCACGACATCGTCAGCGCAATCGAACCTCTCTCTCTACACACTGACGCCATGCCGCGTCGCCGACACGCGTGGAAACGGATTCACCGGTCTGTATGGGCCGCCGCCGTTCCTCGCCAATACCGTTCGCGTCTTCCCCATGTACGGCCAATGTTCAGTGCCGTCCACGGCGCAAGCCTTCTCGCTGAACTTCACCGTTCTTCCGAACGGTCCGCTGAATTTCATGACGGCATGGCCGCAAGGCCAGCCGCAGCCGGCCGCATCTACCTTGAACTCGAGTCTGGGTAAGGTGGTTGCGAACGCCGCACTCGTTCCGAGCGGAATCGGCGGGGCGATCAGCGTCTATTCGTCGAACGCCACTGACCTGGTACTCGACATCAACGCGTATTTCGCGCCATAGATCCCACAGCATCGGGTTTTGGATTCTCTGGAAGGACTTCACCAAGAACGCGCAGGCGAAACCGCCTGCGCCACCTCGCGGCTCCGCAAGGGGCCGCGTCTATCCTTGGACTGAAAATCTGAACCGGCTCACCTTCGAGCCATGGTCGGCGAACCAAGCCACATACTCGCTTACCAGGTCGAATTCCAACTCATACTCACCAGGAGCTAAAGGCGGGAGATTGACTGTAAATGTCACAGTCTCTCCCGGGAGAACCTTTTCTGCCTGCGGTTTCAGTCGGGAACGGAAAAAATCCCAGTTCGATTCCTTTGTATTGACGTTGACGAGATGGCAGCCCAGATTCACCCCACCGATCAGTTCCTCTGATGGCAGCCATGTGATCTGACTCGTGTTCGTAGCAGTCACTTCCGCCCGCATCGGATTGTCGTGGATCAGATTTACCGTGAGTTCCCCGGTCAAAGGCATTCGGGTGCGACTCGTCAGTTCAGGAACTTCCTGTTTATGGAGAAAGAAAATTCGCCCACCGTGTGCATATCCTCTGATAGATTCCAAAATCCGTGTGTTGACCTTGGCAGGGGACGATTGGTGCAGAAAGCTATCGTACTCTGCGAGTGATAACCGCACCGGCTCGAGCGAGAGTGCAGCCAACTCTATCCGTTTGAACCCCGCCGCCTGTGCGTAATCCCATATCTCTTCAATGACGATATCGCTCTCCAGAACCGCGTGATTGCTCATCTCCTGCTGCGACAGGTCGGTCTTCGAGTGTTCCGGGCCAGGCTCGGAAAACCCGGCAACGCCGTCCTCTTTCAACACCCGCGCCATCTCGGCGAGCAACCTCGCCGGGTTCGGCACATGGTGGAACGCATCGAAGCAAACCACGCGATGCATGCTGTTGTCAGGGAACGGAAGGCAGTACCCGTCGTAAGCATGGAACGAAGGCGCCGGCTGAGTGCCCATGGGCGGGTGCAGTTCGTATCGCCGCCGGCCGATCTCCAATGCGGTCGGCGATACATCGGTCGCATGCACCTTGAGTCCGAATTGCGTCAGCAGATGGGATGCCCAGCACGTGCCCGCGCCGAAATCGACGATGTCCATTGCCGGGAACAACTGCAGTCCCTGTATTACGGCCGAAAACTGGAACATCATCTTCGCGCACTCGTCCGCCGTGGCAAACGGCTTGGTCAGCAAGTACGTGTGATCGGTGACCTTCGCGAAGTACGCTTCCGCAGCCTCGTTCAACTCCTCAATCGTGTACCGCTGCAATAGTTCCTTGGCGTCAATCATGCTGAATACTACAGCTAAGCACAATTAACGCGGCTCGAAAATTCGGGCAAACCCCTCCGTAGAGTATCTCTTGCCCTCGGCGTCGATGATCAGTGCTTCCACGCCCTCAGCCTTCGCGAACGCCAGGCCCTCTTCCCGCCCCAGAATGAAGACTGGCTTACAGAGCACCACCGCCCGTTCCGCGGTATCGGCAATCACCGTCACTGACATTGACGCGTTGGCTGGCCAGCCGGTGCGCGGATCGATAATGTGGTGGTACCGCACGCCGTTCACAATGCGGTACCGCTCGTAATCACCCGAGGTAGCCACCGCCCGGTTCGACGCGCGGACCAGGCCGAGCATCGTCCCGTGTTCGGCACGCGGGTCCTGAATCCCCAGCCGCCAAGCGTCGCCGCTGCGTGTGCCCGACACCAAAACATCTCCGCCGCCATCCACGAGCGAGTCGGCGAACCCCGTCCGCGCCAACACTTGCGCCGCACGGTCAATCGCGTACCCCTTCGCAATCCCGCCGAGCCCGATACTCATGCCGCCCTTAGGAAGAAACACGCGATTCCCCTCGATTTGAATCGCACGGAAATTCACGTTCTTCTTCGCGGCTTCCACGTCCGCGAACGAAGGCGGCGCGAATGAATCGTCGAAATGCCAGATCCGCGACATCCCGTGCCATGTGATCTCGAAGGTCCCCTGGCTCTTCACGCCATAGT
Organism: Bryobacteraceae bacterium; assembly: GCA_035295125.1. Taxonomy (GTDB): domain Bacteria; phylum Acidobacteriota; class Terriglobia; order Bryobacterales; family Bryobacteraceae; genus JAICMB01. Next base: position 115,119 of record DATGJP010000107.1, on the reverse strand, counting down.
CGATGCTGCGCTGAATGATCGCGCGCAGTTCCTCGGGTACTTCGACCGGCGCTTTGCCGGCTGCCGCATTGACCTGTGAGATCGGCGAATTCGGCTTCCATTCGCTCATGAGCCGGTCGATACGTTCCAGTTCGGAATAGGCCTGGTCGATTGCGCGGCGAGCCTCGTCGGGACGGCCGTGGTCAGCAACCTCGACATTCCAGATGGTCCCCATGAGCGGCCGCTGAACCTTAACTAGACCGCCTCGCTCAAGGTGCCCCGTCGCCTGCACATACCGCAAAGTGATCAGTCCGCCGATTACGGCAACGGACAACAATGTGGAACGCCAGGGGATAGCCATTTCATGTGTTGGAAAAGCACGCGGTCTGCCATCCCCAGAAAGTGTGAAATCACCCGTCGACCGGCACTCTCAAACCACGCAAACCATTGGCAATACGCAAATTGAGCCATTGGACCGACGTTTGCCTCTCTGAGAGGCAGACAGCGTCGATTGAATCTTTCCAATCTCCTGTCAATTCGCTGATTCTAATGGCTCCTAAATTCAGCAACCCAGATTCGAGAGTGCTCAGTCGAGGTGTCTTGTTGGGGAATTTCACCCACTCGAATCAGCACGGACCATATCATGATTGAGTACCTGATAGCTAGCGGTCTCATGGGCGGAATTGGCGTCCTGCTCGCAGCCCTGCTCGCCGCAGCGGACCGGAAACTCTACGTTTATGAGGATCCCCGAATCGAGCAGGTAGACGCCCTGCTTCCGAAGGCGAATTGTGGAGCGTGCGGCTGCGCGGGCTGTCACGATTTCGCCGAAAAGGCGGTGAACGGAGAAATCGCGCCCGGCAAATGCACGGTGAGCAGTCCCGACGCGATTCAGTTGATCGCCGGGTTGTTAAAGGTCGAAGCCGGCCACGAGGAAAAACGCGTGGCGCGCCTGGCTTGCGCCGGCGGGTCGAACGTTGCCCGGCACCATGTTCACTATGCCGGCGTGGAATCCTGCCGTGCGGCAGCGGTGGTGTCCGGCGGCGGCAAGGGCTGCACCTGGGGCTGCCTCGGCCTGTCCGATTGCATGCGTGTCTGCAAGTTCGACGCGATCCGTATGGATGCGCACGGACTGCCGGCCGTAAACGAGGCGAAATGCACGGCATGCGGCGATTGTGTCGCGATCTGTCCGAAAGGACTGTTCTCGCTACACCCCGTCAGCCACCGGCTGTGGGTGGCTTGCAAGAACCTCCTCAATGGCGAGAACGCGGAGACCGACTGCGAAGTCGCCTGCACTGCCTGCGGGCGTTGCGCTATGGACGCCGCCACCGGTCTCATCAAAATCACAAATAACCTCGCCGTTGTCGATTACTCCAGGAATCATCTCGCAACGCAAGTCCCGATTCAGCGCTGTCCCACCGGAGCCATCGTGTGGCTCAACGGCGCGAGCGGGCCCATCAAGGGCCTGGAAGCGAAAAAGATTACACGCAAATCGCCGCTCCCGATCGACGCGGCAGATCTGCCGGTAGGAATGAGGCTTTCATGAGCACTAATAAGACGTTCAAATACCCGGGTGTCCGGGAAGCGATGGACGGCAACACCGCCGTCATTATGTGCGAACGCGAATCGACCGATGCCGCGGGCGCCTATCCGATTACGCCTTCGACGCAGATGGGCGAGTATTGGGCGGAGGAGACGGCTAAGGGCCACATCAACATCTCGGGCCGGCCGCTGATCTTCATCGAGCCCGAGGGCGAGCACGCCGCGGCCGCGGTGACCGCCGGCCTCTCGATGACCGGACTGCGCTCGGCGAACTTCTCGTCGGGCCAGGGCATCGCTTACATGCACGAGTCGCTGTATGCGGCCGTCGGCAAGCGCCTCACCTACGTGCTGAACATGGGCTGCCGCGCCATCACCAAGTCCACGCTCAACGTACACGCCGGCCACGACGATTATCACTGCGTCGACGACTCCGGATTCTTCCAGGTGTTCGGCAAGAGCGCCCAGGAGGTCTGCGACCTCAACATCATTTCGCATCGCATCGCGGAGCTGGGGTTGACGCCGGGCATCTGCGCTCAGGACGGCTTCCTCACGACGCACCTCATCGAATCCTTGCTGTTGCCCGAGCGCGACCTGATTGCGCAGTATCTCGGCAAGCCGGACGACATCATCGACACGCCGACCCCGGCGCAGCACATCCTCTTCGGCCCCAAGCGCCGCCGCATTCCCGAGCTGTGGACGGTGGACAACCCCGTCATGATCGGGACCGTCCAGAACCAGGACGCGTACATGCAGAGTGTCGCTTCGCAGCGTCCGTTCTTCTTTGCGCACATCGCCGCGCTCGCCGACCAGGCGATGAATGAGTTTTACGAGCTGACCGGCCGCCGCTACCAGCGCGTGTCGACGTATCGCGTGGAAGATGCCGAGTACATCATCCTTGGCCAGGGAAGCATGATTGTGACGGCGGAAGCCGTCGCCGATTATCTCCGCGAGACGCGCAAGCTGAAAGTGGGCGTCGTCAATATGACGATGTTCCGGCCGTTCCCGGGCGACCTGGTTGGCCAGGTCCTGCGCGGCCGCAAGGGCGTCGCAGTGCTCGAGCGCACCGATCAACCGCTGGCTGAAGATCTGCCGCTCATCCGCGAGGTCCGCGCCGCGATCGGCCGGTCGATTGAAAACGGCCGCTTCGCTAATGGCAAGCTGCCGTACCCGGATTACGCGAGCTATCGCAAGGCCGAAGAAATGCCGCCGCTCTATTCCGGATCGTACGGATTAGGCAGCCGCGACCTGCAACCGGAGGGCATCATCGGCGCTATCGAGAACATGCTGCCAAACGGTGGCAAGAAGAAGTTCTTCTACCTTTCGATCGATTTCCTGCGCGACAAGCCCTTCACACCGAAACAGGAAATCCACCAGATTGAAATCAGTGACGCCTATCCTGGCGTCAAGGACCTCGCCGTTCACGGCAGCGAGAATCCGAACCTGATGCCGAAGAACAGCATCACGGTGCGATTTCACTCGGTCGGCGGATGGGGCGCTATCACGACCGGCAAGAATCTCGCGATGACGTTGTTCGACCTGCTCGGCTATCACATCAAGGCGAATCCGAAGTACGGATCCGAGAAAAAGGGCCAGCCGACGACGTACTACCTGTCAGCCGCGCCCGAGCCGATTCGGATCAACTGCGATTACTTCTATGTCGATGTCGTCCTCTCGCCCGACCCCAACGTGTTCAAGCATTCGAATCCGGTGGCGGGCCTGAAGAAGGGCGGCGTTTTCATCCTGCAAAGCAGCTACGACACGCCGGAGCAGGTGTGGCAGAACCAGATTCCGACGCAATTCCAGCAAACGATCATCAATAACGATATCAAGGTGTTCTGCCTCGATGCGTTCAAGATCGCCCGCGAGGAAGCCACCGACCCCGAACTGCAATTCCGCATGCAGGGCATTGCCTTCCAGGGCGCGTTCTTCGCGGTTTCGCCGGTGATGGCGCAGGCCAAGCTCGCCGAAGCCCAATTGTTCAAAGCCATCGAGTCGCAACTCGAGCACAAGTTCGGCGCCAAGGGTGCCCGCGTCGTGGCAGACAATATGCGCGTCGTGCGCCGCGGCTTCGACGAAGTCAAGGAAATCAAAGACAAGCGCTTCACTGAGGCGAGCGCTGGACAACTTCGCAAATCCGTAGACCTGCCCCTGATGTTGAAGCAGCAGCCGGGCAGCGCGACCGCCCTCACCGACATCCATCGGTTCTGGGAACAGACAGGCAACTTCTACATCACTGGCCAGGGCAACGACAACCTGGCTGATCCGTTTATCGGGCTCAGTTTCATCCCGGCAGCGACGGGCGTGTTCCGCGACATGACCGGCGTGCGCTTCGAGCATCCGGAGTGGGTCCCCGAGAATTGCACCGCCTGTGGCTCCTGCTACACGGTTTGCCCCGACAGCGCCATTCCCGGACTGGTGCACACGATTATTTCGGTCCTGGATACGACTGTTAAATCGGTATCGGGGAACGGCCGCGCCGTGAAGCACCTGCCACGCGCGATCCGCACGGTCGAGCAAAAACTGCGGCCGAAACTTCAAACGGTAGGTGAGAAAGCCAACGTTCGGGCGTTCCTCGACGAGGCGATCGGCGAAACTCTGGCCGCCGCCGCTCCGGCCGACAAAGCGGAACTTGAGACGGAGTTCCAATGGTTCCGGCAAGCCCTCGGAGAATTCAAGTTCTCGCTCACCTCGCCCTATTGGACGGTTCGCGAAAAGAAGGCGAAGGGCAGCGGCGGGCTGCTCTCCATCACTGTCAATCCATACGCCTGCAAAGGTTGCATGGAGTGCGTCAAGGTCTGTAATGACAATGCTTTACGCCCAGTGGCGCAAACCTCTCAAAGTGTGGACAAGCTGCGCAAGGACTGGGAATTCTGGCAAGCCCTGCCAACCACGTCCCCCGAGTTCAGCCGTATCGACGACCTCGATGAGAAGATCGGCGCGCTCCAAACCCTGCTGCTCGACAAGAAGAACTACATGGGCCTCGTCGGCGGCGACGGCGCTTGCCTGGGATGCGGCGAGAAAACCGTAGTCCACCTGTTCACTGCGACCGTTGAAGCCCTGATGCAGCCGCGGGTCAAGAAGCATGTCGACAAGCTGGACGACCTGATCACGCGGCTCGACCAGCACGTGCGCCTGAAACTCGCTTCCACGGTCGACTTGACCGACAGCGATCGCATCGACCAGGCTCTCGATAAGCTCAAGAACACGGACGTCACGCTCGCCAGCTTCGCGGAGAAGCTGGACGAACGCCATGCCGGAAAGACACTGGACGCCGAGTGGCTCCACTGGGTGACGCAAGTTCTCGCCAAATTGAAGCACCTCAAGTGGCAGTACACCGAAGGAACCGGCCGCCGCGGGCGCTGCTCGATGGGAATCATCAATTCGACGGGTTGCACATCAGTATGGGGTTCGACGTATCCGTTCAATCCTTATCCGTTCCCTTGGGCCAACCACCTGTTCCAGGATTCCTCCTCGATGGCGATGGGCGTTTACGAAGGACATATGTCGAAGATGGCGGAAGGCTTCCGAGCCATCCGCATGGCCGAAATCGAGCTGAACGGCGGCTATAAGAAGGAGAAGCACGAGGAAGCGCTCACCTACTTCGACTGGCGGAAGTTCACCGAGGAAGAATTCGCGTTGTGCCCGCCCGTGGTCGCCATCGGAGGCGACGGCGCGATGTACGACATCGGCTTCCAGAACCTGTCGCGCATGATGATGTCGGGCAAACCGATCAAGGCCCTGATTCTCGACACGCAGGTTTATTCCAACACCGGAGGCCAGGCCTGCACCTCCGGCTACACCGGCCAGGTTTCCGACATGGCGCAGTATGGCAAGGCGTTCCAGGGCAAGGAAGAGATTCGCAAAGAGATCGCCCTGGTGGCGATGGCCCATCGCACGACTTACGTTTTGCAGGGCAGCGTCGGCAACGCCACGCACCTGATTGAAGGCTTCATTGACGGTTTGAACGCGCGCCGGCCTGCTCTGTTCAATATCTACAGCGCCTGCATGCCGGAGCATGGGATCGGCGACGATCTCGCCGAGCACCAGGCCAAGCTGGCAATCGAATCGCGGGCTTATCCGCTCGTTCGCTACAACCCCGATAAAGGCATAATTCCCGAGGAGTGCTTCGATATCGAAGGCAATCCCGCGGTCGATCGGGACTGGCCTGTTTACACGCTCGAATACACGGACGAAAAGGGCGGCAAGGCCAAGATGGAAGTGCCCATGACGTTCGCCGATTTCGCGGTGACCGAGGCGCGCTTCCGCAAACAGTTCCGAACCGCTCCGCGCGATACGTGGAACGACAACATGGTTCTGCTGGCCGAGTTCATCGATCTGGCAGCGGACGAGCGCGACGGCAAATTCCCGTACATCTGGGGCGTGGACAAAAAGAATCGGCTGATTCGCGTCATTGTCGCCGCGCCGATTGTGCGGGCCACGGAAGACCGGCGGAACTTCTGGCGCATGCTGCGGTCGCTGGCGGGTGTTCGCGAGCAGGTGGACGTCACTGCGATCGCGGAAAAGGCCAAGGCCGAATTCGCGCAAGCCATGGTGGCTCAGCTTCAGAAGATGCTGTCGGACGGCAATATTCTGACGGATCAGCCGGCGGGCCCGGCGCCCGTCGTGCAAGCGTCAATCCCAGCGGTGATAGCGGAGCCTGTTGCCGCCCCGACGGCCGTGGTCGCCGAAGCCGCAGCCGGAGCGGAGAGCCTCAACGGCTACGCCGCGCCCTGGATCGAATCGGACCTCTGCACTTCCTGCGAAGAGTGCATCGGTATCAACGCCAAGATCTTCGCCTACGACGACGACAATCACGCTGTTATTAAGGACGCTAAAGGCGGGCCGTATAAGGATCTCGTGCGGGCGGCTGAAAAGTGCACCGCGCAAGTGATCCACCCCGGTACGCCGTGGGATCCCAAAGAAAAAGATCTCGACAAGCTGATGAAGCGCGCGGAGAAATTCAACTAGGACCGTTATGTCTCTCCTAGGACTTTTGAACGGCAAGACCTTCTCACACGGGGTACACGTCCCCGAATTCAAGGAAGGGACGTGTCACCTGCCAATCCGCCGGCTGCCGTTCGCGCCGATTCTCATTGTGCCGCTCTCGCAACACACCGGCGCTCCGGCCGTGCCGATCGTGCGGGAAGGCCAGGAAGTAGTGCGCGGCGAACCGATCGCGAAAGCGGGTGGTTTCGTCTCTGTGCCCATGCATGCGCCGGCCACCGGCCGTGTGGAACGCATCGCCCTGGCTCCCTCGGCGCGAGGCGATCTTTCGCAAGCTATCTTCATCAAGCCTTATCCAGGAGCGAGCCAGCAGGTTCTCTACGGCGCTCCCCAGGATATCGACCACATGACATCTGAGCAGGTCATTGCGGCGGTCCAGGACACCGGCGTCGTTGGTCTCGGCGGCGCTGCATTTCCGACGCACGTCAAAATGAAGCTGCCCGAGGGCAAGAAGGTCGACACCGTCGTCGTCAATGGCTGCGAGTGCGAGCCTTACCTCACAACCGACCATCGCGTGATGCTCGAAGAGGCCGGCGAGGTGCTCCACGGAGCCCGCATCGCAATGAAAGCTATCGGCGCCTCGCGGGCGATTGTCGGCATCGAAGACAACAAAATGGACGCCGTCGACGCGCTCCGTAAAGCCAACGGTGACGCAGCCGACATTTCGATTGAAGCGATCCCAACGAAGTATCCACAGGGTGCGGAAAAGATGTTGATCCAATCCCTGCTACACCGCGAAGTGCCATCGGGCGGCCTGCCCTTCGATGTTGGCGTCGGCGTTTTTAACGTCGCGACGCTCGCTCAGATCGGCTACCTGCTGCCCCGGCATCAAGGACTGATCGAGCGTGTAGTCACCATCACCGGACCCGGCGTCGCCAAGCCGGGCAACTATCTCGCCGCGTTAGGCAGTCCTCTGCGGTGGGCCCTCGAGCAAGCCGGCATCACCAGGGAAGCGACTTCGGTCGTGCTCGGCGGCCCGATGATGGGCGCCGCCATCGGATCGCTCGACGTGCCACTGACGAAGGGCGTCACCGGTGTGCTGGTCCTGACTTCGCGCGAACTGAACGGCCACCATCGCATTTACCCGTGCATCAAGTGCGGTAAGTGCGTCGAGGCGTGCCCGATGCACCTGAATCCCTCGCGTCTCGGCATGCTGGCCCGCAAAGAACGCTACGAAGAGATGGACACGAATTTTCATTTGGGCGACTGTTTTGAGTGCGGTTGCTGCGCCTATGTATGCCCCGCGCACATCCCGCTCGTTCAATACTTCCGGATTTCCAAACAGCTTAACCGGGAGAGAAAGGCGCGCGCATGAGCACCTCCGTCATTGAAGTACGAACCTCTCCCCACCTGCATTCCGACTTCACGGTCGAGAAGATCATGCGGAACGTGGTTTTTGCTTTGCTTCCCCTGTGCGCGTATGCCGTGTGGTTGTTTGGCATTAGCGCTCTGGCCTTAATCGCGACCACTACCGCGTCCTGCCTGCTCACCGAGCACATCGCATGCCGGGTGATGAAGCGCCCTTCGACCCTGATCGATTTCAGCGCCACCATCACGGGCGTACTTCTCGGGCTCACCTTGCCGCCGGGGTTCCCGCTATGGATGGGAGCGGTTGGTGGCTTCATCGCTATCGGGCCGGCTAAGCTGATTTTCGGCGGCCTAGGTTTCAATGTGTTCAATCCCGCGCTCGTCGCGCGAGCGTTTCTACAAGCTGCGTTTCCGGTCGCGATCACGGCCTACACCCCGGCGCTGGCGTTGAATCGGTTTTCGGAATTTATCCCCTCCAGCCTGGCTTGGCCCTTGATGAAGTCCGCTCCGCTGACAAATTGGATCGCTCATGTACGCGTTGACGCCTTCTCGGGCGCAACGCCCCTGATGCAGCAGAAATTCGATCACGTGACCACGGCCCTGCAGCCGCTGTTCCTCGGCGAACGCGCCGGATCGGCGGGTGAGACTTCGGCGATTCTGATCATTCTCTGCGGTCTATACCTGATTGTGCGCAAGATGATGGACTGGCGGATTCCGGCCGCGATGCTGCTGAGCGCATTTCTGGTGGGTGGCGCGTTTTACCTGACCGACAGCGCCCGGTATCCCAACCCGTTTTTCGTGCTCCTCTCGGGCGGCCTGATGCTCGGGGCATTCTTCATGGCAACCGATCCGATCGGTTCTCCCGTGACACCCGCCGGCGTCTGGATCTACGGCGCGCTCATGGGGTTGATCACGGTCCTGATCCGGTTCAAAGGCGGCCTGCCGGAAGGCGTCATGTACGCCATCCTTCTGAGCAATGCTGTATCGCCGATGATTGACAATCTCACCCAGCCCCGCCACTTTGGGGCGCGCAGAAAAGCGGAGGCCAAAGCATGAGAGAAAGCAGCTTTCGCATGATCCGGCTGATGGGCACCGTGTCACTTCTGTGTGGCATGCTCATCGTCGCGACAAAAATCACGACCCTGGCGCGTATCCGGAACAACCAGGACATCATCATGCACGACTCGGTCGCGCAGCTCCTGCCGGGTATTCATAAGCAGGTTGTTTATGGCATCGAGCCTTCCGGCGATCTCAAAATTCTGCCCAGCGCCGAGGGCGAGGGTCCCCGATTCTTCGCCGGCTACGACGCCAACGAAAACTTCCTCGGGGTTGTCGTCGAGGCCAGCGACCGCGGCTATGCAGATGTCATCTCCGCCATGTATGCCTACTCGCCGGATAAGCAGATTGTGACGGGATTCAAGGTGGTCGAGATGCGCGAAACTCCCGGCCTCGGCGATCGCATCCGTAGTGACGTGCCGTTCCTGAACAACTTCAAGGACCTCGACGCAACGCACCCTATCGCAGTCGTAAAGCACGGCACCAAGAAAAACCCCTGGGAAATCGATGCGATCTCTGGCGCAACGGTCTCATCCCGCGCAGTGGGCCGCATGCTCGAAAAGAGCACCAAGGAAATCGCGCCCATCATCTCGAAGAATCTGGATCGCATCAGGAGGGGCAACTGATCATGAGTACCCTGTGTTGTGCCCTTTTGATCCAGGCTGGCAGCCGGCGCGCCGGTTGGCAACCGGCGCGGGGAGGGTTATCAACCCGCCGCACGGTCGAAAACTCCAGGTGCGACAGGCTATGGAAGGGTGGAGCAGGCGGTTTCGCCTGCCTTTGGACTTCACCGGGAACGCACAGGCGAAACCGACTGCGCCACCTTGTTTTCATCCGCTTTTTTGGATCGGCGATCGATAGCGACAGGTTTACAACCTCCACTACACGAGGTGAAATATGAGCGATACCCCTGTAGCATGCCACGGCAGCGGCGTACCGGCGCCGCCCCCTGACAACCCGTTTCTCAATGGCCTCTGGAAACGAAACCCGGTCTTCGTTCAGGTCCTCGGGATGTGCCCGACGCTGGCCATCACAAACTCGGTCCGAAATGCTGTCGCCATGGGACTGGCCACCACGTTCGTGCTGGTCTTCTCCGGCGGCCTGGTTTCCGCCGTGCGCAAGATCGTCCCGCGCCAGGTCCGCATCGCAACCTACATCTCCATCATCGCGACCTCGGTGACCATCGTCGATTACCTGGTAAAAGCGATCAGCGTGCCGGTCTCCCAGGCGCTCGGCCCCTTCATCCCGCTGATCGTTGCGAACTGTATCATTCTCGAACGCTCCGAGGTTTACGCAGGAAAGAATCCGGTCGGCAAATCGCTGCTCGACGGCCTCGGCATGGGGTTAGGCTTCACATTCGCCCTGAGCTGTCTCGGCACCGTCCGCGAAGTCCTCGGCGCGGGCACATTTTTCGGTCTTCCCATCTTTGGACCCAACTATGAACCCTGGGTCCTTTTCTTACTGCCTCCCGGCGGCTTCATATCGCTGGCAATCTGGCTGATCACGTTCACCGTGTGGCGCGACCGCCGCGAAAAGCGCAAACGCGCAGCCGAAGCCGAACTGGTGCAGGTAGTGGAGGTGCATTCATGAATCACGCGTCCCTGGGCGGCATCTTCATTGACGCCCTGCTGATCAATAATTTTGTTCTCTGCGTGTTCCTCGGGATGTGCTCGTTCATCGGCATATCCGGGAAATTCGGTACCGCCTGGCGCATGGGCCTCTCGGTGATGTTCGTCATCGTCGTGAGCGCCGTTCTCTCATACGAAATGAACCTGCTCCTCGTCCGATTCCACGCCGAGTACCTCAGGATCATCGTCTATATCGTTATCATTGCGTCCACCGTGCAGTTGACCGAGATGTTCATCAAGAAGACCAGCCCCGCGCTCTTCCGAGCCATGGGCGTCTACTTGCCGCTCATCACCACCAACTGCGCCGTGCTGGCCGTGCCGCTGTTCCAGACCTCGCGCAACTACAACCTGCTGCAGAGCTTCGTTTTTGCCGTGGCGGGAAGCGGTGGATACACGCTCGCCATCGTGACACTGTCGCTGGTCCGCGAGCGCATCGAGCTGTCCGACACGGCAAGTCTCGCGAGAGGTACTGCGCTCACCCTGGTGTTAGCCGCCATCCTCTCGATGGCGTTCATGGGATTTGCTGGAATGGGGAATGGAGGCTGAGACATGTTGGAGAGCCTTCTGACTGCAGTCATCGGCATCCTGATTATCATGGGCGCCTGGTTCGTCATCCAGGCCGTGGTCCGCAAGAACTCGGGATGCGGGTCCGATCGGGACGTGCTGGAGTACCTGGCCCACGGTTGTGGCGCCTGCGAGCGCTCCAAGGCGTGCCACAATCGTGCCGAAAGCGCAGGCCGCGAGCCCGCGGCGCCAAACAGGATGCTGAACTCACGATGAGGCAGAGCTGGTTGCGGTCCGTCTTACGCGAGTTAGTCAAGAGCGAGGAGAATCATCATGAACTTATCTGAATATGACGTCAACCATCCGTACACGGCCATGCTGTTGACGAGCGAGCGGATCACGCCACCGGCTTCCGACGCCGAAGTGCGTCACCTGGTCCTGCAAATGCCCGTGCGCCGCTTTGAATACGTCGAAGGGCAGAGCATCGGCGTGCTCGCCCCCGGACCTCACGACTTCGGAAACGAGCATCACCTGCGGCTTTATTCGATTGCCAACTCGCGAAGCGGCGAGGCGGGACGCGGCAGCACCATCTCGATCTGTGTCCGGCGGTGCTTCTACATCGACGAGGTCAGCGGCGAGAAGTATCCGGGAAAGGCTTCGAACTTCCTGTGCGACTCCAAGCCCGGCGATCCGATCCAGATCACCGGCCCCTACGGTGGCGCTTTTACGATACCTCCCGATAACACCGCCAATTTGCTGATGATCGGCGTCGGCACCGGTATCGCGCCATTCCGCGCCTTTGTAAAACGGATCCACGAGATGCGAACCGGCTGGACGGGGAAGGTCCGGCTGTTCTACGGCGCCAAGACCGGTATGGAACTGCTGTACCTGAACGATTTCAGGAACGACTTCGCCCTGTACTACGACGAAGCGACATTCAAAGCTTTTGAGGCCGTGAGCCGGCGTCCCCATGCCGATGCGTCCCCCGCGCTCGAGCAAGCGCTGGTGGAGAACGCGCGCGAGGTGTGGGACATGATCCAGGACTCCAAAACGTACGTTTACCTGGCTGGCCTGAGCGAAGCCGCCCTGAAGTTCGAGAACGCCATGATTGTCACCACCGGCCTGGCGGAGACCTGGCGCGAGAAGCGGGAAGAGTTGATCAAGCAGGGCCGGTACGCGGAACTTCTCTACGACTAGGTGGGACAGGCTTCCGCCTGGCCGTCCGCGTTACCATAAAAAGTACACGCAAGTGACCGCATTCGGTGGCGCAGGCTCGGTTTCGGTAACCAGCTCCCGGTTTTTTACGACTAACTCGTAGGGCCGCACTTATGTGCGTACAGCGGGCGTGTGCAGCGCGAACCAATTCGCGCCGATGATGATTTGGAAGGAGGTTTCAGAATTGGGCCTCAAAATAGGTGTTCTGAAAGAGACGTTTCCCGGTGAGCGCCGCGTTGCCATGGTGCCGCGCGCCATGGACCTGCTGACCAAGGCGGGCGCCGAGGTTTGGATCGAGCGCGGCGCGGGCATCCCCGCCGGCTTCCGCGATTCGGATTACGAAGCGAAAGGCGCGAAGATTGCTTCCTCGGCCGACGATCTGCGCGCCAGCGCCCAGATCCTGCTTGCGGTGCGCGTCGAAGATTCGCCCCGCCTGACGAATACGCATGTCGTCATCGGCATGTGCGATCCGCTGACCGATCCGCGCCTGTCCAATGACATTGCCGCGCGGAAAGCCACGCTTTTCTCGATGGAGTTGATCCCGCGCACAACGCGCGCGCAGAGCATGGACGTCCTGTCGTCTATGGCTTCGATCGCCGGGTACAAGGCCGTTCTGTTGGCAGCCGATACCTTACCCCGCATGTTCCCCATGATGATGACCGCCGCCGGAACAATTCCGCCGGCTCGTGTTCTCGTCCTGGGAGCCGGCGTGGCGGGCTTGCAGGCCATCGCCACCGCAAAACGTCTTGGCGCGGTAGTGAGCGCTTACGACGTCCGCTCGGCCGTGAAAGAACAGATCGAGAGCCTGGGCGCGAAGTTCGTGACCATCGACCTCGGCGGCGCGAAGGGCGAAGGCGAAGGTGGATATGCAAAGGCGCTCGATGAAGATACGATTCGCCGGCAGCGCGAGCAGATGGCCAGTGTGATGCGTGAAAACGACGTCGTCATCACGACCGCCGCAGTTCCTGGGAGGAAAGCTCCCCTGCTCATCACCGCCGACATGGCGCGGGGCATGGTCCCCGGATCCATCATCGTCGACATCGCGGCAGAACGCGGCGGCAACTGCGAATTGACGCGCGCCGGCGAGACAGTGGTGGACAACGGCGTCAGCATCGTCGGCCCAGTGAACCTGGCATCGAGCATTCCGTATCACGCCAGCCAGATGTATGCCCGCAATATCGGAACCTTCCTGAAGAACATGATCAACAAGGAAGGCAATCTCGCGATCAACATGGACGACGAAATCGTCCGCGAAACACTGGTCGCCCGCGACGGCCAGCTCGTTCAACCCAAGGTGAAAGCGCTTTTTGAATCCATGATGGATAGCGGAGTCCCTGCATGAGCATGGAGTTGGAGCTCAGCATTTATGTTTTCTTTCTGGCGGGCTTTCTTGGCCTGGAGTTAGTTCGCCGCGTGTCGCCGCTGCTGCACACGCCCCTGATGTCTCTTACCAACGCGATTTCGGCCATTTCGGTGGTCGGCGCGATTCTGATCACGGGGTCGGGCACAGCTCCCATGCTGAGCAAAGTTCTAGGTTTCACGGCGGTCACGTTCGCCACCATCAACATCGTGAGCGGATTCCTGATCACCGATCGGATGCTGAAGATGTTCCGCAAGAAGGAACCCGGTAAGGGAGGGCACTAACCGTGGAATCCCTCTGGCAATACTCGTACCTGGTCGCCGCCTTTACCATCATTCTTTCGATTAAATGGCTCAGCTCCCCCGCCACTGCCCGACGCGGTGTACAGATGGGCCAGGTTGGAATGCTCTTCGCTATTGTCGGGACCCTGCTTCGTCACGAAGTGGTCAGCCTGGAAGCGATTCTGATTGCCTTTTTCATCGGCACGGCGATTGGCGTCCCTCTGGCGTACCTGATGCCCATGACGTCGGTGCCCCAGCTTACGGCTCTGTCCCATGCTTTCGGTACTTTTGCCGCAGCGCTCGTCGGGACCGCCGAATATTATCGCGCGGCTCCCACCGGCTTCACGATGGTTTCGTTGTGCGTTGAGGTCCTGCTGGGCTTCCTGACCTTCACCGCCAGTTTGATGGCATTCGGCAAACTTCAGGAGCTTGTGCCTACTCGGCCCATCACGTATAAGGGCCAGAATTTCGTGAACCTGTTGCTGCTGGCGCTGGCCATCGTGTTGGGCGTTTGGCTTTGTGCGGCCCCCGCGCCGGACTGGGTTTTCCCGACATTCTGTGGCCTGGCTCTGCTGTTCGGCGTTCTGCTGATCATCCCGATCGGCGGCGGAGACATGCCCACCGTCATCGCGCTTTTGAACTCCTACGCCGGTATGTCGGCGGCGGCGATGGGCTTTGCCCTCAACAACAAATTGTTGATCATCGCCGGTGCTTTGAACGCTGCGTCGGGCTTCATTCTATCCGTCATCATGTGCAAGGCCATGAACCGGTCGTTCACCAACGTCCTTTTTGGCGCGTTCGGCCAGGTTCAGGCCGGAGCTGCCGCCAAAGGGGAACAGAAGCCGGTACACAGCGCGACCCCCGAGGACGCAGCCTCGATCCTGGCCTCGGCCCGGAAAGTAATCGTGGTGCCGGGTTATGGCATGGCCGTCGCCCAGGCGCAGCATAAACTCCGCGAACTCACCGATCAGCTCACCAAGCGCGGCATCGACGTCCAGTTTGCCATTCACCCGGTGGCGGGCCGCATGCCCGGCCACATGAACGTGTTGCTGGCCGAAGCGGACATCCCCTACGACCGTCTCCACGAGATGGAGGAGATCAACGACGAATTCGGTGAAGCCGACGTCGCACTCGTCATCGGCGCGAATGACGTCGTAAATCCGGCGGCGCGTCACGACACCGCGAGCCCCATCTACGGCATGCCTATTCTCGACGTGGACAAGGCTCACACGGTGATGGTGATCAAGCGCAGTATGAACCCCGGTTTCGCCGGAATCGACAATGAGCTCTATTACATGGACCGTACGCTCATGTTGTTCGGCGACGCCAAGTCGTTCGTCGGCGAGATCGTTAAGGAATTACCAGCCGCGGCGCACGCGTAACGCGTAATGCAGACTGGAAGTCCGTGCGGGACTGGCAGTCCCGCAAGAACTTACCTCAAAAACTTCAAGCAAACGGGCGAGCCCACGTGCGCGATCTGACCAGTAGAAGTCAGCTTTCCCGTTTGTTTGTCAACCCTAAACACCACCAGGTCATCCGACTTCTGATTCGCGGCGATCAGAAACGAACCTGACGGATCCAACTCGAAATTCCGCGGGACCTTACCCCCGGCCAGCGTCCGATCCACCGCCGTCAATGTCCCCTTAGCCTGGTCGATCGCGAAGACCGCAATGCTGTCATCCCCCCGATTCGAATCATAGAGAAACCTTCCTGACGGATGGACCGCGATCTCCGCAGTCGTGTTTTCGCCTTTGAAACCCGCAGGCAACGTAGAAATCGTCTGCAATTCCTGGAGCGCCCCGCTCTCCCGATTCCAACTGAACGCTGTGACCGTGGAAGCCAGCTCATTCGTCAGATAGGCGAACTTGCCGCTTGGGTGAAACGCCAGGTGCCGCGGACCGGAGCCGGCCTTGATCGCGGCAAATGGAGTATCGTTCGGCTTCAGGCTCCCCGCCTTGGCGTCGAAGCGAAACACGAACACCTTATCCACGCCCAGATCCGCGCCGACGGCGAACGCCTTGTCGGGCGAAACCTGGATGAAATGAGCATGCGGGCCTTCCTGCCGTTGAGCATTCGGCCCCTTACCGGTGTCCTGGACAAACGCCGACGCCTCGTGCAGCTTGCCGTCCGCCCCAATCGGCAAGACCGCAAAACTGCCGCTGCCGTAATTCGCAACAAGCAGGTTTTTGCCCTCCGGATCGACGCTGATATGACACGGACTGTCGCCCTTCGAGGAAACCTTGTTGAGGAACGTCAGTTGTCCCGTATCCGCCCGGATTGCAAACGCGCTCACGGTCCCGGCGGACGTCTCATCCACCGCATAAAGAAACTTGTGGTTCGGATGGATCGCAATATACGACGGATTGGCGGTCGCGGCGGCAAGTCGAAGGCCGCGGACTTTGCCCGTCCGCTCATCGAACGATGCGACGTAAATGCCTTTGCTGGAAGGTCCAGTGTACGTTCCGATATACAGGAAAGATTCGGCCGCCAGTGCTGTGCCGGCGGCTAAGAAAGCTACAACGGCCCGGAGGAGCCTCATACCAGTACGATAAATCAGATTTACCCGCTGAGTCCGACCAACTCCGAATTCCGCGGTAAAGCGATGGCCGGAAGCAACGCTTTCGCAGAACGCGTAAGCATGTTCTCGATCTGGGATGCTTCCACCGGCTCCGAGAAGTAATAGCCTTGCGCGTATTTGCAGCCGAGCGATTGCAGCAGCTCAACCTGTTCGCGCGTCTCTACCCCCTCGGCTACGACGTTCATGCCCAGCGCCCCCGCGAGCCGAATGACCGTGTCCACGATATGCGACCCGTTTTGCGGCAAACAACTCACGAACGCCCGATCGATTTTGACGGTGTCGAATGGCAGATTGCAGAGATAACTTAGCGAGGAATACCCCTTACCGAAATCGTCAATCTTGAGCCCGACCCCCACATTCTTCAAAAGCTCCAGAATGCGCCCCGCCTCCTCCGCGTCCTCGATGAACACGCTTTCGGTAATCTCGAGGCGCAATGTCGAGGGTTCCAGGTCGTTCTCCTTCAGAATTCTTTCCACGTTTCCGACCAGGCCGGCATCCCGGAACTGGCGGCACGACATGTTCACGCTCATGGTCAGCGGAGGAGTCTGCGGGAAACGCTGTTGCCAGCTTTTGAGTTGCCGGCAGGCCTGTTCCAAGACCCAGTTCCCCAGCGGAATGATCAAACCCGTCTCCTCGGCGAGTGGGATGAATTGATCGGGATAGATCAAACCAAGGCGAGGATGCAGCCAACGCGCCAGCGCCTCGAAACCTGTGATCCTGCCATCGCCGAGGTTCACTTTGGGTTGGTAGTAAACCTCGTAGTCGTCGTTTGCGAAAGCCGCGCGAAGGTCGGTTTCGAGGTCCAGCCGGGCCACGGCTCGCTTTCGCATATCGCGGTCAAAAATCTCGATCCGCGCGCCGCCCAGCGCCTTCGCCCGGTACATGGCCGTGTCGGCATCGCGCAGAAGATCCTCCACCCGGATCGCGTCTCCGGGACCCAGTGCCGCGCCAATGCTCAGGGTGCAGAATACGTCCCGCCCTTCGAGCCGGAACGGTTGCGACAACAACTCACGCAAAGCGGTCCCCATCTGATCCACCTGCTCGGCGCGCGCGGGATGTCCGAGCAGGATCGCGAATTCGTCGCCTCCGAGCCGGGCGATCAGGATCGATCCTTCATGCGTCAGTGTCCGCAGGCGGCTGGCGATGCCTACGAGCAGTTCATCGCCTACCAGATGTCCCAGGCTGTCGTTGATCACCTTAAACCGGTCGATATCGAGCAGCAGCACCGCGAATGTGTAGCCGGACTCGCGTCCCGACCGGGTGATTGCCTCCGCTAAGCGCTCCAGCAACAGGGCGCGGTTTGGCAGATTCGTGATCGGATCGGCAATTTTGCTGTCGGTGATATCGATCAGCGTCCCCGCCAGGTGCGTAGGCTGACCTGAGCTGTCGCGCACGGTCTGAGCACGGCTGCGGACCCAGCGCCAGGAACCGTCTTTATGCTGCAGGCGGTGCTCGCTGTTGAATTGTTCCACAACGCCGGTGATTGCCGTATCCAGGTCGTATTGAACGCGATTGGAATCATCCGGATGAATGCGGCTCAGCCATTCCGCCGCACTGTCTTCGATCTCATCTGGGTCGTAGCCCAGTATCTCCTTCCAGCGCGCCGAGAGATACATGGCGTTCGACTGCAAATCCCAGTCCCAGAAGCCGTCGTTGCTCCCACGGGCGGCCATGACGTCGCGCTGTTCCCCCTCGTGGAGCCGAGCCTGCGCTTCGCGGCGGGCAAGCTGTGAGCGCATGCGCGCCAGGAGCACCTCAAAATCCACCGGCTTGGTGACGTAATCGTTGGCGCCCGCGTTCAACGCGTCAACTGTGGTCTGGCTGTCGCTGACAGCGGTCACGATGATGATGGGCAGGTCGAGCGGAGAATAGGACCGCCGCAGCGTGACGAGGACCTCCAAACCACTCATTCCAGGCATATTATGGTCGAGCAGCAGGAGGTCAAACGAACCCGACGCGATGAGGTCCAGAGCGCGCGGACCGTTCTCGGCGCTTTCCACCTTGTAACCCAGGCGCGACAACCGCCGGGCGAGCATGTCCAGGTTGAGTGGATCGTCGTCCACTACAAGCAATCGATAGTGACTCTGATCGTTGGCCGGTTTTTGTTGGTCGTTAGCCACGAATCCTCACCGTGTGTGACAACGTCGACGCATCTCCTACAACCGGAAGATGCCGGACCGTAGCACAAGCGAGCGGCGGAACCCGGGAGAACGCAAGTTCTCACGTTTCTCATCGTCAGAATCCGCCACAAATATAAGGAAGATCGCGCTATTCCAATTGTCGCTATCATCGGACAGGAGGCGAGCTGTGTATCATTACGATCCCGAAACGGCACTCGAAGAATTGAACGAAGACGCCCTGCTGCCCAATCCAGTTCACCTGCGCGACATGATCGTACGTGCGGAGCTGAGCCCGGAAGAAGCCCTCGACCTCAATCGCAAGTTCCAGGATTACTTGCAGGCGTTCGGCGATACTCAGTCGCAGGCCCGCTCGGTGCTCGAAAAACTGGCGGAAAAGAGTCTGCGGTCGACACGTTAGCCCTTCTAACCCGTCTAATTTAGCCGATGCGCTTCGAGGGTTTCGTCCAGGATTTGGGCTATGCGATCCGCCTTTTTCGCAGGACTCCCGGTTCTACCGCGATCCTCATTTTCACGCTCGCTCTCGGCATCGGGGCTAACACAGCCGTGTTCAGCGCGCTGGAGGCAGTCCTTTTGCGACCTTTGCCTTATAGAGACTCCAGCCGGCTGGTTGTCATATGGGAGCGGCAGAAGCAGGCCAAAGGAATCACCAAGCTGTTCGACCTCTACAGCGACTACGAGAACTGGAAGACGACCAGCACCAGCTTTGAGGGATTCGCCGCGGTTAGTTGGTCGCCTCAAGCTTCACCGCAGCGGATTCTGACGGGACACGGCCCCGCACGCACTGTTTTCACCGTTCCCGTGAGTGCAGACTTCTTCGCGCTTCTCAAAAGCCCTGCCCTGCTCGGACGAACCTTCGACGCGGTTGACAGCGGGCGAAGCTGTGTCGCTGTTCTGGCGTATGACTTCTGGCAGGAAACTTTGAGCGCCGACCAGGGCGCGATCGGGCGCGCCATACGCCTGGACGACCAAGCATGCACCGTGAAAGGTGTCATGCCACGCGGATTCGCGTTCCTGCCACCGGAGCACAACGTCGCAATGTGGACTCTTATGACGCATCCCGGCCGTCCGGATCAGTTTGCCGTGGCGGTTTTTGCGCGGCTCAAGCCAAACATGGCGGTCAGTACCGCCCAGCAGGAAATTGCGCTGCTGCACCAGGCCGCACACAGGAACGACCGGTGGGGTGCCCTTATGGAGCCCATCACCTACGATCTGCACGAGGAGTTCACATGGCTCACGGGCCGAAATCTGCGCCTGAGCCTGCTTGTACTGTTTGGCGCTGTAAGCTTCGTGCTTCTGATCTGCTGCGTCAATGTTGCGAACCTGCTGCTGGCGCGCGCGGCGGGCCGGGAACGGGAAATGGCCATTCGCGCCGCGTTAGGATCAGGCAGTCGCCGCCTGCTGCGCCAACTGTTCACTGAGAACGTGCTGCTTGCAATGGTGTCATCTGCGGCGGGAATAGGATTGGCGGCCGGCGGAATCCATTACTTCCGAATCGCCCACGCGGTTGAATTGCCGCCCGGCACCGCGATCGAGCTGAACGCGTCCGCGTTCGCCTTCACCGGAGCCCTTGCGCTACTGACTGCGCTACTCTTTGGCGCCATTCCTGCCTGGAAAGCATCGCGGGTGGATCTGAACGAGGCATTGAAAGCGGCCGGTAAGTCATCGTCGCAAGGAAGCCGCCAACACCGTTTCGGCAAGACCTTAATTGTGGCGGAAGTCGCGCTGACATCCGTCCTTCTCGCAAGTGCCGGATTGCTGATCCAGAGCATGGTGCGATTTGCCGCGACGCCGCTCGGTTTCCGTGAGACCGGGCTCCTGAGCGCGTCGATACAGCTTCCGCGGAACAACTACGTCGACCCCGCTCGGCGCGTTCAAGTGTACGACCGGCTGACAACAGAACTCGGTCGAATTCCGGAACTCCAGGGGCTCGCGTTTTCCAGCACCCCTCCGATTCGCGGCGGAGGTTCGGTCGACGCCATCGAGGTTGAAGGACAGCCAGAGCCCCGGCAGGAGAGCCTGGTGGATACGACGCAGCAGACGGTAAGTCCGGAGTATTTTCGCGTCATGGATACGCCGCTACGGGCCGGGAGATTCTTTGAACGGTTCGATTCCGCCGCGTCCGAACCAGTCGCGATTGTCAATGAGGCGCTGGTTCGAAAATACTTCCCCGAACGCGACCCGGTTGGGAAACATGTCCGGCCGTTCGATGCCGGCAACCGTAGCAGGTCCTGGTTCCGGGTGGTCGGCGTGGTTGGCGACGAGAAACGCCAGAATGTGTTTCGCGAAATGGATTGGGACGAAGCCCCTGTTCTTTTCCGTCCGCTGAGCCAGAATCCGCCAGATGCAGTCAATTTGCTCGTGCGCGTAACCGGGGCGAGCCATGCGATCGGCGCGAGTATTCAGGAGCGGGCACGGGCGGTGGCGCCGGACGTCCCGCTCGAGAGGATGCAAACCGTCAGCGAGTTGGAGTCCGAAGCCCTGGCCTATCCGCGTTTCCGCGCTACATTACTCGCTATGCTCGCTGCCTTGGCAGTGATGCTCGCGATGGTTGGACTTTTCGGCGTTCTATCGCATTCCGTTGCGCAGCGGACTCGGGAATTGGGAATCCGCATGGCCGTTGGCGCCCGGCAATCGACAGTGTTGGCCATGATCCTGAAAGAGGGTCTCCTTTTAGCCGGTATTGGCGTCTTCCTGGGGATGGGCGGAGCGTTGGTTTTGGGACGCTATTTCATGACACTGCTCTACGGCACCCGGCCCGGCGACCCGGCCGTTTTCGCAGCGGTCTTGCTTTTCCTCGTCCCGGCTGCATTCTTCGCGATGTTTATTCCGGCGCGCCGCGCTTCGCGAGTGGACCCAATCCGAGCGTTGAATTACGAGTAATCCATATGAGTTTGAGAGCACTTGATCATCTCCGCCAGGACACACAATATGCCATCCGCGCGACGCGTAAAGACGCGATCTTCGCGCTAACCACTATCCTGACGCTCGCACTTGCGATCGGCGGCAACACGGCGATGTTCACGGTAATTCGCGCCGTTCTGCTGAAGCCGCTCAACTACAGCGATGCCGACAAGCTCGTTCGCGTTCCCGGCGGCTCTACACCCACGCGCTTTGAGGAGATGCGAGCCGCCCAGCACTCCTTTACCGATATCGGAGCCTATACAGGCCCGGAGAGTTTTACACTTCTCGGCGGAGCAGAGCCGGAGGTGCTCGCCGGCACGCGCGTAACGGCCGGCTTTCTTCGCATCCTGGAGGCGGCGCCGGTTCTCGGCCGCGAATTTCTCCCCGGCGAGGATTCGGCGGGCGGCCCGCCGGTTGTGATGATCAGCGATCAGTTGTGGCGGCGCAAATTCCTGGGAGACCCGCGGATTGTGGGGAAGACTCTGACCCTGGCTGACGCGCCGTATACCGTCATCGGCGTGCTTCCTCCAGAGTTCAACTTTCCGTTCTTCGGCCTGGACCTGTGGATGACGCAACCCAGCGAATGGCCTGAGATTCCGCCGAAGGCTCGCATGTTGAGTCCTTACCTGACGCTGTTTGGCCGCCTGAAACCAGGAGTGGACCTGAACCAGGCCAGCGCCGAAGCGAGCGTGTTACGCCACCGCTACGCTCTGGCACATCCGACGATGCTCGACGCCAGGCCTAACCTTCCGAACCGCGTCGTGCCGCTGAAAGATGCGCTGGTTACCGATGTGCGCTCGATGCTCTGGATGTTGTTCGGCGCGGTGAGCTTTGTCCTGCTCATTGCATGCGCCAACGTTGCCGGTCTGTTGTTGGCGCGCGCAACATCGAGGCTCCGGGAGTTCGCTTTACGTGCTGCGCTCGGCGCCGATCGGGGACGGCTCCTCAAGCAACTGCTGGCTGAAAGTCTGCTGCTGTCCATAGCCGGCGGCGCATTGGGGCTTCTGCTCGCGAATTGGGCGGTCCAGGCGCTTCCACACGTGACGGCACTCCGCTTGCCTCGCGCTCACGATGTGCACATTGACGGGACGGTTCTGGCGTTTGCTGTTGGGTTGTCGGTCGTGAGCGGACTGCTCTTCGGATTGGCGCCTTCGCTTGGCGCATCACGCCCCGACCTGATCACGGTTCTGCGCGTAAGCGGACAGGCTTCGGAGGGAGCCGGCTTGCGGCACGGAATGGCGTTCAGCGCCCGAGGCCTGTTGATCGTCGGACAAGCGGCGCTTTCCATCGTCTTGCTGATTGGCGCAGCTTTGCTGACGAAGAGTGTCGCCCACCTGCGCGGAGTGGACCCGGGTTTCAATCCTTCCGATCTCCTCACGTTTCGAATTTCCCTGCCGCAGGCTCGTTACGACACCAATCAGAAGAGAATGGCGTTTCATGATGAGATGATGCGCCGCCTCGAGACGACACCGGGTATCGCGAGCGCCGCCGCGGGCTGGTATCTGCCACTCATGGGCGCGGCGGGCACTCCGGTGCAAGATGCAACCCAGCCGCGTCTGAAGTTGAATGAGCGCCCCATTGCGACGCTGTTCACGGTTATGCCCGGATACTTCGGCACACTCGAAATCCCTATGAAACGCGGGCGCGACTTCACCGCCCGGGACAACCTTGATGGTTCCAACCGGGTGACGATCATCGACGAGACGCTGGCCCGGCAATTCTGGCCGGCTTATCCCGGCGGCCCGGACCCTGTCGGCCAACACCTCCTGATCGGCGGCGTCGATCCGCGGCCGGCGGAAGTCATTGGCATTGCCGCAGACGTGAGGTCGAATCTGGAAGGCAACACCTGGCCCGGCGCAGTCTACGCGCCGTTTGGACAGAGCGCGCAGGGTGCACCGCAATCGATCGTGATAGCAGTCCGAACCAAGGGCGATCCCATCCGTTTCGCAAATACGGTCCGGCAGGAAGTGCGTGCGGTTGACCGGGACCAACCCATCGAGGACATCCGCACCATGGAGGAACGCGTCGAGGCGCAGGTTGGTCAACGGCGCTCGATGATGATGCTGTTGGAACTCTTTGCCGGGGTGGCGCTGCTGCTTGCGTTGATGGGATTGTACGGTGTGATCGCCTACTCGGTGGCGCAACGGACTAAAGAGGTGGCGATTCGCCGGGCGTTAGGGGCACAGCAGGGCGACATCATGAGGCTCGTCGTTGGACAGGGTCTGGGTTTTGCGTTGGCAGGGGTTGCCGTCGGGCTGGGCGCAGCGATCGCTTTGACGCGCGTCATGAAGAGCGTGCTGTTTCAAGTCAGCGCGACCGATCCGGTCATCTTCAGCGGTGTTGCGGCACTCTTCGTAATCGTGGCGCTCGCCGCCAGCTACATCCCGGCGCGCCGAGCGTCGCGGATCGATCCCATGGCGGCGTTGCGAATTTAGCCCGGTTGCTGGTAGAGGCCGAGTACGTTCCCGCCGGGATCGCGAAACCGCGCGGTAATCTCGGGGGCGTCCGCGCCAATCGGCTGCACAATCTCTCCGCCTTTTGCGACGATCGCCTCAATGGTCTTCTCGACACTGTCCACCATGATGTAGATCATCAAGCCTGGAGTCGTCGAAGGCGGACGTCCGACAATCCACGTACCACTGACCTGGCCGGTGGTATCGTCGAAAGCCGTGGCCCCATCGCCGCGAGTCCGGACATGCCAGCCGAAGATGCTTTTATAAAAATCGGCGGAACGGGCAATGTCGTTCGCCGGCATTTCGATGTAGCAGATCTTTCCGTTCGACAGGGTAGGTGGAGGGGGCATATTGTTCGATTATTGCGCACCCGACGTTTCCGGACGGGCCGGTTCCGTCTCGGACGACGGCAGGTTCGGACGCTGCCGTTCGACTCGCCAGGTCACTTTTCCGCCTTGCTCGCGCTCGGTGCGGCGGATTCTGAGTTTGCCGTTGGCCAGATAAGCCAAATGAACGCGATCGAAGGCAAGGCCGGCTGACGCCATCAGTTTCATGTACTCGCCATGCGCGGTTTCGTCGGGCGCTTCGGTGTAGCCCGAGTCCCAGGTAACGTCGGGCGACAGACCGCCGACACCGCCGCTGCCGCGAGCGGCTTCGCCCGGCGCGCCGGAACGGGCAGGATTACCTTTGAGGCTCATATAAATACGGATGCCATCGACCAATGGCTGTTGCATGTTCTGCGGCTGCCACCGCTGGCCGAAACGCTCGTAACGCGCATTCATGCGGTTCTCCAGGTCGAGCAGCCCCGGGACGTTTCGCTCCGCCTCCACGATGCGATCGCGGATGTCGTACGCCACCTTCTCGCTATAGGGATGATCGGGGTCGCGCAAATACGTGAGACTCGTGAACCAGCCGCGCGGTATCCACCAGGTGCGCCCGT
This sequence comes from Bryobacteraceae bacterium, assembly GCA_035295125.1. Taxonomy (GTDB): domain Bacteria; phylum Acidobacteriota; class Terriglobia; order Bryobacterales; family Bryobacteraceae; genus JAICMB01. The sequence goes on along the minus strand of DATGJP010000107.1, from coordinate 90,232 downwards.
TGTTTGCTCCCTGGCGGCTCGTCACCCAGCCGGAGTATTCCGAAAAAGGCTGCACCCATTCGTGCGATGGATAGCCATGCGGGTTCAGGAAAGCGTCCGGCAACCACGATTCGATGAGCTGTCGCCTTGTTCTCGATTCGGGGTAGACCGGATCGATCTCCTGCTGGCCCGCCGCAACGTCGGCGGCGAGCGAACCATGATATCCGGGATGTAGCATGTTGTTCGGCGTGAGCTCGGCAAGTTCGACCGAAAGCTGAGCGCCGTCGGGATTTGTGATGGGATGGAGCACCACGTTCACCTGCTTCAGCATCGCTCGCGTTTGGGGGTCGGTGGCGAGTTGCTCGCCGAGTTTCAGAATGTGACTCGTGCTCGACACCTCGTTGGCGTGCTGGCGGCCGGAGTATACGATCGAAGCCTTCAGCGTCGTTTCCTTGGCCCAGGAACGCAGCGTTGCTGGAGACGGCAGCATCATGTCAGCGGCCCAAATGTCCTCGCCAAGGTAGCTGCGGCCCATCCAGTAGACGTTCACGCCCGGGTGGGCGGAGAGCCCTGCCAGCACGGCGGCATTTTCGGCGGGACTGATCGGTTCATCCCATTGCACCAGTTGCGGCCGCTGCAGCTTGCCGGCGAAACCGGCGATCATCGGCCGCGGAGAAGCAGGCGGCGAGATGGCCAGAGCCGTGAATTCCCGCGGAGCCGGGCTGTCCACTTTCGCGGATCGCGCAACCGGCAGCTCGAATTCGAATGCCATGTTGCGAACGTGCGGATAAGCCAGCTCATTCCTGTAGAGACCGGCGGCGTGCATCGATGCCAGCCAACGAAGCTGTGACTTGGCCTGCTCAGCCGGAAAAATGCCTCGAATTACCTGCTCTTCGCCTTCGAGTTTCACCCAGTCCTCGAAGCGGTCATCTTTATAGTCGGCGGGAAGCAACCATGTGAGATTTTCGAGACCGGCCTGGCCGGCTTTCACGCGAGCCTGAATGAGGCGCGGCTGCATCGCGCCATTCAAAACCCAGAGATCGCGCTTCTGTTCATGCCGCTTTCCGTGCGCGTCAGTCCACGTCATCTCCACCGTTGGATTCGCCGCGGGCTTGGCGTAGAATTCGATGTGAACTCGCCCGTCTTTGCCATCATCCGAAGCATGCACGATCGGGATGACGCGGCCGACGTAGGTGATCGGGCGGCCGGCTTCAAGGTCACCCATCATGTTCACGAACGTCTCGGTGGTGTAGAAGGTGTCCTCCTGCAAGGCCTCAAGCGACGAGATGCGCTCTTTGTCGATCCCCAGGTTGTAGTCCGGCTCACTCATGTGGATGTCAATGCGCAACGTGTCGAACACTGGCGCAAACTCGGGCCGCAGCTCGCCGTGGGCTTGCGACATCACAGTTCGAAACACTTTAGGGAGCACGTCGTTCTGGTAGTGTTCCCAGAACTCCTCGATGTCGGTCTTAATGCGCTGGTCGAGGATCACGTCGCTCGCCGACTCCATGCGCACCCAACCCGTGTCAACCTGTACCTGTTCGTAGCGCGGCACCACGCCGTTGTAAGGCTGGTCGACGGTCGTAACGCTGAATTCGCGCGACAGAATTTCCTTGCCCGTTGAGTCGAACGCCTGAACGCGGTAGGTGGGAGCTCTAGGAGATCCCTCAAATTGATCCAATTGAATCTTTTCCAGCGGAATGCTTAATTCCTTAGCGAGAGCTTCGTCCACGGGGTAAAGCTCGTGGACCCACCGCGCCGGCGAATACATCACGCGCAAGCCGCTAGGATCGGTGTTCTTCTTGAACTCGATCTTCATTGACGCAACGCCTTTGTTCTTCAGTTCGGGCGCAATCTCGTCCATGAGCCAGCTAAAACCCTGTTTGTACGCGCACAAGACTTCGACCGTCGCGGGGTTGGCGCCGTGTTGCTTAAGCAGTGCTGCAATCTCGGCCTTGAGTTTGTGACGCTCTTCCGGTCCCTCGCTGACGCGCGCAACGAGCCGCACCGGCTGACCCGATTTCAACCGCGGCAACGCGCCTCGAATGGCGGCGATCAGCCGCGTGCCTTCCCAGGGAATCGTAAGATCCTCTTTGAACGTGGGGGCACCTTGATGGAACGTATATCCGGGCTCGCGATAGTGCAGCGTTGGATTATGTTCGCAGCATTGGGTGCCGGCATGCAGACTGCCCGTCTCGACCTTCACGCTGGGAACACCCAGACGGTCCTTTAGTTCCTTCTCGACAAGATTTTTCAGGCCAGGATCGGCGATGTCGACAAAGACCTTGGCTTCGACGTCGCGGACCGGACCGGTGTCTTTGATCGCGTCCGTCCATTTATCGAGGCGGTACATGGCAGCCGCAGCTTGCCCGGCGCCCGAGCGCAGCGAAAAGAACCGATGCAGGTCATAGCGGATCTCTTCGAGCGACGGATGCTGTTTGCCCGGTTCCCAGACGTTCGGAAAATGCGTGGAGAGCGCGGCCAATGCCGCCGTTTCGCCTGCGCTATCGCCCCGCACCAGCACGGCGCTTTGTCTGCCGAAAGCCTTATCGACGATATTGAGTTCTCCATCCCCGGGCGCGAGCGGAGGCTGCTCCGTGAAGGCTGTATCTTGCTCGCGCATCTTCTTCGCCGCTTCCGTGGCCAGCGCGGAATTTCCGGCGATGACCGCTTTCGTGCGTGCGTCCTTCACTGCCGCGGCACTCGCAGGCATTGCTAGCGGCAGCGTCAACCCAGTAGTCTCCAGCCCCATCCGGGCGGCCAGATTCGCCATGGCAATGCCCTCGGCGCCCGCGGGAACGTAGAGTTGCGCGTCGAGATTCGATGGAATCGGCATGCGCGGCGTGCCCCGAAAAAGGCCGCGCATGGTGTACAGGGTGGCGAGGTCGAGTCGTTGCGTGGGCGCTTCCGCGTCGGCGGCGGGATTTTCGGCAGTGGGCGTGCCGGCAGGAGCGACCGGAAGCGCGGCCAGCGGTTTCTCGCTGATGGCGGAGATATCGGCGCCGCGTACGGACACCACCAGCTCATGTATATTGGTCAGCCTGGCTGATCGCAAGACATCGTCCAGAGAGGTTTTGGTCACATCACCGCGCGCCTCGAGGATCGCGCGGCGAATGCCCGCCTTACCTTTCGAATACGTAATAGCGCTCAATTTTGCGCCCACGCCCGGCACGGCCTGATCGACTATCTCCTCAATCGAGGCAAGCCTCTCGCCGGGGACCTTCCACGCGAACGGCGCGCGCGCGGAAAAAGCATCGGCGGCAGCGAGTAGGCCGGTGTCATCCCGTCCGATGAGTGCGAGGTTTGGACCCACCCGGAAGACTCCGCCCTCGTCCGGCTCTAGTTGGCTGATCCATTTATCCAGGCTCGATGTGTACTGCGACGGGACAGCGGCCCGCCCGACCCAGATTCGCGGACCGTCCCCATGATCTTCCGTGGCGCTGATGACTACAGGCGGAGTGAGGCCGGTCGTTGCGTACCCCAGCCTCGCAGCCAGGTTTGCCGCGGCGGCGTTTTCCGCCTCGGACGAGTTCGCCGGCACGACAATTCTTCCAGCGATGAAGTTGATGATCCCGTCGCTGTTAGTATCCGTCAGCATCCACCCGGGGGCAAACGGATCAGCGAGATTAGCGCCAGGTTGCCTGGCCGTGCGAGTTTCCTGGAATGCGAAGAGCGAAGAAACAATGAATAGCGTTAGCCACAAACGAAGGCGGGGTATGATCACGGGAGGCGTCCTGGTGCGCGATAGTACCACAGCACGCTTCGAGCGGGTTACAAACCCGCAACACGCCACTTCGTCGAGACTGCGATCCACAAAAGTGGATGAAAACCGGTAACGCAGCCTTCAGGCTGCCCATGTGCCGGCTGAAGCCGGCAGTACTTGCATTGCAGCACGCGCAGTTTTCGATCGTGCAGCCGAAACCTGCCCTACGATCTACCAGTCGAGAACGAACAGGGAAGAAGGGCTCGGGCTGATCGCGAATAACTCATTCATCGTAGAGTGTGCGGTCGATGACCAGCCAGCATTGCGATCACTGTATTGACGCGGTCCGATGCAGCCGAGCAGATAGCCGACATGCGGCGCTTCATGAATGAGAATGGCCCGTTCCTGCTGCGTCAGCCCTCCCAGGACTCGAAAGCACCTTCCCCCGGTTCCTTTTAACTCCGCGACCACCGAATTATGGGGATCGTACCTGAGCCCATAACCCTCGCTTTTGTACAGGTGACCGTTGTACTCCTGCGGCTTCAATTGGACGTACCCGCCCATTCGCTCAATTGTGGTGAAGCGTTTGATTTCTTTGACCGCGCCGCCATCCGATGAAACATCAAGAACCCCGGCCGGCACCACAATGCCTCCCGAGCCGCCATTAGAACCATTTCCCTGGTTGACTTTTATTTTCGTCACCTTGCCGCCTTGCAGCACGATCATGGTTCCGAAGCGGCCTAATTGGTTCTTGAAGAGCGGGTTCTGAAACATCGCGTCTGGTTTTCTTGTAAGAACCAGTGTTGTTACCATACTTCTCCTCCTGGGACGACCAACCTAAAATAGTGCGTTGAGTGCCGGTTTCGTTCCACCGGTTAGAAGGACTTTCGTGTCACACCACGAAAACTTTGCCGCACTCCTGTTACTACACCGAAGCCAGGCCTTATGTATCAACGAGTTTCTGCTTTGGTTCGAGATTTGCTCCAAGGGGGGCAGGAGGTAGAGACAAAGCTATGTTGGGATGGGCTCTAGCGTTTTTGATCATTGCCATTCTCGCCGCCGTGTTCGGATTTACCGGGATCGCAATTGCCTCTGCAGGCATCGCGAAAATCCTCTTCTTCATCTTCTTGGTGATCTTCCTGGTAACCCTGATCATGAGCGTCGCGAGAAGGGCATGACGGGCGCGGGCCGGATGGATTGACCTTCCGCGCCCGCTCTCTTCCCGTAATTTTCTTTCCTCCGCAGCATCTAACTCGTTTGAATCGTGGGTAACCGTTAATTAGGAGGCTTTTTATGGCTGGGAAAAACACCGCGGTGTTTGGCATCTACGCTGATCGGCCCTGCGCCGAGGCGGCAATCGACACTCTGCGGAATGCAGGATTCCGGAACACCGACATCTCGGTGTTGTTCTCTGACAACGAAGGAACCAAGGACCTTGGCGTCGCAAAAGAAACCAAGGCTCCGGAAGGTGCGACCGCCGGTGGAATCTCGGGAGGGATCATTGGTGGTGCACTCGGATGGCTGGTCGGTATTGGAGCATTGGCGATTCCGGGAATAGGCCCGTTCATTGCAGCAGGCCCGATTCTGGCGATGCTGGGTGGCATGGGCGTTGGCGGCGCCTTGGGCGGTTTAATCGGCGCTCTGACCGGGCTCGGCATACCGGAATACGAGGCAAAGCGTTTCGAGGGGCGTATCCGTAAGGGCGGGATTCTTCTCTCGGTGCATTGCGATACTTCCGACTGGGTACGGCGCGCCAAGTCTGTGCTGGAGCAGACCGGTGCGGAAGACATTTCGTCAGCGAGTGAAGAACGCGCTGACTTCGGCGCGACAGATCGTCCGCTGCCACGGCGGCCACTCGTTCAGGAGCGCACGATGACGGACACGGATTATGTGTCCACTGAATATCCGCCGAAAACCACAACCACTGTGCCCGAAGCGAAGACTCGCTAGGGTACGAGTTTCCGATCCACCAGCCATTGCTGCAAGCGGTCGGGCCATGAGGCCACGGGCAAAGCGGAATTCCTCATTCCAAATCCGTGGCCCCCGGCCGCGTAGATATGCATCTCAGAAGACACACCTTCTCTTTCCAGGTCGAGATATAAATTGACGGTTGTCACTACGTGCGAGCGGTCATCGTCGGCGCAGACGAGGAAGGTCGGCGGCGCATCCTTCGGCACGTGTATGGTGTTGGGAGCGAAACCAGGATAGACGACGATCGCGAAGTCCGGTCGGGAGCCGGCGCGTTCGACGGGATCGGGAGAGCTGTCGTTACCCGCGTCGAAGCGGGTTTCAATCAGGGCTGCCACTTCGCCACCTGCCGAGAATCCCATGAAGCCGATTCGCTTGGGGTCAACTCCGAATTCCTTGGCGCGGCTACGCACTGTACGCATGGCTCTCGCAGCATCGCCGAGCGCGTCACCTTGCACCGTGTAATGAGATTCCGGAGCGCGGGCCAGACGATACTTCAAGACAAACGCCGCGATCCCATTGTGATTGAGCCAATCGGCGATTTCCCAGCCTTCTTTGTCGATGACGAGTTGTGAGTGGCCGCCTCCCGGCGCGACTACTACGGCGGCTCCATTCGCCTTGTCTTTCGGCGGGAGGAACACATAAATCGACGGGTGGTGGACTACCGTAAAGCGCTTCGGCAACTTGGGGTTATCCGATGTCTGAAAAACATCGGGCGTTGTCTCAGCGTCTTTCGGCCACAACCGAATCTCGTCGCCACGATCGACCGCGGCGGCGAGACCGGCGGTGAGGAGAAAAGTGCAGGTCAGTTTATGAAGCATGGTCAGACGGCGTACAGTCTACCATGCAAAGGTTGCGCAGGCGGTTTCGCCTGCGCATCCTCGGCGCGTTTACGCGATGCTGATCTTTCGTAACACTTCCACAAAACGCGGCTCTCGGCGCAGGGTGTTGAATTCGGGATTCAACGTCCTCACCGGCAGTGAAGTATTGTGCGCCGCGGCGGCGCCTTCGAGATACGTCAAGGCCTTATCGCGATCACCGAGACCGGCATAGATCGCGGCGGCGCTGACCGGCCACGAAATCTGACGGCTCCCGGAATCCACATCGCCGTCCGCCAGCATCAACTGACGCATCGCCTCGTCTTTGTTGCCCGAACGCGCGTAGCAATATCCGAGCGAACCCGAAACCAGCGCACGCGATTTCAGAAGATTCGCTGCATTGGTGAAGTAGGCTGCCGCGTCCTGGAATTGTTCCTTGGCCATGTGGGCCCACCCCAGCCCCAGGTACGATAACGGGAAATCGGGCGCGAACTGGGCCACCACCCTGTGCTGTGCGATGGCTTCGTCATAGCGTCCGCGAATCGTTTGCAGCCATCCCAGGCAGAAGTTCGTAAACGAGGACGCGGGATCCAGCTCCAGGGCGCACTCGAGTTCGGCCTGGGCCGCTTCCGGAATCCGGCGGCAAGCCAACTGTATGCCATAGGCCACGTGTGAGGCCGGAACGGCCGGAGCAAGTTGCACGGCCTTCTGCAATTCCCGCTCGCCGGCGCTCCAGTCCCAATCCAGAATCGAGAGCACCGCGCCAAGCGCAACGTGTGCTTCGGGAAGCTCACCATTGAGCGAGATCGCCTTGAGCGCTGCCTCTTTCATTCGCTCAGCCGTGTCATAGGAGTTCATATAACCGAAGACTGAGCTGATCATCAGCGCTTGCGAGAGAGCCGCCCAGGCAGCGGCGTAACCAGGATCCAGCTCAATCGCCTTTGTGAACAAGGGAACACTGTTGCGAATGCCTTCAGGAGTGCCGATCTTCCAGTTGTAGCGCCCCTGTAGATACATGTCGTAGCTGTGCGGATTGGACCCGCTGCGACGGCCACGTACCGCCTCTGTTGAGAGCGACGTGATGAGCATGCGGTTCAATGACCTGGCCAGATCCTCAACCGGTGACAGGTCGTCGTTGGTGCACGACACTTGCTCCGACCAAACGTACGACGAATCCGCCGTGCTGAGAAGTTGGAGGATGATATTGACCCGATCCTCCCGGAAGTGCATGCTACCCTCCACCAGGTAGTCAGGCTTCATTTCGTCGGCATTGCCCTCGTCGCCCAGGACGACCTGGAAGTTGCCATCCTTGATCAAAGTATGGGCTGCACGCCGTTTCACCTCCTGAACCGCGGCATCATGCGAGGCGCCGCCGTTGAATACGGTTACCGTACCAAGCCGGATACACCGCCTGGATGTCAGGGGAAGTCCAGTGAGACCCGCAAATCCGGAAATGCCTACCTGGCGCGTTTCGAATACGGGAACATAGCTGCCCTTGCGCAGGACGATACGAATCTCGTCCTCACGGCCTTCGGTCAGATAATATTCCTCGATTTTGGTGCGAAGCCTGCGAGCTTCGACGCGGACGATAGAGTCCACCCGAGGATCAAAAGCCTCCTGGCGATTGAAGACCTCGACACCGATCAGATATTCTTTCAGACGATGTTGCTGGCCCAAAAGGCATTCATCCACGATGAACTGGAGGAATCGCCTGATACGATGAGAATGGACGAACGCTCTGCTCCTTAGAATGCGGCCCATTTCGGACCGGATATCGGCTTCCCGTAATCCATTAAAAAGCGCAGAGTTATCAAGAACGGTTTGCGTCGCGGAATCGAACATCTCGGTTGTTCGACACAGTTACCCGGCCACATGTTACAGTCCCCCGATGATATCCCTAGTATTCTTACCAATGCAGGTCGCCCCGACCTGTAACATTTACCAGGTCGGTTTCTGCGGCGGTCGGCGGAAGGGCTTGTTATACTATGGCTTGGACCGTTATTGCGCCCCGGGTAGAGGTGTGTGTGTTCTTCAGCGTACAGGATTTAGAACGGCGGAAGATCCGCTTCGATGTATCGATTCCTCCGGGGGAGATTGAATACTCAGACAGGAAGCTGAGGCAGGTCGGGGATGTTAAGGCGGAAGGCACTGTAGAGCTGCTGGGTAACACCCTGGGCGAGATTCGCGTTCGGGGAAAGCTCAGCGTAAAGATCGAAAGCGACTGCGACCGCTGCCTGGAAAAAGCAGTGTTCCCGATCGACTCGAATTTTGACTTGTTTTATCGCCCGGCGGCTCCCGCAGGTCATCCGGCTGAAGAAGTCGAGATCGACGAAGGGGAGACGGAGATCGCGTTTTACGAGGGAAGCGGGTTGCTGCTCAATGATATCCTGCGAGAGTACATCCTGCTTTCCATACCTATGCAGCGGATCTGCGCCGAGACCTGCCGGGGCATCTGTCCCCTGTGCGGTCAGAACCGCAACCTGCAGGCGTGCGGCTGTGAGACGAAGTTGGTTGACGATCGTTGGGCGGCCCTGAAGAAGATACACATTTAGAAGGAAATTGAGATGCCAAATCCTAAACGGAGACACTCCAAGCGAAGAACCTCGACTCGTCGGGCGCATGATTCCCTACGCACTCCCGGCGTGGCCGAATGCCCGAATTGTCATGAGCCCAAGCTCCCTCATCGTGCCTGTCCACACTGCGGCCGTTATAAGGGCCGCGAAGTAATCGAAGTCGCAGAACAGTAGTCGCATTCCCGGACTTACATCGATGGTGACCATTGCGGTTGATGCCATGGGTGGAGACTTCGCTCCGAAGCCGGAGGTGGAGGGTGCTGTACGCGCCGCCCGGGCGCTAAAAGTAAAGGTCATCCTGGTTGGGCGGGAAGATGTGCTGCGGCGGGAACTGGCGCAGCATGATGGCTGGGAGGATCTTCCCATCGTGATCCGCCACGCCAGCGAGGTCGTCACAATGGACGACAGCGCCGCCCGCGCCTTCCGTACGAAGCGTGACAGCTCGATTCGTGTCGCTTCACGCCTGGTGCGCGAGCACGAGGCGCATGGCGTCGTTTCTGCCGGGAACACCGGCGCCGTAATGGCAACCGCCAAGATGGTGCAGGGAATGATTCCTGGCGTCGACCGTCCGGCTTTGGCGTCGGCACTTCCCACACTAAAAGGAACTCCCGTCGTCTTAGTAGATGTGGGGGCGAATGTCGACTGCACACCGCGCATGCTGGCGCAGTTTGCCGTCATGGGCGAGATATATTCTCGAATGATTTTCCGGAAAGCTCGACCCACCGTGGGCCTTCTCTCCATTGGCGAGGAGGAACATAAGGGCAACGACCTGACCCGGGCTGTGACACCGCTGCTCAAAGAGATGCCGATAAATTTCCGAGGCAATGTCGAGGGTCGCGACATCTATACAGGCGATATCGATGTTGTGGTTTGTGACGGGTTTATCGGCAACGTCGCTCTCAAGGTGAGCGAAGGCCTTGTGGACATGTTCAAGCACATGCTTCAGGAATCTCTGAGGGCTACCATCACGCGGCAGATTGGAGCGGTTCTGGCGCGTAAGGCTTTTACCGACTTTAAGAAGCGTGTGGACTATTCCGAGTATGGCGGGGCTCCGTTGTTGGGTGTAAAGGGCGTTTGCGCCATCGCGCACGGACGCTCCAACGCCAATGCGATGAAGAACGCTATACGCGTTGCCGCCGAATTCGCCGAGGGTCATATCGATCAACGAATTGAGGATGAGGTGGGGCGCTGGACCGACGGGAGCAAGTCGGCGCTGGCTGGTTCGTAAGTGAAACGACTTTTCCTACTGGCAGTTTTGGCGGCGGTTTCGGTTTTTGCAGCCGAAGACCCCATTTCCTGGACTCTCGCTTTTGATACGAAGTCGGCGGCTCCGGGCGGGCATCTCCTGGGCAAGCTGACCGCGACCCTGACTTCGGGATGGCATCTCTACTCCGCAACAACTCCGCCGGGCGGCCCGAATCCCACGACTTTGAAGCTGGCGGATAGTCCTGCCTTGGCGTCTTTCAAGTTTTATCAGCCGAAGCCCGAGCGGAAGTTCGACCAGTCCTTCCAGATCGATACCGAGACGTTCCTCGCCGATACGACTTTCCTGGTGGATATCGAGATCAGGAAAGACGCGGCGAAGGGACCGGCGGAAATCACGGCGCTGATGCGCTACCAGGCCTGCACGGATTTGAAGTGTTTGCCGCCGAAGAAGAAACAGGCTGTGGCGACCATCGACGTGGATCCCTCTGCGAGCGCTTCGGCAGTGCAGGTTCCGGCGAACTACACGTTGATTCCGGTTGCCGGTGGACCGGCTTCCGCCGTATCGTCTGCCGCGCCATCCCCGTCAGCGCCGGCAAAAGCTCCAACCCAGGAGAACTTCGGATGGTTCCTGCTCACCGCATTTGGGTTTGGTCTCGCGGCGATCTTTACACCGTGCGTTTTTCCCATGATCCCGATCACGGTTTCCTACTTCATCAATCGCCAGGATGGGAAACGGGATGGGCTCTCCCAAGCGATCGTATTCTGCCTCGGGATCGTCGTTCTGTTCACGAGTCTCGGACTTCTCGCAAAGGCGGTTGCGGGACCATTTGGTGTAGTTAAGCTGGGGTCGAGCCCCTGGGTGAACGGCTTCATCACAATCGTCTTCATCGTTTTCGGTTTCAGCCTGCTGGGGGCGTTCGAGCTGACGCTGCCTTCGGGATTCCTGACCAGGATGGACAGCGCCTCGCGCCGCGGCGGGTATCTCGGGACGCTGATCATGGGGCTGACGTTCTCACTCACTTCGTTCGCATGCGTGGGTCCGATTGTAGGGCCGTTGTTTGTGGCGTCGCTGCAAGGCGAAGGGTTCCAGCCGGTCCTGGGCATGGTTTGCTTCGCATCCGGCCTGGCCGCGCCGTTCTTCCTGCTGGCCCTGTTCCCGTCATATTTGCAGCGGCTACCGAAACGCGGCATGTGGATGGCCCGCATCAAGGTGGTTCTGGGATTTGTCGTTCTTGCTGCGGCCGTCAAATATCTGAGCAACGTGGACTCGGTGTTGCAGCTTGGATTCATTACGCGGGACCGCTTCCTGGCCGCCTGGGTCGTAATGTTCGCGATGGCGGGGCTCTACTTGTTGGGCATCCTTAAACTGGAAGGCGTTGACGAAGGAGACCACCTGAGCGTCGGGCGGACCATCGTCGCAGCTCTCTTTCTGATTTTTGCGATCAGCCTGATTCCGGGCATGTGGTGTGCGCCGCTCGGCGAACTCGAAGCGTATGTGCCCGCCGCGGCGGCGGGAAGTTGTGGGGCGGGAGGCGGCGCCACGAGTGCCGAGGCAGGGATTCCGTGGATGAAGAATCAGTACCGCGAGGCTCTGGCGAAAGCGCGCCAGGAAAACAAGCTGGTGCTGATCAATTTCAGCGGTTATGCCTGCACAAACTGCCACTGGATGAAGGCCAACATGTTCACGCGTCCTGAGATCGTTGCCGCCGTGAAGAATCTTGTGCCGGTGGAACTGTACACCGACGGCAGCGATGCCGCGTCGGAGCTCAATCAGCAGGTTGAGGAGAAGAAGTTCGGCACCATCGCGATTCCGTATTATGCCATCGTCGATGCGGATGAGAAGGTGGTCGCGACTTTCCCGAGCGTCACGCGCGACCCGAAGGAGTTTCTGGGCTTTCTCAACTCGGGTGGCGGGAATGCCGTGGCTGCGGCCGCGCCGGGCGCGTAGAGAAATGCGTGCCGATCCAAATTTACGTTTACAGTAGCGCCGCGAAGGGTACCGAGCGCCCGATAATGCTTCGCGACTCAAATGATGAAGCGCTCATTGCTTCCGGTCAATCGGCGGAATCCAATTTGCCCGTCGCGGAGTCGAGATCCATTTGCTCATCCCATCGCGCCGGTTACAACCCACGGAACTACGCGACCAAACGCCGGTAGTCCTCAGGACTCAGGTCGTTTATCGCAGCCTCTATTTCCTCAACACGATCCACAATAGCGGGTTTAGCAACTACGGCTGGTCTTTCAGCGGAATCTCAAAATAGAAAAGATCCCTGCCGCTGCCGGCTTCCTTGATCGACGTCAGGTAGATCGATGACCCGGGCCGGTGATGCACCTGAAAGTAAAAGAATCCCGAAGCCGATTCGTGAGGCGGTAGCATGCGTGCGGCGAAAGCGCGGGTTTGAATCTCGGGGCCGCTGAACGGATTCTTGTGCTTTCGCTTCGGGATCGGACTTGGAATGGGAGCCGATGCCGGACGTTTGGGCGACTCCACCGCATAAGGCACGTCCGCGGCCGGGGTCGCCTCGATGCGATTCCCGTCGATTCCCTCGTAGTCCACCTCAACCCGATCTAAACGCAGGGATTTGTCCGTGTCATTCTGGATAATAACCAGCACCGGAAGAATTCCATAATCATAAGGGTTCAGCTTGCCGAATGCGGAGTGCGCCAAATCCTCGGTATCATAAGCCTTCACGGCGATGGTCACACCCTCGTTCGTCTGCTTCGACGCATACGAGGAAGCAGTACCCGGTGAAAACTGCGGTTCGTTCTTGTCGGCCAGCGCCGGGATCGTTGAAATGAGCACCGGCAAGACCCAAAACAGCTTCATCTATTTCCTCTACTTTGTTCTGCGGGTTGTGGGCTTCCCGCTGCTTGTATTGTATTTCCTGTACCGCGGCGTTCGTGACCGGCGTTATTTTCACCGTTTTAAGGAACGCCTGGGATCGGCCCCGACTTCCTTCAAGCGGACGGTCCCCGGCGCCATTTGGTTGCACGCGGTATCCGTCGGGGAAATCGTATCCTCGGTCCGGCTGGTGGATGAACTCCGGTCGGCGAATCCGACGATTCCGATTTACGTATCGACGACAACGCTGACCGGGCGCGAGATTGCCGAACAGAAGCTGGAGGGCAAGGCAGACGGGATCTTCTATTCGCCGATCGATTATGCGTTCGCGATTCGGCGGGTTTTGCGCCGCATCTGTCCGGCCGTGGTCGTGATCCTGGAGACGGAGATCTGGCCGCAACTTTATCGTGAAATTGCCGGAGCAGGATGCGGGTTGCTCATCGTCAACGGACGCATCTCCGATCGTGCTTTGCCCCGCTATCAGCGTTTCCGCTGGCTATTCCGGGCGGTTTTGTCTCGCCCCGACACGATCTACGTCCAGAGCGAAACCGATCGCACGCGATACATCGACATCGGAGCCCCGGTGGACAAGGTCACCGTTCTGGGCAATCTCAAGTTCGACGCCGCCCCGACTCAGCCTGCACCCCCGGAAGCCGTTTCGCAGTTCCTGACCCGTATACAGGCTCGTCCGATTTGGGTGGCGGCCAGTCTTATGCCGGCGGCGGATTCTCTGGACATCGACGAGACCGATGTTGTGTTTAGCGCGTTTGAGGAGCTTGCGCTGAAGTATCCGCTGCAACTGCTGATCGTGGCGCCGCGTAAGCCCGAACGTTTTCAGATCGCGGCCGACAAGCTCCGCAGCCGCGGTATCTCGTACGTGCGCAGGTCGGAACTGCGGGCCGATTCCGTAGTTCGACTGCCGGGTGTGTTGCTGCTCGATACGATCGGCGAGCTGGCCAGTATCTTCCAGCTCGCGGACGTCGTTTTCATGGGGGGTACGCTGGCGCGACGCGGCGGGCACAATATTCTCGAGCCGGCGTTTGCCGCCAAGCCAATCATCATCGGGCCCCACATGGAGAACTTCGCCGCCGTTGCGGCCGAGTTCAGAGCCGAAGGCGCGGTCCTGGAGATTGACGGACCTGAGGGAATGACCGCGGCGGTTGAAAGCCTCTTCTCAGACCGCAGCCGATGCATTGAATTAGGACGCCGGGCGGAACATATCGCGGACCGAAATCGCGGCGTTACCGCCAAGGCAGCGGCGGCCATCATAGCTGCGCAGGATGCGGCTGTGCCCTCGTGGAACCGGCGCCGTCTGATGGCTGGTCCGCTCAACCTGTTGGCCGCGATCTGGACCGCTGCGGGACGTTCGAAACAGGCGCGCGACTCGGAACGTGCCCGGCTGCTTCCCGTACCCGTCGTCAGCATCGGAGGCATTTCGATGGGCGGCACGGGCAAGACGCCGTGCGCCGACCTGATTGCCCGGCGGATCCGGCCAGAGAACCTGCAGCCCGCCATTCTCACGCGCGGATACCGCCGGCGGTCTCTGGCCGACGTGATAGTTCTGAAGGCCGGTGAGAATGCGCCCGTCTGGAAGACCGGCGATGAGGCGCAGATCCTGCTGCGGTCGGGCGTCGCGCATATTGCCATCGGGTCGGACCGCTGGACGGCCGCGCAAACCTTGCTTCGGCACCTGCCGGCGAACCTCTTCATCCTCGATGACGGCTTTCAGCACAGACGACTCCAACGCGATATGGATATTGTCCTGATTGACGCGCTGGACCCTTTTGGCGGGGGCGCGGTTTTCCCAAAGGGACGGCTTCGCGAACCACTAACCGCCCTGAACCGTGCGGACGTGTTTATCATCACTCGGGCTCAAACCGGGCGCGCCTATCGCGGAATTCGACAGCAGCTTGCGACTGAAAATCCGACGGCGCCCATATTCACGGCTTCCATTGCCCCGAAAGGCTGGATTCACGCAAAGACTTTGCACGAGAGGCCGGAAGTGCCCGGCAACGTGGCGGCGTTTTGTGGACTCGGAAACCCCGACAGCTTTTGGGCCACGCTTCGGACGCTCGGCATCGCCCCAGTCTTTTCCTGGGCGTTTTCCGATCATCACGTTTACAAGCCAAAGGACCTGCGGCGGCTGGCCGACCACGCGCGGCTGCATGGCGCCAAAACGCTCCTGACAACGCAAAAAGACGCAATGAATCTGCCGGCGAACTTCGCCAGGCTCATCGCACCCCTGGAACTCTACTGGCTGGACATCGAAATGCAGATCGAGGGCGAAAACCAGTTCCTGGCCGCCATCGTTTCTATTGCCCGGGCGTCGCGGGCTTCTCAACCGGTTTCGCCTTCGCAGGTTTAGCGGCTGGTTCGGATTTGGGATTCCAGAAGTCCGGATCGCCCGCCGCGAAATCCTTTGACACGTAACTCATCTTGGGATTGATCGACAGCAGGAGTACATCTTCGCTCACGATGATTTCGCTCGCCGATTTAACGAATGCCATTGCGCCTTCGCTTCCGAGCGCCTGAACCACCGCCCGCTGCCGCTCCGGGGCCTCATCCATCGATTTCATGGAGCGTATGGGCGTAAAAAGCAGATACGTGCCGGATGCGCCGCCGCTCACCACCTGGTAAGTAGCCACAGGCTCCTCCAACATCGCGCGCTCATACGCCGCGACAGCTTTGCGCCCGAGTTCAGCGAGGCGGACGTCGGTCCTGGGCCGCACGCGTATGATCGTCGTGGTCAGATATCGCATCTTCGGCAACGTGCTCATGAACTGGCTGGCCTTGTACGACAACTCCGGCCGAAGCACGGCGAGGAAGACTCGCGAGTTGGCCCGCATTTCTCCGTCGAGCGCATCGAGGGTCGCGAACTCGGCCTTCATGGCGCTGTTCTTTTCGATGGCCAGATCCGCATTCTCGACGGATTCGAAGGAGTCATGCCCTTCGATGAACCACGCTTCCGACGGGCCGGCAACGGCGCTGAGTCCGAGGACGTTGGCCGGGTATTTGTACTTCATCTCGAACTTCGAGATTGCCGCCTCTGATTTCTCGTGAGCTGCTTCGCGCCCCTGCTTAATGTCCTCGCGGTAGATCCGAATTACTTTGGGTACGGTTGGCGTTTCCTGGGCCACTGCCTGAACTCCTAGGGCTAGCGCCATGCTTGCTACGAGCGCGCAAACGGTCTTGTGCCTCATCGTTCACCTCCGGAGACTTCGTTGGCGGAACATGCGGAACTGGCAGTTCCGTGCAGACAAACAGTCTGCACTACAGGTGTCTCTACGAATGTGCGCGAGAGTTTGGATTTCCTCGTGTTTACGTCGCCCGACGTCCGCGCGCCCGCGCCTTCTTGGTTTTTTCCGGCGTGATCGGCACGTCTTTCGCGGCCCAGCGGCCTAAACGGAATTCGCGCAGGTACCCGGCGGTCTCATTACAGATAGTTACCACAACGGCGCCACTCGCGTCGCAGACGTAGCGCTCTTCGATGGTCTGATGGCGTACCCGGTCGAGGTGAAGAACTGGGGTATCCTCGGGATTCTCCAGCTCGGGATCGAACGGAAAACGTATTTCATCCCAGATGGTGATGTCACCCGCGGGTCTACCCGACTCATCCAGATGGCTGCATTCCAGGTATCGGAACACTCCGATATTGTGAACCGGGCAATAATCGCGGCGAATCTCCAGCGGCGGCTCGCCCGGGGCGGGTAACTGCGTGCCCTTGGGAAACAGCGGGTCGAAAATGATGGTCTGCCCGCCATCACCTTCGCGCCAGACGCCAAAGTAGCGTGTAAACTGATCGCGAAGGATGTAGCCTGCTTGCGTATCAGCTTGAATGGCGAGGCCGATCGCGGTGGCAGACCGCATATACGCCGAACGCTTCACGCGCTTGCCGAACTTCTCGCGCAGCACGCGTCCGACCAGGGGCAATTCGCTGGCGCCGCCCGTGACGTACAACGCCTCGAGGTCCCCCGAGCCGTGCGTTTGCACAAGATCCTCGACAAGGTGGACCGTTTCGTCCAGCATCGGGCGGCAGCGTTCGTAGAAGTCAGAGACGTTGATGGATACGGGGGACAAACCCTCCCGGACAGCATCGAGATCGATTACGATGCGGCGGGTGTTGGGATGCAGAGCTTCCTTCTTGGTACGGCATTCTTCATGCAAACGGAACAACTCGGCCTGCGTGAGGTCGGCGTATTGGTCCTCCCCAATCGCAAGTTCAGCCAGGGCGTGGTCAAAATCGTCGCCGCCCAGGGTGGGAATGCTCTCAGAAACCAGGACGCGGTGTTCGCGGTCGCCCATTTCGACCAGGGAAGCGTCGAAGGTGCCGCCGCCCAGGTCATAAACCAGGATCGCGCCGCGCACATTGTTCTTGTGCGCGAATTCGATACTCGCGGCCGATGGTTCGTTGAGCATGCCGATGACGTCAAAACCGGCGCACCGGAAGGCTTCACTGGTCAGAAAGCGCTGGTTGCCGTTGGCGTTAGCCGGCACACCCAGCATGATCTCGATCTTCTCGTGGGGAAGATGACTGCGAATGGAACGCGCCATTTCGGCCAGCAGTTGCAGCAACGGGATGCTCTGCTCACCGATCTGGATACGCGTGCGGGGGCCGGCATCGTCCAACACCCGCTTAAGCGAGCGGACGGTGGTCCAGTCGGGGTCCTGCTGCCGCCACCAGGCCTCCCAGCCGTAGACACGCTGGTCGTCGCGCACGGCAACGAGCGACGGATACCAGTCGAACGCCGAACCGTCCGGCGCTTCGAAGGAAAGCGCGGGGTAGTTCCCGCGGTCAACCGCCGCAACGACGGTACGTGTAGTTCCGAAATCAATACCTAAACGCATTAAGACAGCAAAGGGTCATTTTAGCGCGGTAGCGCAGTCTTCCGGCCGATGTCACTTCGTGTTGGCGGTTGGAGAATGTGGAAGAGTGAAGCAGGCGGTTTTCGCCTGTCCTGTCTTGGTGAGCTCCAAAGGCCGGCTGAATGCCAGCTCCATCCTTCCACATGCTCCAGATTCTTCGCGGGATGCAAGAAACAGCGGCCTGAAGGCGGTGTTAAAGAATCGGCAGGAGTTCGGTGCTTGGGTGCTGGGGTTGCGTCCCGTCCAGGTCGAGATATCGCGTATCCAGGAGGCGGTCCGGTTCGAGCTTTCCCATGGCCGATAGCATTGTCTCTTTGAGATGGGGATAATCCCGCTCGATGTCCGCAAAAAGGGACCGGATCGATTTGCGCACGGTTCCGGTTCGCTGGGAACAGCCGCAGGGAATTACTGGCGCACCGAGCGATTCGGCAAACTTTGCCGTCACGTCCTCGGTGACATAGACCAGCGGGCGTATCAACCGGAAATCCCGGGCGCGCGACCACGTAATGGGCGGCAGCGAACTGACGCGGCCCGTAAACATGGCATTGCGGAGAAACGCCTCGCAGAAATCGTCGGCGGTGTGCCCGAAAGCGATCACGTTCGCGCCAAGGGAGCGGGCAATTTCGTAGACGGCGCGCCGGCGATAACGGCTGCAAAGGTCGCAACCATGGTCCGGCTGCTCTTTGAGGAGACGGATGGAGGGCCGGTCGTGGAAATAGGTCCAGTCGATGCCTCGATCCTTGAGGTACTCTCCCAGAGGTTCGATGGGGCGCAAGAACTTGCCTTGTTCGACGGTGAAGGCGCACACCGTAAAGTCCACCGGAGCTCTCTTCTCGAGCAGAAGCAGGGACTCGAGCAGAGTAAGAGAGTCTTTCCCGCCCGATAGCGCTACAGCGACACGGTCGCCGTTGCGGATCATTTTGAACCGGCCGACCGCCTCGCCGACTTTCCGTAGTAGGACTTTTTCCAGTTCCACAACACATTATCGCAGGGCGGCCGGAGGGTGGGTGAAGGATTGGGCGTTGGGGGTTGGGAGCTGGCGTTTTCCCAGCTACTTAAACAGCTAAGTAGTTGAATGTATTAATCTTACTGCTGGCAAACAAACTGCATGCGTCTCTTAGCCAATGTTGTCACCCAAACGGCTGGCGGCAGAGGATCCGATTGCCCGGATCATCGCCCTGGCCGAAGATGCGATTATCATCATCAACAGTCAGCAGCAGATCATTCTCTTCAATGAGGCTGCGGAATCGATTTTCGGCTACCGCGCCGGGGAGATACAAGGCCAACCGCTCGATATTCTGATTCCGATGTTGCTGGTAGCGGCTCACCGCCGGCACGTGCAGAACTTCGCAAAATCGCCGTGTGCGTCCCGCCGCATGGACGAGAGAGGACTCATTGCCGGACGTCGCAAGGACGGCACGGAGTTCCCGGCGGAAGCGTCCATTTGCCGCACTACCGTCGACGGAGACACGGTCTTTGCAGTCATTCTGCGCGATGTGTCGGAGCGCGTGCGGGAACAGCAGATTCTCGAACAAGCAGTGCATGAGAAGGAAGAGTTGCTCAAGGAAGTGCACCACCGCGTCAAGAACAACCTTCAGGTTTTGAGCAGTCTGCTCAATTTGCGATCTAGGGGAGTTGTCGGGCCAGAAGCGCTGCGGGCTCTACGCGACAGCCACGATCGGATCCACGCCCTGGCATTGATCCACGAGCTGCTTTATCAGTCGGGGAATTTCGAAGCGGTAGACGTGGCTCGTTTCCTCGGCCAACTCGTAACGAAACTGGCCAATGTCCATCACGTATCGGTTGGCCAGGTGACTTTGAGCGCGGCGGCGGGAAACGCCCGCATGACTCCGGATGGTTCCATCATGCTCGGCTTACTGCTCAACGAAATGCTCGCAAAATCCGGGCCGGCGCCGATCCAGGTAGATTTGGACCGCAGGAATGACAAGCTCGTACTGCGCGTCGAGCAGTGCGATGATACAGGCTCTCAGAAGACGCGGGTGGAAGAGATGGCACGGGAGCTAAATGCTGAAGTTGACGTCAGAACATGCGGCGATTGCGGGTTGGAGACAGCCTTTCCGGACCCGGTCTAGGCTAGTAGCCCGTGGCTGAGGTCGGGCAGGCTGAAGCCTGCTCGCAACATGTTGAGCCATAAAGGTGACGCAGCGGTTTCGCCGGCGCATGCCGCTCCCAAAGAGTTCGCCCACGCCAGGGTCGGGTATGTTCAGATTGTCACCTCAGCGCATCGCAACCGGCTATTGCCGCCGGCGGCTGGAGCCGAAGTTCGGCACGAACCCGCTTCGGAATTCGGCTTCCGGACGGCATAAGCGGCAATCGCGTGAAACAGCGCCTCGGGCCGGATGGGCTTGGTGAGGTGTTGATCCATGCCTGCCGCCCAGCATTGATCGCGGTCCCCTTCCGACGCGTTTGCCGTTATGGCAATCACCGGCGTGTGCTGGCCCGTACCTCGCTCGGCGGCTCGAATCCGTCGGGTGGCCTCGTAGCCGTCCATACCCGGCATCTGGCAATCCATGAGGATCACCGCGTAGGAGGAAGAGGTGCTGTACGCGACGGCCTCAAGGCCGTTTGTCGCTACATCGACGAGAAGCCCTTTTTTCTCCAGAAGCTTCACCATGAGGTGCCGGTTCACGAGATTGTCCTCTGCTATCAGCACGCGCAGTCCCGTGAGATCCACGGTCTCTAAAACACGGGAAGGAGCTGTCGTGGGAACTTCCGATCGCGTCAATGGAAGTTCGACCCAGAACGTTGATCCTTTCCGCGGCTCGCTCGTAACGCCCACAGCTCCGTTCATCAATACCGCCAGGCGCTTTGAGATGGCCAACCCGAGGCCAGTGCCGCCATATTGACGGGTAGTCGAGGAATCGGCTTGGGTGAAGTTCGAAAACAATCGCGGCAAATCATCAGGTTCAATGCCAATCCCGGTATCGCGGACCCAAATCCGCACCATTTTGGCGACGGACTCCACGCCGATAGTGACTTCACCCGCGTCCGTGAATTTGATGGCGTTGGAGAGAAAGTTCATCGCAATCTGGCGCACCCGCAAGGCGTCCCCTGAGAACCAGGTTGGGGCCTCGTCAGAGTAGAGAAGGCGAAGTTTGGTGGCGTTGGCCGAGGCTTGCGGGGCGAACAACTCCACCAGTTGGTTGAGCGTGGTTCGAAGGTCGAACGGCTCGTTCGCGAACGTCATGCGGCCAGCTTCGATCTTGGACAGATCGAGGACGTCATTCACAATACCGAGCAATGACTCGGCGGACCTCCACGCGATCTCGAGATCCGCGCGTTTTTCCTCTGTCAAAGGACCGTCGAGAGCCAGGTGCGTCAAGCCGATCACGCCGTTTAACGGTGTTCGAATCTCATGACTCATGTGGGCGAGAAACTCGGTTTTCTTGGCATCGGCGTTCGCAGCCTGGCAGGCGGCGGCATTAGCGAGTTTGATGGACTGCTCAAGCTCTCGATTTACGGCAGTAGTCCGGCGTTCGGCGGCAATCAGGTCATCTACGAGACGGTCAGTTGTGAGAATCACAAAACCGAACACCCAGATCATGACCCCCGCCACAGTGGCAATGAAGAACGCCGTGTTCGCGGGCGTCGGATCGAAGATCGAGTTGACGGGCCAGACCGTGTAGGTCAGAATGGCGCGGGCGACTTGCGCCACCGCGTGTATCCCGAAAGCGGACGCGCTGAGCCAGTACCCCAGTTTCCGGCCGGCAGGCAAGCGCGTCAGAAGCTTGGCGGCAACGTATGCTTCCAGAATCCCCTTGGAGAAGGAACCCACCGCCACTCGCTCGTTCAAGTGCGCGGGATCGGGAAAGACCAGCAGAAACAGAACCGTGAGGACGCCGACGATGTGTACTACACGGCCGTTCGGCCGCTCGCCCCTGAATTCCTGAATGCCCCCGAGGTAGCAGCCCAGGGCGAGAAATCCGCCTATGTTCACCAGCAGAATGCTGGCAAGGTCGGGGATCACATCGCGAAGAGCGGCGGCCACGCAGGCTGCCACGAGAAAGAAATTGCCGAAAATCCAGCGGAGGAATCCCGGATATGTATGCCTGCTTCGCCACATCAAGGCCCCGAGAACGCTGATCATAGCGCCCACCAGGCACGTTGCGACGATAACCGAGCGGTTGTCGATATGCATTCGGGACTTCTCGTCTATCGACCGGTGTTGAGTAGATGAAAAGGGGAATCCCGCCGGAGCCGAGCCCGGCAAACGACTTAGTTGGTATAGGGTGTTTACTGTGTATCCGCGGGGACGATCTTAGAATCGACCTGGAATTTCTTGTAACCGCTCCACGTCAGGGTCTGTTCCATGGAAAACTTCTTCACCAGGCCAAGCCGGGCGGAACCGTGCACCATCTCGTATTTCGGAAGCCATACCTCGTCATTGACACGCATCTGCTCAAAGTGCAGAGTCGACCCGGTGCTCAACCGCGCCAGGAACAATCCGAAGGAGATCGTGTCGATGGTTTCCGCATCGAGGCGTACCCACTGGAGTTCCGCCTTATCGATCCAGATGGTGCCTTTGATCTTTAATAGCGGCTTCGCGTCCGAGTGCTTCGGTTTGTAGTCGGATTTCGGAGTGGCCGCGATGACCCAGACCGGGTGGCCATCGACCTGGTCCTCACGTTCGATCTTGAAGTCGAACATGTCGGGGATTTCGCGAAGGAACTCGCGGTCCTTCTCGCGTTCCTTGTCCTCCTTGGCAACACGGCTTGCGCGCTCGTCCGGCGTCTCACGTTCGAGTTTGGCGGTCTTTTCGTCGAGCTTCTTTTGCTCGGCGGCCTGCTGCTCGGCGGTGAGGGGCTTGCCGTCGCGCTCCAGCATACGGCGGAACGGCCGGCCGTATAGAACCACGGTCTCCCACTTTTCGGTTTTCTCGGACTTCACCGCGCCTTGGGAATCCAGAGATTTCTCGGTTTGGAAGGCGGTCCAGGTGTAGTGCTTCATCTGGAGCCAATTCAACTGGTCGAGTTCGACGGATTTGCGAATGATTTCGCGAGCGTCCTGGGCGTTAAGAACGGCGAGAAAGAAAAGCGCAGGCGAAATCGCCTGCGCCACCTTATGCTGCAACAACATGAAGCGTACTGCTTAGGCTTTGACCGGTGGGGTGGTGGTCGAGGTCCAGTTCTTCTCGTCCCAGTACATTACCTGGCCCTTGCGGTAGGACTCGACCGACAAATTGATCAAGGCCTGCGCGCGGGCGCCGGTTTCCACATCGAGGTGCGGTTTCTGACGGGTCCGCATACACGAGAGGAAATTCTCGATGTGGGCCGTCATCATGTCCTTGGAATTGTCCACCAGAATGCGGATGGTGTCGGTTCCGAACTTGTCGGCGTAGTTGGGGCCGCCGATCGCATCCACATGCACCATGACCTCGCCGTTTTGCCGGCTGGTACGCCGCCGCGCTTCCGGTTTCACCGTGATGTATTCCGTTGTGCGCTCGAACATTCCGTGCTCGACCATGATGATGGTGCCTTCATGCCCGCGAATCAGACCAGGGATATGCTGCGAATTCGCCATCGAGGAACTGAGCACGAGCGAATGTCCCTTGGGGTATTCCGCCATGAGATGGAACGTGTCGGGGACTTCGCGCTCGTCCTTGAACACGTAGATGCCGCCGCTGCCCGCGACTTTGTAGGGGAATTGCGGTTCCGACCAGCAGATGTTCAGGGGCGCGACCACGTGGTAGAACAGGTCCGTGGCGATGCCGCCGGAATAATCCCAGTACTTACGGAAACGGAAGAAGCGATCGGCATCGTACGGCCGATCCTGGGCTGGCCCGAGCCACATCTTCCAGTCGATAAAATTGTCGCCCTTGCCGTTCGGCCCCGCCGCGGCTTCGATGGGCCAGTTCCACTCGCCCTCTGTGGAGTTGCGGTGATAGGAACCCTGGCTCATGATCATGTCGCCGATCATGCCATCGGCAATGGCACGCTTTGCCTTCCACCATTGATCCGCGGAGGTCGTCTGCGACCCGACCTGCAGCACGCGCTTGGTTTCTTTCACCGTGCTGGCGAGGGCTTTGATCTCCTCGTTGGTGTGGCACATCGGCTTTTCGAGGTAGACGTCCTTGCCGCGTCCCATGGCGTCGAGGGCGATCTTCGCGTGCCAGTGGTCCGGGGTCGCTACGATCACTGCATCGACATCGGGATGATTGAGCGCTTCCCGGTAGTCCAGATAACCCTTGGCCTTGAAGAACTCGGCGGCCTCGCGCTTACGCTTCTCGTACACATCGCAGACGGCGACAATCTGGCAGGCATTGTTGTTCTTTTCGCCGAAAGATTGAAATGCGCGGCCGACGTAGCTGCCACGCCCGCCAACGCCGATGACGGCAACGTTGATGCGGTCGTTGGCGCCGATCACTCTGCCTTGCGATGCGGCTGCTCCCGCCATCGCTGTATTTGCCATACCCAGCGCCAAACCGGCGCCGCTGGCCTTCTTCAGGAATCCACGACGATCCACGGAATCGTTATTTTGGGGCATAGAAATCCTCTCTGTTCCACGCGGAAGGGCCAAGGTTGTAGGGGCCGGTCACTTGAGGAAAACTCGCCTTTAGTGTAACAATTCGGCCGTTCCGAAGGGCGGATTTCAAATGCCGCGGCTACTGATGGCGTAGTGCCACCATGGCGTCGACGCGCAAAGCGCGGCGCGCCGGAAGATAACAGGCCACCACGGCAACGCCAAGGAGCAGAATCGCCGCCAGGCCATACGACAGCGGGTCGTGCGCGGTGATGCCAAAGAGTTGATGGGCGAGCAACCTCGTCAGTAGAGGGGCGACGGCGAGGCCCGCAAGCAGACCGCCGCCGACCAACACGACATTTGCCCCCATGGCAAACCGCAGGACATCACCCGTCCGCGCACCAAGCGCGATCCGAAGCCCAATTTCCGGCACCCGCTGGTTGACGTTGTAGGCGCTCACGCCATACACACCGATCGCGGCAAGCGAGAGCGCCAGGGCGGCGAAAATGCCCAGCAGCGCGACGGAGAATCGCTTTCGTTCCACGGAAGCGAGGATATATCGGCTCGCCGGCATGACGTGTGAGATCGGCTGGGTCTTATCAACATCATGAATCGCCGTCTTCGCAGCTCGGGTCAAACTGGCCGGCTCGACTGCCGTTCGAAGTACGATTGACAGCAGCGGGTAGGGTGCCTGTGCATACGGCAGATATATTTCCGCATAGGTTGGAGCCGTCAGGCCCATGTATTTTACGTCGCCTGCGACGCCAACAATCTGCAGGGTACCGAGGTACGAAGTCTTGAGGCGCTTACCGAGTACGTCGCCATTCGGATCCAGTTTGCGTGCCAGGGCCTGGTTGACGATAACGACCGGAGTCGACTGCGGATTGTCGGATTCGGTGAAGTAGCGGCCAGCGAGGAGCGGTTGCCGCATCGTGGAGAAGTAACCCGGCGTCGCCATATTTACGAAGGTCCATGGCTTTTGAGTTTCCGGAGGTTCCGGACTGCCGTCGAGGAAGTAGGGGTTGGTGTATCCCAGGCAATTTCCCTGCAACGGTGGACACATCACAGCGTCCGCTGAGATAACACCGGGGATGGCGCGCAACTTTTCCAGAGCCGCGGACACGAACCTGCGATCGTAATTCTCGTTCGGCTGCGGTCCGGAAAGCGCGACCTGCAAGAACAGCAACCCAGCGGGTACAAAACCAGGGTTCACCGCAAGCGTTGCGCCCAGACTTCGCATGAGCAACGTCGCGCCTACCACCACGATCACAGCAATTGCCACCTGGGCCAGCAGCAGCGCCGATTTGAGCTTGTTTCTGGCAAGCGTGCCGTTCAGACGGCCCCTGCCTTCCTGCAGCAGGGCGTTCACACGGGCACGGATCGCTCTTATGGCCGGAACGAGACCGAAAAGCAACCCGGTGGCGATGGAGGCGCCTAAAGCGAACAACAGGACGGCGGCGTCGAGGCGGGTATTTTCCAGGTTCGGGATAGACTCGGGCGCCAGGCGCAAGAGGGGTTTGACGGCCCACGTTCCCAGGGCTAAGCCCGCGCCGCCGCCGAGGAACGAGAGCAGAACGCTCTCGATCAGCGACTGCCGGATGAGACGCCCGCGGGCGGCGCCAAGGGCCGCGCGGACGCCAAACTCTGTCTCGCGGGCGGCCGCTCGGGCCAACAAGAGGTTAGCTACATTAAAGCAGGCCAGCACCAAAACCAGAAGAGCGGCGCCCGCCAGCAGGAAGAGAGATCGGCTCAGGTCGCCGAGATAATACTTGTACATCGGCGCGATGGTGGCGCGTTCGTTTTGGTTCGATTTTGGATAAATCGTGCCAAGGCGCTGCATGATCGTGGCCATGTCGGCATTGGCCACATCCAGGGTGACGCCAGGACGGAGGCTCGCAAAAACAACAATGCCGGGGTGGTTGGCTCGGTTCTGATAATCGGGTATCGAACCCAACCGGCCGATGGTGTTGTAAACATCTACATGGCTGCCTGGAAACCGGAACCCGGCCGGTAAGACCCCGATCACGACCACGGGCGACCTTTCCTGAGCGATTGTCTTGCCTACAATGCCGGGATCGCCTTTCAAATACTGTTGCCAAAACTCGAAGCTGATGATTGCCGCAGGTTCGGAGGAAGGCGTGTCGTCGCTTGCAGTGAAGAGACGGCCGAGCGCAGGCTGAACTCCAAGCAGATCGAAAATCTCGGGGGACACGAGCGCGCCGGGAACGATAACGGGTTCTTCTGCGCCGGACACGGTAAATCCGGCGGCGACGTAGGCGGCCATTTTTTCGAAGACGCGGTTCTGCTTGCGCCAATCGAGAAAATCGGGCCACGAAACGTTGAGGTCGGAGTATGGCAGAGCTTCATGCAGCACAACCAGCCGCTCCAGGTTGGGATAGGGAAGGCTGTTGAAAAGGACAGCGCGAACCACGCTGAAAATCGCGGTGTTGGCTCCAATTCCGAGAGCCAGGGTCAGGACCGCGGCGATGGTGAAGCCGGGGCTCTTGCGGAGTATGCGGGCCCCGTGGATGATGTCACGCCAGATGTTTTCCAGGGTGACAAACGACCACAGGTCCCGGGACCGTTCCTTGAGGACCGTGGGGTTTCCAAATGGGACCTGCTGGGCGTTGTGCTGTTTCATATCGAGGTGGAATTGGAGCTCGTCCCGGAGGTCGCGGTCGAGTTTGCGGCGGAGCAGGAGCGCCCGGAGTTTGAGGCGGAGCGTGGTGAACCATTCGGTCATAGGGAGCCTCCCATAACTTGCTTATGGGAAGTATGCCACTAAAAGCCCCGACGAGCAAGAGCCAGCACTAATTGGCCGTCGTTTCGGCGCAGCACGTCCGCGGCGCGAAGCCGACGCCTGGACCATGCCTTAGATCGATTGGCGACCTCGCACCGCGACGTTCAGGTTTTGAAAGACAGCCAACCTCTATCGATAAGAAGAAGACAGCCTCGCGATAGATCGATTATCTACGCCAGCCATGACAAAGCCATCAGGCGGATCAATGGACGGTGTCGACATGCCGGACCGGCCCGCCCTGCACCTGATTACGTTCATCCGGCAGAACAAGGGTACGCTGTCATCGACGAACCGTTTGAGAAGGTTCTGAGTTAGGTTACCGTGCCGGAACCGGGGTGAGCTCGCGGCTGGAGATAACGCGATCGATCAGACCGTATTCCAGAGCATTGTCGGGCTCCAGGATATAGTCGCGGTCGACGTCACGCGCGATCCTCTCGACGGATTGGCCGGTGGCGTTCGCAAGGATCTCGTTCAGCGACTGCCGCATGCGCAAAATCTCGCGAGCATAGATGTCGATGTCGGTCGCCTGGCCACCCAAACCGCTCATGGAGGGCTGGTGAATCAGGATGCGCGCGTGCGGCAGGGAGTAGCGCTTGCCCTTCGTGCCGCAAGCCAGGAGAACAGCTCCCATGGATGCCGCTTGTCCCAGGCAATACGTCACGATATCGGGTTCCACCAGGTTCATTGTGTCCAGAATCGCCAAACCGGCAGTAATCGAGCCGCCGGGCGAATTGATGTACAGCGAGATATCCTTCTCCGGATCTTCCGCCGCCAGGAAAAGCATCTGGGCGATGATCAGGTTCGCGACGTTATCGTCGATGGGCGTACCGAGAAAGATGATGTTCTCTTTCAGCAGGCGCGAGTAGATGTCAAATGCGCGCTCTCCACGGGAAGTCTGCTCAACGACCATCGGTACCAGAACAGAGTTGTTCATCAGTGTGCCTTTCGGTGACCTTGTCAAGCCTTATGATAACGCGGTAATGCAGAAAGTAAGCGTGGCACAGCCGGTTTTCGCATGTGTTTGCTCGTTTGGTCCAAAGGCCGGCTGAAGCCAAATGCCAATGTTTACTCAAAAACGACCGACCCAGGCAGAAAGAACGCAAGATTACATCATGCGCGCCGGTTTCTCCCGCTGCACAGTCAAACCTCCCCAAGCGACCTTGCTCGCCTCGCGTGCACCCGACGAATTCGTCACCGAGCACTTCAGCCAACGATTTCGCCGTACGGACGCGCCTTCTGTTACCGTCGAGTCTCACCACTTCCTCTGCGATGCGCTGGATTGCCTTTGCAAATTCCTGCTTGCAGTCGCGATCGAAATCGATTGTGACGTGGGCGCGCAATAACGCGCATGGCTCGGGCTCCTGTTTGATGGCGCGTTCGACGGGTATCGGAATTTCGAGACGGACACGCGAAGACGGATGATCCATGGGCCGTCGAGAGAGGACACGTCGTGACGAATCGCGTTCTCGACGATCGGCTGAATCGTAACAGCCGGTATTGAGAGCGGAGTCGCGGCGGAATCAACTTCGAAGTCGACATGGAGCCAGGAACCGAAGCAAGCGCGTTCAACGTTGAGATAAGCCTCGACCAAGGCGAGCTCCTCGGCGACGGTGACCCACCCGGTCTCCGGCTTACGCAGTGAGTAGCGAACCCGGGTGGCTTCACGCCTGCGCAATCAAAACGTCACGCAGTCCGACCATCGGCCGAAAAGTCATCAGGCGCATCTGGAGTGAACCCCGTCGCGCATGGCCAGTTGGGGACCGAGCTACGGGAGAATTGTTACCCCCTGACCGGTTGCTCCGCCCAGATTGCTCTTCAAGTTCACGCTTGCTATAGAAACAATAGCCGTCTGGTAGCTGAAGCTTCCGTTACCCAGCGATGTCATAATCCCTAGCGGAACATTTCCAGACGCGTTCAACACGTTAATGATCGACTGTGGATTTGTACTAGTTGCCGTGACCTTTAGCAGTTGGGTCGATTTCGAAAACGTCGCCGACAACACGTGAAGGGTATCGCCCGGCGCGACCGTGAGAGCGGCTTGCGCTAAGGAACCCGACGGGGCGAGAGAGCCCGAGTAGGACGCCGTAATCGAGACGGACGTGGGTGTATTGACGCCGCTTCCCTGAATGGCGATGGTTCCCGTGGTTGCTCCGGCTGCTACCGTCGCGGTGGCTGGGACCTTCGCGACTTTATTCGAGGAGGAAACGCTCAGGGTGACGCCTCCGGCGGGAGCAGGCTGATTCAGGCTGACCACACCGTTGGTAACGACGCCAGCACCGATGGTCGAGTACGGCGAAAAGGTCAGGCCGGTAATGGAAATCGGACTACTCAGCGCCGCAAAGTTGATGCCGCTCAGGGACACGGTGCTGAGATTGACGCTCTGCGAGAGGGGCGAGTAGAACCTTCCAGCGGTCGACGGAGTGATGACGTATGCCGCGGGCGGCAATCCAGTCAATGTGTATGATCCAGTGGTATCGGTGACGGCGGTAAACGTCTGTCCGCCCACGGCCGTGATGGTGACTCCCACGGCGCCGGTCCCGCTCAGTCGTCCGCTGATGGACAAAGTACCGGGGCTCGGCAGGGTGCCCTGATAGACGGCAATGGACGAAGCAGCCACATTCGCGAAGTACACCATATGGGTCGCTTCATTGACTGTGATCGGATACGAAAATTGTGCGCTGCCGACGGAGAATCCGAGCGGAAACTGGCTGTTGACGGTGTCGGTACTGCCATCGATCACCGCGGCGCCAAGGATTGAGGTCCCATAGATCGCATTCAATACACTGTCGACAGCGTAAGGCGCAACGACTCCGGGAATGCTCGCCAGGTGAGTGAAGGTCGCGGCGTTATAAACCTCCGTCCCTACGACGGGACAAGAGGGTGGCCGCAAACAAGCCCCGCCGTTATTCGCGATATATAGTTTGTTGGATGCCGGATTTAGAACCATTCCCAGCACATTGGAGCCGAGCGGCATATCCGCGCCGAGATCGACGGTCTGCACTTGCGCTCCGGTTACGCCGTCGAATACAAAAACGACCGCCGTCGCAAGTTGACACTGTCCCACAACATATATCCAGTTCAGCGAGGCGTTGACTTCAACGGAATGCACGGTGCAAATCTCGCCGGTCTTCAAACTCGTGAGCAGGGACCCAGCGACCGTGCCCGTGTTCAGGTCGGTAATCACCACACCGCCGCCTGAAGGGGCGTAGAGCTGGTTCGTGGTTTGATTGAGGACGCCCACATTAAACCAGTTGATGCCCACATTCGGATCGGCATGAATACTGTGCAGTAGAGTGTTCGTGGCCCCGGAGAACACTGCGGCATCGGAGCCGTTCGACAGGGTGAATTGGTTCAAGAGCTTATTGACCACAATCGACATGGGCACACTGAATGGGGCGGGGACAGGCGGCAGAAGCGTGTTCGTACTTCCGTCGATTACAGCTGCCGAACCGGTCTCGTCTGCCGCGTAGATTCGGTTGGTAGTGGAATTAGCCGCGACGGCCGCGGGCCCTGACCCCGCGCCGGTAGAGATGTTACCGACAAAAATCGGTTGCCCATGGCTCCGTAGGAGAGGAGGCCGAGGATCCAGGCTAGTCGATGTCGTTTCATAAGAATTCCCTTCAGATGCCTGCTTCGTTCCGCCGTGGGCACCTGCACTGTGTGCCGAAAGAAGCAGTAATGAGTGGGACGGATTCGAAACATCGAGGGAACAGGGAAATCGAGACTAAGTTGTATCGGGCGTACCCGCGCGCATCCGAACGTTCAAGTATTTACTTGTTCCGGTTGCACTGTGAACCAGTCATAGTGCAGAGGAATTCTCGTGAAGATCACAACCATTCTCGCCGGCCTGGTTCTGGGAGGCCTTTCCGTCGAGGCCCAATATAAAGCGATCGTCGCCACGCCAACCGCGCCAATTGTGACAGCGACGGGCCGGGGAGACGTGTATGTGGGCCTGGAGCTTCGTACTGTTGGCGGTGGCTACGCCTGGGGACAATATAATGGTGCGGCGGTGAAAATCTCATTGGCGGACGGCTCGATCACGCCAGTTGAAAATAATGCACCGCCGAGTCCTGGCGATTTCAGCTCAGCTCTCGGATTGGATGGAACCCAACCCGCCGGATACACGGGAGGAACCAAGAGAGTCTGCGCTCGCTGGGACGGCAACGGCGTTGCTACAACATTTTCTGCAGCGGGCTGGCAGCAGGCTACCTGCACCGCGATCAGCGGCGGTATCGTCGCTGGTTATGTTGAAAACGACACCGTCTCCGGAGGTACCACGACACCCTCCGCACAGCACGCGGGCCTGTGGACCGGTCCCACTTCCTTTACCGATCTCCATACGGGCGGCAATAATTTTTCTCAGGTGCTCGGCATGGTGGGCAACCAGCAAGTCGGATTTCAATCACCGTCCGTGGTGCAAGGATTTATGGGAACCCGAAACTTTGACTATATGTATCCGGAGGGCGCGAGCCAGGCTTCCGCATATCTATGGAAAGGTTCTACGTCCGGCGCGGTAAACCTGAATCCAGCGGGTTTCACTTCGTCGGTGGCGTTTGCCACCAACGGAGTCCAACAGGGAGGTTTCGCCTACACCACGAGTTTCTGCGCCAATTGTGTGCCCCAAACTACTCCAGTGCGGCATGCGATGCTGTGGTCCGGGACGGCGGCCAGCGCCGTGGATCTTAACCCGCCCGGCTGGTGGGACACGCAGGTTCGCGCTCTCTCCTTATCAGCGCAGGCGGGGGACGGTTATGAGCCGCAATTCCCCCAGATTCCAAACAACGGCATGCGCCACGCCCTGCTGTGGACAGGCAGCGCGACCAGCATGGTGGATTTGAATCCTTACCTACCGCTGGGCTTTATCTACGCGGTGGCCAATGGGATCGATTCGTCGGGCAACGTAGTGGGTCACGCCTGGAGGCAGACTCCTACTGGCTACGTGTTCGCGCCGGTGATCTTCCAGCCCCAGCCGGCATCGCTATCGCAATTGGCATCGGTGACGTTGAACGCGTCCGAAGTGAATCAGGGCGACACGCTTCAGGGCCAGGTAACTCTGGCTGGTCCGGCGCCCTCCGGTGGGCAGGTCATTACCTTTCTCGCATGCGCCTCGGACGGGTTGGACTATCATGACTTGGCGCCCGTGCCGGCTAGCGCCATTGTTCCCGAAGGGCAGACTACCGCGACCTTCTCGTTCACGACCAACAATCGTTTCCTTGTTCCATCTTTCATCACAGTTATACCCCGCAACTACGGGGGTCAAGACGGCATCCGCATCTACGGTAATGATGGAACTGTCAGTCGCTTTGCCTCAGTGAAGGTGGATATGGTTCCGTTCCTGCGGACATTCAATATTCCCACTCCCCTGGCGGGAGGTGCTTCGGCGACAGGGACTCTTTTGCTTAGCGGCACACCATGGCCTTCCGGCGATGCCGTGGTCACCTTGACCAGTGGGAATCCCGCTGTGCTGACTGTGCCGGCCACGGCCACGGTTTTCCAGGGGGCGAATGTTCCAAACGCCTCGTTTTCGGTTACGACGGTTCCGGTAACGGTCCAAACGGTAGTGCCGGTTACGGCGTCCATCAACGGCAGCACGATGACCATCAACGTAACGGTGCAGCCTGCTCCCCCAGTCTCGCTCACCGGGATTTCGGTGACGCAGGAAGTGGTAGGCGGCAATCCTTACGCGGGAATGCTGACTTTTAGCGGCCCGGTGCCTTTCGGCGGCGCGACGGTTGCATTAACCAGCGATAATCCCGCGATCGTTCCCGTACCTGCTTCAGTGAGCGCGGCCCAGGGTCAAACGACGATCACGTTTTCAGGCGTGACAGCCACCGTGGCGGCGGCCGTTACCGCGAACATCACCGCAACTTACAGCGGCGTGACCCTGACCGCCCCGATCACTGTGAGCAATGAACCGCCGCTTACCATTACCGTCGCCGAGTACGACACGATCTCGCATGTCGTAAAGGTGGAGGCTACAACCAAGATTCCCAACAGCACGCTTAGTTTTGCAATTGACTCCAATGGCTTGGTCGGCACGATGACATTGTCGAATGGGGTTTGGTCGGGAAGCCTGAAGAATGTGGCGACTGCTCCGGCGCTCATTACAGTTTCGAACTCCAACGGAGGATCAGTGAGCGTACCGCCAACGCTGCGGGCCAAGTGAGAAACGGCGCTGAGGCTGCCAGAAATGCGCGCGTGATCCATCGTTCGCACCAACGTGAGATTTTCGCGCACGTCCCGCCACTTCCCATTCATGTTCGCCCACTTCTGTTAGTGCTGTTGGGCGCAGTCGGGTGGTGACTTTCCGGCGGCGGTATTCGTCAGCAGCTCTCCACCTGATCGAGCGCCCAGTTCTGATGTTCAACCATGTGCCCCGTCTGAGGGCCGGCAATCCAGTGGTGACCGCCAGCGCGGGGCCTCTTTCTTTCCTCCTCGATCTCCTCACGGGTTTCGGTGACGCTCTTGAACAAGCGCGGCAAGCTGCCGAGAGGATGGGGAAGGTTGGAGCAGGCATTCAGCCTTCCTTTGCGGTTATGCTGCTTTACGAAGCAGGCGGTCTGTAAACTTGCCTTACACCTCGATTTGAAGCTAAAGGAAGTCCGGTGATTCTTTTACGAAAAACATTGAATTGGCCAGGGGAATTGCCTTAGCACGCGTTTGAATCTTGTTCTGCCCCACGGGGGGTGATATTCTGCACGTGGACGAACCGTGTACAACCTCTAGTACCTTTAGACGACAACGTGGCTTATGTGGGTTAACGTTCTGACCTTCACCATCTCGGTCGCGTTGTTTGCGTACTGGTTCCGATACACTTGTCTCCTCCTCCTCAGCATGCGTCCGGCGCACGACTACGCCGGCGCTGTTGTGGAGGCCAATGCCCTTCGCTTTCCCCAGGTCCGCGAAACTCTGCCGCAGGTTTCCGAAGTGCCCCACCTGAATGTGCTGCGGCAGTCTCTCGACCGCGATTACAAGCTACTTCGATCGCTCATCGAACACAGCACGGAATTTCGGCTGGCGGGGCGGCCGATCGAGCGGTGCATGCTGTGCATCGACTACTACGTGATGAACCTGCTGTTCCGGGTTTGCCACCGGCACTCGATCGAGCGGGGGCGAAAGGCCCTAGAGGAAATGGCCGCCGTCCTGGCTCACCTGGCAAATATGATGGGCGAGGCTGCTACACACGGTCTTGCATCTTACGTGTAATTGCCGTCACGAGTTTACGGGGAGCGAAGCGCACGGATTCCGCCAGCATGCGGTTCTTCATTCCCGGAATGACGATGGTTTTGCCGGACATGAGTCCACGGTAGCCCGCCTCTGCGACGGTGCGGGCATCCATCGCGCCAAGGCGCTTCACGAGGCCGGATTCGTCCATGTTCGCGCGGCGCTGGAAATCTGTTTCCGTCGGGCCGGGGCACAGCACAGTGACAGTGACGCCGGTTCCGTGCAATTCATTCGCGATGGCTTCGGAGAACGACAGAACAAACGCTTTCGACGCATAATAAAGCGCCATGAGAGGACCAGGCTGAAACGCAGCCGTGGAGGCAACATTCAGGATTCTGCCCGAGCGGGCCTGGATCATTCCGGGTAAGAACAACTTGCTCAGGCTGACTAGCGCCTCCATATTGACGCGCATGAGGTTGAGATCCTCGGTCAGCGGCGTGCCGGCGAATTCTCCGAAGGATCCAAAACCCGCGTTGTTCACCAGGACGTCGACAGGTCCCGCTTCACGCTGGATCTCGTCCGGCGCTCCTGCCCAAGCGAGGTCCTTGGCGAGCACCTGCACCTGAACTCCTGAATTTCGTAATTCCGCGGCGACTTCGTCCAACTTCTGCTTACCTCGCGCCACCAGCACAAGATCGGAGCGCTCGCGGGCGAAGATGCGCGCGAGTTCCAGGCCAATGCCGCTCGACGCGCCTGTAATGAGGGTTTTCATAGTGTGCCCGGAGTAATGTTTATCATACTCTCCGGGCACACAAGATCACCTCCGCCGAGGAGATCATTAGCTGGCTTTTTGAGCCTGGCGCTGATGGAAGCGCTGCATGAAGAAGGCATGCATATTGTCAGCCTTGGCCTTCTGATCCGGGGTCAACGTCGAGTAAATCTTCGAAAAAGCGGTGGAGCGGATCGCCGCCAGCTTTGCCAACAGCGGGCCTTCGGCGGTCGCAAGCGAATTAATCTGCGCGGTGTCGCCGGCCTTGACGGCCGCTCGCATCTGCTGGCGGTCCTGCTTCAACTGCTGGCGTACCGGTTGCGACTCCTGCCGTGCCTGAGCATAGACCTGCTTGGCGTTAGCTTGCTGGTCGGGAGTGAGATTGAGGTACTTGGCCATCCGTTGTCCCATGCGGGCACGGACATGGCGATGTTGTGGCTGCGCCCCGTTCGCGGGCGGAGCGGTCTGATCGGTCACACTCTGAGCGAAAAGCATGCCGGCTGCGAGGACGCTCGCTCCAGCAATCTTGAAAAGGTTCTTCATGGAAATCTGTCTCCTACTCATTTGAACGAGTGTCGCGGGTCAGTACTCGTAAAGAGTTGTAACTATCTCAGGCAGCAAGAGTTATGAAAAATTCTTCAGATAGCGGTAGACCAGCGCGACCGGAAGGCCCACGACGTTAAAATAATCGCCTTCGATGCGGTCGATGAATTTAGAAGCGCGTCCCTGAATGGCGTAGCCTCCGGCCTTGTCCATGGGTTCACCGCTGCGCACGTATTCGTCAATCTCGCGCGGATGCATCGGGGCGAAGTGAACCAGGGTGGAGGCTACGTCGACGATGGTTTGATCGCGCCGCTTGAGGCAGATGCCCGTTACAACCTCGTGACATCGCCCGGAAAGGAGTTGCAGCATACGAGTAGCGTCTGCAAAGTCTCGCGGCTTCTCGAGGATGTGCTCGTCAATCACGACGACGGTGTCCGCCGCGAGCACAATGTCGGCGTCCTCGGCCTGAACCGCGTTTGCCTTTGCTATGGCAAGCCTTCGAACATAGCCGGCGGGTGTTTCCCCGGATTGAATTTCTTCCGGCACGCCGGGGACGCGGACGACAAACTCGAGGCCGGCGGTGCGCAGGATCTGTTGGCGGCGGAGCGATTGGGATGCGAGGACGAGCAACTCTCAGGATGCCACTTGTGGCGCCCGGCCGGCGAAGCAAATCAGGTTGCCGCCTGGTTCTTTAACGACAATCTCGCGCATGCCATAGAAAGCGGTGCGTTCCGGCATGATGACTTCAGCATCACCGAGGCGTTTCAGCACGTCGTCAAAATCGGAGACCTCAATGTAGGTTCCGGCACGGGGAACGGTGAACTCGGCGAGATCCGGAGTATCTTTGGCGGCGCTGGCAATGGTTTGGAGCATCAGTTCGGCATTGCCGTGCTGCAGGATAACGAAACCCAAGGCGTCGCCTTCGGGAACTTCGACGGTCTTCTCGAAACCGATACGGTCCACCCAGAACGTGAGCGCCGGTTCGATCTTATCAACGTAAAGGACTGGAGTGATCTTCATGACCCGATCTTATCGGGATCGGCAGGTGTGGGATTGGAAGAAACGGACATCAGGTATTCGCGAGGCGCCAGGCCGCTGAATTCGTGGAATTCGTTGATGAAGTGGGCCTGGTCGTAGTAGCCGCAGTCGAGCGCCAGGTCGGCCTGGCTGGTTGAACCTGGCTGTAGCAGTTGCCCCACCGTGTTGCGGAAACGAACGATGCGGCAAAGCATCTTGGGAGCGAGGCCGGTTTGTTCGATGCACAGCCGGCGGAACTGACGGGCGCTCAGGCCCACGTGACGCGACAGTTCGTCAATGGAGGCGTCGCCTCGCACCGCGGCAACCCACTCAATGGCTTTTTGGACCGGCGTAATCTCGGGCGAGGGGGGAAGAGATGCCGCCAGCAGCGCGATGCGCTCCGATTCATTGGCGGCGTTAGCGAGTTGTTCCTCAAAGTCGCGTGCTTTCTTCCCCCACAGAGACTCCAGGTCGACGACCTGGTCGGTAAGCTTGGAAACGGGAACTCCCAGCATCCCATGCGACATGCCGGGATGGAACCGTATGCCTAGAAAGTCGATCGCCGTTCCATCGACGACCCGGGCTTGCGTCATGGCGCCCACGGCATATGCCCGCGTCCGGCCATCCTGGAAGTAAAAGACGATATCGGTGCAGCCATCTGGAAGGACACGATGATCCGGCCGGCCGTCGCCGCCCGACCAGAAGCATTCGACAAGCCTTCGAAGCGAGTCCGGCGGCCCAATCTCGTGATAGGGATGCACTTCCCCGAATTATACAGGAGCCGCCGCAAGACGCCGATAGTGAGGATTGATGCGTCGCCTTCTGGTTGCAGGGCTGCTGCTGTTGCCCTGCCAGGCTGCTGTTGTCCGGCAGGTGATTGTTGCGCGATCCGTTGACGAGCAATCCTGCGCGGTCCCTAAATCTTCCGAATCTTTCGAAAGCGGTAGCCGCGAGGCTTTCGCCTGGTTCGATATCAGCCGTGCTACCGCCGAAGAAGTTCTGAAAATCGAATGGCTTGCGCCGGGCGACTCGGTGTCGCTTACTGCTGAATATCGGGACCTGCCGGGCGCGACGCGCCTTTGCCTGGTCACGCGGCTGCCGATTGCCGGCTTTGAAGCTGCGAATCAGCCAGGGAAATGGACGGTTCGCATACGATCGGGGGACCGGACGCTCGCCTCGCGCGAATTTCGAATTGCCGCGGGTCCAACTACCGGCCTGCGCGTAACCTCCGTTCAGAAACGAGCGGTGCAGAATGGCGTCGAGCTGGTCCTTGCCGGCGCAGGGTTCGGGATTGAATCGCTGGTGCATATTGCGCAGTACACGAGAGGCGGCGGATGGCGATATATCTCCGTAGCTCAGCCGAAGTCGGTGACATCGGCCGAGATGGTGGTGGAACAAGGTCCGCTGGATCCCGCTGAATATCTTGTGATTGTCCGGAATCCCGGGAATGTCTTGAGCGCCCCGATGCCCTTCGTAGTCTCCACTTCGGGGTATAAGCTGCCCACCGTCGCCGGCGAGCCCTGGGTGATCACGCAGGCTCCTTATGGCGCTTTCTCGCATTGGGGGCGGACCTTGCACGCTTACGACATCGCACCTCGTGGAGGACGCTGCATCGTCGCCATGAAAGCGGGAACGGCACACGTGCACGATGTGGGCGCGCGGCAGGACCACCTGCACCGGACCTTCGGCAACTACGTCACGATCGACCACGGCGACGG
This sequence comes from Bryobacteraceae bacterium, assembly GCA_035295125.1. Classification (GTDB taxonomy): domain Bacteria; phylum Acidobacteriota; class Terriglobia; order Bryobacterales; family Bryobacteraceae; genus JAICMB01. The sequence goes on along the minus strand of DATGJP010000107.1, from coordinate 51,789 downwards.
CGAATACAGCCATTACGCGCACCTGGCGACGGGAACATTCGTGGTGTCGGAGGGCCAGCACGTAGAACAAGGGCAGGCGCTCGCGATCGTCGGAAACAGCGGGTACACGCTGGGGGAGGGCGGCGGGTATCACGTACACGTGCAGGTGACGCATGCGCCCGCAATTTCCTCCCCGAGCGTGCCCTTCCAGTTCGAGGAGCTCAACGGCACGCCACGCGGGCAACTGACGGTGGCCTCAACCAATGCGTCGCCGCTCTGCGACTGCAGCCGCAGGCAGCCGTTCGTCGCGGGCGCCGCGGCGGCTCCGCTGCCGGCGGCGCATCCCGAGCCGCCAAAGCAGTTCAACGGGGCGCTCAGCGTCGGCATGTGGTGGAATGACGCGATCGAGGTGCCAAGGCGCGCGCAAACCCTGGATGCGGTGCTGACGTGGGAAGCTCCCGAGTCGGATCTCGATCTTCACCTCGTGAGCCCGAGTGGTCATCACTACGGCTGGTATGCGGATACCACCGGATATTCGGGACGCATTAAGCCCCAGCGATTCCAGATTCCCCACCCGGAACCGGGAGTATGGCGCGTCTCGGTGCAAGCGGTACGGGGAGCAACCGGGCAGATCGAGTTCTCGATCAACTCGAATGGCCGCAGGTTGACTCCGCTCACAAGCGGAGAATAATCATTGGCTCGCGGGGATCATCGCGGGATTTGCCGCCGGCAGCCGGGAATGGCTCGAACTGCGGCCGTTGCTCAGCGAAATACCGGCGAAGAATAGCTCCTCTTTCCAGCGGAGTGCCACCATGGTCCAGGCGTCCGCGTTGGTCTTGCGGGCGCGGAAGTCGCTGCCGCACACGATTGTCGGCGTCCCCAGGGAAATCGGGCCGAGCACGGATTCAATCTCGGTTTTCACGTTGCCGATGATCATGTTGGCGATTTCGCCGACCGCGTCCAGCACATCGTTGGTCGTATCCGTGAACTCGCACATCAGCAGCCCTTCAGCTGCCTGGCACGCAAGCCGGGGCGAAAACCACAGCATTCCGGCTCCGTTTCGCTCGCCGCTGAGGCCGAGCACCGCCATGACGCCGGGAGAAGGCTTGAACGAAGCATCCGCCTCAACCGAATCGTGTTCGATATCGGAAGCGAGCATGACCCGGAAAACATCCTGCGCCGATTTGACGAGGATTTCCTTCGTCTCCGGTGCGTTACTGGTGGAGTACGGGGCCGCTTCCGTTAGAGCGCCGCGCATATCTTCTCCTTGATCTGTTCGACGGTGAAAGGCTTGCGCACATAACCCCGCGCACCCAGCTCAACGGCGCGCAGAACCTTCGTCTGGCTGCCCTCGGTGCTGATCATGATGACCGGAACGGTGCGATTCTCATCGCTTACGCGCTGCAGGAATTCGAGCCCGTCCATATTCGGCATGTTGATATCGGAGAGGACCAGCGAAACCTCGTGCTCCCGAAGCTTGTCCAGCGCCTGCGCGCCGTCACCCGCTTCATAGATCGCGTCGATTGCCAGATCCGTCTGCAACAGGACCCGCTGCAGCACCTTCCGAATCGCCGAAGAGTCGTCAACTATCAGTACGTTAAACGGCATAGTGTCCTTTTTTGCGTTAATTGGTATTTTGCGTTCGCTGGGATTCCGGGGTAGGGCCGGCAACGGAATACAGAAGCATTTCATTCTTCTGCACCAGGGATCCGGTGAACTTCATCGCATCATTCACAACCGCGACGGGCTGCTGAGTCACCGGACAGTCGAACCGGATGATGTCCCCTACCCCCATCCCGACAAGCGTTTGCGCGTTGAGACTGCCCGCTTCCACCTTGACTTCGAGGTGGACCATCACTTCGTCCAGCAGTCCTGCGATTCTTTTCTGGTCGCGCTCCGACGACTTGGTACGGGTGGCTTCGCGAACGTGCTCGAAGTTGTTGCGCAGACGCTTGACGAAGATTGACGGAATGGCAAACGTCAGCAAACCCGACGATTGACCGATCGAGACGTCGATGGTGATAGCGATGACAGCCTCAGTGGGCGCAATCACCTGAAACATCTCCGGCTCGGTGGAGACCGAGCGCACATCGTAGCGAACGTCAGTGACCGCCCGCCACGCCTCGCTGAGATCGTTTAACACCACCTTGAGAAATCCCGTGATCAGGCTTTTCTCGATATCAGTCATCTTGCGGCCATTCACAACGGGGGTGGTGCCGGATCCGCCCAATAGAACCTCAATGACACACGCGGCGACGGAGGGGCTCACTTCAATGACGGCGGTCGAATTGTACGGCGCAATGTTGGCGTACGCGATGCAGGTGGGCGAATTCAACTCCGCGAGAAATTCCGAATAGGCGATCTGCTCGAGACTTACCAGGTTGAGCCGCACGTACGACCGCAGGTAAACGGACAGCGTCGATGCCAGGCCGCGAACAAAGTTCTCGTGCAACTGGTGGATCGCGCGCATCTGCGATTTCGGAATGCGGTCGAGCCGGGCGAAATCATACGGGATCGCGCTCTGTTCCTGGCCCGCATTCGGCGTTCCGCTGGAATTGAAAAGGGCATCGATCTCCTGCTGCGAGAGTTCGCGCTTCATTGCGTTACCCAGGAATTCTCTGGCGCGGGAGCGGTAGCCTGCGGTTTCCGGGCAATGGCCAGGCGTTCACTCAGGTCGGCCATTTCGGTGATCTTCACGCCGTAAAAACCCTTCACCGACACGATCTCGCCACGTGCGAGAACGGAACCGTGGACAACTATGTCGACGAGCTCGCCGACCGCCTTTTTGAGGTCGACCACGGAGCCCGGCGTCAGGCGCATGACGTCACGGATCGGGAGCTGCGTTTCCGCAATCCGTATCGACACGGGCAGGTTCAAATTCAGAAGTCGAACTGTGAGCGGCAATTCCTGTGTGTCGCCGGAATTCGATACCGCTGCGCTCAAGTTGCTAAGAGACGGCTGATAACCTGGTTTCAAATCGTTACCCGACGCGGGGGCTCCATTCGCCGCCGCGCTCCTTTTCTCGGTACGTCCACTGCCGGCCAACTTTTCGTCTATCACCAGAACGATGTCTCCCGATAAGCGGGGCGAGTCGCATTCCACCCGCAATCGCGCGGTTGCCTCTTTGATGGTCGGCGGATTGCATTCCTCGCTCTGCAGAGGCACGATTCGCCGCGGATTCTGCTGTTCCAGATCGTCCAGAACCCTTAGGGCCGCCTGGCTGAGCGATTCGAAGAGGATCTGGCGGCTGCCGGACTCATCGTCGCCCAGGCTGTTGGCCAATCCCTCAGTGGCGCCCACAGTGATGGTGGCGGGGAGTTGTCCGATTTTGCAGGACTGCTGCCACCAGACGACCGGCGGGGCCGCGCTGCTGCTCTTATCGCGCAGAGATGACACCGTCAGCGGCGCACCGATCAGCATTTCGAGCGCGGGCTTGAAGTAAGACTGAAATAAACGAACAATTTCTTCGGCCGTCATGTCTCAGCTTTCCTGTTCTTCTTCCACGGCATCCCGCATAGTCGAGATTCGAACGGCAAGCGAGCCATCGCTCACCAGGATTTCGCCCCACCCGAGAAGCACGTGCCCGAGATAGATGGTGATGTTCTCCCCCGCGGGACGCGATAACGCAATCACCTGTCCGATTTTGAGCTCCATGATCTGGGCGGTAGTCAACTTCATATTGTCGAGTTCGGCCACAACAGGGACCTTGATGTCCCCTAGCGCCGCAATCGGTAACGTTTCCTGTGCAGGGTTCATCGTGGGTTATGTTACGTAGTCGTCCTCGCCGCCGGAGCGGTTCAGAGCCAGGGCGCCTTCTTTTTCCATGGCGGTCGCGATCGTGATGACCTCTGCCTGAGCCTGGTCCACGTCCCGCACGCGGACAGCGCCGAGCGCCTGCATGTCTTCCCGCATCATCTCGGCGGCGCGCTGCGACATTTGCTGGAAGATATGATTCTGCAGATCGGGGTTGGTTCCCTTCAGCGCCATGGTAAGGACCTTCTTGTCCACACGCGCCATCAAGGAGCGGAGCGACTCCTGGTTGAGCTTGCGCAGATCGGCGAACGTGAACATCAGGCGGCGGATACTCTCGGCCAGATCGGGGTCCTCCACGTCCAGCGTTTCCATGATGTGATTGCAGCTGTGCACGTCCATGCGGTTGCAGATATCCGCGACCGACTTGATGCCTCCGCACGCTTCGCGGCTCAGCTCGCCCACGGCATTCAGCTTCTGGCGCACCACATTCGATACGGAGCGCACTACTTCGGGCGAGATCTGATCGAGCGCGGCCATGCGGCGCAGAATGTCTCCGTGCAGTTCCTGGGGCAGATGAGTGAGAACGCCGGCGGCTTGCGACGGCAGCAGGCGCGACAGAATCACCGTGATCGTTTGGGGATGCTCGTCCTGAATGAGTTTCGCGAGCTGCTGCGCGTCCACCTTCATCAGGTGATTGAAATTTGCTTCTTCACCGGCCAGGGCCCGCTGCAGCCTCACCATCGTGCGGGAGGCGGTCTCGGCTCCGAAGGCCTCCTCGAGCATTTTCCGGGCGTAATTCAATCCGCCGACGGCGAAAAAGGTGCGCGCGGTAAGCGCCTGGTGGGCCTCGCCCAGGGCGGCCTCCGCCAGGGCAGGGTCGACTCGATCCATGCGCGCGATCACGTTCATGACGCGCTCCACGGCGTCATCGGGAAGACGCCGCAGAATCTCGCTGCTGGCCGTTTCGCCGAGTGTGATCAGTACAATGGCGGCTTTTTGGAGGCCGCGCAGAGAGACCTTAGCCGCGGCAGCAGAACTCTGCTCCGCGCGCGGCCGGGATGCCGCGGCCGCGGCCGAATTACCGGAGTCACTCGGCGACATGCTCTTCCATCGGATTAAGACGAAGGGGTAGTTGTAAGAAGTTCACCTTAGATCCCCCGGCACTAGTGGGGGGATCGCCAACGGGTTCCCGGCTTAGAAGCGGGAGGTGGTGACTACCCGAGGCGGGATCCGGGCCCGACTGGGGTCACCTTACGGAAGTGGTTTACAGTCATAAACTTCGTAGGCGGATTTGCCGATAACCGAGTGAATCGCCACTTGGAGTCTGTCATGATCCAGCTCACCAGGCTGAACCATGTGCCACTGATCCTCAACTCGGATCTCATCGAGCACATAGAAGTAACACCGGATACGGTGATCACATTAACCACCGGCCAGCGCTTCATGGTGCTGGAGTCGCCAGAGGAGGTTGTGGACAAGGTCGTTGCTTTCCGCAAGGCGATCCTTTCAGACGCCTGCTGGGCGTTTGAACAACACCGTGCGCGGGTTGACATGACCGGCGCTGAGGTGGCGCAGACTCATGGCTGATAAAGCGGCGGCTCCGGGGAAGAAGAAGGCGGGAGGCGGCAAGCCCGATATCGCCACCATGGCGGGGATCGTCGTCGCCCTGGGCGGCATTCTGGGCGGGTTTGTCCTGGAGCGCGGCAATCCTCTGGAACTGCTGCAGCTCACCGCTGGAATGATCGTTCTGGGCGGCACCATCGGCGCCGTGATGGTGACCACACCTATGCACGTGCTGCTGTCGGCCGCCAAGAAACTGACCAGTGTCGTCTTTGAACACTCGCACTCGCCTTCCGATGTGATTGAGGAAATCATCGGCTACGCTTCAAAAGCGCGCCGTAACAGCATCGTTTCACTGGAGTCGGATCTCGACAACGTTTCCGACCCGTTTTTGCGGAAAGCCCTGAGTCTTGCCGTCGATGGAACCGATCTGAATGCGCTGCGGTCGATGTTGGAACTGGACATGGCCCTCGAGGAGAAGTCCGCCGAAGCGGAGGCGAAAGTATACGAGGCTGCCGGCGGCTATTCGCCGACGATCGGCATCATCGGCGCGGTTCTCGGTCTGATCCAGGTGATGAAGAACCTGCAGAACATCGACGAGGTGGGCCACGGCATTGCGACGGCGTTCGTTGCAACGGTGTATGGCGTGGGAGTGGCCAACCTGTTCTTCCTGCCGGCGGCGAACAAGCTTAAGGCCCGCGCGCACGCTGCTTTGCACAACAAGGAACTGATGATCGAAGGCATTTCGGGAATCGTGGAAGGCTTGAATCCCAAGCTGATTCGGGTGAAACTCGAAGCTTTCGCCCGTGATGATGCGAAGAAAGCGCCCGAAAAGGCGGCAGCCAAAGGCGCGCCGCAACCCGCGGCGGCGAAAGGGCAGTAGATGGCAATCAAGCGCAAGCCGCCGGCACACGAGAATCACGAGCGTTGGCTGGTCTCCTACGCTGACTTCATCACGCTCTTGTTTGCATTCTTTGTCGTGATGTTTGCCTCATCGCAAACGGATAAAGCCAAGGCCCGGCAGATTTCGGAAGCGGTGGAGAAGGCTCTGGAGGGCAAATCGACGGGCGTTCCTCCGCTGGTGGCCAAGATCCTCGGTGGAACGGTCGACGATACCGGCCAGGGCAATGCGCAGATGCGAGGGCCCGGCGGCGCCAAGCGGGAGGCCAAGGACGTCCCTCCCGACATGATTACGGAACTGATTCCCTCGCTGAAAAAATTGAGCAAGGAATTGGAAGAAGAAATCCAGGGCGGCAAGCTCGAAGTCCGCTTGGAGCCTCGCGGCCTGGTGATCAGTCTTCGTCAATCCGCATTTTTCCCCTCGGGAACCGACGAAATGCCGCCCAATATGTACCCGACAATGGCCAAGGTCGCGGGCGTAATTGGTTCCTTGAAGAATTCAGTGCAGATCGAGGGGCACACGGACTCCATTCCGATTCATAATGCGCGGTTCAACAGCAACTGGGAACTCTCGGCGGCACGCGCCATCGCGGTGCTGAACCTGTTTACGAGCAAATACAATCTGCCGGAGACACGCTTTGCAGTGGTGGGGCGTGCCGACACTGTCCCGGTGGACACGAACGATACCGATGAAGGCCGCAAGCGGAACCGCCGCGTCGACATCGTTATTGTGGATATGCTCGCGCTCAAGGCAGTTTCGGCCGGCAGCCCCCCGGCGCCCGCCAGTTCCGCTCAGAAGCACTAAAAAGTTAAAACACGCGGCGGAAATTGCGACATGAAAGGTAGAAGGTGTCTGTCAAAGCGCCTTCAAACCTGGTTTAGAAAACAATACCATGTCGATTTCCCTGCAAACGAACACTACTGCGCTTGTCGCCCAACAGAATTTAACGATCAACAACTCCAATGAAAGCCAGGCCATCACGCGCCTGACATCCGGCTTTCGCATCAACTCCTCGGCAGATGATGCCGCCGGCCTGGCGGTTGCGAATGGCCTTCGCAGCAGCGTGTCCGAGATCTCGCAAGGCGTCCGCAACGCCAACGACGGTCTGAGCGCATTGCAGATCATTGATGGCGGCCTGAATAACATCTCTCAGATTCTGGATCGCCTGAAGACTCTTGCCACCGAGTCGGCCAGCACTACCTTCACCGGTGACCGCAGCACTCTGAACAACGAATTTCAGTCCCTGCTAGGTGAAATCACGCAGCAGGCGAGCAACATCGGCCTCGTCAGCGGCGGCAAGTTCAACGTGCAGAACACCGTTTACATCGGCGGCGGCAATGTGCAGTCCAATTCCCAGGTCAACATCGACTTGAGTGGCACACAAAATCAGGTGGATGCCGCAGGTTTGGGCTTGAGCCAGGCCACTGTCTCAGCAGGCGGCACCAATCTTCTCAATAACACCATCCGGCTGGATGCCCCCGGAGCCCTTTTCCTGTCGGCGTCCGCCACGCAGACCTTCACGTTCAATATTTATCAAAGCGCCGGTGGCGCACAGCAGATCACCGCCACCGTGAACGGAACGGCGGGCGGTCTTACGCAGGCGCAGGTGCTGAGTCAGCTCAACAGCTCGCTAAACCAATATGGAATTCAGGCCTCGGTGGGGAACAACGGCCAGTTGCAGTTTGGCGGCGGCACGGCGTTTACAGTAAAGACGACCACCGCGGACGGCACCGACCAGATCGCCACAACTGGCTCGGAAAATGTCAATGCCGGTCTATACTCGGCGGCCAGCGATGCCTCCGGCATTGCGTCCGGCACTCCCATTTCCCCAGCCAATGAAACCTTGACCTTTCAGAATGGGCAAGGGACCGCAACCGTGTCTCTCGCCAACACCGATACCCTCGATGCTGCGATCGCGAAGATCAATGCCCAGACGGCGAAGATTGGCGTCTACGCGGTAAAAGACTATCAGGGTGGCGGCGTCACGCTACAGAGTGCCGGTAGTTTCACGGTATCCACGACAGCCGGCGCGGGAACCGGAGTCTTTGGTGGTGACAACGCGGGTCCCGGCCCGCAAACGGTCGTCGCTCCTTCGTCTACCGCGAGTTCGACCGGGAATGCGCTCGCGGCCATCACCGCAATTACAAGCGCCGTTGCCACTCTGGGCCAGGTGCAAGGCCGCGTCGGCGCCGGCGAGAACAAATTGAACTACGCCATCGGCCTGGCAAACTCTCAGATCGCCAACTTCTCGGGCGCCGAGTCTCACATCCGCGACGCCGATGTCGCGACCGAAGCGAGCAACCTGACCAAGTCGCAGGTGCTGTCGCAGGCCTCCGTATCCGCGCTGGCGCAAGCCAATGCTCTTCCGCAACTGGTGTTGAAGCTGCTGCAGTAACCCCGTAACGGACGCTCGGAGCCAGCAGGGCCGATTGTAGGGACATCCACGAACTTCAGCTCTAACGCGCAGGCGAAACCGCCTGCGCAACCTTTATGACTCCACCGGCTGCGAGCCAACGTAGGCAGGGCAGCCTGCTAAGCCCAGACCTAGATCTTTTGGGAGCATTGAATCCTATCTGCCGCAAGACTGACCGTCGAGATCTCAACACCCGTCGTCTAAGCTTCAACTAAAATCCAGGCAAGGACGCCCGGAATAAACAAGTTAGCCTGGCACTCGGATTGCACCTCACCACGTCGCCATGCTGGAGATGATCGCGCCGGTCTCAGGATCCGCACTTCCGAATCTCCCCGATATAAGCAGCACAAAGCCGGCGCAAGGCGGTTGCTCGCCGCCGGTGATGTCGCATTCCACTGAGCGTGCGGTGCCGAATTCGTCGGGTCCCAGCAGCGGCTCGAGTGTACGGTTGTTCTTGGCTTATATATGATGTTCGACCTTTTGCTGCTAATCGAGCGTCGGCTCAGAAATATCGCCGTCGGGCAACAGTGTCTTCTTGGGACGACCGGCCACGGCATCGCGACGGTGGCCACAATTCCTGGCGACACCAACGATACGGATAGCTGCCGCAAACGGAATCGCCGTGTCGACATCGTACTCGTAGATACGCTCGCATTAAAGGGATTGGCACAACTCCACGTGCCGCAACTCCGGCTCCGCAACCCAAGCACTAAAAAAACTTTCACTCCACCACGGACAGCACCCTATCAACGGTGGAGGGTGTCCGCCACTGCATCTTCAAACCTGGTCTTGAAATAAAACAATGTCGATTTCCCTTCAAACAAACGTCACAGGGCTCGTCGCCGAACAGAATTTGACGATTAACAATGCCAACGAGAGCCAGGCCATCACGCGCCTGACGTCGGGCTACCGCATCAATTCCTCAGCCGATGATGCCGCGGGTCTGGCGGTTGCGAATGGACTTCGCAGCAGCGTGTCCGAAATCTCGCAGGGCGTCCGCAACGCCAACGACGGCCTGAGCGCATTACAGATCATTGATGGCGGGTTGAATAACATTTCCCAGATTCTGGACCGCCTGAAGACTCTTGCCACGCAGTCAGCCAGCACCACCTTCACCGGGGACCGCAACACGCTGAACAACGAATTCCAATCCCTGTTAGGTGAGATCACGCAGCAGGCGAGCAACATTGGCCTCGTGGGCGGCGGCAAATTCAACGTGCTAAACACCGTCTACATCGGCGGCGGCAACGTGCAGGCAAACTCCCAGGTCAATATCGACCTGAGTGGCACGCAGAACCAGGTGGATGCCGCGGGCCTCGGTTTAAGCCAGGCCACTGTCGCAGCGGGTGGCACTGATCTCCTCAATAACACCGTTCGGCTGGATGCTCCCGGAGCCACGTTCCTCTCCGCATCTGCCACGCAGACCTTCACGTTCAATCTCTATCAGAGCGCCGGCGGCGCGCAGCAGGTTACCGCCACTGTGATTGGATCGGCGGCCGGGCTTACGGAGGACCAGGTACTCACTCAGCTCAACGGCTCGCTGAACCAGTACGGCATTCAAGCGTCGCTGGGGAGCAGTGGACAGCTTGAGTTTGGCGGCGGCACGGCGTTCACGGTAAAGACGACGACCGCGGACGCCACCGACGAGATCGCCACGACTGGCTCGGAGAATATCAATGCCGGTCTATACTCGGCGGCCAGCGATTCCTCCGGCATTGCCTCTGCCGCTCCATTGGTCCCGGCCAATGAAACCCTGACCTTTCAGAACGGGCAAGGGACCGCAACCGTGTCTCTCGCCAACACCGATACTCTCGATGCCGCGATCGCAAAGATCAACGCCCAGACGGCAAAGGTTGGCGTCTACGCTGTAAAGGATTATCAGGGTACCGGCATTACACTACAAAGCGCCGCCAGTTTCACGGTAGCCACGACGGCCGGTGCGGGCACCGGCGTGTTTGGTGTCGGTAACGCGGGACCCGGTCAGCAGACGGTTGTCGCTCCTTCGTCCACTTCCGGCACGACCGGGAATGCACTTGCGGCGATCACCGCTATCACAGATGCCGTTTCAACTCTTGGCCAAGTGCAGGGCCGCGTCGGCGCCGGCGAGAACAAGCTGAACTACGCCATCGGCCTGGCAAACTCCCAAATCGCCAATTTCTCGGGAGCCGAGTCGCACATCCGCGATGCCGATGTCGCCACAGAAGCAAGCAACCTGACCAAGTCACAGGTGCTGTCGCAGGCTTCCGTATCCGCATTGGCGCAAGCCAACGCTCTCCCGCAGCAAGTCTTGAAGCTGCTGCAGCAGTAGCCTCGTTACTAAAGTCAGCCTATGAAACGAACCAACCTGCCCGGTGATCGAAGCTGGTACTTCCCGGCTGTTAAGTTCCAAACGAAACTGCGAAAAAAGTTTCAAATCGCGCCTGAAAATCGCGAGATGAATGGTGCTGCTGAAGATCAGCAACCTCGGCCCGAAGCCGTAGAAATCTGAAAGAGGATAAAATGTCAATTTCCCTTCAAACTAATACCACGGCGCTCGTCGCCCAACAGAATTTAACGATCAACAATGCTAACGAGAGCCAGGCCATCACGCGCTTGACGTCGGGCTACCGCATCAATTCGTCGGCTGATGACGCCGCGGGTCTGGCGGTTGCGAATGGACTTCGCAGCAGCGTGTCCGAAATCTCGCAGGGCGTCCGCAACGCCAATGACGGTCTGAGCGCATTGCAGATCATTGATGGCGGATTGAATAACATTTCCCAGATTCTGGACCGCCTGAAGACTCTTGCCACCGAGTCGGCCAGCACCACTTTCACCGGCGACCGCAACACTCTGAACAACGAATTCCAGTCCCTGTTAGGTGAAATCACGCAGCAGGCGAGCAACATCGGCCTCGTCAGCGGCGGCAAGTTTAACGTCCAGAACACCGTCTACATCGGTGGCGGCAACGTTCAGTCCAATTCCCAGGTCAACATCGATCTGAGTGGCACGACGAACCAGGTGGATGCCGCCGGTTTGGCATTGAGCCAGGCCAGCGTCGCCGCGGGCGGCACGCAGCTCAACACGAACACCGTCCGGTTGGATGCTCCCGGCGCCACGTTCCTGGCCTCTGCATCGCAGACGTTTACGTTCAACATTTATCAAAGCGCGGGTGGCGCACAGCAGGTTACCGCGACGGTGACGGGCGGCGCGGGCGGTCTGACACAGGCGCAGGTGCTCAGCCAGCTTAACGGCTCGCTGAACCAGTATGGAATTCAGGCGTCGGTTGGTGGCAACGGGCAGCTTCAGTTTGGCGGCGGCACGGCGTATACCGTGAAGACGACGACGGCGGACGCGGTCGACCAGATCGCCACAACCAACGCGCAGGCGACTAACGTCGGCAACTATACCTCCGCCAGCGGAGCCAACAATGGCGCCAATGTCGCCTACGTTCAGGGCGCTGAAACATTGACCTTCCAGAACGGCCAGGGCACGGCTACTGTCAATCTGGGCGCGACCGAAACGGTAGACTCCGCCATCGCGCTGATCAACGCGCAGAGCGCGAAGATTGGAATCTACGCGGTCAAAGATTCCGCGGGTACGGGCATCTCCATTCAGAGCGGCAGCAGTTTCACCGCATCGTCGAACGCTGTGGCTACCAAGGGTGTGTATGGCGCAGGCAGCACCCCCGGCACTGAGTCGGTCTCCGGGCCGTCGTCAACCGCCAGTTCTACAGGCAATGCCCTGGCGGCGATCACGTCGATCACGGCCGCTGTCGCCACTCTCGGCACCGTACAGGGCCGCGTCGGCGCAGGCGAGAACAAGCTGAACTACGCTATCGGCCTGGCAAACTCTCAGATCGCCAACTTCTCCGGCGCCGAATCGCACATCCGCGATGCCGACGTCGCGACGGAAGCGAGCAACCTGACGAAGTCTCAGGTGCTGTCGCAAGCTTCGGTCTCCGCCTTGGCGCAAGCCAACGCTCTTCCGCAGCTCGTGTTGAAGCTCCTGCAATAGGTTTTAAAGTTCAGAGGGGAAAGGGCCGATCCTATGGATCGGCCCTAGTCCATTTTGAGGAGACCATATGGCTTCGTCTGTAGCCCCGCTTAACGTATTCACCGGAAGCAGCCAATTTGCCAATGACCTGCAAAACGTCATTGCTCGATCGGTATCGCTGGCATCGCAACCGTTGCAGCAGTTACAGACCCAACAGGCCACTTTCACCAGCCAGTTAAACGCTGCACAGTCGCTTGAGAATGTAATATCCAGTTTGAACTCGTCCGTACAGAGTGTCGGGTCCTCGACGAGCAACCCCATTTCGACGAGCATTTCTAATACATCCGTACTCTCTGCAAATGCGACCTCCAGTGCACTGCCCGGCTCTTACATCGTAAATGTTAGTAATGCAGGCTCCTTTAGTACGGCCAAGAGTTCCGACGGTTTACCTTCAGTAAGTGACCCCACCAGTCAAAACATAAGCTCGAGCTCAACATACACTCTGACGGTTGGGACGAACACCGTTAACTTGAAACTGAGCTCCAATAACTTGAATGCGTTGGCCGCCGCGATCAATAGCAGCGGAGCCGGCGTCCAGGCAACCATTATTAATGTGGGCTCATCCACGCCGGATTATCGCCTGGCGCTCCAGGCGACGAACCTCGGTAATCAGTCGATCCAATTGAACGACGGCACGTCGAATCTGCTCACAAGCCTTTCGACGGGTACCAATGCGGTTTACACGGTGAACGGGCTGCCGAGCGGCGGAATTTCAACGACGACGCAAAATGTGACCATTGCGCCGGGGCTCACTGCGACATTGAATGCTACCGGCACCTCTACGATCAATGTGTCGAACAGCTCTTCGAGCATCACGAATTCGCTTCAGGGACTCGTAAACGCTTACAATTCCGCTGTCGCGGAATTGGCCAAGAGTCATGGCCAGAACGCCGGACCTCTTGCCGGCGACAGCACGATTTCCGTCGTAACGCAGGCGCTGCAAAACCTCGTCACCTATACAGGCGGTTCCGGCTCCATTCATTCACTCGCGGACTTGGGCGTTCAATTCACGAAGCAAGGCACGTTAACTTTCGATTCCACGGCCCTCAACAGTTTCACTCCAGGACAAATCAGCGATGCTTTGAGTTTTCTCGGCACTTCATCGAGCGGCTTTCTTCAAAGCGCCACCAACACCCTGAACGGACTCCTTGATCCTTCGAGCGGCGTGATTACAAACGACATCAACGGGTACAGCCAGAACATCACGGATATCAACAACCGGATCACGACCCAGCAAAACCAGATCACGCTCTTACAGACCAATCTCACGAACCAGATGGCGGCGGCCGACGCCATGCTATCCACCCTTGAATCGCAGAATAGTTTCCTGACGCAATTGTTCCAAACCACGAATGCAAACAACAACGCTGGAGTCTAACGTTACTGCTGAAATTGAGGCATTGGGAAACCAGCTCTGCCAGAGCATTTCACGGGGAAACTTCGAGGAAGCTCAGGAATTGCTCCAGCGTTGCGCGGCCTTACATTCTGCGGAGAACCATGCTGAGGTGCTCGCGATAATCGAACGAGCGCGACAGAACGCCCTGGTCCGAAAATCTATGGTGGCGGCCTGTCTGGTTGACCTGCAGCGGTCGTCCCAATATGAGTCTGCAGGAAACCGCTCAACACACAGCCTCGCCCAGGGCTGACCCGTCGAGATCTCAACACCCCCCGTCTAAGCCTCAACGCAAATTCAAGCGAAGCTACCTGAAATCAATAGGTTAGGGTGGCACTCGGATTGCACCCCTCACGTCGCCATGCTGGAAAGCTTGAGCGGCAATCTCGAACAATACATGACGCTGCTGAGCGCTCGCCAGAAGCTCGTCGCATCGAATCTGGCGAACGCCGACACACCGGGATATAAAACCCAGGACATCGATTTCCAACACGAGTTCAACGCGCAATTGGGAATGCTGCCCTCGGTGGTTGAAGTCCCCGGACTGCAAACGAAAAACGACGGCAATAACGTCAACATCGATCGCGAAGCCCGGCTGCTGGCCGAGAATCAACTGCGATTCAGTATTGCTTCAACGCTGACACGCTCGGAGTTGCAATCCGTGCGCGAAGCGATTAAAGACGGAGCGACATCATGAGCCTGTTCGGTTCCATGGCAGTCAGCGCATCGGGGATGGCGGCGCAAAGATCGCGCGCCGAGGTTCTGGTTGAGAACCTGGCGAACGCGGAGACGACGCGAACACCCGATGGCGGCCCCTACCGGCGCAAAGACGTTGTGTTCAGCTCCGACCCGGGGCTCAACTCGTTCGGTACGCAATTCGAGACGGCGCTCGACGGCAACATGACGGGGGTAACGGTCTCAGGGATCACGACCGACACCCGTGATCCGGAAATGCGTTACATGCCGGGTCATCCCGATGCGAACCCGGACGGCTACGTAGCGTTCCCGCGCGTCAATCCCGCCGAGGACATGGTCGACCTCATGAGCGTTTCGCGTGGTTATGAGGCGAACGTATCCGCCATGTCGGCGGTGAAGGACATGATCCAGCGTTCTCTGGACCTCTTGAGGTAAATGGATGATCGCACCGATCTCAGGATCCGCGCTTCCCAGTCTCCCCGATGTTGGCAGTATCAAGCCCACGCAAGGCGCGAGTGGGGATTTCCAGGCCATGCTGGAGTCCTATATCGGTCATGTGCAGAAGTCGCAGGACGCTGCTCAGAGCGCCGTAACGAACTTCCTGGGGGGCGGGGATGAGGAGTTGCACTCGGTGGCGTTGGCGTCACAGCGAGCCGAGCTGGAGTTCGAGATGTTTCTGCAGGTTCGAAACAAGATTGTGTCGGCTTACCAGGAAGTGATGAGGATGCAGGTTTGATGCCGCTAAGACAAGCTTCCACTTGTCATTTCTAAGGCGAAATGGGACAGGTCAAAAAACTTTATAACCTTCTCTCTCCGGTCCAGCGATGGAGCATCGCGCTGTGCGGTATTTTGATCGCCGTCGGGATCGCTTGGTTTACCCATTGGGAGCGCGAGGGCTCGTTCCGGCCGCTTTTTGCCTCGCTCAGCGCGGAAGACGCCGGGGCCATCGTTCAGAAACTCAAGGAATCCAGCGTCGACTACCGCATTTCGTCCAACGGTAGTGTCGTGCTGGTGCCGGAGGCCAAAGTCGCCGAATTGCGGCTTGAAATGGCGGGCCTGGGCCTTCCCAAAACCGGCCGTATCGGTTTTGAGATTTTCGACAAAACTAACTTCGGCATCACGGACTTCGCCGAACATGTGAATTATCGGCGCGCCATCGAAGGCGAGTTGGAGCGCTCCATCATGTCCATCAACGAGGTGGAGCAGGCGCGCGTGCACGTGACCTTTCCGAAAGACTCGGTGTTTGTTGATGCGCGCGAACCGGCGAAAGCGAGCGTCCTGGTTCGTCTGCGTGTGGGCGCCTCGCTGCAGCCGCAGAATGTCGCTGCCATCACGCACCTTGTTTCCAGCGCGGTCGAGGGCCTGGCGCCGACGGCGGTGTCCGTTGTCGATATGCAGGGCAATCTGCTGAGCCGCCCCAAGAAGATCTCGGCCGATGGCGACATGTCGGAGGCGGCGCTCGATTACCAGCAGAAGCTCGAGCACGAGATCCAGGCCAAGATCAGCAGCACACTGGAGCCGCTGTTGGGACCGGACAAATTTCGCACAGCGTTATCGGTCGAATGTGACATGACCAGCGGCGAGCAGAGCGATGAAATTCTCGACCCCACCAAATCGGTGATGGTCTCGTCGCAGCGGACAGAAGATGCTTCGGGTACGGTCACGAGCGCCAGCGGTCAACCCGGGGTGGCGGCCAACCTGCCGAATGCTCCCGCGCAACAGCCGGCCACGTCCCGTAACCCGTCGCGCCGTACCGAGAATGTCGCCTACCAGTCGAGCCGCACGCTGCGCCATATCCGTTTGCAGCAGGGCGCTATCAAAAGGCTTTCCATCGCGATTCTAGTCGACCAGGCCGTCCACTGGGAGAAGGAGGGCTCGCATCAGAAGCGCGTTCTCGTTCCTCCGAGCGCCGACGAGTTGAAAACGATTCATGACCTCGTTGCGACAGCGGTCGGATTCGAGACGCAACGCGGCGACCAGCTTATGGTCGAAACGCTGCCATTCGATTCCACGATGAATTCGACGCCTCCCGAGCAGCTCCCGGCGCCCGGCGCAAAGCCAGCGAAACCGACTCCGGCGGCTTTTCTCGATCTGCTCAAGAGCAATCCGGTCTACATGTATGGCGCCGGTGGCGTACTGCTTGTGATCGTACTGGCGGGAATACTGCTCCTGCGTCGAAGACCGCGCAGGATGGAGGTGATGGCCGCTCCCGCTGCTCTGCGTGAAGCAGCCGAAGTGGCTGATTCCGTGTCGCTGTCAAACGCGGCGGCCGGGCTTAGCGCTGCGGCAGTTGAGCA
The DNA here is from genome assembly GCA_035295125.1 of Bryobacteraceae bacterium. Classification (GTDB taxonomy): domain Bacteria; phylum Acidobacteriota; class Terriglobia; order Bryobacterales; family Bryobacteraceae; genus JAICMB01. The sequence continues at coordinate 34,765 of DATGJP010000107.1, read as the reverse complement.
TGCGCCAGAGCCGGCACAATTACCGCCGACACGCATGGAGGTGATCACAGCACAACTGCGCGACAGCGTCACACGCGATGGGGAGTTGTGGGCCTCGGTGATGAAGTCGTGGCTGGCAGAAGAGGACAACCCGTAGGATGCCGTCGGAAGTCATCCGTGGGAGGGAACAAAGTCATGCGGCGCCCATCCTGTGGCGTTCGCTTACGGCGGCCAGCGCGCCTCAGAAGCAGGAACCCAGCGTCGCGCAACAACTGGAGCAAAAGCTCCGGGAGGGCCGCGAACAAGGTATGGCGGAGGCTCTTGCCGTGGCACGACGCGAGTCGGAGGCCAAGGTTCAAGCAGCCGTGGAACAACTCGGCCGCGCGATTGCGGGCCTCGCCGGCATGCGGCAGCAGATTCGCGAGGAAGCGTCGCCGGAAATTGCTCACCTGGCCATTGCCATTGCGACCCGGATACTCAACCGCGAGATCACAATCGATCCCGACGCGATCCATGGGCTGGTTTCGGCTGCAGTTGCGAAGCTGCAGGCGCGTGAATGCTCGCGTGTGACGGTTCATCCATCGTACGAAGCCGCCATCCGCCACTCGCTGACGAATTTGAACGTCAAGGGCAAAATGGAAATCATCTCTGACCCCTCGCTGCAGCCGGGCGATATTCGCTTCGAGACGGCACAGGGCCAACTCGACGCCTCGATTGAGACTCAACTCCGGGAAATCGAACGCGGACTTGCGGATCGGATCGACGTCTGATGCAACCTGGGGGAAAGATCTCATTGGAATCGGCCGTCCAATACGTGCAGCAGGTAGAGCTGTTGCCGTGGGTCGGCGAAGTTACCGAAATTGTGGGTTTGCTCATCGCGTCGCGCGGCCCCGCCGCTTCGATTGGCGACTTCCTCGAAGTACACGCTTCGAGCGGCCGCATTATCCGTTCGCAAGTGATCGGTTTTCGTAATGGGCAGGTGCTTTCCATGCCTCTCGAGGAGATCGACGGACTGCAGTTAGGCGACAGAATCATCGGGCGCAAGGACGACGCGCGCCTGCGCGTCGGGCCGGAACTTCTGGGCCGCGTGCTCGACGGGTTCGGCCAGCCGCTCGACGGCGGACCTCCGATCCACAGTCACGTTTCCTATCCTCTTTACGATGCTCCTCCGAATCCCATGGAGCGCGAGAATATCGTTCACGCGTTGACCACGGGTGTGCGCGCCCTCGACGGAATGCTGCCGTGCGGTAAGGGCCAGCGCGTTGGAATTTTCGGCGGCAGCGGTGTTGGCAAAAGCACGCTGCTGGGGTGCATGTCGCGGCATAACGACGCCGATGTCAGCGTCGTCGCATTGATCGGCGAACGTAACCGCGAGGTTCGCGCCTTCCTGGAGAACGATCTCGGGCCGGAAGGGCGCAAGCGTTCCGTGGTGGTCGTGGCTACGTCCGACCGTCCCGCGCCGCTTCGTGTCCGCGCGTGTTTTGTGGCGCTGGCCGTGGCCGAGTATTTCCGCGACCAGGGGAAGAACGTCCTGCTGGTGCTGGATTCCGTCACCCGTTTGGCCATGGCCCAACGCGAGATCGGCCTTGCCGCAGGAGAGCCTCCCAGCCAGAAAGGCTATACGCCTTCGGTGTTCTCCCTGCTTCCCCGGATTTTCGAGCGCGCCGGGAACTTCCGTGACGGCTCTATTACGGGATTCTTTACGGTGCTCGTGGAAGGCGACGATTTCAACGAACCGATCTGCGACGCCGTACGCGGCATTCTCGATGGCCACATCATTCTGTCGCGAGAACTGGGAGCGGCAGGGCACTACCCCGCCATCGATGTGCTCGGTTCCATCAGCCGCCTGGCGTCGAAGATCTCGCAGCCGGAGCAGTTAGGTCACATTCAGAAGGTCAGGGAAGCGCTTTCCACTTATCATCACGCCGAGGATCTCATTCAGTTAGGCGCTTACGTTTCAGGTACGAATCCCAAGCTGGATTCAGCGATTCGCCACCGGCCGGCGATCCTCGATTTCCTGAAACAGGACGCACACTACTTTTCGCCGCAGCAGGAAACTTTGACGCGGATGAGGACAGTCGCGAGCGCGTTATGACGCCTGTGGAAGGGTGGTGCAGGCGGTTTCGCCTGCCTTTGGATGTCCCCAGAAATGCACAGGCGAAACCGCCTGCTTCATCCTTCCACATCCGCCCGAGCCTTAGCATGCTCGAAATATGAGCACGTTTAAGTTCCGCCTCGAACGCGTCCTCCGCTGGCGAACCCTCGAACTCACCGGCGAGGAAACCAAGCTCAAGGCGCTGGTGGAAGAAGACATCCGCCTGCATGCCCAGCTTGCCGAGGCCAAGAACAACCGCGCCCAGATCGGCGCGCGGGTGGCCATGATGGACAACCTGAACGGCTTTGAATTGAACGCCGTGGCGGGGTACGCCCAGCATCTCACGCGCGAGTGCATGGCGCTTAAAACCCGCTGCCGGGAGCACAGCCAGAAACTCGCCGCCCAGGCCCACCGCTACCAGGAAGCCAAGAAACGCTGCCGACTGCTGGAAGAGCTCAAAAACCGCCAGCACCACGACTGGCAGGTGCAAACGGGACACGAGTTGGAGGAACTCGCGCAAGAGTCCTACATCGCCCGCTGGAACCGGCAGTAATACCAATCAGTTAGATCCCGCCTAACCGTAACAAAACCCCGTAGTCTAAAGGCTAGATGGAAGAGATTGACGACGGCGCAATCGCTAGGGCGCGGTCGGGCGACGGCGATGCTTTTCGATTGCTCGTCGAACGGCACAGCCGTAATGTCTTCCGATTGGCGTATCGCATGACCGGCAACGAACAGGACGCGGAGGACGTGGTGCAGGAAACCTTCTTGCGGGCCTACAAGCAACTGAAGAACTACGAAGCCCGGTCCAGTTTTGCGACCTGGTTATATCGGATTGCGGCGAATTATTCGCTCGACCTGATCCGGATGAAGAAACGACACGACGAGCGACGTGAGAAGCCTGCGAACGACGAGGAGCGCGATGTGATGCAAACCATACCAGGGCACGACCCCACTCCCGACCGTCTGGTGTTCAGCGCGCAGGTTCAGCAGCGCGTCGACGAAGCAATGAACGAACTGAGCGAGCAGGAACGCGTGGCGTTTGTTTTACGGCATTTTGAAGGACTCTCCATTGAGGAGATCGGGCGTTCGCTGGGGACTTCTACGAACGCCACGAAACACAGTATTTTTCGGGCGGTTCAGAAGCTCCGCAAGAACCTGGAGCCGCTCGTGAGTCCGGCGAGGTAAGGATGTATGACTGAGAATCACGTTAGCGAAGAACAACTGGTGCTGTTTTATTACGGCGAAGCGGATGATGCGCCCGCGATCGATGCGCACCTTGGAGGTTGCGAGACCTGCCGGGACGAGTACCGGACCCTCCTCTGTGTGCTGAATACCGTCGACACGGCATCGGTACCGGAGCGGGGCGCGGACTACGGCACAGCGGTATGGCAGCGCATTCACAAACGCGTCGGCCTTCGCAGAAAGATGACGTGGTTTCCCTGGTGGACCTGGGCTCCGGTGAGCGTGGCCCTGCTCGTGGTGGCTTTCCTGGCGGGCCGGATCTCGCAAAAGCCGGCTGGATCGATGCTCGCCAGCAGCCAGGTACGGGAGAAGGTCCTGCTGGTCGCCGTTGGCGATCACCTGGAGCGGTCGCAGATGGTTTTGGCCGAAATCAGCAACGCGGCCGACGCCAAGGGCAAAATCGACATTTCGGACGAGCGGGCGGAAGCCGAGGATCTGTTGGATTCCAATCGCCTGTTCCGGCAGACGGCTAACACGACAGGCGACAAAAAGGTCGCGGGCGTTCTGGATGACCTGGAGCGTGTCCTCGTGGAAATCGCACATAGCCCGTCGCAGATTGATGACGAAAGTTTGAGGGAATTAAGGCAAGAGATTAACGACCACGGCCTGTTGCTTAAGGTCCGCGTGTTTGGTTCGCAGGTTGAGAAGGAACAAGCGGCGCCCGCGCCGAAGCAAGAGAAAGGAACTTTGTAGGTAAAACAATATGAAAAACAAGAAAAAGATTACGCTTTCACTTTTGGGGATCTTGGGGTTTGGGAGTCTGTTGCTGGCGCAGGAGCCGCCGCTGCCTCCTACGGCGCCGCCCGCTCCGCCTGCCCTAGCGCCTCCAGCGCCCCCGGCGCGCCCGTTCGCGCCGCAAACCATGGAACGGATACTGGAGAACGCCCAGGACATTCTGGACCGCGTCGACGTTCCGAGCCTGATGCAGCTTCGCGGGCTGGAGGATCTTGCCATCCCGCCGATGCCGCCGATGCCTCCCATGCCCGCGCTAGCGCCGATTCCCCCCATCCCGCCGATGCCGCCGCTGGAGGGCATTCTGGGCGGCATCGACAGCGGGGTTCTCGCCGGCATTGCCCCCCAGGCTGCGCAGTTGGCCCGGCTTGGCGCATTAGCGCAGGTGCGTGGACTGGCGTTCCTGCCGCAGGAAGCGGACGAGCGCGCCCGGGAACAAGCAGAGCGCGCCCGCGAGGATATACAGCGGGTAAAGGAACAAGCACAGCGCGTCCGGGAACAGGCGCAGCGGTATCGGGAACGTGAGGACTCCTATTACTCCCGCGGAAAGTCGGCGTTGGGCCGCCACGAGTACGACCGCGCCATCGACAGTTTCAACCATGTAATCGAGGACAAGAGTCCGCGCGCCGACGGAGCGCTCTACTGGCGGGCCTACGCGCAGAGCAAGCTCGGCAAACAGACTGACGCAAACGCGTCCATCGCCGAACTGCGCAAGTCCTACCCTCAGAGCCGCTGGCTGGATGACGCCAAGGAACTGGAGCAGGAAATCCGGCAGGCTGCCGGGAAGCCGCCGGCTCCCGAGGGAACCAGCGACGAGGATCTGAAGCTGCTCGCCCTCAACGCGCTCATGAGTAGCGATTCCGAGCGCAGCGTCCCGATGCTCGAAAAACTGCTGAAGAGCAGCGCCTCGCCGAGTTTGAAGGAACGCGCCCTGTTCGTGCTGGCACAAAGCCGGTCTACACAGGCCCGTGCACTGATCGCTCAAGTAGCGAAAGGCGGGTCCAATCCGGATCTGCAGCTTAAGGCCATCGAGTATCTCGGAACGAACGGTGTCCGGGAGAATCGTCAGGTTTTATCTGACGTTTACAAAAGCTCCAACGACCCCTCCATCAAACGCGCTGTGCTGCGCGGGTTTATGATCGCGGGCGACAAAGACAGCATGCTCCAAGTCGCCAAGAGTGAATCGAACCCGGAGACTCGAGTGGAAGCGATCCGTTTGTTGGGCGCAATGGGCGCTTCTACGGAAATCGCTTCGCTTTATACGAACGATTCCTCGGCAGAAGTAAAGCAGGCCATCCTCTCCGGTCTGGTCGCGTCGGGCGATGGCCAGAAGCTTTATGACATCGCCAAATCGGAGAAGGACGCCAACCTTCGCGGCGAGGCCATTCGCATGATGGGCGCAGTCGGACGAAGCAAAACGGCGGACCTTCTGGCCGGCATGTACAAGCAGGAGTCGGACGCGAACGTAAAGCGCGAGATCATCAATGCCCTGTTCATTCAGTCGAATGCCCCCGCAATCATCGAGATTGCGAAGACCGAGCGGGACCCGGTGATGAAGCGAGAGGCAGTTTCAAAGCTCTCGGTGATGCATTCGAAAGAAGCCACCGACTACCTGATGGAGCTCTTGAACAAATGAAAACCCTGCTGACCGCTTGCGTGGCTGCCGCTTGCGCGCTTGCGCAGCAGCCGAAAATACAGAATGCAAAACTCGAGACCCGCACCGTGAGTGGGGGTCTCGAATCCACGATGAATGGAATCTTGTCGTCCCAAACCTCGCCTGTTTGGGTCGGTTATGCCGAGCCAATCGTGAAGGGCGACCGCAATATGTGCTGCTACAACAACGGCAGCTATGGCTGTTTTCTGGAAGGGCGGTACGGCGATGGCGTTGTGGTCTCGAACGAAGCGCGCACGGTGAAGTTGGAAGGACCCACCCACCTGGTGATCCTGTTCCGCGTCGAGGACCATCAGATCGGAAAGACCCGAACCTCCACGCCAGAGTGCGACCTGGACGCTGGTGGGCTTCCTTTCATCTGGTTGGAAGGCGTGCAACCGGCCGATAGCATCCACTACCTCACCGGCCTCGCAACGAAGCTGGCCAAGCACGGCGGCGTCGTCTCGGCGATCGCACTGCACAACGATCCCGCGGCGGACACAGCTCTCGATCAGCTTGCGGCGCAGAATCAGCCGGAGAGTCTCCGGCGGGACGCGGTGTTCTGGATGGGCAGCGCTCGCGGCGGCCATGGATACCAGGCGCTGCTGCGGATACTGCACGACGACCCCAGCGACAAAGTCCGCGAGCACGCGGTTTTTGCGATGTCGGAAAGCAAAGAGCCCGGCGCAATCGACGCCGTGATCAAGGTCGCACATGATGACAAGAGCACTCATGTTCGAGGCCAGGCGCTCTTTTGGCTCGCACAGAAAGCCGGGCAGAAGGCTGCCGCCACCATCGAGAACGCGATCCAGAACGATCCTGAAACCGAGGTCAAGAAGAAAGCCGTATTCGCGTTGAGCCAGATTCCGCATGGCGACGGCGTTCCGCTTCTCATCCAGGTGGCGCAGACCAACCGCAATCCGGAAGTCCGAAAACAAGCGATGTTTTGGCTCGGTCAAAGCAAGGACCCGAGAGCACTTGCGTTCATTGAGCAGGTCCTGAGCCGATAATTCCGGGCTTGCGATTCTGTGGAAGGGTGTAGCAGGCATTCAGCCTGCCTTTGGACTCACCGGGAAAGGACAGGCGAAAACGCCTGTCCCACCTTTCCAACCCGAGAGTTTCCGTTGGTTGCGGCGATGCCGCTATGCGGAGCAGCCGGTTTCGACTGCCTTTGGAGCGCATCGAAAACGTGCACCCGAAACCGCGAACCATCAGTGACCAGACTCAGGGCGCGAAGTAAGCGTTGATGTCCAGGATTACATCCGTCAGATTGGTCACAAACACCGTCACCCCGCCATTCGTTCCCGCGGGCACGATCGCAGCATTCGCGACAATTTTGCCGCCGGGAGAATTCAATGTGGAGACGACTGGCTGCGCTTGCCCGGTGGGCCACGCCGTGAGATAGCTCAGCGGTCCGGGCGGTACAACGGTCACGTTTAACGAATAGGCCTGCGCACCCGCTGGAATGCCGCTACAGGCGCCGGACGGAATCGGGAAGCTGCGCGTACCCCCGGCTGCCAAACTGGGCGAGCCAAACGGTTGACCCAATCCGCCCCGCGTGTCCACTACGCGGCATGGCGTTACCGTGTACAGCGACTGAGCAGCCGGCGAGCCCGGCGATGCGAAATAACCGTTGATATCAATGATCACGTCGGTATCGTTCGTCACAAAGATACTGACTCCACCGGCGGTGCCGGCCGGCACGATGGCGGCGTTCGCCACCACGCTGCCGTCGCCGGAATTGAGAGTCGAGACGACGGGCTGTGCTTGCCCGGTCGGCCAACTACTTAGATAGCTGAGTGATCCGTGCGGAACAACGGTGATGTTCAGCGAGTAAGCTAGCGAGTTGCTAGGAGCCCCGCACCCACTCGTGGAAATGGGAAAACTACGGCTCGAATTGCCGGTCATGAACGGACCGCCCAGAGGACCGGTGGGATTACGGGTGTCCACGACACGACACGGCGCCAGGCTGTAGAACGACAGGCTGTTGGGCGTTGAGGCGGGAGCAAAGTAACCGTTGATGTCGAGAATGACATTCGTCGTATCACTGGCGAAAAGGTTAATTGCGCCACCGCTCCCGGCGGGTACGATCGCAGCATTAGCGACGACCCTCCCATCAAGTGAATTGAGGGTAGAAACGACCGGCTGTGCCTGACCGGCTGGCCAAATGGAAAGATAGCCGAGCGGACCGGACGGCACAACAGTCGCATTCAGAGAGTAAGCGAGCGCTGTAGCCGGAATATTGCAAGCGCTTTGCGAGATGGAGACAGTCCGGGTGCCGCCTCCGGCAAGCGGAGGACCTCCAAATGGGCCGTTCGGACTTCGGCTGTCCATGATACGACAAGGCGTCACCGGAACAAATTGCAGGCCGCCTCCTCCTCCCAAAAACGTTCCTGCCCCGATCTTGATTACAAATGCGTCGAACGCCGCATCGTCGCCCACGGAGAAGCTGCGCCCGCCAAAGACCGGCTGGAAGACGCCCGCAGTTGTCGGGTAGTTCTCTGAATCGGTACGTCCCGTATAGTATGCGTCGCCATTCGAATCGATCGCCACGCCGCCGACGCCAAGGAAACCCGCGTTGTTATCGGCATTATCCTCGTTCCTGCCCCCGAGATAGCTCGAATAGATCAAAGCGCTACCCGCAGCATTGAGCTTGGCTACAAAACCGTCGCTAAAGCCCCCGCCGAAAGTGGTTTGGAAGGCATTGGCCAAAGGGAAATCCGAAGACCAGACGCGTCCGGTTATGTGAGCCTGGCCGAGTGAGTCTACAGCCAACGCGAACGCGCCATCCGTAAGTGAGCCACCGACGTAGGTGGAGTAAACCGGAGTCCCGCCCGCGGCCGAAAACTTCGTCACGAAGGCGTCAGAAAAGCCCCCGAACCCGGTTTGGAAAGCCCCGTTCGTGGTGGGAAAATCGCTCGAAGCGGTCTCTCCGGCCACATAATAGTTGCCCTGCGGGTCGAGCGCTATACCGAAGCCTTTGTCGGACCCGGTGCCGCCGAGGAATGTCGAGAACGCGATCGTACCGTTCGGCTGAAACTTCGTCACGAACGCGTCCGAGTTCGACTTCGCGACGGCCTGGTAGGCATTCAGAACCGGAAAATCGGGGGACTGCGCCTCGCCGGTGACGAACGCGTTCCCCGACGCATCCACGGCGATGTCGAACGCGCGGTCCTGCTGAGCCCCGCCGAGGTAAGTAGAGTAAACCAGAAACTTCGCTGTCGGATCCAACTTGGCGACGAAGGCATTCGGGTTTCCTTTGAGCCTGTTCTGGTACGCGTTCATGACCGGAAAATTGGTGGAGCTCGTGTCGCCGGCGACATAAATGTTGCCAGCCGCGTCGAGCCCCAGGCCATAAATCTCGTCCGTATCGCTGCCGCCGATGAATGTCGAGTAGATCAGTGTGTTCCCGGCGGGGTTTAGCTTCAACACGAAGCCATCGCCAAATCCGCCGCCATACGTTGTCTGGAACGATCCGGCGACAATGGGAAAATTCGAGGAGTTAGTTGTCCCGGCCACGATGATGTTGCCATTGCCGTCGAGCTTGATTGCCATGCCATGATCCGCGCCGAAGCCGTTGATGGTCTGTGTCCCGCCTATGAATGTTGAATAGAGAACGGCCGTTCCCGTCGAGTTGACCTTGGTCACGAAGCAGTCGTCACTGCCCATCAGGGTTCTTTGATACGCCCCGACGTTGGGGAAATCCGGCGATGCCGTGGTGCCGGTGATGTAGGAATTGCCCTGCGCATCTACGGTGATCGCCGTACCGCGCTCGCCATGAGAACCACCTAGAAAACTTGAGAAACCGATGATAACCGGATCGACAATCAGCTCGCGAGAATGGTCATACTCACCGATTTCAAAACTGACCCGCCGTCCGGAGAGCCGATAGCGGGCCTCCACGGGCTGTCGCACGCCATTCGCAATCTGGTACGCCACCGGCCGCTTCTGATAAACCGTCCCGCCCGGCAGGGACAGGACCAGGTCCCCTTTAGCGTCGATCCTGGGTGAGAACGCGCCATCGTATTGGAGGTGAATGCGGCTGGGATCGGCTTGGGGAGCGACGACAAAATCATATTCCAGCCGTGCCTCACGGCTGTAGTAGACCATATCGATTCCCGGATAAAGACTGCGATAACGCACCTTCCCGTACTGCGGCACATCGGAATGCCACGCCTTCGGGTCCGAACCGATGAAGTAATTGCTATAGCCGGGGAGTCGCTCTTCGGGGGTCACCCGCTCGGGAGTCGCGGTCGCGCCCAACTTCATCCGCATCGCCCGGGTCGCCCCTTTTGAATCGGTCAGGAAGAAATCGATCTCGCTGCGCAGCAGAAAGACTTGAAACCCGTCGTCACGCGATAGAAATAATACGTTCGGGTTCGCTTGTCCCAGGTTGGGCTCAAAACGTACTGGAATGTGAGGCTTTGTCTCGGCCGACGCAGCCGTGCCCAATGACAGAAGAGAGGCGAAAGCAACGAGTAAAGTTTGGCGCATCGAAGCTAAAATCGGCCGCCCGTGGCGGGGACATTAGGGTGGCGTGTTGTAACTTTGTGCCAACCGCAAAGTTAAAATCGAGTAGTGTCGACTATTTACCGCCTGTCCAGCCTGCTCCTGCTCGCTGCGGCGTTTGCCGTAGCCCAGGTCAAACCGACAACAGACTTCGATCTCAAGGGTATGGATACAAAAGCCGACCCTTGTGTCGACTTTTACCAGTACGCCTGCGGAGGCTGGCTGGCCGCCAATCCCATCCCCGCCGACCAGTCGAGCTGGGGCCGCTTCAACGAGTTGGACGAACGCAATAAAGAGATCCTGCACGGGATTCTCGAAAAGTCCGCTGTCAACGATCCGAAGCGCGACGCCGTGACTCAGAAGGTCGGCGACTTCTATGCGTCGTGCATGGATGAGCAGACTATCCGCCAGAAAGGCCTGACCCCGATTCGCCCGGACCTGGACAGGATCGCGGCGATGAAGAACAAGAACGAGCTGCAGGCGGTCGTGGTGGGACTGCATCGCAAGGGGATCGGCGTATTGTTCGCTTTCAGCTCCACTCCCGACGCGACGAACGCCGAGATGTCAATCGCCGGGGTGGACCAGGGCGGGCTCGGCATGCCGGACCGCGATTACTACGTGAAGGACGATGCCCAGACCGTGGAGACGCGGCAGAAGTATGTCGCGCATATGCAGAAGATGTTCCAGCTGCTGGGCGATGGGGCGAAAGCTCCCGCGGAGGCGGCCGCGGTCCTCAAGATCGAGACCGAGTTGGCGAAAGGATCGCAGGATCGCGTCACGCGCCGCGATCCGCAGCAGATCTTCCACAAAATGACCGTACACGAGCTGGTGTCGCTTTGCCCGATCTTCGAGTGGCCGAAATACATCACGGAGATGGGCTCGCCGGCTGTCGAAAGCCTCAACGTCACGGCGCCCAACTTCTTCCGGCAGCTCGAGACTACCCTGGTCACCAACAGCCTGGATGACATCAAGACTTATCTGCGCTGGCACCTGGTGCGTTCCGAGGCGCCGCTGCTTCCCACTGAGTTTGTGACCGAGAATTTCGCCTTCTACGGCAAGGTGCTGACCGGCACGAGCGAACTGCGCGCTCGCTGGAAGCGCTGCGTTGACTACACCGATGGCGACCTGGGCTTCGCACTGGGACAGAAATATGTCGACGCTACCTTCGGTGAGGAGGGCAAACAGCGCACGATGAAGATGGTGGGGGAGATCGAAAAGGCGCTAAAGACCGACATCGGCGCCCTCTCCTGGATGACTCCGACAACGAAGCAGCAGGCATTGGTAAAACTGGCAGCGGTGCAGAACAAGGTCGGGTACCCCGATAAGTGGCGCGACTATTCGAGTGTGGAAATCAAACGAGGCGATGCGATCGGCAACGATTGGCGCGCAACCGAATTCGAGGTTCAGCGGGATATGAAGAAGATCGGGAAGCCAGTGGACCACACCGAATGGGGCATGACTCCGCCGACGGTGAACGCCTACTACAATCCCCAGGAGAACAACATCAACTTCCCGGCGGGCATCCTGCAACCGCCGTTCTACAGCAACAAGGTCGACGACGCCGTCAATTATGGGGCCATCGGGGCAGTGGTCGGGCACGAACTGACGCACGGGTTCGACGACCAGGGCCGCCAGTTCGACGCCAAGGGGAACCTGCGCGACTGGTGGACGCCAGAAGACGCCAAGGCGTTTGAAGAACGCGCCGATTGCTTCGTTAAGGAATACTCGAGCTTTATTGCCACGGACGACATACACGTGAATGGCAGGCTGACGCTCGGCGAAAACACGGCTGATAACGGCGGCGTGCGCCTGGCATTCATGGCTTTGATGGAGTCGCTCAATGGCAAACCCACGCCGCCCAAAATCGGTGGGCTCACGGCAGAGCAGCGGTTCTTCGTGGGATGGGGGCAGGCCTGGTGCCAGTCGCGCCGCCCGGAATTCTCACGCATGCTGGCCACGGTCGACCCGCATTCCCCTTCGCAGGCGCGCGTGAATGGAGTCGTGTCGAACATGCCGGAGTTCCAAAAGGCCTACTCCTGCAAAGTTGGGCAACCAATGGTGCGCGCGCCACAGTGCCGCGTCTGGTAATGCGATATATCGCGTTCGAAAGCCGGCGCGCGGTCGAGATCGGGGAACTGATTCGCAGGCAGGGCGGCGATCCGTTCGTAGCGCCCTCCATGCGCGAGGTCCCGATCGAAAACAATCCCGAAGCATTTGCGTTTGCCGAACGGCTGTTCCGTGGCGACTTCGATATGGTGATTCTGCTGACTGGCGTGGGTACACGAGCGCTCAACCAGGTGATCGAGTCGCGATATCCAGGCGGCCGATTCCCTGAAGCGTTGAAGACGGTGACGGTCGTGGCGCGCGGACCTAAGCCAATGGCAGTTCTGCGCGAATGGGGCGTGCCGGTGACGATTCCCATCCCCGAGCCCAACACCTGGCGCGAGATCCTGCAACACACCGAGGGCCGTCCTGAGCGCCGGATCGCGATCCAGGAGTATGGGCGCACGAACAGTCAACTGGTCAATGGCTTGCGCTCGCGAGGCGCCGAAGTCACGACGGTTCGCGTATATCAATGGGACCTGCCTGCGGACACGGGCCCACTGCGTGAAGCCACACGACGCCTGGTGAATCGGGAGGCGGAGGTGGCCGTCTTCACCACCTCGGCCCAAGTCGATCATCTCTTCAAAATCGCCGCCGAAGAGGGGATTGAAAACGCCCTTCGCGACTGCTTCAGTAATGTTGTGGTGGCTTCGATCGGTCCTACGACGACGGAAGCGCTCGAGGAATTCGGCGTTCGCGTGGATTTTGTGCCGTCGCATCCGAAGATGGGCTTCCTCGTCAAGGAACTTGCCGAGCAGGCGCCGACCCTTCTGCAGCGCAAGAGAGGTTAAGCATGCGCAAAGACAGCCTCTATCAACAATTCGGAAAATACTACGGGCTGGCGTTCCTGATTCCGACCTGCATCCTGGTCGGCTATGTAATTGGCTACTTCCTGGACAAAGCGTTCCACACGACGTTCCTGAAGATCGTGTTCCTTCTGCTGGGCGTGGCATCCGGCATGATCGAACTGATCCGCGAATTGACCAAGGACGATGCCGGAAGCAAGTGATACCGCCTCGTACGACCGTCCTGTCGCCCGCATTCGCCGCCTCATTGTCATTCTGGGCTCCGCCGGGACGATAGCAGTCACAATCGTCTACGGCTGGCAGACCGGCCTGGGCTTTCTGGTCGCTGCGACAGCCTCTTACATGGGGTTCTGGAGGCAGCGCCGTGTGGTCGATTCGCTCGCCCCCGACCAGTCGCGGAAACGCTTCCCCATCGCCCGCTTTATCCTCCACTTCGCCCTCGTTGGCATGGCCGGATTTGCTATAGTTAAATACTTGGAAGTCAACCGGTTGGCTGCCGTTTCCGGGCTTCTGGTCGCAGCCGCCGCCGTTATTCTCGAAATCCTCTACGAACTGATATATGGCGCAGCATCAAGCTGAAGTAGACGTCTGGACGACTGTACTGTTCAACAAGTTTCTCGCCGAGCCGGCTGACAAGCTCCTGAGCGCTCTCGGCATCAAGATTGAGGACCCGGCACATCCCTGGTCGAACTGGATGACGATGGAAATTCTCGTCGTGATCCTGCTCATGCTCCTGGTTTTGGCCGTGAAGCGGAGTCTGTCGGTGGACCGCCCCGGCAAGATGCAGCACATTCTCGAAGTGCTGTACGGGTTCTTTAAGGAACAAACGTCCGAGGCCATCGATCACCATCGCGAGAAGTACCTGCCGTTCTTCGGAACACTGTTCATCTTCATCCTGTTCATGAATTTGATCGGCATCGTTCCGGGGTTCGAAGCGCCGACCATGACTCCGGCGGTTCCGGCGGGGTTGGCGGTTTCCGTGTTCCTCTATTACAACTACATGGGCATGCGCGCGCACGGTTTCGGCAAGTACCTGGCGCACTTTGCGGGACCGTTTCCGTTCCTCGCTCCGCTGATGATCCCCATCGAAATTATCAGCCACCTGGCGCGTCCGCTGTCGCTCACCATTCGTCTTTACGCCAACATGTTCGCGGGCGAACAGGTGACCATTGCGTTCCTGAGCCTCACGTTTCTCGTGATCCCGGTGGCGTTCCAGGGCCTCCACGTTTTCGTTTCGTTCCTACAGGCGTACATTTTTATGGCGCTGGCCATGCTCTATGTGGGCTCGGCTGTAGCGCATGAAGAGCATTAATACCGGCTTTTTGCGTCCCGAGTGTGAGCGCTCGCTTTCCCAAAAGACGATGTCGAACCACCTCCTCGGGTCAATACATCAAAGGAGAAAGACAATGAAGTTGTTCAGAATGCTGTGGGTGATTCTCGCAGCGATGTTTCTCGGCTCGCTGCCCATGTTTGCGCAGGGCGCCGCGGCCGGACCAAGCATCGGCACACAGTGGAAGCCGGCCCTCGGCGGATTCGCGATGGCCATTGCTTCGGGTTTGTGCGGTATTGGACAGGGCAAAGCCGTCGCGTCGGCGGCCGAGGCGATTGCCCGGAATCCGGGCGCCAATGCCAATATCCGCGGCGCGTTGATTCTTGGCCTGGTGCTGATCGAATCGCTGGCGCTGTACACGCTCGTCATCGTTTTCATTCTGTAGTTGGTTCAAGGTGGGGCAGACGGTTTCGCCTGCCCTCTTCCCCTCTCGTATGAAGCTCCAAGGCATCTTCCCCCCCATCGCGACGCCATTCGATCATAAGGGCGATATCTGGAAGGTCAAAGTCCAGCACAACGTCGAGAAATGGAATCGGACAGGTTTGTCCGGTTTCGTGGTCTGCGGCTCGACCGGCGAAAGCGTCCTGCTCACGGAAGCCGAGAAGATCCATCTGTGGGAGTGGGTTGCCGAATACGCCGCATCCGAGAAGCTACTGATCGCCGGAACCGGAGTTGAAGGCGTCCGCGAAACCGTCTCGTTGACGAACCGTGCAGCCGACATGGGCTACAAGGCGGCGATGGTCCGGACCCCGCACTATTACAAGAACCTCATCAACAACGGCCCCGCCCAGATGCTGTATTACCGCGCCGTCGCCGACCAGTCGAAAATCCCGTTGATCATCTACAACTGGCCGCAGGCGACCGGCGTCGACATACCGCCCGATGCTGTGGCAGAGCTTTCCAATCACCCCAACATCATCGCCGTCAAAGAAAGCTCGGGCAACCTGGAAAAAGTGATGCAGATGATTCGCGAAGTGAAGCCGGGATTCAACGTGCTGGTTGGATCGGCCCCGACCCTGGCGCCATCATTTGCAGTCGGAGCCGTGGGGGCGATTCTGGCGTTCGCGAATGCCGCGCCATATGCGACGATCTCGATCTGGGAAGCACATCGCACGCGAGAGCCCGAGGCCGCCATGGATTGGCAGGGCCGCATTTCTCACGCGTCTCAACTCGTGACGACAAAATACGGCGTTCCCGGCCTAAAGTACGCAATGGACCTGATGGGGTACTACGGCGGTCCGCCAAGGCTGCCGCTCATTCCGCCCTGCCCCGCCGCGAAACAGGAAATCGAACAGGCGTTCGCGGATCTGCGAGGCTGAGAACAATGGTGGATTTTCAGGTCGATCCAGTTGAGGCTCGCGTGCTCGGTTCGTTAATCGAAAAAGAGACGACCACGCCTGAGTATTACCCTCTCTCATTGAACGCGCTGGTCAACGCCTGCAATCAGAAGTCGAACCGGGACCCCGCGGTTTCCTTCGATGAGGACACGGTTGCGGACGCGCTGGAGCGCCTGCGGCACAAGGGGCTGGTGCTGATTATTACCGGCGCGGGCAGCAGGGTTGCGAAATATGGGCATCGACTGGCGGAGAAACTGAATCTCGGCCGTCGAGAGTCGGCGATTCTCTGTGAACTGCTGGTGCGCGGCCCGCAGACCGCCGGCGAACTTCGCAACCGCGCCGACCGCATGCACAAGTTCGATGACCTGGAGGAAGTCGAGCTGGTGCTGGAGCGGATGTCGGAGCTGGTGACCAAGCTCCCTCGCCGTCCGGGCGAAAAAGAGCAGCGCTATGCCCATCTGCTCGCTGGCCAGCCGCAGGTGGATGCAGTGGAAGAACACGCCGTGGCCGCGCCGCGCGCCGACCGCATTGGCGCGCTCGAAGCCGAGGTCGCGAAGCTGCAGGAAGAGATCGAGGAGCTAAAGCGCCAGTTCGGCGATTTCCGCCGCCAGTTCGAGTAGTGCTAGCCTTTCGCTTGCATGCCTCACAACGGCTTTGACCTGGCCGCCTCCGCGCGCCAAGAAATGATCCACGAGGGATTTGACCCCGATTTCCCCCCTGGAACCGATGAACAGATCGCCTCGCTGAAAGCTAAGGGCTCTCCTGCCCCGGCGGACGGGATTCGTGATCTCCGGCAACTGCTCTGGTCGTCCATCGACAACGACAGTTCGCGGGACCTCGATCAGATTGAGGTCGCGGAACGGGTTGATGGCGGCATCAAAGTGCTGATAGGCATCGCCGACGTCGATTCCGATGTGCCGTTGCACACACCGATCGATCAGCACGCCAGTTCCCAAACGACCACCGTTTACACCGGCATCCGGACATTTCCCATGCTGCCGGAGGAGCTATCGACGGATCTTACGTCGCTGAACGAGGCTGCCGACCGGCTATCGATCGTGATCGAGTTCATCGTCGATTCGAATGGCTGCCTCGTCGACGGTCAGATCTATCGTGCACTGGTCCGTAATCGCGCGCAGCTCACGTATAACGGCGTCGGTCCCTGGCTGGAGAATCGTGCTCCCGCGCCCGCGAAAGTCGCTGCCTCAGCGGATTTGCAGGCTCAACTCAGATTGCAGGACGAAGCTGCCACAGCGCTGCGGTCGCAACGGCATCGGCTCGGCGCTTTGGATTTCGACAGGGTGGAAGCGGAGCCCGTGGTCTCGAACAGCCACGTTGAGGGCATAGCAGCGCGCGAGCCAAACCAGGCGAGCCGATTGATTGAAGATTTCATGATCGCGGCGAACGAAGTCATGGCCAGTTCACTGGCGAAGGCCGGCGTGTCCGCGATCCGGCGCGTGGTCAAAGACCCGGAACGGTGGCCTCGTATTGTGGAGATCGCGGCCCGCTACGGCGAGCATCTCCCGCCGGCGCCCGATCCCGGGGCTCTGAGCGAATTTCTGCGGAAGCGCAGGGCGGCCGATGAGATCCACTATGCCGACCTGTCGTTGTCGATCATCAAGCTGATGGGGCCCGGCGAATATGTGCTGGCGCGTGCCGGCGAAGCCTCGCCGGGACACTTCGGGCTGGCTGTACAAAATTACACGCACTCCACCGCCCCGAATCGGCGGTTCTCCGACCTGGTCACCCAGCGCCTGGTGAAGGCCATGTGGGCCCGCGAAAAGCAGCCGTACACTGACGACGAACTCGCGGCAATCGCGCGGAACTGCACGTTAAAAGAGGACGCTGCCCGAAAAGTACAGCGTTCCATGAACAAACGCATAGCGGCCGTCGCCATGCGCGACCGCGTGGGACAAACTTTCAGCGGAATCGTCACTGGCGTGACCCCGAAAGGCGTCTTCGTGCGAGTGTTGAACCCGCCTGTCGAGGGCCGCCTGGTCCAGGGCGAACATGGCGTCGACGTGGGCGACCGCGTTAATGTCAAACTCTCGAATACCGACCCCGAGCGGGGATACATTGATTTTGTGCGATGAAAACTGCGCTGATTCTTGTGCTAGCCGTCTGTCCAGCAGCGGGGCAGTACATCGGATCGACAGCCTGCAAAACCTGCCATCCGGCCGTCTATGAACGGTGGAAAAAGACACGCATGGCGAATGTCGTGCGCGATCCCAAGGAAGACCCAAGCGTGGTACTGCCGGACTTCTCCAAACCTGACCCGCTCCTCACGTTCAAGCTGGAGGACGTCGCGTTTGTGTACGGCAGCCGCTGGAAACAACGCTATTTCACGAAGCAAGGCAACGATTACTACGTGCTTCCGGCGCAGTGGGATGTCACGCATCAGAAGTGGCTGCCGTATTTCGTGCGAAACGGCACGGACTGGTGGGCCACGCTGTACCCGCCGGATAACATGAAGCGTCCGACCGGGCCGCTGTGCGACGGTTGCCACTCGGTGAATTATGACGTCGCCACACAGAAGGTGCAGGAATGGAACGTGGGCTGTGAACGTTGTCATGGCCCGGGCGCCGCGCACGTTGCCAAGCCGTCGCGCGACAACATCGTCAACCCCGCGCGTCTGGATAGCGTGCAGGCCAACGATGTTTGTATCCAGTGCCACTCCCAGGGCCGGCCTCTGACGAATCCGATTCAGGGCAAGTATTACGACTGGCCCGTGGGCTTTCATACCGGCAAGGTCCTGAGCGATTATTGGCAGCTCGAGG
This sequence comes from Bryobacteraceae bacterium, assembly GCA_035295125.1. Lineage (GTDB taxonomy): Bacteria > Acidobacteriota > Terriglobia > Bryobacterales > Bryobacteraceae > JAICMB01. The sequence goes on along the minus strand of DATGJP010000107.1, from coordinate 16,201 downwards.
AGCACAAGCTGGGAGAGTTGTCCTTCATGCACTTCCCGGACGGAACCGCCCACAAGAATCGAATGCAGGGGAACGATTTCGTGCAGAGCGTGATGTACACGCGCGGCGTGAAATGTTTCATTTGTCACGACGTGCACGGCACCAATAATCCGGCCGACCTGGCGAAACCGGCAAGCGAGCTATGCCTGCAATGCCATGGTCCTGGCTCGCCGAATGGCCCGCACGTGCGGAATATCGAGGAGCACACACATCACAAGGCAAATAGCGCCGGAAGCGAGTGCATCGCCTGCCATATGCCAAAAATTCAGTCGACGCTCGGCGACGTCAACGTCCGCGCCCACACGTTCAAGATCATCACACCCGCAATGACGAAGATGTACAAGATTCCGAATCCCTGCAATGTTTGTCATGCGGACAAATCGACGGAATGGGCGGAGGCGGCGATGAAGCAATGGCGGTCGCCGTGGCGCTTGGAATGAGAGGGCACCGCTTGAGTCTAACGGCGGCGGCACGACTCTCTGCTGTGCGGAAGCCACAAGCCAGGCGCTCTACCGTGGTCAAGGCTTTTCGTTCCACCACCACAATTGCGGAAGCGGCTTTTGTTGCGGCCACACCTCGTTCAGCGTGTCGCCTTCAAACAACTGACCGCCTTTCATGACATAGCGGATGGTATTGGTGTTATGGATGTCCTGAAGGGGATCTTTGTTCAGGACGATCAGGTCAGCGAGTTTCCCCTGTTCCAGGCTGCCGAGGTCGTGCGCATAGCCGATGGCTTGCGCGCCGCTGATGGTCGCGGCTTTGAGCACTTCGAAGTTCGAGAGGCCGCCGCTCTGGAGCGCCCACATTTCCCAGTGACACTGAATGCCCTGGATCTGGCCGTGACCGCCGATGCAGACCCGTCCTCCGGCGCGGACAATCCTCGCCGCGGATTCGGCCAGCTTCGGGAATACCTGCTCCTCTTTGGCAAACCAGGGCCTGCGTAACGACTTCTCGTCGAGGACATTGTGCGGCAGGAAACGGCGCAGCTTCGGATCGTGGTGGACTTCGGTGGTGGTGTAGAAGTAGTTCTCGGCCCACGGGCCGCCATAGGCGACAATCAGCGTCGGCGTGTAACTGATGCCGGATTTCGCGAATACGTCGACTACATCTTTGTAGAGCGGAACGATGGGTAGCGCGTGTTCGTTGCCGCTCATGCCGTCGATGGCGTGCGTGAGGTCGAGCTTCAGGTCGAGAGCGCCTTCGGTGGTCGGCATGATTCCGTTCTGCTTGCACGCTTCCACTACCCATTCGCGCTGCTTGCGATTGCCGACGGTGTACGATTTGACGGTGTTGGTGCGGTAATACTTCTTGTACCTCGTGACCGTGTTAACGGCCTCGTCGAGCGATTGAAAATCGTTATTCGAGAATATGCCGGGTCCCGTGGAGAAGGCGCGTGGGCCGAGCATTTCGCCCATGTCGATGAGGTCCTGGTAGGCGAAAGTATCGTTGCTGCCGGTTTGCGGATCGCGGCCGGTGGTGACACCATAGGCAAGGTTGGCGAGGAAAGGCCAGGATTCGGGATCGAGAACACCACGGCGGATTTCGGTCCAGTGGGCATGCACGTCGACGATGCCCGGCATTATCGTCGCGCCTTTTACATCGATGACTTTCGCGCCGGATGGAATGTGAAGTGAGCCTCGCCGGCCAACCGAAGCGATGCGGTTGTCGGTCACGATGATCTCGCCGTCTGGAATGATCTCCTCACCTCGCATCGTGATGAGTTTGGCGCCGCGCAGGACCACTGTTCCCTTGTTGACGTAACGAGGAGCTTCGATATCCATCGCGAACTCCTCGTGCGTGACTTTCTTGTCAGCATCGAAAGAGACCGCGGCGAGAGGCATACGGAAGAACGATGATCCGAGGGACCAGGTAATGGTTTTACCGTCATCCGCCCATCCGAAGGTATCGGCTCCCACGTCAGTCAGTTTCTTTATCGGCACCGACGGAGAGCTGATGTTCACAGTGGGAGCATCGCCGCCTGTGACCGGCACGGATGCGAGGAGATAGAGCTGGTTGTTGACGAGCGCCAGCGCATGGCGGCTGTCGGGGCTCATCTGCACATCCTGCGCAGGTGGGGGTTCCGGTGCTCCGGTGAGGTTCTTGCCGACCACCTTCAGATGGGTGCGGCGATCGGTGCCATCCCAACGGAACGACTGCAAGCCGCGCTGGCCGGAGTAAACGTAGACACGATCGGGGTCGTGCGTGAAATGCGGTTTACCCGATCCGCGGGCCGGCACGATAACTGTTGCGTCGCCTCCCGCGCTCGGGATCCAAACGACGTCCATGCCCTGCTGCCCGCCGAACCCACCGAGCCCTTCGATGCGAGCCTGGCGCGAGGTTCGCAGAGCCACAATGCGGGTGCCATCGGGCGACCAGACCGGGTCCTGGTAATACGCGGCGGTGTGCGTCAACTGCTGCGGCTGACCGCCCGCGCTCTTCTTCCAGATTTGTCCGCCGCCGGTGCTCGACCATGTGACGTAGGCGAGCGCATCGCCCTTCGGAGACCATGAAGGCAGGTACTCGCCTTCCGAGGCGGAAGTCAGGCGGGCCGGTTTGCCAGCGGGGATTTCAGCCTCGTAGAGATGCGTGAGAGACGAAAACGCAAGATTCTTGCCATCCGGCGACTGCGCGGCACCCTGTATGAGCCGGGCGTGAATCGGACTCTCGTCGATGCGCGATTCGTATTTCAGCTCGGGGCCGAGATCGAGAGCGACGTGGGCGTTAAAGGGAACCACTTTCGATTCGCCGGTGGCCACTTGAATGCGATTGATCTTGCCGCCGAAGAAAGCGACTACTTCTTTACCATCGGGTGTGAACGCGTAACCGGGCAGGACGTCGCGAGTGGCGCGCGATTCCTGGTCGTCGCGCTGCACGGGGTACTTGAGCCAGCGCTCCTCGCCGGTTTCGAGATCGCGGATCTTCAGACCGGTTTGTTGTTCGAAGCGAGTGCCATAAACGAGTTTCTTGCCGTCGGGCGAGAGGACGGGGCGAAAGGCACTCTCGGGCTCGGATGTGATGACGTCTTCATCGCCAGTCGTTCGATCGCGGCGAACCACCTGCCACAACGGAAACGTCACGTTATACGTAAATGATTGCGTGCGTCGCGCATAGTAGAAGAATTTGCCGTCGGGCGAGACGATTGGCCCGAGGAAGTTGAGGCGTTGGTTGTTGGGCGTCTGGGGAGTTGCGGCGGACTTCGTAACCTGCACGCCCGATCCGCCGTTGATGTCGTACATCCAGATTTCGTGTCCGGCGAGACCTTGCGGGCATCGTGAGACTACAACAAATTCGCCGTCGGGCGTCCAACTGGGGGAGATGAAGTCGCCGTCTTTGTCTTTGCTGAGCTGCTTGGGATCAGAGCCGTCGGCCTTTGCGATCCAGAGATTATCGGAGCCGTCGCGATCGCTGGTGAAGGCGATGAGCTTGCCGTCGGGAGAGTACTTCGGCTGGCCGTCGAAGGACAGACCGGTGACGATGGGTTTCGCTTCGCCGCCTTCGATCGGCAGGGTATAGAGATCGCCCAGAAGATCGAAGGCGATGGTCTTTCCGTCGGGAGAGACGTCGACGGAAAGCCAGGTTCCCTCGTCAGTGGTGAAGTCGAGCTTACGCTCGGTTTTAAGGGGAAGTCCGGGCTTTTTCTCGGAGGTTTCCTGGGCCAGTAGGCAGGCGAGGGCGGCAAGCGGGAGGGCGAGTCGGCGCATACAGTACAGCGTACACTTAACGCCGGGTGCCGGAAGTTGAAGATTGTGGAAGGGTAGAGCGGGCTTCAGCCGGCCTTTGGATGTAAGCGAGAGTCACGGGGTGAAAACGCGTGCCGGATCTTTAGTTGGCGGCTATGCTGCTGTGGGGAGCAGGAGTGTTTGCCCCCGCGTTGTTGGTGAAGTCCAAAGGCAGGCTGAAGGCAATGTTCTTACGCTATGAGAGAATGCGGCGCACTACGTCGAGACTCACGTTGCGGCCGGATATCACGATCGCGGTGGGAGCCCTTAGCTGGCCGATCGAACCGGTCAGGCAGGCCGCAATCGTCACGGCGGCGGAAGGCTCGATGAGGTACTGGTGCTCACGAAGCATCCACCGCACGCCTTCAAAGATGGCTTCTTCCGATACGAGCGCGACGTGGTCAATTCGAGAGCGCAAGACTTCGAAGGGGAGTTCGCCGATTCCTCCTTCGACACCGCCCGCTACGGTTTCGATCGCCGGGAGTCGCGTTATGGCCTGGCCCGCTTCGAGCGAGAGCTTCAGCCCGGGCGAGAGCTCATGTTGGCAGCCGATCAGGATTGCATTCGGTTGACGTGCTTTCACGGTGTAGGCAAAGCCTGCGGAGAGGCCGCCGCCCCCGACGGGCACAACGAAGATTCTCGCTTCCGGCGCCTGGTTCAGGACTTCCCCGGCGAGCGTTCCTCCATTGCCGGCCATTATGGCCAGATCGTCGAACGGTGAAATAAACGGCTTGCCTTCACGCTCGGCGAGGTCGCGTGCCCACACTTCCGTGTCGTCGTAGCCGGGGAACTCGGATTTGCGGACGTCGGCTCCCAACGCTGTCATGCCATCGAATTTCGCGCCATCGACCGAACTTGGCACACAAACCGTCGCGCGAATTCCGAGCGCTTTCGCGGCATACGCGACTGCTTTGCCGTGATTGCCGGCCGAGCAGGTCAGGATGCCACAGGCTCGTTCAGCGGTCGTCAAACGCGAAAGACGAAACCAGGCCCCCCGTATTTTGAACGAGCCGGTTAGCTGCAGCGATTCCAGTTTCAGCCAGACCGGAACACCCAGGATGCGCGACAGCATGGGCGAGGGTTCTACCGGAGTCTCCAGAATCTTGCTTTGGAGATATGACGCAGCATCATCGATCAGGGTGGCCAGTTGGCCGTGCGCCACCACTTTAAGTTGGTGCTTCCAGCGGGATTCGGTTAGCATATGAGAGGGATGCCGCTCGTACCACCTTACATCGAATCGCTGCGGCCTTACGAGGCGGGCCGGAGTATCGAAGAAGTACAACGCGAGTTTGGTCTGAAGTCCGTGGCCAAGCTGGCATCAAATGAGAATCCTCTGGGACCGTCGCCGCTGGCTATTCGCGCGATTCTGGACTCGACGGAGAAGCTGAACCTTTACCCTAACGGCGGGCTTGGCCTGCGGACCGTGCTGGCGCGCGAATTCGACCTGAAGGTTGAAAACGTGATTGCGGGCAGCGGTTCGGAAGGCATCATGTCCAATATCATTCGCGCCTTTCTGTGCGATGAGGACGAGGTGCTGACCACGGAGGCGGCCTTCATCGGGTTCCAGGTGCTGGCGAAATCGCGCGGCGTGAAATACCGGACGGTGCCGTATCGCGATTGGCATTACGACCTGGTGGCGCTCGCGGAACAGGTGAATGAGCGGACCAAGATCATCTACCTCGCCAACCCCAACAATCCCACCGGAACGATCTTCACCAGGCACGAGTTCGATCGGTTCTATAAGCACGTTCCGGAGCGCGTGCTCATCATTCTGGATGAGGCGTACTTCGAGTATGCGAAGGATAACCCGCGGTATCCCGATTCGATGCACTATCGCTACGACAACGTCATCACGCTGCGGACGTTCTCGAAGATTTACGGCCTGGCTGGAGTGCGGATCGGGTACGGCTTCGCGCACGAAGAGCTTATCGCGAACCTGCTTAAGGTGAAACTTCCGTTTGAGCCGAGCACACTGGCGCAGGCGGCCGGAGTCGCGGCACTGGAAGATAAGGAGTTTCTGCACCGGTCGCTGGAATTGAATGCCCGAGGCATGAAGTTTCTGACGGATTCGATCGGCGGGATGGGGATTCCGGTGGTGCCGTCGGAGGCAAATTTCTTCATGATCGTGCTGCCGGGCGAAGAGCAGGCAGCGCGTTTCGTCCACGATCTCATGGCGCAGGGCGTGATTGTGCGGCCGCTGAAGAGTTTCGGTCTGCCCAACTGCGTGCGTATTTCGACCGGCAGCGATGAGGACAATTACCGCTGCGTAGAAGCGATTCAAAAACTATCGTTAACAGTTCAGGTGTAGGAGCCGTTATGCAACTTACCGAAAAACCTGTCGAGCAACAGGTTCAGAAAGATTTCCTCCCGCTGAATGGGACGGACTACGTGGAGTTCTACGTAGGCAACGCGAAACAGGCGGCGTATTATTACCGCGCCGCGTTCGGGATGAAATTGGTGGCGTATCGCGGGCCGGAGACGGGCACGCGCGATACGGCCTCCTATGTCATTCAGCAGAACAAGATTCGTTTCGTGCTGACGACTCCGTTGCAGCCCGATCATCCGATTGCGGAGCACATTCGTTTGCACGGCGATGGTGTGCACGAAATCGCGATGTGGGTGGATGACGCGGAGGCAGCGTTTCGGGAGACCACGGCGCGTGGCGCGCGCAAGCACCAGGCTCCGGCGCGGTTTCAGGATGAACACGGCGAGGTTTGTATTTCGTCGATTGCCGTTTATGGCGACACGCTGCACAGCTTCGTCGAGCGGTCGAATTACCGCGGGGCGTTCCTGCCGGGCTTCGTGGCCGTGACGTCCGACGATCCGGTGTCGCGGCCGGTGGGATTGAAGTATATCGACCACATGGTGGCGAATGTCGGCTGGGGCGAGATGAACAAGTGGGTCGAATTCTATCGCGATGTCATGGGATTCCGGCTGTATCAGCACTTCGACGACAAAGACATCAGCACGGAATATTCGGCTTTAATGTCGAAGGTGATGGCGAACGGAAACGACCGGATCAAGTTCCCGATCAATGAACCGGCCGAGGGCCGGAGAAAGTCGCAGATCGAGGAGTACCTGCAGTTCTACAAGGGACCGGGCGTGCAGCACATCGCCATGGCGACGGACAACATCATCGACACAGTGACCAAATTGCGGTCGCAGGGCGTCGAGTTTCTCCGTGTGCCGAACACCTATTACCAGGACCTGGAGCAGCGGTGCGGGAAGATCGATGAGCCGGTCGATCAGTTGGCGGATCTCGGGATTTTGGTCGATCGCGATGATGAGGGGTACATGCTCCAGATCTTCACGAAGCCCGTGGAGGACCGGCCCACACTGTTCTACGAGATCATTCAACGCAAGGGGAGCCGCAGCTTCGGGAAGGGGAATTTCAAGGCTCTGTTCGAGGCCATTGAGCGGGAGCAGTCGCTGCGTGGCAATCTATAGTGAATGAACGACGAAGTTAGTGGGCAGGCGAAACCACCTGCCCCGCCTGCCCCACCGCGCTGCTCCTGGGCTCGCAAACCTCTCGACATCAGTTATCACGACTGCGAATGGGGTGTTCCGGTCCATGATGACCGGCTGCTGTTCGAGTTTCTGTGCCTCGAGGGGGCGCAGGCGGGGCTCTCCTGGTCGACAATTCTGAATAAGCGGGACGCCTACCGCAAGGCGTTCTCGAATTTCGATCCGGCGAAGGTGGCGCGGTTTGATGAACGGAAGGTCGGAACCCTGCTCGCCAATCCGGGGATCGTCCGCAACCGGCTGAAAGTCGCCGCGGCGATCCAAAATGCCAAGTTGTTCCGGAGCGTGCAGAAAGAGTTTGGCAGCTTCGATCAGTACATCTGGCAGTTCACCGGCGGTTCACCGCGTGTGAACGCCTGGACCGCTTCCGGACAGGTTCCGGCTCGCACCGCGGAATCAGACGCCATGAGCAAGGATCTGGTGAAGCGAGGATTCAAGTTCGTCGGCTCCACCATCTGCTATGCCTTTATGCAGGCCGTTGGGATGGTGAACGATCATCTCGTGGAGTGCTTTCGGTACCGCGAGATCGGGTAAGGAAGTTCAGCGTCCAGGGGCACCAGCGCAGGGCGAAAACGACGGCCCGCAGTTTCAGGCTGGGAGAGCGGCGGAGGCTGTACTCGAAATGGTCGCGAGCCGTCCGCCAATCACGCCGTTCGATAGCGGCTTTGCCCTTCAGTATCTCGAGATCGAATTTCGCGACTTCACGGCGGCGCTCCAGGGCGGTGCGTTCATCGGCCGTCAGTTGCCAGGCTGCTTCGGCTTTGTCGAGGACTCGGACGGCACAATCCATGTAGCGCGTGTCCTGCACGGTCAGGCTTCCCGGGCGGCGGCGATAGCGGACCAGCGGCTCGCGGTTGTAGGCGATGCGTCCGCCGGACCTCAGAATGCGCAGCCACATATCGAAGTCTTCCCAGGAGTGCAGGCTCGTGTCGTAGAGGCCGGCGCGAATCAGGGCGTCGCGGCGAATGATGGAGCCGGGGCTCGCCGGCGCGGTGCGGCCCGCCATCACGTTCAGGAAGGTGACCTCGCCGTCCGACGGATTCAGATCCATCCAACGCCTGCCATCAGCGTCACTGCCTCCGAAGAACCTGGAGTTCACGTAGCAAACGTCGAATTCCGGGTGAGCATGCATGAAACTGACCTGCGACTCCAGGCACGTGGGTTCCAGGATGTCGTCCGGATCAAGGCGGAGAATCAACGGGAATTGCGCGGCGAGAATGGCCGTGTTGCAGGCGCCGGAAACGCCGGCGTTGGCCTGCTTGATATAGCGAATCCGCGACTGATAGGGCTCCAGCACGCGTTCCAGGGCCAGCGTATCGGGGCAGCCGTCGTTTACGACGATGGTCTCGAACTGCTGGAAGGTTTGCGCCAGGAGGGAGTCGAGCGCCTCAACGATATACCGCGTCACGTTGTAAGACGGTACGATGACGCTGACAGCCGTAGAGCAGGCCTCCGACCTGTGTACTCATTTTAGCCGCTGGCCGCTTCGAGTCCGGCGAGTTTACGGACGGTTTGATAGGTGTCGGCGTCGTCGGCGGATTTATCGGGACGATATCGCTTCACGCGGGCGAAGCGCAGCGCCAGCCCGCTGACGTAACGCGGGCTGATTTGAATGTCACTGAACGCAATTTCGGCCACGACCTTCGGCTCGACGTGAACGGTGTATTCGTCGCGCGCGATCTCGAGTTTGAGCAGTTCGTCGGTTTGCCACTTCAGCATCTCATCAGTGAGACCCTTGAAGGTCTTGCCGAGCATGGCAAAGCCGCCTTTTTCTGTGTCGCGCGCGCCGAGGTGGAGGTTGCTCAGCCAGCCGCGACGACGGCCGTGCCCCCATTCGGCGGCCAGGATTACGAGGTCGAGCGTGTGGGCCTTTTTGATTTTCAGCCAGCTCTGGCCGCGAGCTCCGGCAGCGTAACCGGCTGTGAGCGATTTCGCCATGATGCCTTCATGACCGCGTTCGAGGGCGCCGCGGAGGAATTCCTCGGCCTGTTCGGGATTGGCCGAGACCAGGTTGGGAACGACGGCGCCGGCCGGCGACAACTCGTTCAGGATGGCGAAGCGGCGTTGCTGGGGCTCGTTCAGTAGCGAGTGACCATCGAGGTAGAGCAGGTCGAACCAGAAGGGCGTCAGCGGCAGTTCCGCCCGCATACGTTCAAGGTCGAGTTTGCGTCCGAAACGTCGGGCGGTGACCTGAAAAGGCTGCGGACGGCCTTCAGTGGTCAGGCAGATGACTTCGCCGTCCAGGATCAGATCCTTCCCGGGAAGCTTCCGAACAGCTTCCACGATCTCGGGAACGTGGGCGGTCACCTTGTTCAGCGCCCGGGAGAAGATGACGACCTCGTCACCGGAACGATGCACCTGCACTCGCGCGCCGTCGAATTTGTACTCGAGCGCCGCCTCGCCCAGGTCGCGCAGGGCTTCCTCGACGTCTTCCGAAGTTTGCGCCAGCATCGGCTGCACCGGGCGGAAGAGCTGAATATCGAACTGGTCGAGCGCCTCGGGTCCCGATTCGAACAGGGCTCGCGCGACCCGGACGATATCGCCGGCCAGCATGACGGCGCGCCGCACGCGCTCAGCGCTCACGCTGGTCGCCTTGGCCAGCGCCTCGGCCATAATCCCTTCGAGAGCGCCTTGCCGGACTTCGCCAAGCAGCAGGCCCATGAGGAAGCGCTGCTCGGCCTCAGTGGCTTGCGCCATAAGGGCGTGCAGCAGCTCGCGTTTGCGCTTCTCGGAACCGGGGCCTGAGATGGATTGAAGCGATTCCAACGCGCGGTCGACGTCGGTGAGTGTCAAGCTGGATTCCGCGGCCGGCGGTGTTGAGGATTCACGCAGAATCGCCCAGCCAACGCCGAGCCGTCCCTGCCGTGTGAATCCTGAGAGGAAGGCAACCGCTATCTCCGCTTCGGGCGCTGGGAGTTTTCGTAGAAGGTCGGCAAGGAAACCGATCTTTTCGAGCCGTCGCGAGGTTTTGGCGACGCGTTGGGAGGTCTCTACGAGATCGGCGAGCAACGAATCAGAACTTCTTCAGTTCACCGACCACCGCATTAATGCCGCCCTTGCGGTAGATCTGTACGAGGCGTTGCTCTTCACCGGACGGTATGGCACGCAGCCGCGGATCGGTGGCCAGATCGGCGCGCGTGGGAATCCAGACGTTTCCGTCAGAATATTCGACAGTGCTGACGAAGCCGGTCATGCCATCGATTGCGAGAGGTTGGCCCGGTCTCGATGGAAACCGCAGGGTCGTGTCGTTCAGCAAAGGACTCGTCTGCCCGGGACCGAGATTCAGTTCGGCAGGCACCGAGCCGGCAACGTACTCGCGACCTTGGTGGTCTTGCAGAATCCAGCCGATTTCGAGGTAACGAACGGAGCGGTCGGAACGGTTTTTCACCTCCAACTGCGGGGAGCGGGCCTCGTTGCCGGCAACCCGCGCGCTGCCTTCAAGCGGCTGAATCGGTGAATCCGGCATGTTCAGGAACGCGAACCGGACCGGGCGTTCGCTATCGAGGTTCGTGGAGCGGCCTGCGCGCACCATCTGCACATCGACGCCAGGATTCTGGGTCTGCCGCTGTATGATGCCGAGAATCTCGTTTTGAATCTTCTGCGCACCGCCTTCGGCAAACAGGGCTTTGAAGTATTTGCGGTCGCGGCGGGCTTCCAGTTCGTTGACGGTCAGCATCCGCTTGGAGCCGAGCTTGTCTGGGCCGACAAACGAAAGGTCGTCGAACAGGACGCCATCCAGCCCGATCAGCACCGGCACTCCGGAGCCGCCTTGCAACGGCTTCAAAAGCCGCATATCGATCCGAACAGGGAACGATTCCTTGGGACCCACGTCGAGGTTCGCCAATGTGACCGAACCTCTGCCGCCGGGCGTCACTTCCTGAGCTGTGACGACCAGCGTAATGCCACGAATCCTGCGCTGGTCGGAATTCACCAGCGTTAAGGCCGCGTGGAGGTCGACTACCATAGCGCCGCCTCGAGCGGTTTCGTTCGAATCGCTGTAGTCCGTTCCCAGGAGCGACACCGGCGAATTCGCCGGCAACTGGATTTTTGGCAACACGGCGCCGATTGCCAGGACGGCGGATGCCAAGAAGCAGGCTCCGAGGCCCGCTACCTTACTGCGCATAGTACACCCTGTTGATCGTTACCTGACCGGAATCGGGGTCAACGTATCGGGCGCCGACCGATCCTTGCGTGCTCACACTGACTGCTACCGCGGCGTCTTCGCGCGTGCTCAGGAATGACATCGAACGAGCGCCTTCCATCAGGCCGATGCTCTTGGGGCCGGCTTCCAGGTAAATGTTTTCCGCCGGCGCCAGCGGCACCTGGCCCTTGATCCAGACCATCGAAAGCACGTTGTGCGTCAACCGGCTTCTGCTTTCGGGCGGCAGGCCCTGCCACATGGCGGCGCTCACAATGAGCATGGCAGCGGTCAACGCCGTGGCGAGTCTCCAGCTATGGAATTTCGGCCGGGAGTAAATCGGCGCGACACATTCGCCAGCCGCGAGGCCGACATGGATATTTGCCGTCATCTCCTGCGAGAGGCGTTTCCAGTTCACTTCCGTGGGCAACTCATCCGAAAGCTCGCGCACGGTATCGCGTCCGAACTGCAATCCTTCCACTTCATAGCGGCAATCCGCGCAGTTGCGCAGGTGCATGGCAACGCGCCAGCGCGCCAAAAAACCCAGGTCATCGCCGGCAAACAATGCCAGCTCCATTTCGCCCGGGTGCTTCATGACTTCCTCCTGTCCATGAACCGACGGAATTTAATCCGGGCATTGGCGATGTGCGAGCGCACCGTCGCCTTCGAACAGTTCAAACGTTTCGCTACTTCCTCGGCGGGAAGGCCTTCGACGTCTCTTAAAATCAGGGCCGCACGTTCCCGCTCGGTCAGGCATGAGAGACCGCTTTCGAGATAGGTGCGATGCTCCGAACGCAAGACCGCCTGTTCGGGGCTGTCCGAGGCTTCAGTCAGCGGCTCGATCAGGGTATCGATCTCGCAGAAGTTCACTTTGCCGTGGCGGCGTAGAAAATCGATGGCGGTGTTTGTGGCGATTCGGGACAGCCAGTGGGTGGCTTTCTCCAGGTCCTTGAGCTGGTCCTGCCGCTGCAGCGCCTTGATGAATGCCTCCTGCGCGAGGTCCTGGGCGTCGGCGACGTTGCCGACGATTCGGTAAATGAGCAGAAAGACACGGCGTAAGTTATCGGAAATAAAGCGATTCTGCTGTTCCTGCAGGGACTCCAGACTGCGATCGACCTGGGAGGGCGCGGGGCGCTCGCTCATCGTGACCTCAAACCGCTCGATTACCGTCGTCATGCCTAATAAGGCCTGACGTACAAAATGCGAAAACGTGCAATCTCATTTCCATTCCGGACCGGCCTTCCGGCAGGCTGCTCTTCGCTATCCTGATTATATGAGACCCGTAGCCGTTATAGGCATAGGTAAGACTGCGTTTGGCGCCTTTCCTGACCGGGATCTGCGCTCGCTGGCAGTGGAAGCGGGACAGAAAGCCCTGGAAGACGCCGGAATTGAACCTGGACAAGTGGAATCCTTCTACCTCGGCAATTTCGCCGGGCCCTCGTTTGTCGGCCAAAATCACCTCGCGCCCTATGTGGCCGCCGGCTTGGGGATTACCGGCGTGCCGTGCACCCGGTTTGAGGCCGCGTGCGCTTCGAGCGGATCGGCTTTCTATCATGCCGTTTCCTCCGTTGCCGCTGGATTGCAGGACATCGTTCTGATTGGCGGCGTGGAAAAGATGACGTCGCAGCCTACGCCGAAGGTAACCGAGATTCTGTCGGCAGCCGGAGATATGTGCGGCGAGGGTCGTGCGGGGGCGACGTTCCCGGCGCTGTTCGCCATGATCGCGCGGCGGCATATGTATCAATACGGGACAACGCGGGAAATGTTGGCAGCGGTCGCGGTGAAAAACCATGCCAATGGGGCCAAGAACCCGCTGGCGCACATGCGTAAGGTGATCACGATGGAGCAGGCGCTCAACGGCAAGCCGATTTCGGAGCCTTTGACGGTGTACGACTGCTCGTTGATTAGTGACGGGGCGGCGGCGGTGGTCATAGCTCCGTTGGATCGCGCAGCGGAATTCACCAGGAAGCCGATTCGGGTGCGTGGTATTGCGCAGGCGTCCGACGTAGTGGCTTTGGACGAGAAGGACGACGTCACGACATTTAAGGCTGTCCGCGCGGCGGCGGATAAGGCGTACAGGATGGCGGGCGTTCAGGCATCCGACGTGCAGTTCGCCGAGGTACACGATTGCTTTACAATCGCCGAAATTGTCGCTATTGAGGATTTGGGATTTACGGCGAAGGGTCAGGGCGGGCCGTATACGTTGGAAGGCCGGACATGCCTGAAGGGCGAGCGCCCGGTGAATACGAGCGGCGGTCTGAAATCGAAGGGGCATCCCGTGGGCGCAACCGGGGTCGGGCAGATTTGCGACATTGCGATTCAGATTCGGGGCGATGCCGGTGAGCGGCAGATTCCGAATGCTGCGCTGGGCGTAGCGCAGAACCTGGGCGGGTCGGGCGCAACGTGCGTCGTGACCGTTTTGGAGGCTGCGTAAAATGACGCCACTCGCGGGAACGGTTTATACGGAGACGGTGGTTTTTTCGCCTCCCGAGGCTTACGTCAACGATGTGCCGTATCAACTGGCCATCGTGGAGTTGGAAAACGGACGCCGGACGACGGCGCGGATCCTGGGCGACCGCGTCGAAATCGGCGATCGCGTCGAATTATCAGAACTGCGAAATAACGTACAATATTTCCGGAAATCATAAAGCCATGAAGCTTGCAGAGCGGATGAACCGCATCGGCGTGGAAACCGCCTTTGAGGTACTCGTGCGCGCGCGCGCACTGGAGGCACAGGGACGCAGCGTCATTCACCTGGAGATCGGCGAGCCCGATTTCGATACCCCGAAACACATTGTGGAAGCCGCCAAGAAGGCGCTCGACGAGGGCTACACGCATTACGGTCCGACGCAGGGTCTGCCGGAGTTGCGCGAGGCGATCGCAGAGAGCGTGCAGCAGACGCATCGTCTCCCGGTGACTGCGAAAAACGTGTGCGTCGTGCCGGGCGGGAAGCCGATCATCTTTTTCCCGATGATGGCTCTGCTGGAGCCGGGCGACGAGGTGATCTATCCGAATCCGGGATTCCCGATTTACGAATCGATGATCAATTTCACGGGAGCTAAACCGGTTCCCATGCCGTTGGTGGAGAACCGCGGATTCTCGCTGGATTTGAACCTCTTTCGGGAGAGCTTGTCGGATCGGACGAAGATGATCGTTCTCAATTCGCCGCAGAATCCGACGGGCGGCGTCATACCGGCGGATGACATTCGGGCGATTGCGGAGATGGTTCGGGATCGGGACGTGATCGTTCTCGCGGACGAGATCTACTCGAGGATTTATTTCGGCGAGAAGCCCCTTTCGATCGCGACGCTGTCAGGGATGCTGGATAAGACGATAATCCTCGACGGGTTCTCGAAGACGTATGCGATGACGGGCTGGCGCATGGGCTACGGCGTGATGCCGGAGTGGATCGTCGATGCTGTGAATAAGCTGATGGTCAACTCGAATTCGTGTACTGCGACGTTTACGCAGCGTGCGGGGATTGCCGCGCTGAAGGGTCCGCAGGACGACGCCGAGCGCATGGTGGCGGAGTTCAAGCGTCGGCGCGATATGTTCTGCGCGGGCCTGAATTCGCTGCCGGGATTCCGCTGCAATATTCCTGAGGGTGCGTTTTATGTGTTCCCGAATATCACCGGGACCGGGATGAAGTCGAAGGAGTTTGCGGATGCTCTGCTCGCGGAAACTGGCGTGGCGGGGCTCAGTGGGACGGCTTTCGGGGCTTACGGCGAGGGATTCCTGCGCTTCAGCATCGCCAATTCGTATGAGAATCTGGAGCGGGCGGTGGAGCGCATTGGGGCGTTCCTGAAGGCACGGGTGCACGCCGAGGTGACGGCATAAGTTTTTAATCTCAAGTCTGCCAGATACGGTTCGATCGGTATGAAGCAGGAGAACTGTTACTGAGCGCCCGTTGTGCAGGGCTGAGCCTCTCCGTCGAGCGGCGATCCAGTTTCTCCAATGAAAAGGGCAGACGATCGACTCACGCTGACTGCCATTTCGGCGATCGCATGCGTCCTTCAAGATGTTTTGCATGAAGGGCTGGGGCATGGCGTCACGGCCTGGTTCAGCGGCGCTCATCATCTTACGATCAGTACGGTCGCGCTGCAGAGCGATATCAGTACGCGGTGGATTTCGGCGAACGGGACGCTCGTCAACCTTGTGTTCGGTTCGATTTTCTGGCTTTTGCTGCGAAAGCCGACCCGATATAACCCGAGCTGGCGCTATTTCCTGATCCTTGCCACGGCGGGCAACTTCTTCACGGGCACCGGATACTTCCTCTTCTCCGGAGTGGCGAATTTCGGGGACTGGGCGGCAGTGATCCAAGGCTTGCGGCCTCATTGGCTCTGGCGGCTCGGCCTGGTGTTGCTCGGCTTGATCTCGTATTACGGCTCAATGCTGCTGGTGGCGGCTGAATTGGACCCGTTCCGCGCGGGACTGCGACGGCTCACGTGGACGCCCTATTTCACGGAAGGAACTCTGGCAGCGCTCGGCGGCCTCGTCAACCCCCTGGGGTTGTTTTACGTCCTGGTGTCGGCGCTTCCTTCGACTCTTGGGGCGAATGCCGGTCTCCTCGCGTTGCCCTCGGTGATGCCGCGAAAAAGCAGGGCTGAACAGGTTGAGATCATCTCTCGAAGCTGGGCCTGGATTGCCGCGGGGGCAGTCATCGCGCTGTTTTTCATTATCGTTTTGGGGCGCGGAATTAGCTGGTCGCGCTAACTGCCGGGCACACGTGAGTCGGGGTTATTCGTAGCGCATTGCAATCGCTGGATCTACCCGGGTAGCGCGT
>DATGJP010000106.1:0-2088 GCA_035295125.1 Bryobacteraceae bacterium | reverse complement strand
ACCACGCAACGCCCAGAACAAATCCGGGTTTTCCTGGGCGCTGACGCTCAGAACCTGGCCTGCCGCGTCGACGACCTCCATCGCGAGCACGCTGTCGCATGCGAGGCCGAACGGCCGTCCGAGCAGGCCGAAGCCGCCACCGAGTGAATGGCCCGCCACCCCGACTGGAAAACAGGTGCCGGCGGGTATCGCCCGATTGCTCGGCTCAAGTGCCTTGTAGACCGTCCCCAGGGAGGCGCCCGAACCGATCACAACCGATTTCTTGTCGGCGGATAGCTGCACGGCATTCATGCCGCGGACATCGATCACGAGATCAGCGCTTTGCGACAGACCTTCATAGGAATGGCCGCCGGAGCGGACGGCAAAACTCACGCCGTTGCCGGTCGCCCAGCGGATGGTAGCGCCGACCGCCTGCGCGCTCGAGGCGACAACGCGCACTTGCGGCGTCAGCTGCTTTCGCTTGCTGTAAGAGGCGTTGTAGTCGACCTTGTTGGGCGCAACGCTGCCGGAGATCAGCAGCAGGTCTTTCCTGGGATCGAGCTCCGCCTGCAGCGCTGCAACGGGAAGGCCGGTCGCGGCCTCCGCCTTGCGGATGGCAAGTACGGAATGACCTACGATTAGATTGGCGGAGAGAAGGCCGGTGGCTTGCAGGAAATCACGGCGCTTCATCCGCTTCGCTCGCTAGTGTCCCGGTTCTGACATTCGTATCATATCGCGGCGGGCACTTTTACGAATGTCAGAACCAAAGGGACACTAGCAAAAATATGATTCTGGTGAAGCTTTGACTCTGACGTTCCTTGGTCGCGGTCGCTGCGAAACTGAAAGGAACGTCAAAGTCGCTTCACTAGGCCTGCGCGGCCGCCTTTTGCATGTCGGTCTGAACCCTGTCGTAGAGCACGCGCCACGACGCCAACATGTCAGGGGTAAATGAGGAGCCGAGCTTGCGCTCAATGCTCCATACCAATGCTTCACCGAGCGCGTCATATTGTGCCGGCCGAACGCCAAATCTGGCGTGGTGCCGGCCGGAATTGGTTACGATCGACTGGAAAATCGCATTCTGGTCGAGCGAACCGACCAGCGCGGCGATCATATCCATCAGCTTCCCGCGTTGCCGCACCATGTCGGTTGTTTTGAACAGCGCTCTTGCGTCGGGAGCAAGCTCGAAGAATCGACCGTAACAGAGGGCTGCGATGTCGTCGCGCACCGGCCACATCGCATCGAACGATGTCCTGATGAGTTTAACCTGCTCGGGCGTCATGAATCGGCTTACCGCAATTTACCGACGCACCGTCACATGGGACAGCACCACATGCAAGAGTAGTTATCGTTGATGCGTCAAACAGGTTGTGGCCGCGAGGCTGACGACTTTACGACTTACATTGCAGCAGCGGCTTGAAATATTGCACCTGATGGAAATTGGGTTTGGCCGACTTGGGTAGAAAGGTGCTCCAGTAGCTGCGTTCTTTCGCTGGTCCCAGAACGGAATAGTAGTTGCCACGAATTTTCGCGGGATCGCCGTCCCAGCCCAGGAATTTAAGCGGAATTTTCAAGTCCGCATCCCAGCCGGCGGTCACGATGGTTGCCGCCGACGTCAGTCCCAGCTCGACGCCTTCGTGATGCTCTCTGGTGCTGACAATTCTGACTTGAAAATTCTGATTGTACGGCGAGACTTCGAATTCGAAGTAGGGAAATCCATTGTCCGAGAACGTCACGAACAATTCCACGACGTCGAATTGATAGGGATGCTCCTTGGGGCCGAGAACCTTCTTCGCATTCAGCGATGGCGACGCAACCGAGAAGTGGGCGGTCAGGATATCGCTTTGGACGGAGGCTGTTACCTGAACGGGATTCTTCAGGGCTGAGCGGGTCGGCGCAACCAGCGACAGATCGCAAGCCATGGCGTGAGAGCAACTGAGGAGAACCAGAAACGCGAAAGCGATGAGGGATTTCATCGCGGGAGCCGGCGGCTTAATTGCCGCCGTTTCCATTGCCGTTGCCGTTCTCGGTCTCTTCGCCGATATGCTCGACCGAGACCACGTGTTCGTCCTCGGCAGTATCGAACACGATCACGCCCTGCGTCGAGCGGCC
>DATGJP010000105.1:0-98546 GCA_035295125.1 Bryobacteraceae bacterium | reverse complement strand
AACTGATTAAGAAGGACAAGCTGTTCTTCTTCTGGAGCCAGGAGTGGCAGGAGCAGTTGGTTCCGAACACGCCTCGCAACATCATGTTGCCCACGGCGCTCGAGCGCAAAGGCGACTTCAGCCAAAGCGTCAACAATAACGGAAAGCCGCTTACGATAAAAAACCCGGCGACGGGTCTGCCATTCTCGGGAAACATGATCCCAGCGAACCAGTTGTTCGCGCCCGGTGTCGCGCTGCTGAACCTGTTCCCTTTGCCCAACGTGGCGGGCCAGATCGGTTACAACTATTCATCACAGATTTCGGGCAGCCAGCCGCGGCGTGAAGACCTGCTGCGCATGGACTATAATCTCTCCCAAAAGTGGCGTGTCTTCGGACACTACATTAATAACGCGCAGCCGATTGTGTATCCGTACGGGTCCTTCGTACTGGGCATCAACGTCCCGGTGGTGCCGATCCTTTACCCGAATCCCGGCTCCAGCTATGCCGGAGGAGCTACGTACATCATCAGCCCCACGATGACAAACGAGGTGAACATGGGGATGACGCACAATTCCATTGACATTATTGAGAACGGAAAGACGCTGACGCGGACCGCTTCCGGCATTGCCCTGCCGCTGCTGTATCCTTCCGCGGTTCAAGACGATTACGTTCCGGGATTTAATTTCGGAGGAACGAACCTGGCGAACTCGCCGGTGTTTAACTCCGTCGGCGACGCGCCGTTCCACAACTACAATACGACCATCGACATCAGCGATAACCTTACCTGGTTGAAAGGCGCCCACACGATTAAGGCCGGCATGTATCTGCAGCGCAGCCGCAAGAACCAGTCTTCGTTCGGGAATAACAACGGGTTCTACAATTTCGGCGATACGTCGCAGAATCCTCTCGATACCGGCTACGGATACGCCAATGCACTACTCGGCGTTTACCAGACGTTCGATCAGGCCAGCTCCTACGTCATCGGACAGTATCGCTACTGGAACATCGAGGGCTTCGTCCAGGACACCTGGAAGATTACGCCTCGATTAACGCTCGACTACGGCTTGCGATGGGCATGGTACCAGCCTCAATACGACTCGTCGCTGCAAGCCTCCACGTTCGTACCGTCTCTCTGGAATCCCGCAAAGGCGCCTCGCCTGTTCCAGCCGCAAATCGTCAACGGCGTACGATCGGCCGTGGATCCTGTCAGCGGACAAGTACTGCCGGCCTATGCCATTGGCCTCGAGGTGCCGAATAGCGGCGATCCGTTCAACGGCGTTTGCCAGGCGCCGGACTGCGCAAACAAGTACCTGCAAGATAATCGAGGTCCGCAATGGGGGCCGCGATTTGGCGCTGCCTGGGATGTTACCGGAAAACAGAACCTCGTGGTCAGGGGCGGCGGCGGTATCTATTATGACCGTTTCCAGGGCAACCGCGTATTCGACATGGTGCGGAATCCACCGGAAGGACTCGATCCTCAACTGCTCTATGGAAACGCGCAGAACATCAACCCGAATAACATTCTGTTAGCGCCGCTGACGTTGTACGCGGCCGATCCTCAAGGGAAACTGCCCACCACCTACAGCTATCAGGTCGACATTCAATCGAAACTGCCATGGAACATGGCGCTGTCCACCGCGTATGTCGGCAGCATCAGCCGGCACCTGCAAGATAACCGTAACATCAACCCGGTGCCTTACGGCGCGGATTTCCTGCCTCAAAACCAGGACCCGACGCTGGTGGCAGCAAACCCCAACGCATTGCTGGGCAACAATGCGCTTGGACCGAACTTCCTGCGTCCGTATCGCGGTTACGGCCAGATCAATCTGTATGAGAGTGCCGCAACATCCAATTACAACGCTCTGCAGATTGCGCTCAACAAACGTGCGACCACGGGGTTGTTCTTCGGCATCTCCTATACCTACAGTAAGGTGCTGACGACTGCCACATCCGATACGACGTTCGTGCGGGCCGACAGCCTCACGCACGCTGCCGATTATGGACCTGCAAACTTCGATCGCCGCCAGGTATTCGCGGGTAACTACGTGTATAACTTGCCGACTCTGCGGTCCGGCAACGCCTTCACTCACGCGGTGACAAACGGCTGGCAGCTCTCCGGTGTTATTCAGGCCTACACGGGCGCTCCGTTCACTCCGGCTTACAGTATTGCGGGTGGCGTGAACAGCCAAAACATCACGGGCAACGTTGTCGCCAATGCACAGTATGAAGGCGCGCGAATCGGCTATGTCAAAGGATGCGATCCATATACGCACTCAAGCGACCCATGGAATCGCTTGAATGCGTCCTGCTTCTTCGCGCCGCAGCCGGGCAGTACGGGACTCGAGTCTGGCGTCAACTGGTTGAACGCACCCGGATTGATCAACTTCGACCTGTCGCTTATGAAGGAGTTCACGGTCAAGGAGCGCGTCCGCTTCCAATTGCGAGCCGATGCTTTCAACGTATTCAATCATCCGAATTTCACCACGCTCAATACGACCGTGAATTTCAGCGGTTCCTATCCCGGCAACTTGACTGTCGCGAATAATCCTTACAATTCCTCAGGCGTTCTGGTCAACCAGAGCGGGTTTGGGGCCGTAAACACTCAAATCACCTCGAACACCGCACAATTGCCCGGTGCACCGCGCATCTTACAGTTACTGGTGCGCATACAATTCTGAGCCAGGAGGTATCAAAAATGGCTATTGATAAAATCGGCCGCCGCTCACTGTTACGAGCGGCGGTCTCGGGCACAGTACTTGTGTCCGCCGAGGCCGGTTCCAAGATTTCCGACGCCCCTAAGCCAAAATCGGCAAGCGGCGGTTCGATCGTCGCGTCCTCTAGCAGGGGCGTGGTGGAGACCACGGCCGGAAAGGTCCGCGGTTACACGCGCAACGGCATCTATACGTTTAAGGGCATCCCTTACGGTGGGTCGACTGCCGGCAATAATCGCTTCATGCCTCCTGTTAAGCCGACCGCCTGGGCCGGTGTTCGCAGCACGATGCATTACGGGCCGGTGAGTCCGCAAGGTCCTCGCGCCGGTTGGGCGGACGACGAAAACTCCTTC
Source organism: Bryobacteraceae bacterium (assembly GCA_035295125.1). Taxonomy (GTDB): domain Bacteria; phylum Acidobacteriota; class Terriglobia; order Bryobacterales; family Bryobacteraceae; genus JAICMB01. The sequence continues at coordinate 95,503 of DATGJP010000105.1, read as the reverse complement.
ATGTTCGATTGGGACGACGGGCAGCCCGGTGAAGATTGCCTGCGATTGAACGTGTGGACACCGAGTGTCAATGACAATCGCAAGCGGCCCGTCATGGTATGGCTGCACGGCGGCGGATTCTCCGCGGGCTCCGGCCAGGAGCTCAAGTCCTATGACGGTGAGAACCTCTGTCATCGTGGCGACGTGGTCGTGGTCAGTCTCAATCATCGCCTGAACGTGCTCGGCTATCTCGATCTGTCGCAAGCCGGCGGCGAGAAGTTTGCGGAGTCGGCCAATGTCGGGATGCTCGACATTGTTGCGGCCCTCGAGTGGGTGCGCGACAACATCGCCAACTTCGGCGGCGATCGCGACAAGGTCATGATCTTTGGCCAATCCGGAGGCGGCGGCAAAGTCGGCGCGTTGATGGCGATGCCCGCGGCCAAAGGCTTGTTCCACCGCGCCGCTGTTCAGAGCGGTTCCATGCTGCGCGCCGGAGTCCCCGAAGACTCGACGAAGCTCGCCTCGGCGGTTCTTGCTGAATTGGATCTCAGCAGCTCGCAACTTGAAAAGCTCCAGGATGTTCCCGTGGATCACCTCATCAAAGCGAGCATAGCCGCGCTTCGTAAAGTATCACCCCCGCAACCTGGACCACCCGATTTCCGCCGCATGGCCCGCCGACTCGGCTGGTCGCCCGTCGTAGACGGTAAGGTGCTGCCTGCCCATCCGTTCGATCCCACAGCTCCTGCGATCTCAGCGAATGTCCCGATGCTGATCGGCACTGTATTAAACGAATTCACGAACGGCATTGGCAAGCCTGACGTCGACTCGTTTAGCGAGGTCGATTTGAAGAATCGCGTCGCGGACGCTCACGGCGACAAGAGCGACAAGATTATCGAACTCTATCGTCGATTGCATCCCAACGCGCACCCGTTCGACATCTACTCGCTGATCTCGACGGCTTCCGTCCGTCAAAACGCGGTTACGCAGGCGGAACGAAAAGCCGCACAGGGCGCCGCGCCGGCATATCTGTATTGGTTCACGTGGCAGACCCCCATTCTGGACGGTCGTCCACGAGCCTTCCACTGCGCCGAGCTGGCCTTCGTGTTTGACAACACGGATCGCTGCGAGACAATGACGGGCGGCGGTCCGGACGCGAGGCTGCTCGGCGCGAAGGTCAGCGAAGCCTGGATACAGTTCGCGCGCACCGGGGATCCCAATCACAAAGGTCTGCCCAAGTGGTCGGCATTTACAGCCGAGAGAGTCCCCACGATGATCTTCGACAACAAGTGCGAGATGAAGGAGAACCCGGACAAAGAGGAGCGGGCAGTCGTGGGTTAGGCTATGAGGCTGTACACGACCGCCATAGTCTGCTGCGCTGCCGTTTGGGCGGGCTCCGTTACACAGCCTGACCTCGGCTTCCGCAAGGCTCCCGTTTTGAAGGCCGACGGACTGGTGTTTCGGGATCTGAATAAGAACGGCAAGCTCGATCCATACGAGGATTGGCGTTTGCCGGTTGCCCGCCGGGTTGCCGATCTTATCGGGCTTATGACAATCGAAGAGAAGGCCGGGCTGATGGTTCATGCATCGCTGATGGGCTTCACGGGGCCGAACGGAATCGTACTGGATGCTCCTGTGCGAACGGGTGGCCGAGGACCCATGATTAACGAAAGGCCCGGCGTCACGCCCCTCGATTCTCCAAATCCATCGGAGCTGATTCGCAGACGGAACGTGCGATGGATCCTGGTGCGGCCGAATGTGATGGAGCCGCCGGAATCCACCGCTCGATTCTCAAACGCTCTACAGGAAATGGCCGAAGAATCGCGGCTGGGAATCCCGATCTGCTTTAGCTCAGACCCGCGGCATTCTCCGCGCGCAGGGCCGATCAGCGGACCGCGTCCCCAAACGCCTAACATCTCCGAATGGCCGGAACAGATCGGACTCGGCGCCATCGGGGATGCGGATGTTGTTCGGGAATTCGGCCGCATCGCCGCGCAGGAATTGCGCGCTCTCGGCATTCAAGCGACCCTGTCGCCGATGGCGGACACGGTCACCGAGCCGCGTTGGAATCGCATCTCCGGGACTTTCGGCGAAGACGCGACGCTCAATGCACTCTTGACGAAGGCTTATATCGAGGGCTTTCAGGGTACACGACTCGTCGCCACGAGCGTCATGACCGTGACGAAGCATTTCCCGGGTGACGGCCCGGTGAAAGATGGCTTCGATCCCCATAACGAGTACGGCAAATGGCAAGTGTATCCCGGCAACAACCTCGCCTACCATCTGATTCCGTTCGAGGCGGCGTTCGAGGCCGGAACCGGCGCCATCATGCCTGGTTATGCAATTCCCGTCGGCATCGACACTGTTGGCATGAGCTTCTCGAACAAAATTGTAACTGGCATGCTGCGCGAACGATATCACTTCGATGGATTGATTGTGACGGACTGGCTGCGCAATATGCCTTGGGGTGTCGAGTCGCTGTCCGAGAAAGAACGGCAACGAAAGATGCTCGACGCTGGCGTGGATCAGATCGGTGGCGACAACGATCCGAAATACATCCTCGAACTGGTGAGAGAGGGTACGGTACCAGAGTCGCGCCTCAATGAATCGGCGCGCCGCATCCTGACGCCCATGTTTGAGCTGGGGCTCTTCGAAAATCCCTATGTCGATCCCGACCATACGAAATCCGTAGTTGCGAAGAAGGTGTTCCGCGAGGCCGGCGAGCGTGCGCAGCGCGAATCGATTGTGCTGCTGAAGAACAGTTCGAACCTGCTGCCCCTCTCAGCTAAGCGCACGCTGTACGTTGAAGGCTTCGAGAAGTCGGCAGCGGAGCAATACGGCACCGTTGTGTCCGACCCCAAGCAGGCCAGTGTAGCCATCATTAAGGTGAATGCGCCATACGCAGTGCATCAGGGAGGCGGCGGTTTCTTTCGCGGAGCGCATGAAGGCACCCTCGCGTATGCCGGCGCTGAGAACGCCCATGAACTGGACGCCATCGAAAAGCTCGCAGCATCCGGGACACCCACGATCGTCTACATGTACCTGGACCGGCCGGCAGTGCTGACCGAGTTTATTGACCAAGTCGCCGCTGTTCTGGTCCACTTCAACTCCGATGATCGTGCGCTGCTCGACATCGCTTTCGGGCGTTCCGAGCTACGCGGTAAACTCCCCTTCGATCTGCCGCGAGACATGGCGTCGGTTCTCAAGCAGAAGGAAGACGTACCTTACGACCTCGACAAACCCCTATTCCGCCAGGGCTTCGGGTTGAGGTATGCGGCCGCACGCGCCTCGCAATAGATCGGATGAAGTGCCTCTAAGCTTAAGACTGTCATTAGAACGTATCCCCATGGGCAGCGCAGCCAAGACGAGAGAATGAATACGAACTGAAACGACGGTCGTAACAGCGAATGCATAACCGAAGGGCTCGACCCCACGGCGGAGACGATCCAGGCAAATGTTGAGTGGTCGGACCAAGCGGCACGGATACTGCTCTACAGCAAGTTGTTGCCGCTATCTAACGACACTGCAAAATGTTACATCTTTGCCGGGCTTATCCCCGGCTCTCCGCGGCCATCCTCGCTCAATTGCAGTCGCCAAACATTTGTGTTGCTTCCTGCACCATCGTCCACTCAACGATAGCGGCGCGTTGGCAGATTGAGTTTTCGGAGCCTGCCCGTAACACTTAATTGCCGAACGAGTCTAATGTTCGCTTTAGGATGGGGAGTCAAGCCATGTCAGCTCGACGGGTCGCGCTTATGCGCATTTTCGTTTGCGCCTCATTGCTGTTTGGCGCATGTAACGCGGTTTTCGGCCAGTTCCGCGCGGCAGTTCAGGGCACTGTCAAGGACACCACGGGAGCAGTGATTCCGAACGCGAAGGTAACTCTCAGTAACAACGAAACCCAGAAGAAACAGGAAACGACCACCAGCGCCGAGGGTTTCTTTCACTTTTCAGGGCTGCCGCCGGGAACTTACACGGTTGAGGCTACCGCCTCGGGGATGAAGACTCAGGTCGTTCAAAACGTGGTGGTGGCGGCCGAGGCGACGCAAGGCGTGGACGTGACGCTGCAAGCCGGCGCAATGTCGGAGAGCGTAACCGTGACCTCTGACACTACGCCCGCCCTGCAGACCGAGACGGCAAACGTGTCCACCGACTTGAGCGCGGAGGCGGTGCAGGCGTTACCTCAGATCGGCCGCGATCCGTACGAGTTGTTGCGGCTGGCGCCAGGGGTATTCGGCGAAGGCTCCCGGTCGAGCAGTGGAGGATCGCTGGCCCTGCCCAACAGCAACGGCCCAGGAGGGTCCAACAGCTCTATTTTCCAGACCGAAAACCAGATCCCGATTGTCGCTAACGGCCAGCGGCTGTCGCAGAACAACTACCAGATCGATGGAGTCAGCGTCAACAGCCTTACGTGGGGCGGTGCAGCGGTGTTGACCCCAAACCAGGAATCCGTCAAGTCAATAAGCGTGGCTTCCAGCGATTATTCCGCGGAGGCCGGCCGCAACTCGGGCGCACAGATTGAGGTCGTCTCGCAAAACGGAACGAACCAGTTCCACGGCAGCGGTGTGTTCAAATACGACGATCCCATTTTTAACGCCTTTAACAAGTTCGGCGGGCCGAACGGCGCGCCATCTATACGCGTCAACCAGTATCTGCGGCAGTTTGCCGCGAGCCTGGGCGGACCGGTCATCAAGAACAAGCTGTTCTTCTTTTTCTCCTATGAAGGATTGCGCCAAAGCTCGACCAACTATCAGACGAGCTGGGTTGAAACGCCGCAATACCGGCAGGCGGCGATCGCGGCACGGCCTAACGGGCTAATCTCCAAAGTGCTCAGCGCCGACGGGATGACACCTCGCGTCGTCGCGTATATTCCGGCGGCATGCCCCGCCGGTTTCGCCCCGGGCACGTGCCAGCAAGTGTCGGGCGGCCTGGACATCGGTTCGTTTACAGGGGCGCCGGGCCAATACGTCGATATCGGATTGCATCCCACCGGCGGCGGCCTCGACAATATTCCCGATATCGCCTTTGCGCAGATTGCGCTTCCCGGCAGCACTCAGGGGAACCAGTACAACGCGCGGCTCGATTTCAACCCCACGGCCAACGATTCCTTCGCCGTGAGCTCGTACATTACGAGCTTGAATACGATCTCTGCCGATGCGGCCAATGGAGCCCGGCCCATCGGCGACATTCCTTTCAATCCGCTCAACACGGCGGCGACGTTCACCTACAACCGCATCTTTTCACCGACCATGCTCAACGAGGCGCGCTTCAATTTCACGCGTTTCGGGGATAACGGGCTCGCCGATGCCTCCAACGTCAATTTCGGGATTCCACGTATCGAGGTAGAGGGCCTGGCGCTGCCCGATCGCATTCGTTTCGGGGCTCCGCAGGCCGAAACAACGCCCAGCCTGCTGGCGCAGAATCAATTCGAATTCCGCGACAACCTGAGTAAGGTAATCGGCAATCATGCGCTGAAGTTCGGAGGGGAAGTGCGCTGGGAGCAGGACAATAACAGCCTGGTGGGCGGCTCTCGACCACTCTACTCATTCCAAGGCCTCTGGAACCTCGCCAACGATACCCCCATCTTCGAGCAAATCAATGCCAACCCGACGACCGGAGCGCCAGCCGATGCCCAACGGTATTTCCGCACCCGCACCTACGGAATCTATGGGCAGGACGAGTGGAAGGTCACGCCGAACCTGACGCTTACTCTGGGGCTTCGGTGGGAGTACTTCGCTCCGATTACCGAGACACGCAACCGTGTCTCAAACCTGATCTATGCGGCTCCTTACACGCTAGTCGGCGCCAAGGTGGAGAACGTCGGAGAATTGTTCAAACCCGACAAGAATAACTTTGCACCACGTTTCGGCTTTGCTTACAATCCTGGTGCATTCAACAAGAAGTTCGTAATGCGTGGCGGCTTCGGCGTGTTCTACGAGCGAGTGCCCGACGTGCTCTTCGCCAACACGCGTGGCAATCCGCCGTTCTTCGCACGGTTTGGCGTCTGCTGCGGCACCGCTACGACATCGTTCGGTTCGCCATTCGCAGGCGGCAAGATTCTCTATGCTCTCGGCAGCAGCAATTCCATCTACAGTTATCCAGCGAATCCAGGGCTCGCCGAAGGCATCGACCCAGCAACGGGGGCCATTCTGAATAACACTGTCGAGGTCTGGGGAGCACAGCAGAATTTCCCGACCGGCTACGCGTACGTCTATTCGTGGGGTTTCGAATATAGTCTGCCCTGGCAGGTGGTGGCGTCGGCCGGATACCAGGGCAGCGTCGATCATCACCTCATTCGGATCGTCAACCAGAATTTCCTGTATCCGAACAACCCTTCGTTTGGCCCCGTCTACTTTCCACAGCCGGACGTGAACTCGAATTACAACGCCTTGAACCTGGGACTGACGCGCACCTTCCGGAATGGCCTGGGGTTGCAGGCTAAATACCGCTGGTCGAAAAGCATCGACGACCTCTCCGGCGAAGGACCTGGCGCTAATACCAACCAGACTTATCCACAAGACCTCAGTACCGAGCGCGGCCCCTCCGATTATGACGTGAGCCATTTTGTGCTGCTGTCCGGAGAGTACGAGTTGCCCTGGTACAAGAAACAGGAAGGCTTCATAGGGAAGGTGCTAGGAGGTTTCGAAATCACACCCATCTTCACCTACCATACGGGCTTCCCGTATACCGTGAAAATCGGGCAATCGGTAAGCACTCCGGGCGGCCCTTCGCTCGGGCCCATCCGCCCGACGGAATACTACGGTCAGACGATCTACAGCAACTCGAACGACGCTCTGATCAATGGCACGAACTGGCCCGGCGGAGGCGCCAAGTATTTTGACATTGCGGACAACGGACCTCCCGGAATAGGACGCAACACTTTCCGCGGCCCGCGCTACCTGGATACCGATCTCAGCATCAGCAAAGTGATCAAGTTTCCGGGGAACTGGCATATGGGCGAGGCGGCGGCGCTCGATCTTCGCGCGAATTTCTTCAACCTGTTTAACAATCTGAATCTGACGCCGATCGGGTTCTTTGATTCCACGGCGTTCGCCGACAGCCCGCTGTTCGGCCGCGCCACGCAGCCGGCTCTGGCTGGACGGGTGGTGGAGTTTCAGGCTCGTTTCAGCTTCTAGTGCTAACTCGGAGGAAGGCGGGCCGAGAGAAGGACCACACGCTCAACTTGGTGAGGTGAGTCGATAAAGAAAATGGCCGCCCCTTATATCGGCAGGTTATTTTTCCCCAGCGACGAGTGGAAGTTGCCCAAGCCTTCTGTTTGTGGCGGAGTTCTGTATTCAACAACGGTGTTAGTCCAGTAGGCGCAGGCGGTTTCGCCTGCGCATGCCGCTCTCAAAGACTACTGCCACGGGCTTGTGCCGTTGGAAGCTTCCGCAACTGCAACCTGGCCAAGAAAGGGGCACCCGATAAAGGAAGCGAAGACGTTTTTACCGGGGGCGTCTGTCCGCACACGAACGCGTACCCAAGAACTGCGCCCCGACGGCCAGCTTCCAATCCGATCGCCTATTGCACCAGTTCGAATGTCAGGCTGACGCTGGCGTGAATATCGATATTTCCCGGCTCCACGTCACTCATCTCCAGCGGCTGCGACTTGGCCGTCGACAACTCGATCTGCCGTCCCGGGGACACAACTACGGGCTGCTCTTCTTCCAGGCTCAGAACGCGGCCGAGTTTGACTTTCATGGACGCAGCTAGCGCTTCCGCGCCCGAGCGTGCCTGCGCGGCAGCTCTCCCCAACGCCTCCGCGCGGACAGCCGCCGAGTCGCGCAACATGAAATTCAGCCGGTTGACGTTGCTCGCACCGGACTTTGTGGCCGTGTCGATCACTTTCCGAATCATCGATAGGTCATCGATCTCCAGCCGCACGGTATTATTCGCCGTGTAACCGAGGATGACCGGCGTTCCGCCTTGTTTGGGGAACTGGTAATTCGGATTCACCGAGAAATTAATGCTTTTGACGTTGGCCGCGGGGATGAGAGCCCGCAGTTGATTGACGACGGCGCTCGACTGCGTGGCATTCAAGTCCGTTGCGATCTGGGATGTCGAGCCCTGGCTGATTACTCCGATATCCATCTGAACGCGGTCCGGCTGCGCCGAAATGGTGGCATCGCCGTGAACACGGATAAAAGGAACAGCGGGTGGCGTGACTGGCTGCTGCGCCGCGACGGGCAGCACGGCGCAAAGAAATAGAAGAATGCGTTTCAACGTTGCTAACTCAACCGTGTCCATATTCTAGCTCTCCGGGCGCGCTTGCTTTTCGAGGCTCCATTCCGCTACACCTGGAAACAATGATTTTGTCGCGGCGCGCCTTTCTTTGCTCCGCCGCCGTGCTGCCGGTTGCCACCGCCCAGACCCCTTACATCCCTTCGCGGAATGAAGAAGCGTTCCTTGAGGATCTGTCGCGCCGTGCATTCCTCTATTTCTGGGAACAGGCGGACCCCGCGACAGGTCTCATCCTTGACCGCGCCCTGAATGGCGGCGCGAAAACCCAGGGGCGCAGCCGCGAAGTCGCCAGCATGGCAACGACGGGCTTTGGACTCACCGCGTTATGTATCGGTCACGAGCGCCAATGGAGGGAGCGGGGCGAGATCACCGAAAGGGTCCGCGCCACGTTGCGGCATCTCGCCGACAACCAGGCCCACGAACGCGGCTGGTACTACCATTTCGTCGACATGCATACCGGCGACCGCGTCTGGAAATGCGAGCTGTCAACTATCGATACGGCACTGCTGCTGGCGGGAGTGCTTACGGCGCAGCAGTGCTTCGAATCGGACGCCGAAATTGTTCGTCTCGCTCAACGCATCTACCAGCGCGTTGATTTCCACTGGATGCTGGATGGCGATACCGGTTTTCTACGCATGGGCTGGCGGCCCGAATCGGGATTCCTGCGGTCCGCGTGGATCAACTACCGTGAGAATGCAATCCTGCACGTGCTGGCGATCGCCTCCCCGCTTCACCCCATCCCATTACGGAGCTGGTACGCGTTCGCGCGCGACCCGGTGGTGTTCGAGGACTACCGCTACGTGGGCGCCGGCCCACTCTTCACGCACCAATTCTCACAAGCGTGGCTCGATCTGCGCGGGTTGCGCGATGGCGCGCCTTACGGGATCGATTACTTCCGCAACTCGATTGTGGCGACCCATGCGCATCGCGCATTTTGTCTCAGCCTGCGCAGCGCCTATCCTAGTTACTCGGAGAACCTCTGGGGCATAACTCCTTCCGATAGTGAGATCGGATACGTCGGCTGGGGAAATGCCTTTTCGCAGAGAGATATCGATGGAACGGTGGTCCCGTGCGGTCCCGGCGGTTCGCTGATGTTCACGCCCCAGATCTCTCTTCCAGCGCTACAGTCCATGCGGGAACGGTTCGGCGAGCACATCTATGGCCGCTATGGTTTTGCTGACGCCTTTCATCCTATTTCGCTATGGGTGGATTCCGATGTCGTAGGCATCGACCTGGGAATCACATTGCTGAGCGCAGAGAATCTGCGAACGGGCCGGATTTGGAAGTGGTTCAACCGGCAGCCCAACGTCCGTTGGGCCCTCGACCGCGTTTTTCAGAGGGTCTAGCAGACTTGGTTGGAAGTCGGGCAGGCTCCGCCTGGTTCACAACCTGTTGCTATATCGCACCCTCCACAATTCGACCGTTACTGCACGGTGGCTAAGTCGCCGGCCGAAATGTACCAGAGCCGTCCGTCGAAATTCAGTCTACCGTCGGAGACATCATCTCCGATCCATAGGTTTCCGAGGCGATCGAGTTGTAGAAGATTCGTGTGACCGGCGACGAACAGAAAGCTGAGAGCAGCGCCGCTCCCTCTGCTAGTTTGACGTACACGCTATGCAATGTGTCTCTGCCGGCACGCACCCGCTTGCGCGCGGCCTCAAATCCTGGGCGGTACGAACAGAGCCCACGCAAATCAGCACCAACAGTTTGAGCATTGACGTGGTCCTCGAAAAGTTTGTCCAAGGTGAGGCGATCTTCCCGCTTATGAAAACACGATGCGTCCCGCACAGGATTTCGCCGAATGCTTTTGTTTTCAGGTTCGAATCCTACCTGTGGCTGCGACCGAGCCTAGCGTTTCGGCTGACGACTGATCGGTCGGTAACCGTGTCCGCGTTGAGAACATCGGCGATCGAGCCAAGAAATCCAGTGGCCAATTCGAATTCCGCAATCGATTTTTCCGCCGTCCTTGATAGCTTCAGCGCTGTTTCCGATTCTCTCGTTTCGCGACTCGCAACCACGTGAATCCTAGGTTGGGAAGTCAGAACACAGCCCGCTCTGGTGCCACTACCCATCCCGACCGCACCTCGCCTTGGAATTCGTCGACCGCGCTCCGAAGGTCCGTCCCGTACACGTCGCCAAAGCTGCTTCGGCAGCGCTGCGGGGCCGAGAAGCACGTCCGTTCGAATCTCAGGAATGTGGCCTTGCCGCCTCGTTCGATCTGCCTGTCCCAGAAATAAATCCACGCTGTATAGCTGAACCGCCAGTCCTTCTGAGGTGCGGCAGCAAAGCACGCCTGTAGGTCCTCTGGTTTTGCGCGTGACAAGAACTCCGTTTCCGGAAGGCTAATCAACTGTCGCCCCGGTGCGGTCACACCCATCGCGGCTACGACCCCCGCTACACCCTCAGAAACCCACGGCTGTTGCAGCATCTGCAAAACACTCACAAGAGAGCGGTTCTGATTCTGCACGGCGTGCGACAGTTCGTGGCGCAGCAAACCGCCAATATCCGCCCACCCAGCCGCCCCCGGCGTAACGAAGATCACGGTGCCGGTTGGGTCGGTCACGGCAAGCGGGCGGTGTCCCAGTAGAAATGGCCCCGCAAACCTGAGACAGTCGTTCCAATTCCGGCAAACCACTACCTTGATCTTCTTCGAGCACTTAAGCTCGTGAAAACTCTCCGCAACCGCGATGTATCGGTCAAGCTCGCAATATGCTGGATCCAAACTCGTAGAATCCGGAAATAACACTTCCCCACGTGAGAACTGAGCCACCCGGTACCCCGGATGCACCGGTGACCAAGCGAACAGCGGCCCCCACGGGAACGCCGCCAGGAACGCGAGGATGATCAGGCCAAGGAAGCCTCGCTTCCAGCTCATGAGCACAGTTTAGAACATTGCCAGTCCGGGATCTGTCCAAGGTGCATGCCCACACATGGACGCAAGTCGGTGTTCGCGCGAATCGATTTTAGAATGAGCTACCAATTGGCCGGCGAAGGTTCGATACGTGTCCAGAGTGGGGAGCCACTATTCTTCTCTCTCCGTTCTCGGCGTCACGCGATACCCGCCCGGAACCGACCGCATGCGAACCACGGCTCTAAAGACAAATCGCAACCCCTGCGGCCAGTTGATGGTCCCCCTTCCTCACGAACAGACCTGCGGCACCGAGAACAATCGCAAGCCCTCCTGCCGCAATGTGGACGGGTAAGAGCAGGTTGATGATACGGCCATCCTCGCGGAAAATGTCCTGTCCACGAGAGAATACTATGACGATTTGCTGAGGTAACGGTGAGCGGGAGCAGTTCCTCCTGATAACGCGTTTTATCCTCTTCGTGAGTCGTGAGCCCGCGAGCTGGGTCGAAAGCCTCTGCGGTCCGACCTAGGGGAATTGGGATTGTTCACGCCGCCTAGTTTTTTGCGCAGGTGAATCAACTTCGCCAAAGCATCCCGATGCCGCTGTCGAGCATACTACCGTTACAACCCGAATATAACAACGTTCATTCCTTCGTAGTTTTGATGCTTTCATCTATTCGCGCGCAGCGGGTTGTCACGATTACAGGCGCGACAAGCTTCACGAAAGCAGGTGGCAAGGGTGACGTTGGAATGATCCCTCTTGTTTTCGTGCGGCGAGTTGGTCGTACCCGAGCGCAGGCAAATGGCAGCGCAAGCAGACTGCGGCCGAACCCCTGCGCGGTCGTACGTCACTTCGATGCTCTTCTTGTCGGCACTGACGGAGGCGTGCTGGTACACAAAACCCGGGAAACGGTGGCAGCGACTACCCGCGATCTATCCCGCCGTACCCCGCTACGACGTTCTATTTGACCGCCAACAGGAAGTGCGCTACGCTCATGTAGACCGCCAAATGAAACCCAAAAGTGATGTGCTTCAGGGAACTCTGGACCTCCTCGTTCTGAGGACGTTGGACGTCATGGGGTCGATGCACGGCTACGGCATTGCCCAGCGAATCCAGCAAATCTCAGAGGACGTGCTTCAGCTCAACCAGGGCACGCTCTATCCTGCGTTGTTGCGCCTGGAACAGCAAGGTTGGATCCAATCGAAGTGGGGCGTCTCCGAGAACAACAGGAGAGCTCGGTATTATTCGGTTACCCGTTCCGGCCGCAAGCAGCTTGCGGAGGAGCGAGCGAGCTGGGACAGGGTCTCTGGAGCGATCAAGCGACTTCTCGAAGCCGGAGCCTGACAGATGCCCCTGCGCAGATTCCTGTTGAGACTTTGGAGCCAATCTCGGCAGAGTGCGCTCGATCGTCAACTGGAGCAAGAGCTGCGTTTCCACCTCGAAATGGAAGCGGAAACGAACCGCAAGCGTGGCATGAACGCCACAGATGCCTGGTCGGCGGCGCAGCGTTCGTTCGGTGGGACAGAACAAATCAAAGAGAGCTACCGCGATCGAAGAGGATTGCCCATGGTTGAGACTACGTTGAAGGATTTGCGGTATGCTTTTCGCGCCATCCGCAAAAGCCCCGGCTTCACGTCCATTGTCGTGATTTCGTTGGCTCTGGGAATCGGCGCCAACACCGCAGTTTTCACTCTCATCGACGCTGTGATGTTGCGTTCGTTACCGGTACGATCGCCCGAGGAGCTTGTATCGGTAGGCGATGCGTCGCGGCCGACCGCGCTTTTGCGTGGTGGACCGATGGCAAATCTGTTCTCTTGTCCACTCTATAGACGACTGAGGGACGAGAACCACGTTTTCACAGGGCTCCTGGCGTCTGGTCAAACGGGACGCCTTGACGTGGGGGCGGGGAGCGACGAGACGGAGAAGACCCGCGGACGGCTGGTTTCGGCCAACTATTTCCAGGTACTGGGTGTGACTCCTATTGTCGGCCGCACGTTTTACCCGGACGAGGATCGGGCGCCAGGAATTAGCCCGGTCGTCGTGATCAGCTTTGACTATTGGGTCAATCATTTCGGGCGAGACCCTAAAATCCCGGGAAGCACACTCAGGATAAACGGTTCGACGTTTACAGTGATTGGCGTTGCGCCGCCTCACTTTTCGGGCGAAGTCGTGGGAAGCCCTGCCGATATCTGGATTCCACTGTCCATGCAGGCTCTGGTGAATCCAGGAGACGCAAGACTAGATAGGCGCGATACGAACTGGCTGCTGTGTATCGGGAGGCTAAAGCCCGGAGTGTCGATCCAACGGGCTCGCGCCGAGACGGTAACACTCGTCCAGAACGCACTGGTTGACTACGAAAACGCTGCCGGTTCACCCGATAAGCTTCGGGAGATTCGCAGCGAACAGGTGGATATCGCGTCAGGAAGCCGGGGACTCTCATGGATTAGGAAGAACGATTCCTCGCTTCTCTTCACGCTTATGGCTATGGTAGGCCTTGTACTACTCATTGCGTGCGCAAATGCCGCGAATCTTCTATTAGCGCGCGGCGCCAGCCGGCAAAGGGAGATTTCACTTCGAATGGCCCTGGGTGCGGGCCGTGCGCGCGTCATCCGTCAGTTGCTCACCGAGAGCGCATTGTTAGCTGCCGCCGCCGGAATTACGGGTGTTCTGTTGGCAGGTTGGGGAAGCCGACTGTTATCGCAACTCGCCTCAGCGGCCTCGGGCCCGAACCCGATTCCATTTGAAGTGGACGTCCACCCGAACATGACTGTACTGGGTTTCAATGCGGTGATCTCCGTTTTAACGGCGATTCTATTCGGTTTGGCTCCAGCGTTACGTTCAACGCGCGTAGATATCACGCCAGCGTTGAAGGAGAACGCTCGAAGCGTGAGCCAGGGCCGCTGGCACTGGGGTAGGGTGCTGGTGGTGGCTCAACTAGCGTTGTGCGCCGTGATCGTAACTGGCGCTGGCCTCTTTCTGCGCAGCATGGCCCATCTGAATTCCGTGGATGTCGGTTATTCGCGCCGCAACGTATTGGTCATATCCGCCGATTTGGCCGGCAGCGGCTATCCGCCATCGCAACGGGTGCCCGTATCGCGGAGGCTGGTTGAACATTTGCGCTCCCTACCGGGCGTGGCGGGTGTCACAGTCTCTCAAAATGGAATTTTCAGCCGTTTGGATTCCAGCACCGACATTTTACAAGTTGAAGGTTTCGTTCCGACTCGGAAGGATGACTCGTCGAGTAGCTTCGATCAAGTGGGGCCGCATTATTTTCAGGTTTTGGGAGTGCCCATCAAAGCCGGACGAGAGTTTGACGAGCGTGAAAACGTAAGTGCGAGTACTCCGGTAGTCCTCAATGAGACAATGGCCAGATTTTATTTCGGAAATGGCGATCCGCTCGGAAAGCATCTTCTCAATGGGGGCGACCGGTATACCGTAATTGGTGTCGTGAAGGACATGAAGGAAAACAGTCTGAAGAGCAAAACGGAACGGCGATTCTACGGACCTCTATTTCAAAGCGACGATACCTTTAGAACGCTGAACTTCGAGGTCAAAACGCTCGGCGCCGCTGCCCCGATGATCGCTGCAATTCGCCGCGAGATACAGTCCTTCGACCCGGGGCTCAAGGTCTCAGGCATCGACCCGGTTAACATCCTTATAGACCAGGACATCGGCGGGGATCGAGTGATCGCCGAGCTCTCTAGATTCTTCGGCGTCCTGGTGCTCCTTTTGGTCGCTTACGGACTGTATGGAGTAATTTCATATACGACGGGCCGTCGCACCAATGAGATCGGCCTACGGATGGCAATTGGGGCGGACAGGCGCGACGTCATGCGAATGGTGCTCGGCGAGACGATGATGCTGATTTGCACAGGCCTCGCAATCGGCCTTCCCGCGGCCATGGCGGTTTCACGGCTGATTGCCTCAACCCTGGCAGGCGTGAGCCCGAACGATCCTCTAACGCTTGCGGCGGTCATACTGGTAATGCTCGCCGTCGGGCTCTTTGCCGGCGTCGTTCCCGCGGCGCGTGCCTCTCGCATAGACCCTATGGCAGCGTTACGGGAATAGAATGCGCTAAGAACTTGATGGGCAGATCCTCCCTGGCGGCGTTTACCGGAACGGGCAAGCTGGTTCGACAGGCAACTGGCTGGGAACAGAAACAGCCGAAGCCGCGCTATCTCACATTGGGCTCGCTGGCTGCGCGGGCCAAGTAACCTGGCCCCGCGCGTCAGCCGCGAACCGCCGGGAGGCATCGAGGAGGGAAGGGCCTGGTTTCGGGCCGAAATCGTCCGGTTCAGCTCGACAATCCGGGGTCCCCACGCCTGCAAATCCAGCACGCTGATGGACCCCGGTGACACCTCCAGCCGCAAGCCCAAATCGATCGGAATCCCAGCGTGATAGCAGATCACGGCCCGACGGACCGAACAACCCCCCAGGACAAGTACGAAATGCTGCCTCGAACTGAGGATAATCGTGAACAACCGATCACGGTCATTGAAGATAGCGCTTCCTGCCAGCAGTCCGTGGCCGAGATTCGAAAGCGCTCCCTGGATTCGCCGATAACCCCAGTCGAGGTTTTCGCTTGCCATTCGAATGACGAGCATTTCGATAGCATCGTTGGTGTGCGGTCGTCTGAGTCCACGCTTGTCGGAACCAGCGTACTTCTGAGCGATCAGTTTCCGATGCCTTGGTCAAAAGCGTGTCTGGCGTTACGATCGTCAATCGGGCTGATTGTCATTCGGAAGGGCCTCCTTTGCCCCATTTCCCTTATCGCTTGGGACCGGGAGTCGATTAGAAGATCACGCGAATGTGAACCAGCTAATGTCACGGGCATGATCGCTCCCTGCATTGCTTTCACGGGGAGAGGCGCGTCGAGATCGACAACAATGCCGCTTAGAGCGCGCTCTTCGCCCTCGCTATGGGTCCCCAAACTGCCTGTTTGCCGGATCGGATGTCGGAGGTGAACGAGCCGCGTGGCGATCTACAGCCTGCTTGGATCGGCCACACTGAACGGAATTGATCGGAGGAGTACCTGAGTTCGGTGCTGCGACGCAATGCCGATCATCCGATCAACCCGGATTGCGGATCTGCTGCCGTGGAATCTGTTGAAGGCCAGATCCCAAGCGACGAAGGCCGAGTGAAACTTCTTCGCTGACGAATACCAGGCGTTTCACGAGACCTAGGTCTTCGACCGCCTGAAGAGATGAGGGCCGCCGGCCTCAGCCGGCCTAGGGCAGCCTGAAGGCTGCGTCTGCTGCCGCGCCGTCTGAACTCGCCAGATATCGCGCGCTCGCACAAATCCCGGCCCCGGTCGGATTTTTGTTCCAGCACGCGGCCCGCGAGATAGCTTCCGCTCAGTCAAAAGTTCCGAGTGTCTTCGAGATCCAGCCGCTGAAGAACTGAATATCACGCACACTATTCGCGAGGCCGATGGAGGCCCGCAGTGCGCCTACAGCACGGCCGCCGAGACACCGCCGAAAACGGGGTATCGAGAACTGGCCCTGCAGGCACGCACGAGCCGCATTGGCAGGGATGTCAAAGGCCTGCTCTGCCGCGCCGGGATTGCAGAAGCAGCCGCCGCGAATGGCGATCTCGTCTTTGCGGGAAGCTGCCTCCACAGACTCGAACGGAACCACCCTGCCTGCCCGGCGGAGATTGAACGCCACAGTGCCCCCGCGCTCATTCAAGTTGCGAGGGCCATAGACCACAGCCTTATCGCCAAACCCCGCGAGCGTGTCGAGCAGCAACCCGGTCAGACGTTGAACGTGTTCCTGGATATTCCACATGCCGATTTCAAGCAGCCACTCTAAGCCATCACAGACCGACGGCATCGCGAGGAAATTTGCGGTTCCGTCTTCGAACCCATCGGCCCCGTCCTTGAATCGCGCGAAGCGGTTCTCCACGCTGGCGAATTGCACCGTTCCGCCGCCGAAGTATCCACGACGCAAGCGGGTGAGCGCCTCGCGCCGGCCCACCAAGGCGCCGACGCCGGTGGGATAACCGAACAGCTTGTAATATGACAGCGCTACGAAATCGGCCGGGACCTCGGTCAATGAAATGGGTCTGCTGGGCAGATAGGCCGCGGCATCGAGCAGAACATGATAGCCGCTCTCCTGCGCCTGGCGAACCCACGCCAAAGGATGGTGCGCGCCGGAGAAATTTGATTGCGCCGGAAAAGCAAATAGTGATGGACCCGCAGCCCGAGTGAGCCACGGCGACGGATCGGCCGCGCGCAGTTCACCGTCGAGCGGTGTGTAATCTACTTGAGCTCCCCTTTTGCGGGCCGGTACGCGAAGCCCGTTCACGGAGTTGTGATTGTCGGCTGTAAGGACCAGGCGGGAGTCGCGCTGGAAAGGAAACGCCTCAGCGAGAATCCGCATTGCGCCGGTGGCATTGGCAGTGAAGATGACCTCATAATCCGAGGCCTTCGCATCCAACAGGCGCAGCGTCAGCCGTCGTGCTTTCTCGATTGCTTCGGTGCTGGCAAGCGACGGTGTGCTTTGGGCGTGCGGATTTCCCATCACGCGGGTGGCCAGGCGGTGGGCATCCCGGCTTACGAGCGACGCCGGGTAGAGCGCGGCGCCTGTGTAATCGAGGTACACGCATCCTGTGGCGTCGAGCCGCGCAAACTCGCGCTGACGAAGCGCGGCGAAATCAGGCGCAACAACGCGCAGTGGCGTCGACATCAGCATCCTCGCCGGTGAGCCACGACCGTGGTGCCACCCGTGTGGCCGGTCCAGTAGCCGGTCGGAACTTCGGCTCGGGGGACGTCGGATCGTGGCGTTCCCCCAAAATAACGGCTGAGCGGGGCGGCTTTCTCGAATTCAGCGCGCTCCTCTGGCGTTGCATCCGACGCGAGGCGTGGCTCATAAACGCGTGAAACCCACTCGTAGAGGCCTTCGCGCAGGAAGTAGACGCGGCGATAACCGCGCAGCCGCAGCAGCACCCAGGCCTGCGCTGCGTGCCCCCCACCTTCCGAATAAAGGACGATGTCGGATGTCTGGGGCAGCCCCTCCTGCGCGAGTTCTCGCAGAGCAGCCTGTTTTGCGCCGGCGATGTGGAATTCCTGAAACTCCCGCTCGGTTCGGAGGTCCAGCACCAGCAGGTTTCGATCTCCGCGCCTCAGCCGCTCGCCCAATTCGAGCGCGGAAATGTGGTCGGTTTCGGATTCGATTTCGGCAGCGAGCGAGGCCGGCTGTGCTTCCGTAGGCCTGAGTTCAGCGATTGCGGCCGCGCAGCCGAGCGTTACGGCGGCCATCGCGAGAGTTGCGTGCGCGCGTGTCATGATCGCCGCCGTTCGAGGCGTTCGGCAACCACGAACCCTCCGAGCGCGGCTGCCGTGACCATTGCGACCACCAACCCGCGCGGAACCGGCATCACGTCGGAAAGCGTCATCGCGCCGCGGGCGGTGCTCTGGTAAAAGCGCTCGACCCAGGGGAACGAGCCATTGAACAGCACGACGCCTCCCAACATTCCGCCGACAACGCCGAGGCCATCCAGCCGGCCCGCCGCTGCGGCGACGCACGATGTGCCCGGGCATAATCCTGCGATCAGGAACCCAACGCCAAAGAGCGCGCCTCCCAAAGCCTGCGGCAGGAGGAACGTCTCGGGAAGCTCCACCAGGCGCAGATCGATGAAGCCGAAGCGGTCGAGCCAGAAGGCGCCCAGCATGGCCGTAACGAGTGCGCTGAACATCACCTTGAAAACTCGGAGATCCGTGAGATAGAACTGGCCGGCCAACCGCGGAGCCGATCCTAAGCCGCCGCGCTCCAGCAGCCAGCCAAAGGCCACTCCGAGCAGAGGCGCTGCGACCAGCGCTCCTTCCGGCCGAAGAGGCGTGATCATCGCCAAAGCCTCCGCGCGAACGGCGCTAAGACGTATCCGGCTAAGAAACAACTGCCGATGAACATCCAGCTTCCGGCCGAGAGTAAGGCGCCGCCAGTGAGCGCCTGACCGCTGGTGCAGCCTCGTGCCAGTTTCGCTCCCAGGCCCATGAGCACGCCTCCAGCCACGGCTGCCACCATCCGTGTGGTGGTCCCGATGCCCGGTCCGCGCTCTACCGCGATGCGAGCCCGGCCGGCAAAGAATGCCGAAAGCCAGCCGCCGAGCATCGCTCCGGCCAACTCGAGCACGAGCCAGTCGCGGAATGGGCTCATGAGACCGTTTGGAAGATAGGGCGCGACCGCCTGCGATGCGCCAGCTCGTGACGACCCTTCCACAATTGCCGTACCTGCCGCTACGACGCTGGCAAATGCTCCTGAAGCCCCCAGGCCATGCCCCACCAGCACGTAGCTGGCAAGGAGCACGAGGCCGATGCCGACGCCCGCGAAGTAGGAATCGATGTATGGTTGCGGAGACCGGTTCATTTCTCGACAGGTCCGCGATTGTTCACGGCCCAATCCTGGAAGGAGCCATCGTAGAGCATCGCCGGGTGACCAAGCATGCGCGCGGCAAGAATCACGGCCGTCGCCTGCATGCCGATATGGCAATACGCGACCACGGTGTCGCCCGACTTGATCCCCGCCTGCTCAAATAGCTTCGCGGCCTGTTTTTTGTCGAACAGCAGCTTGTCATTAAAAACGTCCGTGAATGGAATGTTGGCGGCGCCGGGAATGTGGCCGTTCTTCTTATAGGTGGGTTCAGTGCCGTTGTAGAAAACGGCCGCGCGCGCATCCACCAGGCGGAAGCCCGAACGCGTGGAAATGGTCTTTACCAGGTCCACATCCGCCACGGAGTTTTTCGTCGGCTGGACACTGAGGTGGCCGGGTTTTGGCGCCGCGGATTCCTCGGCGGTGACCGGCTTTCCGGCCGCGACCCAGGCAGGCAACCCGCCGTCGAGCAAGCTGGTGTGCTCACCCAGCCCCAGATAATCGAACGTGAAAAGAACCCGCGTAGTCGCAGATAAAACCCTGTCGCTTGCGAAATACAGCACCACATGGCTGCTGTCGGAAATGCCAAACGTTTCCAGCTTGGCGCGCAGCGTGGCAGCGTCGGGCAATTCCACCATGATTTCGGAATCGCCCATGTTGTGGCTCATGGGGCGGATCACATCGTTCATCGACATCGTGAGAGCCCCGGGGATGTGCTTCGCGGCATAATCCTCTTTGGGGCCGACCTGCAGCAGGACCAGGTTGCGATCGTGGAGATGGGCGGTAAGCCAGTCGGCATCCACCAGCAGGGACGCGGCGCTTTGGCCGAATGCAGCCGGCGAAGTCGCGGCGAAAAACAGAACGAGTGGAAGGTTCTTCATACGATTCGTTCTTCAATCATCCGCCGCAACTCGCCGTCCTGCCAGTCATTTCCCTGCAAACCGCGGTGGATTGGCTGCATTTTGGTTTTCAGGACAGTGGTCCTGGAGTAAAGTGAGGGGTATGGTACGAGCGCGGGCCCACCTGTGGTCGCTGGCGATCTGGATGGCTTTCGGCCTGATGAACGGCGCACAGGTAGTGGTGGGAATGCACGCGGAAGGCATGCAGCATCCCTGGTTCCGGCTCTTTCTACGCTATGCGCTGAGCTGGGTCGTGTGGGGGGCGGTGAGCCCCCTGGTGATCGCGTTGGGAAGGCGCTTTCCGCCGCATCGCCACTGGCCCACTCACGTGGCTGCTTATGCCGGAATTGTGGCGGTGGATGGCGTTTGGGTTTACCTGCTGAATATAATGCTCCAGCCGTATGGCCCTCCCTCTCCGGGCTTGTTGGATACGTTGGCGCAGTTCTTGTATGCCCGGTTTCCTGCCGAGCTGATCGCTTACGCCTGCGTGCTGGCGCTGGGATACACCATTGATGCGCGCAAACGGCTGGCGGAGCGCGAAGAACAGTTAGCCAAGGCTCGCCTCGACGCACTGAAACGCCAGTTGGAGCCGCACTTTCTGTTCAACACGCTGAACGGAATCGCGGGCTTGGTGCGTTCCGGGCAGAATCGTGCCGCGGTGGACATGATCGTAGGCCTGAGCGATCTTCTGCGCCGAGTGGTGGATGGCGCTTCGGGGGCGGAGACTACGCTCGCCGAAGAAATGGAATTTCTCGACAGCTACCTGAAGATCCAGCAAGCACGTTTCGCTGGGCGGCTCCGCGTCGCGATCGATGTGCCTGGCGAGTTGTTGAACGCGCGTGTACCCAGTATGATCCTGCAACCGTTGGTGGAAAACGCAATCCAGCACGGAATCGCGCTTAACGTCCAAGGCGGATCGCTTTGGATCTCCGCCCGGCGCGACAACGGCTGCCTGCGAATGTCCGTCGAGAACGACGGCGCGCTCGATGTGGCGCGCGAAGGCGTGGGCGTGGGCAACACGCGCGCCCGGCTTCGAAACATGTATGGCGACGCCGCGAGTCTCGAGTTGCGGAATGGAGATGCCGGCGCTGTAGAGGCCGTGGTGAGCGTGCCCTACCTGGCGGCACGATGAGCGGGCCTGTTCGAACCGTGATCGTGGATGACGAGCCACTGGCCCGCGCCGGCTTGATGGCACTCCTCTCGCGCGATCCGGACACCGAGGTTGTGGCGGAATGCGGTTCGGGGAGCGAGGCCGTCGAGGCGATCCGGGAACTTCGTCCCGATTTGCTCTTCCTTGATGTGCAGATGCCCGGGTGCGATGGTTTTGATGTTCTGGCGCAGCTCGGCGCTGCTGTTCCGAGGGCGATCATCTTTGTGACCGCTTATGACCGCTATGCAGTCAAGGCATTTGAGGCCGAGGCGCTGGACTATCTCCTAAAGCCCTTCGATGACGCGCGCTTCGCCCGAGCGCTGGAGCGGGGCAAGGCCGTGGCGCGCGGCCGAACGTCGCCCGAGAAGCGCCTGATCGTCAAGAGTGCGGGCCGCGTGACGATTCTCAAAACCGGCGAGATTGATTGGATCGAAGCCGCCGATTACTATGCCTGCCTGCACGCGGGCGGCCGGTCGCACCTGCTGCGGCGGAGCCTCACGGAACTGGAGGAGGAGCTCGCCTCGGAGACGTTTTGCCGTATCCATCGCTCCGCGATCGTAAACCTCGACCGAGTGCGGGAGCTACGGCTCGATTCCAATGGCGAACATGAGGTGGTGCTTCGCGACGGCGCTTGCCTGCGCCTGAGTCGCAGCTACCGCGAACAGTTGCAGGCGCGGCTCAAACGCGGGTAGTGCACCAGAAGCTCGATTAAATTACTCAAAGCATTTTCGCCATAGGGATAGTGTGGATGTGCACATTGGCAGCACCTGGCACATCATGTTGCGGCGTCGGAATTTCGGATGTAGCACATGATGGCTCACAACCGGTTGAGCCATGAGGGTGGCGCAGGCGTTTTCGCCTGCCCATGCCGCTCTCAAAGACTTCTGCCGCGGGTAACGATGCCGGAGCCCAACACCATCGGGTGAGCGTCCTCAGATCTTAAGTCGTTATAATGCGGTAGCGCTGGGTCCATCCGGTGTTTGGGCCGCCTCATCTTGCAATCAGAGTGGCTCGCGTGCAAGGCATGTACTGTACGGAATGCGGGGCAAAAACCAACGATAGCGATCAGCATTATTGCATCGCATGTGGAAGGCCGCTCACTCAGCCTCCCGCGCTGCCTTCTAAACCGCCGGTCCGGAGCCTCAAACGTCCACTTTTGGTCATCGTTGTGTCCGCGGTCTGCATCGCTGGCGTGGTCGTGGCGATCCTGGCTTTAACCCAGTCTTCGGACACAGTTCCCCCTGAGCTCCTGGTGAAGTATCCCGCGGGAGACCTGAGCAAACAAACGAGGGCAGGGGCCTTCTCACCGGACGGCCAGTACCTGGTCACAGTTGATGACCACGGCGTATATTTCTGGAATGCCCGAACCTGGAGAAAACTGCAATACACTCCAATAACTTTCGCTGCCCGTGCGGTGGTTTTCGCGCACGACAACTCGAAAGTTGCGATCCTAGGAGACTCGCAGACTCAAATCTACAAACCCGAAAACGCGGTGCTCCTCGAGCAACTGACGGCGGGTGGAAAGGCGGCGGCATTTGCTCCCAACAATCAATACCTGCAGGTTGCCGATGAAAAAAGCCTGTCTCGGTTCGACGCTGCCGGCGGAAATCGTCTCGAGACGCTGCAGTCCGAATATCCGCTGAGCGATGCCGTCTTTTCCAGTGATGGATCAACGATCGCGGTCAGCAACGCTAGGGGAAGCTTCGTGATGCTGTCCGCCGCGACGGGCCAGGAAATAAGGCCACTCAAGACTGATAGTTCTGACGATATCCACGCGGTGGCTTTTTCATCTCTCGCATCGAGAATCGCCGTGGTTAGCAGGAATAACGCAAACGTGATCGACGTTACAAATGGCCATGCGCTTCGCGCTGTTTCCTGCGGCGACGGGTATCCTTTGGCGGCTGCAATTTCGCCGCTGGGAAACCGTATCGCATACGCGTGTAGTAGTCCCGGCGATGGTACTGTGCGTGTTGTCGACGTTTCGAGCGGGAGAACCGAGGGCGTGTTTCACGACGACTTCCGCCAGGGCCTGAATTCAGCTACCTGGCTCGAATTCTCGCCGGATGGTAACCAGGTGGCGACTCGGAATGCGGTGTGGGATCTTCGCGATGCAGGCAAGCCGCAGACGGGCCATGCCGGCTGGGTTGAGGGGATCGATTTCTCACTCGACGGCTCGCGAGCTTATAGCGCCGGCGACGAGGGGGTCGTTCACGCCTGGGATACCGGAACAGGAGCCGAAATACAGCATTGGACCACGCCCGGCGAATGCCCGGCCTACGCTTCGCGAATCTGCAAGATCGAGGCTGCGGCATTTGACTCGCTTCGCTCGAGGATTGCTTTGGTCGACGAGCGAAATACGACGGCGATTCTAAGCCTGCGCGACGGGCACGTTCTTAAGACTTTCCCCACCGTCACAAGTTCCTTCACGGTGTTCCGCGACCACATCGGTTGGGTGGCATTTTCACCCGACGGGTCCAAGATCGCTTGGGGTTCTGAGTACGGCGGACGTCATTCCCACTACATTGTTATCTGGGACATCAATTCGGGCCAAAAAGTGACCGAATTCGGCGCTGGCAATATTGGCGTTCGGACCTTCCGCTTTTCGGCCGACTCTACAAAGGTGATCGCCGTGATCGACCAGGACAGCCGTAGCGGTTCAGTGACGGTGTCGAGTGCGAGCAACGGGCAAAGACTTTACCAAATCGATGGCGGCGATGGATTCGAGTTCTACGGGGATGGTTCAAAGATTATAGTGCGCATTGCGAGCCCTTCAGCGGCGGGGCGAATGCAGATCGTCGACGTCGGTTCGGGACAGGTGCTCAGCACGTTTCAAGTGGGACAGGAAGTCACTGGCTTTGATCTGTCACCGGACGGCACGAAAGCTGTCATGGCTACGAAGGACGGCCCTCTGCTCTGGAACCTCGAAACCGGGAACCCGGTAAAACGCCTCGAAGGACATGTGGGCGCTGTCAATAATGTAAAGTTCTCTCATGCCGGTTCGGTGGTTCTCACGGCTGGTGACGATCACACCGTCAGACTCTGGAGCGCTGACGATGGGCACCTTGTGCGTATTCTGGAGGGATGTCCGAGTGCAGTTGTTCATGCGATCTTCTCGCCCGACGATTCCCGTGTGGCGGCGTCGCTGGCAGATTCCCGCATCTGGTTCTGGCAACCTGGTGCAGAGCAGAATGTAGAGGCTCACTGAGTGAAACTTAAATCGAAGTGGGGTGTTGTAGCGCTGACGCTCTCGATCGGCGTGACGACTGCCACCAACGCGCTTGCTCAACGAGACCTCATCCTCGAGCGCGGCAATCATATTGCCCTCGTCATCGGCAACGACGCCTATCCCAAGGGCCCACTGAAGAACGCCGTCAACGATGCTCGATCCATGAGCGGAGCGCTCCAGGAGGTTGGTTTTCAGGTCGAACTCCTCATTAATGGAGACTTACGACAAATGGACCGTGCCGTAGACAAGTTCGCGTCACGCCTCGGTTCAGGGGACGTTGCGGTGCTCTACTATGCCGGTCACGGCGTTCAAGTCGACGGTGAAAATTACCTCATTCCCGTCGATTACGCTGGGCGTGACGAAGCGGATATCCGCTATCAATCCCGTTCTGCTTCCTGGATTCTCGAAAAAATGGATAAGACTGGGGCTCGGCTTAAAATCGTGATCCTCGATGCGTGCCGCAGCAATCCATTCCGGGTGAGCCGTGCAATGGGTGGCGGACTGGCTCAGATGCAAGGAGGACGCGGGAGCTTTATTGCTTTCGCCACGGCTGCCGGCAAGGTTGCGAGTGACGACCCTGCTGGTTCTAACGGGCTATTCACCACGCATTTGCTCCAGGCGCTCAAGCAACCCGGTCTTTCTCTCGACGCCGTATTCAACCGCGTCCGAGTCGAGGTGGATCGGGCGTCCGGAGGCGAACAATTGCCATACATCTATTCAGGTGTGATCGGGGAGTTTTATTTCCGTCCCACAACGGCGCATACAGTAACGTCTGCCGCGCCTGCACCTCCCGAGTTGCCGGTCAAAGGCAACGCGCCGCCGCCAGTAACGCCTCCCCAGATTCAGGTAAATCCGATCGACGGCCTCCGTTATGTTTTGATCCCGCCTGGATCCTATCGGATGGGGTGCTCTGAGGGAGATGAACATTGCCGCCAGGACGAAATGCCGCCGCATCCGGTTACGATTTCGCGCGGCTTCTGGTTAGGACAGACCGAGGTGACCCGTATCGCCTTTTCTAAATTCTCGCGAGATACGGGGGCCCGGGATCCAACCGAGGAGTCTTATCGGGAACAGAAAGAGAATCTGCGTTCGGCACACGGAAGGTTATCCGATGATGCGATCCAGGCCTTCATCGCGGTTCTTGACGACGAAGAAAGGGCAGGGACTCGAATTCCTGTCGTGCACGTAAGCTGGAGCGAAGCGTCCGCATATTGCAAGTGGGTTGGCGGCCGGCTGCCCAGCGAGGCGGAATGGGAATACGGGGCGCGAGGTGGAAGTACCGCGTCGCGATATGGACCCGCCGAAGAAGTCGCCTGGCATCGCGCACAAATGGGCAATAATCCGGGGCCCCGGGACGCCGGCATCAAGCTGGCCAATGCGTTCATGCTTCACGACACGCTTGGCAACGTATGGGAATGGGTGGCGGATTGGTACGAGGCGGGGTATTACCGTGAAAGCCCCGTGGTCGACCCCAAGGGGCCGGAAGCGGGGGACGCGATGGTGGTCCGCGGCGGGTCCATTCAAAGCAGAGCCGATAGTGATCTCCGCGTATCCGCGCGCGGCCAGCGAACCCCTGGCACTCGCAATGTGACCACCGGTTTTCGCTGTGTTTGGGCACACGGCGCGCCGTTTCCATAGAAGGGACCGGCACCTGCTGAGGTCCTCGTGTTCCACGCTGGGCTCTTTTAGTTGACACTGAGTTGCACTTAGCGGTTTGAATTGAGGCAGAACGACCGGCCCGATACAACGCGCCGGTTGTTCAAGGTTCACGCCGCCTCGGGAACCGGTATCATGCGTTTGAGGCGGTCCTATTTGAGAGTCTACCTGGTGTTGTTCAGTCTGGCGATGTTCTGTCCTGGTCTGGTCGGTGGAGAAGGCCAGGTTTTGACGGCGAACTACGGAAATGACCGGACCAACGCCAACCTGGATGAAGCAGTCCTCAACACGTCCAATGTCAACCCAAACCAGTTCGGATTGGTCGGCCAGTATACCGTCGACGGACAGGTTTATGCGCAGCCGCTGGTTGTCTCTTCGGGAGTCGTCCGAAGTCCGCGAGGACATGTGCTGATTGCCACAATGCACAACTCCGTGTACTGGTTCGACGCCGATCCCACGCGGTCGGCGGCGCCTCTCTGGCAGGTAAACCTGGGCCCGTCCCTTCCGGCGAGCTTGCTCCATTTTCACGACATCAATCCGGAGATCGGCATTTTGGGCACGCCAGTAATCGATCCGGCTTCGAATACCGCATACCTGGTGGCCGAAAGCTATGAGAATGGCGCAGGTGTTTACAAATTGCACGCCCTCGACCTTTCCATGGGGGCAGAGAAGTTCGGCGGTCCTGTAGTGATTCAGGCCACCGTGGGGGGGACCGGCGACGCGAGCGTGGGCGGCACGATCGCCTTGGACCCGATGCAGCACCTGCAACGGCCCGGACTATTGCTGGCGAATCATTCGATCTATATCGCCTTCGGTTCAGTCTTTGACCGCGCTCCTTATCATGGCTGGATACTCGCTTACGATCAGACTACGCTTCAACAGGTGGCCGTGTTCAACTCGACCCCCGAGGGTGCTAACGGTGGCGTGTGGCAGTCGGGGCGGGGAATCGCGACTGACGACGCCGGGAACATCCTGGCCACTCCCGCAAATGGCGACTACGACGGAGTTGCCAACTTCGGCGAATCCCTCGTCAAACTCAGCCCTAACCTGCAGGTGCTGGATTGGTTTGCCCCGGCCGATTGGCGCGCGATGAGCGACGAGGATGCCGACCTTGGCTCTTTGGGACCAATATTTGTACGCGGCCAGAACCTGGTCGTAACAGGTGACAAACTCAGCAATCTGTATGTGATCCCCGCGGATAACATGGGACACCTTGGAACGGACGGCTCGCCCGTACCGCAGATCTTTCAGCCGATCGTCGCGGGTGGGTTATACAATCTGGCCCTTTGGAACCGCGATCCCGCGCCCATCGCTTACCTGGTTGAGCCGGGCGATTGGACGGGCGCGTTTCAGATCGCCGGCGGACGCATGGCAGAGACGCCATTCACCCAAACACCTGTCACTTCGGATTATCCGTTTGAGGGCATTGCCATCTCGGCCAAAGGATCCGAAGCCGGAACCGGCATACTTTGGATGACCGGCGGCGACCACTCGATGGCCAACATTCCAGGAACGTTGTACGCCTTCGACGCGCTCGACCTCACCAACCTTTTGTGGTCCAGCGACATGAATCCCGGCCGGGATGCAATGGGCGGGTTCGCCAAATTCGCCACGCCGACGATCGCTAATGGCCGCGTTTACGTCCCCACATTCTCAAATACAATCTCTGTTTACGGCCTACTTCCAGCAGAGAAAGAAGCTGCCCAGGTCTTGATCCATGGATCGCCCGAATACGCTACTCGCAAAGTGTCTTTGAGAGCGGCATGCGCAGGCGAAACCGCCTGCGCCCCCTTTCGGCGCCACGGTATTACAGGCATTCAGCCAGGCATTCAGCCTGCCCGACTTCAACCACAGTCTGCTCGTTCCCCCGAATAGTTTGCCGCTGAAGCCTCAGATACCTGCTCGCCAATCCGGTTTCCGCCGCGGACGCACTTCTCAAATCCTCGAAACAGCTTCCTCAGGGCAGCTCAGCACCGTCCCCAATCCGCCGGTTAAACATCCACCCATCCGCGAGTCTTAGCGCTTTCGAGGACCTTTTCCAGAAGAATCATGCCGCGCAAGCCGTCTTCGAAGGTCGGATAATCGATCGGCGTGAAGGGGTCGGCAATGCGTGCGTAGAAGCGTTTAAAGACCTGCTTGTGGGCGTCGTCGTAGCCTTCGCTGTGTCCTCCCGGAAGATCGGCGAAAGTGGCGGCTTGGGGATAAAGCAACGACGGATCCTTGATGATGATCTGGTTCGGAGTGTTGCGCTGTCCGATCCACAGCTCGTCAGGACGTTCCTGGTTCCAGCCGGCGCCCGATTTCGTCCCGAAGATCTCGAATGAGAAACGATTCTTGCAGCCCGCCGACATCTGGCTGACCGTGAATGCGCCCCGCGCCCGCTCGCCGAGATGCAGCAGCACCGCGCCGTAATCGTCGGTATCGATCGGCACCGCGCGGTAATCCTCCGGCGCAAGCGTTTTACCCGCAAACGTTTCGATCGCGCCCGTGGGCTGTTTGCGAGTGGTGTGAAACGTCTTCAGGTCGGCGCAAACCGCGGTGATGGCCAGCCCGGTGAGGTGCTGAATCATGTCCATCCAATGTGAGCCGATGTCGCCCATGGCCCGCAGCGCGCCGTTTTCGCTGGTATTGACACGCCAGTTAAAATCGGTGTCGTAGAGCAGCCAGTCCTGCGAATAAGTGCCTTGAACGATGAGGATCTCACCCAGGTCGCCGGCTTCGATCATACGTCGGATCTGCTGCACAACCGGGTAATACCTGAGATTGTGTTCGAGTGCGGTGGCGAGACCGGTTTTGGCGGCGAGCTCGACCAACTCGCGAGCTTCGGCAACGGTCACCGTAAAGGGCTTTTCACAAAGCACGTTCTTGCCGGCTTCGAGCGCTGCCTTCGTGATCGGGTAATGCAGCGCGTTCGGGGTCAAAACATGAACCGCTTCGATGGATGGATCGCTGAGCAGTGTGCGGTAGTCGCCTGTAGTGCGCTCAATGCCCATCGCATCGCCAAACTGCTTCGCAAGTTCGTCATTGAGGCTCGCAACAGCGGCGACCTCGACGTTGCCCAGCCGGCGTATCTGCTCGGTGTGCACCTTCCCCATGAAGCCCGTGCCGATGATCGCCGTTTTTATCTTTCGCATGGTGAAATATGTCCTCTGGTTAGTTGGTTCGAACGACAAGAATTGCTAAACTCAAATTCTACTGTAATGCGTGTCAGGATACGGTTACAGCGCGGGCCGAAGGTCCGGCGGAAGGTTCGCAAGAACCGCCACCTCGCGCTGGCATCGGCGGCTTTACTGACCCCGGGAGCACTTGTTGCTTTCACCCTGGGGATGTGGCGTCTGGGCGCCGATCTGGGATTCGCGCGCAGCTTCTTCATCCAGACCGGTATCTTTTCTCATTGGCAGGTGTGGCTGGCGATCTCCTTCGCGGTGCAGTTCTGCTCCGTAATTCTGAATCGCTATGGCAATCCGGAGGTCGAAATTCCAGAATTGGAAATGGGCCCCCCGGAAGGTAAGGGCCATAAGCGGGTTCCATCCCTCGCCAAGTAGGCTCGTGAGGCAAAACGACTCACGGTTGTAGCAGAACAACCGATATGTAGAATTATTCGATCCACAGCCCACCTTTTCTACGTATGTAGTTACGAGTGGACCAACGCTTGCAACCAATCGTTAGGGTCGGGCATCTATCAACGCAGTACAAGAGACCAAAAAATATATGACAGCAGAGAGAGTCGGAGGAATGCGGCAACCTGCATGGGTGCGAACCACCAGTGCGGTTGCGGCAAGTATACAGCCCGCCATCGAGCGGACTACGCAGGTTTCCCAACGAGCAGCAAATATCGGAGTTGCGTTGTTAGTCGCCCCCGCGGCATTTACGGCATTCATCATCGGGTTTTGGCGGCTGGGTCAGGACGTGGGTTGGACCGGTGAGTTCTTCATCGCCGACGGTCTCTTCTCACATTGGCAGGTTTGGATTGCCCTCGCGGTCGGACTTGCCACCCTCGGCCGAAAACTACAATCCAAGTAAGAAAAAGCCTTACGTAACCCACGCTACTCACGTCTGAGCAGTATGCTCCCTGACGTTCGGTATGCGGTGCGGACTCTTCTCAAGTCGCCTGGCTTTGCTGCCATCGCAGTTCTGACGCTTGCACTCGGCATCGGCGCCAACACCGCAATCTTCAGTGTGTGCAATGCAGTACTTCTGCGGCCTCTTCCCCTGAAGGACCCTTCACGGCTTGCTGTCATTTCGTCGGAAAACCTCGACACCCACGCCTTTGGCATTGGAATGAGCTGGCCGAAGTTCCAGATGGTGGCGGAGCAGAGCCGGACTCTCGATGGCTTCCTGGCCTACACGCTGCGCGATTTTGTTATCTCGGACGGTAAAACGCCGCAACAGATCCGCGGGGGGCGGGTGACGGCGAGTTTCTTCCAGGTGCTGGGCGTACAACCGATGCTGGGCCGGGGATTCGACTCCGCCGAGGACCATCAAGGTGGGGCGCCCGTCGCCGTATTGTCATATTCGCTCTGGCAGCGCAGCTTTGGCGGCGATCCGAATATCGTGGGCCGCCCGATTACGGTCGATGGACAGAGTACGGAGGTTGTCGGTGTCCTGCCGAGAGAATTCAAGTTTCAATTCTCTGCCATCGAGCCGGAAATACTCCTGCCGCGGGTTTTCGAGCCGGGAGGAATTACCGAACGTGAGATTCGAAGCGGCGCGGGTTATCTGTTTACTGATGCCCGCCTTCGACCCGGTGTGTCGATTGCCGAAGCGCAGGCCGAACTGAACACCATCAACGTCCGTTACCGACAGGCTTACGGGAGCAACGTCGATGCCGCCAAGAACGGTCTGCACTGCGAGCCGTTCATTGATAACCTGGTCGGTCCGGTGCGCCCGGCGCTACTTGTGCTGCTCGCGGCGGTGGGCCTGGTATTGCTGATCGCGTGCGCCAACGTCGCTCATTTGCTGTTGGCAAAAGCGGCGGCTCAGGAACGCGAGACCACCATTCGCATCGCCCTTGGCGGGTCCATGTCACACCTGGTCCGGCAGTTCATGGCGGAGAGCCTGATCCTGTCGACGCTGGGTTGCGGGGTGGGCCTGGTTATCGCCTCGTGGGCGATCTCACTGTTCTCCGCCACCGGTCCGTTGAGCGTGCCGCGGTTGCAGGATACGAGTCTGGATCCGACCGTGGCTGTTTTTGCCATGGCACTGTCCGTAATTACGGCGGTGCTGTTCAGCATGGCGCCACTGCTGCACGCGGCGCGGCTCGATCTGAATTCAGCCCTGCGGGAGGCGAGCCGCAACAGTTCGCAGTCGCGGCGCAGCGGTTTCACGCGGAACGTTCTCGCGGTCTCGCAGACAGCATTGGCCTTGGCGCTGCTCATCGGAGCCGAGGTGCTGATTGCGAATTTCGTGCGCCTCGAAGGCGTCAATCCCGGGTTCGACTATCACAACGTGTTGACCGCAAGTGTGGCGCTGCCGCCTGACAAGTACCCACCCGCTCGGCAGGAACGGTTCTATACCGATGCCATCGAGCGAATCCGGACACTGCCCGGTGTGCAATCCGCGGCCGCGATTAGCTTTCTTCCGATGGGAACAGGCCAGTATGGGTTCTACTTCTTTGTCGAGGGAACTCCCAGCCTCGGTTTGGGCCGGGATCCAGTGATCTGGGTGAAGCACGTTAGCGCCGATTATTTCCGGACCATGCGAATTCCGCTGCTCGCCGGGCGGGCGTTTACGGAACAGGACGCCGCGAACTCGACTCCCGTGGCCATCATCAACGAGACCACTGCACGAAAGTATTTTCCGGGGCGTAGCCCGTTGGGACGGCATCTCGCGAATTCCCGGGACCGCCTCATGCGAGAGGTCGTGGGGGTGGTTTCGGATGTACGCTTCGCGGGACCGGATCAGCCGCCTTCCGACGAACTCTACCTGCCTTATCGCCAGGTGGCTTGGCCCGCGATGACACTGGTGGTGCGCACCGGTCTCGATCCGCTGTACCTGGCGGCGGCAATCAAACGCGAGATCGCAAAGATTGATCCCGACCAGCCTGTGGCATCGGTTTTGAGCATGGAGCAGTTGGTGTCGAATGCCGTGTCGCGGCAGCGCTTCACCACCTTCCTGTTGGCCGCTTTTGCGTTCCTGGCCCTGGTGCTGGCGAGTATCGGGTTGTACGGGGTGATCGCATTCTTTGTGGTGCAGCGCACGCGAGAGATTGGCATCCGCATCGCTCTGGGGGCACAACGAGGCGATGTTTTGAGGATGGTGGCAGGTCAAGGCTTGAAACTGACGCTGGCCGGAATCGTCGTGGGGCTGATCGGAGCTTACGTGGGGATCCGGTTCATGAGCAGCCTGGTTTCGGGCATGGAGGCGACGTTGCCGGCTTTTGTCGTGGGGCCAGTGTTCCTCATTGCAATCGCCCTCGGAGCGGCGCTAATGCCGGCGCGCCGTGCGGCGCGAGTGGATCCAATCGAAGCCTTGCGAGCAGAGTAATGCAGGTTGTCAACCGGTTCCGCCTGTCCTTTCACTCGAAGTCCATGCCATCTTCCACCACCGGCCGCTTGGCATTGATTACGGTTTGAAGCCGGCCCGCGGCCATAGCTGCGCGGGGTCGAGAACGCGACCGTTCGCGATAACGCGCGATACCTTGCGCAAATCGCCGAAATTTTCGAGCGGATTCCCGTCCACCAGAACCATGTCGGCGCGTTTGCCCGGCTCGATGGAGCCCACGTCCCGGGCCATACCCATAGCGCGGGCTGAGCCGATGGTGGCAAGGCGAATAACATCCATCGGCGGAATGCCCGCCTGGACGTACAACTCGAGTTCGCGATGCAGGCTGTGGGCCGGAACGGCCTTATCGGTGCCTGCAACGATGGGCACGCCTGCTTCGTAGAGCGCCTTCACGATCTTGAAGGATTCCGTCAGCCGAGCGCCTTGGCCCGACGCCGAGCCGATCATGGACCTGAGCGTAAACGGAGCTTTGGCGAAACCCGGTTCGAAGGTGTCGATGGCAGTTTCTGGGGAATGCGAGAGAAGTTCGCCCCAGGCGAGGGTCGGATCAATGACGGTGTGGTGGTCCTTGAAGAACTGGACCGCTTTTTCCAGCCCCACCGCGCGCACCTCCTGTGCTACCGGCCCGAGATGATTGATCTGGTCCATGCCGGCTTCGACGCCCTGGAACGCGGTCATGCCGGCGGGGATGTGTCCCGTCACCGTCATGCCCAGGCGGTGGGCCTCGTCAGTAATCGCCGACAGCACCTCGGGTTTGATCTGGTTGTAGATTTTCATCTGGGCGAAGCCCGCCGCTCTGTATTTCGCGACCATGTCCCGGCCCTGGCCCGGCGTATCGGCCCAGTTGACGCCGAACGTGCCTGGACCGCTGCCGTCGACGAGGCCAGCGAGAACCAGGAAAGGCCCAAGCCCGTTGTGGTAAACAATCTGATCGCGAACGGCGGTGATGAATTCGAATTCGCCGCCGCAGTCGCGAGCCGTGGTCACCCCGGCGGCGAGGTAGGCGGGGCCGTATTCCACCTGCGCGAAATGCGCGTGCATTTCCCATAGACCAGGCAGCAGAGTTTTGCCGCGGGCATCGATCGTGTCGGCGCCCCGTGGGATGGTGACCTTTTCGCTCGGTCCGACCTCGACAACGTGACCGTCGAGAACCAGAACCGTTGCGTCCTCCATCGGCGTATCACGTTTGCCATCAATTAAGCGCGCGTGAACGACGGCGATTGCCCGTTGGGTCAGGGCCGGAATTGTGCCTAGTTCTTTGATGCGGTCCGCGATAGAGCTTCTGATCAGCTTTGGTAGCTCGGAGCGGTACTCCTCGCGGACGGCTTCGAGCGGCAGATTGCCGGCATAGGTAACCGCCCCGGCGATTTCCTGCCGATCGTTCAGCCAAACCGACTCGCGTCCCCAAACGACGTTGCCGATGGAGTAGCGCGTCAGCGGCCCGTCGCGGCCGGTTTCTTCGATGATCAGGTCGTCGTCCTTCGTGCCGGCGGGCAGTTGTCGCAGGCGCTTCGGTTTGCCATGGCCGAGCCAGTACCGCAGCATCATCATCTGAACCGAGAGTGGTGCGTACCCGTCGATGGTGAAGAAAGGTCCCGTCTCATTCGCAGGCGTGACGGAGACGTCGACCTTGAAAGGGCGGTAGCTGCGTCCGTGCGCTTCATACTGCTCGGGTGTCAGATCCGGCTTCATGCGCAGCGTCGCGTTGAGCGCCACATTCGACCCTCGCTCGGTGTATTCAAAGCGCGCATGCAGAGTGTTGCCATTCAGCTCGTAGGTTTCTTCGCCTACCGGGAGTTGGAGAAAGTGCAGGAGCAGCTTTCCGGTCTCGGCATGAACGGTGGCCGAGGCGAACAGTATCAATAATGTTTTACGCATGGAGATCGATGATCAACATCGAATGGGAGGATGAGCCTGTTTCATGAGGAGAATGGTCGAAGTCGCACCGTGCCACGCGCTTCGACATCTCGGGCGACCCAAAGGCGTTGTGAACGCGAAATCCATTTCCATAGTGGCTGTACCACGAGTATTCGCGTTTCGCGCCATGAAAGTTGCGCCAGAGATCGGAATAGCCGAGTTCGCCAAGTTGCCGGAATGACGCGCTGCATACGAAGCTGCGTCCCTCTTCGTCGATGCGGGGCAGTCCGGTGTTTAATGTCCCGACAAACATGGAGGGCGACTTCAGTTGCGCCTGGGCATGCTTGAGGATGCAGTCCCAAAATGGTTTTTTTAGGGAGCCTTTTCCAGTCGGGGGAATGTGAAGGTTCGTGAATGTTCCCTGTATGCCTTCGATTTGAAGCATAAGCCAGCGGCGAGGGTCAGGGCAATCGAGCGGCGTCACAAGCGGCTTCAGTTTGGTCCGTGAGAGCACGCAGAGGCTGCTGATGTTGGGACGTGTAAGATTGTTTGCCACGTGCGACCAGCCGTGTTCCTTGAGCGGACGCACAATAGCCGGGACCGATGCGATGCGATACTCCTGCAGAAAAATGACATCGGGGTTATGGCGAACCAAAGCGTCCACGATGGCCGCGCTGCGTTTCGCGCCGCCCTGGCCGATGTTCCAGGATAATAGTCTGAATCGTTTTAATATCATCGGAAGGAGATCCGCAATTGCCTACTACTCTCGATTGCCGTCTGCTCAGCGCCTGCGCGTGCGCTTACGATATCACAGCAGGGACGAATACCTATGTCCCGAGCCCCGGTACTGAACTGTACCGCAATACCGTCGCATTTACGTCCGCGTTGACCACGTCTTGCGGGGGATTTGAACAGATCAATGCGTGCCTTATCGGTCAGAACGCCGACGGAATTATCGTGGCGTTCCGGGGTACCTTGCCCGCTTCGGTCCATACACCGGAGAGCCTCATGGACTGGCTGGACGACTTCTTCGCGGTTCCGACATCGGGTGAGGCAGGGACGGGCAAGGTGGCTGGGCTCGTTCACAGCGGCTTTTACGATGCCACCATGTGCGTGATTGCGGGGGTCGCCGCTGCCATCCAAGTCTTGAATCCCGCCGGTCAGTTTCCCGTTTATGTGACCGGGCATAGCAAGGGCGGGGCCATGGCGTCGCTCGGCGCCTGGATACTGAGTCAGAATCTCGGGATTCCGGTGGCCAAGGTGGTCACGTTCGCATCGCCGAAGACCGGGGACGTCGCCTTTCAGCAGGCGTACCAGGCAAAGCTCAATCAGATCCGGTATGAGAATTATCAGGATATTGTGCCACTGTTGCCTCCCAGCGGGGTGTTCGTGGGTTGGGCGAACAAGCTCGATTTGATTCCGGGGGCTCCCAAGGACCTGCTGCGACTGTTTCAAAGAGGTCAGGAGTGGGGTTACGAGCCTGTCGGGCAACTCCAGTTTATCCAGAGCGCGGCGTTGGGACACCAGGTGATCGGCGATGAACCGATCGGCAAGCAGATCTGGGATGTCGTCACGGAGTTGGGAGACGACATATGGCACCAGAAATTCGACTCTTTTCTGGACGCGCATACCTTGGGGTGCGGGTTTGGATATATGAGCGCGGCATGTCCGGGAGTTTGTCCTCCGTAGTGAACGGCCAATCGGGTATGGTGAGTATACGACCGAACAACTGGAAAACTTCGCGAAGATGATTCCCGGCCTTCCGCCGGAGGGCGTGGAAGCCATGCTCGCCACGTTCGATACGCTGGTCGGGATGGCGGGGCCTACGGGACGTGCCGACGGCGCGAGGATACTGCGGGAAGTTTCGGCGCAGTGCTCCGATGGCGTCGTTCGGGACAGGTTGCTTCGTGCCGCTGCGACGGTAGAAGCGGGAGAGGTGAGTGCGGTTGTGCCCGCGGTGGCCCAGGGAATAACGATGGAGCAGTGGCAGGCGCAGGGCGGGGATCCGGTTTGGGTGGAGCCGGAGTCTGCGGTGGCAGGGGAAGAAGAAGACCAGGAAGACGAGGGGCCAGAAGACGAGGACGAGTACATGGAGATGGAGCCTCCGCCGCTTCCTCCGCTGTCGCTGTCGCAATACTTTTCGGGTCTGGTGCTGCGCGCTCGCCAGGATTTTACGGACCTGGGCGGACGGACGATCTGCAAGGGTCGTTTGCTGCGGGTGTTCGGGTGTGAACAAGCCGAAAAAGGGTTCAGGCTGTCGTTTCTCAATGAGCGCTCGCTCGTTGTTGAATCCGGCGAGCTCTTTTCGCCGGTTCCTTCTGTAGGGTGCCTCTTCAGCGCTTGGGAACTCATCGACCGCCGGTTGGGTGAATTCGATGAGGAACTCAGTATTGACGACGACGAGCGGCTCGATGAGATCATCGCCGATGTGGACGATTGCGGCGAGTGGCTTCAGGTGGAGGGCCCTCGGCCCGCGGCTCCGGAGTGTTCGAGTGGCCCCTTGGTGGCACGAGTATTTCGGAGGGATCGCGATTTGGCGGCGTGGATTCGATTCCTTTTCGCCGGTGTCGCAAAGATGTAGCCGTAACGCCGCCTTTAGACGGTCCTTGGCCGGCCGAAGCCGGCGACAGGCCTACATCAACAATCCGTCAACCGGTTTGCCTTTGCCGTTGTTCGTCACGTAAAAGGGCCGGCCTTCTGTCACGTACGCGGTGTCCGCCGGAAAGCCGAGCGCCTTGAAGATAGTGGCGTAAACATCGATCAATGCCACCGGATTCTCGATTGGTTCCATAGGATGGCGTTCGGCAGTCTTGCCATGAACGTAGCCGCGCTTGAAGCCTCCTCCGAAGAACAGCATGCTGCTGCACGAGCTGAAGTGGCCGTGAAAACCATACATCTTCTCGTTTTCGATGACGAGCCCCTCGCCGGTGTTGCGCTCGGCGAAACCGTCGGGCTCTTTTCCAGCCGCCGGAGCTGATGCGATAGTGCGGCCGAATTCGGTCGCGATAACCACCAGAGTGCGATTGAGGAGACCGCGTTCGTCGAGGTCCTGAATGAGCCGTGCAATCGGCCTGTCGATCTGCTTCTTCATTTCAACCATGCGCCGCTGACCGCTCTCGTGCATGTCGAAACCCTTGAAGGGGCCGTATTGATACTCCACCTGGATGAAGCGCGCACCCGCTTCCACCAGCCGCCGAGCAAGCAGCAGGCCGTGGCCGAAGCGGCTGCCATAGTAATAGCCGGGGTCGAGCAAATCCTTGTCCTGGATTTGCGGTTCGTAGGCGGCGATGGTCTCGGGCTTCTCTTCCTTGCGGTAATCGAAGGCGCGCTTCACCGGCGAGTCCATCATCGCGCGAGCCTCCTCCATCACCTTCATGTAGTCGCTGGCCTTCGCGGAATCGACTAGGGCTTGCTGCGATAGGTCGGCAAGGCCATTCAGATACTGCTGCCTGGCGTCGAGCCTTTGCATGGACATGCCGGCAGCAGCGTTCAGAGTGGAAAGACCCTTAGCCGGCTCCGGAATCATGAACGGGGAGTAGTTGACGCCGTAGAAACCAGGCCCGATATATTCGCTGATAAACAGCTTTTCTTCGTCGCTGGTGTCGACGTCGCGTCCGATATAGATATATGCCGGTACTTGCGGATTACGGCGTCCCAGGGTGCGGCCGACAACCGCTCCGATGCTGGGCGTTTTCACCCCAGTGGGGAAGAGGTAACCGGTATTAGCGTAATATTGCGCCTTCAGGTGCACCGCGCCGAACTTCGTTTCGCTCGAGAGCGTCCGCAGGATCGTAGCGCGATTCATCACCGCGGCAATGTTCTCGAGGCCCTGCCCAAGGAAGACGCCGTCGGCGCTGGTGGGGATCTTGTCGCACGTGCCGAGCAGTTCGCTTCCCTTCATGCCGGCCTGGTACGGCGTGAATCGCTTGGGGTCCCAGAGATCGGTCTGCGCCATGCCGCCGGGGAGCCAGATATAGATGATGGCGTCGGCGGTTGGCGTCAGCTTGGGCTTGTCGTCGGCCGCACGCGCCAGCGTAGCGCCTGCGAGTCCGGCGGCAAGAAATTCGCGGCGGGTAAAGGGCGTGCTCATATCAGTTGATGTATTGAAATGCGGGACTGCTGAGGAGCGCCCATAGCATGTCACCAAGAGCTTCCTGGCTCGGTTTGGAGCCCACGAACTTCTCCGCGAGCTGGCGCTCGTTTTCCGTGGGCGCCCGGTTGAAAACCGCCCAATATAGGCGGTCGACGCCAGGAGAATTCTGCAGAATCTGGGCGCCGTAAACCCGTTCATGAAACTCTTCGCCGTTGAGCAGCTCCAGCGCCTGGACAATCGCGACGTCATCGGGACGTCCGGTGCTGACTTCGTTGTGCGCCGCGGGTCGTCCGAGCGCTCGTGTCAGGTCGGTCGATTTGCGCTGGCGATAGAGGCGCTCGCTGGAATCGAGTTGCTGCGTAGAGGCGATCTGAATGCTGTCGAGCAATTCCTCGGCGGTGAGACGGCGTAGCGTGGGCGAACGGAAGTAGCGAGGCTCGGCCGGTTTAGCGACATCAAAATGATCCTCCAGCTTGGGATCGTACTGAAGCTGATAAGTGCGGCTCGTCAGAATCAGGCGGATGGTGTGCTTCAAGTCATAGCCGTTCTGCATGAAATCGTAGGCTAGCCAGGCGAGCAGTTCAGGATGGCTCGGCTGGCGGTCGGCCCGGAAGTCGTCCGCTGGTTCGAAGAGGCCGAGTCCGACATAGCGCTTCCAGAGACGGTTGACGATGGTCTTCGAAAAACGCTCATCGGTAGGATCCGTGAGGATCTGGGCCAGCCGGTGGAGGCGCGAATTGATGTCCAGGGGCACGTCCTTTGGGACGCCGGGCAAGTCGAAGGGAAACTTCGCCTGAACATATTTGCCGGTGTGCGCCTCGCAGCGGACGACCTCGAGGTTGCTGCTGGCGAAAAGGCTGGCGAACTCCAGGAATCGTGCTTGCGGCCACTCGCGATTCAGAAAGTGATTGTGGCAGCTTGCGCATTTCATGCTGGTGCCGAGGAAAACCTGCGCAGTATTGGCGGCCGTCTGGATCGTCTGGTCGTGGTCCGCGTTCAGCACATAGGAGGGGTAGAGATATACGTCGCCGTTTTGCTTTTCCGGCTTGGTCTTGCGGAAGCCAGGCATCGTCGGGTCGATTAACTCGGCGACCATGACGTCATAAGGCTTGTTCGTGACGAAGTTCTGATAGATCCACTTCTGGTAGTCGCCATGCCGCACGATGCCTCCCACAACACCGGTATCAGTGCTGGCGATGGCCTCTTCCCAGAACGGTGTCCAGTTGGCGGCGTAGTCGGCATTGCGGGCCAACAGGCTGTCGATCAGCTTCTCGCGCTTGTTCGGGGCGGTGTCTGCCAGGAAGGCTTTGGCTTCGTCGATGGTGGGAATGACGCCAATAACGTCCAGGTACGCGCGGCGAAGAAATTCCGTATCACCGCAAAGGTGCGGGCGCTGCTTCGCTTCGGGCAGGTTCGCCTGCACCCATTTCGCGAGGATGAATTGATCGATCGGGTTCGTGTAGTCCGGGTCCGCTTGCGGCGGGGAGGCGGGCTTGGAGACATAAGCCAGCCGCATCGCCCGGCGCAAAACCAGAAGCTGCTCGGCGTTCTCGCTGAACAGGGCGGCGTTGAGGAGTTTGTCTTTATCCGCGATTTCTGACGCTTGGGGTGTATCGTCGGGTGCGCCTTGTTCGATCCACGAGCGAACCACGTCGATTTCGGCCGGCTTCAGCGCCGTCATGCCTTTGGGCATCCGCGGTTCAAGATCGCCGGTCAGGTATCGCACGATCGGGCTCTGATTTGGTTTTCCAACAATGACGGCGGGTCCGCGTTTGTGACCCCCGGCGAGAAGCGCTCCATAAGTCGAGACTTCGAAATCGCTGGTGTGCGTGTCGGCCGAGTGGCACATCGCGCAGTGTCCTTCGAGCAGCGGCCGGACCTGTTTGGTGAAGCTGATGGTGGATGTTTGTGCTTGAACCGCGACCGCGAGAGAAAAAAGGATCGCGGTCTGGGTGAACCGCATACCTCCTATGCTACAGCGAAAGGACCGCGACCTTAGGCTTGCGACGATCTGGAAGTGTGAAGCAGGCGGTTTCGCGCCCGCCTTTGGACCTCACCGCGAAAGTACGCGCGGTTTCAAACTGTGGCTCTCCGCGTTTACATGGTACGCAGAGCGTCTTGAGGAGAAAGACGGCTGGCTCGCAACGCCGGCACTAGCGAAGCAACCAACGCCGAGACGCCCAGCGCCGCAATGGCCGACAGGGTCACCAGGAGATTATAGGGACTCGTGCCATAGAGTTGGTTGCCGAGGAATCGCCCAGCCGCGAGGCTCAGCGGCAAACCGATCGCCACTCCGAAGACAATGAGCGCGAACGCGCCCCGGAGTACGAGTTGGGTGACCTGGCCGCGGTTCGCTCCCAAAGCGATACGAACCCCAATTTCACCCGTTCGGCGGCCGGCGTTGTAAGCCGTGACGCCGTAGAGTCCGATCGAAGCCAATAGCAGGGAAAGGACGCCAAACAGCGAGGTCAGCCGAGCAATCAGGCGGGGCTGGGTGAACAAAATCGAGACCTGCTCCCGAAAAGTATGAATCGTGATAATTGGCAATCCCGGATCCACCGCCGACACGGCCTGGCGTATCGATGCCTCCGCTACGTTTGTACCAGGCCGGCTCACGACGACAATGTCGTGCAGAAAGAGTGAGCCGAGATTGGTCTGCGAGTAATCAGCCTGCGTCACGGGTATAAAGAAAATCGGGCCGGTCGGCTCATCGAGCGTACGTGTAAGGTAGCGGGCATCCTTCGCGATGCCGACGATCTCGAATTCGCGGCTTTCCTCCGCTGTTCGGCCGAAGTGTTTGCCGACGGGATCTTCCTTGGAGAAGAACTTGCGCGCGAAGGATTCGCTGATGACCGCCACCTTTCGCGAAGCCGCCGTATCCTGATCGGTAACCCCACGCCCTCGCAGAATTGGGGTTCCAATGACGTCAAAGTAGCCAGCCGAAACGCGGTTCCAGGAAGACGTCAGTTCGTCGCCCGGCGCGGGACGAGGGTGGCCGTCGATGAAAACACCCGTGCCCCAGCCTCCATTGGGCGGCGAATACAGGCATAAAGCCGCGCCTGAGACGCCCGGGATGGCGGTCACCGCATCGTGGATTCGTGTGTAGAGCTGCGCGAGTTGAGGCGCGCGGTATCCCGCCAGCCGGGGGTTTATGCTGGCCACGACACGCCGGTCCTGCTCGAAGCCGAAGTTCTGGTTCTCGAGATTCTGGAAAGCGCTGGTGAGGAGTCCCGCGGCCGACAACAAAACGAGCGACAGCGCAGACTGGAGCACGACCAATGTCTTCCTTGGAAGCATGCCCGCACGTGCAGTGGTGCGGCTCGCCCCGCGAAGCGCTTCAATGGGATCGACACGCGTAGCCATCCAGGAGGGAGCCAGGCCAAAGGCGATGCCCGTGAGGAGGGATGTAGTGAATGCAAAAAGCAAAACGGGCAGGGAAGGGGATGCGTCGATCGGCACGTTGGCGGATCCCGGCAGCGCCGGAAAGGCGAGGCGCAGGATCAGCCGGGTGCCCACAAAAGCGACACCAACACCCGCGGCGCCGCCGGCCAGCGAGAGCAGGACGCTTTCGAGCAGCGGTTCCCGGATGATGCGGGAGAGCCGCGCGCCGAGTGCCATGCTTAAAGAGATCTGCGGCCTCCGTTCCATGCCGCGAACGAGCATCAGGCTCGCAACGTTTGCGCACGCAATCAACAGCACGAAACCGGTCACGGTCATCAGGCTCAGGAGCCAGTGCTGATACTGTCCGCGCATGCTCGTGATGCCGGCGCCTCCGGGGCTGAGGAACAACGTTTGTGCGGGGAACCTTAAACGGTCGGCGGGGCTCATCTCACCCCAGTGCGAGCGCAGCCACTGCTTGAGCTCCACACGCATTTCAGCCTCGACGGATGCCGGCGCCACACCGGGTTGCAGGCGGCCGATCAAGTCCAACCAGTGCGTGTCATATTTCATGAGATCGGAGTCGCTCTCGACGACCGGCTCGGTGTTCAACGGCAGAAAGAAGTCAGGAGGCGTGCTGCGCAGAGTGTCGCCAAAGAAGCCCGGCGGGGTGACCCCGACGATTGTTAACGGTTTGTCGTTGACATTGAAGGTTGCGCCGATCACGGAGGAGTCGGCGGCATATTTCTGCTGCCATAGGCGGTAGCTTATAACGGCGGTTAGCGGCGCGCCGGGCCGATCGTCGTCCGGCGTGAGCATCCGTCCCGCATAGGGACGAATGCCGAACATGGCGAAGTAATTGCCCGAAACGAATTCGCCGGGATAACTCTGGGCGCCATCCGGTGTGCCGGCGCGGCGGACGCCAAACAGCAGTTGAAGGGAAGGGAACGCGGCCAGTTCGGCGAAGCCTTTGGTATGGTCTCGCAAGTATTCGTAAAGCTGATAGGAGACCATGGAGAACTCGTGCTCCTGGCTGTAACCGCCCGTATAGCAGCAATGGACCTCTTTACCGAGGCGGTACAATTCCTCCGGCTTCGCCACTGGCAGCGACTTCATGAGTACGGCGTTCACAAGCGTGAAGATGGCCGTGGTGGCCCCCACGCCGAGCGATAGGGTCAGGATTGTGGCCATGGTGAAGGCGGGGGCGAGTCGAAGGCGGCGCAACGCGTGACGCGTGTCCTGGATGAGGGTTTCAATCGACGGCATGCCCCTTTGGTCGCGATAATTCTCTTTCGTGGCTTCGACGCTTCCAAATTTCAGGACGGCCTCGCGGCGGGCCTCGAATGGGGATAGCCCGGCGCGGATATTGTCGGCGGTCTGGAGAGCGATGTGCTCTTCGATCTCCGATTGCAAGCGGTCTTCATCGCGATGTGTGTCCAACCAGGAAAAGAGACGGCGGAAGAGCCGGCGCATTGCCTTCATTTCAGGTCCTCCGCTTTGGCCGCGAAGAAGCGGGCAATGATGGCCGCCGTTTGTTCCCAATCCTGGGTTTCGGTTCGTAACTGCTTGCGGCCGGCGCGGGTCAGACGGTAAAAGCGAGCCTTGCGGTTGTTTTCCGACGCCCCCCATTCGGAGTCGATAGCGCCCTCCTGTTCGAGCCGTAGGAGGACGGGATATAGCGTTCCCTGATTCACCGTAAGGAGGTCGCCGCTGATCTGTTCGATGCGTCGCGCGATTCCGTAGCCATGCAGCGGTCCGAGGACATCCAGGGTTTTTAGGACCATCAGGGCCAGGGTGCCCTGCAGAACGTCGGGTTTTTCCTTCATGTGCCGATCTTTGGGTTTCCTACAGAAAGGATAACAGGCGTTCTGTGGGAAAGCAACAGGTAGGGTTGCAGGGTGGCGCAGGCGGTTTCGCCTGCGCGTTGTCGGAGTATTTCCCCTGCCTTTGGAGATCTGCTTCCAAACTCGCCCGACGAGATTACCCGTTCCCGAGATACATCACGTGCACGTAAGTTCCTAACCGTACGTTGTACGCCAGATACCAACCCACATGATCGGGATCGTCGTAAATGATGATCTGATCGGTATCCCAGGCCCAGTCGTTGCAATACACCACTTCATCGGGAAAGACGCTGAAGTAGTTACCCCCAAACCAGAACCGCGACGGTCCGCCCCCGGCTAAGCGCCAAACGTGTTTGGGACCGAATCCGGCCGTGAAGCGACCGTGTTCCCAGGGATGATCGAGCCGGAAACGCGGGTCATCGCGGCCGGTCGTGTGGCCGATCCAGGTTTTTCCGTTGTCGACGTGCGGAGCATCGGGATGTCCGGGTGCGTGATCGAAATGTTGCGGCGGCGGTTGATTCTGAGGAGCGTTTCGTACCGGCGCAGGTCCTTTTGCGGGAGGTTTACCGGGCGTGAATGAGCGTTGGTTGGATGAGTGCTGATCAGGCGAGCGCTTTTCAGGTTCGCGCCTTTCCTGAGCGAAAGAGGTCC
Source organism: Bryobacteraceae bacterium (assembly GCA_035295125.1). GTDB lineage: Bacteria > Acidobacteriota > Terriglobia > Bryobacterales > Bryobacteraceae > JAICMB01. The sequence continues at coordinate 50,810 of DATGJP010000105.1, read as the reverse complement.
GGCACAGGACAAATGCCAGTGCGGTGACCATGAGAAAACCGAGGCTTTTCATAGCCTCGATTCTAGCGCTGTGCATGTGCCACGGCCCTGGCAGCCTGTGGCGGTTGCGAGCCAAGGTATTACACAGCCTCTGACTCTTCGCGTCCCGCCACGATTTGGAGGATGTGGAAGGGTGGGGGCAGGCATTCAGCCAAGGCATTCAGCCTGCCCGACTTCAACCGAGGATTATTCGCCCTTCCCGTGGCCGTTGAGAGCACGCATCTTTTGCGCCGTAAATAACGCGAGCTCCAGCGCCTGCTCATAGTTCAACCTTGGGTCGAGATACGATCGGTAGGCCCGCGTGAGGTCCGTCTCACTCAAGCCCCGGGCGCCGCCGATGCACTCCGTCACGGCTTCGCCGGTCAATTCCACGTGGACTCCTCCCAGACGGCTTCCATTGGCGCGGTGAATGTCGAACGCCTGGTCCAATTCACTCAGAATTTCGTCGAAATTCCGCGTCTTCAGACCACCGTTCGTCATACGCGTATTCCCGTGCATTGGGTCGCAGCACCAGAGCACGGGAACGGAGGTGGAGTGCGCCGCCGCGATAAGAGGTGGCAGACTGCGGGCAATCGACTCGCAACCGAAGCGATGAATCAGCGTCAACCGGCCCGGCTCGCCTTCAGGATTCAAAATGTGGATCAACCGTTTCAAAGTATCCGGCGAGAGACCAGGCCCGACTTTCAGCCCGATAGGATTCCGAATGCCGCGGAAATATTCCACATGCGCTCCGTCGGGATCCGCCGTGCGCATGCCGATCCACGGAAAGTGCGTGGAGAGATTGAACCAGCCATGCTGCCGCGGCACTTGGCGGGTTTGCGCCTGCTCGTAGAGAAGCAGCAGGCCTTCATGACTGGTGAAGAACTCGATGAGATTAAAACCGCTCGGATGCGTGCCCGCAAGGTTCTCCATGAAAACCACTGAATCGCGGATGGATCGCACCATGCGCCGATACTCTTCGGCCATCGGTGAGGCGGTGACCCAATCGAGGTTCCAGTAGTCCAGGTGATGCGGGTCGACGAAGCCTCCCACCACCAGCGCGCGAATAAAGTTGATGGTCAGCGCCGCGTGGGAGTAGCCATCCATCATCAGGCGCGGGTCCGGTGTACGCGCGTCCGGCGTGAAATCGGCCCGATTGATCAGGTCGCCACGATAAGCGGGGAGCGTCACTCCATTCCGCGTCTCAAATTCCTCCGACCGCGGCTTTGCATATTGCCCCGCGAATCGTCCAATGCGCACCACGCTTTTTTGAGCGCCGTGCACCAGGATGAGGCTCATCTGCAGCAGGACTTTGATCTTATTCGTGATGGTCGGGGAGTCGCATTTATCGAAGCTCTCGGCACAATCCCCGCCGTGCAGCAGGAACCGGTCGCCGCGCACTGCATCCGCCAGTTCCGACTTCAAATGCAGCACTTCCCACGAGGTCACCAGCGGCGGCAGTTTCGCGATCTGGGAGACGATACGATCGACGTCCTCCGGGCAGTGGTATTCCACGCCTTGCGCCAGCGGTTTGGTCTTCCAGGAATCCGGAGCCCACGTCGTCATAGTCTTAGTGTTAGCTCGCCGCGGCCGCTCCGGTCGCGTCATATGCCCCAGTCGGGAAGGTAAGCGAGAAGGCCAATGGGGAAGGTAGCCCAATTTGTCCACACTTTCTGAGTCAGCAGCAATTTGCGCGCCAATGGAGTTCGCCTCCGGAAGAGTCACCTTCCCCGAAACTCGCTTTACGCCCCGCGCGGCGTGCGGAACACTAGAGAGTAGCGAGTTTTCCATCGTGAATTTTCATCAAGCAAAGGCCCGTCTACGCAAGCGTGTCGCAATGGAACTCAAGCGGTATCCGTGGGTTCTTCCTGCGGCTACGGTTCTCAGTGGCGTGGCGACGCTTTTTGCGTTAGACAGGTCCGCTCCAGCGCTTGCCGTCGTCGGAGTCCTATGCCTCGTTGCCACCGCCTACCTTTGGGGATTCTCAACCCGCGCTTTCCGGCCTCCACGGTGGCCGTCGACGAGCCACCTCCAACGGCGGGAGTACGGCGCCGTTTGGGATACTCTCGCCTCTTCGTCGCAAGCGGCAGCCTTCAATGCATCGGGCAGGCGCTCCGAGCAGGAGGTACGCGAGTCCGCCGGACCGACTCTTCGAAACTTAAGCGAACTGGTGGGAATAACAGTACAAGACGATGTACTGGAGATTGGCTGCGGCGTCGGTCGTATCGGCCGCGAGTTGGCGCCCCTATGCCGCTTGTGGACCGGTTCGGACGTTTCGAAGAACATGCTGACCTACGCCTCCGAGCGTCTGGGTCAGCTCGGCAACGTCCGACTGATACAACTGCAGGGCGAAGGACTCAGCGAACTTGCCGGCTCGTCGTTTGACGTCGTTTACTGTACGAACATGCTGGCCCATTTAGACGAAATCGATCGCTGGTACTATGTGCGGGACGCCTTCCGGGTGTTGCGGCCGGGCGGCCGTCTATTTATCGATACCATCGACATAGAATCGGGCGAAGGCTGGGCGATGTTTGTTCAGGGATCTTGCCCAGCCCTGGAGTCAGCGCGCCCGCCATTTATGCCGCGCTTTTCTACCGCAGCGGAATTGAAGAACTACGCAAATCGCGCTGGGTTCCCTCAGGTCGAGACGCATAATAGGCCGCCGCTGGTGATCCTGATTGCACGAAAAAGTTGATAGTCCGGCGCGTGGCAGCCTCAGAGGCAAACACCCTTACTTGAGATATTTGGGTCTTGAGTCTCAGGATCTTGAGTGGTTTCTTCGAGCACGTTTAAAAGAAACCTGGTAGTGTCAGGCGGGACATTTGAGGGATTAATAGGCATTCAGCCTGCCCGACTTCGACCACAATCTCTAGGACGAATTACACCGCTAGCCGCTCGAAAATCGACGGACGGTTCTCTTCGGAGCAGCCCCTTAAGAATGTCGGGATCGATGTCAGCGTCAGCTTGAAATCGGACCTTCAAGCCAGCCTGTGGGGCGTTTCCTTCTTACCCTGCTCGAACCGCTCAATCATCTCCTGAGGCATTGGATAATCGGCTTTAATCTCATTCAAGATGCGGTCCTGATCGGTCAGGTAAGATTCCACCTCTACCGGGTGGTCCAGAATAAAAGCAATAGCACCGTAGACCTTGGCAAGCGAGCCGATAGACGGATACGCCTCGAATATCCCTTCCGGCGACCGTCCCCGCCGGAAATCGTAGATCACAACGTCCAGACCGATGCGACTGCCCGTCACGTAGTAGCCGCGATTGCGAACCGAACGAATAAGAAAGTGGTCCACCCATAAGCAATCATCCGTCCCAAATTTCAGCCACGCCGAATGCCGAACGGCATTTATTCGTTCCCCCGCCCTTGAAAAATACTTCTTTCGAATCCTCAATAACTTACCGCCAACCTCAGTGCCGCCGACATCAGGCATCGTACTAACCTCGAATCAGAAGGCCTCAACAACCTTCCATCCCCGGCCCAGCGGTCGCGAACGCCGCCGTGGATCTAGCGCGCCGCGCGCCACCAGGGACCAAACCCCGGCCTGGCGCTGTACTGCCCCGAATGAACCGCGGAGCTCAAGCTCCAACGGACCGGGAAGGGTAGGAAAGGCAAGATGCCGGCATCGCAAAAGCTGAGCATGCGGGAAAAAACAATGGGTGAGGTGTGTGCCCTCGGGCCGCCAACAACCCATTGGGCACAGGTGAGCTGAAACGGATTCAAGACCCGGTCTATAATCCAACGGCGCTCGCGCAAGCGGCGTCTGCCAGGTGAACCCGGGACACTTCCCGATAAGCCGCCGTCCTAAAGCCCCCGCATGCTTCACGCGCTTCAAACCCCGCTGCGCACCACTGTCTCTCAACCTGTTTCACAATGTGAATAGGACCCAACCGCCGACAATGCAACCTCAACCGGCCGTTCTCGTAACTCCCGAAGAAATCATCCACGTCATCCTCGAAGAAATGGAAGCCGGCCTCTGCCCCAGCTACTACAGCAACCTCGTGCCGAGCGTCTTCCAGGTCTATCTCTATATCGACGACATGGAGCGCATCCGCCCGCTGGAGCAGCGCATTCGCGACGAGGCCACCACCGCCCTCGACGAGAAGCTCGCGACTCTGAACAAGAGCCACGAGTCGAAATTCAAGATCCCCCTCGCCGCCCCGAAGAAACGCCACAAGCGCTACGAGACCCTCGGTCCCTGGTCCATCGAATTCCACGAGAACACCGACGACGACGCCCGCGAAGTCCCGCTCGTCATCCACTCAAGCTTCCCCATTGCCGCAACGGCTACCGACGACCGCGCCGGCACGCTCACCGAGCGCGTCACCAGGCGCCGCAACGACGGCCAGACCTTCACCACCACAACAACCACGGCCACCGAGCGCAGCGGCAACGTCGACACCCGCCGCGCTGCCGGCATCGTCCACGCCAATCTCACGTACGAGGATGAAACCGGCTCCCACACCTACCAGATGACCAAGGACCTCATCAAAATTGGTCGAGGCGCAACCGACCGTTGGGTTGACGTCAAACTCAAAGCCCGCAAAGATGTCTCCCGCGAGCATCTCCAGATCCGCCGCGACGCTGAATCGGGCAATTTCTTCATCAAGGACCTCAGCACACTCGGGACCACTGTCAACGGTAAACGCGTCCCCGCCAGCATCGAGCAGGTGAATGGCGAAGAAGTCGACAAGAACCTCGAAGTACCGCTCCCGAACAAAGCGGAAATCGGACTCGCCGGCGTCCTCTTCATCGACTTCAAAGCGATCAAATAACGATGACTACGCTTCACACAGCGCGATACGTCTTCCTCGTGCTGCTGCTTCTGTTCGTCGCCGCGGCCCTGTTGCTCACAAGGAAAAAGGATCGCTCATGATGCCCGTGGCTCCACGCTACCTGGTCGCTGCATCGTCGGACCAAGGCGTCGTGCGGGGCAACAACGAAGACCGCGTCTACGCCGACGAGGCACGCGGCTTCTTTCTCGTCGTCGACGGAATGGGAGGCCACGAAGCCGGCGAACACGCCGCTGATATCGCCCTGGAACGGATCCGCGCCCGCCTCGAACGTCAGACCGGCGGCATCGAGCAGCGCATCCGGGAAGCCATCACGCTCGCGAACAACGCCATTCTGAAAGCCGCCGAAGACGAGCCGAACTGGAAAGGAATGGCCTGCGTCCTTACTCTTGCGGTGATTGAAAACGGCGACGCAGTGATCGGGCACGTCGGCGATTCGCGGCTCTACCGTATCAAGCGCGGCGTCATCGACAAAATCACCCACGACCACTCTCCCGTCGGCGAGCTCGAAGACAACGGCGCGATTAGCGAAACGGAAGCCATGCAGCACCCGCGCCGCAACGAGGTCTTTCGCGACGTCGGCTCGGCGGAGCGTACCCCCGACGACGACGACTTCATCGAAATCCGCCGCATCCCCTTCGAACCCGACAGCGCTCTGCTCCTGTGCAGCGACGGCCTCAGCGACGCCATCTCGTCGCGAAGCATCCTGCGTATCGTCGAACAGAATGCCGGCGACCGTTGGACGGCTGTCCGCAACTTGATCGACGCCGCAAACGAGGTGGGTAAGGACAACGTTTCGGCCATCCTCGTGGAAGGCGAGCGCTTCGCCGCGTCGTACGCGCCATCCAAGCCAACGCTCGTCACCTCGACCACGCATCCCAAGCTCTCCGTTGTCCCCACTCCGCAGCGCGTCCCATGGTACAGAAGCGCGCCTGCCTGGTTCCTCTACGGCGTTCTCGCCGGTGGACTGGTTTTGTGGGGAGTCGACGAGCTGAAGCCGGAAGCGCCCGATGCACCGCTGCCCCCCCAAATCCTGGCGGTGGCCCCACCGCAAACCATCAGCGATGCGCTGCAAAAAGCCCGGCCCGGCGACACGGTAGTCGTCACGCCGGGAACCTACATTGAAGCCGTCCATCTCCGCGACGGTATCGACCTCATTGCTCAAACGCCCCACGAAGCCATCATCGATGGAAGCGTCACGGCCAGTGGAATTCAAAAGGTCCGTTTTGAAGGCTTCCAGGTTCGCGCCCACGACATCGGCGTGGCCATCAAGGATAGCGATGTCACTCTGATGCGTGACGAGATCAGCGGGGCGCGCACAGCCGCCGTGCTAATCGAAGGCGCATCCCATGGATCGCTGGTTGCATGCCGCATCCACGATAATGCCGGAGCGGGCATCGACGTGAAGGGCACCGCCGCGCCGCTCATCGAAACCAACCTGATCTTTGCCAATAAACCAGGCATTCAGATCGAACTCGCCGCCCAACCGCGCATCACCGGCAACACCCTCCTCAACAACGGACCGGAACCGATCTGGCTCCCGCATCCCGATCCGTCTCTCGTGCCGCAGAACTACTTCCCGGACCGCCGTCCCAAACTCCGGATCACGCAATGAACCCAGGCGATCGATTCGGCAGGTACGAGGTCATCCGCATGCTCGGGCGCGGAGCAATGGGCGAAGTCTATCTCGCCAACGACACCGATACCAAACGGCAGATCGCTTTGAAGCTCGTCTACAAAGGTCCCCACGCCGAAGACCAGGAAATCGTCGACGCCGAACGCCTGGGCGCCGAGCTTCAAAAACGCCTGAGCGGGGCCGACCGTCACGTCGTCAACGTCACGCGCTACGGAGAGATCAACGGCAATCTCTTCATCGAAATGGATTACATCGAGGGCGAGGACCTTGCGGCCGTGCTCGACCGCGGACCCACGCAGCCTGGCTTTGCCGTCCATGTCGTCCGCGAGCTCTGCGAGATGCTGGAGAATCTCCGCACCTTCACTACTACCATCGGCGACCAGCAATTCGTCGGCATTATCCACGGCGACTTGAAGCCTCGCAACATTCGCCTCAATCCCCAAAACCAGGTGAAGGTTGTCGATTTTGGAATCGCGAAAGCGCTTTCCAACACACGCCGGTATACCGTCAACGTCTTTGCGAGCACGGCCTACTGCTCGCCCGAGCGCCTCGAAACCCAGAACATGGACAGCCAGTCCGACCTTTGGTCCGTCGGCGTCCTGCTCTACCAGATGCTCGCCGGCAAGCTGCCATTCGAGGGCGAAAACAAGGAGCGGCTGGAACGGCGTATCCGTTCTTCGGATCCGCCCAGCCCGCTCCCCGCCGAATGCCCCGAACCCCTGGGCCGCATCACCCTCAAGATGCTCGCCCGCGATCCGCAGCAACGCTACCAGACCGCCGCGGAAGTCAAAGACGACCTGGAACGTTATCAGAAGGGCCAAACCGTCCTGGCCGACAACGACGCCACGGTTCGTACCGGGCCGCTTACTGACGACGCCACCGTGCGCACCACTGCGCCCCTCCCGCCGCGCCCGCCAATCCCCAGGCGAAACTCCGCGCGAGGCCTTGCCGCGGTAGCAGGCTTTTGCCTGGTCGGCACCATTTTCACCGCTACTCAAATCAACTTCTCCTCCGAAGCGGGCAAGCTCAAATCCGACCTCGAAACCGAGCGCCTCACGAACCTGGACGAAGCCTGGACCCGCTATCAGGACCTCATGAAGCGAACTCACATGGGTGCGCTGACATGGGGTGTAAAGAGCGCCTTGAAGAAACGTCTCGTAAATGCCGCAGACGGCGTCATTTCCGAGTATCGGGACCGCGACGCCCCGACCATTTTCAAACCGCAGTGGATGCAGGCGCGCACCGAACTCGGCCACGCCCTGGAAATTGACCCCGGCGACAATGCGGTGAAAGGCCGCCTGCGCCTCTGCGAAGGCCACATCCAACGCATCGAATCCTCCGGTCTCAACGGGTTACAGAAGCAAAAGTACCTGAACGATGCCGTGGCGGAGTTCAACGAGGCCGCCGAACTTCTCAAACATTCCCCGGACCCTTACCTCGGTTTAGCTCGTCTTTATGTGTACGAGATGAACGACCTTGACAAAGGTGAGGAAGCCCTCAGCCAGGCTGCCAAACACGGACACCCTATGGGAAAGAGGGAGTTAGCGTTGCTCGCCGACGGCTATCGCCGCCGTGCCGATCGGGAATGGCGCGAATCGCGCAGCTTCAGCAGCACCCCTAGCCAGGAGCGCGAATACCTGGACCAGGCCAAGCGCGACTACATCCACGCCGAGGACCTGTATCAGCAGGTGGGCCTGTTCGGAGACGCTGCCCGCAACGAAACCCAGGCTATTCAAGGTCAACAGCGTGTCGAGCAGCGGCTCATCGCGCTGCAGGGAGCGCCGATCGCGCAATGAAAGTCACGCGCGAAGAATTGACCCTCCGGGCGGAGGAACGCCGTGTCCAAACGCGCCGGCAGACGGCCGCCACCAGGACCACCGAACTCGCCCTGCTCATCGCCGCCGCCATCGTGCTGATCCTCGGAATGACGCTGGTTTACAAGGCAAAACTGAACGGTGTAGCGGACCAGGAAAAGACCACCATCAACCTGAATCAACTCACCAGCGCCCAGCAATTGCTGCCGCTGTTGCCCGATCAGGAGCCGATCGCGGAGCGCATCTTCGCCTTAAAACGCGAAGGCCGCAGTTTCAGCAACGTTGGAGCCATTGCCCACCTGCTGCCTCGCGCGGAATTCACGGCGCTGAAGCCTAGCCTGGTGGTCCGCGACACTGCTGGATTCCGCCGTCAAATCCTGCTCTGGATCATTCCGTTTTTCCTGGCCTTCTTCGCCGTTCACATCGCCTGGCGCATCCGCAACTTCGACGGCGATAACCTGATTCTGCCGATCCTGTTCGTGCTTTCCGGACTCGGGCTCATCCTGATGATCAGTTTGCGCGACCCCCTGCGCGACACCCTGATGTTCGCCGACTTCGCACAGGGTGTGATCGCCGGCTGCATCGCGCTGTTTGCATTCAGCCTGGCCGATTACGAGCGCAGCTTCAGCCGTCTCAGCTACGTACCCCTGATCGTCGCGTTCCTCCTGGCGCTCGCGCTGGGCGTGTTCGGTCACGGACCGGGCGCCAGCGATGCCAAGGTCAATCTGCTCTTCTTCCAGCCCGTCGAGCTGATCCGTTTGCTGCTCGTTTTCTTCCTGGCAGGGTACTTCGCATCCAACTGGGACGCGCTCCGGCAACTCCGCCAGCAAGGGAAATACAACCTTCCGCGTCTCGACTATCTCATTCCCGTCGCGGCGGGCGTGGCGGTTTCTATCGCCCTGTTTTTCTGGCTCAGCGATCTCGGGCCGGCCCTGGTATTGGGCTGCCTGTTCCTCACCCTCTACAGCATCGCCCGCAACCGGGTAGCGCTGGCTTCAGCCGGTCTCGGCGTCATCATCCTGAGCTTCGCCGCCGGCTACCTCATTCACTATCCGCACACCGTTCGGGAACGCGTCGAAATGTGGAAGTCCCCGTGGGACAACTCCGTACGCGGAGGAGATCAAGTAGCACATTCACTCTGGTCCCTGTCCACCGGAGGCGTCACCGGCACCGGTCTGGGCCTCGGCGATCCGCAGGATGTCCCCGCCGCCCACACCGATCTGATCGTATCGGCTCTTGGCGAACAGACCGGCCTGCTCGGCATTCTGGCACTCTACATCCTGTACGGCGTACTCATCTCGCGCGGTCTTCGGGTGGCGCGCAACGCTCCTGGAACCTACTCGTACTTCCTGGTGATGGGGATGATGCTGATCATCGCCTACCAGATCCTTCTGATCACCGGGGGCTTGCTCGGCCTGGTGCCGCTTTCAGGCGTAGTGTCGCCATTTCTAAGCTACGGCCGCACCTCGATGGTCGCCAACTTCATTGTCTTTGCCATCGTGCTCTCGGTTTCGCGAACGCAGCGCAAGCAGGCCCAGGATGAGAGTTTCGGTACAGGAACTCGAGTGCTCACAGCCGTGCTCGCGACGCTGGCGGTGGTCGTTATCGCCCGGTTCACCTGGATCCAGGCCGCTCGAGCCGACGACATCGTCGCCCGTGGCAGTCTCGTTGTGCAGGCCGACGGGGTCCGGCGGTACCAATACAACCCGCGTCTGCTGGCCGTCGCCCGCGAGATTCCGAAAGGAACCATCTTCGACCGCAATGGTTTGCCCTTGGCCACCAGCGACTGGTCGCAAATCCAAAGTCACCTCGCCGAATATCAGAAGCTCGGCGTCGCGGTCGATCAGACCGTTTCGAAGCAGGAGCCGCGCCATTATCCGCTCGGTGCGCCACTGTTCTACCTGCTTGGCGATCCCCGGAGCCGGCTCAAGCAAGGCGCTACCAACACCGCCTTCCAGGAGAAAGCCTCACGCATTCGCCTGCAGGGCTATGACGACGTAGCCGAGGTCGAGCAAGGCCCCGGCGGCGCGCGCGTCAAGCGTGACTACCGCGCCCTCATCCCGCTGCTCCGGCACCGCTACGAGCCCGACAATCCCCTGGTGAAGGAAATCCTGAGCCGCCCCCGCGACGTCAAGATGTCTCTCGATGCGCGGCTTCAACTGCGCGCCTCGGAGATCCTCAGCAAGAACCTGGTCAAACTCGGCAAGCAGAAAGGCGCTGTTGTCGTTCTCGACCCGGCGACTGGCGATCTGCTCGCGGCCGTCAGTTATCCCTGGCCTTCGCCCGTGCAGTTCGCTTCGCTGAGCGGCAACGCCCAGACACCGCTCCCCAGCGAGGACCTGCTCGACCGCGCCCGCTTCGGCCTGTATCCGCCGGGTTCGTCCTTCAAGATCGTCACCGCCATCGCGGCGCTTCGCAAGGACCCGGCCTTGGCGCAACAACGCTACGATTGCATCCGCCTGCCCGACGGCCGCGTCGGCAACTACGTCGGAAAACGCGAGATTCGTGACGACGTGAAGGACAAGGAGCCGCATGGCACGCTGGACATGCGCAAAGGCATCGTGGTTTCCTGCAACGCCTACTTCGCGCAACTCGGAGCCAATGCCGTCGGAGCCGACGCTCTGTACGACACCGCCACAAAACTGGGCATCGCCGTCGCGCACCCGAACACGGCAAAACAGCTCAAGGAGTATCTGGCGCAGGCATCCTATGGCCAAGGCCAGGTGGTCGTATCGCCGTTTCAAATGGCGCGTGTTGCGGCGACGATTGCAAGCGGCGGCAGCGCCCCGGAAGGCCGCTGGATTATCGATGAAACCAACCCCCGCCTGAGGAAACCCGAGGAACTCCTGCCAGCCTCGTTAGCCAGCCAGGTCGCCGAATTCATGCGCGGCGTCGTGACGTCCGGCACCGGCCGGGTACTGGCTACATCGGCGATTCCCATCGCGGGCAAAACCGGAACCGCCGAGCTCGCGAAAGACCCGTCTCACGCCTGGTTCATCGGATTCGCACCCTACGGCGCGAAAACGGGCAAACAGATCGCGTTCGCGGTACTGGTAGAGAATGGGCAATACGGCGGAACAGCAGCCGCGCCAATCGCCGGTGAAATCGTCGCCGCGGCACACGAATTGGGAATCATATGAGATCACTCGACGAACTCGATCGTTGGATCGCGGGCAAGGTAAAAGGCTGGACGTCCAAGGTTCCGGGAGTCCAGCAGCAGAGCAAAGCCCTCCTGGAAGTCCGCCGTGAAATCCTGGAAGACATCCGGGGCCAGATCCAGCCGATGGGTGACGGCCGCTGCCTGTTCCCATTTAACGACGTCATCATCCACACCCCTGAGAACGAGGCCGCCTTGGCGGCCCTTGCCGAGGATGGCAGCCTGGAGCAGGATATTCGCGATCTGCTATCGGAGGCCCACTGCGCCGCGCCGGCAGTTCTCAACGTGGCCGTTGCCGGCGGCGAGCAGTTCCAGATGGAATACGGTCGCCGTAAAGCCCCAACCGCGGCCAGATCCAGCGCGAAACTGACAGTAGTGCGAGGCGAATCCGAAACACCTGAGTTCGTCCTCACCGGCGACCGCGTTAACATCGGCCGCATGAAAGAAGTGGTCGGCGAAAAAGAGGGACTGCGGCGTCGTAACGACATTGCCTTCGCCGAGACCGAGACCACCGTCTCCCGCGAGCACGCCTACATCCGCTACGACCCCGAAAGCAGCAGTTTCCGGGTGTACGATTCCAACAGCCAGAGAGGCACCGCAGTCTTTCGCGACGGCCGCCGCATCGAGGTTCCGCGCGGCGCTACACGTGGAGTGCAGTTAAAAACCGGAGACGAAATTCACGTAGGCGAAGCGCGCGTGCGCTTCGAGCTATTGCCCCTCGGGGCGTGAAGCCACCCAGTAGCCGGGTCGCGTCCTGATTTCCAGGCTGGGCCGGTTCACAACAACACGGATTTCGTGGAATCCGCCTTCTTCCTGGTTGTTCGGGCTGTAGCTCAGCAGGTACTGATTGTGGATCTCCTGTCCAAGCGCTTCCACCGACCGGTCGAGCGTCTTCGCTTTGACGAATGAATACTGCTTGCCGCCCGTATATCGCGTGAACACGTCCAACGCGTCGTCGACGAAAATGCTCTTGGTGCCTTTGAAGATCTCGACGAACATCGGGATGAAGTTGCTGGTGCGGTTCTGGTCGATCATCGTGGGCGTTGCGGTCCCACCGGCGGGCATATGGTTAGCCGTTGCGGGGATCGGGTCGGGGCGCGGCGGCATGGATTTTCCGGTGAGCAGCGTCTCCAGGTGCGGAATGTCGATCGCATAGACCGCTATATTCGCGAATTCCAGGTCCGTTAATGTCTCTTTGAGTCTCGCCTGGCTGCCCTTGTCGCGCTTCTCGCTGATCAGCACGAGAATACGCCTGCGCACTTCGGGACGCCGGCGCAGCATGCGGACCGACTCGATCACGGCGTCGTTCATTGCATGGGTGCTGCTGCCGGCCTTTAGCTTCTTTAGTGATTCGCTGACCTTACCGCCGTCATCAGTGAAGTCCTGCAGCATTTGGATGCGATGATCGAAAGCCAGCACGGCGATCTCTCCACCAGCACCCACAACCAGGTCCGTCACCTCGTTGCCGATACGCTGCACTTTCGGCAGCACATCGGTAAGCATATCGCTCGCCTGAATCGCCATGACGAGCGAAATCGGCTCGTAGCTGACGTCCGCCGTGATGCGCTGCGGTTTGTTGTTGTCGTACAGCGTGAAGTCGCTCGGCTGCAGGCCCGTAACGTAATCGCCCTTGTGATCGAGGACGGTTGTCGGCGCAACGACCACCGTATGCGTGGTTCGAATGACCGCTCCCGTGTCCTCCGTCGGTGACGGTTTGGGAGGCGGCGGATTCTGTGCCAAAAGAGCGCACGTTGCTGAAAAAGCTATAAAAAGGCGCATCATAATGTGGGACGTCCTCATAGTAGCTAGTGTTTCGATACCGTGTTGTGCTCGGTTTTGCCGTGTAACAGATCCACGATGTGTGGAATCAGCCTGGCGATGGAATTTAACGATTCCACGGCGCCACGAGGCGAACCGGGCAGGTTGACAATTAGCGTTGTGCCGCGCGTTCCGGCGATTCCCCGCGATAAGACGGAATAAGGGGTTGATTTCAAACCCTCAGCACGCATCAATTCGCCGATTCCAGGGATCGCGCGATCCACTACAGCCAACGTCGCCTCGGGAGTCACATCCCGCAAAGCAACGCCGGTGCCGCCGGTGGTGAGCACGACCTGTAAGTGGTCGGAATCGGCCCATTCAGTCAGCTTTGCTGAGATGGTGTCCGCTTCGTCGGGGACGATCTCAGTCCGAGCCGCGCGCCAGCCCAAGGCTTCGATGCGCTCCCGCAGAGCAGGGCCGGAACGGTCCGCGCGTTTGCCTTCGAACGAGGAGTCGCTGATGGTCAGGATGGCGGCTTCGATCATGACCGGTGAAAATCTCCGCTCTTGCCGCCGGTCTTCTCAACCAGGTAAACGTCCTGGATCTCGATCGATTTATCCATCGCCTTGGTCATGTCGTATACCGTGAGCGCCGCGACGCACGCCGCCGTGAGCGCTTCCATTTCTACGCCGGTCTGGGCCGTGGTCGTGGCGCTGGCATGAATGCGGACCCCCTCCGACTCCACCGTTGCGGTCACGTCGGCGTGCGACAGCATCAACGGATGACAGAGCGGAATCAGTTCGGAAGTCTTCTTCGCGGCCATGATCCCCGCGATGCGCGCAATTTCGAGCGGATTGCCTTTGGGGTTGTCCGGCAGCTTCGCGAGCACTTCGGGCTTGATTCGGACAAATGCGTGCGCCCGCGCTGTCCGCTTGGTTTCGGATTTTGCCGAGACGTCCACCATGCGCGGACTGCCGGCGTGGTCGTAATGCGATAGTTTGCTCATTGGGGCAGCACCCGGATGAGCTCGCCGGCGGCCCAGGTCTCACGATCCGGTTCGGTCACCAGGAAGGCGTTCGACCGGGCAAGCGCCGGCACATCGGAGGAGCCGCGCCATGCGACGGGCGTGACCTCGCTGCCATCGCAGGAGAGCCGCGCGGGCAGGAATCGCCGCAGCCCCGTTTTCTGTTGGAACTCGCGAGACAGGCGGCTCCAGGTCATGGGCAACACTGTTTCCGTCCGGCCCGCAAGCAGCTCCACAGCGGCGCGGCCGAAGACTTCAAAGCAGACCATCGTGGATGCGGGATTGCCCGGCAGGCCGAAGAAAAACTTGTCCCGAGCGCGCCCGAAGACCAGCGGCTGGCCGGGTTGAATGAGTACGCGGTCGAAGTAAAACTCAGCCCCGAGATCGGCGAGCACTCGTTCGACGATGTCGTATTTGCCGGCCGAGACCCCACCCGATAGCAGGAGCAAGTCGCATTCCAGACCGCGCTCCACGAGCTCGCGGGTGGAATCGTAAATGTCGCGGGCGATCGGGAGCACGACGGGATCGCCTCCAGCCCGCCGCACCTGCACGGCGAGCGCGTGCGCGTTGGAGTTGCGGACCTGGTGATTGAGGGGTTGTTGATGAACGTCGATCACCTCGTCACCTGTCGACAGAATGGCAACCCGTGGCGGCCGGTAGACTCGGAGCTCGAGCGCCCCGACGGTGCAAAGCTCAGCGATTTCGGTGAAGCCAAGGCGCCGTCCGGCTTGGACGACCACTTCGCCGGAGGTGGCTTCCGAGGCTTTGGGCGAGATGTTGTCGCCCGTTGCCAGCACCCGTTCGCTCGCCATGGTGTCGCCGTTCCTGCGACAGTGTTCCACCATCACTACAGCGTTGGCGCCTTGTGGAACAGGCGCGCCGGTCATGATCTCGACAGCCTGATGCGGGGCGATGGCGCCATTGAAAACTTCGCCTGCGCGGACTTCGCCGATCACCTGGAATTCGCCCGGCAGGTCCTGGGCACGCAGGGCAAAGCCATCGCGCGCGGAGCGGGGAACGGGAGGATAATCGCGATCGGCGAGAACTGACTCGGCGAGCACGCGGCCGGTGGCTTCGGAGGTCTTTATTGTTTCGGTCGGGGGCATGGTCCGAAAATGGCGGACCTTAGAAATGACACATTCCCGAGCCTGCTCGAAGCTGACCGTGCCCACGACCTCATTGTACCCAGGCACGCCGAAAGCCACGTCGATAGAGCAGGGAAGAACGGTCGGCCGCCGGTTTCGCTGTCTCCCTTGTGTCAGAAGGCCGGCGGCCGATTGCTTTAAACTGGTGTTTTGCCCACAGTTAGTTCAGTCAACGAAGTTCACCCGGCCAGTTGGTCCCAAATCTATCTAGGGGTCCTGTTCACGACCCTTGCGACGCTCATCCTGGAGCTGTCGCTGACGCGGATCTTCTCGGTCGTTTTCTATTACCATTTCGCATTTCTGGCTATTTCCATCGCCCTTTTTGGCCTGGGGGCCGGCGGCGTTTTCTCATACGTTGTCGCGCCATGGCGGGGCGGGTTCTTTGCCAAATTAGGGACCCTTGCGGCGCTGAATAGCGTGGCTGTGCTGGTCTCGCTGAGCTTCGTGATCACGAGGCAAGGCGAGATGGGCGTCGTCACTCTGGCGTTCGTTTATTTTGCCAGCGCGCTGCCGTTTTTTCTGTCGGGGACGATTGTTTCCCTGGCGGTCGCCGAGACCATCGAGCGCATCGATCGGGTGTACTTCTTCGATCTGTTGGGCGCGGCAATCGGGTGCCTGGTCCTGATCCCGTTTCTGAAAACTTTAGGCGGACCCAATACGGTGATTGCGGCCGGGGTGTTCTTTGCGGTTTCGGCGGCGATCTGGTACAACCTCGCGGGAAGCATGCGCGGGCGCGCCGCGGGCGTCGTTCTGGCGCTTACGTTTGTGGTGCTGATTGCCGCAAACGGCCGGCTGCACTGGATCGACGTGCGTTACGCCAAGGGCCAGGCCATCGGCAAAGAGCTGTTCACGAAATGGAATCCGATTTCGCGTATCGGCATCCGGCGGGAGCCCTATTCCGATCTGCTGAGTATCGTGATCGACGCCGATGCCGCGACAGGAATTGCCTCGTTCGATTTCGACCACCTGACCGGCAAGGAGCATTTCGAGCTGCTGCGTCAGGGTCCGGGATTCCCGTACCTGATCCGGCCGGGCGCCAAGACGATGGTGATAGGACCGGGCGGCGGATGGGACGTCTCGCGTGCGCTCGCTTCAGGCAGCCACGACATTACGGCGGTTGAGATTAACGACATCATCGCGAACACCATCATGCGCGACCAGATGGCAAAGCTCAGCCGGAACCTGTATCTGCGTCCGGATGTGCATGTGTTTGTCGAAGACGGGCGAAGTTTCGTGCGGCGGTCGCCGGAGAAATACCAGGTGATCCAGGCGACGCTGGTCGACACCTGGGCTTCGACTGCCGCCGGGGCCTTTGCGCTATCTGAGAACAACCTGTACACCTCCGACGCGTTTCGGGATTATCTCAGCCACCTGACGGACGATGGTCTGCTGGCGTTTACGCGCTGGGGATTCGAGCCGCCGCGGGAGTCGCTGCGGCTGCTATCGCTCGCGATGCGGGCATTTCAAGAGTTGGGCGAGCCCGACCCGGCGAGCCACGTCGTCGTTCTTCGGGAGGATTCGCGGTCGGCTGCGGGATATGGCGCGCGCGACACGGTACTGGTTTTCCGGAAGCCGATCTCAACGCACGATCTGGAAACCCTGAAGACCGGCATTGCGGGTACGAAGGGCGTGCAGCTCATTTATGCTCCGGGCGAGAAGCTTCCAGGACCGTTTAGCGATTTGCTGAACAGCCGCGACCCGGAACAGTTTTGGAACCAGTACCAGTTCGACGTTTCTCCTGTTTCGGACGACCGTCCGTTCTTCTTCTACACCGTCCAGCCGCGCGACGTGTTGAAGTTCCTGAACCCGACCGGCAATGCCGAGGACAATAAGATCAACAAGGCGCTCCCGCTGCTATTCGGGCTGGTGGCGGTCAGCATCCTGGCTACGATCATTGTACTGGCGCTTCCGCCGCTGCTGTTGGGAACGAAGCTTCCGGCGGAGAAGGGCGTACGGCGTTTCCTGGTCTATTTCGCGTGCATCGGGACGGGGTACATCCTGATTCAGGTTGCGCTGATCCAGAAGTTCGTGCTGTTCCTGGGGCATCCCACCTATGCGCTCACGGTCATTGTGTTCTCGATGCTCATTTCGAGCGGGCTGGGGAGCTTCTATAGCCGCAAGCTGGCGCTGTCGCGGCTGAATGTCATTCTCGGTGTTATTGCCGTCTGTGTTGCGGTGCTGGCATTTGTGGCGGCTCCGATCGGAGAGTACGGAGTTGGATTGCCGCTGCCGTTGAAGATGCTGATTACGGTGGCTCTGATCGCACCCGCGGGCTTCCTGATGGGCATGCCGTTCCCAACGGGTTTGACGCGTCTCGAATCGCGGTATCCGCAGGCGGTGCGATGGGCTTGGGCTTTGAACGCCGCATCGAGCGTGTTGGGTTCGGCAGGGGCAATCTTCCTGGCGATTTACCTGGGGCTCAGAGTGACCTTGCTGATCGGCGGCGCGCTGTACCTCGGCGCGATGCTGGTGGCACGGACGGAATCGCGGATTCCCAAAGCCGTGCACGAAGCCGAGCCCGTGCTATCGGTTCACTGAAAACTCTGAACTGCCTCGGTTTCGTCGGAATAAATTTTGAAAACCGTGTCGAGGCGCGTGATCCGGAGCACCTCGTTGACGTTTTTCTGCGCGTTCAGGAGTTTCATCTGACCGCCGCTTTTCTGCACCGCGGTATAGCTGCCGATCAACTCCCCGAGACCGGCGGCGCTATCCATGTGCACCACGTCGGCGAGGTTGAGAAGGATTTTCTTCTCGCCGCCGTTGACCAGGCTCAGCACTGCGTTGCGGATTACGCCGGATGCGTCCCTGAGCGTGAAACGGCCGCTCAAATCGACGATGGCTACGTCGCCAGTTTTCCGGAATGAAGCGTTGCAAGCCATATCTCGATCAAGGAGTTTATGGTATCTCAAATCACCGCAGGTCACGCGGACGATGTGTAACACCTACGCGGAATGCCTGACCGGTACGTCTTAACAGAGAGGCGAATGAAGAATGAACCGGATCGCGAGCCTATTTCCGATGGTGCTGGTGGCTGCCGGCGGCGTTTGGGGACAATCTGGGGGGGCACGGCCGGTATTCGAGGTTGCGTCTATCCGTTTGTCTTCGCCCGAGGCACATCAGGGAAACAGCGGTATTGAGTCCTCACCGGGAAGAATCATCGTCCAAAATACGAGACTGGTGCAATGTCTTGCATGGGCCTACGGGACGCCGGGCAAGATCTCAGGTCCGGACTGGATCTTCGAGCGATACGACATCGTTGCCAAAGCGGGTGAGGCCGTACCAGAAGCGGTGCTTAAGTTAATGCTCCAGTCGCTTTTGGAAGAGCGGCTCAAGTTGAAGCTTCGCCTAGAGACAATTGACACCCGTGCAATTGTGTTGGTGGTGGGGAAGGGCGGCCCCAAGAACCTGCGTGCCAAGGAATCCGGCGGATCGGACGGCAACCCGGGCGGACGCCAGTACAGTTCGCCGGGCAAACTTCCCGATGGTGAATACGAATTTGAAAACTGGGGTGTGCAGTTGAAAGGCGTTTCCTTGAGAAGCCTGGCTGTTTGGCTAGGCAACCGCCCGCCGAACGGTGTAGGTGAGACGGTCAAAGACGAGACAGGGATCAACGGCGCGTTCGATTTCGCGTTAAGCGTTAAAGATTTCGAGACGACTGACGGTTCTTCGGATGCTCGCCCATACGACGATCTGAAGGCGGCGGCGTTCGGCTACTGGTCGCGAACTCTCGAACAGCAGTATGGGCTGAAACTCGAATATAGGAAGGTGCAAGTCGAAGGCTTGGTTGTTGAAAACGGCAACAAGATACCAACCGAGAATTAGGGATTTGCGGTTCTAGGCCGGAGGACCAGGAAATATTCCACGGGCGTTTTCCATGCGGACGGCGAGCTCGAGCAGCAGTTCTTCGCTGTACGGCGCGCCGACCAACTGAATGCCGACGGGCAGGCCGTTCTCGTCCTGGCCGAAGGGGATGGTAACCGCCGGCACTCCGAGGCAGTTGATCATCGTGGCGGTCATCATGGCTTCGAACAGACCGATTTGCTTGGCCGGCGTATCGAAGCGGCGCTGCCTGTGACGGAACGCGGTAGTGCTGCAGACCGGCATCAGGATCACGGGCGTCTGTTCCAGTTCGCGTAGAAACGCGCCGCGCATTTTGTCGCGGACGGCCAGATTCTCGATGACATCTTTCCAGGTGGGTTCGGGCTGCTGGAGGGCGTCGTTCATGAATTCCGTCGCGGTCCAATGGACCTGATCTTCCGAGCCGGCGATCACCTGGCGGGTGATGCGGGAGGGGATCTGGCCGAAGAGGAACCACCAGATGTTCGGGGCTCGTTGGAGACCGGCGGGTTGGAAAGGAGCGGTGGGAAATCCCAGATCTTTGAGGCAGGCTTCAGCGGTGTTCAGGGCCTCGGCTACGGCGCGCTGGACGGGGACTTTGTAAAACTGCGGCATGACGCCAATGCGGAGACCCGTAAGGTCTGGCGTCCGAAGTGGGACCGGCGCTGAAAAGGGATCTTGAGAATCGTAACCGGCGAGCACTTCGAAGAGCAGGCGTACGTCGGCGGCCGTGCGGGCCATCGGACCGGCGACGCCGAGTAGGCCGCCGGGATGGTTCATTTCGGGGATGTGGCCGGTCGCCGGAACGCGGCCGGGCGTCGGCTTCAGGCCGGCGATGCCGCAAAAGTGGGCTGGGACCCGGATGGAGCCGCCGCCGTCGCTTCCGATGCCGCCGGGAGAGCAAAACGACGCGATGGCGGCGGCTTCCCCTCCGCTGGAACCCCCGGGGGTGCGCTCCAGGTCCCAGGGGTTGTTCGTGCGCCCGATGAGGTTGTTGTCGCTCTCATAGTTCGAGAGGAACTCGGGGCAGTTGGTTTTCCCGATTGGAATGGCCCCCGCAGCTTTCAGGCGAGCGACGGCCGTAGCGTCGCTGGAAGCACGGAGATCCTTAAAAAGACGGCTTCCCGCTGTTGTGGGTAGGCCGGCAATGTTAAAGCTGTCCTTGATGGTGACCGGGACTCCCTGAAGCGGCCCGGGCGGCGCGGACTTGGCCTGTTCGATGGCTTCGTCCGCGAACACCTGGATGAAGGCGTTGATCCTGGGGTTGTACTTCTCAATGTGCTTCAGGTGGGCCTCAACGAGTTCCACCGGGGAGATCTGGCGCGACCGGATTTGTGCGGCCATTTGCGCCAGAGAGAGGCGATTGGGCATCTCTCCTATTCTAGGGGCGCGGTTTCTCCCGCGGGACGCATATCGTTGGCGTTCAGCATGTGCAAGAGCACCGGGTCGTTCTTTACGGCATTGAGCAGGATGAGCATGTCCAACTTGGTGAATGAAGCCTTGGGGCTTTCGGTAATCAGGTCCTCCACGTACTCGATGAGTGTCTGGGCGAATGCTGCGAGACCGCTAATGTTGTTCTTCATAAAAGCCTCCTTCGCAACTGCAGGTTGCGACGCGGTACCCTCTTTTGCGGGTACTTAGTCCCCTTATCGGACGGGTAGTATAGAAACTTTATAGGGCCCGTAAGGTGTCAATAGTAGCCCTCTGGGCTAGCGCACCGCTTACTCTATATCTTTCTGAAAAGAAAGGATTTCAAAGGCCCGTTTACAGGCGGTTGAGACAACGGTGCCACGGAATTTTACTTTTTGGTTAACGAACATTAATAATGGTCGTTGGATCGGGTAATCGAAGGTCAACACGTCGTCGACGTTCAAATCGAGGAGGTCCTCTACCCGCAAAGTAGGGCCCTCGAGACGCGTATCGAGCTCGAGATCGGTCGGCTTGATGAGCTTTAGGATGCGTCCCTGTTCCTTGTCGGTGGATTCGCTTTTGCGCAAGGACCACTGCTGATCGAACTTGTGCCGCAGCATTTTGACGACGATCGAAGGGATTCCGATGTTCATCATGCCCGCGTTTTCACCGATGCGGGCTTCCATGCTGACGGCGACCACGGCTTCGTTGGGGGCCAGAATCTGCATGAGCTGCGGATCGGTCTCGTGGCTTTCAATGTTGAACTCCATATGCGCCACGGACTGCCAGGCAGTGCGGAGGTCGTTCAGGATGATGCGGAACAGGCTCTCGAGGATGGACTGTTCAATTTCGGTGATCTCGCGGGTGATTTTGGAGGTGTACTTGCCGGTGCCGCCTAAGAGCATTTCGAGGATGGGAAAAACCAGGGACGGATTGATTTCGAGAACGGCATTGCCTTCGCTGGGACGCATCCCCAGGGCTACGAGGCAGGTTGGCGAGGGAAGGCATTGGGAGAACTCCATGAAGGAGAGCTGCTCGACGGAGATCAGGTTGACGGCTACATAGGCGCGGAGATAGGCGGAAAGGCTGGACGCGAGGCTGCGGGCGAAGTTTTCATGCAGCAGGTGAATGGCGCGGAGCTGATCTTTCGCAATGCGGTCCGGCCGTCGAAAATCGTAGGGTGTGGCCCGTTTGGAAAGATCGTCTTCTTCGGTGGTCTCTCGGACGTTCCGAAATACACTGTCGATTTCTTCTTGGGAGAGGACGCGATCGGCCACGCTTTTCTATCGGTGGAGAGGGAGAAAGGCTTTATTCTTTTTGAGATAGCCCATTGGGTTGTACGTAAAAGGTCGTAGCCAATGAGGGGAATATTATTCGTGGCGCAATGCCACCATGGGGTCGATCCGCCCGGCGCGCCGTGCGGGGAGCCAGGCGGCAACGATCGCGACGGCAGCAAGCAGGATGACGGTGGAGGTGATTGTAACCGCGTCGCGCGGGGCCAGGCCAAACAGCAGCTTCCGGAGGACGCCGACACTGGATAACGAGATAGCGATGCCGGCTCCCAGTCCGGCGGCGAGCACAATGGCGATATCGCGCATCACCAGAGAAACGATGAAGCCCGGACGCGCGCCGAGCGCCATGCGGACTCCGAATTCCTTTTGACGGCGCGCCACCAGGTAGCTCAGTGTGCCATAGAGTCCAACCATGGCCAATAGAAGCGCGAGGCCGCCGAAAAATGTCGAGAGAAGGGCCAGCACCCGTTCGGTAACGATGTTATCTTCGAGCTGCCTGGAGAGGGTCCGGAAATCGAGGGGGATGGCCTTATTCACTTCACCTACGGCGCTCTGGATGGGCCCCACCAGGGAAAGCGGGGAAACAGCGGTGCGCAGCTCGAAAGACATGGTCTCGGCATTTCCCGGTATTTGTGACAACGGGTAAAAAGCAATCGAAGCTGTTTCCTCGCGCAGGCTTTCATATTTCGAGTCCTTCACGACGCCTACGACGAGAATTGGGGCGTTCGCTTTTCCCGCCTTGGGATCGATATAGAAAATTCCGCCGATCGGATCGCGATTGCGAAAGAACTTCCTCGCGAAAGTGGCGGAGACGATCGCTACCTTCTGTGACTCCGGCGTATCGTGGGCATTGAAATTCCGGCCGCTGAGCAGGGACGTGCGCAGGGTCTCGAAGTAACCCGGGGAAATGAAGTTGAACCACACCAACCGGTCTTCACCGGACGGTCCATCAGGCGTGTCGGAACCTACGTAGTCGTTCCAGCCATAGCCGCTTACCGGGGTATTCCAGGAGTGCGCCGCCGAAAGGACGCCCGGAACCGCGCGCAATCGAGACTCTATCGCATCCGCTGTGGACAAGCGGGCGGCAACGGGTACTTTTGCGGTTTGCAGGTTGGTGTTAATGATAAGCACGTTATCCTGTTGAAACCCGATTTCGAGACTGGCGAGTTTTACGAAGCTCCGAAGGAAGAGTCCCGCGGCCGCCACAAGCGCGAGTGATAGCGCGATCTGAGCCGAGACGATCCACTTCCCCGAATGCAAGCGCCGGGTCGGTGTTGCATCGGCGTCACCTTTCATCGCTGGAGAGAGTGAGACGTGGGTCGAACGAAATGCCGGAAGAATACCAAAGAGTATTCCCGTGAGTGTCGCAATAGCCGCAGTGAAGGCAAGCACGCGGCCGTCGATGGATAGATCCAGAAAAACCTGATTGCGAGTGGTTGAGATATACCGCACAAGCAAGGCGGAAGCCCAGCGCGCAACGAAGGTGCCTAAGACCGCGCCCGCGAAGGAAAGCAGCAGGCTTTCCGCGAGCAATTGACGAATCAGGCGGGCTCTGGAAGCGCCGAGCGCGAGCCGGACGGCGATTTCCTTGCGGCGATTGGAACTTCGCGCCATCATCAGGCTCGCGATATTCGCGCAAGCGATCAATAGAACTACGCCGACAATGGCGAGAAGCACGCGCAGGGGCTGCCCGAATTGGGTGCGGATGCCGCCAGTAATGTCGCTGGCGGGTTCCGCGGAGAGCAACGACTTCACGAAATTGCGACGGCCTTGGGGGTCCCAATTTTGCGGAACTACAGCCCCGAAAACCTGCGGCGAGATCGCAGCCAGGCTCGCGTTGATTTGTGCTGGAGAAAAGCCAGGTTTGGGACGGGCGGCGATGTTGAGCCACCACCACGCACGTATATCCAGGCGGCGCGTTTGCGGGGAGTCGATGACGTCGGCGGCACAAAGCGGGACCGCGACGTCGAAACTGCGGCCGACCGTGATTCCTGAGAATCCGCGCGGAGCAACGCCGACTAACTGGAATGCATGATTGTTGAGAGTGATGCTGGAGCCGATGGCGCGTTCGTCTCCGCCGAAACGCTGCTGCCAAAACGCGTTACTGAGGACGGCGGTGGGAGCACAGCCGCGCCGATCGTCCCCGGTTGTTAGAAGGCGGCCGGCAGCCGGCCGAATACCCAGGGCGCGGAAGTAATCGCCGCTCACCCACAGCGTGTTCGCGTATTGTACGGCGCCGCCCTGCGACAGGTCGAGCCGATCGTTGGACCAGGCAAACGCGTTTGAAAGGGCTTCGGGGCGATCGCGAATCTGTTCCCAGAGCGGGTTCGTAAATGTCGGGTTCGGCTCGGAGTCGTAATGGGGATTGAGCCGGCCGATGCGCAGCAGTTCCTGGGGCCGTTCAATGGGCAATGCACGCAGCATGAGGGCATCGAAGAGGCTGAAGATCGCGGTGTTGGCGCCAATGCCGAGCGCCAGTGTCAGGATGACCACGATGCTGAAACCAGCGTTGGTTCGCAGCACGCGGACGCTGTGTCGGAGATCGCGGCCGAACGATTCGAGACCAGTTTCCCAACTGGCGGAGCGGATACCGTCCTTCACGGATTCGAAGCTGCCCATCTCGACGCGGGCAGCGCGAATGGCATCGTTGCGATTCATACCCCGACGTATCTTGTCTTCCACGGAGGCTTCCAGGAACTGACGGAGATCGTCATCCATCTCGTGGTCGGCTTGGCGGCGGCGGAATAGCGAACGAAGCCCGGCGGTGAATGATTTGAGAAGGGACATGAATCCTCCTACGCTTCGAGAATGCGTGCTATCGCGGCGATTTGACGGCCCCAGGCCGCGGTTTCCGCTTTGAATTGCTTTCGGCCGGAACTGGTCAAGCGGTAGTACTTGGCGCGGCGGCTGGTTTCCGACTCTTTCCATTCGGGCTCGATCCAGCCGGCGCGTTCGAGGCGGCGAAAGGCGGGGAACAATGAGCCAGGATTGACGTGGAACGTTCCCGCACTCATCTGCTCGATTCGGCTGGCGATGCCGTAGCCGTGCATTGGTTGGAGGGCGAGGACCTTGAGGATGAGCATATCGAGGGTGCCCTGGACGAGTTCCGTCGGCTGGTCTGGCATGACTCGATTATCGAGATATGATAGCTAGATTGTCAAGAGGTAGGCGCCCGTCGCCCGCATCGGATGCCAAGGAGGCAGGCAATCGGAAAGGCGCAGGACATCGCGATCTTGAACCACGGAGTATAGGGCAGTGTTGTCAGGTTAAAGATCAGCCCCCATGCGAGCAAGAATGCGACGATAATACCGGCGAGCCGGCCACCGAGCCTGGAGGCAACCCACGTAGCGGCCACGATGGTCGCTCCCCAGGCGGGCACGACGATGGCCAGGACCCAATGCGGATAATGCTTCACGTGCTCAGGGAGGTTCCCGTTCGGAGGGAATGGATGGACGATCGAGCTGAACCACTCGATCGCGATCACCAGCACGAAGGCCACGACCATTGCCGCGATGACTGCGAGCAATGTTCGCGCGGCGAATTTCATGTCTTTGAGAGCGGCATGCGCAGGCGAAAACCGCCTGCGACACCTTCATGACTCAACAGGCTGCGAGCCAAGGTGGGGCAGGCGGGGCAGGCATTCAGCCTGCTCGACTTCAACCACACTAGTACAGCCCCACCGTATGATCCACGGACTTGATCAGTTTCTGCGTATCGTACCCAACACCATTGCGAAACACCACAGTCATTTTCTCGATATCGGTGATCTTCTTCGATGGATCTCCATTGACCACTACCAAGTCCGCCGCTTTGCCCTCCGCGATGGTACCGATCCGATCCGCCTCGCCCAGATACTGCGCTGCGTTTAAAGTGTAAATGCGAATTGCCTCAGCCGGCGTGAATCCCGCCTCCACCAGCAGCACGATGTTGCGCTGGTCGGCGAATCCCGCTAGCGCTCCGCCATTGCCCGTCGGATCGGCGCCGGCGAGTAACTGCCCGCCCGCTTTCACGAACGCATACTCGAATTCCATCTCTTTCTTCAGCGTCGCAGCGCGCAGGGGATCCGCGTATTCCGCCTCCCGAGCCCGTGTCGACAGGTAGCTCACCGCGGCCAGCGGTGTCATTGCATCCAACATCCGCGTTTCGAGCGGCGGCCGTTCGGGCTGCACGGCTTCGAACACCGCCAGCGTCGACGTAATCGCCACGTTGCGCTGCACCAGGTCTTTGATCATGTCCTGCACCGGCCCGCCTTGTATATCCAGCTTCGCCAGCACTGGGCGCCCGTCTCCGTCGGGGCACACGTCCGGCTTTTTTCCCGGCATAAATTCGGTGTCCACGATGAGGCCGTGCTCCAGGTTGTCAATCCCGATCGCAGCCGCTTCGCGGAACCCCACCGCGCACAGATGACCGGTCACCTTGATCTTGTGCTTGTGCGCTTCCTCCACCGCCGCGGCCAGTTCCGCGCGCGTGATGTGCATGAATGCTTTGAAAGAGGTTACCCCCACGCCCGCCCAATATTCCACCATCTTGCGTGCGTCCTCGGGACCCTTCAACTCGTACATCTGCGGCACGGTTGCCGGAGCACCCTCCAGGAAAGGACCGGTGACGTCTATCTTCGGTCCCGGCATGCGCCCCGCGTCGATGAGGTTCTTCACGCGCAGGTCGGTGTACGGCTCCATAGCGCCGCCCGTACGCATCGTCGTGACGCCGCACCCCAGGTACAGGCGCGGGAAACTGAAGGCGTGCTCGGGATACATCGGAATGCCGCCGCCCGACGGATAAAACATGTGCTGGTGCATGCCGATCAGTCCGGGAATTACGGTGTGTCCGGCCAGCTCCATCACTTTCGCGCCCGCCGGAAGCGTAATCTGCGACGAGGGGCCCACGGCCTGGATCTTACCCTGGTTGATAATAATCGTACGGTCCTCCTGCACCGCGCCGCCTGTTCCGTCAATGACTCTCACATGCGTTAGAGCCACCAGGGGCGAATCTACCGCGACGAAGGGCTGAACACCGGGCAACATCCCGATTCGCGGTTGGCCGAAAAGCATGCTGGCGGCCGACAAAAAGATCACTGCCGCTCGTTGATTAGGCATGGTACCTTCGACGCAACAGTGCAACAATGGTCGCGAAATGACAGTACTTTGCGTGACGGCTGCCTTCTCGGGAAATGCCGGGAAACGCACATTGTTTGAGCGAGTACCAGTGGAAGTCCGAGCATCCCGCCACGCCGTCGCCAACGGCTACTACCGCCTGATGTGTAGCATTGGTTTCACGATGGCTGCCCGATGGGCTCGAAAGTGAGCGTCTGGCAATTAACGGAAATCCCGCGATGAATCACGCAAGTGCAGAGAGAATCCCTTAGCACTGACTACGGAGCGAAATACCCGTTGGCATCGATAATCAGATCGGTCGTGTTACTGACGAACACGCTGATGGCGCCGGCGCTGCCCCCTGGCACAATCGCCGCGTTCGCCAGGATCAGGCCCGCCAGCGAATTCAGCGTTGACACTAATGGCTGAGCCTGTCCGCTAGGCCACGTAGTCAGATACCCAAGCGGCCCACGAGGCACAACCGTCATATTCAATGAATACGCGGGTGCCGACTGCGGCACGTGGCAAGTGCTCGCGGGTATGGGGAAGTTTCGCACTGACTGCGCCGCCAGGACTGGGCCCCCGAAAGCGCCTGTCGGATTCCGGGTATCCGCAACGCGGCACGGAAAGGTTGGGAAGAATTACAAACCACCAGGACTGCCTGGCGGCGCGAAATATCCATTGATATCGATGATAACGTCACTAGCGTCGCTGACATAAGTGCTGATCGCGCCACCGGCGCCTGTGGGCACAATAGCCGCGTTCGCCACAATCTGCCCCTGCAACGGTTCAATGTCGAGACGAGCGGCTGTACGTGACCAGTCGGCCAGAGAGTCAGATATCCTAACGTCGACGGAGGTACAACCGTCATGTTAAGCGAGTAAGCTTGCGCAGACATCGGTATTCCGCACGCGCTTTGCTGTACCGTGAAACTCTGCGATTCAGAATATATACACGCTGCGAGTCGTTGAATAGCCCCGACGCAAGAAGTCTCCGAGAGCGGTATGCGCAGGCGAAAGCGCCTGCGCCCCCCTTTATGGCTCAACAGGATGCGTGCCAAGATGGGGCAGGCCTTATTCGCTCAGTTCTCTCAGGCGAGCGAGGCGATTCGTCTGGCGCGGGTCCGCGCCCAAGTTTCGAGCCAATAATTCATAAGCCTTTTTGAACCGAAGCTTGGCTTCCTGGTGCCGCTCCATCGCAAGGAGAAGCTCCCCCAGTTCTTCCGATACATAACCCTGCTCGGGATGTTGAATCAGTTCACTCTGGATGGCAAGCGCCGCGTCGTATCTTTTCAGAGCGCGAAGACATCGGCCAACTGTCCATTGCGCGATGCGGATGCGCACCGGATCGCCGGCGCCTTTCTGGTAATCCAGCGCCGCTTCAAAAGTGGCAAGCGCCTTGCTAAAGTCACCCATGTTGAAGTACGTCCAGCCTAGGTTGTTCAAGAGGCTGCCCTTCCATTTTCGCGTTCGTTCGTCACTCGAGCCGTCAGCAAGCTCTAGCCCCTTCTCGTTCCATTGAACGGACTCCGGGCCATTCGATACAATTCCCAGCATGTGAACCGCATCAACTGCGTAGTAGTCGAAATGTCCTTGCTCGGCCAGCTCAAGGGCCTTCAGGAAGTATGGGTTTGAGTCTTCAGCGCTGCCGGAAGAGTTCTTCAGCCTCCCGGACTCCAGTTGTATCCGAACCTTTACGATTTCGGGAGGGTCTTTCGAGACCTTAGCGATCTCATCCCATGCTTCGTCGAACTTGCCCATCAAACCCAACGAGCGTGAAATCTGGGTGCGCAGTTCGTCGGCTGACTCGGGATGTTCTGACAGGACTATTCTCAACCTGTTATAACCATCGAAAGGATGATCAATCGTCCACAAAGCATCAATCTGTTCGCTCGTAAGCGGTGAGGACGAATTTCGCTGACCGACCTGAACTATTGACATTGCCGTGACCGGTTAAAGGCTGATAGCCGACTTACAACATGATATCGGCCGCGCGGGTTTGGAAACAAAACCGTGTCTCGGCATATTCGCAAAACTCGTTCTACGGAAAGTGACGGCACTCGAAAGCGATCCTTATTAATGTTGGAGGTCTTAGGTGGCCTTCATGCCGTGACAAAGAAACAGGGCGCCATATGATAATTCGCAGCTTTTCTGCCGCCGCGCCCAGTCCTCCGATTGGCTGGTTGCCGGTCTCACGGATCATGGCCTGGAGGCATGGGACTTGTCGCAGGGCTTGCAGGCGGAGAAGAACGATCGGGCAGCAGGATCGGTCACATACAGCCGCCGGTGCACCTGCGCAAAGAACGATAGCGGCGCTGGCCGATTGGGGATTTCTGCGGATCACGCGCCTTTCTTCGAATCTAAGGCTTCGAACAGGCTTCGCATTCCGACGAAAACATGGCCAGCGATTCCAACAATGAAGGTATGTTCAGCGGTTTGGTGAAGTAGCCGTCCATTCCGGCTTCCAAGCAACGCTCGCGATCCCCGTTCATAGCACATGCAGTTAAGGCCATGATCCTAACGTGACTCCCGGCTCCGCCTTCGCGTCGACGGATCTGGCGGGTGGCTTCGAGACCGTCCATCTCGGGCATCTGGACGTCCATCAGAATCAGATCAAACTCTGCAGATGCGGACTTGGCTACCGCTTCCCGCCCTGTGCAAGCAACCGTAACCGCATGCCCTGATCGCTCGAGCGCGCGGACCGCGAGCAACTGGTTTACCGGATTGTCCTCTACCAATAGCAGCCGTAACGGCCGCGCCGTACTGAGAGGCTTCGAGGTAGGTTGCACCGTTATATGTTCTTCAGGCATCGTGGAAGGTTCGACGAGCCGAACGGTAAACGAAAAGGAACTTCCTTGGCCGATTTCGCTTTCAACCCAGATGTCGCCACCCATCAGTTCGACTAGCCGCTTGGAAATCGCTAGCCCCAATCCGGTTCCACCGTAGTTCCGTGTGATCGAGTTGTCCGCCTGACGGAACGCTTCGAAGATCTCTTGTTGGGCGTACTTGGGGATTCCGACCCCCGTATCCGTGACTGTGAACCGCAACACGAACTCCGCCCCCTCGTGCGACATCAACCCAGCGTCGATTCGAATCGTTCCGGCCGGCGTGAACTTAACGGCATTGCAGATCAGATTCAGCAGCACCTGCCGGAGCCGAAGCGGATCGCCGAGCGCGAAGCGCGGAATATGTTCGTCGATCGTAAAGTTGAACTGAAGCCCTTTCTTTCGGGTCACCGCAATCATCGTGCGGCGTGTCTCTTCGACCAGTGCCGCGACGGAAAAGCGTTCCGATGCGAGTTCCATCCGTCCGGCTTCGATTTTGGAGAGATCGAGAATGGCGTTGAGGATGGACAATAAAGAGCTCGCCGATTCACGCGCAGCGTCGAGATACTCCCGTTGCTGCACGTCGAGAACGGTGCTATCCAGGAGTTCCTGCATTCCGATGACGCCATTCATCGGTGTGCGGATCTCGTGGCTCATATTGGCGAGAAACTCGCTCTTCGCAGCACTGGCAGCTTCTGCCGCTTCCTTGAGGGCTGCTTCGGTTTTTAGTTTGGCTCCGATGATTTGGGTCTGCTGGCGCACTCGCCGGGTGAGTATCCATATCCACACCGCCGAGCACAGCATTACCGCTCCGAGCCATGCGGCGACTCCGACCACGCGGCCGCGAGTCCACCACGAGGCGCTACGAACCACGGTGACGTCCTCAGGGCCGCGCAGCAGAATCTGAAAGGAACGCGGGACACCATCGCGCTCCGCACTGCGCACCACGCAAACGCCGGTAAGTCGAAGGAGGGAATCAGGGCGCAGGTCGCGCAGGCTGTCCTCCGCTCCACCGTTCTCTAGTGATGCAGTGAACAATACGTCGCCCGCCTGCAGCGTGAGGACCTGTTCAGAGGACTGAAGCACCCGGCTTACCAGGTAACTATCGACGCGTACGACCTGGCCGTTGTAATTGCCGCTCAAAGCGCCGCGTGCGTCCACGCTCACCGGCTGCAATGACGTGGGCTCCGGCAGCCGCGATACCGTACTGTCTTCCAACGAGGGACTAATTTCGCCGGGCGTTGCAAATCCCGTGGCTTTCACGCGCTCGCCGGGTTGGAACACTTCCTCCTGGTCGGTATGGACTAATAGTCCCGCGGTGCCGTCGCTGATATAGAGTTCGCGCTCGCGGAGCCGTTGGTATTCAACGGTTCCTCGCACTGCCACACGGTGTTGCCAGTCCTCACGTAGAGAGAACTTGAGAAGCGACCCAATCGGCCGAACTGGGATCTCCCGATCCTCCCGTCCCGACTTCAAAGTTTGGATGTAGCTCAGGTCCGGGGTATAGAGAGTAATCCCGATTAACTGCCCGCGTTCATTGATAACAGTGCCCTGCGCCCCACTTACGCGTACAGTGCTATCCAGAAGATTCGTAGGCAGTGGCCGCTCCGAAGGATATGGGATGTGCAGGGAATAGCGATATAGCCCCGATCTAATTCCTATCGCAATGTGCTGGTAGACACGGCGGATGGACTGCACCACTCCTTCGGTTTGCACCCACTGACTGTCGTATCCGCCGCTGAAGAGGTTTTCGGAACTTAAGCGCAGCGGCTCAGGCGGTGGGCGCCGCCCGCGAACACGAAATACCGCCTGATCGATTAACGGTGCGAATCCGCCAGGCTTTACCACGCCTTGGAGCTCCACATCATCCCAGGTTGAAACGTCGAACGCTCCGGGTGTGTGGACGAAAATGCCACCGGTTGCATCCTGAACAAACAGGATGTGCCAATCGCGATCATAGAACGTCACAACAGCTCGTAGAGACACCGGCCGGCTGGCATTCTGACTTGTTGCTGGTGCCTTGCGAATCTCTGCGATCGACGTCGCGGGGGCTAATACGGCCGTTGCTGCCGGCGGGTGCGGCCCGGCCTGGACACGATCAACGATGAAATCGTTGAATCCGCCGACCAGAAGCTGGCTTCCGATCACATTTCCGCCGATGCTGTACACCGCGTTGACAGCGCCACGGACGATCACGCTGGCGCCGATGAGCCCTTCGGGATTGATGATGCTTCGCTGCAGAACGATGACGTCGAACGTCACGCCGCCATTCGATACACGAATCAGCAACCGGCCGTTGTGTTCGTTCCACGATCCGACGACGCCCCTAAGCTCTGCATACAAGGATTGGCGGCCGGGGGCGTTCAACTCCGATGCCATCAGGCTCACCGGCCGGAGCGAAGCCCGCCGGCTAACACGTTCCACCACCGCGTTCTGTATGATCGGAAAGAGTTCGCCACGCCCGGTGATGCCGCGAATCGATAACACGTCGCCTAATTCATAATCCTGGCGCTGATCCAGGACTTCCACGCGAATTCCGGCGGTCTCGTCCTGTACGACCAGGAGCCGCAGCAGCGGGTCGTGATACAAGGTCACTGCCTTGAGGTTTACCGGATACCGACGCGCGGCCTGTTCCGGCGACAAACGGCGTATGTCCGCTATGCGAGTCAGCATCGGTGCTCGACCGGAGAATCGGAGTGTATGGGCCGCAATAAAGAGAGCTGCAACACAGGCAATTGCGAGACTGATCTTAATGCCTGTGCCGTTTCGACCGGACTGCTTCGATATTTCCACTATGCCTCACCGTACCGACTTCTACAAACGTCGGACAGATGCTCATGAACACGAAGCGCGGTTCGGGACGGACTCTCAGCGGATGCCCCGCATGCCCATCGTATCCCTACGGAGCGTCGTTTGCGAATCAGAGCAAGACCTGATCATTGCGGGAAAAGCCACCTAGCAACAGCCCGCGGCAGAAGTCTTTGAGAGCGGCTTATGCGCTCCGCCAACGATCCTCCCCGCGCAAGATTCGCCCGTCGAAAGTACTCGCCCGCGGGTCCTTCTCCTGCATTAGCCAAGCCCGAGGTGTGGGTCAATAAGTCCTAGAGTGATTTCCCGGGCTGCCGGATTCTTGAACTTTGGAAACTACCTGTGTGGACCCGGCGAAGTTGAGCCACGCTCGGATGGAGGCTCTAAGCGCGCGCCCCATCCGTACCGCGGATCTCCTCGACCGTCATTTTGTCGAGGGCCGCAACACAGCGTGCCAACGTCACTACCTCACCGTGCAGCCGGTGTTTGTCGAGTTTGTCAATCGCCCCGCCTTTTACGGGCTCGACGAACAGATACTGCGGGGTCGGGATATAAGATATGGTCGGAATCCCGGCTCGGTAGAAAGCCGCGCCTTCGCCTGGATAAGATCCTTCGGGCTTGAACGCGAAGATATTCCTGGCTTCGGTGCCTTGGGCAGCCTTCAAAAAGAGTTCGGCTTCCGGAATTCGCGGCGTGTATGCGAGCCCCCATTCTAATTTGCCGGTGGACTTGTATTCATTGGCCGCCGGATGATCTACCCACTCCGTGGCTCCAAGGTGTTCGATCGTGACGCATGCCACGGCCTTCTTCATCCAATCCGGATTGGAGTTGATCCAGTCTTGTGTTCCACGAACCATACCATGCGCAAAGTGGCCCGTGGTCATGAGGAAGATGAGGGTACGGTTTCTCTGCGATTGAGGAAGCTTGGCAGAATAGTTCGCCAGCGCCACAACACCGAGCGCACCGTTTTCCTCCAGGGCGTTACAGCCGTCCGTATGGGTGTTAATGATAACGGCTTCGTCAGTCTTTCCCGGGAGAACCGCCCAGATGTTGTCGGTTGGACAAGCAGGATGCACGATGGCGTGCATCGTAAGCGTGGCAGAGGCTTGCGATGCAGCCATCGATTTGAGTTTGCTGCCTGTGGTTTGTCCCACCCAGATGGCGGGAACAGGATTTGGAGGAGCCGTGAACGGCGCAGCCTGGTCTTCGGCGTTGCCATCGGAAACTCTATTCCAGATATAAACAACGCCGACCGCACCGGCTTGTTGGGCCAGTTTCAAATCAGGAACCGTACGGAAAGCGCCGACTGGTCCGTAAGCAGTCCCAGGCACGGTAGCGTTCGCCGGGTAGCTACCAACCATCTGGCCCGCGATATGCATTTCTTCCTGAGTCGGAGCCGGCGCCATCTCGATCAAAACGATTTTGCCGGACGCCCCGGAATAATCCAGGTTCGGAGCCATGCCCGCGTAATACAATGCAGCGGTGACTCCCTCGGGCGATGTCGGGCCGGAGTAAGGACGATAACCGGTGACGTGGATCTTCTCGCCGCCGGCTGTGAGCGTCCAGGACTTCGGCTCCCAATAATCAATCTTGAATGTCTTACGCTGTGGTGTGATGTTGACCGCGCGAAGCCGCTGATCGAGAAAATTGACGAAAGCATTGTGACCGGCGCTCCCGGTGGCCGCCGGGCACCACGCGGCCAGTTGCTCGAGCCAACCCCAGAGTTCGTCAGCGCCAGGCAGATTACCTTTTGCCAGATCGGGCAATGAACCGGCGGCGAACGGTTCGGCGATTCCGAGTTGCGGCACCAGGATGCTGAGCGCGCCAACTTTCTTCAGAAAATCCTTACGGGTGACGTTCATGCTTCCTCCTTGTCCGGAGCAGGCTCTACCTGCGGCCATCGATTTCAATGATTGTATCTGTTATTTTGCGGCGATCTGATGCTGTCGGACGTGGAGTCCATCGAATGGGCGCCGGGAGCACTCCCGGGGGTCGAGACGGCGAGAATCAGTCGTCTTTCGGCGCTGAGCTATCGCTGCCCTGCGTGTACCATTGCTGCGATGATTCCGTCGCTCAGTCCTGCCTTTTTGAGTGCGATAAGATCGTCCGTTTCGAGTTGATACTTCGCGGGGGAAGCAGCTATCTTCTCCACGATCAGTTGTTCGCTCAGGCCAGCATTCTTCAGCTTAATGATGTCTTCGTTCGTCAGCGCATTGCCGGATAGGGGTTTGGGGGCTGGGGCCGGAGCCGCGACAGATGTAGTAGTCGGCGGCTTGGCCTTCGAGGTGTCGTAGTCGGTGTTCGTGTAAACCGTAACCTCGTGTCCTTTGGGTATCGTGATGTCCTTGCCGTGCATGAACAGAAAGAGCGGCGCGGCCGGGAAGAATACGATACTTGTCGCAACCATCGCGCCCGTCATCGCGCCTGTGTGCCCGCCGCCTTTGACATTCTGGATACCTCTGAGAGGCAGCTTTTCGCTCGACGGAAGCCGGACGTAATCGATGTTCATGTTCAGCTTGCCGCCTCTTGCCATGCGGCGCTTTGGCACGGCTTCCGTGACTGTCGCCATTGCCGTCGAACCCTTCGGAATCACGATCGCATCTCCAAGTTGAACATCGTCGAGCGTCTCGAAATCAATGTTGTCCCCCGTTTGAGCGTCGGCGGACGACACGGTGCGGTTGATGCGCATCCGAACGGGCGTGCCCTCGGGAAGGATTGTCTTAGAGACAGGCTGGGCTTGCACGGGCGCATCGGTTAACTGCGGTGAAGGCGTTGGATTCGTGGTCTGAACCTGTGATGTGGTCTGTGGCAGAACCGGTGGTGGGGCAGATACCAGTAATGTGATTGCCAACAGGATGGTTATAGGAATATTGCGTTCATAACGTAGGAAGCTCATCGTTTTCCTTTCGAGCTCGAAAAAGCTCTGCATTCACGCTGACGTGGGGACAGATTGCGGTGGACCCAAAGCTGGGCCTGACGAAAACCGCGCGATTCCGAAGGACACCGCCGCGCTTTGCCGCAATGCTCCAATCGATGCTGTTTGTGTTCGCTCGGGACGAGGATAAGCACCCGTCTTCTAAAGCCAAAAGGCTCCACGCGAGCGGTGGGTCTTCTCTTATAGCTGCCGACAGTATACACCTGATGTCGCGTCGTGAAGTCTAACTGCGCGAATGCCAGGTCTCCTACATGTCGTAACCTGGGGAACATGCTGTCGCACTTTCCAAAGGCAGTTCCAGAGATTCCGGTTGAAAACGTCGATAAGGCGGCCGCGTATTACGTCAATGTGCTCGGATTTGATTTCGACTGGGGGAACGACGAGGGCGGAATTGGAGGCATCTCGCAAGGGCAATGCCGGATGTTCCTGACGAATGCATCGTTCCGTGAGCAATACGGTAACGGCGGCTCGATCATCGTCTGGCTGAATCTCAACAGCAGGCACGAGGTCGATGAACTGTACCAACGTTGGCGGGACGCCGGGGCGAAGATCCTTGCCGAGCCGGAGGACAAACCGTGGCGCCTGCGCGAGTTCCGGGTCGCCGATCTGGACGGCAATCAGTTGCGCGTGTTCTATGACTTTTCTTCGGAATTGCGGCTGGTAGAAGCGTAACCCGGATTCCGAGTCTAGTCAGCGGTTATTCCACGCGAAGGGCCTCCACCGGGTCGACCCGCGTGGCTCTCCGAGCAGGCAGGTAACTGGCGAGCGCCGCTGCCAGAGTCAATCCCACCGATGCCAGCACGTAGGTAAGCGGATCTGAGGGGCTAACTTCAAAAAGGAGCGACTTCATCAGGCGAGTCAATGCCAGTGCCACGCCCAGGCCGCAGATTGCGCCCACGCCGGATACGGCCAACCCATCGCGCACGAACAAGCCGATCACGTCTCCAAGAGGTGCGCCGACCGCCAGCCGGATTCCGATTTCCCGATTGCGCTGTAAGACTGAATAGGAGATGACGCCGTAAATTCCGATCACCCCTAAGAGCACTGCCATGCCGCCCGCGAGCGCCAGCAGCGCCAATGTGAAGGAAGTGCGGGCGAGCGAGCGTTCATAAACCGTGTCGAGTGTCTTCATGTCTGCCAACGCAACGCTTGCGTTGACGCCGGCCACTGTCTGTTCAAGTTCCCGCCGGAGGCCAGGCGTTCCGGCGCGCGGGGTGCGGATCACGAACGCGACGCTGCGAATGAGGTAACCGGGACCACCCCAATTTAACTGCCACAGCGGCCAGTAGACCATGGCCCGTGCTTTTTGATCCAGCCCGTCATCGCGCAAGTCTTGCAGTACGCCGACCACTTCCCGCCAGTCATCATTGAGGGCCGTCCGGATGCGTTTGCCGAGGGCTGCCTGCGGATCTTTCCACAACTCGCGCGCGAGGTTTTCGGAAACCAGGACAACCGGGGCGTGACGATAGGTCTCGGTCCACGTCAGGTCTCGCCCGGCGATCAGCCGGCTGCCGATGGCCTTCGCATAGCCCGGTGACAACATCCTGAAGCGCCGTATGGGAGGGATCGCGCCGTCTTGGGTTGGGTGATCTTCCGCGTAGAGCGGATGGTTCGAACTACCTTCCATGGGAAGC
The DNA here is from genome assembly GCA_035295125.1 of Bryobacteraceae bacterium. Classification (GTDB taxonomy): domain Bacteria; phylum Acidobacteriota; class Terriglobia; order Bryobacterales; family Bryobacteraceae; genus JAICMB01. The sequence goes on along the minus strand of DATGJP010000105.1, from coordinate 13,628 downwards.
TCGTTCACCATGCCGACAGCAGTAACGCCCGGAATGGCTTCGACCTTTCCGAGGATCGCTTCTTCGGTGCGCAACACGCTTTCCGCATCCCGCACGAGCGTATCCGGAATAGAGACGCGGAAAGTCTCGACGTCCTGTGGTTGCGAAAAACCGGGGTCGACGCGGTGGAGCGCCTGGAACGTACGGATCATCAACCCCGAGCCAACCAGCAGGACGAGCGCCAGTGCAACCTGCGCCGCAATCAAAACACTTCGCGTGTGGTGGCGTTGCTTACTGGGGGTTAGTGATCGCCCGCCGCCTCGCACTCCCTCCCAGAGTTCAGACCGCGCATACTTACAAACCGGAATCAGCCCGAATAGCACACCGGCGCCTAACGAAATACACAAGGTGAAAGCCAGGGTCAGTGAGTCGATCCCAATCTCGTGAACCCGCGGCAGATGTTGGGGGCCAAACACCGCCAGAGCCCGCAGAGCGCCATATGCGAGGGCCACGCCGAACGCCCCTCCGATAATGCCCAGCAATGTGCTTTCGATCAGAAGGTCGCGCGCCAACCGCTTCCGGCCGGCGCCGAGCGTGGCGCGGATGGCCAGTTCCTGCCGCCGGCTATCAGCGCGAACAAGAAGCAGATTGGCCACGTTGGCACAGGCGATCAACAACACCATTCCCACGGTTCCCATCAACACCCATAACGTCCGGCCGATGTCGCCTACCAACTCGTCTTTCAGGAAATGCAAGTTCGGTCCGATACGCGCGTTCTTGTAGCCGGTCGCGCTGGCGCCGGGATTCAGTCTGAATCTCGACGGAGCCATCGGAATCATGCGGGCCACATCGGTGGCAGCTTGCGCCAGGCTTACGCCCGGTTTCAGCCTGGCGATGCCTTGACAGCAGAAGCTGATCAGAGGAACGTTGCCGCGATCGAGCCGGCGCGGCAACAACAGGGAAAACCGGCGATCCATGAACGTAAAGGAAGGAGGAAGAACGCCGATCACTTCGTGGGCATTGCCGTCGATAAGGATTCGATGGCCAAGTATCGAAGGATCCCCTCCGAATCGGGCCCGCCACCATGCGTCCGAGAGAATCACGGTGCGCTCGCTCGAAGGATTGTCGTCGAGAGCGGTGAATCGGCGTCCTAAAGAAGGCTCAGTCTCGAGGGCCGGCAGGAATCCGTGAGTCACCACGAGCACTGGAACTTCCTCCGGCTCGTCGAGGCCGGTGATAGTCGCCGAGTCCGTGTTCCACATAGCCACTTCCTGAAATGCGCGGTTCTCCTCGCTGTAGACGAAATACAACGAGGCAGACTGGTTCAGATCGTTCATGTGGATTCCGGGCGCCGTGTGCCGCAGCGCCACCAACTGCTCGGAATGCGGGTAAGGCAGCGGCTTCCAAAGGACGCCTTCAATCACGCTGAAGATTGCCGTGGTGGCGCCGATCCCTAACGCCAGGGTGAGAACGCTGACAGCGGTGAAGCCTGGGTTTCCGCACAGCCGCCGAACCGCATACCGCAGGTCCGCAAGCAATGTGTCGATACTGTTCTCCCAACCGGACTCGCGGACTTCTTGCCGCAGAGCGGCGGGAGTGCCAATTTCGATGCGTGCGGCCCGCCGGGCCTCGTCGCGAGAGAGCCCCTGCGCCTCAAAGGCCGCGGCCGATTCATCCAGATAGTGGCTGACCTCATCGTCGATGTCCTGGTCGGCGGTCCGCCGATTGCCGAGCACGCGCAGCCCGCGGGTGAATTGACGCCATAGCGACATTGGGTTATCCCTCTGCCTTTAACAGCCGCGCAATCGCGGACACCCGCCGGTTCCAGCTCGCCGTCTCGATTTCCAGCCGCTTTCTGCCGGAGCGTGTGAGCGAATAGAACTTCGCCCGGCGGGAGTTGTCCGTCTGGCGCCATTCCGATTCCAGCCACCCCATTCGTTCCAAACGCTGGAAGGCGGTCAGGAGCGACCCGGGATTTACCTTGAACACTCCGCGCGACACCTGTTCAATGCGTCGTGCAATGCCGAAGCCGTGCATCGGCTCCAGGCTGAGCGTCTTGAGAATCAGCATGTCCAGTGTGCCCTGGATTAAGTCAGTGCTGGGCTCGTCCATTCGTCCTCCGGAACGCGGTGTTCGACTTAGAGTACGCCCAGTTCCACTTGATTGTCAAGATGTGATCGTCAAAAGAAGAGGCGCGATCATCCGAGGGCTCATATGCTGTCCTATAATCGAAAGCCGGGGGAAGAATGAAGAGTGCTAAGGAATTGGTTGCACAGGCAAATGCACGCGTGAAGACGGTTACTGCGCAGGAGGCTATGCCGATGCTCGATGATCCGGATACCGTGTTCGTGGATCTTCGAGATAGCGCAGAACTTTCGCGCGACGGCAAGATACCGGGCGCGGTGCACGTCACTCGCGGCATGCTGGAGTTTGCTTTGGATCCGACCCTGCCGTATCACAATCCGGTGTTTTCTTCGGGAAAGAACATCGTATTCTATTGTGCGGGCGGTGCCCGCTCGGCTTTGGCTGCAGACACGGCGCAAGCCATGGGGTTGACGCGGGTGGCACACCTCGGCGGGGGGTTCAGAGCATGGGCCGAAGCAAGCGGCGCAATCGAGAAAGCCTAGCAGCGCGTCGGAGAAATCGGACAGGCTGAATGCCTGCCCGACCTTGGCACGCAAATTATTGAGCCATAAGGGTGGCGCGGGCGGTTTCGCCTGCGTAGGCTGATGCCGACCTAGGCCGCTCGCACGTATTTGTTGAACCAGTCGATCGTCCGCTGCCAGGCCAGGTCCGCAGCAGCCTTGTTGTAGCGCTCGGGTGTCGCATCACAGTTGAAACCATGAACGGCGCCTGGATAGATGAAGCCTTCGTGAGTAACGTTCGCTTCCTTTAATGCGGCATCATAGGCCGGCCACGTTGCGGCGAGCCGTGTATCGAGTTCTCCGTGATGAACCAGAATAGCCGCCTTGATCTTCGGAACATCTTCCTTGGCAGGGGGCGCGCCGTAAAATGGAGCAGCCGCGGCGAGATCGGCACCCAATCGGACAGCCAGGGCATTAGCCATCCCGCCGCCATAACAGAAGCCGGTGGCGCCAATTTTCCCGGTACAGTCCTCACGAGATTTCAGCCACATCGCCGCGGCAACGAAATCCTCTGCCATCTTCTTGCTATCGATCTTGCTGAATAACTGACCGCCGTGGTAGTCGTCGCCGGGAAAACCACCCAGTGAGGTGAGACCGTCCGGCGCCAGGGCCATGAAGTTTGCCAGAGCGAAGCGCCGCGCAATGTCCTCGATGTGCGGGTTCAGACCCCGATTTTCGTGGACGACGATGATTCCGGGAAGCTTCGATGGTTTAGCGGCTCGTGAATCAGCGCTGACGGGCCGAACCAGGTATCCCTTTATACTTCCATTCCCATTTGGCGACGGAATGGTTTCGTATGCGGCATGAATCCGATCATCGGTCTTGGATACCTGTTGGCCGAGTGCGTAGTTCGGCATCAGTGCTTCTACCATCGCTGCGGCTGTAAGCCCTCCGATGGCGAACCGCTGCAGCCCCTCGATAAAGTCACGCCGATTGATCTCGCCATGAATGAAGCGGTTGTAGAGTTGGATCGCTTCCACGGGTATTTTGGGTCGCATGGGTTAATGATTCAGCTTACCTTTTCTTTTCGGCACTCTCCGCATATCGTGCCCCGCGGAGGATGTTGGTCATCGAGTAATTTCCTTCGTGACAGGCGTACTCATAGATCGGCCCGCTCATCTTGGTCATGACGATTTCGCCTGTCCAGCGCGCCGTAAAAGCGGAAGGATCGTCGACCGTGAACCGGTACACGAGAGTATTCGGTCCTGTGCGCGTCAATCGCTCGATGAGATGGAGATTCTCGTCCGATCCGCGGAAGTGGGTCTTGTCCGTGAAGTTTGTCGTGTCCACTACTAGCGTGTCGCCTTCCCATCTGCCTCGCGAATCGCCCATCCACAAACGGATATTGCGGCTGAGATGGGGACGGCCATCCATAGGTATCACGCGCATATCGTGAATCATCTCGACGTTGATGGCCACGGAGCCGGTCGTCTGGACAATCTGATAGTTGTTGTTATAGGGGCCGGGAATCATAGGTGGCCCGGCGGTTGGCCACACGATACAGCGCGTCGTCGTACCCAAATCCTCGGGGCCTTGGGGAGGACGCCCCTGCACTTCGTCTCGCGCCGCTGCCGCAAGCTGTGCCTCGGGCGTGAGGGGCGGAACCCGCCCGTCGGTTGGATCGACAACGATCGACGTACGCCGCGAGGGGAAGAGTGTGGTCCCGCGATCGAACCAGGCCTCGTTATAAGCCTGATTGACGTCGGCTTGGGCGGTGGAACCACGGCGGTCACGATCGTTCCTCTCGCGCATGCGCTTTTCGAACGCGCTTGCTTCGACTTCGGTGAGGAATTCCTTGCCCGTAAACTCGGCGGGGCGCTCGAACGGAGTCAGAGTTGCGTTGGTCCAGTATCCTTCGAGGTCCGGATGGCCGCTGGCGAGGCGCGGGACGCCGGAACTGGTCTGGCCGGCTGCCGCCGGGCCGAGTCCGATGAGCAGAGTTAAAAGAGACAGATATCTCATACGGCCTTCTTCGAAATGCCCCTATGCGCAGGCTTTTTTGCCATGGGAGCGATTCCAGCCGCTCGCAATTTCGCGATCCGGCTGATGAGCTTCACTGGAACCGGCTTGCTGAGCGGGAAATGGATGGTTCCCTTTCGCAGTTCGTAGCCCTTCAGCTCATCCTCTAGCTCCGCAAGGAAAGATCCGGATGCGGCAAACAGCGAATAGTGCTCCTTGAAGGCGGCGAAGTACAGCATCGGCTTTCCGTGCAGCTTGTATCCCGGCATGCGATACCCGATGACTTCCACTGCCTCAGGGACCGACTTCCGGATCGCGGCGCGCACCTGTTCCAGCTTCGGCTGCATTGCCTCTGGCTGCGCGGCAATATACTCGTCAACCGATTTGGGTACGCTTTGCCTCATAACCATCCATTTTATTGTCGAAGCGGTCGGCGTGCTCGCGACATGGGAAAATGGTGGCGAAAAGGAGGGCATCCTGGACAAGCGAAACCTTCAAAGTGTTCCGGCCCCGCGCTGGCCCGAGTTGCCATTGGCGAGTTGGGCTGAAACGGCTGCCACCCTCCACATGTGGACGCAAATCGTCGGCAAGATTCGAATGGCACTGAGTCCACACGTCAATCACTGGTGGGAGGTTCCGCTTTACGTCAGCGCGCGCGGCCTCTCCACATCCGTCATCCCGTACAGTGATCGGTTATTTGAGATGGAATTCGACTTTCTCGACAATAACCTCGCGATTCGGGACAGTGCTGGAGCAACCAGGTATGTGCCGCTCTATGCACGATCGGTGGCTGATTTCTATCGCGAAGTGATGGCGGTGCTGTATTCCGTGTCTATCGATGTCAAGATCTGGCCGCATCCGATTGAAATTCCGGATGCCATTCCTTTTCAAGACGACACGGTGCACGCTTCATACGACGCCGGCGCAGTCGCAACATTCCACCGTATCCTCATGAGCGTTCATTCTGTCCTCAGCGAATTCCGCAGCGGTTTCGTGGGGAAGAGCCCAGTGCATTTCTTCTGGGGCAGCTTTGATTTGGCGGTTACGCGCTTTTCCGGACGGCGCGCTCCGGAACGCCCAGGCGCGGACGCGATCACTCGCGAAGCCTACTCGCACGAGTGCAGCAGCGCCGGTTTTTGGCCCGGCAGCGGGCCGGTCACCGACGCCGCGTTCTATTCGTATATGTCACCGGAACCGCCGGGCTACTCACAGAACTCTGTTCGTCCCGAGGGAGCCTTCTATCATCCCGAACTGAAGGAATACTTCCTTATGTATGAGGACGCCCGGAAAGCGCCTTCGCCAAAGGAGGCAGTGATGGAATTCCTGCAAAGCACGTATGACGCGGGCGCGACACTGGGCGGCTGGGATCGGGCTGCGCTGGAGCGTCCTTCGTCCGCCTGTGATGATGAGTCTCATTCTGAAACTTGAAAGATGCGACGCGAAGTTTTAACCGGTATGAGAAATGCTCTTGCCGACTCCGCTGCATACGGTAATGTCGAAGGCATACGATACCCGGATGGCGAAGAAGACGGGGTAACTGATGGACGGTACAGTCACGGAAAGTGTGAGGGCAAAACGATCTAAACTTCACGACTGAACGAAGGGGACTTTGTCGCCCCAGAATCTTTCGATCAGGGGGAGTGCCTCCGCGGAATAGCCGGTCGAGAGGAACTTCCGCAGCCCCCGGTTTGAGCCGTCGTACTCGGGATGCCGGTCAAGATAGTCCTTCAGGGCGCGCGCGGTGGCATCTGGCTGGTGGATCATCTGCACAGACGAGGGCAGGGAAGCGGCGAACAGATCGGCGACCAGCGGATAGTGGGTGCAGCCGAGGATTACACACGCGGGCGCGGTTTCGAGTTTTCGCAACAGTTCGCTTACATAGCGGTCGACGAGAGATTTTAAATCGTGGCGCGGCAGCCCGAGCTCAATTGAGCCGGCAAGCTCGGGACAGGCTTGCTGCACGACCGTGATGTCGGGCCGGCGTTTGCCGATCTCGATCGGGTAGCATGCGGTCTCCACCGTGCGGCGCGTTGCGAAAACTCCGATGGTGCCCCACCCCATGCCGGTGGCGGCCTCGATGGTCGGGACAACGATGCCGATGACGTTCCGCGCGATTCCATCTTCGCGCTGCCGGACGGGCAGCCATTGCTGTTGAATCCAGCGCAGCGCCACGGTAGAAGCCGTGTTGCACGCAAGGACCACCAGGGTACAGCCCTCTGCGAACAGGCGTTCCAGGGCGGCGCAAGTCAGGTTCAGCACCTCAATGGGCGGCCGTGCTCCATAGGGCGCGTTGTGGTTGTCACCCAGGTAGATGAAATCCCGTTCGGGTAGCGCCTCTATGAGTGCGCGATGCACTGTCAGGCCACCGAAGCCGCTGTCGAAAACACCAATCATCCGAAGAGCCTTTCCATGTGCGATTCTTTGCCCTGATTTCAGCTTAAAGGCCGGCGCGCTCGATCGCTCCGTCCCCGGAAAGGGCTCGGCGTAGATAATCCACCTGTCCCAGATGCCAGTTCAGGTGCCCATATAGGTGGACCAGGAACGCGTGAGTCGATAGCGGCGCTTCGAGGACGACTTGCGGGTACTCGCGCTCCAAAGTTTCGAATGACAGGCCGGCGATGATGGATGGGATCGCCTCTCTCAACTCCTCGACACGCGCAATCAGTTCCGGCTTCGAAATTCCTGTGGAGCTGAATTCAAGTTCACGGGTGCGCTGGTAGGGCAGACCGCCGATCAGCCGACCAATGTATTCGCGAAGATTACCTTCGATGTGAAGTGCAAGATTCCCTGCGGAATTGGTGGCTCCTGGAAATAGCCTCCATAGCATTTCGTCGTCCCGAAAGGCATCGATCTGCTGGATCATCCTGGAGAGGTCGCGCCGAAACAGTTTTGCAAGATTTGTTGCGAAGCTCATTGAACTCTCATGATACGGATTCTCCGGTACTTTCGCGCCATGGCTCCGAACGTTGTGATTTCGGGATAGCTTTCGAGTTGATGCACTACGCGGGTCTGTTCTTTCAGCACGCCGGTATCTTCAAAGACCGCCGCCACGTGGTTTCCGAAGTGCAGCAGCAGCCTGTCCGTCAGGTGAATTGGTCCCGTGCGGCCGAGCGCGATACCGTCGTGGAATGCGCTGAACTCGTCTACATCGTCCAGGTAGTGAAGCAACTCCTTTGGGTTTACGTACGGAAGGTTCAATCCTTGCCGCCGTAGGCCGTAGATTATGAAATGGCTGCAGTCGGCTCCATAGCGGGCGTCCGCGCTGGTTTTTCCGTTCTCGTGCAACATCGCGCTGCCGTAGATGTAGGGGAGGTTGAAGATCTCGGTCAGCTTGCCGAGGTAACCGTCGCCCTGGTAGCGGGACAAAGGGACGACGTTGGAAGTGTACGTTTGTGTTCCGACGGTGAGTTCGCAGAAGACGCGGATTGTTCCCCAGCCTGTCCTGGGATCAAAGGACGGTAGAAGGGTTGCTTCATCGAGTGCTGCGAGACCGTCAGCCGCGGGGAGCGGGCGTTCATCGAACAGCAGGAACCGGGGCGCGCCCGCGGCAAAGCCTTCCTCCTCGTTGGTTAGGTTGTATTTTTCATGAGCGGGGACCAGGATCTTCCAGCGGATGTGGGAGCATTGCTGTGCCTTGTAGTTTTCGATCCGAATCTGGAATGGGCGGCCGACGGGCACCAGGTTTTCGTCGCCGCCGCCGATTAAGGCGATGCGCGGCACGGCTCCCTCGTTTCGCCACGTGTCGAGGAGTCTGTTCCACTTTTCGCGATCCTCACCCACTTCAATCCGGGTGACGTTTCGTAGCAGGAGGCTTCTTAGAACGGCTGGCGCACTTGCGATGTCGTAGTGCGGTACGTCCATGTGCTTGCGATAGAAGTCTTGAGCTTTTCGGGAACGATCCTCACCGGTGGATGCGAAGGGTTCAAAGTGGATGTCGATGTTTATGATTCGGGTCAGGTAGGCGAGAGCCTCGTACAAGAGCTGATGGGCTTGAGCTTCGGAGGCAAGATACGGTCGAGAGATCGCGATTGTCATCGCTTGCAGGCCGGGGAGGGTAAGGATGGATTGCAGCAGATGGTCCACCTTAGCGGTTCCCTGGGAGAAGTAGTCGAGGTCGATGCTGACCACAACGGGTCCTCTGACCTGTTTCATCACGGAATTCAGGTCGGTTATGACGTACCGGCGGCTGAAATCTCCGCCCTGGCGGGGCGCGGTCATTTGGTGAGCGTTGATCTGCTGGACAGCGTCAGGCGAGTGTTGTGGCGCGGCGGGCACCCACCAGACCTTCGAGATCGGATGGGGAATGAGCGGCTCGATCCAGTCGAAGCTTTGAATTACGCCGCGCGATCGCCATTTCTGAATGAGGTCGTCGAGTTCGCCGGCGCTTGCGGCGTGCAGCACCTGTTGCCGGACGGCGTCAGAGTTGAAGACTTCGCTCGCGTCACTGTGTGCGTCGATCAGGACCAACTGCGCGTCGGCGTCCAGCGGCAAATTGCGGATGGCCCAGTAAAAGGTCCCGGCGTGGGAGTCTTCAATATAAACGGGCAGGTTCAGTGCGGCGACGCAGGCGGAGGCCGAGATGGCGAACAGCAGCCCGGATTTAACGAGCATGACGGACGTTCGGTTTCGTTTTGAGGCGCGTTCGCAGCAGGAGTTCGCTGATGCAGGTGTCGTTGTATTTGCTTCCGGGATAGACCTGTTTCACCTTGAGCGTGATGGTCTTGGCGGGCCCGGTGTAACCGCCGAGGTCGATGAGCTGATAAGCTTTTTTGGAGCCGGGCGCGAACGAAATGTACTCATCGGGAAGCGAGACCGGTACCGGCTGGCCGCCGTTCACACTGACTTCGAGATCCTTAATGCGGTTGTTCGCGAAATAGATCGCCTTGGATTTTGTGTAGCCGGGAATGATCCCGAGCTGATCGACGTGCGCGGGCTTGGCGAGCGTCAACGTGATGCTTTCATCGGTACCGCCGCTTTTGTCCGCTACCCAGGCGGTCGCCTTGTTGAGGTCGGCGATGTTCTGAACCGGATATCCTTTTCGCTCGGAGGAGGCCTTGGCAATGTAACCGTGGAAGTCGAAATAGTAGCGGTCGCCCTCGAAGGAGTACCAACTGTTCTGGGCTCCGTCGTTTTCCACGTCATAGACTCCCACGGTATTGAACTTGTCGTTCATCGAGATTTCGATGTTGTCGGCTAAGGTGGGGCTCAGGTTGGTGAACTCCCAAACGAGGCCAGCGGGAGTTTCCTTGAAGTGGTTGGCGGGTTTGAGGGTGACCGACTTGAGGTCGACCGTCGCGCCCTGGATCGTGATCTTGCCGCGTTGAATGGGCCCTTTCCATGCGGCCGCGGTGGAGAGAAGGTAACGGAAATAGTCGTTGTTGTAGTAGTCGTCGTCGGACGGGCCGCCGGAGCTGTTTTCATAGACGGATTCGTACTGGATGCGGATGTTGTGCGACGCCGCTTTGTCGAAGTGCACGGTGGAAGTGAGCCAGGACAGTCGGCATACGCCGCAGGGCCGGTCGTCGCCGGTGGCCGCCATTTCAAGGAACTCCTTGCTGAATAGCGTTCTCCAGTTTTTGACGTCGCCTTTTTCGGTTTGGAAAGGGATGGTCTTTCCGTCGGCAGTGAACTGGTAATCCTCGATCTCGGTGCAGGTGATCTCGGGCGCGCCAACGCCGATGCAGGGGAAGCCGGCTTTGACGTCGACAGCATCGGCGGTGTTTTTCATGACGTATTCGACGGTGACCTTGGCGCGGTCGCGATAGAGGACGATGGTCAGATTTTCGGACTGCATTTCGATTTGGCTGGTTCCGTAAGCGCGGAAGGTTCCGCTGGCGACGCTGCCGCCGGCGTCACTACCCCAGTTGCCTAGGAGGGGGGTGGCCACGACAAGGAGGAGTGCTAGGGGAAGGAGTGCGGGTTTCATTTGTGGTTTGCTGCCGCTGAGAAAGTCATCATACACCGCGCGCAGGCCGAAAACTGGGCATAGAAAGGCATAGCCTCGCAAGAGCGGCACGCACGCACACACACGGTGGTAAGAGGTCAGGGAGGCGCGCCAGCTCGCGATGTACTGAACTCAACAGCCGTAAGCCTCGGGTGTCGCCTGCCCTGCTGACTGTGACGACGCGACTCGGTGCTTACGGCGAAGATTCGACCAGAGCGACGAAACAGCGTGCGCGCCGCGACGATCCGCGTATCTTGTGTCCAACGAGCGGAAAACTTTGATGCTGCAGGGCTCACATGCTCGGATGATTCTCTGAGACTCGGGCAGAGAGAACGTGGCAATTGTCGTCCGCGGGACATCCCGCTTCCGACCCCGCACTAAACCGTTTGTAAACATGCGGCCGGCGGGGCGTGTGCGGGGACCGCGGCAGCACTGCAGGCTTCTTCGTGCAGTGCGGTCCCTATCGTCAGCGGCTCCCGCGGTATGTGTCTTTTTTTGTTTCCAGCTCGACGTGGCTCTCTTACTCCCCGCACTCCCCGCAGAGATCGTGCTTCGAACAGCATAGCGGGCGGGATTGGGGTAGTTTGCTTCCCGCAAAATAGCGAGGCATGCGGGGACTCGGCGCGTTGAAATCCGGAGGCAGAACCAATGGGCGGGGCGCGAACCGAATGGAGACCGTCCGGGCATGCCTCGGAAATAACGAGGCTCGGAAACGAGGTACTGGAGTACTGAGCTGGACGGATCGTAGTTGAGCTGAAGCCGCCGTCTGTAAATGCTTCGGCCGAATAGGACAGGGGACAGGCTCTTGATCCATGAGCTGTCCCCGCCTGAATAGTAGTAGCCACCGGGATGGCGACAAGGACCCTCCGGAAGCCAGCTTCGGTTTGGTTTCTGTTCTGTTCGCTCTACTTGTTCGCGTGCACTTTCGGCCGGTTTGTAAATGTCGTGCTGGCGTCAATGTCTATCGCATACATTGTCGGGGTGTTGACGGTGCTATAACCCAGGCCCGAGATATTGTTATTGATGATCTTGTCGTTGTTGCCCACGTCCGAGACGCCGGCCTGGTAGCCTTGGGTTCCTCCGTCGCCGCTGATATTGGACAGCGCGTCATTCGTGATGGTGTTGTTGACGACTTTGATGTTGGTGGCCGTCAGCGGAGCCAAACAACTGGTATCGAGATTCGAAAGATAGGCTCCGACGTCGTTGTTGACCAGCGTATTGCCGACGATCTGTGTTCCGGTCGTAAATGCGCCGCCGTAGCAGTCTCCACCGAAAACCAGAATCCCGCCTGACGAAGCCCCATTCGCGCCAGTGTATGCATTTCCGGTCACGGTATTACGCATCACCTGAGCGCTCGCGCCGTAACCAACCTGAATGCCGTTGCCAGCAATGAAATCCACCCGCCCAAGTCCGGTGACGATGTTGTCGGAAATGTTGGAGTCGGAGTTGCCGTTGACGACGATTCCACCCTTTTGATAGCGGGCGACCGTGTTGCCGGTGATCTTGCTGCTGGTGCTACCAACGCCGAAGGCGCGATAGTAGATCCCAACGCCGTGCTGCGTGCCGTCAAAGGGCTTCTCGCCGATATCGTGAACGTTGGTATTGATCACGTCGACCGAGACAGAGGCGAGGTCGCCGTTCACCGCTATGCCAAAGTAGTTGGCGTCGTGCACGGACGCGTTCTTCACCTGACCTTTGCCATGATCGTAGTAAATACCGATGTTGCATCCGGTGGCATCGATGTCACCCGAGACGGTGCCGCTGGGGTTGATCAGGACCGCTGTCATATTGATGTTGTCCCGGATAAAACCGGTCGGAGTGCACGTGGCAGCAGACACAACGCTGCCAAAAGCTGCTACACAGACGGTTAGCAGTGAAACTCTGAACATTGAGTTTGTCTCCTTGGTGCTGACTTGGATTCCTACAGTTCGTTCAGTATATAGGAAACGGCAAGCGCGAGGGCACCGAATTTGGGTATGTTACGGCTAGAACGGCTAGAGTAACAGCGCGGAATTACGGCGCGAGCGCCATTTCTGAATGACGTCGTCGAGTGCGCCGGCGCTTGCGGCGTGCAGCACCTGTTGCCGGACGGCGTCAGAGTTGAAGACTTCGCTCGCGTCGCTGTGGGCGTCTATCAGAACCAACTGTGCGTCGGCGTCCAGCGGCAAATTGCGGATGGCCCAGTAGAAGGTCCCGCCGTGGGAGTCTTCAATGTAAATGGGCAGGTTCAGCGCGGAGACGCAGGCGGAGGCCGAGATGGCGAACAGCAGCCCGGATCTAACGAGCATGACGGACGTTCGGTTTCGTTTTGAGGCGCGGTTCGCATCAGGAGTTCGCTGATGCAGGTGTCGTTGTATTTGCTTCCGGGGTAGACCTGTTTCACCTTAAGCGTGATGGTCCCGCCGTTCACACTCACTTCGAGATCCTTAATGCGGTTGTTTGCGAAATGGATCGCCTTGGATTTTGTGTAGCCGGGAATGATCCCGAGCTGATCGACGTGCGCGGGCTTGGCGAGCGTCAACGTGATGCTTTCATCGGTGCCGCCGCTTTTGTCCGCTACCCAGGCGGTCGCCTTGATGAGGTCGGCGATGTTCTGAACCGGATATCCTTTTCGCTCGGAGGAGGCCTTGGCAATGTAACCGTGGAAGTCGAGATAGTAGCGGTCGCCCTCGAAGGAGTACCAACTGTTCTGGGTTCCGTCGTTTTCCACGTCATAGACTCCGACGGTATTGAACTTGTCGTTCATCGAGATTTCGATGTTGTCGGCTAAGGTGGGGCTCAGGTTGGTGAACTCCCAGACGAGGCCAGCGGGAGTTTCTTTGAAGCGGTTGGCGGGTTTGAGGGTAACCGACTTGAGGTCAACGTCGCGCCCTGGATCGTGATCTTGCCGGAAACAGTCGTTGTTGTAGTAGTCGTCGTCGGACGGGCCGCCGGAGCTGTTTTCATAGACGGATTCGTACTGGATCCGGATGTTGTGCGACGCCGCTTTGTCGAAGTGCACGGTGGAAGTGAGCCAGGACAGTCGGCATACGCCGCAGGGCCGGTCGTCGCCGGTGGCCGCCATTTCAAGGAACTCCTTGCTGAATAGCGTTCTCCAGTTT
>DATGJP010000104.1:0-12752 GCA_035295125.1 Bryobacteraceae bacterium | reverse complement strand
AAACCGTATGTGGCTTCCTGTTCCGGCGCTGACGTTGCCAGTGAAATGGAAGCCAAGCCAAGCAGCAGCCAACTCCCAAGCCATTTTTTCATCGATGTCACCTCCTAAGCCGGGATATTCGACGGTCGTAAATTTATCTCTCTTCAGCAGAAAACCGGATGTCACCCCAGACGCTGTATACGCTCCGACAATCTCTCCGCGAATATTAATGTCACTCGGGATGGTGGCGCCGGCGCCTGGATAGCCGATGGTCCTGAACTGCTCTGCCGTCAACAGAGGACCGTGGGTAACGCCGGCGGCGACGCAATGTCCGACGATGTCGTCTTGGGGATTGATTCCCCAGGTTTGGGTGCTTGAAGCGCCGGGGAGATCGACGGTTCTTAAGCGGGGTTCGTGTGCGAAGCCGCTCAAAGCTGTTCCCAGCACGAAGCTGGCCGCGAGCAGATAATGGCTCCATTGCCGTCTCATATTTGCCTCTATCTAAAAGAGGCGCGAAGCGCGCATGCCAGCGCTCATTGGGCCGCCATATAATAATCGATAACGCCTACAAACGATTGGATCGGCTTTGGAAGACGTGACCCAATTGCTACGGGCATGGAGCGGCGGCGATCAGACTGCGCTCGAAAAGCTAACGCCCATCGTGTATGCCGAGCTGCGGCGGCTCGCGCACCGGTACATGAAACGTGAGCGTCCCGGCCACAGCCTGCAAACGACCGCCCTGGTCAATGAAGCGTATCTCCGGCTGGTGGACTATCGGCACATGCAATGGCAGGACCGGGCCCATTTCCTCGCGGTGTCAGCCCAGTTGATGCGCCGCATTCTGGTGGAGCACGCGCGCCGTCAAAACCTGAAACGCGGTGCCGGTGTGCAGCACGTTTCCCTGGATGAAGCCGCCATGGTGGGCGGCGAGCGTTCCGCCGATCTGGTAGCGCTGGACGACGCGATGAATGAACTGGCACGGCTCGACCCGCGCAAAGTCCAGGTGGTCGAAATGCGCTTCTTCGGCGGCCTCAGCGTTGAGGAGACGGCGGAAGTGCTCAGAGTATCTCCGGTAACCGTACGGCGCGACTGGAGCAGCGCGAAGGTGTGGCTCTACGGTGCGATGACCGGCAGGACAGGCGATGGATTCCGACCGGTGGAAACAACTCGATAACCTTTTGCAATCGGTGCTCGAGCGCCGGCCGGAAGAACGTGAAGCGTATGTCCGGGAGCTTTCCGCGGGCGACGGTGCACTCGAACGCGAACTCCGCGCATTGCTGATCATCGAGCGGGATGCCGCGAGTTTCCTGGAGAGTCCTGCGATCAAAATAGCGGCGCGAGCGCTGGGCCGTCAGCAGGATCAGGAAAACACCGATTTGCCGGACGGCACAAGTATTTCGCATTACCGCATTGTTGGCACAGTGGGCCGAGGCGGGATGGGCGTGGTCTACAAGGCGGAGGACACGAGGCTCCAGCGTTTTGTGGTGTTGAAGTTCCTATCCGAGGAACTCACTCGGGACCCGGCCGCCCTCAGTCGATTCCAGCGCGAGGCGCGCGCGGCCTCGGCTTTGAATCATCCGAACATCTGCACCGTTCACGATATCGATCAGCAGGAAGAGCGACCGTTCATCGTAATGGAATTGTCGATGGATGTACGCTCCAGCAGGCGATCGCGGAGGGCACCCTGAAAATGGAAACCCTACTTGCGTTAGGTATAGAAATCGCGGACGCCTTGGACGCTGCTCACTCTGCAGGAATCATCCATCGCGACGTCAAGCCGGCAAACATCCTGATCAGCGATCGCGGGCGCGTGAAGGTCGCAGATTTTGGCTTGGCAAAAGTAGGTGCGGTCGCGGACGCTCAGGCGGAGCTGCATGAAATGGTGGCGGCGTCGGCGACAAGCGGATCTCAAGTCAGCCGGAGTGGGGGGCTTCTGGGAACAATGTTGTACATGTCGCCGGAGCAGATCCGGGGCTGGCAGGTAGACCGCCGCACAGATTTGTTCTCGCTCGGTGTGGTCCTGTACGAAATGGCGACGGGCACACATCCATTTCCTGGCCAAACGTCGCCGGAGATTTTTGATCGCATTCTCAATCGCGCTCCTGCCCCTCCTAGGTCGCTAAAATCCCGGAATTCCGGCTGAGCTGGAGCGGATTATCACGAAATGTGTCGAAAAAGATTGCGATCTGCGTTATCAAAGCGCTGCGCAGATCCGGGACGATCTTCAGGCGCTGAGGCTCGAAAACGCGGCGGGCACGAGCAGTACCCGGAGCCGCCCGAAGCTGATGATTGGGATTGCAGCAGCTTTGCTGGTTTTTTTCATCGCGGCGTACTTTTCGCTTCATCGCTCGCCGAAACTCACCGGCAAAGACACCATTGTCCTCGCCGATTTTACAAATAAGACCGGCGATGCCGTGTTCGACGGTACACTTCGAGAGGGGCTGGCAGTACAACTTGAACAATCGCCGTTCCTCAGCATCCTTCCCGAAGAGCGCATCCGGCAGACGCTCCGCCTCATGGAGCAGCCGGATGCACAGCTTACGCCGCAGGTGGCGGTGGAGGTTTGCGAGCGGACCGGGAGCGCCGCTCTCCTCGGAGGCTCGATTGCCCGCCTCGGAAGCAAATATGTGTTGGGATTACGCGCAGAGAGCTGCCGCAGCACGGGACGCGTTCTTGATGAGGAGCAGATGCAGGTTGCCAGAAAAGAAGATGTGCTAAATGCTCTCAGTCAAATTGCCAAGAAATTCAGAACTAGGGCAGGCGAATCGCTCCGCACAGTTGAAATGCATGATGTCCCGCTCGCCGAGGCGACCACGCTTCTCGATTCCGCTGCACGCGAAAGGGATTTTGCCGGCCTTGCCTTCAGCCGGGCTTCGATCGGTTCAAGAAGTGGCTGCATTGCCGGGGGCCACGCCACTCCCCAAGCCGTTCGCAGTTGCTGGTCCCAAACCTTCTGTCTATGTGTATCCAAAGTTCACGACGCAACGAAATATTTATCGGGTCCCCGTTCCATGAATCGGCCAAAATGGGAAACAGATTCAACATTTGACCAATCTACGCCATCAGTCCACGAAGAGGTGCAGTATGAAGCGTAAATCTCGCCTGTGCTGCATTGAGCAAGCAAGGGGGCCCGGTGTTTCGCCGGATAGCGAGTTGAGCAGCGCAGAACCGCAATCCGGTGAAAGGCGACGCCAGTATTGTTTTGGCAGTTTCACGCTAAACCTGGATAGCACACTGCTCAAGCGCGGTGATGAAGAAATCGCGCTGCGGCCCAAATCATTCGAAGTCCTTGCATATTTGATCGAGCGGCAGGGGCGCGTCGTGAGCCGCGAGGAGCTCATGCAGGCGGTCTGGCCCGATGTCGCTGTTACCGATGAATCCGTCACAAAGTGCATTGCCGATATTCGTAAGGCGGTGGGCGACGAATCCCAGCAATTGATCCGCACCATGGCGCGACGGGGCTACCTGTTCACAGCACCGGTAATGGAATTTCGCCAGCGACTTGGCGAAATACCTTCAGCCCCGAAAACGGAATCGGCCAAACCCGCCGTCCAATTCACTTGGATCGCGATGGCCGCTGCGGCGGGCCTGGTGATCGCGGCCGGTGTTGCCGCCATGTTGTTTCGTCTGGCGCCCGGGCGCGTGAACGCTCCCGCGGCATCCGAGTACACACCACTCACCAACTTCACCGATGCGGCCTTCGCCCCGGCCCTTTCCCCTGACGGCCGCATGCTCGCCTTCATTCGAGGTGAGGACCTGGTAACGCTCGGCGGCGCAGGAGAGATTTACGTCAAACTTCTCCCCGACGGCGAGCCGGTTCAACTGACCCACACCGGCGGAAACAAAATGACGCCGGTGTTCACGCCCGGAGGCGACCGCATTGCCTACGGGGTGCCCGTCACCATGTCCGATCCGATGGGGTGGTCGACCTGGACGGTGTCCGTATTTGGAGGAAAACCAACACTGCTGTTGTCCAACGCATCGGCATTGACGTGGATTCCAAGGTCGTATCCACCGCGCGTTTTGTTCTCCGAAGTGGACTACGGCTCCCACATGTCCATCGTGACGGCCGAGGAGAACCGCACTGGCAGCCGCACCATTTATGCGGTGGCTCAGCCGAACGCCATGGCTCACCGGTCTTTCCTCTCGCCGGATCGAAAAAATATGCTTGTGGTCGAAATGGAGGACGGGTGGCGCCCCTGCCGGCTCGTGCCGTTCGAGCATGGGACTGTCGACGCGGCAGGTGAAGCGGGCAAGCCCGTGGGACCTTCGCGAGGCCAGTGTTCCAGCGCGGCCTGGTCGCCGGATGGAAAGTGGATGTATTTCACTGTAGATACCGGCAACGGTTATCACATCTGGCGGCAGCGGTTCCCCGCGGGCTCACCGGAGCAAGTGACCTTTGGCGCCACTGAGGAACGGGACACCGTTTTCGCTCCGGACAGCCGCTCATTTCTTACGTCAATAGGAACGCGGCAGAGCACGCTTTGGATTCATGACACGCATGGCGAACGACAGATCACTTCCCAGGGCTATGCTTCTCTCCCGCGATTTTCCCCGGATGGCAAGAGCATCTATTTCCTGCTGCGCTCCCGCGCCAGCCGACGTTACGTGAGCGGCGAACTGTGGCGCGCCAGCGTCGCGACCGATGAACGCGAGCATCTGCTGCCTGACTTCTTGCTCCAGGATTACAACATTTCATCGGACGGTAAGCGCATCGCTTTTGTGAATATCTCCGGCAATGGTGATAGAAGCGTTTGGCTGGCAACACTCGACGGGCGCACGGCGCCGCACCGTTTATCCACGATGGACTCGAGTCGTGTCTTTTTCGGCGCCGACGGACAGGCGCTTTTCCTCGGTCAAACTAGTGGCGACTACTTCCTTTATCGCATTGGGGAAGATGGCACTGGACTACAGAGGGTGTGCGACACACAGGGAAGGATCTGGTAGTTTTCTTTTTTGGGCGGTATAATCCGAACGTATATATACGTTCGGATTGGAGGCGCCCTTGGCGGATTCCCTCAGCACTCTCGAACAGCAACGTTCCGAGATCTTGACGCACATTCTTCAGCTAGGCGATTTTCGCAGCGGCTCTATCACCGCCATCAAAGGCCGCTGCGGAAAACCCAACTGCCACTGTCATCAGCCGGGCCAGCCTGGTCACGGCCCGAACTTCCGTTTGACCCGCAAAGTGGACGGAAAGACCGTCAGCGAAAGCTTCTCCTCGGCGGCGGACCTGCGCAAGGCACAGCGGGAGGTGGAAGCGTTTCATCGCTTTCGGCAACTCAGCCAGGACTTGCTGGAGGTGAACGAAAGGATCTGCCGGGCACGCCCGGTCGAGGACACCTTGTCACCAGAGGAAAAAAAACGGCGGAAGCGATCCGCCAGGAAATCACGCGCGAAGTAGAGCAACTCCTGCGGGTGGTGTTTCACGGTCGCCACAAAACGGGGCGTGTGGATTTGGAAGCTCTCGAAACGGCCGTGCGTTCGGCCATGCATCGGGCCGGCGCCGCCGCGCTGAGCGAACTTCTGCAATTCCCGGCCCCGGCGGCCGAGCAGCGGAGCATCCCCTGTAGTTGTGGCCGTCAAGCACGTTACCGGGAACTGCGCGGCAAACCGGTTCTCACCGCAGTGGGCACCGTGAATGTGTGGCGGCCTTATTACCTGTGCCCGCACTGTCACATCGGCCAGTTTCCAGCCGATGTCGAACTGGACATCGAGAATACAGAAACTTCCCCCGGAGTGCGCCGCATGCATGCTCTTGTGGGCCAGGAGGCGCCGTTCGATTATGGTCGCGAACAGATGAAAACCCTGGCTGGCTTGGAGGTGACCACCAAAGCCGTGGAGCGTACGGCAGAGGCGATCGGAGACGACATCGTGCATCACGAGCAAGAGGAGATTCGGCGCGCCGTCCAACTGGATCTGCCGATCGTGGTCGGTGAGCCGGTTCCCATTCTCTATGTGCAGATGGACGGCACCGGGGTGCCGGTCGTGAAGAAAGAGACTGAGAGGCGCAAGGGCAAGGCGGATGGTCAACCAGCTCACACGCGCGAGGCCAAGTTGGGATGCGTGTTCACGCAGACCACTTGGGATAAGGAAGGTTTCGCCATTCGCGATCCGGACTCCACCACCTACACCGGCGCCATCGAAACTGCCGAAGACTTTGGCAAGCGGCTCTACCTGGAGGCGTGGAAGCGCGGCTGGAGTCGCGCGAAAAAGAAGGTCGTTATCGGTGATGGCGCTGAATGGATCTGGAATCTGGCCGAACAGCATTTTCCCGGCACCATCCAGATCGTCGATCTGTATCACGCTCGCCAGCATCTCTGGGAACTGGTTCGCAAGCTGTACCCCAATGACGCAATCAGCCAGAAAGCCTGGATGAAGGTCCACCAGAAACGTCTGCTCGACAAGGGCAAAATCGAAAAGTTGATAACCGCCCTTCGGTCTATTCCTTCCGGCAACCCGGAAGTGGTCGAGAAGATTCGCATCGAAACCGACTACTTTGCGCGGAATGCCGAGCGCATGCGTTATCCCAAGTTCCGCAAGCAACACTTGTTTGTCGGGTCAGGCGTCATCGAGGCCGGCTGCAAGACTGTAATCGGCTCCCGTCTCAAGAGATCCGGGATGTTCTGGACGGTCCGGGGCGCCAATGCAATTCTGGCCCTACGATGCTGCCATCTCAATGGCCGCTTTGAGGATTACTGGGAGGCTCGCCGCGCGGCTTGACCTCACTTCTGCGTCGCGCACCCGACTACAGAAGGCTATTCCAAACCCCATGATTTATGCCTACGACCTGTCGCCCGATGGAAAGTATCTCGCTGCATGGTCCGGGAGCGCCGTTCAAGTCCATACAATCAACGGCAATGCGCCGGTCGACGTAAGCACAGTTTGCGCCGCCGCGGGAGGAGAAAACCGCGGCATCACTCCACCCTGCGTGAGCTGGTCCCCGGACGGCAGATTCCTTTACCTGAACGATCGCAAAGCGGGCCAGATCTATGCACTTCCCATCCCGAACGGCCATAAATTGCCATCGCTGCCAGCCGGGGGCATCACGTCGGCCGAGCAAATCGCAGCCTTGCCCGGTGCCCGAGTAATCCATGAACGGACCGCCTTCATGGGCGCGGACCCGTCTGTGTACGCATTCTTCCGTGTTACCGCGCAACGCAATATTTACCGCATCGGCGTGCCATAAATTAAGTGGCGCAGGCAGTCTTGCTGGCTGCGAATGATAGTGCTACTGCGCGCATCCCTCAAAACGCAACGGCTCCATCCCGCTCGGTAACACCGCCGGAATCAGGGAACAAAGGTTCTGCCGTTGCGCCCGCGTATCCAGCAGCCCGGTTCGGACAAAAGCCACCAGGTTCTGGAACTCTTCGGGCGATAGCGGGGGCGGATTCAGCAGCAGCGGATCCAGCCGCGCCAGCACCGGCTCAATTGGACCTAGCCGGTAGCTCAGATCTTTATCTACTCCTGCACGAATCGGATCGTAATTCCGCGCCGATTCGAACACGTGAAGGTGGTGATAGATCGCGTCTTCCAGCCGAGTGAACGCTCCATTGTGGAAGAACGCCGGCTGAAGCGCAACATTACGCAGCGACGAACTGCGGAACTTGTAGCGGTCTCCCGGATCGCCGGTGATCTGCTCCAGGCCGAAGTCTTCGTTCTGGCCCGGACCGTCGAAGATCACATTGCCTTTACCCACGCCGAACTCAGGGGCGATCTGAGGTACACCGATCACGTGCATCTGGAAGTCGCTGAACATCTCGTTGGATTTTCCTGCAGCGGCGTGACACGTCACGCAGTTGCCTTTGCCGAAAAAGATCAGTGCGCCCCTCTTTTCGGGAACGCTCATTGCCGCATGGTCACCGCGGGCGAAGCGGTCGATCGGCGCGTCGGCGAAGATCAGCATGAACTCAAACTCGGCAATAGCCCGGCCGAACATCGAGAAATCGATTGGCCCGCCTGCGGCGACGCTGGGGAACACGTCCCCAAATAGCTTCCGGTAAGCAGGCGACCCGTTCAGGCGTTTGAGGACCGCTTGCCGGATCGGGTCGTTCCGGGAGCCGATCGCATCCGGTGGCGGCACGGGCGACCCTTTGCCGTCATCGAACTGGTCGAATTGCGGGCCGATCGTACCCGCAGTCCCGGTGAACCCCGCCACTTCGGTCAGTTCCGTGGGCGGTAATTGCCCCTGCGCCTGGAGCAGTACCCTAATAATCGGGTCGTGAGGAGGGAATCGCGTGGCGCCTTCCGGCGGCGGGGACACGAATCCCCCGGAGTTGTCGAACGGATTGCCAGAAGGGGCGAAGAACCGCTCGTTCCACATCAGAGCTGGGAAGAAAGCGGTGTTCGCCGCCATGGGAGTACGTCTCTGGTTGCGTGGCCCGAAGCGGTTCCGACCCACAAGGTTGTTGTTCTGGATACCGATGGCGATTGACTGGGTGTCCCCAAAACCGTTGGTCGGCGAATGACACCCGGCGCACGCATTATCGTTGTGCAGCGGCGGGATCTTATCGAAGAACAGCAAGCGACCCAGATTCGCCAGCTTGGCATCGATCGGCCGGTCGAGCCGCTCTTCGATGCCCAAGCCGGTCGTGCCAGTGAAACCGGCATTGCTCAGCGCCGCCGCCAGCTGGTCATCCAAGTCCTCCGCCGAGCCGATTCCGGCCATCAGGAAGACCAGGAATGCGCTGCGAATTGACACCGCCGGACTCATAACGCCCTCTCCGCCCCGGGGGACTAGATCGCGTCGCAAGTCATAGGATCGCCGCGCACGTTTATGGGGCTAATGATAAATGTGTTCGGCGCGATGACCGTGACATCCGCCCTAAAGCCCACCTGCATTTGGTTCCTTTGGCCTTGGCCGAGGAGGTTGAAGTGGTCGGTTAGCGAGCGAGTGAATGGGAACACGCTGGGCGGCATGGTGATGGTAGCATGATCCGCGTAGTTGAATATGTAGCTTCCGCCATTATTATCGGTGGCGGTTCCCGTGACGACGTTGTTATGCTCGACAACGGTGTTGCCGTCCTTGTCCGTCCGGGTGCTGATCACAAGCAAGCTTTCGCCCGAGCCGGTGATGACCAGTCCGGCCGGGAGCTGTGTGCAGCCTTTCAAGGTGAAGCTGACCGGTGAACGGAACAAGTTTGCTTGGGCTGACACAGATGGAATGGTTGTCATTGACAGAATTGTCGGCGCGAGCGCCAGAAGAATTCGGTGCCTCATGGAGAATCTCCTCAAGCGGGAAATGTCCCGCGAGGACCAGCTTGCGCTCGGGCGGTCTCCGGGGTCCTGAAAAAAAAGGAAAGAACCCGGAAAAAACTAGGAAAACCTACCGAACTGGCGATCTGCTACGCTTTGGGAATGGCACGTACGAACCACGGCTCGTACTCGTACCTCGAGTTTACGCTCGATCCTGCCGCCGAGCGCCTCTTCCGAGGGCCTGACGAAATCAAGCTACGACCCAAATCTTTCCAGGTGATTCTGTACTTGCTTGAGCACCACGGCCGGCTGGTGACGCGCGAAGAACTCCTGCAGGCAATCTGGGGGGACGTCGTGGTGACCGACGAATCCATCACCAAGTGCATTGCGGAGATCCGTAAGGCGTTGGGGGATGAGTCCCAGGAGATTATACGTACCGTCACCAGACGGGGCTTCCTCTTTGAAGCCCAAGTTCGTCTTGTGGGGTCCTCGCCGGAGGCGGCACAAGGCTCGAGCCGTCGTCCCGGGCGCAGGTTTCCCGGCACCCGCGCCCTGCTCGCCGTAAGCTTCGCCATTCCCGCGGTTGTGGTCCTGATCTTGGCTCTTCGGAGTGGTTACCTGTCCGCCGGGGGCCCCACCTCGAAGCCATCGCAGTCCTGCCGTTCGAAAGTCTGTCGACAAGCCCGGATCCGCAATACGTGATGGGATGACCGAAACGCTGATCACGGATTTGGGTCAGGCGAGTCCGCTGCGCGTGATCGCACGAACTTCCGTAATCAGTATCAGAAGACAAAGAAGCCCGTCAGACAAATCACGCGGGAGCTTAACGTAGACACCGTCATCGAAGGAACGATCGCGCGGTCTGGCGATCGTCTTCGGGTAACCGCGAACCTCATCCAGGTATCGCCCGAGAAACACCTCTGGGCTCGGACCTACGAGCGCGACTTTCGCGACGCGCTCGTCCTGCAGAACGAGATCGCGGGCGCGATTACCGCGGAAATTCCGGGAAAACTGACACCGCAACAGCAAGGCCGCCTGAAATGCTCCCATTCTGTAAACGCCGACGCACAGTTGGCCTACTGGAAGGCGCGATATCTTCTGGACAATAGCCGAGGTCGGGCAGATGTTTACAGGAAGGCTATCGAATATTCCGAACAAGCTGTTCGGATTGATCCCAGTTACGCTCCGGCTCATGCCACACTCGCGATGGCTTCCGCCGGGCTGAGTAATATAGGCGCGGTTTTCCCGAAAGAGGTTATGCCAAGCGCGAAAGCCGCTGCCCTGCGGGCCGCGGCCCTGGATGACCAACTCGTTTATTGACACGAGGCGACCACGTCGTCACTCGAGGCCCTAAAAGCCTATAGCGCAGCCTGGAAGGTGGCCTTTTCAAACGGTTCCGCGGCTGCCGTGCCTCTTGTCAAACGTGCCATTGAGATCGACCCCAAATTCGCGATTGCGCACGCGTACCTCGGACGCTTGTATGGCGATATAGGAGAGTCTACCCTGTCCAGCGAAAGCCTCAGCCAGGCCTATGAACTGCGAGGCCGCGCAAGTGACCGGGAGAGATTCTTCATTGCTGCGAACTATGACCGGCAGGTGACGGGAAATCTGGAAAAGGCGCGCGAGACCTGTGAACTGTGGGCGCAAGCCTACCCTCGTGATGCCTTCTCCCACAGCTTCTTGTCGGGCGCCATTTCGGTGGCCACGGGGAAATACGAAACAGCGATCGAAGAAGCTCACAAAACGATTCAGCTCGATCCTGATTTACCCTGGGGGTATTTCAATCTTGCTGCCGGTGACGTCTCGCTCGGCCAACTGGATGAGGCGGGAGAGGCGATTCGGCGAGCTTTCGAGCGGAAGCTGGAAATTCCTGCTCTTTTGCTCACTCAATACGAAATCGCTTTTTTGAAGGGCGACAGGACGGGAGTGGAGCGCGCTGCGGCTTTGGCCGCGGGGAGAACCGGAGCCGAAGACTTGATGTCCGATATGGAGGGTTCTGTCCTGGCATATTCGGGTCACTTGCGAGAGGCAAGGAGAATGTCGCAGCGGGCGGAAGATCTGGCACAGCAAGCCGGCCAACGAGAGAGATCGGCGCAGTATGAAGCCGAAGCAGCCGTGCGCGAAGCCTTGTTCGGGAATCGGCTCCAAGCGTGTCGGCGTGCCGCGGCTGCGCTTGGGCTTTCAAAGGGCCGAGATGTGGAGTATGTCACCGCCATTGCGCTGGCTCTGTGCGGAGATTCTTCGCGGTCCAAGGCGCTCGCGAGCGATCTGGAAACGCGGTTCCCGGAGGACACGCTGGTGCGATTCAATTATGTGCCCACAGTTCGTGCCCTCATCGCGCTGAACTACGGCAAGCCTTCAAACGCCATTGACTTATTAGAGACCGCGAGGCCCTACGAGTTGGGCTTTGTAGCCAGAGACAATGCTGCTTTGGTTGGCAGCCTGTATCCGGTCTATGTCCGCGGATTGGCCTATCTGGCGGAAGATGAAGGGGCCAAAGCTGCTGGGGAATTCCAGAAAATTCTCGATCATCGCGGTATCGTTGCCGCCGATCCCGTCGGCGCGGTCGCGTGCTTACAATTTGGCCGAGCATTCGCTTTGTCGCGAGATATGAACAAAGCGAAGACGGCCTACCACGATTTCCTGACGTTCTGGAGCAACGCTGATCCAGACATCCCAATCCTCCAGCGGGCACGAGTAGAATACGCCGCACTTCAGTGAATCAGTGAACCTGCTCATCGCAACAGGCCAACTTCGATCTCGCAACCGGAGCTGCGCTTCGAGAGTTGCACATTCAGACTTAAGCTTGGCGATCAACCATGTGATCGTCAAATCCAATCACAGCTCGAACGCGACTGGCAGGTCCGGCCTGAGCAGGTCAGGCCTGAAATCGACGCGCAGCTTCTTTCGGTTGTAATCGAACTCGAGCAGGTGTCTCGACAGGGCACGTCGGCGGGATCATCGTCCAGCGCCGCGGCCAACAACGGATCCAGTTCGAGCCGCTTCCACAACTCCCGACCCACCAGCAGGCGCCCAACTGCCGCGGCCGCTCCAGGCGCACATTGTTCAGTAGCACGCGCGCTACCTGCGGGTCGCCCGCTGGCGCTTCCATATGCGAGGGGAAGAGCTTCAACTGCTGCGATTCACCCTGTTCATGAAAGACCTCGACAGCCTTCCACCAGCGCGCTTGCGCCGAACCGTTCAGTTCGCCGAGGTAGCACAGCGTCTTCTGCCGCGGTCCATCCGGGGTCCCTACGGTCTCAACGAGCGACCAGTGCTTGCCGTCCGGTTCGGCCGCAAAAACATTCTGTGTTGATCGTGTTATACGCGCCGGGCCGTGACAAGAGGGTAGGTCTACGCTACATTGCGTTTTGGGAAATCACCTATTGCAAGCGCAGCACTTGCGCCGCCGGATACGTCAAAAATCGCCGTCCCAAGTAGTCCCGTGATGAACTTGGGCTAGCACGGGACGCTGTGGGGGGCTGCTCAGGACCTCGATGGCTCGGAGGCACGATCGGCGCATCGCGCCCGTTCTACTGCTTTGCCGGCCGCGGCCAGGCACCCACGGGTATTGGCGC
>DATGJP010000103.1:0-4873 GCA_035295125.1 Bryobacteraceae bacterium | reverse complement strand
CCGCGAGTTTGTTGTGGTGCCGATTGCTCAGCGCACGTATCGCGACTTCATCGGCGATGTCGCGGTCACTCCCGACGGGCGCCTGCTCTACGCCGCCGATCTCTATCACGACGCGATCGTTGTCATCAATCCCTCATCCGGGCGCGTCATTGAGCACTTCAAAACCGGTCGCCGTCCTTATCGCATTCTGTTTCATCCCGGCGGCAAATCTTATTACGTATCCAGTTGGGCCGACGGTACTGTCTATCAGCACGAAACCGCGACCGGCAATTTGCTGGGCCAAGTGCGCCTGGGACAGCACCCGACGGATATGGTTTGGAGCGCGCGAAAGGCCGCCGAGGAGCCTGGTGAGACGACCCAGGACAAGACCGCTGCGCCCTGGGCCGCGCGCCTGTTCGTTGCCGCGGCCAATACGAATAACGTCTATGTTGTCGGTATCGGAGCGGGTGACGAAATGGAGATGATTGAGGCGATCAACGTCGCCACCTCGCCGATGCACCCTCTGGGTATGACGCCGAGCGCTTTAGCCCTCAATCGCGATGAAACGCGCCTGTACGTGGTGTGTTCCGATGCCAATGCCGTCGCGGTTGTCGATGTCTCCACCAAAGAGAGCCGGGTGCAAGGCTTCGTCCCCACTGGTTGGTATCCGACTGCTGTGCGCTCGCTCGCCGATGGGCGTCTTGTTGTCTTGAACGGCCGGGGGTTGGGGAGCCATCCGAATCCCAAGGGTCCCAGCCCATACCGCAAGTCCGCGCCGATTCATCAGGGTAACGAGGCGGTTGAATATGTGGGCAGGATTCAAAAAGGCACCGCTTCCTTTATCGCGCCATTTGACGACGATCGGTTGGAGGCATATTCGAAAACAGCGATTGAAGCGTCGCCCTACAACGATCGCTTGCTCCAGTACGTCCCAACCGGGCCGAACAATCCCATCCCTCCCGACATCAGCCGCCGCTCACCTATCGAGCACGTCATCTACATCGTTAAGGAAAACCGGACCTACGATCAGGTGCTCGGCGATATTGGCAGGGGGAACAGCGATCCATCGCTGGTGCTGTTCTCGGAAAAGTACACTCCCAATCAACACAAGATCGCGCGCGAATTCGTGCTGTTCGATAACTTCTACGTGAATTCGGATGTCAGCGCGGACGGACACAACTGGGCGACCGCAGCTATCGCGCCGGATTATGTGCAGAAGCTCTGGCCGAACAGCTATGCGAAGCGGCGCAATCACTACGATTATGAAGGCCAGGACATCGCATCGCTGCCACCGGCCGGTTACCTCTGGACAAATGCGGCCGCGGCGGGACGCACGGTGCGGAATTACGGCTATTTCGTGCAGAATCGCGCCAAGCCTGCAAGCGACGGCACGCAAGTAGAATCGGTGCGCGATCGCGTGCTGGCGCCGGTAACCAACCTCCAATATCGCGGCTTCGACCTGGATTACCCGGATGTCGAGCGGGCGAAAGTATTCCTGCACGATCTGGCCCAATTTGAGAGCGCCGGAACGATGCCGCAATTGATTGTGATGCGCCTCGGTAACGATCACACCGCAGGTACTGCGCCTGGCAAGCTTTCTCCTCTTTCGCTCGCGGCGGATAACGATTACGCGATTGGGATGATCGCCGAAGCGGTATCGAAGAGCAAATTCTGGGGGACGACGGCAATCTTCATCGTGGAGGACGACGCTCAGAACGGCCCCGATCACGTGGATTCCCACCGCTCGCCCGCTTATCTGATTTCGCCTTACTTGCGCCGCGGTGTCGTCGATAGCACACTCTACAATCAGACGTCGGTGTTGCGCACCATGGAACTGATTCTCGCCATGCGGCCCATGACCCATTTCGACGCCGGCGCCCGCCCCATGTCGGCCGCGTTCCAACCCACACCGGATTTGACGCCATTCACGGCTGAAAAACCGCGCGTGCCGCTGGACGATCGAAACCCGGCAAACTCGGCGACATCGGAACGCTCAGCACGGATGAACTTCACCGAAGCCGACGAGATGGACGACAATGATCTGAACGATATTCTCTATCGCTCCATCCGCGGCATCCCGGCGCCAGCTCCAACGCACAGCTACTTCGCCCGGTAGTGGAATCTTTCCGGTTTGGGGCGTTTGACCTCGGAACTGCAACTGCCCGAGGCTTGAGTCGCGCGATCCCGCAGAATCGATTGACGCCAGAACTGTCACCGATTACTGAACCGATTCCAACTTCGGGGCGCCTGGTGAGCGAAGAGTCCGGATGTCCCGCATCGGTGGTTGACCAAAGAAACGGCTGTACTCACGGTTGAACTGACTGGCACTTTCGTATCCGACTTCAAAGGCCGCGCTCGCGGCGTCCAATCCGTCCGTAAGCATGCGTCCCCGTGCGGCCTGCAGCCGCATTTGTTTTTGATACCGAAGGGGGCTCATGGCAGTCAGTAACCGGAAATGGTGGTGGAACGTGGATACGCCCATTCCTGCGAGTTGCGCGAGTTCCTCCACCCGAAGCGCTTTCGCGTAGTTCGTCCTGATCCAGGCGATTGCCTTTGCCGTGCGGTTACTTTGATCTCCCAGTGTCGCAATCGCCCGAAGCCGCGCTCCTGCCGGATCCTGCAGAATCCGGTAGATGATCTCCCGTTGGATCAGGCCGCTCAAAAAGGGAATGTCCTGCGGCTTGTCCAGCAATCCGACAAGACGGCAGCACGCATCGAGCATTTCCGGCGTCGTTTCGCCCGTGGCCATGGCGGGACTGTTTGAAGGCGCCGGCGGAATTTCCTCGCGGCTCAGGAGGTCCCGGACGACGGGCATTTCGAACTTGAGTAACAAACCGAGAAAAGGCTTCTCCTCACTCGCCTCGATAACCTCGCCGATGATCGGCAAATCGAGAGACGTGAGCAGAAACCGCGACTCGTCGAAGATAAACGTCGTTTGACCAAGCGTCACTCGCTTGCGCCCTTGGGCGAGCACGGCAACGCTCGGCTCATAAGTCCCCGAGGCCGGAGCCGTGGGTCCGCTCCGCCGGGAAAGCGTCAAACCAGGTACATCGGTTCCCCGCCTCTCTTCCGAGCCGATAAAAAAGGCAATCTTACGAGCCAGCTCGCCGCGCAATTCATCTGCCCGGTGGGGCATGGGGAGGGCGTTGGATTTGCGATCCGTCGCTATCATGATGTCGTTACCCCTTAGTTAGCCTCAAGCATAACCGCAAGCATCGGCCCGCACCAACCGATTTTTTCAGACGGCAAGAGAAATAGGCAATAAGTCCGTAGGATCAGGCTACCGCCTCGAAGACGTTTGGATCTAATCTCAAGGTGAAGAAACCAAAGGAGCCACACAATGCAAAGGCGCAGACTTGGGAAAAGCAATTTGGAAGTTTCAGCACTTGGGTTGGGCTGCATGGGAATGAGCTTTGGTTATGGCCCGGCAGCGGACAAACAGCAAATGATCGCGTTGATCCGCACTGCGGTTGAACGTGGCGTCACGTTCTTCGACACCGCCGAGGCGTACGGCCCGTTCACGAACGAAGAACTGGTCGGTGAAGCCCTCGCTCCGCTCCGTGAGGGTGTGGTCATCGCCACCAAATTCGGGTTCAAGTTCGATCCGGACACCGGCAAACAGGCGGGCCTGGACAGCCGGCCCGAGCACATCAAACAGGTCGCCGAGGCCTCGCTCAAACGACTCAGGACGGATGTCATTGATCTGTTCTACCAGCACCGCGTCGATCCGGATGTGCCGATCGAAGACGTGGCCGGAGCCGTGAAGAATCTGATTCAGGCGGGCAAGGTAAAGCACTTTGGGCTATCCGAAGCTGGAGTACAAACCATCCGCCGCGCCCACGCCGTTCAGCCCGTGACCGCGCTCCAAAGCGAATATTCGCTCTGGTGGCGCGAACCCGAAGCGGAAGTGATGCCGATTCTGGAGGAACTCGGGATCGGGTTCGTTCCGTTCAGTCCGCTGGGCAAGGGCTACCTCACCGGGAAGATTGACGAAAACACGAAGTTCGACAACTCCGACTTTCGCAATATCGTCCCCCGCTTTTCGGCGGAAGCTCGGAAAGCGAATCGGGCTTTGGTCGATCTGCTCGGCAGGATCGCGAAAAGCAAGAAAGCGACGCCCGCTCAAGTCGCGTTGGCCTGGTTATTGGCGCAAAGACCGTGGATCGTTCCTATTCCCGGCACCACGAAACTACACCGGCTTGAAGAGAACCTCGGGGGAGCCGCTCTGGAACTGAACCCCAATGATCTGCGCGAGATCGAAACCGCAGCCTCCAAGATCACCGTCGAGGGGGCGCGATACCCGGAACATCTGCAGCGGCTTGTGGGTCGCTAAGGGATCTTCGACAGTGACACCGATCTCTCGGCGTCCGTACGGTTTCGTGAACCAAGCGAATAAGGCGCACCGGCTCGGATTTGCACCTAGCAACGCTGAATCCCGATTAGCCGGCGAAGCGCAGCAGGATGACACGGCCAGAAAATAAACTTGCAGCCCCTGCCTTAGCTGGAAGCGATCCACGTGGACGTGTAGCCGCCAAATCGGAAACTGACCCCCCACTCGCACAGTAAGTTTTACTTTTTCATCTGTACGCCCTCGGTAAGCTGGTCGCCATCGGCAACGGTGACCTCAACGGCCTTTGCCTCACAGGTGCCGAGGCTTTCCGAGTCGAAAACATCGCAAGGCATCTCATCGAACCAGGCGAATAGCAGATATCTTCCCGGCGCAACTCCAGTAATCTGAAAACTGCCGTATTCGTCGGCCAAGGCCATACGGTAATCTTGCAGGTGGCCGGCAGGCCGTGTGGGAACCAGCGAGACATTCGCGCCACTGGCCATGTCTCCTGCCTCGTTAAAAGCGCGGCCGGAAACGCTCGCGCCTGGGGTGCCAATCGCCACC
>DATGJP010000102.1:0-214585 GCA_035295125.1 Bryobacteraceae bacterium | reverse complement strand
CTAGCGGTCGTCGCAATGTGGAGTGGAAGCCGGTTGCGCGCCCAAAGCGAGCCGGTAACTGCGGCTCCCGCACCGGCTCCCCTGAGCGAACCCAAGCCGGCAGCTATGGCACCAAAACCTGCTGCCGTCAAGACGCCGAAGCCCGCGGCGGCGCCAGCGGTTGCGAGTAATGCAATCACTCCATCTCCCGCACCTACGCCGGCTCCCTCCGACAACGTTGACATCTCCGGAGCCCATCACGAAGGCTTCCTCGGTGGCCTGGTGGATGCAGGCTACACCCAGATTTCAGTGGACGATATCATCGATCTGAAGCAAAACGGCGTTTCGCCGCAGTATATCAAGGGCATGTTGCACGCCGGACTTGGCACGCCGACACCGAAGCAGCTCATTGCGCTGCACAACAATGGCGTGTCGCCGGAATTTGTGCAGCAGGCTGCTGCATCACGCATCCCGCAGATCAGCTTTGAAGTTGTCGTCGAGCTGCGGCGCCATGGTGTCAGTCTCGAACCGATTCAGCGCATCCACGCCATGGGCTTCGGTCCCTTCGAGCCGGATCAGATTATGGAGTTGCAGCGCAACGGGGTCCCTGCGAGCCTTTTTGAGGCGCTGAAGGAATCCGGTTACACCAAAGTGGATGTGCACACAGTGGTCGAGGCCAGCCGCAACGGGCTCACGGCCAGTTCGCTGCGCAATCTTCGGGAGCAGGGGTTTAAGAACCTGAGCCTGGAACAGGTCATCAAGCTGCGGCGCGCAGGCGTCATTTAGGAGGCGTGACGTGAAATTAAGAATCAGCGACGGATTAGGGATAGCTTTGTGCGTTGTGATCGTCCTCATTGCACAGGCGGCCGATACGAGTGTTCCCACGACGGGAAGCTGGCGTCTGAACAACTGGATGGGGGGCGCCGGCAAGGTGCAACTCGAGTTGATGCGGTCGACCCTGACGTCGCGCTGGACCACCAGCTCCGAATACGCATTGGAAGACCTCAAGGGCTTGACGCGCGACCAGATCGCTTCTATCCATTCCCCCGTCCGTTTTGAGCTGGTGCGTGATGCCGGCACACTGATTTGCGAGGGCTCTGTGGTGGCCGGCGTCGGAGGCGGCACCTTCAGCTTCTCGCCGAATGCGGCTTTCGTCAATGAGATGCGCAAGCTGGGATTCGAGGATCTGGACGAAGGAAAGTTGTTCTCCATGGCGACTTCCGACGTAAGCCTCGTATTCGCGAAACAGATTCTGAAGCTGGGTTTCCACGACGTCACTTCAAATCAATTGATCGCGCTGCGGAATCGCGGCATCAGCCCCGAGTACATTACAGAGATCCGGGCGTACGGCGACGATTACTCGGTGGGCGATGTCGTCCGGCTGCACGACCATGGAGTGAGGTCGGATTTTCTCCGGAATCTGAAGAAGGCCAATTTCCAGATCCGCGCTGAAGAGGCAATCCGCTTGCATGACCATGGCGTGAATTCAGACTTCGTGCGGGAAGTGGTGGCGGCTCAGAGCCGGATATCGCCCGAGGATATCGTTCGGCTTCACGATCACGGGGTAAGCGCAGAGTTCGTCTCCGACCTCCATCATGCCGGGTACCAGCTCAATTCCGACGACACGATTCGGCTCCACGACCACGGCGTGAACTTTGAGTTCATGCGCGGACTCAGGGACAGCGGCTACGATTTTCCTTCCGAAGAGGTCGTCCGTTTGCACGATAACGGAGTATCGTCGAAATTCCCGAAACAGCTCCGGGATGCCGGTTACGAGCGTTTGACATCGCAGGAGATGATTCGCATGTGGCAGAACGGCGTCAACGGCGAGTACATAGCCCGCTTGCAGGCCAGCGGGATGAAGAACCTGACGCCCGAGCAGATCATCAAGCTGAAGCAGCACGGCATCGATTAGTTGAACGAGTACTGCTGGAAGACGTAAAAATATCGCGGGTTGATGTGCGGCGTGGTCTGCTGGACAAACTCTCCGCGGAAGAAATGCCCAAATCCTGCGCCGAACAGGTGCGCATGATGCGCGACGGTGACGAAGGTGTCCAGTTCCTGACCAACGTGAGTCCCCGCCGCGCCCCTCGGCGACGTGCCGATGATGGCCCCCTGGCTGCTGTAAAGCGAGTCCGATGCGCTGTAAAGCCAGTGGTTGGTGTACATGACATTCAGGGCAAGCGCCTTCGTCAAGGTCAGCGTCTCGAGCGTTTTGAATGTTTTCAGGTTGCGCCAGCCGAACAGGTCCTGGTGCCCAAACTTGTCGTGGTTGGCAGCCGCAAGCTGATCGTAGGTCCCGCTGTTCGCGCTGCCGAGCCTCGTGCCGGACGCCACCTTGTACTCGGCGCTCGCATTGAGTGATCCCAAGTTGCGCGACATCCCGGCGAACCAGGCGTAAGCGCGTTGCGGCGTGGTCCCGAGATGCCCGGCTTGCCCGATCCCTTCGAGACTGTATTTGAACCTGTGAGGAAACGCGCCGTACAGGCGACCGCCAAATGAGTTCGTGCCCAGAGCGGCCGTCTGTTGGGTGTGCCGCAACGCGTAGGCGTCGATCGAAGCCCCGCGCCAGACGCTGGTGAACGTGTCGTAGGTGCCCCAAATGCGCTCGCGTAAGTCTGGCGCATTGAAGGAATCGGTCAGGACCTTGACGGGCGAAACCAGCAGGATCTCGTAGCGGGTTTTGGGCGTGCGGTAGTACAGGCGGGCGTGATCGAAGGTGCGGGAGACGTTGCTCCATTGCGGCGATCCGATCACTCTCGTCTCGCCGTAGTTCAGCATGGCCCGGCCGAAACTGGCGCCGAACCCGGTTTTCGCGCGATCGCGGATGGCAACGTAGCCTTCCTGCAGATCGAGCGTGTCACGCATTGTGTTGGGTGCTGGCAACCCATAAAACGGGACCCGCGCGTCCTGACCCATGGCAGAGATGGTCAGCCACGACAGCGGTTCGAGTTGCACGCCGATCCGCAGGCGGCTCAGCATGTCCTGTTGATCGACGCTCTTCCCGAAATTGACGCCGTCTTTCTCTTCCCAGCGCGTCCGCTCTTCGAACGTGAAGCCGAGCACGCCGTCCGTGTTTTCCTTAACCTTCTGATTGGCGGTTTGCAAAGGGTCTTGCGCCGAAGCCGGCAAGAGCGCGCCGAGGAGGAGTAACACGACCGCGGGCAGACTGCGGATGTCTGCCAAGCAGTTTACGGAGCAATTCTATTGCCGGGATGCGGCTAATTCGAATCGCGGTAGTTGAGCGGCGCTTTGTGGTCGGCCGGGACGCGCGACCGGTATTCGAATCCAGCCCGTCGCTTCTCGAAGCTGGCGCGGGCCGCTTTGATTAATTCCGGGTCGGTATAGAGGTCCATAGCCGACAGGACCAGCGCCTTCGCGGCCACGGTCATGCCCTTACGGCCGATGCTCATCCCCGCGCAGGCGGCCGCTTGCCAACTGTGGGCCGGAACCCCGGGGACGAAGGTGGCGGCGCCCAGGGCAGCGGTGGGCAGCATCCAACTCACATCGCCAACGTCGGTGGACGCGGAGCCGTGGCCTTCGCGCGGCGGTTCCACTTTTTCCTGGCTGCCAAGCTCCCGGCCGCGTCCGCCGAGAGTCTTGCGAATCTCCACGGCGAACGCCTCCTCGTCTTTCGTGTAGGTCACGCCGCCGACCTTTTGGAAATTTCGGTCCACCAGGTCGGCTAAGGCATCATTCGGCAGGACGTTGTAGGAGCTGTCGATCAATTCCATCTCCATGCGGGTGTCGGTGGCGAGCGCCCCGGCCTTGGCGCAGTTCACAATGCGGTCCCAGATGCCATCCAGGACCGGCATGCTGGGAT
This sequence comes from Bryobacteraceae bacterium, assembly GCA_035295125.1. GTDB lineage: Bacteria > Acidobacteriota > Terriglobia > Bryobacterales > Bryobacteraceae > JAICMB01. Next base: position 210,783 of record DATGJP010000102.1, on the reverse strand, counting down.
GACGGGCGTATAGGAACAACTCCGAGAATTCAGGCACGACGTTCGGCGCGGCGCCTCCATTCGTAATCACGTAGTGGATGCGCGTGGAATCCGGGATATGCTCGCGCAGAAATTCGACGGCATTGCCCATCAGCATGACGCCATCGAGTGCTGAGCGTCCGGCTTCCGGGGCCGCGGCCGCATGCGAGGGCTTACCGTGGAAGCGGAATTTCGCCGAGATGATGGCGAGAGTACTGGACTTCGACGCTCCGTTGCCATCGCCAGGATGCCAGGTGAGAACGATGTCGACGTCCTTAAACACGCCCGCGCGGGCCATGTAGAGCTTTCCACCGCCGCCTTCTTCAGCGGGCGTGCCGTAGTAACGGATCGTGCCGGGAATCTTCTTCTGTTCGAGCCAGTTCTTAATGGTGACGCTGGCGAAAAGCGACGCAGACCCTAGCAGGTTATGGCCGCAGCCGTGGCCAGGACCGCCCGGGATGAGCGGCTTACGGTCAGGTACGTCGTCCTGCGAAAGGCTGGGCAGCGCGTCGAATTCGCCAAGAATCGCGATGACCGGCTTGCCTTGTCCCCAGGAGCCGATGAACGCCGTCGGGATGTCGGCCACCTTGTCCTGAACCGTGAATCCGGCTTGCCGCAGCTCCGATTTCAGCAGGTCGGCGCTCTTGTATTCCTTGTATCCGACCTCCGCGAACTCCCAGATCTTGCGGGAGACGTCGCCGTAATGTTGGGCGTGGGCGTCCATGTCGTGCAGGATCGCGTCCTTCTCATCCGCGACCGCGGCGCATATCGACAACACGGCCACCAGGGGAACTATTCTCAACAGCATCAGAATTTCGCTCCAGTCTATCGATCATACCTGGAACGGTGTGAGCGCAGAACGCGTCTCACCGGAGGCTGATATGAGGGTGTTGGTTGGTTTGCTGGCGGTGTCGTCCGCGTTGGGACAGGTCGACCTGTCGCGATTGCATGCTCTCTACGGGGAGCCTGTGCGAGAGATGTTCGCCGCAACTCCTGATGTCAGGGTGGTCGTTTCTTACGCCGCCAGTCGAAACGCGAATAGCTTGGAGATCACTCCAGCCAAGCAGGATAGTTTCATTCCGGACGACGTCTTGGATCGAATTCTGGACCAGATGATCCCTCCGTCAATGCGCGGCGTCATGGGGCAGTATGGGGAACTAGTCATGTCACGAGTTTCCAACCGTTCCACGGACTACGAAAACGTCAGCATCAGCCGGCTTATGACCGCCTCTCAAGTCACGCGAGCAATCGTCCTCTTAAAGCCTTCTTTCGGTGATCGGAATGCGCTGTTCTTTCGCGCGCTGTACGGCCAGCCCATTGCGGAGGGCTTCTCGCCGCGCACCGACGTGGGCATGACGGTTTCGCACTCGCCAGGTAGGATGCCGTGCGCGCTGGAGATTCGTCCGGTTTCGGATGCGCCTTTCGTCCCGGATGACGTGCTCGATGGGCTCCTGGAGGAAGCCGTCCCCGTGTCCACTCGGGGAGCGAAGCTGGACGATCTATACACCATCAACGGGCATGCCGGCCAAAACTTTACGGAATACGCCTTCGTCTCGATCACACGGCTGATCCATATGCCAGGGCTGGTTCACACCAAGCTCCTCGGTGGTGCGACCGCCCTGGTTCAATACAAGACGCAGGAGTGCGAGGCCGGCGAGCCGCTAAAATGAAGAGTTCATGCGCATCGCGCTGGCACAGACGAATTCCACCGTCGGCGACCTTTGCGGCAACGCCGGCCGGATTCTCGACTTTTCACGACGCGCCTCGGCCGCCGGTGCTGACGTAGTCGTTTTTCCCGAACTTGCGTTGGTGGGATATCCACCGCGCGATCTCCTCGAAAAGCAGAGCTTCCTCGACCGGGCCGACGAGCATCTCAAGCGGCTCGCTCGCGAGACGGCAGACCTAAAGTGTGCCGTCATCTGCGGCACGGTGACGACAGCAACGGTTCCAACCGGGAATCGCCTGTTCAACACGGCCGCGGTTCTACGAGGCGGGGAGATCGTATTCCGGCAGCACAAAATGCTGTTGCCGACCTACGATGTTTTCGACGAAGCGCGATATTTTCATCCCGCCGATCGTCAATATCCGATGAGCCTCGATGGGACCAATACCGCGCTCACCATTTGTGAGGACGCCTGGAACGACAAGCAGTTTTGGGAGCGCCGCCGCTACAGCCGCGATCCGGTTGAAGAACTCGCTCGCACGGGCGCCACTATCCTGATCAGCATCAACGCCTCGCCGTACAACATGGAGAAGCGAGAGCAGCGCCGCGAGATTTTTCAAACAACGGCACGGCATTTCAAACTGCCGCTGGTTTACGTCAACCAGGTTGGCGGTAACGATCAGTTGGTCTTCGACGGCAGCAGCTTTGCGATGGACGCCGAGGGGAATGTCGTTGCCTCGGCGAAGTCGTTTGACGAAGACCTGGTACTGTTCGACAGCGAGACGCTGACAGGCGACCGGCACGAAAATCTGGCGAACGAATGCCATGCGGTGTATGAGGCCCTGGTGCTCGGCACCCGCGACTACATCCGCAAATGCGGCTTCCGCCGGGTCCTGATCGGATTGAGCGGTGGTATCGATTCTTCGCTCGTCGCGGCAATTGCGGTCGACGCGGTGGGGCCGGAAAACGTGACTGGGATCGGAATGCCCGGGCCGTATTCGTCCGAACACAGCATTACCGATGCCCGCGCGCTGGCTCACAACCTCGGACTCGGGTTTGAGGTTGTCCCCATCGGTTCGGTCTATGATGCCTTTTTAGGGGTACTCGATCCGCTGTTCGGGAATTGCCCGCGGGACGTCACGGAAGAGAATATTCAATCGCGCCTGCGCGGTGTTTCGCTGATGGCATTGTCCAACAAGTCGGGCGCGCTGGTGCTTACCACCGGCAATAAGAGCGAGCTGGCGGTAGGATACTGCACCCTGTACGGCGACATGTGCGGGGGTCTCGCGGTGATCAGCGACGTTCCGAAGACGCTGGTCTACAGCCTGTCCCGTGTCGCGAATGAACGCCATCGCGGGGCGATTCCCGAGAGCGTGTTTCAGAAGCCGCCGTCGGCGGAGCTGCGGCCAGACCAAAAAGACACCGATTCGCTGCCGCCTTACGAGATTCTGGACCCCATTCTGCGTGCCTATGTGGAACACTACCAATCGCCGCAGCAAATCGCGGAAACGCAGAGCGTGCCCGTGGCGTTGGTGCGCGACATCATCAACAAAGTCGATCGGAACGAATACAAGCGTCAACAGGCCGCTCCGGGCCTGAAGGTAACCACCAAGGCGTTCGGCATCGGGCGCCGCTTCCCCATCGCACAAAGGTTCTCCGAATGAAATTTTCCTGGCGTTCTGTCGCGGCCCTGGCCGCGCTGCTCATCGGACTGGCCTACTCGCTCCCATCGCAACCGCACCAGCGTGAACAGGTCGGTCCATTTCCTTCGGGAGGCTTCCTGCTGAACACCGGCTGGCGGATTCAGCCGGTAGGCCAGCAGGTGCCGCTCGATACGTTGCCAATGTCGGCAGTGGTCTCGCCGAATGGCCGCTTCATGGTGGTTCTGAATGGCGGTTACAAGCCGCCTTCGCTTAGCGTTGTGTCTCTGGAGGCGGGCCGGGAGATCAGCCGCACGCCCGTTGCCGACGCATGGCTCGGATTGACGTTTGCGCCGGGAGGCAGGACGCTCTGGGTAGGCGGCGGATCGAGCGGGAGCGTTTTCGAATTCACCCTGTCCGATGACGGCAAGCTGTCAGCGGGCCGCACGTTCGACCTTGTCGCACCGGGACAGAAGACTTGGCAGGATTTCATCGGCGACGTCGCCGTTTCACCCGATAACCGGATGCTTTACGCGGCGGATTTGTATCACGACCGGATTCTGGTTGTGAACCTGCAATCCGGTCGCGTGATTGAGCGTTATGCCACGGGCCGGCGTCCTTACCGCGTCTTCATGCCTCCGGACGGCGAGTCGTTCTTCGTTACGAGCTGGGCGGACGGCACGCTCCTGCAGCATCAGACTATCAACGGGAGCATTATGCAAAGGCTCCCGGTAGGTCCCCATCCAACCGACATTGTCTGGAGCGATCGCAAGCCCGAAGGGGACGACACCAGCGCCGCGCAATACAGGGCGCGGCTGTTCGTTTCCGCGGCCAACACAAACAATGTGTATACGATCGGCATCACCGACAGCAGGGAATTGCGGCGGATCGATACGATCAACGTCGCCATGACGCCGCAGCAGCCGGTGGGCATGACGCCGTCGGCACTCGCCCTAAGTCCCAATCAGACGCGGCTTTTTGTGGTCTGTTCCGACGCGAACGCGGTGGCGGTGGCCGACGTCAGCGAGGCACGCGCTCACGTTTTGGGATTCATTCCGGTGGGCTGGTACCCGACGGCGGCCAAGGTCCTCGAGGACAACCGGCTCATTGTATTGAATGGGCGTGGTTCGAGAAGTTATCCAAATCCGAAGGGACCCAATCCGTCCGTTCGCCCTGAGCCTCTCCACGAGGGAGTGGTTGCGCCGGAGTATGTTGGACGCCTGCAGACAGGGACCGCTTCGATCGTTCCTCCACTCACGGACGAAACCCTTACGAACTACACGCAGCAGGTCTTTGCTTATTCACCTTATAGCGATGCCAAACTGGGCAAGCTCCTGGCGCCGACCGGTAACCCTATTCCAGACCTTCCGGGCGGACTGACGCCGATAGAACACGTCCTATACATCGTGAAGGAAAACCGCACTTACGACCAGGTGCTTGGCGATATCGGCAAAGGTGAGAGCGATCCTTCGCTCGTGCTTTTCAAGAATGATGTCAGCCCCAACCACCATAAACTGGCCCGTGAATTCGTCCTGCTCGACAATTTCTACGTCAATTCGGACGTGAGCGCGGACGGCCACGCCTGGTCGACGTCCGCGATTGCCAATGACTACATCGTGAAATTGTGGCCCAACAGCTACGCGAAGCGGCGCAATCATTACGATTACGAAGGCAGCGACCCCGCAGCCGTGCCGCCCGCGAATTACATCTGGACGAATGCCGCGGCGCACAACATCACAATGCGGAACTACGGGTATTTTGCGAATAACCGCGCCAAACCCGGTGAAGACGGCGTGCAGGTGGATTCCGTCCGTGATCCGGTGCTCGGGCGCGTGACCAACACGTCTTACCGTAGCTTCGATCTCGATTACCCGGACGTCAACCGGGCGCAGACGTTCCTTCGGGACCTGGCGCAGTTTGAGTCGAGCAATCAGATGCCGAAGTTCATGATTATGCGGCTGGGGAACGATCACACATCCGGCACGGCACCGGGAAAGATTGCGCCGCTGTCTTCGTTTGCCGACAATGATTATGCTCTGGGAATGATTGTCGAGGGGATTTCTCACAGCAAATTCTGGACGAGCACGGCGATTTTCGTTGTGGAAGACGATGCGCAGAATGGGCCGGATCACATCGACTCACACCGGTCGCCGGCATTTGTGATTTCGCCGTGGACTCACTCCGGCGCGGTCGACAGCACGATGTACAACACGACTTCGGTGCTGCGGACCATTGAGTTGATTCTGGGCTTGTATCCGATGACGCAGTTTGACGCCGCGGCTCGCCCAATGTACAACGCGTTTGCGAGCAACCGGAATGAGGCTCCGTACGTGGTAGAGAAGCCTCGTATTCCGCTGGATGCGCGGAATCCGGCGAACAGCGCTACGGCGGCCCAGTCGCGGGAGATGGATTTCAGCGAGGCGGACCGGGCGGATGATGATGAATTGAATGATGTCTTGTGGCGTGCGATTCGGGGAACGGAGCCGCCTCCGCCGATTCACAGTTTCTTTGCGCGGTAAGAGGAGTTAGTGGGCAGGCGAAACCCCTCCTGCCCCACCAAGCACGTCTGGTGAAATCCAAGGGTGGCGCAGGCGCTTTCGCCTGTGCATCCTTGCTGTGGGACTAATTAAACCCGCGCATGCTCCGGGTGGACCCAGGGCGCACGATAATGCCGGTGCAGCAAGCGGTTTGCTTCTTCATCTCCCACAACTTCCTGTTTGGCGGCGTCCCAGGTCAGAGTGCGGCCGAGCTTCATAGCAAGGTTCGACAGGATGCAGCTTGAAGTCGAGATGTAGCCCTGCTCGATGTCGGCGACGGGCTTGCCGCGGCGGTCGATCGCGGCCAGGAAGTCGAGCATATGGCCGCGAATCGCGGGGGCCACGTGCTTCTCCAGGTCTTTCTCGGTACGGTCTTCGGGATACTGATCCAGCTCGTATTTCACGTCGCGATGGATCTTCTGACCGTTGCCGCCTGCAGGGACGAAGTCGTAGCGGTAGACGCTGGCCTTCAGCGTTCCCTTGTCGCCATAGAACGTCGCCGCCCAATCATAATCGGGATCGGGCGCGTCGCCCCAGGTGCGGTGTTGCCAGACGATCTGGAGGTCGCCGTAATCAAACGTGCAGGTCTGCGTGTCGGTAATGTTTGCTTTGCTCGCCTTGTCGACGAGGATGCCGCCGGACGAGGAGATTCGCTTCGGCCAGCCGAGGTCGAGCATCCAGCGCGTCATGTCGAACATGTGGATGCACATGTCGCCGACGATGCCGTTGCCGTACTCCATGAAGGCGCGCCAGCCGCGGGGGTGGACCAGGGAATTGTAGGGGCGCATGGGCGCGGGACCGGTCCACATTTCGTAATCGAGGTAGGGCGGCGGCGCGGTGTCCGGCGGGTTTTCGGTGGCGCGCATGTGGTAGTAGCAGCAGATTTCGACCAATGCGACTTTGCCGAGTTTGCCGGCTTTCACGACGTCGTTCCGAGCTTCGATCAGGTGGGGGGTACTGCGCCGCTGCGTGCCAACCTGAACGACGCGCCCGTGTTTGCGTGCGGCGGCCAGCATTGCCTTGCCTTCAGCGACGTCGACACTGATCGGCTTTTGGACGTAGACGTCGGCACCGGCTTCGAGCGCGGCGATCATGGGCAGGGCATGCCAATGATCCGGGGTCGCCACCTCAACGATATCGAGGTCCTTTTCCTTGAGCATGTCGCGATAATCGTGATAGGTTCGCGGCTTTTTCTTGGAACGCTGGCGGCTGGCGACGATTTCAGCGGCCTCGGCGAGCATGTTGCGATCCACGTCGCAGAGGGAGACGACTTCGACGGGCGCTACCTGAATCAGGCGGAGCAAATCGGATTTGCCATACCATCCGCTCCCGATCAATCCGACGCGCCGGGGCTTCTGATCCGCATAGGGAACGCCTTGAATACAGGCCAAGCCCGCGGCGGTAGAAAGAAACTGACGCCGGTTCATGAGGCAAGTATAACGTCCATCGACGCTACAGTAAGGACATGGCGGATGTAACGGTCACGAACCAGGAGGCGGAAAACCGCTTCGAGGCGCAGGTGGACGGTCAGACCGGGTACCTTCTGTATAAACGATCCGGCGATCAGATTCTCCTGATTCATACGGAGGTGCCTCCGGAGCTGGAGGGCAAGGGGATTGGCAGCGCCCTCGCCCGGCATGCTATGGAATTTGCGCGCGCGGAGCATCTCAAGGTGGTGCCGCGTTGCCCGTTTGTGGCGCAGTATTTGAAGCGGCATACGGAGTACAGCGATCTGGTGGTGTCGCGGCCATGAAGATCTCAGAGTGGGACTTGCGTTATCGGACGAAGGAGCGTCCGGACGCCGACCTGCATGCTCCTCCGACGCCGTTGGTGGTTGGGACCGTCGCGGACATGGCGCCGGGCCGGGCACTTGACATTGCCTGTGGAACGGGGCGCAACGCATTGTGGATGGCGGAGCGGGGCTGGAACGTCACCGCAGTGGATGGCGCGCCAACGGCAATCCAGATTCTGAACGATCGTATTCGCGATCGCGGATTGAAGATGACGACAAGGGTCGTGGACCTGGAAAAGCCTGAGTTCGCGATTGAACCTGAGTCATTCGACCTGATCTGCTGTTGTTACTACCTGCAACGCGATCTCATTCCGAAGATTCGCGCGGGGCTGCGGCCGGGCGGCGTCGCGATTGTCATTGTTCACGTCGTCGGGCCGGGCGAGGCGCCGAATTATAAGCACACAGCACCCGGAGAATTGCGCGGATTCTTCGAGGATTGGGAGATTCTGCACGAATTTCACGGTCTGCCGGACGATAGCGCGCACAAGCGCGCAGTGGATGAAGTGGTCGCGCGCAAGCGACTATGATGGGAGTCGGAGATCCAGACAGCAGTGATTTGTAATTCGCGGTACTCCGTACTCGCCCTGGCCGCCGTGCTTGTATTTACTGGAGCCTGCTCGCGATCGACATCGCAAGACGCTCCGTTGACGGCGGAAGGAAAGGCGTACGTCCGCAATCTCATGCTATCGGACGTAGCGATGAAGGCGACGGAAAGCTACTCTAAGCAGGTTTTGACGGAGATTGAGGGCAGCGTGCGAAACTCCGGGAATCGCACGGTCGAGCGGGTCGAGGTGACGGCGTATTTTTACGACCGTTATAACCAGCTCGTACTGCGGGAACGGGTGCCTATTGTCAAAAAGACCTTTAAGCCTGGAGAATCGCGGCGTTTTCGCCTGGCATTTGACGATATTCCGGACACGTGGAATAACGAGATGCCCCAACTCGTAATCGCACAGGTGGTTTTCGGTTGATTGAGATCACGGTGAAGGTGATTCCCAAGAGCTCGAAGACCGAGATCGCGGGCCGGCTGTCGAATGGCGCCTGGAAGGTCAAGGTAGCGGCCGTTCCGGAGCGGGGCAAGGCGAACAAAGAGCTGTGCGAGTTTCTGGCGGAGCATTTTGGGGTTCCGCAGAGCCGCGTCAGAATTGTGAGCGGCGAAACATCGCACATCAAGCGTGTTCGGATCGACAAATAGTCAGGCCTCGTAACGACACAGATTGTACTGTTGCATCAGCGATTTCAGTTCGGTTCCATAGTTCGGGGCGGTGGCGTAGACTCCGGTTAGCGCATCGGCGAAGGCCGTTGGATTGTCCTTCAGAGCCATGACCTGATGGTAGTGGGGACTGTTGGCTAACAGGCTGCCGTGCTCGAAGAAGGCCTGGTCGAGCGAATCGAATTTCCGGAACTTCGCGGTGATGGTGATGGTGCGGCCGTGGATCACTTCGTGGGTGCGGCTTTCGACGAACGGTTCGTTGCCGGCAGCTTTTATTCCGAAGGGGTTGTTGCTTCCGGGCGGCATGGACGCGCCCCAGGAGCTTTCGAGCGCCCATTGCGCGAGGGTGACGGAGGCGGGCACCGCCCAGTGCGTTTGGGAGTTTATGGCTGCGTTGATGACGGCCGGGGGGAAGATTCCGGGGGTTGGTTTGGGGCGGGGAAGACAGAGCGCGCGGAAGGTGCGACCGCCGGGGTCGACGCGGCCGTCGGGTTTATCCATGCCGAGTTCGTTGCGTTGGTAGGCTTCAATGGCGCGGATGGTTTGGGGTCCGCAGAGGCCGTCCGGGTTGAGGTTCAGGAGATCCTGCACGAGTTGGACGTCGTCGTGATGGTTGCGGCCTTGGCGGCCTACGGAGGCGGTTAGTTGTGGCATTTGATGGCTCCGATCGGGTTATGAGACAGTTCGGCACAGCAAGTGCCGCTTTTAAGGTGCCTGTCGAGGCGGGTTTCAAACCCGCCGCAGGTTGCAAACCTGCCTTACACCTTCCGGAAAAACTAATGGCATCGACCTGAAGGTCGCGTTACATCCTGCCGCGCGCCTCTTTCGGAAACCGCTGCACCGTTGCGGACTGCATTCCGAAAGAGGGCGCGATGAGGAGACACGAACCAGTGGTTCGCCGAGAGTAGCTACTCTGCCGTTTTTGCGCGCCGGACGCGCCGAATGTCGCTAGAGGCAATATTCAGCCAGCCGGTCCGCATCATTTACAGGTGATAAAGTTCGTGGCCACGAAGGGTACAATCACCGTGCGATTTCAGATTACGATGCGGGTGTGGAGGCGCGACGCGAGGCATTTTGATAAATGCCTGATTTTGCGGGTGATTCAGGTTCGGCTGTGTTGTGATCGGGCGCGGCAGGCCGCAGATGAACGCTGATAAACAGGCTATCCGTGGAAGACCCGCTCGCCGTCCACAAAGGTCTCGAGCACGTGGATTTCTTTCGCTTCGTCGTCGTAGCGGAAGCGTACGAGATCGGCTCGTTCCCCCACCGCGAGGCCGCGCTGGCGTTTGGCTATTCGGCCGATGCGGGCGGGATTACGGGTCGCCATGGTGATGGCGTCGCGGAGCGTGACGCCCGTCAGACGCATCACGTTGCCGATCGCGTGGTCGAGTAGAAGCGCCGATCCGGCCAAGCGCGTTCCTCCGAGCAGGCGGACGCTTCCATCGGGGTGCAGTTCGACGTCGACCTCGCCCAGTTTGTATTGGCCGGGGCTGCAGCCGGCGGGCATGACCGCGTCAGTGATGAGGACGGCGCGCTCTACGCCTTTGGCCCGGAGCGCCACCCTCAGAAACGACTTCCCGAGGTGGATTCCATCGACGATGAAACTCGCCGCAAGGCGATCTTCGGCTAGCTGCTCCCAGATGTAGTTCGGGTGGCGCGTCATCACGGAGTGCGCACCGTTACCGAGGTGCGTGGACAGCGTTGCTCCGGCTTTTACGGCGTCGTTAATTTGTCCTGCTTCGGCCTTGGTGTGCCCGATGCTGACGGCGACACCTTCGCGCACCACTTCTTCGATGAAATGCGCGGTTTCGGGCCACTCGGGTGAGACCGTGATGAGGCGGATAAGGTCCTGCGCGGCATCCTGCATGCGGTGAAACTCGTTCAGGTCCGGCGGGCGGACCCATTGCTTCGGGTGGGCTCCGCGAGGTCCGTCATCCGGCGAAATAAAGGGTCCTTCGACGTGGAACCCCTCCATCGCCGGGCCTTCGTGGATCACTCCGCGGGCGTGCGCGAGATTGCGGAGCGCGCCGGCCATATCGTGGGGCGAACCCGTGATCACTGTCGGAAAAAACCGGGTGACACCGGTTGCGTAGAGGCATCGAATCGAGTGCGCGATGTCTTCCGCGGAGGCCACCGGCGAGTTGTAATCCACGCCGGCGAAGCCGTTGACCTGAATGTCGATGAACCCGGGCGAAAGATAGATTCGTTCTTCGGGTTGGGCGAGCAAAGTGTCGACGCCGTCGATCACGCCGTTGAAGGAGACTTGCGTGTTTTCTCCCGAGACAGCGTCGATGCCGTTACATTTCATGATGACTCCGGTTTATGCACATGTTTCCCACAGCGCCGGGCGGTTACGGTGTTGAGTCCACAGCGGGATAATTCTGTTGAAAACCGCGAATCGACGGCGGTTGTACTATGGCGCATTGCGGGAATGCTTGGTAAAAAAGATCAGATCCCCTGCGAGTGCGACTCCGAGCGGGAATCTCGGGGGAGGTGGCCGCCCGGATCGCACTTGCGGATCGGATCTTTGAGAACCCCACCAAGCTAAAGGTTAACTTAGATGGACAAGCTGAAGCCTGTCCTGCCTGGCTAACAACTATCCTACTTCGACGGGCTGCCGGGTACTCAGCACTGGCGTTAACCAATTCATCTGGTCCGGGGAATCGCCATTCACGATGTCGAAAAATGTGCGCTGCAATTTCTCGGTTACCGGGCCTCGTTGACCGCTGCCGACGGTGATTCGGTCCACCGAGCGAATCGGCGTGATTTCGGCGGCGGTTCCGGAGAAGAAGACTTCGTCGGCGATGTAGAGCATTTCGCGGGGGATCAACGACTCGGAGATGGGGATGCCGAGCGTCTGGGCAAGCTGGATCACGCTGTCGCGCGTGATGCCGGGGAGCACGGAGGCTCCGAGCGGGGGCGTCAGGATCTTGCCGTCGCGGACCACGAAGATGTTTTCGCCCGATCCTTCGCTCACGTATCCGGCTTCGTCCAGCGCGATGCCTTCGCTGTAGCCGTTGATGTGGGCTTCCATGCGGATGAGCTGGGAGTTCATGTAATTCGCCCCCGCTTTCGCAAGCGCAGGGAGGGTGTTGGGCGCAAAGCGGTTCCAACTCGAGACGCAGACGTCGACGCCCTGGGCCAGGGCCTCTTCGCCGAGATATTTGCCCCACTCCCAGCAGGCGATGTAGACTTCGATGGGGTTGTGGAACGGCAGCACGCCGACGTCACCATAGCCGCGCATAATGATGGGGCGAAAGTAGCAGGACTCCATCTTGTTAACGCGGACAAGCTCAGTGAGGGCGTCCACGAGCTGATCGAGAGTGTAGGGGACGTCCATGCGGTAGATCTTGGCGGAGTCGAGGAGCCGGCGGGCGTGCTCGCGAGCGCGGAAAATGGCTGGTCCGGAAGAGGTGGCGTAACAACGAATGCCTTCGAATACGGAACTGCCGTAGCTTGTGACGTGGGAGAGGACGTGAATTTTCGCGTCGTCCCAAGCGATGAGTTTTCCGTTGTGCCAGATCTTCCCGGTGGGTTTGAGCATGTACAAATTATAGCTAGGGACCAACTGGTGCTTGTCTTATGCGCATGATGGGGAGGATTTTGGGCGGAGCGCCGGTTGTTAGCTTTGGCGCGCCGATGCATTCGCCAAGCTTGGGAATTTACCCGATCAATTGTAGACAGCGCCTCTCGCTGCCGTTCAGTTTTGTTTCTTGGTGCGCTGGAAGCGGAGTTCGGCGGCGCCCCGGATTACGACTATTCTTCGGTTGTAGCCCCGCAAGCTTCACTCGCGTAAAGGCAGCCTGAAGTCTGCGTTACGCGGCGCCTTCGAAGTTGAAGTTTTCTCCGAGGTAGACGCGGCGGACTTCGGCGTCGTTGCCCAAGGCTTCGGGCGTGCCCTGGCGGAATATTTTTCCGTTGTTGATGATGTAGGCGCGGTCGGTTACCGCAAGTGTTTCGCGCACGTTGTGGTCCGTGACCAGGATGCCGATACCGGCGGCTTTCAGGTCGAAAATAATGCGCTGTAGTTCCAGCACCTGGATGGGATCGATGCCGGAGAATGGCTCGTCGAGTAGCAGAAAACTGGGGCCGATCACCAGAGAACGGGCGATTTCGACGCGGCGGCGCTCACCACCCGACAGCGTGTACCCTTTGCTGTGCCGCACGGTTTCGAGGCCAAGCTGCGCGATGAGCTCGTTCATACGCTCGCGGCGCTCGGCGCGGCTCATGCGCAGCGTCTGCAGGATCGCCATCAGGTTATCTTCGACGGTGAGTTTGCGGAAGACCGAGGCTTCCTGGGGCAGATAGCTGATGCCGCGGCGGGCGCGCACATACATGGGCAGGGAGCTGATGTCTTCGGAAACGCCTTTGTGCCTGACGATGACGCGGCCGGAGTCGGGGCTGATGAGGCCTACGATCATGTAGAACGACGTCGTTTTTCCGGCGCCGTTCGGTCCCAGCAGACCTACAACCTCACCTTGTTTCACCCAAAGCGACACGTTGTCGACGACTTTCCGTCCCCGGTAAGTCTTCGAAATCTCAACTGTCTCGAGAGTGCGCATTCAGACGGCTACTTGCCACGGCGCAAACTGCTTTGGGCGGGTTTGCCTTTTTGACCGTTCACCACTAGCCTATCGTCCTTCGAATACCAAATCAATTCGTCGCCACGTGTGGAACCCCTGGGGGCGCCGTTTTGTACCTCGTTATACTCCGCGACGCCGCCTTTTTTTCCGCCGTTCAGGATCACCTTATCCTGGTCTACGTAGTACTCGGCGTGTTCAGATTTTCCCGTTCGCACGCGGTCTGTCTCGGTGGTGACGATTTCAACAGCGCCGTCGGCAAACGCATGGTCGAGAGAGGAATCGTTTTCCTTGTCGCGCAGGAATGCCTTGAGCTCGCGGGATTTCACGCGAGTATCGCCGCGGTCGAGTTGTACGCCGCCCGTGTAATTGGCAATCTTGTCGTCGTCATTGTAGACGAGGTCGGGAGCGTGGACGATGGAGAAGACCGGCGGCCCGGCTTTTTTCTGCGGCTTGGCGTTGTTCTTCTTGTCATCGCTATCCTGCTTGTCCATCAACTGGCTCACGACACTGCCGTGCGCCTTGAGAATGCTATCGTCGCGGTCGATATCCACGACGTCGGCCTGCAGGCGGTTGGCTCCCTGCCACAAAAGCACGTTGCCTTCGTAGTGAATTTTGAGATTGTTGTCGGTAGACGACATTTTGGCGGCCTTGGCATGCAGCGGCTCGTCCTCATTGAGCATTCCGCCGCCGCCCGACTGGTCCTTTTTCTTGTCAGGCATGCGGGTGGAATTGACATTGCCGTCGGCCGCAAAATCGCCGCTCTGCTGGTTTAGCGCGATGTGATTGGCGTCGGCAGATCCGGTTGCATCCCAGACGCGCGCCTTACCGGTCAGGTCGATCAGGTTTTTCGGCTGATTTAACACGGCGCGATCGGCCTTGGCTTTGCGGTCGCCTTCTTCGTAGCGGAAGTCAGCCCACTGCTCGAGTGTGTCGATCTGCGAAGTCTTGGGCTGGAAGCGGGCCAGCAGGTTTTTGCTCCAGGTCAGCGATTGCGGGGGATCTTCTTTAGCGCCGGCCGCGCGCGGCTTTTGTGTCCGGGTCGAAACATTGACGGACTTGAACGTTTCGATGGAGTTATCCGCGCCGTAAGTGATCCAGATGTGATCGCCGTTCATCCAGCGATGCGGCTGTGCGGGCTTAGTGGGAATGAACTCAATGGCGCCGGGGCCGGGTGTTTCCACCGACTCGATTTCCTGACCATCGGGACGCATCTTTGCCTGAATCACGTCGCTCTTCAGGATGCGCACGTCGGGAGAATCGTTCCCCTTCGCGACTGGTTTGGACTCGGCAATGCTGTGGCCAGTGGCGAGGGCGGTCTTGAGCACGCTGTCGGCGCCGCCGGTGTCGAAATCGAGATCCACACGATCTGTAGTCATAGTGGTCTGGCCGGCGGCGGAGGTCGCTACCAGGCGGGCGTTGGTATAGCCGACGATTTTCTGCACCTGCTTCCCGGACCCGTCGAACTGCATATTCATCATGTCGGCGGCGAACTCAAGGTTACGGTTCGGCTGATGATCGGCGCCCTGCGACTTTTGGGCTTCAACGGTTTGAATGACGCCGTTCTGCAGCGTGACGAGGGCGGGTCCGCTGTTCATGGTCAGGGTATCGCGAGAGAATTTGGCCCACGGCTGCAACCAGACCTTGTGCTCGCGTTCTTTGTAAAGCACGTTCTCCGATTCGATTTTCATCGGCTTGCTGGCGGGGTCGGTGCCGCGCCAGATCAGCTCGACCTGGCTTTTCATGTTGAGCTCGCGGGAGTTCGAATCGTAGTCGGCGCCGACTGCCTTGCCCTCACCGCGGTCGAATACAAAGCTGGCGGCGCGGTCGGTGTGGGCCTGCTGGCTTTTGCTATTGAAGTGGACGCCGGAGGTGTGGATTGTCAGCAGATGGCCGTCGGGCTCTTCGTCTTCGGGAACGCCCATTACGATTTCGACGTCGCCATCGGAATACAGCTCGTTGCCTTTTTCGTTGAACTCCGCGCTGGCGCTACGGACGCGATCGTACTCATCGCCGCCCTTATGGAAGATGTGGAGCTCCACATCTTTCAAATGCATCTTGCCCTCGACCTCTTCAAACTGTTTGGCCTGAATGAAAAAAACAGGCTTGCCGTCCTGCGTTTTGGTGTAGGTCCAATCCTGGGCAGTGCCAAGGGTCTGGTCGGGCAGCCGCGCGGGGCGGTTTACCGGCGTGTTCCTCATCACTTTCAACCGGGCGTAGTACGCCGCGCCCACGCCAGCCAAAATAAACAGGAGGGCGAGGACAGTCAGAGGGCCAAACCGGCGCATGATGAGGGCATCTTCAGGATAGCGGTATCGTCACGGACTGTCCATCGGGAGTACTCTCGTACTGTAACATATTGCAAATAAGCAGTTTGCAAATTTCTGTTGTCACTCCTCGCCCGAGTCTGCTAATATTTTGTGCAGAGCTTTAGCCCGAAGCTCGACATACTCAAAATTAAACTATTTCGATTAGGGAGGTTGTTCGAACAATGAATATTCGACCGCTCTATGACCGTGTTGTGGTCAGACGGCTGGAGGACAAGGAGACGATGCAGGGTGGTCTATACATCCCTGACTCGGCTAAGGAGAAACCCCAGGAAGGCGAAGTTGTCGCCGTTGGGAAAGGCAAGCGAATGGAGGATGGCAAAGTGGTCGCCCTGGACGTAAAAGTCGGCGATCGCATCCTTTTCGGCAAATATTCCGGCAGCGACATTAAGCTGGATGGCGAAGAGTTGTTGATCATGCGTGAGGACGAGGTCCTCGGCATTCTGGAAGGCGCCGCCAAGAAGGCGGGCAAGTAAGAGGAGAAAAAGAAACATGGCAGCAAAACAGATTGTTTACAGCGAAAATTCCCGCCAGGCGATTCTCCGGGGCGTCAACCAGTTGGCTGATGCCGTAAAGGTGACGCTTGGCCCCAAGGGCCGCAATGTCGTTCTCGAGAAGAAGTTTGGCGGACCGACGATTACAAAAGACGGTGTCACCGTTGCGAAAGAGATCGAGCTGAAAGATCCGCTCGAGAACATGGGCGCGCAGATGGTGCGCGAGGTCGCTTCCAAGACTTCGGACACGGCCGGCGACGGCACCACCACCGCGACCATTCTGGCCCAGGCGATCTTCCGTGAAGGCGTGAAGAGCGTGGCGGCGGGCGCGAACCCGATGGCTCTGAAGCGCGGCATCGAGCGCGCTGTCGAGAACGTCGTGGAAGGCGTGAAGCAGTTTTCGAAGCCGGTTTCGGGCGACATGATCGCGCAGGTTGGCACGATTTCGGCCAATGGCGACTCCACCATCGGCAACATCATTGCTGACGCAATGAAGAAGGTGGGCAAGGACGGCGTCATCACGGTGGAAGAGTCGAAGACCATGGTCACCGAGCTGCAGACCGTGGAAGGCATGCAGTTCGACCGCGGCTATCTCTCGCCCTACTTCATCACCGATCCGGATCGCATGGAGTGCGTGGTGGAGGATCCGTACATCCTGATCCACGAGAAGAAGATCAGCAACATGAAGGACCTGCTGCCGGTTCTGGAGCAGATTGCGCGTTCCGGCAAGCCGCTGCTGGTGATCGCCGAGGAAGTGGAAGGCGAGGCGCTGGCGACGCTGGTTGTGAACAAGCTGCGCGGGACTTTGAATGCTTGCGCCGTAAAGGCTCCGGGCTTTGGCGATCGCCGCAAAGCGATGCTCGAGGACATCTCGGTGCTGACGGGCGGCAAGGCGATCATGGAAGAGACCGGCATCAAGCTGGAAGGCGTTCGCCTGGATGACCTCGGCCGTGCGAAGCGCGTTGTGGTGGACAAGGACAACACCACGATCGTCGAAGGCGCCGGCAAAGAGTCTGCGATCCAGGGCCGCATCAAGCAGATCCGCGCTCAGATCGAAGAGACCACCAGCGACTACGACCGTGAAAAGCTGCAGGAGCGGCTCGCGAAGCTGGCGGGCGGCGTTGCGGTGATCAAGGTGGGCGCTGCGACCGAGACCGAGATGAAGGAAAAGAAGGCGCGCGTTGAGGATGCTCTGCATGCCACTCGCGCTGCGGTCGAGGAAGGCATCGTTCCGGGTGGCGGCGTGGCACTGCTGCGCGCAGCAGCGGGGCTGGACAATCTGAAGGGTGCGGGCGACGAGCAGATCGGCATCCAAATCATCCGCCGGTCGTGCGAAGAGCCGGTGCGGCAGATCGTTGGTAATGCCGGTTGGGAAGGCGCCATCGTGATCGAGAAGGTTCGTGGAAACTCGAATCCAAATTTCGGATTTAACGCCGCGACGGGCGAGTACGAGGACCTGGTGGCGGCTGGTGTTATCGACCCGACCAAGGTGACTCGTTCCGCTCTGCAGAATGCGTCGTCGATCGCGGGATTGATGCTCACCACGGAAGCGCTGGTGGCGGAGATTCCGGAGAAGAAGTCGGCTCCGGCGCCGGGCGGCCCGCATGGTCCGGAGATGGATTACTAAGAAGCATCGTTTTACGGTTGAAGAGCCCGCCCTCGAAAAAGGGCGGGCTTTTTGTTTTTAGCGGTGTTCAGCGGTGGTATTACACGGCCTGATTCTTGGCGCCTCGCGACGGTTTGGAGGATGTGGAAGGGTGGGGCAGGCATTCAGCGCCTATCCCACCTTTTCCAGTCTCACATCCTTGCCGGGCGGTCCGTGACGACGGGGGCTACTCTGCGCGTAGAGCGTCGACGGGATTGACCTTTGCGGCGCGGTGCGCGGGGATGTAGGTGGCTGTGAGGGCTGACAGCGCCAGTATTGCTGCAACACTGCCCAGGATTGTGGCGTCATGACTGGCGACTCCGAAGAGGAGACCTCGCATCAGGTTGGTCGCGGCCATCGAACAGGCGATTCCGGCGGCGAGGCCGAGGGCGATCAGGAGGACGGCTTCCTTGAGGATCAGGCGGTATACGCTTGCGGGCTGAGCGCCCAGCGCCATGCGCACGCCGATCTCGCGAGTCCTTTGGCTGACGGAGTACGCAATGACGCCGTAGAGCCCTATCGTTCCCAACAGCAGTGCCAGCGCGGCAAATCCTCCTACCAGCCAGGTCGATGAGCGGCGGAGATACGCGGCGGGGGAGTTTCGAACACGATCCGACATGGTGCGCGCGTCCGAGGTGGTGATTTCCGGATCGAGCTGGTTAATTGTCCTCGCCAGGGTCGGGAAAACGGCCTCTTCCGCTTGCGAGGTGCGGACGACGAGCGAGAAGTAGTCCCTCGGGCTCTGGTTGAAGGGGAGATAAATCGTGGGCCACGTGGCCTTGTCCAGAGCGCCTTCCTTGATGTCGTCCACAACACCGACGATCTGCATCGGGTCGATTTCCGGGCGTGCGGCGTAGATGAGCTGCTTGCCCACCGGGTCCTCGCCTGGGAAGTACATCGCGGCTAATGAGCGATCTACTATGACTACGGGTGGTTTGGAGGCATCATCCGTTTCGGCGAATTGCCGGCCGCGCATGAGTTTCGCACGAAGAGTCTGGAAATAGGCGGCGGAAACGATGCGCTCGGTCACTTCGTTATGTTCGCGGCCGAAGGAGCGTCCCGGTATTTGAATCCAGACGGTCATGCCGTCGATCAAGGGCAGCCGAGTGGTCAGCGCGGCGGATTCCACTCCAGGCAAGTTCGCGATGCGGCCCAGCAACTGCCGGCCGAGAGTGATGGCTTGGGTCTTTCGGCCATAGGTTGCGTCCGGGGCCGTCACCCGCAGAGTCGCCAGATGATCGGGCTGCATGCCGAGATCGACCCGGAGCACTTCGTAAAGGCTTTTTCCGATCAGTCCTGCGCCGACCAGCAGCACGACGGCGGTGGCGAGTTCCAGCACCACGAGATGCGCTCCAACACGACGCCAGAGTGTGCCTGCGGAGCCGCGGCCGGCTTCGTTCAGCCCTTCGCGAATGTCAGGCCGCGAGAGCTGGAGTGAGGGAAGAATGGTGAACAACAGCGCCGCTGTAACGGCGACGGCCGCGGCAAAGATCAGAACACGGGAGTTCAGGCCAAGGTTGTTCAGATAGGGCATGCCCGTGAGCATGGTTGACGGAATGAGTTTTGCCAGAAGATGCATCGCCCAACTCGCGGCGGCCAGGCCGATTGCGGCGCCGATGGATGCGAGAAGCAGACCTTCGGTTGCGATTTGGGTTACCAGGCGCGTGGGGGAGGCCCCAAGTCCCGTGCGCACGGCCATCTCGCGGCGGCGGCTCTCGGAGCGTACGAACAAAAGGCTGGCTACATTGACGCTCGCGATCAGCAATAGCAGGCCCGCTCCGGCTAGCAGGACGAGCAGAATCGGGCCAATGTCTCCGACGACGGCTTCGGTTAGCGAGATCACCGCGGACCCTTGACCCTCGTTGGACTTGCGATATTGTTGCTCCAGTTGGCGCGCGATTACGGCCATGTTGGAAGCGGCGGATTTCAGGGAGACGCCTTCTTTCAGGCGTGCAACGCCGAAGAGATCGTGGCAGCCGCGTTCGTGATCACACCTGCTGGTTGGGTGCATGGCAGTCCAGAACTCGGCGCGGCCGACGGGCGCGAAATGGAAATCGGGCGGCAGAACGCCAATGATCAGGTTCACGTCGCCATCGAGTGTGACGGACTGGCCTAAGACATCCGGCTTCCCGCCGTAGCGAGTCTGCCAGGCAGCGTAGCTGAGCATTGCTGTGCGCGGCGCTTGTGGCTGATCTTCGTTCGGTAGGAAATCGCGGCCCAAGGCCGGCGTTACTCCCAGCGTCCGGAAGAAACCGGCCGTGACGCGGGCGCCGCGCGCGATCTCGGCCCTGGTTGCGCTTTTCAGGATGTAGCCGTCGGACTGGTACATGTCCATCGACGTGAAGACGGTGTTCAGGCGTTTCCAGTCGAGGTAGTCGGGGTACGAGACGTCGCACAGGTGGCAGAGCGATACGCTCTCGTAGACGGCCACGAGGCGCGAGGGGTTCTGGTACGGCAGCGGTTGGATGAGAGCGGCGTCGACGAAGGCGAAAATTGCGACACTGGCGCATAGGCCGAGCGCCAGCATAACGACGGCGGTGACGGCGAATGCCGGGCTCTTGCGCAATTGGCGGGCGGCGAAGCGGAGATCCTGGAGGAGGTTTTCGAGGATGGGGACCGTGCGGCGATCGCGATAGAGCTCTTTCGTGGATTCTATGCCGCCGAGTTTGATGAGGGCTTCGCGACGGGCTTGCTCCGGAGTCAGGCCGCGGCGTAGATTGTCGTCGGTGTGGAGTTGAAGGTGGGCGCTGAGTTCGTCGGAGAGGTCGCGCTCACGGGCGGCGCTGGGCAGCAGGCCGGCCAGCCTTTTTATCCAGGTCCTTAAGAGCCGCATGGATCATCCTCCTGTTGTTTTCCAATAGGGATGGTCGCACATCTGATATGGGAAGGCAATAGGAGGAGTGGACAGGCTGAAGCCCAATGCCACTTAGTCTTCTGACTGTGATGCAGGATGGCGTCCTGCCGCCGGTTGGCAACCGGCGCTGCTTCAAGGCCACGACAGGCGGGTTAACAACCCGCCGCAGGCTGACAGCCTGCATCACAGGCAGAAAATGAGCGGATTAAATCGCGGGGTTGCCAAGGCCGCATTCCTCGTGGATGGCTTGAATGGCGCGCTCCAGGCCGTCGCGCCGGACGACGACGCTGATCGTGATTTCGCTCGATCCTTGGGCGATGGCGATGATGTTGACATTCTGGCGGGAGATGGCGTTGAAGATGCGGCCGGCCAGACCGGGCGTGCCTCGCATGCCTTCGCCTACAACCGCGAGAAGGCCGACGTTTTGATCCACTCCGACCGGTTTCACGTAGCCGTGCGTCAGTTCGAGAGCCAGGCCCGATTCGAGCTGTTCCAGGACTCGTTCGACCTCGTCGTTGCGGACCAGGAAACAAAAGCTTTGACGATAGCTGGAGCTGGAGAAGGCCAGTACTTCGGCGTTGGCGGCTGCGAGCGCGTCGAGGGCGCGGGACATCACACGGGTTCCGCTGATTGCGGCGCTGGCCGGTTCGATGGCCACTAGTGCGACGTTTCGCATCGAGGTCACAGCGCGAGGCCCGGGGCGCTCGACGCTGAGTTTCGGGGCAATTCGGGTGCCGGGCTGTTCCAATGCGAAGCTGTTCTTGCTCCACACGGGGATCTTCTTTTCGGCAAGGGGCGCCAGCGTTCTCGGGTGCAGCACCTTGGCTCCGTTGTATGCGAGCTCGGCCGCTTCGCTGTAGGTCAACTCGTCGAGAACGGCGGCGTTCGGCACGGAGCGGGGGTCTGCGCTCATGATGCCATCGACGTCGGTCCAGATCCACAACTCGGCGGCGTCGAGAGCGGCTGCCAGAATGGAGGCGGAAAAATCGGATCCACCACGGCCGAGCGTCGTCGGACGGCCGTCCATGGTTGAGCCGTTGAAGCCCGTCACGATGGGCAGGACGCCGTCTTCGAGGAGCGGCTTCAAAAGCGCGCCGGCCTTTTTACCGGTCTCATCCATGATCGGCGTTGCATTGCCGAAGACGGCGTCGGTCACGATGACATCCGCGCCATTCACCGCTCGCGCTTTCACACCGTTGGCGCTCATGTATTCGGCCATCATGAGGGCTGTGAGGCGCTCTCCAATTGCGACCGCTTCATCGACGGAACGCGGCGGGCGCTCTCCCAACATTCGCACTCCGTTAGTGATGCGGCGAAAGTCGGAAAGCAGCGCCTCGACGCCGGAACTCGCGGCGGCACGCTGGCGGGGAAGCAGCAGCTCGCTACAGGCGTCACGGTGGCGTTCGGCGAGCTGGCGGAGGTTTGTGTCGACGCCATTGTCGTCGCCGGCTTCGGCGTGGCGGAGCGTGTCGAGAAGCAAGTCTGTCACTTTCGACATCGCCGAAACCACGGCGACTACGGGGCGTTTTTCCTTATGCTCCGAGCAGATCTGGGAAGCGACACGAATGCGCTCCGCGGAGCCCATGCTCGTTCCGCCAAATTTCATGACCAGAAGATTTTCCATATCAAAAACTCAGTTCGAAGTCCGGGCACGGATGATCTTGAGCAGTTCCTCCTCGACTGCTTCTATCGACAGGCCGGTGGTGTCAATGTAAACCGCGTCGGGCGCTTGCACCAGGGGTGATTCCGTTCGATTGCGGTCGCGGTTGTCACGCTCGCGAATCTGTCCGGCGACCACTTCGCGGGGGAGCCTGTCTTCGGAGGCTCGCCGGTCGGCACGGACATCGGAGGCGGCGTCGAGAAAGATTTTCACGCGGGCATTGGGAAAGACGACGGACCCGATGTCGCGTCCCTCCACCACGGCCGAGGCGGCTTCGCCGATGTCGCGCTGCTTCTCGACGAGCGCGCGTCGGACCGCAGGGATGGCCGCCACCTGCGATGCGGCTTCCGAAACCTCGGGCGCGCGGATGGCCTCGGTCACGTCCTCGCCGTTCAAGAGAACCGCGTTCGTTCCCGGTTCAAATTCGATGCGCGCCTCCCGGGCTAATTGTTCGAGGCGGTGCATGTCGGAGGGCGAAATTCCGCGGCGCAAAGCCCACAGCGCGACCGCCCGATACATTGCCCCGGTGTCGATGTAGACGAATCCCAGCTTCTTTGCGAGGCGGCGCGCGAGGGTACTTTTGCCCGCTCCCGCCGGCCCATCAATGGCAACAGTAATGCATCGATCGCTCAATTATTCATGTAAGCACAGTTCCTCGTGAGGAGGCCGGTAAAATGGGGATTGGACACGGTTTTTCGGACACTGGAAGGAAATGCCGTGCTGCTCACGGCAACGCGGCGGCTGGCCCGCGCGCTCACCGAGAAGTTCAATTCCTGGCAGCGTGACCGGGGGCGGGCCGTTTGGAAGACACCGCACATTCTGCCGATCGAAGCCTACCTGCTCGGAAAGTGGAACGACAATCTGGTCGAAGGCGGCGGCGATTCCGTGCTGCTCAATCCCACGCAGGAAGCGGTGGTATGGGAGGAGATCGTTCGCGCCTCGCGCTATGGGCCCGAGTTGTTGCAGACTGAAGCCGCCGCACGCGGTGCGATGGAGGCGTGGCGGCTGGCGCAGGCGTATCGCATCCCGCTCGACGGTAGGATCGCGATGTCCGAGGATTGCGAGGCGTTCCTCGAATGGTCGCGTGAATTTGAGCGGCGATTAGGGCAATCGAACTGGCAGGATGCGGCGCGGGTCGCGGAAAGTTCGGTTGAACGACGGCACGGGGAAGAAGTGTTTTTCACCGGCTTCGATAAGTTAACGCCGCAATTTGGCGAGCTTCTGGCGGCGTGGTTCGCGCAGGAGGTTCCGCTGGCGGAGCGGCGGTCTGTGATACGCACCCAGGTTTGCGATTCCGCCGAAGACGAGATTCGGTGTGCGGCGGAGTGGGCGCGGCAGGCGATTGAGAATGACGCAAGGGCGCGGATTGGAGTGGCCGTGCTCGACCTGCAGCATCTGCGCGGCAAGGTGGAGCGGATTTTTGCCGAGGTGCTTCAACCGGGCGCGGCACCTGCCGCGGAGTCCGTATTTCACATCTCGCTCGGCAGGCCGTTGGCGTCGTACGCGCCGGTTCATGCGGCCCTGCTGATTCTTCAGCTTGCGACGGGGCGAATGCCTCTCATGCATGCTTGCACTTTGCTGCGGTCACCTTACTTGCGCGGAGGCGAGTCGGAGGGTGACGTACGGGCGCGGTTGGATCTGCGCTTGCGCCAGCAAGGGTCGTGGTTTACGTCGGCCGACATTCTCCAGCGCTCCGCAAGCGCAAGCGAATGCCGCGAACTCTCACGAGCGCTCAAGACGTTCAGCGTTCAGTTGCTGCAGACGCCGGCGATGCAGGGGTGCGCAGGTTGGAGCCGGACATTTTCGGAGTTGCTGAAGGCCTTCGGCTGGCCGGGCGATCGGCCGCTGAACACTCAGGAACACCAGATTGTCGCACGGTGGAACGCTCTGCTGTCGGAGTTCGCGGCGCTCGATGTGACGGCCGGGAACATCGAGTTGGCGGGCGCGGTGGAACGGCTGCGCAAATTCGCGGATGCCACCGTTTTCCAGTTTGAAGACACCGGGGCGCCGGTGCAGATTTCGGACCCGGGCGAGATGATCGGTCTGGAGTTCGATCATCTTTGGGTGATGGGGCTGCACGATGAGGTGTTTCCTGCCCCGGCGTCGCCGAATCCGTTTCTGCCGGCGTCGCTGCAGCGCGAGTACGGGGTTCCGCATTCCTCCGCCCACTGGGAGTTCGAGGCGGCGAAGCGCACATTTGGGCGCTTGGGAGGGAGCGCGAGCGAGGTGGTATTCAGCTATCCGCGTATGGAGGGCGACCGCATGCTGGCTCCGAGCCCGTTTCTTGCGCCGGCGGCGGTGGCCAGGCCCTCATTCAAGAGCTGGAGGCAAATCATCTGGAGCGCATCGGAACTGGAGGCGGTGGTAGATGAGCGTGCGCCGGCCTTGGAGGGCGAGAAGGTGCAAAGCGGGGGTGTCTCGCTGCTGCGGGATGTCGCCGCTTGTCCATTCCGCGCGTTTGCCAAACATCGGCTTGGGGCGAGAGAACTCGAGGACATCGATGCGGGTTTGAGTGCCGCCGATAGGGGTAAGGCGCTGCATGAGGCGCTGCAGTTGATATGGGGAGAAGTGGGTTCGCGCGACCGATTGCTGGAACTAAGCGTCGCTGAAGAAGAGGAAATCGTCGAGCGCCATGTCGCGGCGGCGGTGGACCGGTGCGGCAGCGGATTAAGCGCCGCGGTGGAGAAGATCCGGCTGTCGCGGCTGATCGCAGCGTGGCTGCAGTTGGAGCGGCGGCGGCCGCCGTTCACCGTGGTGTCGCGGGAACAGAAACGGGAGATCGAGATTGGCGGGCTGCGGCTCGAGGTTCGCGCAGACCGCGTCGATCAGCTTGCGGACGGTCGACAGGTGATCATCGACTACAAGACCGGGAATGTCGCGACGTCGGTTTGGGAGGGTCCGCGGCTGGATGAGCCGCAGGTGCCGCTATACTACATCTCGTCCGGCGTGCCGGTGGCGGGCGCCGCGTTCGCGCGTATTCGCGCCGACAGGCTGGGGTTCCTGGGCATGGTGGAGAACACGGTGCTGCCGGAGTTCAAGCCTTGTTCGGGGGACTCTGCTGGGTGGCGGGCTGCTTTGGTGGCCTTGGCCGAGCAGTTCCGTTCGGGCGATGCGCGGGTCGACCCGAAGTTGGGTGAGAGTACTTGCGATTTTTGCAAGATTACTCCGCTGTGCCGTGTACGGGATGAACGCGATGACGGATAGCGAAGCACGCGCGCGGGCGCTCGATTCCGCGACGTCATTCATCGTCCGCGCGCCGGCGGGTTCGGGCAAGACGGAACTGCTCATTCAACGCTATTTGCGGCTGCTGTCGTTGGTCGAAGCGCCGGAGTCGATCCTGGCGATCACGTTTACGAGGAAGGCGGCGGCCGAGATGCGGTCGCGGGTGGTGGAGGCGCTGCGGTTGGCTCGGGGACCGCGGCCTGAGCAAGCGCACAAAGCGATCACTTACGACCTGGCGCGTGCGGTTCTCGATGTGGACAGTGCGGCAGCGTGGCAATTGATCGAGAATCCCGCTCGCATTCGCATACAGACTATCGATTCTCTGTGCGCGTCGATTGCGCGGCAGATGCCGTGGGTTTCGGGTCTCGGCGCAATGCCGGAGATCATCGAAAACGCGAGTGCCCTGTATGCCGAAGCGGCACGGATGACGCTGGTTGGCGAGGACAATCCCGACGCGATTGCGAGCCTGCTTCTGCATCTCGACAACAACTTCGAGCGCGTGCAGTCGTTGGTTGCGGGAATGCTCGAGAAGCGCGATCAATGGCTGCGGCACGTGGGGGCGATGCGCGACCAGGTGGAACGCTGCCTCGCGACCATTGTGGAGGAGGAGATCGCGGGATTGCGGGCTTCGGCGCGAGAGGCGGGGCTTCGCGCGGAACCGGACGATTGGCGGGAGTTCGCGAACGAGTTGCTCACGCAGGATGGCAAATGGCGCAAGAAGAATGCGTTGGCCCGCAGCCTGGAGGGGAACGATGAATTTCGGAAGCGCCTGCATGAGGCTCGCGATTTACCGCCGGTGCACTTCCCGGAGACGCAGTGGCGGGCGCTGCAGGCCATTGTCGAGGTTCTGCCGATTGCGGTGGGGAATCTGCGGTATGTCTTTCGCGAGCGGTCGTGCACCGATTTCACGGAGCTGACCCTGGCGTCGTTGCGGGCGCTCGGGGACGCGACGGGACCGACGGACCTGGGGTTGGCGCTCGGGTATCGGCTGCGGCACGTCCTGGTGGACGAATTTCAGGATACGTCGTACACGCAGTTTGAACTGCTCGAGAAGCTGACGCAGACCTGGGAGCCGGGAGATGGTCGCACTCTGTTCCTGGTGGGCGACCCGATGCAGTCGATCTATCGGTTCCGGCAGGCGGAGGTTGGGCTGTTTTTAAAGGCGTGGCAATACGGGATCGGGCGGATTCAGCCGGAGCCTTTGACGCTCAGCGTGAATTTCCGGTCGGGCGCCGGGATTATCGAGTGGGTGAATAGTACTTTTGCGACGGCGTTTCCGGCGCGGGAAGACATGGCGAAGGGGGCGGTTTCGTATAGTGCGGCGGAGGCGGCGCACGTCGAGCGCGCGGGTACGGTCAGCTTGCACGCGTTCCTTGGAGAGGCGGGAAAGGACGAGGAAGCGGCGTGCGTTCGGGGGTTGGTTTCGGATGCGCCGGCGGGCGGTTCGGTTGCCGTCCTGGTGCGTGCGCGGTCGCATTTGCCGGCGATCATCGCCGAGCTGAAACGCGCCGGCATTCCTTACCAGGCAATCGAGATCGACGAATTGGGACAGCGTGCCCTGGTGCAGGACCTGATGGCGCTCACGTTCGCTTTGCTACACGTGGGGGATCGGATATCTTGGCTCGCCGTGTTGCGGGCGCCCTGGTGCGGACTTTCGCTGGAGGAGTTGCATGCGATTGCTGGCGGGGACCGGTCGGCTACGATTCCGTCGCTGTTGCGCGCAGAGGGACGCCTGGCAAGAGTTTGGCCGGTTTTGGAGAGCGCTTTGGGCGAGCGGGGGCGGTGGACGCTGCGGCAGTGGGTGGAGCGGACGTGGCTTCGATTGGGTGGTCCGGCTTGCGTCACCGATGTCACGGATTTAGAGAACGCAAACGCTTATTTCGACGTGCTCGAGGGGCTGGATCGGGGCGGGGAGATCGCCGATTTTGAGTTGTTCCGGGCGCAGGTGGCGGAGCTATTTGCTCAGCCCGACACTAGCGCGGATGGCGCGGTTCAGATCATGACGATCCATAAGGCTAAGGGGCTGGAGTTCGATACTGTCGTGGTGCCGGGGATCGGGAGTCCACCGAAGGTGGAGGAAAGCCCGCTGATGGTTTGGCATGAGCCGGGCGAGGACCAGGTTTTGTTTGCTCCGATTCCGGAGAGTGGGGCTAAGGATGAGATTCATAGGTACCTGGGCCACATCGACAAGGAAAAGGCTCGTTACGAGGGGGTCCGGCTGTTTTATGTCGCGGTGACTCGGGCTCGGGGGGCTTTGCATTTGTTGGGGTGTGGGCGGGTGAGCGAGCGGGATGGGTCGGTTAGTGCCGCGTCGGGGTCGTTTTTGGGGATTTTGTGGCCGATGTTGGAAGGTTTGTTTCGATCAGCGGGGGGGCGGATTGCAAATCCGCCGCAGGCTGACAGCCTGCATCACATGGTTCGGCGGTTGCCGGTGGCGTGGGAATTGCCCGCGCCCCCTCGGGCGGTTCGGTGGGTTCATTCGGATGTCGAGACCGCCCCGGCTCCGGACGTCACATTTGATTGGGTTAGCGATACGGCTCGGCATGTCGGGACGGTTGTGCACTCGTTTCTGCAGCGTATTGCCCGGGAGGGTTCTGGCGCTTGGACGGCGGAACGGGTTCGAAAAACTGGATTTCGGGGTGCTTTGTTGAACCTCGGGGTTTCTCCGGCGGAAGTGGAGGCGGCTTCGGAGAGCGTCATGCTTGCGTTGATTCGGATGCTAGCGGATTCGCGTGGGCGTTGGGTGCTCGCGGCTCACGCGGAAGCTGCTTCTGAGCTCACGCTTTCGGGCGTTACCGACGGGAAGCTCGTGCGCGCTGTAATTGACCGGACTTTCGTTGATGACGCGGGCGTCCGGTGGATTATCGATTACAAGACGGGAACTCACGAGGGCACCTCGGTCGAGGCATTCCTGGCGACCGAAAAGCTCCGCTACCAGGCGCAACTCGAAGCGTACGCGCGGCTGTTTACGAAGCAGGATACGCGTCCGGTGCGGCTGGGCCTGTACTTCCCCCTTGTGGCGAATGGATGGGTGGAGTGGGAAGCTCCGCCGTCAGTCGCGCGGCAGGCGTCGCTCTTTGCAGAATAGTGTCACAGCTTTGTCACGACGGGAGTCTTACGGCTCGATGAACCCGTTTTCTGATGAAGTCCGCCGCAATCCGTATCCGTTTTACCAGCAAATGCGCGCCGTCGCGCCCTTGTTTCACGTTCCGCCGCCGTTCAATGGGTGGATGGTTTTCGATTACGAAGCCGTCAAATGGGTGCTCAACGACCCGGAAACGTTCAGCTCCGCGGTGCCGGCGCCTAAGAACTGGTTCGTCTTTAGCGATCCGCCGGCACACACGAAGCAGCGCGGCCTGATTTCACGGGCGTTCACGCCGAGGATGATCGCGAATCTCGAGCCGCGCATTCGGGAGCTTTCGCGGGAACTGCTGGATGGGCTCGGCGAGCGCCGCGAAATCGACCTCGCCGCAGAGTTTTCGGTACCGCTACCCATGAAGGTGATCGCCGGGATGATCGGCATTCCGGTTTCCGATTGGGCGCTCTACAAACGCTGGAGCGATACGATTTTGCGGATCAGTTATAGCCGTTCCGGCGGACCGGAAGCCGCGCAATCCCTTCACGATTTCATGGCGGTGAGCGAGGAGATGAACGAGTACCTCGGCAGGATGATCGCGCAGCGACGCGCCTATCCTCAGGATGATCTGCTGACAAGGCTGATCGAGGCAGAGGTGGACGGCGAGCGGCTCACGCAGGCCGAGATCCTCGGCTTCTTTCAACTCCTGGTGGTTGCGGGGCAGGAGACAACAACCGATCTCATCAACAACGCGATGGTCAGCTTGCTGGAACATCCCGACCAGATGGCCCGGCTCCGTGCTGCGCCGGAGTTGATGGCATCGGCGATTGAGGAAGCGCTGAGATACCGGTCGCCGTTCCAGTGGACGATGCGTACGCCGCGGCGTGAGGTTGAATTACACGGTCAGAAGATCCCGGCGGGCGCACTGGTGCTGCCGATGATGGGGTCGGCTAATCGGGATCCGAAGCAGTTTGCCGACCCGGAGCGCTTCGATATCGCGCGCAACCCCAACCCGCACGTTGCGTTCGGGCACGGCATTCATTTTTGCCTCGGCGCGGCTCTGTCGCGGATGGAGGCAAAGATTGTTTTTTCCGATCTGATGGCGCGATTCGAGACGATCGAATTTGCGAATGATCAGCCGCTCGAACCGCGAAAAGCGCTCCATGTGCTTGGGCCGGCTGCGTTGCCGATTCGGCTGGGGACTGGTCGTCGCACGCACGATTTTGCGGCGTAACGCCGCTCGCAAAAAATGGGTATTACACCGCTTCTGACCCCACCTTTTCAAACCGCTTTACGGGGCAGGCGTTTTCGCCCGTGGCGTTCCCGGTGAGCTCCAAAGGCCGGCTGAAGCCCGCTTTACCCTTCCACGTCTATTTCGCAGGCTTGACGCAGTCGAAGTTGGCGGCGTCGTCGGTGCTGCCCTGGCCTTTCCAGCGCGCCACCATCGGGAAGGCACACAACGGCCGGCTGCGGACCACCTCACTGGTTGGACCGGTCTTATGCTTCTTCGCGATGAGCCGTTCGGGGGCCTTCGCACCCTCCACCCATTGTTCGAGCGCGGCTTGGATATCGTCATCGGGCGAGCCGCCGGTGATCGCTCCCTCGCCGAAATCGCTCGGTCCGGGGCCACCACCGCAATGTTGCATTCCGGGCACCATGAAAAGGCGCACAAACTCGGCGGAATCCTTCGCACCCATCTTCGCGACGACGCCCTGGTAATAGAGAACTGTGTTCATGGGCGGAATGGCCGCGTCACTCCAGCCGTGATAGAGGATCAGCTTGCCGCCGTGCTTTCGGAAGGCTTTCAGATCGGTATCGGTGGCGTTGAAGTTCTTGGCCTCTTTCTCGTCCGCGACCTTGGGGTCCTTGTCCGGATTGAAGGTGTGGAAATCCCAGTCCGGCTTGGTGTAGAGAATGTTCGAGAAGAAACCATTGCCGAACGCGTATTGCAGGCTTTTCCCCGGCGCGGCACCAGTGATCCAGGCCGCCCAACCGCCAAGCCCCGTCTCGCCGCCCGGCGAAAAACCGACGAGGAGTTGCTCGCCCTTCGACGTCTTCGGCCCGCCATAGATCTTCTTCAGCGCTTCGATCTGGGGAGCGGTGAGGCAACTGTTCGAATCGGCATCTTTGCAGAGCAGGACGGAAGGATCGAAGTGGCAGGCTGACGGATCGTCGATGACGCCGTCCTTCACGCCATCGCGGGCGTCGCAGGCTTCGAGCGCGGCATTCTCGATGGCGGGCAGCTTGGGGGCAGGAATGTAGCTGGCCGGGTCGACCATGGTCGCCTGCATGTCCCAGATGGCTGCGGCAAGCAGGTGGGTCCAGTGGTTGGCAGGGGCGCCGGCGATGATGCCGTCATAATCATTGGGGAAGCGCTGTGCTTCCATCAGCGCCTGCCGTCCGCCGTTGGAGCAGGAACTGAAATAGGAGTGACGCGCCGGCTCGCCGTAGTAGGCCTTTATGATGGCTTTGGCCTTGTCGGCAGTTTCGTGGATGGCGCGATAGCCAAAGTCGGTAACCTTGTCGGGGTGGTCGAGCGCCCAGGCTGAATCCGTCCCGCCGGCGTGATGGCCGGTGTCGGTGGAGGCGGTGGCGTAGCCATGCCGGACGGCGGCGCCCATTGCGCCATAGCCGATGGAGCCGGCGTAGCCTCCATTGCCGATGCCCTGGAATTTGCCGTTCCAGCCGGACGCCGGCATCCACACTTCAAACTGGATATTCGAATCGGCGGCAGGCTTGATGACGCCCGCGACGCGGCAGAACGCCGGCACGCTCTTAAGCGCACCGCCTTCGGGTGGCGTGAAGTCGCCTGCAACCACTGACGCTGCCGTGCTGATTGTCGTGTTGGCAAGAGCCAGCGTCGATAAGCCTTCGCAGTTGGCCGCGGCGGCCGGGAGGCAAACCGCGGCGAGGGACGCAAACAGGGCGATGGGAAGGAGTTTCATCAGTATTTCATTATGCCTGTTTGACGATTTTTTATGAAATGGCAGCGGGCAAGCAGTGGTCCAAGAGATAGGAGAGCAGTCGTGTATCAGAGGCTAAGCATATCATTACTACTTTTTACGGCCCTCGCTGTAGCTGATTCCGTGGGCGGCGCCCCGGAGCAGTCGTTTGAGGGCAAATGGAACATCGACAAAGCATCGAGCACAGGGACAGTGACGCCGCCGGACGGCTTACGACAGACGATCAAGAAACACGGCGACAAGTTGGCTGTCGAATCGGTCTTCAAAGAGCCGAGCAATGCGATTGTTCCCCTGCTTTACCTGGGCATCATGACGACAACGCTCAACATGAACCTGGATGGTTCGGAGACGGTCAACCAGATCGGCCCGTACATGCAGACTTGTAAGACCACTATCGACGGCAACAAGATGAGCACGGAATGGGTTGCAAAGCATACCAGCGGCGAGGTGGTGAACGGTCACTGGGTGCGCACCATTTCAGACGACGGCAAGCGCATGACGCTGGAGATTCAGGAGAGCTCCACTCAAGGCCAGCAGGGCACGGCAACGCTGCAATTCACGAAGAAGTAGCGGGGTCAGATTACTCGTCGCGCAAGGTCTGAGAAGGATTCAGCCGCAGCAGGCGCAAGGCTGGGAAGAAGCTTGCCACAGCGGCGACAAGCAGGAGAACCAATCCTACCCATACGAAAGTCGTCGGATCGGTCGCTTTGACTCCGAACACCAGGCGGCGCAGAATTCGCGCTGACGCTAGCGCCAGCGGAACGCCCACGATAACCCCGCCCAAAGCAAGCGTAATGCCCGGTGTAATGACAGCGCCCATCACCTGCGAGCGGCTGGCGCCGAGCGCCATGCGGATACCCAATTCGCGGGTGCGTTCCGTCACCGAGTTGGCGATCAGGCCGTAAATACCAACTCCGGCCAGCAGCAGCGCCAGTCCAGCTAGAATTCCCAGGAGCGTGGCTTGGAAGCGCTGTTCGTCCATGGAGCGCGATCGAACCTCGGTCATGCTTCGGAAGCTTGCAAAGGGGAGGCGCGGATCGACGGTGTGCAGCGCATTCTGCATGCCGGCGATGATGCCTTCGGTGGGCGCGGTGGTCCGCACAATCCACTGCGGCGAAAACCAGTTGTGCACCACTTCGAGGAACTTGGCGCTGGTTTGTGTAGCCGGGATGTAGAGTGTTGGCGGCGTGCCCAACGGACCGAAATCGCCCCAGCCTGAAACCTGCTGCACATCGGCCACAACTCCCACGATCTGCCTGGCCCCGCCGGTTTGCAGGTGGCTGCCGACAGCTTCCTGATTCGGGAAATATTTCTTCGCGAACGCCTCGTTTACGATCGCTACAGGGGCAGTATTGGGACCGTCGGCAATCGAGAAGGCCCGCCCTCGATGCACTGGGATCCGTAGTGCGCGGAAATAGTCGGGAGTCACATAGACGAAGTCAGTGATGTGGGAGTTTGCGCTGGCGGCGGGGCCGTCGAGGTTCTTGAACCCGTCGTTCAGCGCGCGTTCATACGGCAGGCTGAGCGCGACCGCGGCCGATTCGACGCCGGGAAGCTCGCGGATTCGCGACAGCGCTTCGTCATAGAGGCGATTCATGGCTTCGGGGGTCTGATAGCGGGCATCCTGAAGCGAGGCGGACGCCGTAATCACATGCGTCGCATCGAAGCCGGGATTCAGATTCCGCATGTACGAGAAGGTGCGAATTAACACGCCCGCAGCCACCAGCAGCACCAGGCCCAGCGCCACCTCGGCAACGATCAGGATGCGCCGGGGCAGGCGGCGGTGCGACCCGGCGACTCCGCGCGTGCCGCCTTCGGTGAGCGCCGAGCGCAGATCGAGACGGCTGGCGTCGACTGCCGGGAACAGCCCAAAGACGACGCTGGTGAGCAGGGCCACGGCGATGGTTGCGACGAGCACCCGGTCATCGAGCGCGATGCTCTGCCAGACGTTCAGTTTGGCGGGAATCAGAAGTTTCAGACCCGCAATACCGGCGTAGCCGAGGAATATGCCGGCAACTCCACCTGCGCCGGCCAGGAGGACGCTTTCGGCGAAAAGCTGCCGCATGACGGCGGCGCGTCCACTGCCCAGGGCCATTCGCGTCGCCACTTCGCGCGTTCGCGTGGCGGCACGCGCCAGCAGCAGTCCGGTGATGTTCACGCATCCGATCAGGAGAACGGCGAGCACCGCGCCCCATAAGACCATCAACGGACGCCGGATGTCTTCGGTTAAAACACGCTGCAAAGGAACAAAGGCCCAGGTGGCTGTGGCATCCTTGCCATACGGCATTTCATGGAATGCGGCTGCACCAATGGTGGCCAGCTCGGCATTTGCCTGGGCGGGACTTACTCCCGGCTTGAGGCGGGCGACGATATCGTAATTGCTGCCTGCGCCTTCGCCAGTGGGAGTGGGACGCAGGGGAGTCCAGAGTTCGGCAGGCTCGTTGTCCTGCAGGCCTGTTGGCATGATGCCAACGACGGTGAAAGCGCGGCCGCGCAGATTAATTGCCTGGCCGAGAATCGAAGGGTCGCCGTTAAAGGCCCGCTTCCACAGCGCGGTGCTCATGATGGCCACAGCCGGGCCTCCGGGGCGGTCTTCGTCGGCCGTGAATTCGCGACCAGCTATCGGCGAGATGCCCAAGACATGAAAGAAGCCCGCGGTGATGCGCTGCTGCCGGACGTATTCCGCCGTACCGGATGCGCCGAGATTCACGCCGTTCACGCCGGAATAGGCAGCCGGCTCGAACGTCGTGGCGCGCTGGTTGAGAAGCTGCCAGGTACGGCCGGTATGCGAGGTCTGGGTGTACTCTTCGCGGGGGCTACGCAAGGTGACCGTAATCGACGACAAACGGTCGGGTTCCGGATAGGGCAGCGGGCGTAAGAGAACGGCGTCCACCACGCTGAAGACGGCCGTGTTGGCGCCGATGCAGAGCGCCAGGGTGGCGATCGAGGTTGCCGTGAAGATTGGGCTTTTCTGCAGGATTCTGGCTGCGTAGCGGAGGTCGCGTGTGAAGTCCGGCATCATCTATTTAAACGATACCGAGCAGAAAAAGTTCGGTTACACAAAAACCCTGATAGGAACAGGCTACCTGTCCAGGCTCAGCCAGACCCTTGCCGCACACGTCCCAACGCTACATCCACAGTACACGTTCACCGTCTACGACGACCGCAAGGGAATTTCGATTCCGCGGGTTCCGGTTTTCCCCGAGGCGTCTGAAATCGCGGTATCAGGGGATGCACTAATCTTGCCAGGGGGACCGGTTTTTGTGCCGCTGAGTACAGTCACTTTTGCCTGGGCATTCTCGCGGACATCCAAAGGCAGGCGAAACCGCTGCTTCACCCTTCCACAGCCGCCAACTGTAAGCTGATACGATCAGCGCATGCGGATCACTTGGGGTGTTACGCTTTTCGCGGCTGTGGCCTTGCTCACGGGATGCGCGCGGTCGCGAATCACAACGGAAATCAAACCCGACGGGTCGTGGGTTCGGACGGTGGCGTTTACGGGGCAGGAGAAGAAGGAAGGCAGCCCCCAGCTCGCCCGGACGGCCGAGGAGACGTTTACTTTTCCAGCCGGTTCCCAGTGGAAGTTGCGAAAGGAGAGCAAGGGCGAGGATCGCACTACTGTCTTTGAACGATCGCTGGCGGCGGGTGAGTCGCTGAAGGGGGACGTGTCGGTTAAGGACGACGATCCATCGAAGGTGAAACTCGTCAACGAGGTGGTTGTATCGCGCAGCGGTCCTGGGCGGATTGAGTATCGCGAGACGCTGACCTGGAAGGGCGCCCCGCCGAAATTGACGGATATCAAACCTGAAAACATCGCCGACATCAAGGCATCGCTGCCGAAGGCGCTCGCGACGGATGCGAATGCCCGGGCGGTTGCGGAGAAGACGTCGGTGCTCGTGTTAC
Organism: Bryobacteraceae bacterium; assembly: GCA_035295125.1. Taxonomy (GTDB): domain Bacteria; phylum Acidobacteriota; class Terriglobia; order Bryobacterales; family Bryobacteraceae; genus JAICMB01. Next base: position 175,196 of record DATGJP010000102.1, on the reverse strand, counting down.
CCGCGCTGTTTGGGCCGGGAGATCCCTTGCTTGCCATTTCATTGATGCACCCGGACCTGGCGGAGAAACGGGCGAGCCAGAAGATCGGATTGGTGCTGGTGAAAGCATTGGAAGAACAGTTTGGCGATAAGATGAAGCCCGAGGAGCGGCGGCAGGTGGCGCGCGATCTCATCGCCAAGACGTTTTCATCGGCGCGGCCTAAGGAGCCTGATCCTTCCGCCGGACCGCCATCGGGCAATAGCGGCGGGTTGACGCCGTTGATGTTCATTGTCAAGATGCCCGGCCGCGTCGTGTCTACGAATGGCGACACAGACGAATTGACGGGCGAGATCTACTGGGCGCTGTTTCCTGAAGCTGCATCGTTGAAGCCGGTCGTGCTTACCGCTGTCTGCGAACCGTTGGCGAAGTAATGCGGCGACGGAATGCGATCAGTATTGGACTGCTCGTAATCTTTTTCGCGATCGCGGCGTTTCGAATTGTTCGGACATACTCGCTGTATAGTCAGACGGATGATGAGAGCTACCACATCGCTTGTGGGATGGAGTGGCTTTCGCGGGGCACGTACACCTATGAGCTACAGCATCCACCTTTGGCTCGGATCGCGGTTGCGCTCGGGCCGTATCTTCTGGGAATTCGCAGTTTCGGACTTGACCATCCGGCTCGCGAAGGCAACGCGATTCTCAATGCCGGGGGGCGGTATTTCCGGAATCTGACCGCTGCTCGCGTGGGTAATTTGTTCTTCCTGGCGATTGCTTGCGCAGGGCTGGCGACTTGGGCGTGGTGGCAGTATGGCACAGGGGCGGCGGTGTGTTCGGTGGGTCTGTTTACGATGCTGCCGCCGATTTTGGGGCATGGGGCGCTGGCAACGACCGATTTGGCTTGCACCGCGAGTGTGATTGTGGCGGTGCTGGCGTTTTTGTGGTGGATCGAGCGGCCCGACTTCGCGCGCTCACTTATCTTCGGGGCCGCGCTTGCATTCGCGGTCCTTGCAAAGTTCTCAAGCATTCCATTTCTTAGCGGGTGTTTCGTAGTAACGCTTATCGCGCTACGTCGCGTTCCGCGTTTGGGCTGGAGTGCCGTGGCCGGCTTGGTTTGTCTCGTGCTGGTTTGGTCCGGATATCGATTCAGTCTGAAAGCCCTTTCTGCTGAGCGGGCCGGCGCCAGCAGATACCTACCGCACGCGATCACAGATACACGACTCCCGCTGACCGAGGTTGTTGCCGGACTATACGATGTGAACAATCACAACCAATCAGGTCATGACAGCTTTCTGCTGGGCCGGTATAGTCATGACGGATTCCGCCTGTTCTTTCCGGTCGCGCTGGGGGTGAAGAGTCCGCTGGGTTTCTTAGTGTTGGCGATTCTGGGGGCCTGGACGATGTGGCGAGGCAAGCGCGCAGGCGAAACCGCCTGCGCCACCGTTCCACTGGCTCCGATCATACTGGCGGGAGTAATCCTGGGGTGCGGCATTTGGGCGCGGATTGATATTGGGATTCGGCATATCCTGCCGATCTATGGAGCTTTGTCGCTGTGCGCGGGATATGCACTCGCGAATCTCAGGCGCCCGATGGCGATTGTGGCGGTAATACTGGCGGCGATCACTTGTGTTGAATCTGTCAGCGCTAAAGATGACTATCTTCCATGGTTCAATGTGCTGGGTGGCTCGCATCCGGAACGAATCCTCGCGGATTCGGATCTCGACTGGGGACAGGATCTGCATCGCTTGACAGAACGGCTGCACGCGCGTGGCGTCCAGGATCTCGCGCTGGCGTATTTCGGGACGGCTGATCTGTCGAAGGCAGGCTTGCCGCCGAATCGCCCGGTAGACCCTTTCCAGGAGACGCGAGGCTGGATTGCCGTGAGCGCGCGCTACCTGACGCTCGAACACGCGCGGGACGGTTCGTATGACTGGCTGCTGCACCACCAACCTCTAGAACGCATCGGCAAATCGATTTTTCTGTACTATTTGCCGCCGTGTTAGTATCGGCTCAAGGTCGGGATGTTGTACCGCAGTTTCTTAATTTTCGCTTCGCTCGCCGCATTCGCTCAACCTCCTATTCGGGTCGACAGCACTCTGGTCGTGGTTCCGGTGACGGTCACCGACGGTGCAAACCGGTATGTCCTGGGGCTCGAGAAACAGAATTTCCAGGTCTTTGAGGATTCCGTAAAACAGGACATCAAGCAGTTTTCAGGCGAGGATGCTCCGTTGTCGGTAGGGTTCATTGTCGATACCAGCGCCAGCATCGGGGGCAAACTCGACATCTGCCGGGCCGCGGTGGCGCAATTTCTAAAGACCATGAATGCGGCCGATGAGGCATTTCTCGTGGAGTTCAACGATCACGCGGAGTTGACGGTGGCGTTCACACGCGATACTTCGCGCATCGTGGACAAGCTGACGCGCGCGACGTCGGGCGGCACCACGGCTTTGTTTGACGCCCTGTATGCGGGCTTGCACGAGATGAAGAAAGCGTCGAACCCTCGCAAGACGCTGTTACTGATTTCGGATGGCGGCGACAACAGCAGCGTCTTCAGCGCGAAACAAATCCTGAATTTTGCCCGCGAAGCCGATGTGCAGATTTACGCCATGGGCGTCTTCGAAGCGTTTCCGGTTTTTCGGTTGAGCGTGGCCGAGAGCGCCGGACCGCACCTGCTTTCGGAAATCACGGAACAGACCGGCGGGCGCGCGTTTGCGGCGCCGAACCTTGACGCTTTGCCGGGGATCGCGGCACGGATCGGCATCGAACTGCGCAACCAGTACGTGTTGGCGTACTCCCCGGCGAATAAGGACAAAGACGGGAAGTACCGGCGGTTGGATGTGAAGGTTGCGCAGCCGGAAGGGATTAGCGGGCTCAAGGCGCGATGGCGGCAGGGGTATTACGCGCCGGCGGAATAACGGACAGGCGAAACCGCTTGTCCGTTCTAGCGATGACCCACGTGGGGAGCGGCTACTCGCGGGGCAGATGTGACCGGGTGCGGCATAGAGGTACCGATGCGGCTCGGCGCGCTCCAGGTGCTAATGGGCATGCGTCCCGTCGTACGGGTCAGGCTGGACGGCCGTAGGGGCGCGATGCCGGTGTACCCACGATAGAGCGGCGGCATGTAAAGCCGTGGAAACATCACCCCTGGATACATGTAAAAGGGGCTGGAATAACCCCAATAGGACGGCCCGTATCCAAAACTGCTGTACATGGGGTAGTCCAATCCCGACGATCCATAGGTATACGGCGTCGCGGTTCCGAAATCGTACGGGGTGGCGGTGGGGTTGTTCAGATCGGCGGTCATGTTGTCGCTGGCGGTCGCGGATGCGTTATCGGATGCAATCGAAGCACTGCGATTTTGCGACCAGCGGTCGAGGGCGTCGTTCACGTCCTTATCTATAGAACGCGCGGCCATCGTCTGGTCGAAAGGCAATAATTGATTCGCCGCCACCGTTACGGACTTGCTATGCAGGCTCACGACCGCTTCACCGTCTTCGACCCGCAGTTCGGCAGGTGCGGAATTGATGCGGAAGTGGCCGGCCTTCGGAAACTGGACCTGGTAATCGCGGTACACGAGAGTTAAGGGTGAGGCGTTGGCCGCTTCCAGGGCAGCGGAACCACCAATGAATTCCACGCGCGCATCAGCGAGACGATTCGACACCATACGAATGGAGCTGTTCTGATCGACACGCAGAAACACTCCGGGCGTCAGTAGAATCTCGGCACGCCCCTGATCGGTGCGCAGCTCCGATCCTGATTTGAGCTCTGGAAAACGCCCGAATTTCTGTTCGAGAGGCTGGCCGTCAACAGCGACGGATCCTTCGAAGTAGTTGATCACTCCAGCGCGTACCGAAACCACAGACTGCGCCGAAAGGCAGCAATGGACCAGCGGAAGCAAAGCCCACGCGCAAGTTACCCGGTGGGAAGACATATAGACCCTAGTCAAAAGCATTACTTTTTGCGATTACTTTGTCAAGGGCATTACTGTTACGGTGATCAGGGAGCGATCCATATCGGCAGATCGGCGCCGGCCGTTTGGGACGCTTCGCAATGAATGACGGGGGCGCGGCTCAGGTCGATCAGCTCTTCATCGATCTCGTTTACATCGAAGCTGGCGAGCAGCCGGTAATCACCGGGAGGCAGGCTGCCAAAGTGGAAATTGCCGCTGGTGTCGGTGAGGGTTTGCCTCGGGCCGCCCAGGGATCGGCGCGCCGATTGATCCACCGGCCAGAGAAAGACGGGGGCGGCCACGACCGGGGCGCCGTCCTTTTTCACGCTGCCTGCGATTTGTGCCGCCTGGTCGGACACGGCGATCGCAAGGCGGTTGTAGGTTCGAGGCTCGATGAATACGGCAAACCAATCCGACGCGTCTTCACCGCGAGGCAATCGCCGGGCCTGGCTGTAGGAACTCCGGATGGACTGCACGTATTGACCGTCCGGCACGCGGGCCTGAAACTCCCAGTGACCTGGCGCGAGTTTTGCTCGCGGCAACGGGATGTCGCTTGTGGTCTCCGTTTCGGAGAGATCCTGGCGGCGGCCGATCAACTGGACGGGGACTTGGGGCGGCGCATTTGAGCCGGCGCGAACGACATCGATGGTGACGTTAGGCAGCTCGAGCGCCTGAACGTTGCCGTTCTCCGAGTCGCGGTCGACGAAAAGCTCAATGTACCCCGCGGCGTTGCCGGAGTCGACGACGGCGAACACCTCGTAAACGCCCGGCGCAACACCTTCGAAGCGATAGTATCCGTTCGCACAATCGGTCTTCGTTGTTTGGCGGCCGGTTTCCGACGACAGGGTCACGATGACCGAACTGCCGGTACACTGGACCTTGCCGCCGAAGCGAAACAGGCGGCCCGGCTCGGGATTCAGGTCGGCATCGGTGGTGTCGGCATCAACGGCGACGGGGTGGATGCGGGCTTCGCGGCTTTCACGGGCCTGCGGTCCGAAGGTGGGGAGCCAGCCGGAACCATCTTCGAGCGTGAATGCTGCGGAACGGACCCAATACTTCCCCGGTTCGAGCCCGGGGATGCGATAGACGCCGCGATCGTCCGACATGGCATGACCCGCGGACCGCAGCGGCAGCCGGGCCCGATAGGCGACAACGGGAGTGCCGGCGGTCCCCACGCCGTTCTCGTCCAGCACTCGTCCGGTGATCGCACCTTTGTGACGCAGACGGAGTTCCGCGAACGTGTTGGAGTCGGCCGTGACCTCGAAGGGTATTCCGCGGCCGATGGGGAGGCGCTGGCCATAGGATGCGGGGAAGTATCCGTCGCGGAGGGCGGTCAGGAGATAGATGCCTGGGGCCACAACCGGGAAGGTGAACGCGCCACTGCGTCCGGCCCTGGTGGTGAGGGGGATCAGTTTATCACCGTTGGGCTGCGGGGCAGGGTCGAGGCGAACCAGCGCACGAGCCATGGGACGGCCGGAGATGTGCTCCACCACCACTCCTCCGACTGTTCCTGCATAGCCGTTGAGGAAGGCTGCTGACAGCAGAAGGAGTCGGCGCATTTTGATATTCACTGCTATGACGAATTGGCAGGGGATTTCGTGGAGCGGTCTTCTATGCATCTCGCGAAGAATCAGAGGCTGTGTAATACCCGAAAAAGTAAGCAGTGGTCCATTTAGCACCACGGATCTGTGGTGTAACGAAATGCTACAATGCATCATCAAATCCTGTGGGAGGTCGTGCATGGCGCAGAGTGCGGTTCTCCAGGGTGCCGGGCTTACTACTACAGAGGCACCTTTCATCGAAGAAGCTCAGAGGCATGGCGAGCTTTTTATTCACCAACCCTACGAGCTCTATTCGGAGGAAAATCACGAGGCGTGGCGGAAGCTTTTCTCGCGCATTCAACCGCGTTGGAAGCGCTTCGCGAACGAGCATTTCATGACGGGGATTCAATCGCTGTGCCTGGACCCCGAGCGGGTGCCCCGTCTTTCCGATGTGAACCGGTTCCTGGCGCCGCTTACAGGCTTCCAGGCGAAGCCGGTCAGCGGGTATGTACCGGCGTTCCTTTTCTTTGATTGCCTGCGTCAGCGCGCATTTCCCACCACCATTACGATCCGACGTTCCGACAAACTCGACTACCTGCCTGAGCCCGACATCTTCCACGACATTGCCGGGCATGTTCCCATGCACACCGACAGGCATTTCGCCGAAACATTGGTCCGTTTCGGGGAATGCGCGCGGACCGGAGCGCAGTTAGCGGCCGAAATTCGTGACGAGGGCGCACGGGTCCGCGCTACGACGAGCATCATTAAAGCCATGGCGCGGTTCTTCTGGTTTACGGTTGAGTTTGGGCTCATGCGCGGGCGGGATGGACTGAAAGTTTACGGCAGCGGACTGCTCAGTTCTTTCGGAGAGATTGAGCATGCGATCGAATCCCCGGAAGTGCAACGGTTTCCGATCCAGCTCGAATGGGCCATCAATCAGTATTTTGAGATCGACCACTACCAGCCGCTGCTTTTCATTGTGGACTCGTTCGACCATCTATACGGGTTGGTCGATCAACTCGAAGGCTGGATGAAGGAAGGCAAGCTGAGCAATGTGGCGCCCGGCGAGCCTGAGGTCAACGAGCACGATCTGGCGAGTTTTCTGGAGGCGGGGTCCGCTTAGAAGAACGGATAGGCTGAACCTGTTCCACAAAGCGGCATAGCGTAACCCAAAAAACGAACCGATGGCGCAGATGTAGTTACTGGCCCATTTCTGTTGACTTCCCAAGGCAGGCTCATATCGCCGGCTTCAGCCGGCATATGGGCAGCCTGAAGGCTGCGCTACCGGTTTTCATCCACCTTTCCTTCCGTCATCCAAATCTTCGAGGGGCGCAATATCCCTAATCGGTGCCCTCGACGGGCGCCGGCATGGGGCCGATCTCGGCCTTTCCCCGCAGATTTTGGAACCGCAGCCGCAGGCGGTCGAGGAAGAGATAGACGACCGGTGTTGTGAACAGCGTGAGCGCCTGGCTGACGATCAGCCCGCCAATGATGGTGATGCCCAGGGGGCGGCGAAGTTCGGATCCGGTCCCCGTACCCAATGCCAGCGGAAGTGCGCCAAGCATGGCCGCCATGGTCGTCATCGTGATGGGCCGGAAGCGCAGCAAGCACGCTTCGTAGATCGCGTCCCGCGAGTCCTTACCTCCGCGGCGTTCGGCGTCCAGGGCGAAATCGATCATCATGATGGCGTTTTTCTTGACAATACCAATCAGGAGAATGATCCCGATCAACGCGATCACGCTCAGCTCCGTTCCGGTGAGCAGCAGCGCGAGCAGCGCGCCAACTCCGGCCGACGGCAATGTCGAGAGAATCGTCAGCGGATGCACGTAGCTCTCGTAGAGAACTCCCAGCACGATGTACACCGCAATCAAGGCCGTTGCGATGAGGATCGGCTCGCTCGCAAGCGAGGATTGAAAGACCTGCGCCGTCCCGGAGAACTCGCCTTGCACCGACGACGGAATGCCGAGTTCCTCCTCCGCCCTTGAAATAAGCTGTGTTGCCTGTCCGAGTGCAACTCCGGGAGGCAGGTTAAACGAGAGCGTAATTGACGGAAACTGGCCCTGATGATTCACCGCAAGAGGAGTGTTCGTCGGCTGGAAACGAGTAAATGCCGCCAGCGGGATTGGCTGTGACACCTGGGAGTTGATGGTGGTGGATGGCGGCGAGATGGTAATAGAGCCCGCGCCAGTGGAGGTCGGCGAGCGCCCGGACGAGGAAGCGCTCGTCAGAGCGGCGGCGAGAGTCGTTGCGGGCGGCAAAGGCGACGTTGCAATCGGCCTGGCGGCCGCTGGAGGCGGAATTGTAGTGCTTGTCGTAGACGCGGGCGCCGCCGTGGGCGTTGTTGGTGTTGAACTGGGCGGCGGAGGAGGCACCACATAAATGTTCTTTAGAACGTCCGGTGTTTGAGCGAATTCCGGATTTACCTCCATCACCACGTGATACTGGTTCAGTTGCGTGTACATCACCGACACCTGCGCCTGTCCGAATGCTTGCGCCAGCGCCTGATCGACCGCTTGAGCCGAGAGTCCCAGTCGGGATGCGGTATCGCGGTCGACCTCCAGGTAGGCCTGCAATCCATGAATCTGCTGATCGATGTTTAAATCAGCAAGCTGCCGCGATGTTTTCAGCTTGTCCAACAGGAGAGGCGCCCAGTGGTTGAGTTGAGTCAGGTCCTGGCTTTGCAGCGTGTACTGATACTGGGCATTGCTGGCGCGCCCGCCCACGCGAATATCCTGGACGGCTTGAAGGAACAAGGTGGCGCCGGGGATGCCCACGGTCTTGCGGCGTATTCTTCCAATCACCTCGTCCGCGCTGATCTTGCGCTGATCCAGATCCTTCAAGGAAACGAACATCCTGCCGGTGTTCGCGCTGGACCCTCCGGTAAACGCGACGACATTTTGCACCGCGGGGTCCGACATGACCACATGCACGAATGCGGTCACTTTCTTCTTCATTGCCTGGAACGAGATGCTCTGGTCCGCCAGGATGTTGCCGGTAAGGCGGCCGGTGTCCTGTTGTGGAAAGAAGCCCTTCGGTACACGCGCATACAGGTAAACGTTGACGCCGATCGTGATCAGCAGCACCAGCAGCGTCAAGGCAGGGTGACGGAGCACGCCGCGCAGTGCTTTTGCATAAGTGTTCAGAATCCAGTCGAATCCCTTTTCGCTGGTGCGATACGCCCAGCCGTGTTTTTCGGGCGGGGTGTGCCGCAGCAGGTGCGCGCACATCGTAGGTGTCGTGGTGAGCGAGACCACCAGCGAGACGGCGATGGCAACCGACAACGTCACTGCAAATTCGCGGAAGAGACGTCCGACAATTCCGCCCATCAGCAGAATGGGAATGAAGACGGCAACCAGCGAGATGCTCATGGACAGAACGGTGAACCCAATCTCGCTGGAGCCGCGCAGGGCGGCCTGGAACGGGTCCATGCCTTCCTCCAGGTAGCGCGTGATGTTCTCGATTACGACGATCGCGTCGTCCACGACGAAGCCAGTCGAAATGGTCAGCGCCATCAGAGAGAGGTTGTCGAGCGAATACCCGGCGACGTACATTACCGCGAACGTTCCGATCAGGGACACCGGAACGGCGATGCTGGGAATCACCGTAGCCCAGACATTTCGCAGGAAAACAAAGACCACAAGAATCACGAGGCCTGTCGAGATCAGCAGCGTGCGTTCTACGTCGCGCACAGAGGCCCGAATTGTCGTGGTGCGGTCCACCGCCACGTCGACATGAATGGAAGGGGAAATTGAGGCTCGAAGCTGCGGCAGGAGCGCATAGACGCGATCGACGGTTTCGATGATGTTTGCTCCCGGCTGTCGAAACACGATGATCAATACGGACGGTTTGCCATTGGAGAGCCCGGCGTTTCGAAGATCCTCGACTGAGTCGGCCGTGGTGCCCAGATCCGAGATTCGGATGGGGGCGCCGTTCCTGTAGGCGACGATGAGGGACTTATATTGATCTGCCTTGAGCAACTGGTCGGTTGTGCGCAACTGCCAGGCCTGACGATTATTGGTAAGCTCGCCGGTCGGGCTATGGGCGTTGGCGTTCGTCAGAGCCGTCGCGACCTGGCTGAGCGAGAGTCCGTATCGATCCACGACTCCGGGGTCGAGGTCGACGCGCACCGCCGGAAGAGAACTGCCGCCTACGGTCACCTGTCCGACGCCGGCGACCTGTGAGAGCTTTTGAGCCAGGATGGACGACGCGGCATCGTACATCTGGGCCTGATCCTTCACATCGGATGTCAAGGCAAGAATCAGGACCGGCGCATCCGCCGGATTCACCTTGCGGTAGCGCGGATTGCTGGGCAGGTCCGCGGGAAGATTGGACCTCGCGGCATTGATTGCCGCCTGGACGTCGCGAGCGGCCGCGTTGATATCGCGGCTGAGGTCAAATTGCAGAGTAATGCTCGTTGACCCGAGGCCGCTGCTGGAGGTCATCTCGGTGATGCCCGCGATGCGGCCAAATTGCCGCTCCAGAGGCGTGGCTACAGACGAAGCCATGGTGTCGGGGCTGGCGCCAGGGAGGCCCGCGGAGACTTGGACGGTCGGGAAGTCGACTTCCGGCAGGGGCGCGACCGGGAGCAGGCGGAAAGCAATTGCTCCCACAAGGGCCACCGATACGGTTAGGAGCGATGTCGCAACGTGCCGGTGAATGAACGGCGCCGACAGGTTCATGACATTTCCGGAAGGCTCAGTTGACGCGGGCCGTGGGTACGCCGATGGCGCGCGATCCAGTACGCAATGCGATCGAAACCGAGGTAGATCACCGGGGTCGTGAACAGCGTCAGCACCTGGCTAAAGATGAGGCCGCCGATGATCGTAATTCCGAGGGGCCGGCGGAGTTCCGCCCCCATGCCGCTGCCCAGCGCCAGCGGGACGCCGCCCAGCAGAGCCGCCATGGTGGTCATCATGATGGGCCGGAACCGTAAGAGCGAGGCCTGATAGATTGAGTCTCGCGGCGACTTTCCTTCGACGCGCTCCGCTTCCAGCGCGAAGTCGATCATCATGATGGCGTTCTTCTTTACGATGCCGATCAGCAGAATGATTCCGATGAGAGCAATGACACTGAAGTCCTGGCGGCAAATGATCAGGGCGAGCAGCGCGCCCACGCCGGCGGAGGGTAGCGTCGAAAGGATGGTGATGGGATGGATGTAGCTTTCGTAGAGCACGCCCAGGACGATATAAACCGTGATAATCGCGGCAAGAATCAGGATCGGTTCATTGGCGAGCGAGGCTTCGAATGCGTGTGCCGTTCCCTGGAAAGAGGCCTGAATGCTGGGCGGAAGGCCGATTTCCTTGGTGGCATTTTCGACCGAGTCCACTGCGTCGCCAAGTGAGGCATGGGGAGCCAGGTTGAACGACAGTGTAACGACTGGGAACTGCCCCTGGTGGTTGATCACGAGCGGTACCGAGATCTCCTGGGCACGCACGAAGGTGTCGAGCGGAGCTTCCATTCCCGATGACGTGCGAATGTAAATGCCGTGGAGATCGGCCAGGTTTCGCTGCCACCTGGGATTGCTCTCCAGGACGACATGATATTGGTTGAGCTGCGTGAAGATGGTTGAGACCTGGCGCTGCCCAAAGGCGTCGTAGAGCGTGTCGTCGATATTCTGTGGCGTGATACCGAAACGTGATGCGGTGTCGCGATCGATGTTGAGCAGCAGGCCAAGGCCGCCATTCTGTTGATCGTTGGCGACGTCCACCAGGTGCGGGATGGTACGCATCTTTTCCATTAGCCGCTCGGTCCACACGTTCAGTTCATTGGAGTCCGCGGTCTCGATGGAGTACTGGTATTGTGTGCGGCTGACGCGGTTTTCAACAGTCAGATCCTGTACCGGCTGCATGTAAAGTGAAATGCCGGTGACCTGGGCGACTTTGGGCGCGAGACGTCGAATGATATCGGAGGCGCTGATCTTGCGCTCATCGAGCGGCTTCAGCGCGATTTGAATGCGGCCGCCATTGGCGGTGGTGTTCGTGCCGTCGACTCCGATGAAGGAAGCGAGCTTATCGACGGCCGGATCCTTTAGAATCACGGAAACCAGTTCCTGCTGCTTGCGCTCCATGTCCGCGAAGGAAATGTCCGGCGGCGCCTCGGAGAGGCCCAGGATCATCCCGGTATCCTGCACGGGAAAGAAACCCTTGGGAATGATCATGAACAGCAGAATGGTGGCGGCTAACGTGGCAACCGCTACGAGGATCGTGGCGGTCTCGTGACGCAGGACAAAACGCAGCCAGTCTCCGTACTTGGCGATAGCGGCTTCGAAGGCGCGCTCGGAGGCGCGATAGAAGCGTCCCTGCTCGTGTTCCGGCTTATGGTGCAGGAGTTTCGACGCCATCATGGGAGTCAGCGTCAGCGAAACAATAGCCGAAACAATGATGGTGGTGGCCAGCGTAACAGCGAATTCACGGAAGAGACGCCCGACAATGTCGCCCATGAACAACAGCGGAATCAAGACGGCAATCAGCGACACGGTCAGCGAAATAATGGTGAAGCCGATTTCTGAAGAGCCCTTTAGCGCCGCGTCGAGTGGCGTATCGCCCATTTCGATGTAGCGCGAAATGTTCTCGATCATTACGATGGCGTCGTCGACGACGAAGCCGGTTGAAATCGTCAGCGCCATCAGCGACAGGTTGTCGAGGCTGTAGCCGAGCAGGTACATCACGCCGAACGTTCCGACGAGTGAAAGCGGCACCGCGATGCCGGGAATGATAGTCGCCGAGAGATTTCGCAGGAACAGGAAAATTACGAGAACCACCAGCCCGACTGTGAGCAGCAGCTCAAACTCAACGTCGCTGACCGAGGCGCGGATCGTTGTGGTTCGATCGGAAACGATCGAGAGGTCGACCGCGGCGGGCAGGGTCGCCTTGAGTTGCGGCAGGATTTGCTCGATGCTGTTCACAACGCCGATGATGTTGGTGCCGGGCTGGCGTTGAATGTTCAGAAGGACAGACGGCGTGGTGTTCACCCAGGCTGCCTGCTTGACGTTTTCCGCGCTGTCGACCACGGTGGCGACATCGGCAAGACGCACGGGCGCGCCATTGCGATACGCGATGATGATCGGCCGGTATTGCGCTCCCGATATGAGCTGGTCATTGGCCCCTATCGTCCACGCCTGGTGCGGGCCATCGAGATTACCCTTGGCCTGGTCGACATTGGCCTGGCTCAACGCGGTGCGGAGGTCCTCCAGGCTCAGCCCATAGGATGCCAGCGCCACCGGATTCGCCTGTACGCGTACCGCCGGCCGCTGGCCTCCGCTGATATTCACCAGGCCGACGCCGGGGACTTGCGAAATCTTCTGGGCCAGGCGCGTCTCCGCCAATTCCTCGACGGTGGGCAGCGGTAAGGTGGCCGAAGTCAATGCGAGCGTGAGAATGGGTGTATCGGCGGGGTTGGTTTTGCTGTAAACAGGCGGCACCGGCAAGTCGCGCGGCAGGAAGGTCGTGGCAGCGTTAATGGCCGCTTGCACGTCCTGCTCGGCGATATCGATATTCAGATTCAGGTTGAACTGCAGCGTGATCAGCGAGCTTCCAAACGAGCTGACGGAAGTCATCTGTGCAAGGCCGGGCACCTGTCCAAACTGGCGTTCGAGCGGCGCCGTGACGGATGACGACATCACCTCAGGGCTCGCGCCCGGATAGAACGTCTGGATTTCAATCGTTGGATAATCGACCTGCGGAAGAGCGGAGACCGGCAACTGACGGAACGCAACAACACCGACCAGAACAATGGCGGCCATGAGCAGAGACGTCGCGATGGGCCGAAGGATAAAAATGCGCGACGGGCTCAATGACTTTGGCCTCCCGATTGTGATCCGGCGGTGGGCGGCCGGACTCGCACCTTGCTGCCGGCCTCCAGCTTGTCCGCGCCATCAACAACAACGGACTCACCGCCTTCGAGACCGCTTTGAATGACGACATTCTCATCCGCGGTGACACCCACCGTGACCGGGCGCACTTCCACCGTGCTATCCGCCTTAATAAGGTAAACAAATGTCGCTTGCTGGCCGCGTTGAATGGCGACTGCCGGGGCGATCACCTGGTTATGAAGAGTGTCGACCAGCACTCGTATGTTGACGAACTCGTTCGGGAACAGCACGCCGCTGCGGTTGGGGAATATCGCTTTCAGCCGCGAGGTGCCGGTCTGCGGATCAATTTCGTTATCGATCGTCTCGAGGTAGCCAGTGTCCAGCGTTTTAGAGTAGTCGCGGTTGTAGGCGACCACGGGCAACTTTGCACCCGCCTTCAGCTTCTGCACAACGGGCGGGATATTATCTTCCGGAATCGTGAACAGAGCGGCAATAGGCTGCAACTGCGTGAGCACGAACAGGCCATTTGTGTCGGCGGCGTGCACGATGTTGCCGGGATCGACCTGACGCAAGCCGATCCGGCCGTCGAACGGGGCGGTGATCCGCGCGTACACCAGTTGCAGTTTGGCATTGTCGATCGTGCCTTGATCCTGCTTGACCGCCCCCTCGTATTGCGCAACCGTTGATACCTGGGTGTCGAGCTGCTGTTTCGGAATCGCGTCCTGTTGAACCAGCGTTTCATAACGCTGCAGGTCGAGACGGGCATTCGAGAGGAGCGCCTGATCGCGGGCCATCTGCCCCTGCGCCTGTTCCAGTTGGACTTCAAAGGGGCGCGGGTCGATCTGGGCCAGAAGTTGCCCCTTCTTAACGTTGTCGCCTTCACGGACCGGGATGTTCATCACTTCGCCGTCCACGCGTGTGTGCAAAGTGACGGTATAGTAGGCGATCACCGAACCAAGCCCGACCTGATAGACCGGCATATCGCCGCGCTTGATTGTTGCCGCCGCGACAGGAACCTCGACCGGGCCGTTCCCGCGGCCCTTCCCGGATTTTCCGGTGGCTGACTTGTTTGCTGGTTCAGACGGCGATTTCGCGTGCGTACGGCGTGGCCCGGCCATCCAGAAGACGGCGATGGCGGCAACCAGAAGCAGGGCCACCCAGAGCCACAACCGTCTCATTCGGGTATTGAGTCTCGCAGGCATGGCATGGCCTGCGAATCAAATCGCCCTCACGGGGATGGGCCGTGTTTCGCGCACAATCACAAGTGACTGGCGTACAAGTTCGACAGCCTTGCCCGGGCGAACCACCCTTTGAATGGTCTGCTCCGGATCGTTCGTGTCGATGACGATTTCCCACTCGTGGCCGTGAGGGGACGGCGGCAGGAAGAAACTAATCGGCTCGTGGTGACAGTTCAACATAATCACGAAGGTGTCATCCACGATTGGCTCGCCGTTGTCATCCACGTGATCCAGCGTTTCGCCATTGAGCAGGACGCCGAGACAGCGCACCCATCCGGCATGCCACTCTTCGTCGGTCATCTCCTCGCTGTCGGGACGCAGCCACATAATGTCCTTGATGTCGGAGCGCCGGATGCTGCGGTCCTGGTAGAACTTGCGCCGATGGAAGTTGGGATGTTCCTTCCGCATCGCGATCAGTTTGCGCGTGAACTCAAGTAGCGACAGCTTCTGATCGTCGAGATCCCAGTGGTACCAGGTGATGGGGTTGTCCTGGCAATAGGCGTTGTTGTTGCCGTTTTGCGTGCGGCTGATCTCGTCGCCTCCGAGAATCATGGGCACGCCCTGTGAAAGAAGGAGCGTCGCAAGGAAATTCCGCTTCTGCCGCTCCCGCAGTTCGTTGATCTCCGGATCGGTCGTGGGACCCTCAACGCCCAGGTTCCAGGAGTAGTTTTCGTTGGTGCCGTCGCGGTTGTCTTCGTGGTTCGCTTCGTTGTGTTTATCGTTGTAGCTGACAAGGTCGTTGAGCGTGAAACCATCGTGCGCGGTAGCAAAATTGATGCTGGCGTAAGGCCTGCGACCGTCCTGCTGATACAGGTCGCTGCTGCCGGTGAGCCGGTACGCGAGATCGGAGAGCTGGCCATAATCGCTTTTCCAATAACGCCGGAGGGTATCGCGATACTTTCCGTTCCACTCGGCCCACAACACGGGGAATTTGCCGACCTGGTAGCCGCCTTCGCCCACGTCCCAGGGTTCGGCAATCAACTTAACCTGCGAGATGACGGGGTCCTGGTTGATGATGTCGAAGAAGGCCGACAGGCGGTCGACGTCTTGTAACTCGCGGGCCAGAGTTGCAGCGAGATCGAAGCGGAAGCCGTCGACATGCATCTCCTGCACCCAGTAGCGCAGGCTGTCCATGATCAGTTTCAGGACCTGCGGGTGGCGGACATTGAGGCTATTGCCGGTTCCCGTGTAGTCCATGTAGTAACGCTGATCGTCGTGCACGAGCCGATAGTACGTGGGATTATCGACCCCCCGGAAGCTAAGCATGGGACCCATGTGGTTGCCTTCCGAGGTGTGGTTGTACACGACGTCGAGAATCACTTCGATGCCTTCGCGATGGAGGGCCTTTACCATCGACTTGAACTCGGCAACCTGGCCGCCGGTGTCGCCGGAACTGGCATACCGCGCAGCCGGAGAGAAGAAATTCGTGGTGTTGTATCCCCAGTAGTTACGCAATCCTTTGTCGACGAGATGCTTGTCATCGAGGATGTCGTGAATCGGCATGAGCTCAACGGCCGTAATGCCCAGCTTCTTCAGATAAGAGATGGCCGGCTTCGATGCCATTCCCGCGTAGGTGCCGCGCAGTTCTTCCGGTATATCAGGGTGGCAATGGGTAAAGCCCTTGACGTGGACTTCATAGATGATGGAGTCGCTGAGAGGAGTCTTGGGCAGGCGGTCGTGCTCCCAATCGAAATAGGGGCTGATGACGACGCTCTTCGGCATGCCGCTCGCGTCGTCACGATCGTCATTGGCGAAGTCCTCGGCAGGATCACCCAGCTTATATGGGAAGATCGGCTGTTGCCAGTCAACATTGCCCGCTATCGCTAATGCATAAGGATCAATTAAGAGCTTCGCGGGGTTAAAACGCAAGCCGCGCTTTGGGTCATAGGGACCATGTACGCGGTAGCCATAAAACTGGCCGGGTAAAATGTTAGGAAGGTAACAATGCCAGACGTGGGCTGTGCGCTCACGGACACCGATAGATTCGCAGTTCGCGGAATCTCTCTGATCGAAGAGGCAGAGTTCAACGTGCTCCGCGTTCTCGGAATAGAGGGCAAAGTTTACACCCGTGCCATCCCAAGTTGCCCCTTGCGGATACGGCCGCCCAGGCAGTATGGTTCTACCCATATGTACATCCTTTGGACCGTTGGGCCGCGATGTTGTTTCACACTTACGTTACGCGAGAACGCTAACGGACCGGCGGCTGCGCAAGAGGCCGGCAATTGCGCGGCAGTCGTCAGCCATATCACGGAACTGGTCGGGAAACAGGGATTGAAAACCGTCTGAGAGCGCACGATCCGGGTTGGGATGGACTTCGACAATCAGGCCGGCTGCGCCCGCGGCGACCGCAGCGAGGGCCATGGGATGCACTTTGTCGCGTTTCCCGGTTCCGTGACTCGGATCGACGATGATCGGCAGGTGACTTAAAGCCTTTACCGAGGGAACAACGCTAAGGTCGAGAGTGTTGCGGGTGTGGTCGGCAAACGTACGCACGCCGCGTTCGCAGAGCACCACCTGATAGTTGCCTTCGGAAAGGATATACTCGGCGGCCATCAGAAACTCTTCCAAAGTGGACGACATCCCGCGCTTTAGGAGGATGGGTTTACGGGAGCGTCCCGCGCGCCGGAGCAACGAGAAATTCTGCATGTTGCGTGCGCCGATCTGGATGCAGTCGGCATAGGATTCTACGAGGTCGAAGGTCTCGACATCAATGGCTTCGGTGACAACGCCGAGGCCCGTTTCCTCGCGGGCTTCAGCGAGGTATTTCAGTCCTTCCTCGCCCAGGCCCTGGAACGCATAAGGTGAAGTGCGTGGCTTGTAGGCGCCGCCGCGAAGGAGTTGGCCGCCTGCTTTTTTGACGGCTCTCGCCGAGGCGAGGATCTGGTCGCGACTCTCCACCGAGCACGGGCCGGCACAAATCGCGAGTTCATCGCCGCCGATCTTTACGCCCGCGATTTCGACAATCGAGTCGTCGATCTTAACCTCACGACTAACCAGTTTGTATGGCTTCGAGACGCGGATGGCTTCGACAACACCGGGCAGGCTTTCAAATTCTGCCGGGTCGATGGGGCCATGATTGCCCGTGATTCCAATCGCGGTGCGCTCCGCACCGGGCATCACGTGGGGGCGGAATCCGAGTCTTTCGATTTTTTCACAGACGCCCGCGATTTCTTCCGCGCCGGCCTGCGCACGCATGACTACAAGCACCGAATCAGGTCCTCTTTTTAGTAGTGTTGCATACGAGGTCGTGAAAATAAGTCGGACGTGCTAAATCTTTCGGGAAACGGCGAATTTGATTGAGCCCGGTGATGCAGGCTGGTAGCCAGCGGCGGGTTGTTAACCCGCCCTATTGGCACGGGCTGATCGGGTCGTCAGGGCTAGTAGCAGAGCTCCTGCCATTAGCGAAACGTCGGCCACGTTAAAGATGCCGGTCCGCACCGGACCAATACCCACATTTAGGAAATCGGTCACATTACCGCCCCAAAACAAGCGGTCCAGCAGGTTTCCGACCGCGCCCGCGCACATCAGGGATACCGCGACAACCTGAATTCGATCGGAGGAGAAGAACAGGGCATACGTGAAGAGTGCGAGCGCTCCGGCAATACCAATGCCGGTGAATGCGGCAGACCTCCAACGGCCAGGCAGGTGGTCGCCTAAACTGAGAAACCCGCCGGGATTCTCCGCATACTCGAGCCGGATCGTGCCGCCGAGCATAGTCACGGCGTCACTATCCCGCAGGTGCGTGCGCGCGAGAGATTTGGTCGACTGGTCGCAGCCGACCGACAGAAGGAGGACGACCACGATGAAAGCAATTCTGGCGGGCACGCTGTTCTCATTCTCGCGCGATCCTGTTGCCGGACTGCCCGCGATTCGGTCAAGATTGAAGACAATGAAAGCTCTCCCCGGAGGATGCCGCGTTTACAGCGCCGCGGACGGACAAGCGTCGACGGCCGGGACCTGGACCGCGCGCTTGATCATATCGAGGCAAACAGGCGCCAAACAGATTACACAAGCGGTGAATGAATACGCGCCAGGTTTATCGCCCGTGGTGGTGAACCCAAACGCTGAGGAAGTGCTCTACGTCGCTGCCGGCGAGGGCATCTGTAGGTGCGGCGCCGCGGCTCAGGAACTCCGTTCTGGAACGGCCGTTTATATTCCGCCGGGTGCCGCATATTCGATCGAAAATACCGGGCTGGAGACGCTGCGCGTCGTGAGCGCCTGTTGCCCGGAGGATCCGGATCGCCACGTTACGGCCGAATTGGGAGAGGCGAAGGAGTGCCGTGCGGTTCACGAAGATGATCGCGAGGTGATCCGCGCCGGCGCCGACCGCGAGTTCCGGTACCTGGCCCATACCGATCTGGGATGCAGGCAGGTGACGCAATTCGTCGGCTGGATTCCATCGAGCAAAGCCCCACTCCATTTGCATCCTTACGAGGAAGCTATCTACATCCTCGACGGTCACGGGATTCTTCATCTCGAAGGAAATATGTCGGCCAGCGAATTCGGGCCGGGCGACAGTATTTATTTGAGGGATGGCGTGCTCCACTGTCTTGAGAATCCGGGACCCGCTCCGATCCGGTTGCTCGGGGTTTTTCATCCGTCAGGCAGTCCGGGGGTCGCCTACGAGGATGATTGACGCCACGCGCGGCTAAAATAGGGAAATCGCAACCCAAAGGAGATCCCGTTGAAGAGAACCGTACTGACTCTGCTCGCGCTTGCCGTTCCGGCCCTTGCGCAAACAACCATCAAGGATGCGCTGGTGAAGCATTGGAAGGCGACCGGTGAGCTGACCATCGCTGTCGCGGAAACCATGCCCGCTGAAAGCTACAACTTCCGGCCGAATCCGGACGAAATGAGTTTTGGCCAGTTGATGGCGCACATCGGCCTGCCTGACCGGAGCGCATGCCAACTTGCCAGCGGGATGACGGCGCCGGCGCTGCCCGAGAAGATTGCGGCCTACGCAAAGAACAACAAGCTCGATGTTGACAAGGAATCGGCCGTTGCGTTTTTGAAGCAGACGTTCGACTTCTGCGATGGGGCGATTGCGGGTGTATCGCTCGAGCAACTCGACAAAGTTGTGGGACCGCCCGCGCGCAACATGACCGGCTACGAGTGGCTGTGGAGTTACTTCACGCACACTGCGCACCATCGCGGCCAGGCGGAAGTCTATCTGCGGGTGAAAGGGATTAAGCCGCCGACGTATACGTTCTAAGCGGTCTATCGAGGCGATTGGTGGGCCCTGTAGGATTTGAACCTACGACCAACGGATTATGAGTCCGCTGCTCTAACCGCTGAGCTAAGGGCCCGCTCTTCCTATTTCGACAACTTGCAATGCCTTACCTATTCTCCCTAATTTTCGACGTAGGGATTTTTGCAGTAAGGCTGCCGTTGGTTCCTCTCGACCTCGCTGAACCGCAGCGTTGAGATCCGGCATCCCCGGCATCCGCGTAATCGTAAACGCGTCGGCGCCAACTTCCCAAGCGGCGTCAGCACAGTGTGCCGCACTGAATGTATCACGACGCCTTTCGGGTCGTTAACGCGCATTCCGCGCCCGTCTCGGTTCCCCCTGGTAAAGAGGTCACTCAGGAAGCCTACGAGCGCGTGACCAAGAATAACCCGAGCACGTTCCCCGGTCCGAAACGGCCGCTCGAAAACATCTCCTACAACCAGGCGCAGACGTTTTGCGCCGCCGTTGGAATGCGCCTGCCCGTCGAGCCAGAGTGGGAATACGCGGCACGGGCGAGAACGACGGCGAGATCCTACTCGTCCGAACTCATCGGGCTTGAGAACCGGCCGCAGCCCGCGTCTGGGTTCCGTTGTGTCGATGATTGCACCGGCGGCCGCCAGTCCCGCGTTAGCTTCGCGGACCTCGCCGCACGGGAAGGCGCCGGCGCCTTTGACTGGATCGCCATCAAGCAGCATGAACGTATCACAGACGGCGAGCGCATGGTACGCCGAATCTGCGAAGCTTGATAAAAGCTAAATACCCTTGGAGCCGCATGATACGCCATTGTGAAAAGCAGGACTTCGATTCGATTTGGTCAATTGTAAACGATGGCGCACAGGCCTACAAAGGCGTCATTCCGCCCGATTGTTGGACTGATCCATACATGTCGAAAGATGAACTCCGCCTCGAGATTGAGGATGGTGTGACCTTCTGGGGATTTGAGGAAAATGGTTCCCTCGCTGGCGTCATGGGGGTTCAATATGTCCAGGACGTGACTCTGATTCGCCACGCTTATGTTCGTGGCGGCAACCAGCAGCAAGGGATCGGCGGACGCCTGCTCTCCCACTTGAAGGAACGAGCGCGTGGGCCAATTCTGATCGGGACGTGGGCGGCCGCAACGTGGGCCATCCGCTTCTATGAAAAGCACGGATTTAACGTTGTTCCTAACGAGCAGAAGGAGCGGCTTCTTCGGCGCTACTGGAAGATCCCCTCGCGGCAGGTAGAGACATCTGTGGTACTCGCCGAGGCAGGATGGCGAGGTTCTTTATGACGGTTTTCCTTTTTTCTCTGAGAGCGCTTCGAAAGGAAGCCCTAACAAACCCTCCTGCTACGTTGCAGGGACTTTGCGGTCAGCTAGCAGACTGTGGTTGAAGCGCCACGTTAGCATGGCTCTCGGGCGATAGTGCCCGGCCCGGTCCGATCGCCATTTCGGAAGGATGACTTACAAATTGTTGACAGTCCACTCGAGGCTTCTTCAAAGGTTGGCTGTTTTGTGATTTGAACCCAGCGTCCGTTGACCGTCCCGATACTTTGGAAGTAATCCAACATGCGCTCATCATAATAAGCAGCTTTGCCGTAACGAGCACGGTTGTCGTTCAGTTCCAGCAGTAAGCGTCCACCTTCGCGCAGAATGCGCAGAGCATCGTTCACAAAAAATTGCCATTCCTCCGTTCCCCATTCATCCGGCTGACGATGCCGGTTAAAACAGATTAGAAACGCAGTCAGCAAATCGTGAGACTGATCTTCAAATGGCAAGGGAACAAAACGCTCGATATAAAGGCGCGACACCAGTTGATCGCACCCTAAAGCACGGAGGATCTCGCTGTACACCTGGCGCTCGAGGGGCGTGAAGCAGTCTTCCGGGACGTCTATCCCGTGGCAATCATGTCCCAGAACGCGGCCAACTCTCATAAAAAAGCCGGGACCGCACCCGATGTCCAGTATCCGAAGACTTCGTTGTTCCGTGTGCAGGTTTAATCGAGCTGCGCGATGGGTGTTCAGAAGCAGCCAGAAACGATAATCGGCGTACTTTGCGGCGCAGACCCGATTTTTGCGGTATTCAGGCGCCACATCCTTCCAAAGGCGGTCGATTCGATTCAGGTCTGCCGTGCTCGCGATTTCGTCAGGCAGCCCGTTCAGCCGCGTTGAGCGAAACCGCCGCACACGCACCTGGTGAACGAGAGTCTGAAGATAGTGGGCCAGGCTCTGCCTTGCTGTTGCTGTTTCCGCCATACGTTAAAACCGTTACAACGCGTCGACGCTCTCCCCCGAGGCGCCCCGCTTCGTTGTTCAAATCAGTAGACACAATCCGGATAACTAAGTTGTCAAACAAATGCGCACTCGGTAGAAAAACCCTGTTTCAAAGAAACAGGATGGTGAGGATTAGAGTCTCAGTGGAGTGAGTGTGTGTGGTCCGAGCGGGAACGAGCACACGATCAGGGGCGTGCCTTGTCTGTTGGATCGTGGCAGTTGTGACTGGTCGTCAGTAGGCAGTGTAGAGCACTAACGACGAGTCGCCGATTTAGAAAGGTCTGCCAAAAATGCAGATCTCCAGGCGGTAGCCCGGAATGTTGGTCGGCCGATTACAGCTTTGAATTGCATGATGTCAGATGTTTCAGCGTACCGATCCAGCGATGATTTCAATGCGCTCTTACCTGCAAGCACTCACGAAGATGCCGCCGGGGAACCGGCTTCGTGGTTTGCTGTCTTCACCCGGCCGCACTATGAGAAGATGGCGGCGGCTTCGCTGCGCAGCAAGGGGTACGACGAGTTTTTGCCTCTTTGTCCATCCCGGGCACGTAGCGCGCGGCCCTCTGATCGTTCGCAACTTCCGTTGTTTCCACGGTACTTGTTTTGCCGCTTTGACGTCACCAGGCGACTTCCCATACTTACCGCACCCGGAGTAATTGGGGTGGTGTCGTCGGGACGCAACCCATTACCGGTGATGCCTCATGAGATCGAAGGCGTTCAGAGAATAATCCAATCGGGTCTGACGCCGACCCCACACGCTCGATTTAGAGACGGCCAACGAGTAGTGCTTACCCAGGGGCCTCTGAAGGGAGTTCAAGGCTTTCTGATCAGTCACAAATCGGTACACCGCCTCCTTGTTGTCGTCACCATTCTTGGCCGTGGGGTTTCAGTCGAGATTGATGTGAACTGGGCAGTCCCGGCAGAAGCCTAGCTTGCTCGCACGAATCGAAAGAGGTTTTTAAGCATGGCTCGATTCTTTGTAATGATCGCCTTCTGGAGCGTCTGCTTAGTATTGCGGGCGCAAGTTCCGTCCACTGCCGTTAACCAGGCTCCTGTGAAGGCTGTTGTACCGGATGTCCCCCCGAGCCCGGCGGAAAAGGTTTCAGATTCTTATGTTCTCGGGCCGAACGATGAGATATCCGTGCGCTGCGTGAACCTGGATGAGTTCACAGACAAGCCCATCCGCGTGGACGGCGATGGTTATGTGACGTTGCCTTTTGTCGGACGGTTCCGCGTGGGCGGCTTGCGGGTCGACCAGGTCGATGCAGAACTCACCAAACAATTGGCGGAATATATTCGTCAGCCCCAAGTGTTGGTCAATCTTGTCGAGGCGCGGAGTCAGCCGGTTTCGGTCATCGGAGCCGTCAACACACCAGGCGTTCAGCAAATCCAGGGGCGCCGCCGGCTGCTTGAAGTGCTGTCCCAGGCCGGTGGATTGAAACCGGAGGCCGGCCGAATCGTTCGCGTGACACGCCGGGTTGAAATGGGCGGCATCCCCTTGCCTGGCGCAACGAAGGATAGCAGCCGTCAATACACCGTCGCCGAGATTGATGTAAAGGAATTGATCGATGCCAGGAACCCCGCGGTAAATATTGAGGTCAAGCCGAACGACGTTATTTCCGTGCCCTCCACCGCGCTGGTCTACGTAGTTGGGCAAGTCCGGAAACCAGGTGGCTTCCCGCTCCATGAGGAAGAAACAATGTCGGTGCTCCAGGCGCTTTCGCTCGCGGAAGGGGCACAACAGACCGCCAACACTTCGAAAGCAAAAATCCTGAGAATGGACGGCGCGTCGGGGCGCAAGGAAATCGCGGTCAACTTGTCCACCATTTTGGCGGGGAAGGGCAGCGACGTTCCACTTCAGGCGGGCGACATTCTGTTCGTCCCGAATAACGGTGCGAAGAGCGCGGGAATGAAGGCGATCGACGCGATCGTCAATCTTACGACTGGGATGGCAATATACGGGCGGTATTGAGCCGATAAGCCACCGCAACCGATTCAGGAAGTTCACACGTTCGTCGGGGAAAAGAGAGCTCTATGGAGAAGTCAAACGAGATCAGCTTGAGGAACGACGGCGGCCGCTGGCGGCGCCAGGTACAGCAAGCCCGAGTTGCGGTTCCCGAAGTTGTGCCAGGAAGTTATTACGTCGAACCCGAGATCGGTCGCCCCGTGCAGGAACACGCGGATTCCGCGGGCATTGCCGAGGTAATGCGGATTCTCTGGAGACGCAAGTATATTATTGCGGGCCTTGCACTAATCGGGGTTTTAGCCGGACTCGTGCCCGGACTGATCCTCACGCCGACGTATCGCGCCCGGACTTCGCTGCTGCTCGAGGGATTTAATGAAAATTACCTCAACATGCGCGACATCACCCCAGTGTCGCCTGTTGTCGCGAACGCTTCCGCTGAAGCGTACCTGCAAAATCAACTGAAGATTCTCCAGAGCGAAACGCTGGCAAAGCGTGTTATCGACAAGCTGTCCCTCAAGGGCAAACCGCAGCAGCCGGGATGGATCGCCAGGCTCGGAGGCATGATGGGCCTCAAACCCGCGGCCAAGTCATCTTCCCCGGAAGATGATCGAATCCGGCAATTCCTGAAGTCCCTGAGCGTTCGCAGCTCACTGCAATCGCAAATCGTGGAGATCCTGTACGATTCCCACGATCCGCTTGTGGCGGCCGAAATCGCTAACACCATCGCCAGCGAGTATGTGACGTTAAACCGGGAATCGCGCTGGCAATCGGTGCAGGATGCTACCGAGTGGCTCAGCAGGCAGACGGCGGATTTGAAGGTGAAGCTGGAACAATCGGGGCAGGAATTGCAGGATTACGCCCGTTCCTCCGGCCTTTTGTTCACGAATGATCCTAATCAGGGCACCCCGAGTGAAGAGAGAATGCGTCAAATGCAGGAGGCCCTGTCGCGTGCGCAAAGCGACCGGGCTGCCAAGCAGTCGCAATACGAGACCGCGCTGAACAGCACTCCCGAAACCCTTCCTGAGGTTCTGGATAGCGCGCCGCTGCGCCAATATCAAACGAGTCTCGTAAATATGCAGCGCGAACTGGCCCAACTGCTGGCCGTTTACACGCCATCGTATTACAAAGTTCAGAAGTTGCAGGCCGATATCGCAAACCTGCAGACTACGATCGCGAAAGAGCGCCAGAACGTGATGACGCGGGTCAAGAACGAATATCAAAGCGCGCAGCGATACGAGCAACTCCTCTCCAAATCGTACGGCGACCAGGCTCACAAGGTGCAGGAGCAATCCGACAAATTCACGCACTACAACATGCTGAAGCGGGAGTATGAAAGCACCCAGCAGTTGTACGACTCGATGCTGCAGAAGGTGAAAGAAGCCGGCATGGCGTCCGCGCTTCGCGCCACAAACATCCGCCTGCTGGATCCGGCTCGCCCGCCTTCGGACGCGTATTCGCCCAAAAACAGCCTGAACTGCGCGATCGGGCTCTTTGCCGGCCTGTTGTTTGGCGTTGGCCTCGTGATCGTTCGCGAGCAGTCCGACCTGAGTGTGAAGAGGCCGGGAGAAACGCGGCTCATGAACCTGCGCGAGCTCGGCGTCATTCCGTCCGCCAATGAGGATCCCACTCTTCGAGGGCCGGTCCTGTTCGGCCGGCAGTCAAACGTTCCGCTGGAGCTTGTCACCTGGCATCACGGGCCGGGTTTGCTCGCGGAATCGTTCCGTGGGGCGCTGGCATCGATTCTGTTTTCGTCCGGAGAAGCGGATCCGCCCGGCGTTCTGGTGTTCACCAGCGTGGACTCGATGGAAGGGAAGACCACCGTTCTCTCGAATCTCGGTATTGCGCTCGCCGAAACAAACCGGCGCGTGTTGCTGGTCGATGCCGATCTGCGGCGGCCACGTCTGCACAAGGTTTTCAACGTCTGTAACGATTTGGGCCTTACCGATCTGCTCAGGAGCAACGACCCGATCGAAAAGCTGCCGCTCGATGGGATGGTGCGGCACACAGAGATCCCACGTGTCGACTTGTTGCCGAGCGGACCGGGCGTGGCCAGGGTCATGAGCCTGTTGTATTCCAGCCGCCTTCCCGCTTTGTTGCAGCGATTCCGCCGCGAGTACGACATTGTGCTGATCGACACTCCGCCGATGAGCACCTTTGCGGATGCGCGTGTTTTAGGCCGGCTTTCGGATTCCGTCGTCTTGATCGTGCGCTCTGGAAAGACCAGCCGGGAGCAGCTACGGGCGATGTACCTGCAGTTCCTGGAAGATCAGACGCCGGTTCATGGCGCGATTTTGAACGACTGGAGTGGCTCGAACGCAGGCGGGCGTTATAGCTCGTACGCGAATGAACGCTACTCGGAAGTCGTGTAGGTAGTCGTGCAGAGGTTCACCTCTAACCTCCAGGCGCGAATCCACCGGTTCCGCCTTGATGCTTCGCTGAAACAGGATTTCGCATGGATGCTCTCAGGCAACGTCATTTATTACGCCTGCCAATGGAGCTACCTGATCATCCTGGCGAAGTTCGGAACCCCGGCCCAAGTCGGCGAATACGCACTCGGTGTAGCTGTCTGCGCCCCGATCATGATATTCGCCAACTTGCAGTTGAGGGCGTTATTCGCCTCAGACGTCAAGAACACATATCGGTTCGAACAGTATCTCGGATTTCGATGGGTATCGCTGTTCATCGCCCTTCTCATCATTGCGGGTCTCGTGTGGCGGCATCCAGCGCATGTCGCGGCGACAATTCTGCTGGTCGGAGTCTGTCAGGCCATGGAGTATTGCAGCGACCTGTACTACGGACTGATGCAGAAGCACGAACGCATGGACCGAATTTCGCGGTCCTTGAGCATCAAAGGGCCGGCCTCCGTTGTCGCCCTGGCCGTCGTGATGTATGTGACGCGGGACGTGCTGTGGTCGCTGACCGCGGTTATTCTCGTCCGACTTGCGGTGCTGCTGGTGTACGACTCGAGGCTGACTTTTCGTTCCCGCGACGGCCACTTGCCGACCGAATCGAATCGACCCGAGCTGCGATTGGACATGATGTGGGTTCTTTTTACAACATCTCTGGCATTGGGCGTTGTTTCGAGTCTTCTCGCATTGAATCTCAACATCCCGGCTTACTTTATCGAGGCAGACTTGGGCAAGAGTGAACTCGGCTTGTTCTCCGCGATGGCCTCACTGCAAGGGGCCGGGAATCTAGTCATGTCCGCGATGGGGCAGTCGGCCTTTCTGCCAATGGCACGTGCTTATGCTGAGCGGAACAAGGAGAGATTCCTGTCTATTGTCTGGCATCTATGGCTTATAAGCGGACTGCTTGGCGCGGCAGGGGTCGTCGGAGCGTTGGTAGCCGGACGGCCGATCCTCGCTCACGTTTTCCGGCCTGAGTACGCACAGTCGGTCGACGTATTCGTCCTTTTGATGCTTTCCGGCGGGTTCTACTATATTGCTGCCAGCCAGGGGTACGCATTGACGGCAATCGGAGTCCGGGCGGCACAAATTCCAGTTCAGGCGGTCAGTATTGTCACCACGGCGCTCTGTTGTTATTGGCTGATCCCTGGGTACGGCGCCGCGGGCGCCGCGGACGCCCTGGTGATTGGCGGCATAGTTCGCGTCGCCGGCTTTGGAGTTTTTCTTGCACGCGCAACCCGCTTTGAAGAAGTACTTCCGAAACAACAATGGAATACAATCGGCGGCTAGCCATCGGTTACCACGACACGCTTCAAGGCAGCGATCTGCTTGTCGCTGTTGGCCGGGTCATCGACAGGTTCGCATTCTCGCTGACTTGGCTCTTCCTGTTCACAATCCCATGGGAGAACGAGCTGCAGCTTGCCGATGGCATCACGCTAAGCCGCTGGGTGGGCATTCTGGCTTGTGGTGCAACGCTTCTCAGCGTCGCCTCCAACAGGCGTTTTCGGAGACCGGCGACGATTCATTGGATGATCGCGGCGTGGGTCATCTGGTCGGCCCTCACGTATTTTTGGAGCATTTCGCCTGGAGCTACCGGCGAACGGATCAGCACCTATGCTCAGCTGCTCGCCATGATCTGGCTGATTTGGCAAAACGCATCAACACCGGGGCGGAAAGCCGCGCTGCTCGCGGCCTACATCCTCGGGACGTGTGTTTCATCCGGAGATACCGTCCAAAATTACTTTCGAGGAAAGACAATCGAGCGGCAGGTGGACGTCGATGGAACACCGATCATACCCATCGAAACAAGATATGTCGCGAATGGGTCCAATGCCAATGAACTCGGCATGATGATCGCCTTGAGCATTCCGATGACCTGCTATCTTCTGACCCAGCGTAAACATGTGTTCATCTCGCTGCTGTTGTGGCTGCAGATACCGCTTGCGCTGATCGGAATCCTTCTGACCGGGTCGCGTGGAGCGCTCATCACTACCGGGGTAGCATTTCTGATCTTCCCCTTCAGTTTGCGGCGCTTGCCGGGATGGCAGAAGTATTTCTCGCTGCTGTTGCTTGTGGTTTTGGTCATCTGGGCCGTGTGGTGGGTACCGCAGCCGGTGCTCGAGCGGTTTACGACGATCAAGTCCGAGCTGGAAGGGGGCACCCTTACGAACAGGACCTTCATCTGGGCCGCTGGACTGGAGGTATTTCGAGAGCATCCCTTGCTGGGCGTGGGGAGCGGGGCCTTCGGCCAGAGTGTCTTGAACCAGCTCGATATACCTTACGTCGCGCACAACACCTTTCTCTCGGTTTTAGTGGAAACCGGCATGGTTGGAGCCGGCATCTTTCTGAGTCTGCTGGCGAGCCTGTTCCTGGGGGCGCTGCACCTGCGAGGGATGGAACGCGCGTTGTGGGTCGTCCTGCTGCTTGCCTGGGCCGTCGCTGGTTCCTCGATTACATGGGAGTACGTCAAGACAACGTGGTTTGTGTTTGGTTTATTGGCCGCTTTTATCGGTTCCCGGGAGTACGACACGTTGGCGGAGCCGAAACGCGCATATCCGTGGCTGGGGCGGAAGCGTGTCAATGAATTCGTTTACTGAGCAGAAGTAACTCATGAGTTGTACATCTCGTTTTAGAATTGCCGCCTTTACGAACCTCTTTCCGACCGCGTACGATCCCGGTCAAGGCGCGTTTATTGAGCAACAACTGAAAGGGCTTACCCAGGCGGGTGTTGAAGTCAAGATTGTCCATCTAGACCGCCGTGCTCACGGCGTATCCGTATACCGGCAGGTCGACGATCGAATGGAGGAGCTGGAACGAAGCTTCAGTCCCGATGTCATCCATGTAATGTACGGCGGTGTTCTTGCGGAGCGGGTAACGAGTGCCCGGCCCCGCCAGCCGATCGTAATTTCGTTCTGCGGCTCGGATCTTTTGGGCGATCGGGGTAATGGATGGCGGCGCCAGCTTGCCGGACAATACGGCGTTCGGGCATCGCAGAAGGCTGCCGGCCGCGCGAACGGCATCATCGTAAAATCACCGGGGCTTCGTGATGCGCTGGATCCCGCCATCGACAAAAGTAAGGTGTGGGTTCTGCCGAACGGCATCGACCTCGACCGTTTCCGCCCAATGGAGCAGGCTGTCTGCCGCGAGACACTCGGATGGCCGCGAGATCGCTTTAGTGTTCTGTTTGCGAACGGTAGTTCGAGCGGTGTGAAACGAATCGAGCTTGCGGCCGCGGCGGTGGAGCAATTGAACCGTGCTGGGATACCCGCCGACCTGCGTGAAATGTCAAAGGTGCCTCCCGACCAGGTGCCGGTGTGGTTGAATGCCGCGGATGTTGTCATTCTGACTTCGCATCACGAGGGCTCGCCAAACATTATTAAGGAAGCTCTGGCGTGCAACCGGCCGATTGTTACGGTCGACGTCGGAGACGTCCGGCAGCGCCTGGCCGGTGTCAATGGTTGTTATATCGCCGACGCGGAACCGGAGCGCCTGGCGGAAGCACTACGAAGGGTATACGCCGGACCGCGCCAAATCGAAGGCCGCTGTCGAGTACGCGAATTCGGCCTCCCCATGGTCTCAGAACGACTCATTAGCATTTACGAAACGATCCTGGAGCGCCAAGAGATGACAGTTCCTGCGAGCGAGCGTCCATCGACCAAGCAAGTCGAGATATCTTCCTCCGCACCGCGGCGGCTTTGTTCCGCGCCATTCCGGCGCTGGCTCATTCTTAGCCAGTACTATGCGCCTGAACCGGGCGCTCCCCAGATTAGACTCAGGGCCCTTACGAAGGAGTTGCTGCGACGAGGCTGCGAAGTAGAGGTTGTAACAGCGCTGCCGAACTACCCACACGGCCGAATTTTCCCCGGATATCGCGGTAAACCCGTAATGACTGAGATGATCGACGGCATACCCGTCCATCGTGTCCCCCTGTATCCGGCGGCGGGCCGGAAGTCCCTGCAGCGAATCCTCTGCTATCTGAGCTTCAGTTTGACCGCGGCCATTCGCAGCCCGTTCGTGAAACGTCCGGATGTCATCTTCGTAGAGGCTCAGCCAATCACCCTGGCGCTCGCTGGTTATCTTTCGAGCATCTTGCGAAAAGTGCCTTTCATTTACAACACTCCGGACCTGCAGGTCGAGATTGCCGACGACAAGCGGTGGGTGTCGTTGAACACCATCGTCAAATATGCAGCGCGCCTGGAATCGTTCCTCATGCGCCGCGCGCATTGCGTTTCCACGGTCACCGAACAATTTATTGCCCATTTTGCTTCATGCCGCGGAATCGACCGGTCGCGGATCACGTTCCTGCCGAATGGCGCCGACGTCGAAACGCTGCGGCCATTGCCTTTCGATCACGAATATGCCCGTGAACTGGGTGTCGAAGGCAAGAAAGTTTTCACTTACGCGGGGACTCACGCGCCATACCAGGGATTGGAGATCATCCCCGAGGCGGTGGAACATCTGCGGGACCGCCAGGACATCGTCGTGCTCATGGTGGGCCAGGGACCGCTGCGTGAAACCTTGCAGCGCCAGGCGTCGGAGCGTGGGATTACCAACCTGTTCTTCCGGGACTCGCCATTTCAGGACATGGCCCGCCTGATGTCCATCACGCAGGCTTCGATTGCGACTATCGCACCCATGAGCGCCGCGGCGAAGATGCGCCTGTCGAAAGTCGTGCCGCCCCTGGCGTGCGGAGTGCCCGTTCTGTATGTCGGTGAAGGGGAGTGGCAGAACATTCTCGAGGAACGTGGGTGCGGGCGGATCGTCGCGACGCGGTCAGCGGAGGAGTTTGCGCGCAATATCCGAGAACTGGCGGATAACCCCGAGCTGTGCCGCGAGATGGGACGCAAAGGACGCGAATTTGTAGAAGCCGAACTTTCCTGGAGCGTGATCGTGGAACGGTGGCTGAATGAACTGAGCCGCCTGAATTCTGGCCAGGCGCCATCGGTCTTGGCCACCGAGCCGTCCGTCTGACTTAGATTCGCCAAAAAAACATGATTGAACAGTTATTCGCATTGATGCTGCTGATTCTGTTTTCGCCAATTCTGGCCATAGCCGCGACCTGTATTGCGCTGGAGAGCGGCTTCCCGATAGTTTTTCGGCAGGTGCGTGTAGGAAGACACGGCCGGCCCTTCCATCTTTTGAAATTGCGATCCATGCGGCCGTCCCGTGCAGGATGCCGGATTACCGCGGGCGGTGACCCGCGGGTCACGAGAGTTGGCCGCATTCTCAGAAAGTACAAACTCGATGAGCTGCCGCAGTTATGGAACATCGTGCGCGGGGAGATGAGCTTTATCGGCCCCCGTCCCGAGTTGCCGGCGTTCGTGGATATGCAAAATCCGACATGGATTCAGATTCTACGATCGAAACCAGGTATCACTGACCTCTCCACGCTCGTCTATCGAGATGAAGAGAGTGTTCTGGCCGGACACGAGGATACTGAACGGGTTTACCGCGAACAGGTCTTGCCGGCCAAGCTTGCGCTCAGTACTCAGTACCTGCGCCGGCGATGTTTCAGAACTGACTGCAAACTATTGCTTTTGACTGCGAAATATAGCTTTCTGCCGGCGGGATTCGATCCCGACCGGATCCTGCGAAGTCTCGTGGAGGAGGGTTAATGGAGAATTCAAAATTCGTTGCATTTCATCGGCCGTCGGTTGGCCGGCTGGAAATCGAGGAGGTTGTCGCGGCGCTCGAATCCGGTTGGTTGACGACGGGCCCCCGTACAGTGCGGTTCGAACGCGAGTTTCGTGAGTATGTCCAGGCTCCATATTCTCTGGCAGTAAACTCCTGCACGGCCGCCATGCACCTTGCTCTTGCCGCGTTGGGAATCGGTCCCGGCGATGAGGTCATCACCAGCCCACTGACGTTCTGCGCAACCGTGAACTGCATCATTCATGTTGGCGCAACCCCGGTGTTGGCCGATATCGGCGCGGATGGGAATATAGATCCTCAATCCATAGCGGATCGCGTGACCGATCGGACCCGCGCGGTGATGCCGGTGCATTTCGGCGGGCTGCCGTGCGACCTGAACGCCATTTGGGAGATCGCGAGATCGAAAAACCTGTACGTTATAGAGGATGCGGCGCACGCCGTAGGTGCGCACTACGACGGATATCCCATCGGCGGAGGGAACCCCCGGTTGGGATACGCAAGTGATGCGGTTGCCTTCAGCTTTTATGCCACCAAGAACCTGACCACAGGCGAGGGAGGCATGCTGACCTCCACCCGGGAAGCGATGATGGAGAAGGCGCGCGTTCTCTGCCTGCACGGTATCTCGAAGGACGCCTGGAACCGCTACACGGAAAAAGGGAGCTGGTTCTACGAGGTTGTCGAGTCCGGCTTCAAGTACAACCTGACCGATATTCAGTCGGCTCTTGGTATCGCTCAGTTGCAGCAGCAGGAGGAGTTTGTCAAAGCACGCACCGCTTATGCGAACTTCTATACAGAACAGTTTGCCGGGCTAGAAGAGCTTGAAACGCCTCCCGACTCTCCCCTGAGCCGTCACGCGTGGCATCTCTACCCACTCCGGTTGAACCTTGACAAACTCACGATTTCACGCGCGGAGTTTATCGAGGAGTTGCGTAAGAAGGGAATCGGCGCCAGTGTTCACTTTATTCCCATCCCCAAGCACGGATTCTTCTCCCGATACGCATCGCTTCCGCAAAACCAATGCCCGAGGGCTTTAGAACTATATCCACGGCTCGTATCGCTCCCGTTGTACCCCGCGATGAGTTGGGCGGAAGTGGAGACGGTTGTGGCAGCGGTTCAGTCGATTGCGCGGGAACATCGGGCGGCGACAGTGATGCCGGTTGCGAGTGGGGCGTTTTAGCGCGGGCAGCACCATGAAATACTTACGCCGTCCCATCGTCCTCGCAACCTATCTCCTGATCGCGGCAGCCTCGGTGATCGGCGCTTATTTGCTGCGATTCGAATTCTCGATTCCGCACCAGGAGTATCGCGTCTTCCTGATAGGTCTCGCGGTATTCGTGCCCGTCAAGGTAGTAGTCTTCTATGTACTGGGCGTACACCGGAGTTGGTGGCGCATGGTCAGTATTCTCGACCTGCTCCGGTTGATTGTCGCGAACTCCACGGCCTCCTTCTTTGCGGGGCTCGGTATTGTGCTGTTGGTCGGCTCGGCCTTTCCGCGGTCGATTTACATCATGGACGGGATTCTCTGCTTTCTGATGACGGCTGCGTTGCAGTTCTGCCGGCGCGTTTATGCCGAAGCATTAGCTGCAGTGCGCTATGCAGGTCCCAGGAAGCGCATTCTGATTTATGGCGCCGGCGCGGCGGGAATCGCGCTCGCGAAAGAAATCCGGAGCAATTCGAAGCTGGGGATCAAGATTGCTGGATTTCTGGACGACGATCCTGAAAAGCGCCACCTCGCTCCGGACATGGTTCCCGTATTGGGTACCGGACGTGACGCCGCCCGCGTAGTAACCCGGTTCGCGCGACGCGGATCTCCCGTTTCCGAGATTGTCATTGCAATGCCGTCTGCCAACGGGCGCCAGATGCGGTCGGCCATCGCGAACTGCCGTGCCGCGGGAATCGTTTTCAAAACCGTTCCAGGACTGGGAGAACTGCTGAATGGCAAGGTTCTGACCGGCCAGATCCGTGATGTATCGGTGAACGACCTGCTGGGCCGCGAGCCGGTGCAAATTGACGAAACCATGATCGGCCGGGAAATCACCGGCAGGTCTGTCCTGGTTACCGGCGCTGCCGGCTCCATTGGTTCCGAGTTGTGCCGTCAACTGGCGCGCTTCGATCCCGAAAAGCTGGTCCTGTTCGACCAGGCCGAAAGCGAACTGTTCATGCTCGCGCTGGAGCTGCGGCGCCGCTTTCAGAACGTCAACATCATCGAAGAAATCGGCGACATTGGTCATCGCGTGCGGCTCGACGAAGTAATGTCCGGGCACAATATTGAGGCCGTCTTCCACGCCGCGGCATACAAACACGTTCCCATGATGGAAGCGAACATCCTGGAAGCGGCTGCCAATAACGTCATAGGCACGTATAACGTGGCGCAAGCGGCGTACGACCATGGCGTGGGTAAATTCCTGATGATCTCGTCGGACAAAGCCGTAAATCCGACCAGCATGATGGGTGTCACGAAGCGTGTTGCTGAACTATTGCTCGCTGAAATGCCACTCGACTGTACAGAGAGAGGAACTGCTTTCGTGTCGGTCCGGTTCGGGAATGTCCTGGGAAGCAAGGGCAGTGTCGTACCGATTTTTCAACAGCAGATTGCAAATGGCGGCCCTGTCACCGTTACACACCCGGATATGCGCCGCTACTTCATGAGCATACCGGAGGCAGTCCAACTGGTTTTGCAGGCCTATGCGATGGGCCAGGGCTCGGAGGTCTTCGTTCTGGACATGGGCGAGCCGGTAAAGATCGTGGACCTGGCTCGCAACATGATCCGGCTGGCCGGATTTGTGCCCGATGATGACATCGAGATCCGATTTACAGGCATGCGCCCGGGCGAAAAGCTGTTCGAAGAACTGACCATGGACGGCGAGGATGTTCTCCCCACGTATCACAACAAGATCAAAATCTTCCGCTCCTACGGCCCAACCAAGGGTTACCTTGCACAATGGGTGCGCAGGCTGAATGAATTACTGAGGCACCGCGATTCAGCCGCGGTGCAGGCTCACTTACTCGATATCGTGCCGGAATACCGAGGCACCGCTGTGACGACGGCTGCAACGCAGGATCAGGAGTTGGCGGCAGTAGGCGACTAACCCCACAAAATGTGCGGAATCGTTGGTTATTTGGATACAAATCGGCGGGCCGGGCTCGACGAACTGCGCGCGACCGTAGGCCGAATGGCGGATACGCTCGTTCATCGCGGACCCGACGACTCCGGCACCTGGGTGGACCCGGAAGCGGGTATCGCCTTGGGACACCGGCGGCTGTCGATCGTGGATCTTTCCGCACAGGGCCACCAGCCGATGGCCTCGGCCTGCGAGCGATACTACATCACTTATAACGGCGAGATTTACAACTTCAAGAGCGTTCGCCGTGAATTGGAGGACGAGGGTTGGCGATTTCGCGGGCATTGCGATACCGAAGTCATGCTGGCCGCGATTTCTTCCTACGGGTTGGAGGCCGCCCTTCAGAAATTTAACGGCATGTTCGCATTCGCGCTCTGGGATCGCCGGGAGCGAGTGCTGCATCTCATTCGCGACCGCCTGGGAGAGAAACCGCTTTATTATGGCTGGTCCGGATCCCTCTTTCTCTTTGGGTCCGAGCTGAAAGCGCTGCGGGCTCACCCCGGCGTGCGGCTGGAGATCGACCCTGAGGCTCTTTCGCTCTATCTGCGGTACGGATATATTCCTGCACCGCACTCCATCTACCGCGGTATTTACAAGCTGCCGGCGGCTCATCGTGTGACAGTGGCGGCGGATCGGACGGACGCGCGGCCGGTCGCCTACTGGCGAGCGCAAGACGTAGCAGAGCGCGGCGTTCGGGACCCCTTCACCGGAAGCGATCGGGATGCAGAGGATGAACTGGACGCTCTCCTACGCGACGCGGTCGCGATGCGCATGCAAGCCGACGTGCCACTGGGTGCGTTCCTGTCGGGCGGCGTCGATTCATCCACCGTCGTTGCCCTGATGCAGTCGCAGAGTACTGTCCCGATTAAGACCTTCACAATTGGATTCAACGAACCCGCCTTTGATGAGGCGGTCCATGCAAAGGCCGTTGCCAAGCACATTGGCGCGGACCATACGGAACTCTATGTCACCCCCCGCGAAGCCATGGAAGTGATTCCGGCGCTTCCGATTCTCTACGATGAGCCGTTCTCAGACTCCTCGCAGGTGCCAACTTATCTGATCTCGAAGCTCGCCCGCACCGCCGTCACGGTGAGCCTGTCGGGCGATGGCGGGGATGAGTTGTTCGGGGGCTATAGCCGTTACCTCCGGACGCAGAGGATCTGGAACGCCGTTTCGGCGGTTCCGTCGGGATTAAAGGCCGGCGCGTCGCGGGCCGTCGGAGCGCTTCGGACAACGAGAAGTCAGTCGCTGGTTCCCGCTCAGCTCCGGGTTTCACTGGATCGCAAGTTGGAACGGCTGGCTACTTGTGTAGCAAACACCGATCCGGATTGCGTGTACACAGACGTTGTTTCGTGTTGGCCGGCGCCATCCGCGGTAGTGCTGAATGCGGTCGAGCCGAGGACGCTTCCCACGACCGTCAATGGCAACCTCAAACTCGATCACATTCTCGATCGAATGATGTATCTCGACACGGTGACGTACCTTCCGGAAGACATCCTCGTCAAAGTGGATCGCGCCGCGATGGGAGTGAGCCTGGAATCGCGTATACCGCTCCTCGACCATCGTGTTGTAGAGTTCGCCTGGCGTTTGCCGCGTTCCATGAAACTCAAAGGGCAGACTGGAAAACGCCTGCTGCGCCAGGTCCTGTATCGATATGTGCCCAAAGAGCTCATTGAGCGGCCCAAGAAAGGCTTTGGCGTACCGGTAGGCTCATGGATACGAGGCCCATTGCGCGATTGGGCTGAAGGTCTCTTGAACCCGCGCAAAATCGAGGCCCAGGGTTATTTCGATTCCGCGATTGTCCGCCAAACGTGGGATCAGCATCTGAGCCGGGCGGCTAATTGGCAGGATCGGCTTTGGAACATTATCGTGTTCCAGGCCTGGCTGGAAACGCAATGATCGGTTCCGATCCGGAGCACTTCAACTTCAGTCCGCGCGACCACCCGGAAGCTCTGCGGGTCGCGTTGATCACTGGCACGTTAAGTCGCGCCGGAGCGGAAAAGCAGTTCATGTATATCGTCCGTGCCCTGACGGATGCCGGAGTAATGGTGAGAGTGTATTGTCCGGCGCATAGCGGCTATTATCGCCAGGAACTCCTGGACATGAACATTCCCGTGTACTGGTTCGGCAGAGGGCAAGGCCGTCTGCGGCGGCTGGCTACCCTTATCGGCATGCTGCGGCGTTTTCAACCGCACGTGATTCAGTCAATGCATGCCTTCACGAACCTTTACGCCGCTTTGTCGGCCCGCTTTGTCGGTGCGGTCAGCATCGGGGGGTTACGAAGCGATCTTAACGCCTGTCTCCAGAAGTACGGTTTGATGGCCAGAGCCCTTCTCCGTGCGCCCACCGCTATTGCGGCGAATTCCAGCAAGGCGGTACGCGAGATCGCTGAGCGGAAACTGCTCGACCCGAGCCGTGTTTATCTGCTGCGCAACTCAATCGATTCATCCGAGACCAGGATGCAGACGGATATCGACACCAGCCCATTTACTGCCGTATTCGTAGGCCGTCTGATTCCCTCGAAACGTCTGGACCTGTTCCTGAATGCCCTGGCGATGGCAAATCGCATCGATTCGCGATTCAATGGCGTGGTCATCGGCGAAGGGCCTTGCCTGGCAAGCATGCGAAAACTCGCCACGCGCCTTGGTATCTGGCCGGAGTGCATTTCTTTCCTGGGAGTGCGCGAAGACGTTCCCGGCATTTTGGAGCGAAGCGGAATGCTGGTCTTCTGCTCCGAATCCGAAGGTTGCCCTAATGTCTTGCTCGAAGCCATGTCCGCGGGAGTGCCGGTCATAACGACCGCCGTCGGCGACGCGCCGGAAATCGTAGAAGACACTAAGACGGGTTACGTTGTTCCGCCAGATGACGTGTCGGCGCTGGCGATGCGTATGCTTCAGGTCGGCCAGTCACCCGGATTGCGTCAGGAACTGGGCGAGGCCGGGCGGCAACGCGTGCGGCGGTTGTATGGCCTCCACGATCTATCCGACCGGCTGCTCACGATTTACGAAGAAGTCATGCGCGCCCGCTCCGGTAACCCGGTCGAGCGGCCGCACCTGACGTGCGCCGAGAGATAAATGACTTCACTGGTTCGTCTGCGCATACAGGATGGCAACCTCCGTGTCGCTCAGCGCGCGATTGTAGAGCCGAACGTCGCGAATCAAACCTTGCGAAAAACTCGTCTGGTCGGCATCGGTTCCGATGTACAAACCGCTCTGCTGAAGTGCGAGTGTCTCGCCTCCAGTGAAAGTATTCGCCAGCATGGGCATGGGCTGCCCGTTCAAGTATCCTTTTACAGTCCCGTTGGTAAACGTAAACACGACCTGTTGCCATTGGTTTGGAGTCGCGGAACAGTCGAGCATCGCGTATTTGCCGGCGCCGCTAAACTGCGGGTGAAGGCCGGCGCCGTTCAGCTTGACATCCCAGCTCCAATTCTTCGAAACGATTCTCGGATCGACTCCGGGAACCGCTTGCGGCGAGATCCAGGCAGCAACGGTAAGATCGGTAGTCATCTCCAGCAACTGGGTTTCATCGACAGCGACGTAACCTGTCCCATTAAAAGAGGCAACAGGACCAACGGCATTCGTCGACCACTGAACGCCGAAGTACGTCCCGTTGAGGCCGTTTCCGGAGGAGTCGTTGGCCACCAAGCCGGAGCCCTCGTTCAACGGCCATTCCGCGACGGGGGGCTGCAACATTACTGGTTGAGAGGTGTTCATCAACGCGCCCGACACATACTCGTACGCACCAATATCGGCGTCGACGCGCGGAACGCCATCGAAATCATCCAGCACGCCATTCAGGAGCCCAAGAATCAGGTTCAGCAGGCTCGACACCACCGCTCCCGCGCCGATGGCGGGGCTGCTGGGAAGAAGGTGATAGTCGTTCGCGGACGGGTTCACAAACCCGGGATTCGTGTTCAAGATGTTGCTAAAAACCGAAAATCCCGAACCGGCAAACGAAATGACGCTGGTGCCCGGTCCGAAGACCATGTTGTTGTAAATCTGCGCACCAGCCTCGGAATCCTGGTAGCCGTCCAGGGCGAAATTTCTGGGCAGGTAGAAGATGTTGTTGGCAATCGTAACGCTGCTGTGATTTCCCCAGAGCTCGATTTGACCATCGCGTTGCGGATTCGATCCCGAGAAGGTGTTGTTGACGATCGTGCAGTTTTGCACGCCTGGAGCGATCTGGACTCCCCAGCCGGCCGTGAGGCTGTAAAAGACGTTGTTGGTGATCGTGACGTTATTGCCGTAGAGATAGATCCCGTGATCGTGGTTATAGCAATTCGCAGGGTCATCAGGGAGGCGGCCGATGTTGTTGAACACGTTCCCGTCGAGTGTGTGGTCGTGCGCTTCCGACCCGACGAATACGCCGACGATTCCATAACTTACAGACTGCGGATCGTAATGCCGGTTTCCGATGTTGTGAAAGTGATTGCCCTTGATCAGGATGTCGTGCGCGTTGGCGTTGCTGTTGATGCCGGCCCAGTATCCACCGGTTATGTCGAAGTCTTCGATGGCAATGTAGGCGGCGCCGCGTTGAAGATCGAAGTAGGCATCCGAAATCAACTGGGAGTCCAAAACCGCGCCCCACTTGTTTTCCGCTTTAATGGTGATCCACGCCTGCGACGTTCCCGCGGTGGTTATGGCTACAACAGGATGGTAAGTATCACAGGTGTCGCCGCACGTTTGAGCGCCGCCGGAGTAATAGGTTCCGTCCCGGACGATAACAGTGTCGCCCGGCTGCGCCAGGTTCACTGCCGCCTGAATCGACTGCAGCGGGCTTTGGATGGTCCCCACGTTTCCGTCGGATCCGTTGGTCGCCACATAGAACGTGCCGGCTTTAGCGACAAACGGCGCCAGGCACACTACCGCATGGATGGCGAACCGCCATCGGAATTCAAACTTCATTTGGTTATGTATAAGAGTGCGGAAGGTGTATCAACACTCTTCGAGTTTTTTGATATTGCGGCGGTGTCCGGGGTTAGATCGCGTGACTATCGGACGCTCGAATCCCGCGTTAAAACAGCTTTCCTATGTCCACTACAACTCCCGTATTGACCAGGCAAGAGCCCCTCATGACGAGTACGCGTCAGCGACTTGAGGAGGCGATTCAATCACATACCGCCAGGGTTGGAATTGTCGGCCTTGGATACGTAGGCCTTCCCTTGGCGGTCGAATTCGCAAAAGCCGGCTTTTCCGTGACTGGAATCGATGTCGACCAGCGAAAAGAAACACAGATCAGCTCCGGGAAATCCTACGTTCTCGACGTGCCGGAAACCGTTCTGGGCCCGCTTGTAAAGGATCGTAAAATTCAGGCGACCACCGATTTTTCGGTGATCGCGGATCTTGATACTGTCAACATCTGCGTCCCCACTCCGCTGCGTAAGACCAAGGACCCCGACATGAGTTTTATCGATTCGGCGGCCCGTGAGATCGCGAAGTACCTGCACCCGGGAATGCTGATCATCCTGGAATCAACGACCTACCCCGGCACGACCGACGAATTCGTCCTGCCGATTCTGGAAAAATCAGGCCTCAAGGTGGGCCAGGATTTCTTTCTGTGTTTCTCTCCCGAGCGGGTCGACCCAGGCAACCCCAGATACCAGACGGTGAATATTCCTAAGGTCGTCGGAGGCATCACGCCGGATTGCACCGCGCTAGGATCGCTCTTCTACGCCCAGGCGCTCGAGCACATCGTTCCGGTAACGTCTACACGGGTTGCCGAAATGGTCAAACTGCTGGAGAACACGTTCCGCATGATCAATATCGGCCTGGTGAACGAGATGGCAATCATGTGCGATCGCATGGGCATTGATGTGTGGCAGGTGATTGATGCCGCCGCGACCAAGCCGTTCGGCTTTATGCCGTTCTACCCCGGCCCTGGTCTGGGTGGCCACTGTATTCCGATCGACCCGTTTTACCTGTCCTGGAAAACGCGCCAAGCCGGCATCGAAGCGCGATTCATTGAACTGGCTGGTTACATCAACGGACAGATGCCGCACTTCGTGGTCGAAAAAGTTCAAAACGCTCTCAACGACCAGGGCAAGGCCGTCAAGGGATCGCACGTGCACATCATGGGCATTGCCTACAAGAAAGACATCGACGATCTGCGTGAATCACCGGCACTGGATATCATGCACCTGCTGTCGCAAAAAGGAGGCATCATCTCCTACAGCGATCCGTTCATTCGAAACTGCCGTCTGGATGGGTTGACGCTCTCTGCCGTGCCCGAGCGCGATGCGGCGCAGGCCGACTGCGTTCTCATCGTCACGGACCACAGTGGATTTGATTATGCCGGCCTGGTGCAGCGCGCCCATCTCATCGTCGATGCGCGCAACGCGCTCAAGGGCTTTGATTCACCGAAGATTACACGGTTGTGAGGTTTATGAGAACTCCTGATTCCACTCATTCGTCCCGATCGTCGGTCGCCGTTCTCGGGCTCGGCTATGTCGGGTGTGTAACTGCAGCGTGCCTCGCCGACCTGGGCCATGACGTTGTGGGTGTTGACCACGACGAATTCAAGGTGCGCAAGGTTCTGGAAGGCTCCGCGCCATTCTACGAGCCCGGATTGACGGAGATCATCGCTGATAATATCCGTGCCGGGCGCCTGTCGGCGTCTGTCTCTGTCGATGAGGCGCTGCAGAGTGCCGACATCGTCATGGTATGCGTCGGAACTCCATCGGAGCGAAACGGCAACCTCGGACTCGAGCAACTGCGCCGGGTCTGCAGTCAGATCCAGGATCACTTGCCCCACCGGAGTGATCCATTGATCGTTGCCATTCGCAGCACGGTCTTTCCCGGCACGTGTGAGGAGGTTGTGCTCCCGGCGCTGGGCAGGTCATCGGCCGTCACCGTGGTTTCGAATCCGGAATTTCTCCGCGAAGGAATTGCGGTGAAGGACTTCATGGATCCGGGATTGATCGTCGTTGGTGGTGACGATCCCGCGGCGGTTCGAAAAGTGGCTGGTCTCTATGCCGGCCTCAATACCCAACCCTGCCTGGTGGCGCTGCGCACGGCGGAAATGATCAAGTATGCCTGCAATGCGTTCCACGCCATGAAGATCAGCTTCGCGAACGAAATCGGCAGTTTGTGCAATGAACTCGGCGTGCCCGGGACTGAGGTCATGGACACACTGTGCCGGGACACCAAACTCAATGTATCGAAGGCCTATTTGAAACCGGGCTTTGCTTTCGGTGGTTCCTGTTTGCCCAAGGATCTCCGGGCGCTCACATACCGTGCGCTGCGTCTCGATCTCTCCACTCCCTTGCTGGACTCCATCCTGCCCAGCAATGAGGAACATCTCCGCCGGGCGATCGAATGCGTTCTCGACCTCGACGCGGAACATATCGGCATCTATGGGCTCGCGTTTAAAGAGGAAACGGACGATCTTCGCGAGAGCCCCGTTGTGACGCTGCTTGAGCAACTTGTCGGCAAAGGCAAGGAAGTTCGGGTGTACGATCCACGCATTCGCGTCGACGATATCTATGGCAGCAATCAGCGTTTTCTCTTAAGCGCTGTTCCTCATATTCGCCGCTTAGTTGCCGGGAGCTTAGACGACCTGTTGCGATGGTCGGACTGCCTGGTGATCGCACAAACGCCGGACAAGCGTTTCGTTCAGGCAATCGAACAGAGCCGGATTCCGGCGCTGAACCTTGCCGAGAACCTCATCTCGAGAGCTGACCGCCCCGTGGCTGTCGGCGTTTGATCAGAGACGCGAATCGTGAATCCGGCAGTGAACACGGCATTCCTCCGCTCTGTGTTGTTCTGCTGCCTCCTCGTGATTGTAAATACTTGCTGTACTCTTCGACCGGAGGAAGAAGAGGACCGCTCCACGTACTACGTCTCGCTGGATGGTTCTGACGGCAATTCAGGGGGTCCGAACACACCCTTTCGGACCCTTCAGGCAGCCGTCGACCATGCCGGCCCCGGCGACGTCATCACCGTACGGGACGGAGTCTATCGTTCCACCGGTTCGCGAACATGCGGTGATGAGTGCGGCGCCGAGCAGGGGCTGGCAATCATCAGAAAGGCGGGAACCGCCGACGCCTGGATCACGATCCGCGCCGAACATCGCTGGAAGGCAGTCCTCGACTCGCATCTGATTTCCGACGCCGCGTTCATCCTGGCGAAAGACGCTAACTATATCAGCATTGAAGATTTCGACATTACTGGAGGCTATTGGGCAGGCGTCCACAGCAACGAGAATTCGCACCACATCCGGATTCGTGGGAATCATTTCGAACACATCGGCAACCGCATGTACAATCCCAAGGGCGTGGGGTGGGGAATCGTGGGAGCCTTTGCCGGCTATGCCACCCACGACTTTGAATTCGATGGGAATCTGTTCAACAACATCGGCCGCCTGCCCGGCGATGCACGCATTGCCTACAATCACGATCAGGGCCTGTATCTTTGCGGCAATAACATCACGGTCGTAAACAACGTCTTTTACGACAATACTGCGGGATGGGGCATTCAGATCGCGCCCAAGGCGAGCAATTACACGATTGCGAACAACACGTTCGCGGGTGCGAATCCGGAGCGCGATGGTCAGATCGTACTGTGGGGCTCGCACGCCAACATCGAGATCCGTAACAACATCTTTTTCAATCCCAGAAACTTCGCGATCGATACTTTCCAGGATTCCGAGTCTGGCAGCCGCGTCGATCACAATCTCGTCTTCGGCAATCACGTCGATCTCATCGCAAAACCCGATGCCGGATTAACTGTTGCCGACAACCGAATCGGCAGCGATCCACGATTTGTAAACCCCGGAGATCACGACTATCGCTTACAGCCCGGCAGTCCGGCAATTGGCGCAGGAATTTCGGTTCCCTCGGTCACCCGCGATTTCGACGGGCAAGTGCGCCCAGAGCACAGTCCCTACGATGTTGGCGCGTTCGTGCATGCCGACCACCTGACTCGCCCCTAATGAAACGTTTGCTGGAACTTTGGCGTCTCCTGTTTGCACACGGGAGAAATGCACCGGCAACTCGCAGTGTGAACGGTGTACATAATGAATCCAGCAACTGAACTCTATCAGAAACGCCTTCTTTCTCAGGGATATCCGAACCTTGAAACACTCGGTGTCGAGTATTTCAAGGTCTCGCAGTCGAACGATGCGCACCTCAATTGGGTTATGACGTGCGTCACTAAGCTGGTCGATATGTCGACCATGCCCAAAACGGTTGCCGTAGTGGGATGTGGGCCGCAGCCGTATGCCCTTCGGGCGTTACTCGCTCAGGGCTTTGATGCCACCGGCATCGAACCCGTTCCAGGCAGCGTCCAGGAGGCTCGCGCGTTTTTGAACAATTCAGAGCGCGTGCATCTCGGCAGCGCTGAGGTTTTGCCATACGCGAATCAGTCGCAGAGCCTCGTATTGTTGGAGAGCGTTCTGGAGCACGTTGATTCGCCGCTGAACAGCCTGGCTGAATGCTACCGTGTCCTGGCGCCCGGCGGTGTGCTGTACGTTTACACAACGAATCGCCTGAGATTCTCGC
Organism: Bryobacteraceae bacterium; assembly: GCA_035295125.1. Lineage (GTDB taxonomy): Bacteria > Acidobacteriota > Terriglobia > Bryobacterales > Bryobacteraceae > JAICMB01. Next base: position 130,559 of record DATGJP010000102.1, on the reverse strand, counting down.
TGACAGGCCAGAACGGAGAATTTCGAACCAGGTTTTATAACTGGTTTCCCGGCCTCGTAAAAGAGAGTTACGTCTTCAAGCATTTGCATTTTGCCCCGCACCTGTCGAACTTTAGCCCTCGTCCAGCGGTTCACTGGTTTACGTTCACCGATTTATGCAAGTTGGGGCGGCTGGTGGGCTTTGCGCAGTTCTATTCGCATCTTGACCTGGTGGATGTCAATGATCCATCCGTGAAATCGAATTCCGTGCGGCGATTCCTTGTTGCCAACCTGCAGCCACGAGTGATTCAGAGCCCCTGGCTGAGAGCGCTCGCCTTGACTCAATACGGGAATTCGATTTTCATGTACAAACGACCTGAGTCACATTAGCGTTACAGCGGCGTCCATAGTTTGGGCCGGCGTTAGCTAACCCGGGCCCAATACTATGAAATGCAATGTGCTTCTGTTGGCCGCGGCGGGTGTCTTGTGCCTTGGAGGCCTCGCAGCCGCGCAAACCTGCGTCGCTCCTCCCTCAGGGATGGTCGGTTGGTGGCCCGCTGAAGGTGACTCCAACGACTTGACTAACGCGAATCCCGGGACACCCCTGGGTACGGTTCGCTATGCACAGGGCCATGTAGGGCGCACCTTCCTCCTCGATGGGTCCAGTGAGATTGATGTGCCAGACGCGCCGGCGCTCAACCTCCAAGCCATGACGATCATGGCCTGGGTCTACCCAGCCGATATCAGTGGCGACGGCAGAATAGTTCTGAACAAGGAAGTCCTCCCGCTCGACAATAACATCCAGTACGAAATCGGTATTCGCGGCGACTCCTGCAGCGAAGGCGATTGTGGCGGCATTCCCGCCGGCCATTTCATGTTCTTCATCGGAGGTGTCAACGGCCTGCCCTCCGATTTCGACGGTTGGGCAGATACCGGCGGCGCAGCCCCCCTGAACAACTGGACACACATCGCGGTGACATACGACGGAACGAGCGCGGTGGCATATGTCAACGGGTTTCTCGCAAGGACCATTACGCCTGTGACCGGTCCGGTGGCTGTTACGAGCGGGACCCTGCGAATCGGATCCCGCGTCGGCTTGAGCCCATTGGGTCGCTTCATTGGGGCCATCGATGAAACGCAGATTTACAACCGCGCCTTGACCGCTTCGGAAATCAGCGCTATTGTCCGAGCCCAATCCGCGGGAGTCTGCAAGCCGGGCACTATTGTGAACGGCGCCAGCCGGAAAAGCGGTCCTCTTGCACCCAACAGCATTGCCTCCGTTTTTGGAATCGACATGGCTTCCGCCGGAGAAGCCACACTTCTGAGCGCTCCTCCGTCGAGCCTGGGAGGCGCCTCCATCATGATCACCGACAGCACCGGATCTCAATCGATGGCGCCCCTGGTCTCTACATCCGCTGGACAACTCGATTTCGTCGTTCCGGACGACGTTAGGCCGGGACCTGCGCAACTTCAGGTGCTGTCCTCCAACGGAGTCCAAACCGGCCTGTCGGCGCAGATTAAAGCAGCGGCGCCGGGGCTGTTCTCAGCGAACGGAGATGGCGCCGGTGTGGCGGCGGGGCAGGCAATTCGCCGATCCGCTGATGGAACGACCGTCACCGAGCCACTGTCCCGCTTCGACGCAAGATCCGCGCGCTACGTGCCTGCCCCTGTCAGCGTCGCGGGCCCTGGCGATCTTTTATACCTGAATCTCTATGGCACAGGAATTCGAGGTTATTCGAGCAGCCTGTCCGTCCAGGTGGGGGGACAACATGTCGGAATCGTGAAACTAACGCCTGACCCGGAATTCACGGGAAGAGACGTGATTCAGGTTGGTCCCCTTCCTAAAACAATGGCTGGACAAGGCGAGATGCCAATCGCCATTCAAGCCGACGACGCTACATCTAACAATGTGACTGTTGTGCTGTGCGATGGCGTGCGCTGTCGCTGAGAAGGGGCTGCCAACTCCCGTCACAGTTACGCCTCGCTGGGAGTCTTACAGACGGAGGATGAAATTAATGACACTCGTCTCCCGGCGGGCCGCCGCCAAAGGATTGTTTTATGGAGTGGTTGGCGCTTTCTCAGGGGCTTCTATTCTGCGAGCCGCGGAATATGGGCGAGCGCGGGACTTGGTCGCCCGGGTCCAGAGTGACCTGGGTCACGCTGCAGATTTCGTGGAAAAGAATGAGAAGGAACGGGAGCGCTATCGCAATGTCCAGCACAAGCTCTCGGAATTCGATCGCGGACTTCGGGCCGGTCATTTCGATCAGGGAAAACTCGATGACGCGATTGATGACCTCAAGAACGTTGTTAAGAACAACACGCTGGAATCTCACGATCGCGATCAACTGACAGCGGATCTCGCCGAATTGCGCACCATGCGGGACGTACATTAGCGGCTCGCATCGCAGGCCATCGCCTGCGACACCAATATGGCTCAAGAGCTCGCGAACGGGGGTGGCTCCCGCGAACCGCACCGTCGAACACTGACAATCCAGCATCTTCTGAGGCCTCATCGCAAGATGCTCGCGGTCGGTCTGTTTGCCGTCATCGGAGAGGGACTCGCCAACCTGCTGCAGCCCTGGCCCCTGAAGATAGTCCTCGACAACGTACTCAAGTCCCACGAGCTGCACGGCTGGCTGCAACCCTACATTGAAAGACTGGTCGGCACGGACCGCCTGGCGATGCTGGAATTCGCGGCCGTCGCTGTTCTGCTGATTGCTCTCCTCGACGCTGTTTGCACGTATACCGAAAAGTACATCACCACCAGCGTCGGTCAGTGGGTGATGCATGACTTGCGTCAATCGCTCTATCACCACATCCAGCGGCTCTCGCTGGCTTTCCACGATCAGAAAAAGACCGGCGATCTCATTGGCCGCGTCACCAGCGACATTGACGCCATACAGAGCTTTATCACCTCCGGCATGCTCGGCGCGTTGATCAATAGCCTCACGCTCGTCGGCATGGTTGGAGTGATGCTGTACATCAACTGGCGGTTTACGTTAATCGCACTCTCCGTGGCGCCGATCCTGTTCGCGGTCGTATACAGCTATACCCGTCGCATTAAGAAGGCCTCACGCGAAGTCCGCAAGAAGGAAGGCGAGATTGTCTCCGTCATCCAGGAGGTCTTGACGTCTATTCGCGTGGTGAAGGCGTTCGCTCGCGAGGAATATGAAGAGAAGCGACTCCAGGAGGAAAGCCTCGAAGGCATTGAGATCGCCCTGAGAGCCCGGGGTTTGAAGGCGAAACTGGCGCCGCTGGTAGACATCATCGTGGCCATCGGGACCGCGGCGGTGTTGTGGGTCGGTGGCAGGATGGCTCTCGCCGGTACGCTCTCAGCCGGCTCCCTCATCGTCTTCATCATGTACCTCAGCAAGATGTACAAGCCCATGCAGGAGCTGTCGAAGATGACGGATGCCTATTCGAAGGCTTCCGTTGGATACGAACGCATTCGCGAAGTGCTTGAAACCGAGCGCGAAGTGCAGGACCTGCCGGGAGCGCGTGTAGCCCCCGTCTTTCGCGGTCGGATTGAATTCGAGAACGTCAGCTTCGGCTACACGGCTGACAACCTGGTGCTCTCGGACTTTAACCTGACCATTGAGCCTGGACAGTTGGCCGCGTTGGTCGGTCCCAGCGGCGCAGGTAAAACCACCACCATCAGCCTGATTCCGCGCTTCTACGACCCGATTTCCGGGGTGGTCCGCATTGACGGGACTGATGTCCGGCGCTTCCTGCAGCGGTCGCTCCGGAAGCAGATGAGTTTCGTGCTGCAGGAGACGTTGTTATTCCACGGCACCGTCTGGGCCAACATCGCGTACGGAAAACCGGAAGCAAGCCGCGCTCAGATTCTTCATGCCGCGGAACTCGCCAATGCGCATGAGTTCATCGAGAAAATGCCGCAAGGGTATGACACCATCGTCGGGGAGCGCGGCCTTACGCTTTCGGGCGGCCAGCGGCAGCGGATTGCTATCGCTCGGGCGATTATCCGCGACACCCCGATCCTCATCATGGACGAGCCGAGTTCGGGCCTCGATTCGTCATCGGAAAAGCTGGTTTTCGAAGCCCTGGACCGCATGATGGAAGGGAGAACCTCCATCGTAATTGCCCACCGTCTTTCGACGATTTGCCGCGCCGACGTCATCTTCGTCGTGCGCGACGGCCAGATCGTCGAACGCGGCAAGCACGAAGAGCTGCTCCAGAATGGAGGGCTCTATGCCGAGCTATACGAGCTTCAATTCCGCAACGAGGAAAGCCTCGCCCAGCAGCATATCTGATTCTTTGAATACCGGTGAAGATAAGGTGGGGCAGGCGGTTTCGCCTGCGCGTTTACGGTGAGGTCCAAAGGCAGGCGAAACCGCCTGCTGCACCCTGTTCCTGAAAACCAACACCTGCTACATCGTGTACAACTCCGCGATCCGGGCTTCAATGATCTGAGCGAACGCTTCCAGTTCGTCGGGCGGATACCCCCCGGCCCGAAACGCATCGCGAATCTGCTCATGCGATAGCCGCGAAAGCAATTGCCCGATCCAGCGGACGTCATCACGCGGAATATCCTTGCCAATCCACTCCAGCTTGACCCGATGCAGGAACTGGTGCGGATTCGCGCCGGCGACGATCATGGCGGGGCGATTCGGCACTTCAAAATCGATCCTGTCGGAATGCTCCGATCGAATGAACTTGGAGTGTGCAAACGACTCCAGGTTCCCCTTCGATTTCTCACGGGTCCGGTCTAACCCCGAAGTTCCGAAGCTGGCTCCCAGGTCGCTGATCAGGTAAATCTTCTCCGGGGGGTTCTTCTGAAAGTAGATCGCATTGTTGACATCCTTCAGATCCCAGTTATTGATGAGCGCCATCATGACACGCAAGCCGTTGAACTCCCGCGTGCCAACGAACGGATTGTCGGCCCACTTCCATTCGCCGAGCTTCTTCTCACCCTTGCCGTGCGCCTTCAGCCGCACATCGTAAACCTGGCCAATAGGATCCACCCGGCTTTCACCGCGGTGCAGCTTGGACATGTTTTCCACCGGCAGCGCGGTCATGAAATAGTCATCCGTGACAAAGTATCCGACGGCCCAGACGAGCCGTGAAGCCACGGTCTCGGGACGCGCCTCTTCCCCCATCTTCACCGTCCACTTGACGTTGTTGGCATCCTGAACGATGAACTTGGGATTGCTGCCGTGCTTATCTTCTTCGACGAACGTAAACGGCCCCGCAGGTTCATGTTCCTTGCCGCCAGAGCCGTAGAAAAGGTTTCGTGTCGCGAGATCTGTCGGCTCCTGCCAGAGGACCGGCTTGGCATTCGCAGTAATTTCTCCCTTTGCCGAGTCTTCCTTCTCGTGTTTTTTTCCTCCTTGCGCACTCGGCACGCAAAGAACCACTGCTGCCACAACAAAGGTAAGTACCTTCAGAATCTTAGGCCTGCAGGTCTTCTTCATCGAATTGGCCCCCCGCGTGAAGTAGCAAGAGCGATGCCACGTATTCCAAGGCTTTTCGGAACAGAGGTCAAACAGTGAAACTGCTGGTGCAGCCACAAGACGGTGTCTTGCCCGTGATTCAGGGCATCAACCGCGCGAAACACAGCGTCGAGATCGTCATCTTTCGTTTCGATCACCGCGAAATCGAGCGGGCGTTGGCGGCCGCCGTAGGCCGGGGTGTTTTTGTTCATGCGCTCATTGCATACACGAATCGAGGCGGCGAAAGAAACCTGCGCAAGCTCGAAATGCGTCTGCTCGCGGCCGGCGTGACGGTGGCCCGCACGGCCGACGACCTGGCCCGCTATCACAGCAAATTCCTGATCATCGACCGCAAAGAGCTGTTCGTACTGGGTTATAACTTTACCTACCTGGACATCGAGCATACCCGCAGTTTCGGAATCATCACTAGAACGCCGAAGCTTGTCAGCGAGGCAGTGCGCCTGTTTGAAGCCGACACGAAACGGCAGCCCTACACTGGTGGACAACCCGGTTTCGTGGTCAGTCCTGTGAATGCCCGAAACCAGCTCGCAGCGTTCATACGGGGGGCCAGGAAGCAACTTCTGATCTACGATCCCGAAATCAGCGACGACTCCATGATTCGGATCCTCGACGAGCGCGCCAAGGCCGGTGTAGAGATTCGCATCATCGGGCGGCTGCCGCGCGCCAGCGCAAAGCTGTCCGTTCGAAAACTGGGTTACATACGACTGCACACCCGCACATTGATTCGGGATGGGCAGCAGGCATTCATCGGCAGCCAAAGCCTTCGCGAGGTCGAATTGGCTGCTCGCCGTGAAGTGGGCATCATCTTCCGCGACAAAAAGATTGTCGCCCGGATAATGAAGCTGTTTGAGGAAGACTGGACCGCGAGCGGAAAACAACTCGAAACTTCCGAAGCGGACATGGAGCCCGTGGCCCAAGTCGCCAAAAGAGTGGCAAAAGCCATCACAAAGGATCTACCTCCCGTCACACCCGTTTTGCAGGTCATCGTTCGAGAACTCGGCGGAGATACGGCTAAGCTGGACCTGGACCCCAAAGAAGTCGAAGAGACCGTCAAGGACGCGGTAAAGGAGGCGGTCCGGGACGTCGTCCGCGACGTCGTGGGAAGTGTCGTGGAGCAGGATGGAGTCCCGATCTAGCCTTGTCCTTTTCACCTCGTAACAAAAGCTGCCAAAACCGTGTCCAACGTCCGTGAGTTTGGTGGACCTTCGGGGCGGGGCGCTACTGGTTTGGGCTCTTTGCGCGTACTGTTTAATGGGCTCCCAGGCAAAAGCCCAGGTGTCGGCATTTGAAGGCCGACCCATCGTGGATGTCCAGTTCTCTCCGCCGGCGCCGCTCGATCCGGCCGACCTGGCACGGGCCCAGACGCTCAGAAAAGGCGAGCCGCTGCACGCCGCCGACGTCGCGTTTTCTATCGATGCCCTCTTTGCCACCGGCCGTTTTGAAGACATTGTTGTCGAGGCTGAACCCTCCGGAAACGGCGTCATTGTTCGGTTCGTGACCAAGAACACGCGCTTTGTTGGCGGTGTCACAGTCGATGGCAAGGTTATGCAGCCGCCCAATCGAGGCCAGGTGGCGAACACGGCCCAATTCACGTTGGGCGGACCGTTCCGCGAAGAGGACGTGACTCATGCCGTCGATAGTATTCGACACCTCCTCCAAGCCAATGGCCTATACGATGCATCCGTAACTCCGGATGTCCAACGAGACGATAACTCCGATCTCGTTTTCATCCGCTTCCAGGTCAAGGAAGGCAAGCGCGCCAAGTATGAAATGCCGGTCATCTCCGGCGATACCAAGCTCTCCGACGCCACCATCCTGCGGGCTACGGGGTGGCGACTTCCCATCATCCACTGGTGGCGGCAGGTTACCGATTCGCTCACCCACAAGGGGGTGCAGGGGGTGTTGGGGAAGTACGCCCAGCAGGACCGTCTAACCGCGAAAGTAGAGCTTACGAAACTCGACTACGACGCGTCGCACCGGCGCGTGCAGCCGAACCTGAACATCGACGCCGGCCCCAAGGTGACGGTCAAAGCCGTAGAGACGAAGGTCTCCAAGCGAGTCCTCAAGCGCTATGTGCCGATTTTCCAACAGCACGCCGTCGATAATGATCTGCTCGTCGAGGGCAAGCGCAATCTGCGCGACTACTTTGAGAACCAGGGCTATTACGATGCCGAGATCGATTTCCGTGTGCAGGGCCCGCAGAACGATCTCGAAACCATCGAATACGTCATCGCCCGCGGTTCGCGTTTCAAGCTCGTGCGCGTTGACATCGCCGGCAATAAATACTTCGACACCGAGACCATTCGCGAGCGCATGTTCATGGCTCCTGCCTCCTTTCTCCGGCTGCGCCATGGCCGCTACAGCGAGGCATTCCGCCGCAAAGACGAAGAGAACGTTGCGAATCTCTACAAGGCAAATGGATTTCGCGACGTCAAGGTAACTTCCACCGTTGACCGCGACTATCAGGACAAACAAGGCGACATGGCCGTCACCCTAAAAATCGATGAAGGCCCGCAGTGGGTGGTCGACAATGTCGCGATGGAAGGTGTCTCGCAGATGAAAGAAGCGGACGTGACGTCACAACTCGCGTCAGCCGACGGCCAGCCGTTTTCGGAGGTGAACCTCGCGGCCGATCGCGAGCATGTCCTGACTTACTACTACAGCCACGGTTTCCCCGCGGCGAATTTTGCCGCCAAATGGCAGCCAAGTGGCACGCCCAATCATGTGAACGTGGTTTACACGGTCACTGAGGGAAGCCGACAGTATGTACGCGACGTAAAGATTTCCGGCTTGCGAACAACCCGTCCGCACCTCGTCCAGCAGGCGATGACCCTCAAAGCCGGCGACCCCCTGTCACCGGTCGAGCAGACCGAGATTCAGAAGGCCCTTTATGATTTGGGCATCTTTGCGCGCGTCGACACGGCGATCGAAAACCCCGACGGCGATACCGACCACAAGTACGTTCTCTATCACATCGAAGAGGCAAACCGCTATAACATCGCCGTTGGCGTCGGAGCGCAGGTGGCCCGCTTCGGCACGCCCAGCAACACGAGTCTCGCGGCGCCGACGGGGACAACCGGCTTTAGCCCTGAATTTTCACTCACTGCCACCCGTCTGAACTTTCTCGGCATGGGTCACATGGTCACTCTTCGAGGTCTCTATTCCTCGATCGAGAAACGTGGATCCATAAGCTACCTGCAGCCTCGATTTCACAACATCGAAGGCCGCAATGTCACCTACTCGCTGGTGTACGATAACACCCTCGATGTCCGCACGTTCGCCTCGCGGCGCGAGGAAGCCTCCGTTCAGGTTTCGCAGCAGTTCAGCAAGAGCCTCAACGGGCTGTTCCAGTTCGCCTATCGGCGCGTCAGCGTGAGCAGCGTCATAATTCCAGTACTTTTGGTTCCGCAAATATTGCAACCGGTTCGCCTGGGCATGCTATCGGCGCGATTGGTGCAAGACCGCCGTGACAATCCGGCCGATCCGCACAAAGGGATCTACACCACCGTCGACCTCAGCATGACCGGCAGATTCCTCGGTTCCCAACGTAGCTTCGGACGGGCGCTGGTACGCAATGCAACCTATTACTCCCTGACCAAAAACCTGGTCCTCGCCCGGCAGACACAGTTCGGCTTGATACAAGCCTATGCGGCTCCCCCGGGGATTAGTGCCGCTGAATCCGTTCCCTTGCCGGAGCGGTTCTTTGCGGGAGGCGCGGACTCCTTGCGCGCATTCCCGTACAACCAGGCGGGGCCTCGCGACCTTGGGACCCCGCTTGTTTCCGGCGGCATGGCCAGCGCGCCCACCGGCTTCCCTCTGGGCGGAAATGCTCTGTTCATCAATAACGTCGAGATGCGCTTTCCGTTCATCGGCGACAACATACAGGGCGTGTTCTTTCACGACATGGGCAACGTCTACAGCTCGATCGGGAATCTGTCTCTGCGCTTCAGCCAGAAAAACCTGCAGGATTTCGATTATGCGGTGCAGGCGGTAGGCTTCGGAATCCGCTACCGTACGCCGGTCGGCCCGATCCGCCTCGATCTGGCTTACAGCATCAACCCACCTTCTTTCGTAGGCTTCAGCGGGACGCCGGTGCAATTGTTGCAGTGCAACCCGGGCCTCCCGAGCTCCCAGTTGCCAGGCTACTGTCAGCCCACTCAGCAGAACACCGGACATTTCCAGTTCTTCTTCTCCATTGGGCAGGCCTTTTGATATGCGACGCCTGACCTGCATCGCTCTGTTCCTCGTGACTGCCGCATCGAGCGCTGTAGTGCTCGACCGCATTGCGGTGATCGTCGGAAAGCACGTCGTCAAGGAAAGCGACATCGAGCGCGATATCAGGCTGACCGACTTTCTAAACAACACACCACTCACGATCACGCCGCAGGCCAAGCACGACGCAGCGGAGCGTCTGATTGACCAGGAATCCATCCGTCAGGAGATCGCCACAGGCGACTATCAGCGCGCCTCCGACACGGATACCTCAACGCTCGAGTCGCAGCTTGTCAAAGATCGCTTTGGCGGCTCGGAAGCACGGCTGCATGCTGCTCTGACGCGCTATGGGCTGACGCCGGAACAACTACACGAACGACTCCTGTGGCAACTCACGGTTCTACGCTTCATCGATCAGCGTTTTCGCGTCGGTGTGTTCGTGTCGGACGACGAGGTCCGGACTTACTATGACCAGCATAAGGCCGAATTTCAGCGCAAGAATCCCAAGGCGACATATGAATCGCTTGAGAAGGGGATTCGCGATTCTCTGGAAGGTCAGCGGGTCAACGAGAACTTTGAGCAGTGGTTGAAACAGGCGCGAAACCGCAATCGCGTCGAATATAAGCAGGAAGCATTTCAATGAGCCGTCCAAGAAAGATTCTTCTCGGCCTGGGCATCGGGGTGGTTGGGTTGATTGTGGTTGTGTTCACGGCCGTGTTCGCGATCGCGCCTACGGATTGGTTTCGCGACTACGTCAAGGAAAAAATCATCACTTCAACCGAAAGCAGCATGGGCGGCAAGGTTGAACTGAGCTCGTTCTCGTTTGACCCGGCACATCTGCGGGCCATCGTGACGGGATTCGTCATCCATGGCAATGAACCGGCTGGGGCGGCGCCATTCTTCCGGGTGGCGAGGCTCGAACTCGATCTTCGTTTGTTCACCAGCATTCATCACCTCCTGGATATCCGGTACCTGGGCGCCGACCATCCTGAAGCAAACATCATCGTTCTGCCCGATGGCCGCACGAATATTCCGACGCCGCAGCAGCGCGCTACCGGCAAGCCGCCGCTCGAAACCGTGGTGGACCTGGCAATCGATCACTTCAATCTCGAAAACGGCTTCGTCGCTGTCGCTTCCCAGAAGCAGGAGCTCAACCTTCGGGGCAATAATCTCCGTGCTGAATTCTGGTACGACATGATGAAGCAGGGGTATCATGGCGACGTTTCCTTCGATCCCCTCTACATTGCTTCGGGCCGGAACACGCCGGTCGATTTCAACATTAAGCTGCCTCTCGCCCTGGAGAAGGACCGAATCGATGTACACCAGGCACAAATTACGACACCCGCGTCGGCCCTCGTCATTGAAGCATCCATCGAGAATCTTCGCGACCCTAAGGTTTCGGCGCACATCAACGGCCACCTGGCCGTAGCCGATCTGAAAAACGCTGCGAACCTGCCGGTCGCCATCGATGCCCGCGGGATTCCGTCATCGGTCGACCTGGACGGCAACGCAACCATCGCTAGCAACGTGATTCAGGTGACCGGGCTGCGCATGGGAATTGGGCAATCCAACCTCGAGGCCTCCGGGACGCTCAAAGGCCCCGGCGGAAGCGCTCTCGAATTCAAGAGCCGCCTGTCGTTGGATGAACTCGCACGCCTTGCGAAGCTCACGGAAGAACCTCGTGGCACAGTTCTCCTGAACGGGACGGCAACCCTGGACGCGAGCAACAATTATCACGTCAAGGGCAACGTCCAGGCGGAGAACGTGTCGTTCAAGCAGGGAATTCAGCGATTCTCGGGCGTCAACCTATACTCCGCCTTTGACGTGGTGCCGAACGATGTCAGCCTCGAGGGCATGAAGCTTCGCGCGTTTGGCGGCGAACTCACCGGCAACGCTTCGCTGCAGGATGCTTCGAAGTACCGCCTCGATGCGCAGCTCAAGTCTTTGGACACCCGCACGGTGGCGGCTGCGTTCGGCGAGAAGCAATTGCCCTACGACGGCATTATCTCCGGGCCGATTGAAGCCGCCGGCGATCTTAAATCTCCGGGGATGCGCAGCCTGACCGGCGCGGCGAAATTATCGATCTCGCCCGGGCCGCATGGCGTTCCTGTGTCCGGGCGTCTGAATGCCAGCTACAGCGGGGCGACGAACGGCGTCCGCGTCGAAAACTCCTTCATCGCGCTGCCGCACTCGCGGTTGGAATTGAGCGGCGAACTGGGCCGGCAGTTGAATCTTGCCCTGACAAGTACGAATCTGAACGATCTTCTGGCGGCGGCATCCCCGAGTTCGAAGCCGGACGTTGCCCTCAATGGCGGCCAATTAACGTTTACCGGAGCCGTCCTGGGCAGTGTCGCATCGCCACACATTGGCGGCCATCTCGCCGTGAGCCGGTTCACGGTAGAGGGCCGGCAATTCGATCAACTGAGCGCCGACGCCACCGCGGGCGCCTCCGGAGCGAACATCAGCAACATCAGCCTGACACGCGGTAGCATGCAAATCCAGGGCTCGTCGTCGGTCGGGCTTAAGAACTGGAAAGCGCCTCCGAGCGCCCCGCTGTCCCTCAACGCCACCATCCAGAATGGCGACCTCGCGGACCTGATGGCGTTGGCCGACCAGAATCCATCAGGCTATTCCGGAACGTTAAGTGCAAATGTTCGCATCGGCGGCACTATCGGAAACCCCGTCGGATCGGCCACCCTGGTCGCGACCAAGGGCACGCTCGACGGTGTGGCCTTCGATCGCGTTGGAGCCCAGGTGGATCTCAGCGATCAACTTATCACCGTATCGAATGCTTCCCTCGAATCGGGGGCAAGCCGCATCAACTTGACCGCAAGGTTTGAGCACCCCCGCGACAGCATGACGACTGGCCGCCTGCAGGCCCATGTCGATGCCACCCCGACAGATCTCTCGCAAATTCCCCAGCTCCAGAAAGAGCGGCCTAACACCGGCGGCACCGTGCAAGGGAACGGCGATCTCGTTGCCACTCTGTCGAAGGAAAAGGTGGGCAACGAGGAGCAAACCAAATTCGACATCGTAAGCGTCAACGCCGATGTCTCAGCACGCGGCCTCCGATCCGAGGGACAGACCTACGGCGATGCGACGTTGAGTGCGCGCACCAGCGGAAATACGGTCCAATACAATCTGACGTCGAATTTCGCCGGCTCGAACATCCACGCGACCGGCAATACCCAGTTGACCGCCGACTACCCCACCACGGCGGATGCGACCCTGAGTAACCTGCCTGTAGAACGCGTTCTAGTGCTGGCGCATCAGACGGACATTCCCGCGACGGGCATGCTGTCGGGTACGGCGCATTTCTCCGGAACGACAACCAATCCGCAGGGCAATGTGGACCTGGATCTCGCAAAAGCTGTTGTCTACGACGAGCCGATCGATCACGTCCATGCGCGCCTAACCTACCTCGAGAAGAGCATCGATGTGCCGCAACTCCAGATTGCCGCCGGGCCGTCGCACATCGACCTCAGTGCGCATTACGACCATCCAACCGGCGACCTCGAATCCGGCAATTTGCAATTCCATGTCAGCAGCAGCAAGCTCGACCTGGCGCGGATCAAGAATATCGAGGAGCGTCGGCCGGGTATGGGCGGTACGCTCGAACTGGCCGCCAATGGTGACGCCGACATCCATAAAACCGGGACCCGTGTCGTGCTCCGCACCGTGAACGCCGACGTTCACGCCCGCAACCTTTCCGTTCAGAAGAAGAACTTCGGCAATATCGATCTGACTGCGAACACGGCCGCCAACGGCGTCAACTTTGCGCTCGACTCCAATCTGGCCGGCTCCGCTATCCACGGTAGCGGCATTGCCCAGTTGACGCCTGACTACCCAATCGACGCGAAACTAACCTTCAGCAACGTGACCTGGAACCGCTTTTACGATCTGCTCGGCTCCCCCAGTGGCGAGCCGCCGAGCTTCGACGCAGTCGCCGAAGGGCAAGTGCAGGTTCGAGGGCCTGTCATGAATACGGACGCCCTGGCGGGAACGGTCGAGTTGACCAAGCTTCAGGCCACCAACATTTCCCGAACCGCTCGCCCCGGGAACGCAACCTTCATCCAGAACCAGGGGCCGGTTGTGGTGGCGCTGGATCATGGCGTCGTTCGTATTCAGCAAGCGCACCTGAGCGGTCAGCAGACCGATCTCGAGGCATCCGGCACAGTGCCGCTAAACGGCCAGCCAATGGCACTGGCGCTAAACGGAAGCATGAATCTGGCTGTGCTTCAGAACTTCGACCAGGACATCACATCTTCGGGTAGTGTTCTGCTCGCGACAACCGTACGCGGCACGACGTCCAATCCCGCCATGAACGGCAGAATCGAAATTCACAATGGAGCAGTGAATTACGCCACGATATCCAATGGAATTTACAACGCAAATGGGACGATTCAGTTCAACGGGAACAGTGCTTCGCTTCGCAATCTGACCGCCGAGTCTGGAGGCGGGAAGGTGACGCTCAGTGGGTTCTTTGCGATGACCGGTTACAAATTTGGACTGCGTGCAAATGCCTCCAACGTGCGAGTCATCGTGCAGCAAGGCGTCAGCGTCGTCACGGACAGCAACATCAACATTACCGGTTCCACGAAGGCGAGCGTCGTGTCGGGAACCGTGACCATCGATTCGGTGACGTACGCGCCCCAAGCCGACTTGGGGTCCATGCTGACTCGCGCTGCTCCCCCCATACAATCCCCCTCTACGCCGTCACCGCTGCTGGACAATATGAAAATCGACATCCGCGTTCGAAGTTCTCCGGCGCTTGCCGTCCAAGCGGCGGTCGCACAGAACATCCAGGCCGATGCCGATCTGCGCATCAGGGGCACGGCCGCAAACCCGGGCGTCCTGGGACGCGTGAACATCACCGAAGGTCAGTTGGCCTTCTTCGGCGCGACCTACACCGTCAACAACGGCTCCATTGCGTTCTACAATCCCATCCGTATCTCGCCCGTTCTGGATATGAGCCTTGAAACGCAAGCGCAGGGGGTCAAGGTGGTGCTGCGTGTGACGGGCCCCATCGACAACATGAAGCTGACGTATACCTCAGACCCGCCGCTGCAATTTCAGGAGATTGTGAGCCTGCTCGCCGCCGGGAAGACGCCCACATCGGACCCCACGCTGCTTGCGAATCAGCCCTCGCAGCCCCCGCAAGGCTTCCAGCAGATGGGCGAGTCGGCGTTGATGAGCCAGGCGATTGCCGATCCTGTCGCGAACCGCCTGCAGCGGGTTTTCGGCGTGACGCAACTGAAGATCAACCCGACATTCACGAGCGGGTCGCAGTTACCGCAGGCGTCCGTATCCCTGCAGCAACGCGTGAGTGACAACATCACATTCACTTATGTGACATCGCTGAATTCAGCAAACGCGCAAACGATCGATGTGGAGGTGACGTTAAGCCCGCAGTGGTCGGCAACCGCGACGCGCGACTACAACGGCATCTTCAGCATCAACCTGCTCTACAAGCGACAGATCCGGTAGCGCCACGTAGGGCATTACACAGCCCCGGCTTCTATGGAGCAGGTTGGACCTCACCGGAAACGCGCAGGCGAAACCGCCTGCGCCACCCTTCTAGTGTCCCGCTGCGTCCGCGTGCTTCTCCGCCGCCTCAATCCTCATGGCGTAGAACGTTCGCCACACGAATACCAGCGCAATGATCAGGAAAAGAGCGGAAAGCACGTGGCTGAGCCCGGTACCCTGGTCACGCGAGAGCGAAACCGCCAATTCGACAGCCAGCAAACCGAACAAGGTCGTGAACTTGATGATCGGGTTGAGCGCGACCGAAGACGTGTCCTTGAAAGGATCACCCACCGTGTCGCCCACTACCGTCGCCGCATGAAGTTCCGTGCCCTTCTGCTTCAGTTCCGTCTCCACGATCTTCTTGGCGTTATCCCAGGCGCCGCCGGCATTCGCCATGAAAATCGCCTGATACAGACCGAAGAGCGCGATCGAGATCAGGTAACCGATAAACAGGAACGGATCGGCAAACGAGAACGCCAGCGTTGCAAAGAACACACCGAGGAAGATGTTGAACATGCCCTTCTGCGCGTACTGCGTACAGATCTCGACCACTCGTTTACTGTCCTTAACGGACGCCTTCGTGGCGGTCTCCAAGTTGATGTGAGCCTTAATGAATTCGACAGCGCGATAAGCGCCGGTCGTCACAGCCTGCGTTGAAGCCCCTGTGAACCAGTAAATGATTGCGCCGCCGGTGATCAAGCCCAGCAGGAACGGCGGGTGCAGAATCGAAAGCTTTTCGACGTTCGCCGTTAGTCCGTTTGTAAGCGCTACGATAATCGAAAAGATCATGGTGGTGGCGCCGACCACGGCTGTCCCGATCAGCACCGGTTTCGCGGTTGCCTTGAAGGTATTCCCGGCGCCGTCATTTTCTTCGAGATTATCTTTCGCGCGCTCAAAATCGGGCTTAAATCCAAACTTCGATTGAATCTCCTGCGCCACGTTGGGAATCGTCTCAATCAGCGACAACTCGTAAACCGATTGCGCATTATCTGTCACGGGGCCGTAGGAATCCACCGCTATGGTCACGGGACCCATGCCGAGGAATCCGAAAGCAACCAATCCAAACGCGAACACCGCGGGAGCGACCATCAGTGTTCCCAGGCCTAAAGTGCTGACGCCGTATGCGGCCGCCATCAGAAGCAGCATCGCGAATCCCAGCCAGAACGCTGCGAAATTCCCCGCCACGAAGCCGGATAGGATATTCAGTGACGCGCCACCCTCGCGCGAGGATGTAACGACCTCACGCACGTGCCGCGATTCCGTAGACGTGAACACCTTCACCAGTTCGGGAATCACCGCGCCTGCCAGCGTTCCGCAAGTGATGACGCTCGACAACTTCCACCACAGCGAAGTGTCGCCGCCGAGATCTGGAATCATGAAGTACGAAACGAGGTAGGTGAGTGCGATCGAAACGATGGACGTCAGCCACACCAGGAACGTCAGGGGTGCTTCAAAATTGAACTTCGACGAGTTGCCGTACTTTGCTTTTGCGATTGCTTCGTTGACGAAGTAAGAGAGACCTGAAGAAACCACCATCATGACGCGCATAACGAAGATCCAGACCAACAGTTGCACCTGGACCATGGGGCTCTTCACCGCCAGCAGGATGAACGAAATGAGGGCGACGCCGGTGACGCCGTAGGTCTCGAATCCGTCCGCGCTCGGGCCAACCGAATCGCCCGCGTTGTCACCCGTGCAGTCCGCGATGACGCCAGGGTTGCGCGCATCGTCTTCCTTGATCCCGAACACGATCTTCATCAGGTCCGACCCGATATCGGCAATCTTGGTGAAGATACCGCCGGCCACGCGCAGCGCCGCCGCGCCCAACGATTCGCCGATTGCAAACCCGATGAAGCAAGGACCGGCATAATCGCCCGGAACGAATAACAGAATAAACAGCATGATCAGCAGCTCAACACTGATCAGCACCATGCCGATGCTCATGCCCGCGTGCAGCGGGATGGCATAGCAGGGGAACGGATTGCCTCGCAGGCTGGCGAACGCCGTCCGCGAATTCGCAAACGTATTGACGCGAATGCCGTACCAGGCGACACCGTAGCTGCCGCCGATGCCGATGATGCTAAATAACAGGATGATGATGACTTTTATAGCGTCGAAGTGCTGCAGGAACCCGAAATAGAATACGATGATCACGCCGATGAATATTTCGAGGATCAGGAGAAACTTGCCTTGTGTGAACAGATACGTCTTACATGTTTCCCAGATCAATTCCGACACTTCGCGCATCGACTCATGTACGGGCAGCCCCCGAAGCTGGACATAGGTGACCAGGCCGAACAACAGGCCCAGCCCGCAGAACAACAGGCCGAACATAAGCAGGCTGCGGCCGTTGATGCCGAAAAAGGTCGCCTGGCCAAGATCCGGTAGGATCAGGTGCGCTTCCCCGCCCGCAGTCCCGGGCTCCTGGGCAAAACTCTGCGCGGGCATGGCCAGCGATATCACGATGACCAACAGCAATGGAAACAACAGGTAACGGCTGAAGCGCCGGATCATCGACGCGGTAGGCGTGGACGCACTGTGCGGTTGCAAGTAAAATCCTCCAAAGGGTTTAGCTGATCGCGTGCCCGGTTCGGGCCTAAGCAAAAGCAGTTGGACCTGAAAGGCTCAGGTCAGCAATCCGTTACGATACCGCACACAAGCCAGGATCGCAAGGCACGGATATCTTTACAGTAACGCAATTCGCGGACCGAAATGTCGAGTCAGTACTACTGCTGCGTGTTTGATCATGACCGCACCCAGGCCGGCTTGCCGGGTAAGTGTGCCCTCATCGGATGGGGGATGGTTCGAGTGAATCGATGGCGGGTCAGGCTTACGACTCCTTTCCGGACGCCAGCTCCGAATCGAGGAGGATTTTCAAGTTTCGGCGCTGCCATTCGACCATTGAGACGATGTCGCTGTCGGACGCGATTCTACCCAGCAGTTGCCCCCTCACGAGCCTTTCGTCGCGGATTACGGGGTCTGGCCGATGTACCAGCGCGGTCAATGCCCGCCGGCCTAAACCCATTTTCCGTAGGTGGTCCCGTACGCGGTAGGCAACCAGGTTGCCACGAGAACGGAGCGCAAAACCGAACAAGAATTCGAATGGTTTCGCAGTATTTGTTTTGCCTGGCGGGTTAATGTGTAGCTGTAATGCGAGTACCTCGAGATCCGGGAAGTCAGGATCGAAATGATCTCGGAATGCGTTGATAATGTCCTGCTCTAAGCGCGTCAGCTTTCGCTCGAACTCGGTGGCGGTCCGCAGCGGGTCTCGAGGAATCACTACCTCACCTAAATCGAGCAGAAGCTTTTGACGGCAGAAGCTTTGAAACCGTGCGCCATAAGTGCAAGCGGCAACCGCCCAGGTGACGCGGAACATGCCGGACCGGGACCAGTGACGGAAGAGATTCATCCATCCGCGATTGTCTGGATGATCGCTATCTGAATCGAGCTTCAGGTCGAGATAAACACTCTCCATGATCTGTATTAATTGGGCGCAGAAGTAAAAACCCGCGCGCATTTCAGCTTCGGTGTGGGGAAGCCAGGAGTCGTCCTCGATTGGCTGCGGCAGCAACTCCGATTCTTCGCGGCGATTCGCATAATCCATTAGGGTCCGCCACTCGGGATAGAGCTGCTGGCTCAGGAACCGCAATGAGGGCGTGGTGCGCAGCCGGTCCCAGAAACGTTGGAGCTCGCGCGCCTGTTTGGTAAAGGATTTCTGAACGGCGGCGCTGGGGGCATACCACGTCTGGCGCAACTGCACTATGTAAAGAGCGCGCTCTTCAAGAGTTTGCGCAGCGATTCTGTCTTCCCCAAACGTCTTCAGTGCCAGGTGATGCCCCAGCTTGCGATAGCTCTCGAACTGGCTCTCGCTGAAAAACTGATCGCCCGTGGTTTGGTGCGGAAAGCTCGGATTCTTAAGCGCGTATTCGACAACATCCGCCTCCTCATCGCCCGTCAACGAACTCTTGATGTACACAATGGTCCCTCGTAACCGTTCGCCCGCTTCCTCGGACGGCGGATACCAGACATCGCCGATTACGCAATGCGTCTCGCTGCGGCGTTCCTTGGTCAGGTTGCGAAGCCTGTCGAGGTCGAGATCGATATCCACTCCGAAATCGATCCGGCACTTGCGAATGGCCATGCCCAGCCCTTCGAAGGAAAAATCGCCATCCTCTTCGCCGTCCACGAGAACTGTAAACCGGCAGCGTCGGCGGACCAGTTCGTAAAGGCCCATGTTGTCGAAGTGTCCGCCGTCGGATAAATAGACGTGGCCGCGCTCATCGTTTGACAGGCCCAGCAATTCGCAAAGGAGGTACCCGAGATTAAACGGCGGGCTGGACTCGCGCCATTTGTCGCGGAGAGGATTGCCGATCCACCAACCCAGGCGTACGTCGAAGATGGTCATCAGAAAGGCCATGGCCGGGGACGTGTGGTAGCCCCAGTTCGGGCTCGCAGCAGCACCCGAAATCGCCATGGCCGTGCCCAAATGAACGCCCGTGGTCGGATAGGCATAGGCGTCAGTCGGGCGATAACTCCGCCGTTCCTGGCCGTCGGTCGTATCTCGGCTATGGAATCCGCTGTAGAGCGGCGTGAATACAAAGGATGAGGCCTTGCGCTCTTGAAAAGCGAGATCCTCGCCGGTGCTGAGATTGATCGCGGTGTTAATGATCGGGTAAGGGCCGCTGTAGAGGTGTTCCTTCGGCTTGAAACGCGCTAGCGGAACGTCATCTTCAAAATCCAGGCCGGTGAAGGGGTTTGGCTTTCGGTCGGCCCGGTTCGAAGCACCAAGATAACAGCGGATTAAGCGGTTCCGGTAAAAATGGTGCATTGAGAACTCGTTGATATCCACTCTCCATGCCAGCAACAGCATGATGCCTGCCGCGACGGCGATGTCTATGAGCAGCCACCATTGCGTTGACCCCATGTGCTCCATAAGCTTCCAGTAACCCGTAAAATCGGGCGCCTCATCGAAGTTCCACATCGCGACGGTGTCGCAGCCCCACGCCTCTGGTGGGGAGTGCAACGCTCCGCAGGTTTCGAACGCGAGCAGCGAGTGCGAGGCGTAGGATGTCAGGAGCAGCAAGCCGCCAATAAAAGCGTAGGGCGCAATCCTGATAAGGAACTCGAGCTTGGATGACGTTTCGCTCGCAGCATCGGATTTCTTGCCGCCGGTATTGCGACTCTTTGCAGCCGTCAGGCCGGCTATGGTCGTCAAGATCCAGCCGACGGTGATGGTATCGGTCAGCCACGTAGGAAGCTTGTGGGCCGCCCAAGCGAACAGGTAAGGCCCGTATAGGGCCAATAGCATCCAGGCGCCCCAACCCAGGGCATAGATGCCCAACCATGCCCCCAGGCGGCTCCACCATTCGCGACGGTCATCCGGAAACGCGCGGCCGGTCAGCCCTAAGAACAGGACAACGGAGAGAGTTGTCGCCACGCCCATTAAAAGCGGCGCCCAGGCCATGGCGGCAAATGCGCCGAATGCGGCTTCGGGCCGATGAGCCCAATCCCCGATTGCGAGATTGAGTCCGTAGAACAGCGCGCCGGCGAATTCGCCGCAGACCAGGGAAATGATGCCGAGTGTGAGCCAGGGAGCCGTGCGCTGTATCCCCGTGACCGACCGCACGACTCGGCCTTCTTCATTCCAGTAACACCATTTGTAACCCGCAACCGCCCCGACCACCCAGAATGCGATGGCAAAGACAACACTGGTGATAAGCAGTGCAATGGTCGGGTGCGGCTCCAGTAGCTTGTTCTGACCAAATTGAAAGGCCGCGCCGCACCAAGCCGAAACCAGAAGCGGGATGATGATCCGTTTCTGAATCGCTCCTTGCCCGTCTGGCCCCGGCTTGGGATTGCTGGAGTCTTCACGTTGCGGAGCTCGAAAATGTTGGAGATTTCGCGCGATGAGACGCCCGCTGAAGAGAATGATGACGAGCGCCACGCCCAAGGCCGGCCAGGCGTAATGCGCGGTGAACAGGAACATCCTCTGTAGCAACCGGGGCAGAAGAAGCACAACCACAAACGCGGGAATTATGATTCCGAGATTCAGGAGAATATTACGGAGCCAGATCGCGAGCAGTGTCCAGGTATCGGCGCTGAAAAAGCCGAGTTGTGGTGTCAAATAGTTGCTGAATCTTCGCAGGAAAGTGATCGGCTCCTGGGGTGCGCTGCCGGGAGGCGCGGCGTCACAGGGCGATAGCTGCTGCGCGACTGCGTGAATGTCGAAGCGCTTGATCCAGCCGCTGAGCCACGACCCGATATAGCCGCCGCCGGAGACCGTCGACAGATAGTCGAACCAGGGAAGAAGCCCGAGTTGCGCCAGTCCCTGCAGGACCCCCAGGCACACGGTTGCGCTTCGAATGCCGCCTCCCGAGAAGGCGAGACCCATCAGGAAAGCGGTATCAGCTCGTTCAGCGACGCTGCCTCCGTCATCGAATGCCGGCCCATTAATATTCCGGCACTCCTTGCCCCGCGAAAACGTGATCTGGTCCAGTTCCTGCCGGAACAACTCTTCGAATTTGACGGACTGCTTTTCGAGATGATCGCGCCAATCGTCCTGTAGCGCTTTTACAACAAGAAAAAACGTATCGTTTCGAAGATCGGGAGGCGCTTCTGTCCGGGCCGCAACAACAGCGGAACGGATTTTGGCACGGTCCGGATTTTCGGGAGTCCGCGGCGGTTCGCTGATGTCAGGAATTAACGTGGCCGCGAGGTTGAGCAGGTCCGGATCGGAATCAAGCAGCAACGACACGGCCGGTGCCATGTGTTCGCGCGAGATTTGCTGCCTGATCGCATCCGGAGCCGGGCAGCCGGAGAAGAGCCGCAGCCAGGTCTTAGCGCGCTGGAATTCGCCAGGGCTTTGGAACTTCTGAAAAAGCGTCGGATTACGTTCGTACTTCTGCAAAATGGCGTAGATTCGGTCCGCAATGCCCGGGCGATGTGGCGAGCGAAACATCGTATTTGGAAGATTATATACGGAAAAGCTACGCGGCAGGAGACAACGGTGGATGAAAACAAGGTGGCGCAGGCGGTTTCGCCTGCGCATTTCGGGTGCTGTCCAAAGGCGGGCGAAACCGCCTGCTGCACCTTTCCACACGTGAACCGCGCGGCGCGTTTTCGGCCGGCACCCTCACCGGGGACGTTTCTTAGCGCGATGCTTCGCGGCCTTTTGCATGAACTCAGCGATCTTTTCGAACTGAAATGCTCCCAAAAACGGCTTCCTTGCAGCAGGCCAGTTTTCACGGTCCTCCCACGCCTTGATCCCCGCCTCCTTGAGCACAGGGTCGCCACCGTTCGAACGCTCAGACAACTCCAGCCACCGATCTAATAGCGACTGGGCGCGGACGCCGGCAGGATCGTCGCCCGGAGCGTCGCGAACTTCGAGGAAGAGTTCGTGCCAGGCGGCCGCAATCTGAGCGCGCTCCTCGGGAGTACGGAGAGAGAGCTTCGCCCAGGCCTCGTCCGTGTAGTATTTCTTCCGGTGAGCAGCAATGGCTGTTCCAATGAAGGCCACAAGAGCCTCGACGTTATACTTTGCTATGCCTTGCTGCCACCGCTGCGGCCAGTGTTGATGATCAGCCCAGGCCTTGGTTCCACCCGCCAGGACTTCAGGGTCTCCGCCGGAGTCTCGCGCGGAGAGTTTCAACCACCTCTCGGCTAGTGCCTGAGCTCGATCGCTTGCGGGATCCTCCCCTAGCGCCTTTTCCACGTCACCGAAGAGCTCGATCCAGTCCTTGGAAGGTCCTTCCTCGTAAGCGCGCCGGCGCTTCTCCCAGGCTCCCTCGGTGAAGTACTGCTTCATCGCGTCCATATCTAGTTCCATGCCGATCACCTCGATTAGTTTTTTGAGAATGGCAGGATCTGCCGTCTGGCCGGGTAGCATGGTCTTTTCGACGTCCGCGATTGCCGCGATGGCCCCAGATAGTAGACTGCGCTTGTGCTCCAGGGCCTGGCGCTGTCGACGCAAGGCTTCAGCCAGGCCGAGAGCGGCCTGATCCAGCATGATCCTGATTTCTTTGAGAGGAAACCCGAGATACCTGAGCGCGACGATCTGTTCCAGCCGTTCCAGATCGCGTTCAGAATACAAACGGTATCCGGCGTCTGTCCGGCGGGGCTGTAGAAGTCCCAGCCGATCGTAATGACGCAGGGTCTTGACGGTGACGCCTGCGAGTGCGGCAAATTCCTGGATGCGATACGACTTGCTCAATTCGGGCTCTCAATCGCATGCTCAGGCCTGACCTTAGGGCCGAGTCAACGGTTATTTTAGACGCCCGCCATCGACGGGTGTAACGCCCCGGCCGCGGCAGCCGACCGGCGCTCTGCCAGCCAGGCCTGCCATTTCGCGAGACCGACTCCGGTGAGGCAAGAGGTCTCGACAATGTCGATCCCTGGATTGATCTGCCGTGCGTTTCCCCGCGCCCGCTCCACGTTGAACGGCACGTATGGCAGCAAATCCATCTTATTCAGGACCATCAGGTCGGACTTATGGAAGATGCCGGGGTATTTTAACGGCTTATCTTCGCCTTCGGTCACGCTCAGAACGACGATCTTCGATGCTTCGCCCAGGTCGTAGCTCGTCGGGCACACTAAGTTGCCAACGTTCTCGATGAACAACAGCTCGAAATCGTCCAGGTCCCAGTCTTCGATCGAATGCTCGACCATGCGCGCGTCCAGATGGCAGGCGCCGGCCGTCGTGATCTGTTTCACCGGGAAGCCATATCGCGCCAGCCTGCGCGCGTCATTGTCCGTCTGAATGTCGCCCGTCAGAACCCCAACGGGTGTTTCTTTCAGGAAATCGGCAAGCGTCCGTTCGAGGAGCGACGTCTTGCCGGACCCGGGAGAGCTGATGAAATTCAAACACAGAATTCCCCGCTTCTCGAACTCCTCGCGCAGCCGCGCGGCGATCCGATCGTTCTCGCTCAGAACTTTTTGTTGCAATGGTACGCGTTCCATTTAGTCTTCCAGTTCCACGAAACTCACTTCCAACTCGTCGCGCGAGCCTGTCTCGATATCCAGCACGACAGGTTCATAAGCGGTGCCTTTCACGAGCACCTCGAAGCAGAACGAAAGCGAGGACGGGTCGATACCGGCCAACCCACCCAGCCGCATTCCCACCTTCGTCACACGGGTCCCGGGGTGCTTTTCCGCTTCCTTCTGTATCACCTCGAACACCGAAGTGGCAATGCCCATCTCGTGCATGGAATTCTCCCCTCAGCAAATTCTCGGCAACTGTTCGCCCGCGAGCATGTCCACGATTCGAGTCGTCCCAAACAGGGTGCGCATCGTGACCAGACCGGGCTTCGATTCGATTACTTTGCCAATCACCTCGGCTCGCTTGCCGAGCGGATGGCGGCGCATGGCGGCGACGATCGCATCCGCGGCTCCAGCCTCGACGATCGCGACGAGTTTGCCTTCATTGGCGACGTACAAGGGGTCGAGGCCGAGCATCTCGCAGGCCCCGCGAACCTCTTCGCGGATGGGGATGGACCGCTCGTCGATGGTGATCCCCACTCCCGATTGTGCCGCGATTTCGTTTAGCGTGCTGGATAGCCCTCCGCGGGTTGGATCGCGCAGGCAGCGAATGGCGGCGCAGCTGTTTTCGCCTGCGCACATTTCCTCAACGAGCGTATGCAAAGGAGCCGAATCGCTCTCAATCGGGCCTTCAAATTCCAAACCCTCGCGTTCGGAGAGAATCGCGATGCCGTGATCGCCGATGAAGCCGCTAAGAATGACCGCGTCGCCAGCCCGGGCCTTATTGGCCGACAATTCCAATCCCTTACGTACGAGTCCGAGGCCGGTGGTATTGATAAATAGGCCATCACCGCTCCCCTTCTCAACAACTTTCGTGTCGCCGGTCACCACCTGCACGCCCGCGGCAGAGGCCGCCGCAGCGAGCGAACGCGTTATCCGGCGCAGTACATCGAGCGGTAAACCTTCTTCGAGGATGAACGCCGCGCTGAGGAACAAGGGCCGAGCTCCGCCCATCGCAAGATCATTAATCGTCCCGTGGACCGCCAGCGACCCGATGTCTCCGCCCCGGAAGAACAGCGGCTTCACGACAAACGAATCGGTCGTAAACGCGAGCCGAGTGCCGTTGACTTCGATAATCGCCTGGTCATCCAGCTTGCCCAGAATCGGATTTGCGAACGCCGGAAGAAAAATGTCCTGTATCAGCTCCGCGCTGAGTTTCCCGCCGCTGCCGTGGCCTAGAAGAACCTTGTCTTTGGCCGGGAATGCAGTGGGGCACGTCATGATACGCACACCAGGTTGCGCCGGTACGTGTAATACGCCGCACAGGCGCCTTCGGTGGAGACCATCGGGGCCCCGAGGGGATGATCCGGATTGCACCGCGCTCCGAAAGCCGGGCAATCGACAGGCTTCTTGAGGCCTTGCAGCACCAGGGCGCTGATGCATTCCGCTGGTTCGTCGGCAGTAATCGAGTCGACGGCAAAGACTTCCTCGGCATCGTAAGCCGCGAATTCCCGCCTCAATCTCAGGCCGCTCATGGGAATGGTGCCAATACCACGCCATTTGTGGTCGCTAACCTCGAAGACCTCTTCCATTACCCGTTGTGCAGGTTCGTTTCCACCGCGGATGACCGCGCGCGCGTATTGGTTTTCCACCTCAGCGCGTCCCTCTTCGAGTTGCGCCACGATCATCTGGATTGCCTGGAGCAGATCGACTGGCTCAAACCCGCCGATAACGATGGGTACCCGGTATTCCGCGCACAGTGTCTCGTATTCGCGGTAGCCCATCACCGCGCAGACGTGCCCCGGCGCGATGAATGCCTGCACCCGGTTCGCAGGCGAATTCATCAAAAGCCGAATGGCCGGAGGAACCAGCACATGCGACGCAAGGAGGGAGAAGTTCTTCAGCCCCTCTCGCCGCGCCTGGTAAACCGCCATGGCGTTCGCGGGGGCGGTTGTTTCAAAACCAACCCCGAAGAACACTACCTTGCGATCCGGATTCGCCCGCGCGATCTTGACGGCTTCCATCGGCGTATAGGCAATCCGAACATCGCCGCCGTCCGCCTTGACGCGAAACAAGTCCGAACGCGACCCCGGGACGCGCAACATGTCGCCATAGGAGACAAACGTCACGCCGGCTCGTGAGGCAATTTCGATGGCTTTATCGATGACTTCGAGGGGAGTGACGCAGACCGGGCATCCGGGCCCGTGCACCAGCTCGATCTGCTCCGGCAACATCTCGTCGATGCCATACTTCATGAGCGTGTGCGTCTGCCCGCCGCAGATCTCCATCATCACCCAGTGCTTGGTAACGCGGCGCGCAATGTCGGATGCCAGGGCTCGGGCAATGTGCTGATCGCGATACTCGTCGATGTACTTCACGGCTGCGCCAAACCTTCCTCATCGAGCAAGCCCATCTGCTCGATGATGTCGAAAGTGCGCTGTGCTTCCTCTTCGTCGACCTTGCTGATGGCGAAACCAACGTGAACGAGCACGTAGTCGCCGGTTTGTGCTTCAGGAACGAAGTCGAGGTAGGCCTGCCGCGTGATGCCGCCAAATTGCACCCGCCCGACGCGGTTGCCCGCTATTTCCTCAGTTTCGATGATCTTTCCGGGTATCGCCAGACACATGGGTCCCTCCAGCGCCCTGTAATGCAGGCTGGTAACCTGCGGCGGGTTGGAAACCCGCCTCTCGATTTGCGCCGGCTACCAACCGGCGCGCAGGATGCCATCCTGCACTCCTCAAGCAATCTAAAACACGATCAACCGCGGCTGGAACGGCGGCCGCGACCTTTGGCGACAGCCCGATCCCGGTCTTCACGCTGTCCGGCTCGATCCCCACCACAAATACCTTCTCCGGCAGATCTCCCGTAAGCATCGCCGCCCGTAACAACTCCCCGGCATTTCCCTCATGAGCGGTAGGCCCACCAGCGCCGAACCGGAGCACATCCGATGCATCCAACACATGCACCGTTCCCGGTTCAGCGCCCAGGCTGATCGCGTCAAGCACGATGAGTGCCGGACGCCCGCTGATTTGGCTCAGCAGCATCAGCCCTTGTGTGCCGCCATCTACCAGATCCACCGCACCACCCCATTCCCCACGGCGCGACAGTTCCTCGAGGAGCACCATCCCTACTCCGTCGTCGGAGAGAAGCTGGTTCCCGATGGCGAGAATCAAAACAGGTTCAACTGACCCATCGATCATGGTCGATGTCGCCTTCTTCCCAGAACTTGAACCCGGAGACAATCGACGAGATCAGCCCGTTGCGGTACTGATGGGAGTCGAATAACACTACATAAATGTGGAGCACGAAGAATACCAAAAAGCCCCACGCGAACATGTGGTGCCATAAATGGACCCGATACGATCCACCCATTAGCGGGATCACCCACCCGAGCGCGTGATCCCAGAAGCCGCCGGGGTTGTCCTCCGAGTAGAGGGCGAACCCGGTAATGATCTGCACCCATCCCAGGCCGATCACGAAAATCGTGTAGATCAGCCCTGCCAGCGCGTTATGGCCGAGATGAACGTGGCCCCGCTCCAGTCGCAGGTAGTCTCGAACCTGTCGGAGCAGGTCGGTCCACCACGATGCGCGCCAAATGAACGGAAATCCGGAGCGGGCATAATTGTTACCCACGTAGAACCAGTAGACGCGAATGAGAAAGCTGAACAGGAACACCATCCCGGCCCCGAAGTGGATCTGCCGGACTCGCCCCATAACGAAGTGGTTGTAAGGCTCGCCCGCGGGTGCGAGTTGCGGAAACGTGATATAGAGGCCCGTCAGGAACATCAGGGCGATGGTGAGGACGTTGATCCAATGGGAGATGCGCACCGGCAATTCCCACACATAACGTCTTCCGTAGCGGACTTCGCGCGAAAAGGCTGTGGTTAAAGTCGCCATGCCGCCTCCTCAGCGAACCACCACTTCGGACAGCTTGCGGCCATCCGGCCCGATGACGTGGGAAGCGCAGGCCAGGCACGGATCGAACGAGTGGATGGTGCGCAGGATCTCAACCGGACGTTGCGGGTCGGCCATGGGCGTTCCCATCAACGCCGCCTCGTATGCGCCATGTTGCCCTTTGGCGTCCTTGGGCGACGCGTTCCACGTCGAGGGCACCACGATCTGGTAGTTTTCAATCTTCCCACTGCGGATTTTCACCCAGTGACCCAAACTTCCACGCGGCGCTTCTGTGTAGCCGAAGCCTTTGCACTCGCCCGGCCACGTCGACGGTTCCCAGCGGGATGTCTCAGCAGTAGCACTATCACCGGCTTTGAGGTTGGCGATGAGGCGATCGTATTCGGCCTGAAGCCAGCGGGCTGCCAGGCGGGTTTCGAGACCTCGAGCGGCAGTTCGCCCCAGCGTCGAGAAGAGAGCCGTTGCCGGCACTTTCAGCTTCGCCAAAGCCTCGTTCACTACATCTTTGAACTCGTCTTTGCCCGAAGCATAGCCGACGATCATGCGCGCCAGCGGTCCCACTTCGACCGCGTTGCCGCGCCACCGTGGCGCTTTCAGCCAGGAATACTTGCCGTTCTCGTCCAGCTCCTTGTATGGCGGCTTCGGACCCGAGTATTTCGGCTCCGTCAGGCCTTCCCAGGGATGCAGGGCGTCTTTGCCGTTCGGGTACTCATACCAGGAATGGGAGATCTCTTCCTTGATCTGCTCCATGTCGGTGAGATCGACCGGCAGCACTTCGGCGAGGTTCTTGTTCAGCACTACGCCGCGCGGGAAGCGGAATCGCGCAACGTCGGCGATGCCGTTCTGCGGCAGGTCGCCGTACACCATGTAGTTGCCCAGACCGCCGCCGTACTTCGTCCATTCCGGATAGAACGACGCCACCGCCAGCAGGTCGGGAATGTACAGGCCTTCCACGACGCTTGCGGCCTGCTTGATCAGGTCGCCCACCATGTTCAGCCGTTCCATGTTGATGGCGTTGTCGCTGTTCATGGCGATCGCCGATGTGACGCCGCCAACCAGGTAGTGCGGATGTGGGTTCTTGCCGCCGAAGATGGTGTGGATCTTGATAATTTCCTTCTGCCACTTGAGCGCTTCGAGGTAGTGCGCCACCGCCATCAGGTTGGCCTCAGGCGGCAGCTTGTATGCCGGATGTCCCCAGTAAGCGTTCTGGAAAATGCCGAGTTGGCCCGACTCCACGAACTTCTTCACCGTGTTCTGTACGTCGGAGAAGTAGCCTGGCGTCGAGGTTGGCCAGGACGGCGACACCGACTGGGCCAGTTCCGCGGTGGCCTTCGGATTCGCCTTCAAAGCCGACACCACGTCCACCCAGTCGAGCGCATGTAGATGGTAGAAGTGGATCACGTGGTCCTGCACCATCTGGGTGAGGAACATGATATTGCGAATAATTTCCGCGTTTGGCGGAATCTTGATGCCCAGCGCGTTCTCTACCGATCGCACCGACGCCAGCGCGTGTACTGTCGTGCAGACGCCGCAGATGCGTTCGCAGAAGGCCCACGCGTCGCGCGGATCGCGCCCCTGCAAAATGACCTCAATGCCGCGCCACATGGTGCCCGATGACATGGCATTCTCGATGACGCCGCTGCTGTTGAGCATCGCCTCGACGCGGAGGTGGCCTTCAATGCGTGTTACAGGATCAACTACGACTCTTCTCGCCATAAGTCACCTCACTCGCCTTCCTTGGGCTGCCCTTCCGATTTTTCATTTACGCCTTTCACACCCTTCCGAATCAGGTGCGAAGCGAGATGCGCGCCGGCTCCCGCCGCGGCTAATACGGTGAGCGTTTTGCCGATCTGATCGGGCGTCGAGTCGATGCCCGGAATCGGAATGCCCGCCAGACGCGTGTAGAACGGACCGTTGTCCCAGAAATTGTCCTCGGCACAACCGATACACCCGTGACCCGCCGAAATCGGGAATCCCGTGCCTTCGTTCCACCGCATGTTGGAGCAGGAGTTGTAAGTTGACGGACCCCGGCACCCCATCTTGTATAGGCACCAACCCTTGCGGGCGCCCTCGTCATCCCACGACTCGACAAACATACCGGCATCGAAAAACGGACGCCGGTAGCACTTGTCATGGATGCGTTGCGCGTAGAACATTTTGGGACGTCCGCGCCGGTCGAGTTCCGGCAGGGTGCCGAACGTCAGAATATACGTCAGAACGCCCGTCATGACCTCGCTGATCGGAGGGCATCCCGGAACGTTAATGACGGCCTTGTGCGAAATCAGCTCGTGGACCGGCTTCGCCCCGGTCGGGTTTGGTCTCGCCGCCTGGATGCAGCCATTCGACGCGCAGGAACCCCACGCCACGACGGCCTTGGCGTTCTCGGCAGTTTCCAGCAGGATGTTGAGGAACGTGTCCCCGCCGACCGTACAATAGATGCCGCCATCCTTGGTTGGTGCATTGCCTTCGACCGCGAGAAGGTACTCGCCCGGATACTCCTTCATGATCCGTTTACGGATCTCCTCAGCCTGGAAACCGGCGGCCGCCTGCAAGGTGTCGTCGTAATCCAGCGAAATCAAATTGAGGACAATATCCTGGGCCACCGGGTGGGCCGACCGGATGAAAGATTCGCTACAGCACGTACATTCAAGACCATGAAGCCAGAGGACCGGGATGCGGGGTTTCTTTTCCATCGCTTCAACGATGCGTGGAACCACCACCGCTTCGAGCCCCATTGCCGCGGATATCGAGGTGCAAAACTTGAGAAATGTCCTTCGATCGACACCGTGCTGGCGCAGCACGTCGTAAGTCGAAGGTTTTGTAAGTGGAAGAGCCATTCGAGCCCTCTCCTTCTCGGAATTGTTGCGACGAGACGCACGGGGAGGGCCAATCCTCAAAAGGTGGTCGGAAATGGACTAGCGCGTTTTCGCTCAGGCTGGGCCTGCGCGTACGCGCGCTAGCGTGGGTGAATCCGCCGAGGGCAGGGGCATTTCGCACAATCCGGCGACGGCGTTGACACCCGGGTGATCAGCACTTATCACACGGATATTTCAACGCTAGAGGATGGATCGACCCAGATGTTAGCGTCAGTTGTTTGCCTGGCTGAAACGGTCGAGTAGCAGGTCACTGCAGCTTCACCGGAAACGCCGCCACATCATTCGTCGCGTTCGGATCGGCTCCGTCGAGATTCTCGTTAACAACGCTGACCTTGGCGGTAACGATCGGTTTCGGCGTAGTCGTCGCCGGACGAGTGACATCCGAGCCCAGCGGCTGCAGTTGGAAGGTGGCCGAGATCACGCCGCCCTTCTCCGCCAGCACCGACGTCGCAATCGTACACCGCTTCCCGACCACGACGAGGTCCACAATGCCCTTGTGCGCCAGGATGTCCGTGCAAGTCGAATCGGCAAAAGGCTGCAGTTGCCAGGCCAAGCCATCAAACAGCATATCCAGCCTGACATTCGAAGCCGGCATTGACGTGATGCCGAGGTTGAAAACGTCCACCCGGAAAGTGTCGGTGGCATTTCGGTCCAGGACGGCCGGCTGATTGACCGTCCTCACCGCCAGGTCGACACTGACATCTTCAATGTTGGCAGGATCGGTCAATATGGAATTGCAGACCGCACCAAACCCGTTCACCGTTCCGGCGGCGTTCCGCGAGGCTTGCAGGCTCTGCACGAATCCCCCCGGACCGCATGAAACCACCCCTGGATCGACGGGGCCAGTCTTTGATTCTTTTTCGACTAGAACCTTGTCGACTGAAAACATCACCCCGTGATGAACGTTCCCGGTCTTAAAATCGGGTATCAATTCGCCGCATAGAGGGAACGGGAATATCAATCCTTCAACGAATAGTAAGCCTGCCAATGCAGTGCTCGAAGGACACACGAATCGCTCTCCGGAACCCGCGGCCTCGCCTACCAGCGTTGCTTCGACCGGAGAGGTCCAGAAGCCGATCCGGCCGGCATCGGCGCAGAGCATGCGAAAACCGGCGGGGTAGAACTCATAGCCGACCGCGACCGTGTTGCTATCCGAACTGCAACCGGAAAAGTTGTTCACGAAAGGATGTAGCGGGTTGACGATCCCGATGATCTGCGGGGTCACGGGCGCGTATTTCATAGCGAAGGCAGCCGGGCTGCTCAAAACTGCGAACGTCAGCAGCAGGCGCATGGAGTGGAGTGTGCGATTCGTCATGAGTCGATCATCGGGGAGCGCGACCTGAAAGCTATGCGGATTCTGTAAAAGTTTTGTGAAAGCAATCACGCTCGCGAACGTTCACAAATCCTTTACAAACCCTCCACAAAACCCTGGAAACCGTACCGCATGATCCTGGTGGAGGTCCGTCATGCGAAAGATATTGGTCGTGGCACTCGCCACTTTGTTCACTAACGCTTTAATCGATGCCGAAAGGCTCCCGAATGGCCTGGAGTTTCAAATGCCAAATGGTTGGAGCGTGAAAGCCAACGATGCGGTGGCGGTTTTGCTGCCGCCGGATTGGGTCACGGAACCAGGCGGCAAGAATCCGTCTGAGCTTTATCTGCTCGACATCGAACCCGGAATCAAGAACCCGCAGGACCCGCAACTTGCTTCCATTCTTCTCGGCAAGTATTTCACCGGAACACAACTGCGTCGCGCCGGATTTCCGCAACCGTTCCAGGCCATGGGCGGAAGCGGCTACGTCTGCCGCTACGATGCAGTCAGCCAAGGTGTTGCGCTCAGGGTTCACATTTATGTCGTCGGATTGACCGGTGGCGGGGTGGCCGGATTAATTGCCATTGCACGGCCTGAGTTGTTGGCTCGCCGGGAAACCACGATCACTGCGGTGGCAACGACGCTCGCGCGCGCTGCCGGCACGCTCACAAGTCCCGCGAGCACGCTTACAAGTCCATGGGATCAGCGGCTGCGGGGTCACAAGCTGTATCAGTTCAGCAGCTATTCCAGTTCTTACGGGTCCGGCGGAATGAACAGTCAGAAAACGCTGCGGCTGGCAGCCGATGGCACTTACGAATTCCACCGGTCCGGTTCGGTCTCAATCTACGCGAGCGGCGCCAACGGCACTTCCGCGTCGCAGCGGGGTGCACAGGGCCGTTGGCGGATCTATGAGCAGGACGGAAAGGCGCTGTTGGAGCTCGTGTCGAACGCGGGGGCTACCGAGACGATCACGCTGACGTCCGACGGCACCAAAACCTTGCTCAACGGTCAGCGCTGGCTGGTAGGCGACTAATCAATCAGCCAATGTTCGTTTTTACAAAATCTTCACAAAGCCTCCACGGGTCACAAGAAGCCCTCCGGCATTCTGCTCGTGGAGGTCGCGAAGGAGATGCGATGGAAATTGGGGTTGGCATTGGCAATCGTGGTGATCGGCGTTCCGACGGAGGCGAATTTACTCATGCCGCACTTCGCCATCGAAGTCGGAGCGGAGAACTTGCCGGTAGTCGCATTGCCGGCCGAAATTCGATCGATCACCAAGTCTCGAGTTCACGTCCGCGGAATTCATCACCGCGCCGAGACACAGTTCTGGCAAACAAGCGACGACGACGGATGGTTTGCAAAATGATCAGGCGCAAGGCAGGCGCAGGCGGAAGCAGGCACCCTTGTCGGAAGGCACAAGTTCAAGGTCACCGTTATGGTCGAGCATAGTCTGCCTCGCGAGCGCGAGTCCCAGCCCCAGGCCATTTCGCTTCCCGGCGGTCACAAAGGGCTGGAACAGGCGGTCTTTGATTTCCGCCGGTACACCAGGTCCGTTGTCGCTGACGTCAATATTAATACCGTCACCGTTTCGAGAGCCGTGGATCGAGATCTCACCGCCCTCCTTCAAAACGTCTATCGCATTGGCAATCAGGTTGATTAGTACCCGTTCGACTCGTGACTTTTCGCAGGTGACCGAAAGATCGGGTTCGACCGTTTCGCGAATCCCCACATTTTTCGCCTCCGCCTTGGCCTCCTGCGCTTCTACAGCACCGTCCACAAGTTCGCGCACGGAGCAGCGCACGCGCGGCACTGATCCCGCGCGTGCCACCTGCCCAATCTCCGACAAGAGGTGGTCCATATTCAGGGCCGCTTTGTGGATGTGAACGGCGGTCTGCTTCGCCTGATCGGGAGGCAAGTCGAATTCCACCAGCATCTCCGATCCGCCCACAATGGCCGCAAGCGGGTTGCGCAGGTCGTGTGCAATGGACGCGGCCAGGCGTCCGACGGCTGCGATCTGACCGCTGCGAATCTGTTCCGCGCGGGTCTGCTCAATCGATGCCGACATGCGGTTGAAGGTACGGGCCAGAACGCCCAGCTCATCGGCGGAACCTTCGGGCACTCGCGCCGAGTAATCCTCGCGGCTGACCTGCTGCGCTGCCTGATTCATTGCCCGAATCGGGCGGACGATTCGACGTGCCAGCAGATAGCTCAGAGCCAGGCCTAGCGTCATCGCAACTGCCCACGCGATGACCATGGTGTTCCGCAGCGTTGTGATACGATCTTCGGCTGCCGCGAAGGATCGAACCGCCCATAACTCAGCGAGGGCCTGCCCGGCTCCGTCGCGAAGAACCGTAGGGCGAATGGCGAAATGCTCCGGATGGGATACCACCTGTCGCGCTGCATCCGCGCTCAAAGTCGCGAGCACGGTCTGGCCGCCCACCCGCAACAGAAGGTCGCTGCCCCCCGTTCGCTCCTTTAACTCCCGCAGCGTGGCATCAGTCAACGGATAGGCAGCCAGCAGGATGCTCAAGAGCCCGGCGGCGCGCGTCCCCGAATCCACATACACCGGGGTCGCGACAACCTGCCAGACCGATCCGTCCCAGACTGCGAATGCGGTGCTTTGTTTGGGAAAAGCCTTTCGCGCGGGTTCGAGGATACTCGCGGACAGTTGTCGGCCGGTCTGCAATGCCGATGGTGCTTGTCCTCCCACCGAAGCGAGTATGGCGCCGCCCGGACCTGCAACAGTGAAGGCGGCGTTTACAGCGTCCGCGTGGCCTGCGGACGCCCGCGTCCACATCTCGCCCGCCGTATCGCCGATGGTGGCGCGGTCGCGCGTTCCAAATGCCGACCGCACGTCCGACATGGATGCAAGCAGCGCGCTCGCCGTAAGTAGATGCTCCACGCGGGACTCCAGCGACGCATCGATGGTTCCGAGACTCGCCCGCACTTCCTGGCCGACGCCGTCGTGCAGGGCCCTGGAAGCCTGGCGCTCGAAAAACCAACCCGCCCCCGCAAAGACGACGGTCGCCGCGCCGGCAGTGGAGAGATAGATCTTTGCCAGCAGCGTAAAACGCGGCCTCATAGCGTCGATTCCAGTAGACCGTTCTGGAAAACCAAGCGGCATCGGAAATGTGGGGTCATGGCTTGCGGCCAGGGTATTGGTCGACCACAACCGCGGGGTAATCCTTCCCGTACTTATTCTTGTGTGGAGGCACAAGGTAGCTCGCCTCGGAAATACTGATTCCGGGCAGCGCCATGTCCTCTGAGCCGACAGTCACCTGACGTTCCAGTGCGCTCAATACATCGGGCAGCGCGCGTTCGTGGAAAACCTTAAGACGATAATCCCCGGCCGGAACCGCTGTGATCTGAAACAGCCCCTGTGTGTTCGTGGTGGCGAAATAGGGCGTATCAAGGACCACAATAACGGCACTCATCGTGGGGTGAATATTGCAGAAAACGCGAACGATGCCCGGCCTCCGGAACGTTACTTCCCGCGCCGACCCGGGAGGATGGAGGCCAATGTCAAACATCTGCCCGTCGTAGTTCGAAAAGGCATTGTGGAAGAAGGGATCGTGGTTAGGAAACGAGATCTTCGACCCGCTACGAATCGCAACCACGTGCGGCACGAACGTCTTGTTCTTATGCATCATTGTGGCTGTGCCCGGAGGGGTTGCGGCCGCGGAGCCTGTGGCCGGCTCCAGCCACACCACGACACCCGAGTCGTCCGCTCCTCGTGCGTCGGCCATTTTCGAATCGGTCAGATCGACGCGTCCGGAGACGGTCGCACACCAGGCCGTTACGGCAATCTTAAAAAAGATAGCCCAACGCCAGATCATAGCGATTCACCAGTTGAATTCCCGACATCAGGTAAGTAGTTCGAATCTGCATCATTTCCGGACCTAAAACCACGTTGGGCGCGAGGTGAAACCGGAGGTTTGCAGCGTAGGAAAAGTTCCGTGCGATGGCGTTCCCGGCGAGGTCGCGATTGAAATCATCCTCCAAGCCGGCGATCAGGTTGAGATCTACAAGACCATTCGCATGCAAGGTGAGCTGTGTCCAGCCGCCGCGGTTTCTCACAGCGAAAACACCGCCCTGCCGGAATGTAAACGCCTGGTGTATGGCGGCGATTCCCAGCCCGGTGAGGTCCTGCCCCATGAAGGCAAAACCCGTCCAATCGACGCGCGGCGCAACCGGCGCGAGCCAATCTACCGAAGCTGCATATGATGTGATGCCCGTGCCTGCCACCAGCGAACGGCTGACGTGAAATCCTGGAGCGATCTCAAACCGCCGTCCATTTGGGGTGGCGTGGAACAACTCAAAGCGGCCCTGCAACGCGGGACGGGAGGGCGAGAGCCGCACCCCAGTGGGCACAGACGCAAGAGTTTCGTTAGTTTCGTAAACACCCATTCGCAGACGCATCCCCGTAGACTCTGTGAACTTCACCCGTTCTTCATATCGTAACTGCGGCTGCCATAGCCATAGGTTGCCGCTGTTGGCGAACGGCGGGATACCGAGTTGCGACAGCGAATCGGGATCATGTGGGGATAGGATCGGTTTGTCGACTGCAAAGGACAGGCTGCGAGTAGGCCAGTTCAGCGTGACATCGGCGGTCCGAATGCGAGCAAGGTGGTTCTGTATGTTTAGCGATCCACCGAAAAAGTCGAGGCGTAGCGAGGCGCTAAGATCCGCGCCCAGTATGCCCTTCGAACCGGAATACAGGAACGCGAGCTGTGTGTTTCGGAAGGTCCCGCCGCCCGATTCCTGCGATCTGGTGGGAACCGCCACGGCCGGCAATTCGGCGCCGCCTGTGTGTCCCGCGTAGAGAAACGAGTTCATCAGAACCATACCCGAGAGCCGCAGAGGGAACCGTCCTGACGTGTCCACTTTACTCGTGTCCAGGTCCTCCACTCGCTGCGCAAGGACATCGAGTTTCTCGTCGGTGGGCGTAGCGGGTTTGGCCGCCTTGAGATCGAGCACCTGCTGCCGGAGATTATCGATTTCCCGATTCAGCCGCTGGTTCTCCTGTTGAAGCTGGTTCAGTTTATCGAGAATCTGTTCCATGTTCGGCTGTTGTCCGTACGCCGTTGCGCACAGAATTGCCGCCAACCCGAGTTTACGCAGTGCCATGGGAGGACCTCAGCATTGAAATGACCGACTTTCGAATCTCTCCCGGAGAAAACGGCTTCCGGAAGAAGGCGCTTGCCCCGCACTCGAGCGCCCGTCCAGGAAGCTCCGGGTCGGTCTCGCCGCTGACGACCAGTGCGCCGCAGACCGGCCAATGGCCGCGCTCACGAACGGTCCGCAGAAGGTCGAAGCCGTTCATGCCGCTCATGCGCACATCTGTGATCAGCACGTCCACGGCTTCATGATCGAGGAATCCAAGCGCGGCTTCGGCACTTTCCGCCACTTCCACCGTGGCTCCCGGAATTGTGCCCAATGCGATCGCAAGAATTGACCGCGCTTCGGCGGCATCGTCCACGATGAGAAAACGGGACACCGCCCCCTTTGAGTCCGTGCTCATGGCGGGATCAGGCAACGAAACGGTATCCCACGCCGTGCACTGTCAGGAAGTACCGTGGCACAGAGGGTTCCGGCTCGAGTTTCTGCCGCAGCTTGACAACGTGCGAGTCGACCGTGCGGGTGGTAGGCGCGGAGGCAAATCCCCAGACGTCCTCCAGAATCATTTCGCGCGTCAGGACTCGATCTGGATTCTGAAGGAAATACAGCAGCAGATTGTATTCGGAGGGCGTGAGCGCGACTTCGTTGCCACGATTCGTAACCAGGCGCCGCTCCGTGTCTACTTCAACGGTTGCGAAGCACTTCACGGTTCGATCGGGCGTGCTGCGCCGTAAAACCGCCTTGATCCGTGCCAGCAGCTCACGCGCGCCGAACGGCTTGACGACATAATCGTCGGCGCCCAATTCCAACAGCAGAACCTTGTCGAACTCTTCTTTCGCGGCGCTGATAACGATGATCGGGGTGTTGAGCCGGCCCGCTCGGATGCGCTTGCAGACCTCGGCTCCATCGAGTCCGGGAAGCCGCAGATCCACGAGAATCAGGTCGGGTTTAAGAAGGAACACACGTTCGACCGCGGCGCGCCCATCGGCTTCCTGCTCGACCGTATACCCTTCATTGGCGAGCAGAGTCGTAACTACCCCGCGTAGCTCTGGATCGTCTTCGATGATCATGACGGTACGGCTCGAAGGCGACGATTCCATGCGTGTGCTCCCCGTCTGAGTGGTCGATTGTACCATGCGGCTCAAAAGCCCAAGAGGCGCCGACGAATGGGCGCCTCCTGGGATCGCAGAACGATTTGTCATCATGATTTTCGACTACTGCTGAATCAGCGGCTCGTCTATGAAGATGGTCCGGGTTTGCGTGGTCGTGCTTGTCGTTTCGCCATCGCGAGTCGCATTGACCACAATCTTGTACTCCATTGTCTGGCCGAGCAGGGCGTTGTAACCGGGAATCGTTGCCGTGAAGAGGTTCAGGTTGCCCGAGCCGACTTCGATCATTGGCGTAACGGTGAATTGATGCGCGGCCGGAGGGGGCAAGAACGGAATGGTAGGATCCACGATGCGATGGAGCACAGAAACACTGAGCGCTCCCGGGTGTTGGCCAACCTCGACCTGAAGATTCAGGGGGCCCGAATCTGATAACGGGATGCCGGATGCGTTCGCGTTAATCTCGACCCGGCGCAGAATGCGAGGGTTTTCCAGCGGCAGATTAAAATCCTTTGTTGCCTGGCTGATCAGCGCATCGGCGTACGCCTCCTGGCCGAGCTTGTTCGGGTGCATGGTGCCGTTTGTATCTCCCTGCACCTCCTGGGAGTCCTGAGCCGTGTTCACATAGCGGCGTGCAAAGGCGGGATGCGTCGTCGTGCAATAGCCATGCGTTGCAAACGTGTCCACGGGACCCTGCACGAAGATCCAAGTAGGGTGGCTCTTGTCGCCGGCCTGAGCCGGGGCCTGGTTCGCCGCGGTAACAGCATTCTTGACGGCCTTGTTTAACGGGACGAGCAGGTTGTTGAACAACTGCGAATTCTCTGTATCGGACACATTGGCCATCGATAGATCGCCGAAATCCAAAGGATTGCTGCCGCAGAAATTACCCGGGCTGCTGGCCATCTCGTTTGGATATTCAGTGATGTACACTTTCTTCACATTGAGGTTCTGCCGGATGGCTGTGGCCAATTCGGCGAATGCGTTCTTCAACGTGGTGCCGCTCAGAATATTGCCCGCGGTTTGGGCGGCATCGGTATTAGTACAGCTGCCGACTTGTAAGGGAATCAGGCAGCCTGTCACGACGTTGGCGAAGTCAATGTCGTTGATGCCAATGGAGATCATGAGAATGTCAATCGCGCGCCCGTGAAAAGTGTTGGTCTGCAGGTCCTTTACGCGATCAATCTGCGCGGGCACCGTGAAGTTGTTCACGTTCGGCTGATTGGTCGTCTGCGGCTTCAGGAGTCCGCCGCCGCCGAGGAAGGAAGCCTCGCTGCCGATCTGAGCGCCGGAACACGCAAAGTTGAAGAACAGCGTCGAAACGCCATCGAGGCTATTAATCCGGTCGGAGGCGAAGCGGCGGCCGTTATTCACGGATTGGTGACACGACGCGCTGAGCCAGCCCGCATGTCCTGACTGAGAGCTCGGCACGTCCGGGTTTCCTTCACCGGCGGCGAGCGAATCGCCGATGGATACAATGAAAAGATTCTGGTCCGCGGCGGCGACGGGCGTCATAGCCACCACCACGCCAAGAAGAGTTGTCGCAAGAAGGTTTTTACGCATTGTTTTGTCCTTTTCGATCCTTTTTCCGTGGGCCGGTTTGTCGCCGGTTCACACTTCGATATTCAGGTTCGAAGGGAATGCATCCGTCGAGAAGTTGTAAAAGGTTTGTGAAGACCGAATGGGAGAATGAAGCATGCGTCGTCGGTCGTTTATTGCTGGATTGGTGGGCGCCGCCAGTCGGGGCGCTGACGCCGGTCTTGGGACGGTTGCGTATGTCCGGCAGGATGGCCTCTGGTTTAGGGAACTGCCAGGCGGCGGGGCGCGAAGGCTCGTCAGCGGCGACGGGATTTCCTCTCCGCGTTTCTCGCCATCTGGTAAGTGGATCGCTTACCTTCAGAGGGATGCCACGAACGTCGTCAGCGTTGAGGGCGGCCGCCCGGCGAGACTTGGTCCAGGTGGATGCCAGTGGTCCCCGTTCGGGGACCTTCTAGTTGAGGCACAGGATCGGCTGAACGTCTTTCATGACGCGAATGGGTGGCGCTCTCCGGTCCGGCATATTCCTGCCGGCCTTCCGGTTGTGTTCAGCCCTGACGGCAAATCGATCGCTTACGGTGCACGCCGGCTTAGCACACTTGCATTAGACAAGTCGCAAAGCAACCCCAAAGTGCTTTTCGACGACCAACGGAACGGCACAGTTCCATGTTGCTGGACCCAGGGCGGCGAGTATGTGCTCTTCTGGAAAGATCCGTCGTTTTCGGAGTCGATCAAGGCAGACGGCCTGGAGTTGTTCCGGATTCCCGCAGCGGGAGGCGCGCCGCAGACTGTAGGGATGACGACGTTGGTTCACGACGACATGCTGTCGTTCTCGCCGCGAGGCGACAAACTCGCTGTCTGTGCCGGCGCGGGTCGCAACACCTGGGAAGCGAAGCGAATCGCGGTGATCGACCTCCCATCCATGGCGATCCGGTATCTCACCGGCGAAAGCATGGCAGCCATTTGTCCGGCATGGTCTCCGGACGCGTCTACAATCGCGTTCTCCGCCGCTCCCGTCGCACCACATATCGGAGGTGGCGACGATGCGAAACGTGCCTTGGGGAAACGGCGGATCTGCACGGTGGACGCTGCAGGCGCGAATGCGCCAAGACACCTGACGGTCGACGACAGCTATCGTGATGAAGAGCCGATGTGGTCTGCAGATGGGAGGCATATTCTGTTCGGCCGCATCGCCGCCGGTGACGACAGCCACACGCTCTGGCTGATGGATGCCGCCGGATCTGATGCCAGGCAGGTGGCTGGACCGTTGCACGTGGAAGGGAATGAGACGTGGTTTGGATACTACGGCTACGTCGACTGGCTCGCGAAAGTGGACTGGTCGCGATCCAGGTAGGAGTACGGAGGAGGAATGCACGGATGTTCGGATGACGGCGCGAAATTCCTGGTGTCCGCACCACCGTCCGCCAGATTGTCCCATTTAGAATGATGCGCCGGTGACAGCTTGTCCCATCCGCGAGTGCGATGTTCTTATAACTCAGACAGATAGCGATGGCGATTTGGTTGCGTTAAGGGTACCTCGAGACAGCCATCATGAACAAAATCGCCAGAGCGGTCGCAGTAATGAGCTTCGTCACAATGGGGTTTGCCCAGTCGGTGTTCTCACCTGACCTGCAGGCAGCGGCAGCGGCATCGTCTACCGGGAAAGTGGACGTTATCATCCAATACAAGACTCCGCCTACAAAGTCTGAATTGAAGGAGTTGGGTCCCTACGGACAGATTAAGAAGCAATACAACTCGATCAAAGGCATCAGTATTGCACTGCCAATGGGTACTATCAATCAGCTGCTTTCCGACCCTAACATTCTGTATATTTCGCCGAATCGCACGTCAAAGGGCGCTGTGGATATCTCGACGCAGGCGGTCAACGCCAATCTGGCCTGGTCGCTCGGGTTCGATGGGACAGGAGTTGGGGTCGCGGTGATCGACAGCGGCATCACTCTTAAACCCGATCTCACGAGTGCGGCCGGTGTTTCGCGAATTGTGTACACCCAGGATTTCACCGGTGGCGACGGCTCAGACGGGTACGGTCACGGGACACATGTATCCGGTATTATCGGTGGCAACGGCGCCAATTCCACCGGGCCAGGGTTTACGAGAACGTTTCGAGGTGTGGCGCCGAACGTTTCTCTGATCGATCTGCGCGTCCTCGATCAAAACGGTAACGGGTTCGACTCCGACGTTGTCGCCGCCATCGATCAGGCATTAGCGCTGCAGCACACTTACAATATTCGCGTGATCAACCTGTCGCTTGGCCGGCAGGTTTATGAAAGCTACACGCTCGATCCGCTCTGTCAGGCAGTGGAGGCGGCATGGAGGGCCGGCATCGTTGTTGTGGTGGCGGCCGGCAACAGCGGACGTGATAACAGCATGGGCACTCACGGCTATGGCACGATCGCTGCTCCCGGGAACGATCCTTATGTCATCACCGTCGGCGCAACGAATGCTCATGGCTCGGCAACAACAACCGACGACTCGATAGCCACTTATAGTTCCAAGGGACCGACGCTAATCGATCACATTGTCAAGCCCGATATCGTGGCGCCCGGTAATAACGTGATCTCATTGCTGGCATCCTCTACCGCCACGCTGGTAGTAAGTCATCCCAGCACTCAGGTGACGAACACGAGCTACGAAACCATTGGCGGGACGCAGAAGTATTCGTCAAACTACTTTCAGTTGAGCGGCACCAGCATGGCGACGCCGGTAGTCAGCGGTGCAGTGGCCCTCATACTTCAGCAGAGTCCCACCCTGACGCCGGACCAGGTCAAAGCGCGGCTGTTGAAAACAGCCCGCAAAATCCTGCCGCTGTACATGAGCGGAACCGATATTCTTGGCAACGTCACATACATGGCGCAAGCAGACATTTTCACGGTGGGCGCCGGCTACCTTGACATCAACGCCGCCCTTCAGAACACCGACCTGGCGACGTTCACCGCCTTATCGCCTACCGTCACCCTCCAGACCGGTTCTAACGGAAAGCCTATGGTTACGGTCCAGAACATTGTGTGGGGTACTAACATCGTTTGGGGCACCAACATCGTCTGGGGCACGACAGTGTTCAACGGATCACTCAACGGACTGAATATTGTCTGGGGCACCAATGTGGCCTGGAGTGATTCGACAACCAGCGGCTTTAATATCATCTGGGGAACTACGCTACTCAGCTCAACTGCGATAACGGCATCGTCCTATGATGACGGTGATATGAACTAATTCCGGGAGACAGGTGGAGGCCATTATGCCCACTCTTTCTTTGCGGACGAAGCTATTCGTGGGGCTCACAATCGCCACGGGAGCCGCGCTTCTGTTCGGTGGCCTGATATCCGACCATCGGTTATTGAGCCCTGAACACTTCCTGGAGTGCGTTGTTCTATCGCTGCTGGCATCGACGTTCAAGATCAAGCTGCCGCGGATGCAGAGCACAATCGGCGCAAACTTCGTCTTGTTCCTGATCGCGATCAGCCAATTCGCGTTAGGTGAAACGCTGATCATCGCGGCGCTCTCGTGCCTTGTGCAGTGCATGTGGCGCCCGACAACGAGACCTAAAACCGTGCAGGTATTCTTCAGCGTAGCGTCGACGGTAATTAGTGTGGCGCTCGCGTTCGAACTAACCTCCGGATTGCGCGCGGCAGGCAGTGTGGTGCCTGAGCTCGTAGCAGCCAGCGCGATCTTCTTTGTCGCCAACTCCGGACTTATGTCCGTCGTACTGGGACTGGTGCGGAGCGAGTCGCCGTTAGAGATCTGGCGCAATTGTCACCGGTGGGCGTTTCCTTACTATCTGGCGGGATCCATTCTGGCCGTCGCTATTGCGCTTTGTATTGGCGTGTCGGGGTGGGCGCCCGCCCTCAGTATGCTGCCAATGCTCTATATGATCTATACCTGTTACGGGCAATGGATCAGACCCGAGGCTGAGAAAGCCATCGCTTAGTGCGATCCCTGTGTGACGGAAGTTGAAGGAGGGCCTTGAGGCGCCAAGGCCCTCCGTTCCTATAAGCGCGCTTCAACTTGCAAAACAAGGCATTGCGGCTTACATCGGACACGAGTGCTTGAGAGTCCGATGTTCATCTCCCGTTTTTGACCGTTCATCCAAAAATCCTGCAATCCATCGCGATTACCACCTGCCTCAGGGTGTCCGGCCTTATTCTGTCCACGAGGAGATCTTGCATGAAACTCAGCACATCCATCCTGGTCGCGTTTGCGGGCGTAAGTGCAGTTAGCGCCCTGGCCGAACGGTTCGACCTCAAAGTCAGAAACTACTTTTTCGCGGGTTTTTCCGGAAATCGCGAATCCCTGGACAAAGGGCTCAAAATGTGTGAGGAGGCTCTAGCCGCCGACCCGAAGAATGCGGAAGCCCTGGTATGGCATGGTGGTGGAGAGTACTATCTAGGCGGACAGGCTTTTCAAAAAGGTGACTCCCAAAAGGGAATGGAGTTGGTGCAACTCGGTATGAGGGAAATGGATGACGCAGTCGCTTTGGCGCCCGACTCGGTAGGCGTTCGCGTCCCTCGCGGGGCGGTTTTGTTGACCGGGTCCCATCACATGCCGCCTGAAATGGCCCGTCCGTTGATTGAAAAAGGCCTGTCGGATTACGAGCATTCACTCGAACTGCAAGCCGCGAATTTCGATAGTCTCGGCACGCACCCGCGCGGCGAACTGCTGTTCGGTATTGCGGAAGGCTACAGCCGGCTCGGTAACGAGGAAAAAGCCCGGGCCTATTTCGAGCGGATCGGGACTGAACTCAAGGACACTCCGTATGCCAAACGCGCGGCCACGTGGATGGCAACCAAGTCGCTTCCGGTATCAGAAACCGGCTGTATTGGCTGTCATGTCTCGAAATGAGAATCCGGCAGTAT
This sequence comes from Bryobacteraceae bacterium, assembly GCA_035295125.1. Lineage (GTDB taxonomy): Bacteria > Acidobacteriota > Terriglobia > Bryobacterales > Bryobacteraceae > JAICMB01. The sequence continues at coordinate 85,668 of DATGJP010000102.1, read as the reverse complement.
GTCCGGTTGTCGACACTGACGGCGACACTGATTGCTGACACGGGCATCGCCATAATCTTCGCGACCATCGCCGCCGCCGGTTCCCCGGGTTTCTCTTGGCATTTCGTCTTTGGCCGATTCCTGCGATCGTGGATCTATGCGAATTGCATCGGGGGTATGGCCAACCTGGTTCCCTGGGCATGGCTGGCCACCTGGTCGCGGAACAGCCTTCTTCTGTGGCTCGCCCGGACCTCGCTGATGACCGTCGTCGGCATACTGGGCTCGCTGTCGGCGATTGTTGCCTTCCTCATCATAGGTTGGGACAATGCCGCCAGTTTCTGGCCGACCTATGTTGCCAACGTCAAGTTCGCGGTGCCCATCACCATCATCGTCGGCTCGGCGGTTCATGTGTATGAGGAAATGCGCTACCGGCTGGAGAGCACGACGCTCCAGCTTCGAACCAAGGAGTTGGAGCACGAGCGGGCACTTAAGCTTGCCACCGAAGCACGCCTCGCGTCGCTTGAATCACGCCTCCATCCGCATTTCCTGTTCAACACGCTGAACTCGATCTCATCGCTGATCCCGGAAGATCCCAAGCGCGCTGAAAGGCTGGTGGAACAGATGGCCGCACTGCTGCGCTTCTCACTGGAGTCGGCCCAGCGCGGCTCGGTACCCCTGGAGCGCGAGTTGCAAATCGTGGGCGATTATCTCGCCATCGAAAAGACGCGCCTTGGTGAGCGCCTCACCTACAACCTGGAAGTGGATGACAAGTTGAAAGGAGCTTCCATTCCGCCGCTCGCGGTGCAGACCCTCGTGGAAAACAGCATCAAGCATGTCATCGCACCGAATCGGGCGGGCGGATCGGTCGAAGTGCGGGCGGCCCGTTCGGGTGAGATGCTGGAGGTCACCGTGCGCGATAGCGGACCCGGTTTCGACCTGGAGGATGCCCCGGCCGGGCACGGTATTGACAACCTAAGAAGCCGGCTCGCGGCATTGTATGGTCCCGCCGCGCGAATCTCGTCGCCGCAGAGCGGACAAGGCGCGGTGGTTCAACTCGCGATTCCATTGCGGACCGGCCCCGCCTGAACATGATTCGGGTGTTTCTTATCGACGACGAGCCACTCGCTATCAAACGGCTTGCCCGTCTGCTCAACGAGACGGGACGCGTCGAGATCATCGGTCAAAGCTCAGATCCCATTGAAGCGCTCGCGGGGCTCGACTCCGACCCGCCGGATGTCCTGTTCCTCGACATCCAAATGCCCGGACTGACTGGCTTCGAGCTCCTCTCGCGCCTCAATCCCCAGCCCCTGGTAGTCTTCACCACAGCCTGGGACCAATATGCGCTCCAAGCCTTCGAAGTGCATTCCGTCGACTACCTGCTGAAGCCAATCGAATCGCAGCATCTCGACCGCGCCCTCAGCAAACTCGAACGCATCACGAGCGGAGGAGCGCCGCGCCCCGATCTGCAGGAACTCCTCGGCAAGCTGGCCAGCCGGCTGACGAGTCCTGGCCCCAAATACCTCGACCGCGTCGCTTCCCGCATCGGCGAACGGGTAGAACTGGTGGAATTGTCACGGATCACCCATTTCTTCGCCAACGACAAACTTACCTGGGCCTCCACCCCGGCCAAAAACTATGTGGTGGACTACACCATCCAGGATCTGGAGTCGAAACTCGATCCCCAGCGTTTCACTCGAATCAGTCGTGCGGTAGTGGTGAACGTCGACCACATCCAGGAACTCCACAACTGGTTCGCGGGTAAAATGGTGGTCCGGCTGAAGGACGAGAAACGAACCGAGCTGCCCGTCTCGCGCGACCGCGTCCGTGCACTCAAGGAACGCCTGGGCATCTGACGGGTAGCGCACTCGCCTCGACAAGCACCGATTGCCTAAAGGCGGGTTGCAAACTGAAACTCCACGTACGGAAGGCTGGAGGTTCATGGCATGGTCCCACCCCAGGAAAACCAGGTGGCGTGACCTGTAGCTGTCCAAGCGCCACCTGATACGCTTAAGTCATAAGGTTTTTATGAAACGAGCCGTCCTCGTAGCGTGCGCGCTTGCTACCGCGCTGTGCGCCCAGAAGCAGCCATTCGACGTGCAGGCGATGTTAAAAATCTCGCGAATCAGCGAGCCCGCCCTGTCGCCCGATGGCAAGCTGATCGCGTTCACAGTGCAAACCGTCGACCTCGACCAGAACACCAAGCCGAAGCAGATCTGGACCATCCCGGCCGACGGCGGTCCAGCAACGCAGATCACGTTCCAAGGCTCCGATAACGAGCGTCCCCGCTGGTTCCCAGATTCCAACCGCCTTGCCTTCATATCTAATCGCGACGGTTCATCGCAGGTCTGGACCATGAGCGCCGACGGCTCGCAGCCGAAGCAGGTGTCCACGCTTTCCACAGAAGCGGGTGGCGTGCTGGTATCTCCGGACGGTAAAAAGCTCGTTTTCACCAGTGAGGTCTATCCCGAATGTCCCGACGACAACTGCAACCGGCAGCATCTCGAAGCCGAAAAGAACAATAAGGTAAAGGCCCGGTCGTACACGACGCTGCTGTTTCGCCACTGGACAGCCTGGGACAACAAGCGACGGTCGCACCTGTTCGTCATCGACGCCGCGGGTGGCCATGCCACCGATCTCACCCCCGGACCGCACGACGTGCCCCCGTTCTCCCTGGGCGGACCTGACGATTACTCCATATCGCCGGATTCGCTGGAGGTCTGCTTCACCATGAACGCCGACCCCAACCCGGCCACGAGCACCAACACGGACCTGTACACCGTGCCCATCACCGGAGGTGATTCCAAGAAAATCACCCTCAATCTGGCTGCCGACAGCTCGCCCCAGTACTCGCCCGATGGCAAGTACATTGCCTATCGCAGCCAGACCCGCCCCGGCTACGAAAGCGATCGTTTCCGGTTGTCGGTCTACGATCGTAGCGCCAACTCCACCAAGTCTCTGACCGAGTCCCTCGACCGCTGGGTGGAAAGCTTCGCCTGGTCGCCGGACTCCGCCCGCATCGCCTTCACCACGCAGGACCGCGGCCGTCAGAACATCCACCTGATCCCTGCCACCGGGGGCGCTGCTCAGTCCATCGTGAGCGGTGCGATGACCCTGGATGATCTGGAATTCCTGCCGGGTGGAAAGGCACTCATATATACCGGCCAGAGCGGCTCCCATCCCATCGAGTTGTACCGTGCCGCGTCGGGAGGCGGGCAGGTCCAGCTCACGCATCTGAACGACGATCTGCTCGCGAATTACGTCCTGACACCGCTCGAAGAGATTTCCGTGGAAGGCGCCGAGCGCGCCCGTGTGTACAGCTTCGTGGTCAAGCCACCCTCTTTTCGCGCCGGACGCAAGTATCCTGTCCTTTTCCTGATTCACGGCGGTCCCGAGGGCGAATGGGGTGAGAGCTGGACATACCGTTGGAACGCGCAGGTCTTCGCGAGCGCTGGATATGTGGTCGTGATGCCGAACCCGCGCGGCTCGGTCGGGTACGGCCAGAAGTTCACCGACGACATCAATCTCGACTGGGGCGGCAAAGCATACGACGATATTATGGCCACCGTCGATTATGTCGCTGCGCAGCCCTACGCCGATCCCGATCGCTTCGCGGCCGCAGGGGGGTCCTATGGTGGCTATATGATCGACTGGATGCTTGGCCACACGCAGCGCTTCAAAGCCCTCATCTCTCATGCCGGGGTTTACGATCTGAAGAGCGAAACGGGGGCTACCGAGGAACTTTGGTTCCCGCTATGGGAATACGGCGGCATGCCGTGGGACAACCCGGACATTTACGCGAAATGGTCGCCGAGCAATTACGTAAAGGACTTCAAAACCCCCACGCTGGTGATCCACGGCGAGCTCGACTTCCGCGTCCCCTACACCCAGGGACTCCAGTTGTTCACCGCGCTCCAGATGCAGAAAGTGCCATCCAAGCTCCTCGAGTTTCCGGACGAGGGCCACTGGGTGATGAAACCCCAGAACACAGTCCTGTGGTACAACACGTTTCTGACCTGGATCGACGAATGGACAAAGAAATCAGGAAACGAGAAGAAGCCTTCCACAGGCCAATAGCGAAGCGATGATCGGTAAGGTGCTGGGGCACTATCGAATCCTCGCCAAGATCGGCGAGGGTGGCATGGGAGTGGTCTATCGCGCTCACGACGAGGTGCTCCAGCGTGACGTAGCGGTGAAGGTGGTCGGCGAAACCGCCGGCGTCGAGACTCAGAAGTTCCTGCTCCATGAGGCCCGCGCTTCTTCCGCGCTCAGCCACCCTAACATCTGCACCGTTTACGAAATTGGCGATGTCAACGGCGAGTTGTACATCGTCATGGAACTCGTCGAGGGCAAGAATCTCAGCGCGTTGATTGCGGCGGCGGATGGCTTGCCGATTCAGTCCGTCCTCCGCTACGGGGTGCAGATTGCCGCGGGGCTGGCTCATGCGCACTCACGGGGCGTCGTACACCGCGATTTGAAGAGCTCCAACGTCGTTGTTACCAATGACGGTCTCGCTAAAATCCTCGATTTTGGTCTCGCAAGCCGGATCGCCACAACTCATGACGAGGCGACCCGCACCGTGGGGCCGACGGAAGCCCAGGCGCTCACCGGCACGCTGGCGTTCATGGCGCCCGAAATCCTGCGCGGCGAGCCGGCCGATCAACGTAGCGATATCTGGGCGCTCGGCATAGTGCTCTATGAGGCCGCAAGCGGAAAGCTTCCGTTCCAGGGGCGCACCAGCTTTGAACTGAGTTCCTCGATTCTGCATGCGGCGCCACCTCCTCTGCCAGTACACGTTCCCGTGGCCTTATCCCCTGTTGTGCAGCGCTGCCTTACCAAGGAGCCTGCGCAGAGGTATCAACTGGCCAGCGAAGTCCATGCCGCGCTAGAGGCTCTGCAGTCCGCTACCGTCGTGGCTCCGCAGCCGTCCGCCGAGCTAAAGGGCCTTCAAACCACGCTCCACCGCGGCATTAAACATGTTCAGGTGAAGAACGGCGACGTTCTGCTACTCGTTGGCACAACAAAAGGCGCCTTTCTGATGCGATCCTCGCCGCAGCGCACGAAATGGGAGGTCGCGGGCCCCTATTTTCACGGCCACGCAATCTACTCAATGGCATTCGATGCGCGCGCGGGACGGCGTAGAATTTGGGCTTCCACCCAGAGCCTCACCTACGGTACGTTCCTGCGAACCAGCGACGACTTCGGCAAGAGCTGGACCAATCCGCAGGACATGCCCATTCGCTTCCCGGCCGAATCGGGCGCATCGCTGACCAACATTTGGCAGATCTGCCTGGGGCGCGAAGATGAGCCGGACGTGCTGTACTGTGGCGTCGATCCCGCGGCGCTGTTTGAATCGCGCGACGGAGGCGATACCTGGACGCTGATCCGCGCGTTGTTTGAACATCCGCATCGCCCGCGCTGGTGGCCTTCGTTCGGTGGTCTGTGCCTGCACACCATCGTCCCCGACCCTACCAATCGGCGCCGCATCTATGTTGCAATTTCCGCAGCGGGCGTCTACGTTACCGAGGATGGCGGCCTGACCTGGAACGCTCGCAACAAAGGCGTTCGCGTTGTGTTCCTCCCTGAGAAGTACCCCGAGTTCGGCCAGTGCGTCCATAAGATCGTGATGCACCCGGCTCGCCCCGAACGCCTCTTTTTGCAGAATCATTGGGGCTTGTACCGTTCGGACAATCACGGCGAGACATGGCAGGATGTCGCGAACGGAGTGCCCTCGGATTTTGGATTCGCGATGCTGATGCACCCGCACAATCCCGACTGCGTTTATGTCATACCCGTCGAATCCGATGAATTTCGGTGCACGCCGGAAGGGTGCCTGCGCGTGTATCGCACCCGTAACGCCGGCGAATCGTGGGAAGCGCTGACCCGCGGGCTGCCGCAGAAGGGAGCGTACGAAAACGTCCTCCGCGACGCGCTGACTTCGGATACCCTGACCCCGCTCGGTCTTTACTTCGGAACTCGAAGCGGCGTGTTGTTTGGGTCCATCGACGAAGGCAAGACCTGGAAACGGATGGCGGAAGGTCTTCCTCCGATCACGTGCGTTAAGGCAGCCGTGATTGGAACGCCGCGCACCGCTAAGACCGCCGTGAAGAAGCGGAGTAAGTCTTAAGGGTGGCCGTCACCTTCCATATACCGGGCCCCCTGCGCGTCTTTTCCAGCGGTGCGAGGGTCGTGAAATCGGATGCCTCTCCGAGAACGCTTGGCGACGCCCTGCAAATCCTGTCGCAACTCTGTCCCGGCATCCGCGATCGCGTCCTCACCGAACAGGGCGAGATCCGCGAGCACATCAATGTGTTCGTAGGCGTTGAAGCATCGCGCTATACCGGCGGCCTGAGCACACCGGTGCGGGATGGCGCAGAAATCTCGATCGTTCCCGCAATCAGCGGTGGCCGGCCAAGGTGGTCGCCACTTCCCAATTGAACCGAACGAACTTGTACAGCGCGTCTTCGAGCAGGCGCTCCTGGTCGCTATGGGCGCCGAACCCCTTGGGACCGTCTTCTTCGTCCACCATGGGACCGATCCCATAACACTGCACGCCCTTGGCCCGCAGATAAGCCATGTCGGTTGCGCCGGTGCTCATCTGAGGCAGCGTCGCGGCCTTGTAAATCTTCTGGTTCGCGGCTTCAATCGCCCGGAACGTCTCCGTGTCGATACGGGAAGGCGCGGCTTTGGGGCGCTCGTTGCGCTTGTCCGGCACCACGTCTACCGCTGGATCGTTAATCACCTTGCGCATCATGTCGTAAAACGCCGGCATGTTCTCGTCCGGTAGCGCCCGGATGTCGAGTGTCGCCTGCGCCTCCGAAGGAATCACGTTGATCTGGTACCCGGCGTTGATGATGTTCGGCGAAATCGAGGTATGCAGCATCGAGTAGTGGCCCGGTTCATTCTCCGCCAGGTACTCGCGAACGGCGGACGATTTTGCCGGATCGAGAAGCCCGTTGTACCGTGCCGACTCTTCCGGCCCGACCAGCGTTGAAAGTTTCTCGAAATAGTAGCGCGTCGTGTCGTTTAAACGCATCGGCGGGTCCCACATCGCGACTTTCTCGATCGCGCGCGAAAGATGCAGAACGGCGTTGGTACGAAGCGGCCGTGATCCATGCCCCGCGGGACCGTGTGCTACCAGCCGCGCGCCTTGCGGCAGCTTCTCGGCGGTCTGGATCAGCGCATAACGAACCTCGCCGCCGCGCCGCGTGACGGTGCCCCCCTCCGCAAAGCAGATCTCCGCGTCGATATCGTTCCAATGGTTCTCGACGAGGTACTGAATGCCGTACTGCGTTGCAGCCTCCTCGCCCGCCTCGGCCACGAAGATGACGTCCCGGTCGAGTGGCACCTTCAGGCGTTTGAGCAGCAGCATGGTCATCATTCCCGACGTCATGTTGTCCTTGTCGTCGAGTGTTCCGCGGCCATAGATGAATCCTCCATTCCGCGCGGCGCTGAACGGTGGAAACGTCCACTTCGAGGCGTCCACCTTGACCGTATCGGTATGACCCATGATGAGCAAAGGCCGCTTCGAACCGTTGCCCTTCAGGCGGGCGATCAAGTTCATGCGGTTGGGGTCCTTGCCAACCACCATGACGGGGATTCCTTCCGCCTCCAGGACCTTCTTGACGTATTCGACGACCTTTGTTTCGTTGCCCGGCGGGTCGGTCGTGTCCATCTGAACCACCGCCGAATAATGGCGGAGGGCTTCTTCGTTGACTTTCGACCAATCCGGCGTTTGCGCCGCCAGGGGCAGAACGAGCAACAGCGGAACGAGACGATGCATTTGAACTAGTGTAGTCGGTTCTGGGCGACCGCCTTGCCGCGAGCCCGCAGAACTTCTAACTCAGCGCCGACGAAGCCCCACGTGATCCAAACTTTGCCTTGCGTCACGCGGCGGAAATACTCCTGCGCCTTGGCGGCCTCGTGATTGTAAAGGTGCCAATTGCCGATGCCGTAAGCGACCGTGTCGAATCGCAGCTCAGCTTCGGTGTCGGAACCGTCACGCGGTGGTTCGGGAGGTAGCGCATCGGATTCTTTCATGCGGCCTTGGAACAGGCGCACCAGGCTGAGGTAGAAAAACGTATGCGGCTCTTTGTTCGTCATGTCGGGGGTGATGGCAGCCGCGGCTTTTGCCGCATCCTCCGGCCTGTTCGCTCGGCGCAGCGAAGCATAAAGCCAGTTTGTTGAGTTGATGCGGCTATCGGTGTTCGGCGCCAGGTCGACGGCATGGCGGAACGCATCGGCCGACTCGTCGAACTCCTGCAGGAAGTAATGAGACAGCCCGAGATGGTAATAGGCTTCGACCTGCTTGGCGTCGAGCGAGACTGCGTGGTTCAGGTCGTCCCGCGCTTTGGTGAACTCGCGCAACGGCAGCTCGCGATGCCCGCGTTCGATATATAGCTGAGCATTGTTCGGCGCGATGGCGATGGCTCTAGTACAGGTGTCAACGGCCTCCCGATCCTGCCAGACCGAAGCCTGCGCTTGCGCCAGTTTAAGGAGGAGGTCGGCGTTCTTGGGGTCAGCGCTCGAGGCCTTCAGTGCCGCCGCGACCACGCCTTTCTCATCCGGCAGCGAGTAGAATTTAGTTCCCAGCGGTGATGTGACCTCGAGCCGCGGCTTCGCCGTGTCCTGTGCGATTGCTGCGAAGCCGAACAGTGCGGCGGCAAAAGTGGCTCTTGCGATCCAACCAGGAGTCTGCATAGCTCGAAATTATAGCCGATCCAGCAACAGGCACTTCATTGGCTGAATCTTGAGCCCCAGGATCATGCCGAAGCTGCGCACGTTGAGCGTGCCACTGTGTAATCGAAGTGCAATGCGGTGACGCCAATAAGAAGATCACTAAACGGGATTACCGTTCCTTGACGACGCGCTTCCCAATCGACCCTCGCCGCCAGTTGCACCCCGTCGCTCAGCGGCTATGAGGACCCTGGAGTCGATGACGAATCCCACGATGGTGGATGCAGCGGTTCCTGGCCCCTGAGGGCCTTAATCAATGCGACCGGCTGTCTTTCTTTCGACAATAATCTCGGCGCCTTCCCTGAGCTTATCCAGCACTGCGGCGAAGTCCCTGAGGACTTCGGCCTAGGTCATGCGGATTGTCGTAATTGCTTGATTGAGACAGGCGCTACCGCGGCAGCTTAAACTCAACGCCCCGCTCATCATTGAGCCGCTGCGACAACGACCGGTCAATCAGATCCGGGCTCAATTGATTCAGCGAATGTTCCGCGTTTACGTAGTGCAGAGTGCCGCCTTCCATCCAGTACCCGAGCGCCTGCACGATCGTGTGGTCCCTGAGCGCGATGAGGTAAATCGTCGGCTCGTCGCTGGCTCTCCGAGGCGCAGCCGCTGCTTGCTGGTCCTGCTGATCCGCGTAAGGATGCGTCGGCGGAGCCTGGTACATGCGCACACCCGAATTCGAAGGCTGCTCGGTGGGCGGCAAATTGTCATATTCCCGAATCGACGGATTGGCCCGCTCGGGAACGAAATTCTGATTGATCACTACAGACGGTGGAGCACCGGTGTCGGCGCCACCCTGATCCGGGGGAGCTTGCTGACCGTATCCAGACGCATCGTAACCGCCATACCCGTTACCGTATCCGCCGACATAAACCGGCACGGGAACGGCAACCACCGATCCACGGTCATGGCTGGGATGATTAGGACGGGGCTGGCGCACTGGAGCTCCGAAACCAGGGCCCACCGCAACGCCTCGATTCGGACGAGCGGGATTGAATACACCGCCTTGGGGCGGAGGATGCCCGGTTCCTGGATAGAGGACGCTGCCAAACCCTCCGATCGACCCGTAGGTTTGAGCAAACGCGAAAGAGGCAAACAACAAAGCAACGATACCGACCGCGAGACCGACCTGACGCATAATTTAAGCCTTTCCCGGGTCGCGAGAGGCTTCGTGGCGCCTGCGCGCTCCCGTAACTCACCCTTCAATTAGATTGTACAAGATATAATTTAGGTTACATGCCTGTGCGACGTTCTGTCTGCGCACTCGATTGCCCCGACTGCTGCTCGTTGCTCATCAATGTAGAAGACGGTAAAGGGTCCCGTCTGCGTGGAGATCCAAATCATCCCATCACGCGCGGCTTCCTGTGCGCCAAGGTGGCGCGCTATCTCGACCGCGAATATTCCCCGGAACGACTGCTGTATCCGCGGAAGCGCGTCGGCCGTAAAGGTGAGGGCCGCTTTCAACAGATTGGCTGGGACGAAGCGCTCGACACGATAGCGGAACGCCTCCGCTCGACGGCTGCCGAGTTCGGATCCGAATCGATCCTGCCTTACAGTTATGCCGGAACGATGGGACTGCTGAACGGCTCGGGCATGGATCGCCGGTTTTTCCACCGGCTCGGCGCATCGCGGCTCGATCGCACCATCTGTTCCAGCACCGGGGTCGCCGGCATGACTGCCACGCTCGGCTTCCGCTACGGCACCGAACCGGAGCAGTTCGCAAAATCAAAGCTGATCATTGCCTGGGGCGCCAACATCCTGGGCACCAACGTTCATCTGTGGCCGTTCATCCTCGAAGCGCGCCGGAATGGCGCCCGGTTCTACACCATCGACCCCATTCGTACGCGCGCGGCACGCCTCGCCGACAAGCACTTTGAGATTTATCCCGGCAGCGATCTGGCCCTCGCCCTCGGATTGACGCACGTCATTATTCGCGAGAACCTGCACGACCGTTCTTATATCGAGCAGTTCACTAACGGCTTCGACCAACTAAAAGTTCGTGCGCTCGAGTACCCACCGGAGCGTGTGGAAGCGCTCACCGGCCTCGCCCGCACAGATATCGTGGAACTGGCGCGCGAGTATGCCACCATTCGCCCGGCCGCGATTCGCCTCAACTACGGGTTGCAGCGCAGCGAGCGCGGGGGCGCGTCGGTGCGTGCCATCTGTGCCCTGCCCGCACTGATCGGCTCGTGGCGCGAGGAAGGCGGCGGAGCCCAGCTTTCCACCTCCCATGCGTTTCAGTTCAACCGGATCGCCCTGGAGATGCCTGAACTGCAAATGCGGTCGGAGTTAGGACGCGAGGCCCGCATCGTCAACATGGCGGAACTCGGCAAGGCGCTTACGGCATTGGACGATCCACCCGTGAAAGCGATGGTGGTTTACAATTCCAACCCCGCGGCAATCGCTCCCAACCAGAACGACGTGATTCGCGGCATGAAACGGGAAGATCTGTTCACCGTTGTCCTGGAACAATTCCAGAGTGACAGCGCTGATTACGCCGACATCGTGCTCCCCGCCACGACCTTCCTCGAGCACACCGACGTCTACCTCGCTTACGGCCACTACTATCTGCAGTTGGCCCGGCCGGCTCTTTCCGCACCCGGCGAGTGCCGCTCGAACGTCGAAGTCTTCCGTGCCCTTGCAGAACGAATGGGCTTCGAGGACGCCTGCTTCCGTGAATCTGAAGACGACATGATCCGGGGATTGCTCGCGTCTGGCCATCCATTCCTCGAAGGTATTACGCTGGAGCGGCTCGATCGCGAAGGCTTCGTGCGCCTCAATGTTTCGGAGGACGGCAAGCCGTTCCTGCCATTCGCAAACGGCGGCTTTGGTACGCGCTCCGGCAAATGCGAATTCGGAGCTGAGAGTCTCGATTACATCCCGCCCCAGGAATCCCGTCTCGGTTCACACGAATTGCGCTCGCGCTATCCCCTCGAACTCGTCTCCTCCAAGAACGACGACAGCATGAACTCGACCTTCGGGAATCGCTCGGCGGTCGACGCTCAAACCTCGGTCCTGCACATCCGCATCGACGATGCCGAGTCCCGCGGCGTCCGTTCCGGCGACCTGGTTCGGGCATTTAACGACCGTGGAAGCCTCGTGTTGAAGGCCGTAGTTGACGACACCGTACGTCAGGGCGTCGTCCGAATCCCCTCCGTGCGTTGGAATAAGGCAGCGTCCGATGGTCACAGTGTGAACGTGCTGACATCGGAAAGGCTCACGGATATCGGGGGCGGCCCGACTTTTTATAGCTGCCTTGTGCAGGTGGAAAAGTGTGGCGATTAGCAGCCTGCGTCATCGCCCTTTTAGCCTCAACGGCCTGTCAACGTTCTGCTGAGCCAGTGCCGCCGGCGCGAACTGCGATTATGCTGAGCGCGTCTGATCCGCGCGCAGACTCCCAGCTTCTGGATGGCTTCTATCCGTTATTCATGGATCATCGCTGGACCAAGGGCCACTTCAGCGCCCGGCTGATGCCGCCGAAGGATGCCGCACGCAAAGGCGCGGTTCTGGTGGCGGTATTCGGAATCGCCGATGCCGCGATTCAGCGTCTGCAATCGATCGAGTTGACGCCTACGGTCGAAGGCATCGCCTTGCCGCCCGAGCGCTACACCAAAGCTGGCGACTTCACCTATGCCCACGACGTCCCCGCCGGCGCGCTGACAAAGGATGCCGTTGTCGTCACCTTCGCTCTCGACAAAACGCTTCCGCCGTCCGGGAACGAGCATCGCGAACTCGGCGTCAACTTGAGCATGTTGGGATTTGAAGCCAAGTGACCCAGCGCTGGAAAACCGTGGTTTACTACGGAATTCCGATGCTGGTAGCGCTCGCCATTCACTGGCAGGCGCTGAGCATCTGGTTTCTGAATGATGACTTCGCCTGGCTCGGCCTTCCGCTGGAGTTTCACTCCATCCGCGATCTGCCGCACCTGCTGTTCGCCCCGATGGCCCAAGGCACCATCCGCACCATCAGCGAGCGCCTGTTCTTCCTGATCTTCACCTCGCTCTTCGGTCTGCATGCCCTGCCGTTTCACATCTGGAGTTTTCTAACCCTCTTCGCCGACATGGCGCTAATCATGGCGATTGTGCAGCGCCTTGTGGGACAGGCTTTCAGCCTGTCCGCGGCGGCAATAGCCGCCGTTCTATGGTCTGCCAACCCCGGCCTCGCGGAAGCCGTCGCCTGGACCTCCGTCTACAACGAGCTCGCCGGAGCCTTCTTCATCCTCCTGGCCTTCTACCTCTTCCTCCGTTACACCGAAACCAGCCAAACGCGTTTCTGGCTCGGCACCTGGATCGCGTTCATCCTTGGCTTCGGAGCCATTGAGCTGAACGTGGTCTTCCCCGCGCTAGCCGCCGGTTACGCCCTCTGTTGCGCGCGTCGCTATCTCGCGAAAGCGCTCCTGCTCTTCATCCCCTCGGCAGTGTTCATGGCCATCCATTACCTCTATATCCCAATCGAAGGCCAGAGCTTCTACGGCATGCATTTCGACATCGGCATGTTCACGACGCTGCAACGCTACTGGGTGTACTCGATCGCGGCTTTCCGGCACGACTCCATCGACGTAATCCCGAAGCGGGCGCTCAGTGCCCTCGCAATCGCGATCACCGCCGCCCTGCTCGTGTTCATCGTTCGTCAGGCGCTGAGGCGAGACTGGCTGCCCGCATTCTTCCTGGCGTGGTTCCTGATCGTTCTTGCGCCCCTCATCCCCCTGAAAAACCACTACACGGAATACTACACAACCATTCCGGCAGCCGGTCTCGCGCTGCTGGCAGGCTACGCAATGTCACGCATCTCGCGTCCCCTCACTTGTGTCGTGGCCGCGCTGTTAGCCTGTTCCTACGTCATCGCGTCAGCCATCGACATCCACGTCACCGACGCCTTCTTTAAGCCCCATTCCCAGGCCCTGCAACGCATTGTCGAAGGCCTCGAAAAAACCAGCGCGCAAAACAAAGGCAAGGTAATCCTGCTCGACAACATCACCTCCGAAATCATGAATTTCGGCTTTTACGACGATCCCTTTCGTCTGCTCGGGATCAACCAGGTCTACCTCACTCCCGGAACTTCGATCGCCACGCGTCCCTCCTGGGCCCCTGTTTCGATGTTCCACATCACGCCCTACGCGACGCTGGCGGCATTGAAGCAGCACGAAGCCGTCGTTTACCGGTACACCGACCGTGGTCTCCAGGACATCACCGCCCAATACACGCAAGAGGCGGAGGCGAAATTCGCCGATTCACGCCCCGATTACATCGATGCCGGCAATCCTCTGTTCGAAGGCCTCATGGGCAAGACCTGGTATGCCGCGGATGGCGGAGTGCGCTGGTTGGGCAAGTCCGCCACGGTCGAACTCGCCGGCCCGAGTCACGATGGCGAAACGCTATACGTCAGCGGCTATTGTCCGGTCCCAACGCTTAGTGCCGGCCCATTTATGCTTACGGTCCGCGCCGACGGCCAGAAAATCGGCGACGCGACCATCAACAAACCCGACCGGTTCGAATTCAGCTTTCCCATGCCTTTGGCCACCGTCGGCAAGCCGAAAATCGAGATTTCCGTCGAGGTGGACCATACCGTCAAGCCCGGCCAGGACACCCGGGATCTAAGCCTGCTATTCGGAACGTTTACGATGAGAGAAGCGGCGGCCGCTCCTTGACCACGTCCGCGGGAGACATAATGACCTATTTTGAACAGCACCGCTCCGAGTACCTTGATGGCCTTAAGGCGTTCTTGCGCATTCCGAGCATCAGCACCTTAACCGAGCACAAATCCGACATACGCCGAGCCGCCGAGTTCGTGCGCAACGAGTTAGAAAAAGCCGGCCTGCAACACGCCGAATTGATTGAGGGTGAAGGTAATCCGCTGGTTTACGCGGAATGGCTGGGCGCTCCCGGCAAGCCTACCCTGCTTCTTTACGGCCACTACGACGTGCAGCCGCCCGATCCTCTCGACGAATGGAAATCGCCGCCCTTTGAACCAGATATTCGCAATGACAATATTTACGCCCGCGGGTCGGCCGACGACAAGGGCCAGACGCTCATCCTGGTGAACGCGGTTGCGGGTCTGCTGAAGCAGCACGGCAAGTTGCCGGTGAACGTGAAGTTCCTGATCGAAGGCGAAGAGGAAGTCGGCGGAGAGCACATCGAGCACTATGTCCGCAGCAAACCGGCCCGCATCAAGGCCGATGCCGCGGTGATTTGCGATACAGAGATGTTCGCGCCGGAATTGCCGACCATTTGCGTCGGCCTGCGTGGGATCGTTTACGGTGAGATTCACGTCACCTCCGCCCGTCAGGACCTGCACTCGGGAATTTACGGGGGCGCCGCGCCGAATTCGATGCAGGCGGCAGCCGAAATCATCGCCGCGCTGAAAGGCCCCAACGGTCATGTGAATATCCCCGGCTTTTATGATCGCGTCCAGGAACCCAGCGCCAAGGAGCGCGAAGCCTGGGCACGCCTTCCGTTCGACGAGAAGGAGTACATCGAGAAAGAAGTCGGCGTGAAGGCGTTGACCGGCGAAGCGAATGTTCCCCTGTTCGAGCGGCTTTGGGCGCGTCCGACTTTCGAGGTTCACGGAATCCGCGGCGGCTTTACCGGCGAGGGCGCCAAAACCGTCATCCCAGCTAAAGCTGTGGTCAAAGTCAGCACCCGCCTGGTAGCCGACCAGCGTCCCGACGAGGTCCTCAGGCAGACCCAGGAAGCCGTAAAAGCCGTCTGCCCCAAGGGCGTTACCGCGGAATACAAACTTATACATACGGCAGCTCCGTCTCTGGTAAACCCCGATAATCGGTTTATTCATGCCGCCGCCGACGCCATGTCGCAGGTTTTCGGCAAAGAAACCGTCTACATTCGCTCCGGCGGGTCGATCCCGATCGTCGGCGCTTTCGACGATGCCCTTGGAATTCCTAGTGTTATGATGGGCTTCGGCTTACCCGACGACAACCTCCATGCTCCCAACGAGAAGTTGCACCTACCCAACTTCTATCGCGGTATCGAGGCGGTCGCACGCTACCTGGAACTGCTCGGGTAAGACAAGCTTCAGATTGTCTCGGCGAACCAAAGTTTGTGTTCGACCCTAAGCCCTTGTAACCTAACTATTTGCCGGTGCGCCTTTCTTACATAGAGACACCTTCGGAAGGCCGCCGGCTCTACGAGCCGCATGCTGGTTGATTTCGAGCAGATACAACGCGCGCAGTCTGGCGACGATACTGCATTCAACCAGATTGTGGCAGCCTACCGGAAGCGGATTATGGGCACTATCGCCCGCCTCATCGGGCGGCCCGAGGATGTTGAAGATGTAGCTCAGGAGGTTTTCCTCCGCTTGTATTATTCGTTGGACCAGTTGCGCACGCCCGAGGTTTTCGAGCCGTGGCTGTATCGGCTGACGCAGAACGCGTCGTATGATTACCTGCGCAAGCAACGACGGCGAAATGAATCGAGAATGGCGGACCTCTCTGAGCAGCAGGTTCTGATGGCGGATGCGGCCGCCGGTGGCAAAGCCAGCGGCGAGAACCAGCGCCATGTGCAGGTTAGAGAATTGGTAGACTCTCTCTTAGAGTCGTTGTCTGCGGAAGACCGGATTCTTCTGAAATTGAAGGAAGTTGAAGGCCTTTCACTGAAAGAACTAGAGAAGATCTATCGGGTTAAGGAAAACGCGCTGAAGGTCCGATTGTTTCGGGCCAGGCAAAGAGTCTTGAAAGCGTTCGCGGTAGAGCAGGCGCAGATCGCGGAAAGCACCAAGAAAAAGTAAGGTATGCGGTTGGAGAAACTGTGATGGACAAGATGGATCAGGAATTAGATGCGTTGTTTAGGGCCTATCGGGAAGCGACACCTGACTTCGAGCCGAGTGCGTCGTTTACGCCGAAACTCTGGAGCGCTATCGATGCCCGTCGCACGTTCGTCTTCCGTCTTCAGAAGATGACCAAGCTGGCACTGGCCGGCGCCCTGGGAGTTTGCATCCTGGTAGGCGGCGCCACGGTCGCACGCCGGCCGAATCATATCACCGGGTCCTATGTGGATGTGCTTGCCGAGTCGCACCCGCTAGACACCATTACGTCGCTCGAGCCCGAAGCGGAGCTGCACGGGGGCGGAAGGTAGGGCCGAGGCTCACGAATGAAGCGTTCAAATCTTCTGATTGCGCTCTACCTGGTGTTGCTTTTCCTGGCGGGGGGCGCAGCCGGAGTCTTTGCGTATCGTCTTTACGCACCACCCGCGGTCAATGGCCGAGACGTTCAGAAGCCGCCGAGTCATGAGGACTGGCGCCGTCAGTACCTCAACGAAATGCAGACCCGGCTCAAACTGAGCACAACGCAGGTGCAGCAACTGAACTCGGCGCTGGACGAAACACGCGCGCGGTTCGACGAGGCGCACCGGCGCAGCGATGCCGAGATCAAATCAATCCGTGAGGATCATCAGAATCGGGTAAAGGCCTTCCTGTCGGACGTCCAGCGGCCCGAATACGACAAGATCATCGTCGAGCACCAGCGCGCCAGGGAACAGCAGCAAAAGAAGTAGCTTACTTCGCTACAAGTTCTTTCTTCTTCTTCGCGGCCGCCTGGATTTCGCGTGTCTTCTGGAACTTCTTCTGGAAGCGGTCTACGCGGCCTTCCGTATCTACAAGCTTCTGGCGGCCGGTCATAAACGGATGGCAGTTTGAGCAGATTTCCACGCGGATGTCGCCCTTGTGTGTCGAGCGCGTTTTAAAGGAGTTCCCGCAGGCGCAGATGATGTTGATTTCGTTATAGGCGGGGTGAATGCCGGCTTTCATGGGGGTTCGAAGGGTCCTTTCGTGAATTTCTATTCTAACATCCAAATGCGAACCCCCGCGACTGGGGCTCCGTAAGACGGATCGTCCGGGTCGCGGGGGTTGTTCGGTAGCCTATTAGTATCTCGCGCGGTGAGGCAGGCCGGTCCACAGGAACAGCGGCCTCGTCACTGAACGAAACCTGAACGTTATCAACGGTCGACTTTAAGAGTCGGCCACCTCACGCGTGGATGTGTTAGGACAACTACTACCAGTACTCATAAATTTTAGACTGGACCACCTCCTTTCTCAGTGATGTTTTCATCATAAGATGGCTTACTCGGTCTGTCAAATGTTTTCTACCGTTCTACCGTATATTGTGGTATTACGAATTAGTAAACACAATAGGTTAACGGGTGGGCGTCACCGTCATCCGTCCATTGGTCGCAATTGTGAAGTATTGAACAATCGAAGCCTCGATACCGCGCGCCTGCGCCAGCTTAGCCGGGTCGGGCGGACGGCCATCCTCGTGAAGCAGGTAGATTTCGAATTTAAACTGGTGCTGCGCGTCTTTCGCGGGTGGCTTGCGAGGGCCATTGGCTGCGATAATGTCGGCGATGGTGACCGTCTCGGCGTCGCCGCCCTTCAGACCGCCTTTCCCGTCCGGAACCGAACCTGCGATGAACCACGTATCTGGAACCTCATTCGGACCGATTAAGCCCATCGAGTAGAGATCGAGGGCGCAGAGTCCCGATGGGGCGCCCGGCTGAGCGAAGACGCTGTGGGCACTTCCATCCGGCAGGTTTTCGATTGTCATCCCGCCCATAATCGAGGGCTCGGGATATGGTGAATCAGCAAAATAAGATGCCACAGGGGTCACAACCGGCGTATAAAGCAAAGGATTCCAGTGCCACTGTTGAACCATGTCGAGCAGCGCAGTAGGATTCTCAGCTTTCCAGCGGAGCGCCGCGACCCAGCGGTGCGTCATTTCGTGCGCTCCCCAGGCCGTTGCAAACGCATAATGTCGAAACGTGCGCCCGCCGGCCTCAATGACCTCCCGGAATCGCGGGCCGATAAAGACCGGTCCGGCGGCCTGTTGCAATTTAGGAGAGTTGAACAATTTGAGCGGCTCGCCTTCTTCGTTGCCGGCGCCGTTGCTTGCGCCATGATCATAGATATCGTCGATGCGAAAGTCCGTTAACGCGATGGCCAGGTCATCATCGGCGGAGCATTGTTTATAGATTTCCTGGAACGTGACAGAACGCGACTTGGCAAGGAACGGATACGCGAAGATCTCGTAAACGTTGCCAACCGTGAAATGGCCATTACGGCTCAGATCGAAACCGAACGGTGTGCTGCTGAGAGCGACAGGACGCATCTCACCGGTGCCGGCCAACGGAGTTGCACTGCCAGTTCCCGAGATTTCAGCCTTCCACTCGAATCGGGACGGATCTTTCAGCGCGATTTTGGGAAGATAAAACTCGATCGACCGGTTGCCTGGGATGGCGATCATGCTCGCAACGCAGTCCGTTCCCGTGACTTGATCGCGTGGATTGATGACGACGCAGAATGGGTCGCTTTTTGCGCCGCTCGAATCGACGGTCAGACGCATCACGTTCCCTTCTCCCTTGGTCATGGTGGCAATGCCGTAGAGCAGATTGCCTTCGGCCAATTTGGGCGGCAAGGGACCGGCAAGCGTGAGCGAAAACCGCACGTCGATGCCGCGCTCCTCGACCTCGACACGCCGGATATCGACCTCAGGACGCAGATTTGGATGCGGCGGAACATCGAGGCGGTCAAGAACTTTGCCGGCGGAATTCCGGCCGCAGAAAAGTCCGACAATCCCGTCCTTCTCCGCAACCGTACCGTACCGGAACTCGATGGATCCATCCCGCCCCAGCCGGACCTGAAAGACGCTTTCGCCAAGCGGGTCGTAGCCCTCATGGGCGGCCTGGTATCGGACGGCTCGCCAGGTGACAACGAAATCCTTGCGGCTCGAATGCGTGTAGATGTGGGTCGAGTCAGCCGAATTCAGTCCCCAAAGTGGAACGATCATGGGCCGCTCGCCCGAAATGGCGCGCACGTCGAAGATTGATGCCATGGAGCGCATCGTTCCATCCGGCCAGGTCTCGCGTTCCGGGTACGTAACAGCCTCTGGCACTCCGAAGCTCAGGCTGCCGTTCAGATTGACGTAGACTTCATCCCAGATCTTCCCCCCATAGGCGAACTGGAACGCCAGCGGCATCCGCCAACTGTAGCCGCGAGCATCGGTAGGCTTACCGGCCGCGCTGCCGCCCTCGATGGAATTGCGGTTGGGACCGACCGTCAGATCGTAGGCATCCGTCCCGCGCGGAGTGAAACGGAGCCGCTTCTGCGCCAGGTTGAAGTAGTTCGCTTTATACCGCACCAGGGCGCCCGCGGGCACCGCCGTGACGGCGGATAACGGCTGTGTCGCGGCGAGCAGGCACAAAGCTAAGGTAGAGAATTCTGAGCGAATCGGCAGATCACTTGATTTTACAAAAAGGGGGCTTGACGGCGATTCGCGCTGGTGCTATTTTTGTAGCACGTTGCTATGAAAGCAGCAGAAGGCGATCGCCAACCCACTCTGAGCCGCCGCGAGCGGCAGATCATGGATGTCATATACCGCCGCGGACGAGCTACTGCCGCCGAAGTTCACGAAGCGTTGCCCGATCGCCCGAGCTATTCCGCGATCCGCGCGAAGCTGCGAATCCTCGAGGAGAAAGGCCATTTGAAGCATGTGGAGGAGTCGCTCCGCTACGTTTACGTTCCAACCCTAGCGCCCGAACGCGCTAAGCGCTCGGCGCTGCGGCACCTGGTTGACACGTTTTTCAATGGCTCCGCTGAACAGGTAATGGCCGCCCTCCTGGACCGCTCGGCCGTAACACTGTCGAAAGAAGATCTCGACCGCATGGCGGAACTGATCGAGAAAGCCAAGACCGAAGGCAGGTAGAAATGAGCATTATTCTTCTTCTCAAAGCGACCGTAATCCTCGGCGTTGCGTCGGCCCTCACCACCCTTTTCCGTAACACCTCGGCAGCGGTGCGGCACCTGATATGGACGCTGGCGGTTTGTGGTGTCCTCGCGCTCCCGGTAATGTCGCTGGTCGCGCCAAAGTGGCAGGTCCTGCCGGATTCCCAAGTCACGCGAGTCGCGCCCGTGCCGAGCAGCGCGCCCGCTGCCACGATGATTCGAACCCCTACCACAACTCGGCGGCATATGACGTGGCATTGGTCCTGGGTCTGGTACGCCGGTATGGGGGCGTCCGGCGCTTGGTTGCTGCTGGGGTGGCTGCGTGCAAGTCGCCTGGTGCGACGTTCCGAACCTGGCCCTTGGCGAGTGGAGCCGATCGCCACATCCCGCAGGGTTCGCGTTCAACGTAGCGCCGACATTACCGTTCCAGTCACAACCGGCATCTTTCGTCCCATCATTCTCATGCCGCAAGGTGCCGATGCGTGGCCCATCGAAAGACTAACCGTGGTGCTGGCGCACGAACTTGCGCATATTGAACGCCACGACTGCCTGACCCAGTTACTGGCGAGCATCGCCTGTGCTGTTTATTGGTTTCACCCCCTGGCCTGGTTTGCATCGCTCCAGCTACGCCGCGAACGTGAGCGAGCCTGCGACGATGCCGTCATCAATCGCGGAACGAAGTGTTCCGTATACGCCGAACATCTGCTCGGCATAGCAACAGCAATGCAATCAAAAGGAAATGAACTCGCCATGACGATTCCGTTTTTCCGTTCGCAGGATCTGCAGCAGCGGCTGCGAGATCTGCTCAACCAGGATGCTAACCGCCGGGCACTCTCCCTCAAGATCGTCGCGGGCATTGCGATAGCGGCGCTTTGTGTAATCATCCCCATCGCTACCGTGAGTGCGCAGTCAACGCAAGCCGTCGGTAACATTTCGGGAACCGTGATCGATGTGAGCGGCGCGGTGATTCCGTCCGTGCCGGTTACCGCCAGTGGACTAGACACCAAGAACAAGGAAGCGACCCGTGCCGATGCCGTCGGCAATTATGCCTTCCGCAATCTGCCGGTGGGCCGATACCGGGTCGAGGTGCGCGCGCGTGGGTTCAAGCTCTTCCAGTCGGAGGTCGCAGTGACGGCGGGAACTACCCTCCCGGTTCGCGCGATCCTGGATCTCGGCACGATCGAGGAGAGCGTTGATGTCATCGCCGCGCGCCCGACCTCAGCCGTCCAACCCCAAACCGCCGGAACGCCTCAGCGCATCCGCGTTGGCGGCAATGTCCAGGCGACGAAGCTGATATACAAAAGCGATCCCACTTACCCCGAGCATGCCCGCCAGCAAGGTGTTGAAGGCTCCGTTGTATTGCGGGCCGTAGTCGGCATCGACGGCAGTTTAATGTCTGTGGAACCCCTGAGCCAAACGGCCGACAGTGAACTCGTGCAAGCCGCCCTGGATGCGGTCCGAAGCTGGCGCTACGAGCCGACGCTCTTGAACGGCGCCCCGGTCGAAGTGGTCACCACAATCACAGTGAACTTCCGCCTGCGGTGACGTAGAATGGAAGAAGCCCTCGGAAGCCACCGCAAGCGGGAGTAACTCAATGGTAGAGTCACAGCCTTCCAAGCTGTTGGTTGCGGGTTCGATTCCCGTCTCCCGCTCCATTCATTTGCACCAGGTTGTGTGCTCACCATCGAGATTGCGGCAAGGGTCCCGCACGTAGCGTCAACACGCCGGATAATTCGTTCTTCTGAAACTCGGTGATAAGGACCGCACTTCTGCGCAGCAGGTCCTCAATGATCCGAAACGGAAAGTCGCATTGCTCAATGTGGATGATTTTCGGTGGGGGCCCGAGTGCCTGACTCATAGCCACAAAGTCGGCATCGGTGGTGATGATCATGTGGGAGTTGGTCTTAGCCCAGAGCCAGATCTCTTCGTCGCGGGCTTGGCGCAGACCGACATCCCGCACGTGCTTCAGGCCCGAAAATAGGGTGATCAGTCGCCCAACCAGCCGAGGTGAAAGGTTCTCGTCAAGGAGCAGGTTCACCCGATATTCGCCCGCCGTCCAGCATCAGCAGCGTACTGATAGACAGCGGGGAAGTCGGCCTTCTCGAGATCCGGATGCTCGTCCAGAATCTCGTCCTCAGTCATGCCCGCACCGAGCCAGCCCAGCACATCCCAAACGGTAATACGAAGGCCGCGAATACAGGGATTCCCGCCCCGCTTACCAGCCTCGATCGTGATTCTGCTGACTACGGAAGACATTTGACCCTCGGCTACAAGTATGCCATTACCTACCATCAGAAGCAGCCGTCGCGGGGTTCCCAACAAGGGCCCCGGCCCGTTTACCCGGCCCGATAAACCCCGCCAGCAACTCGCCCCGGCTGTTAACGCCAAATCGCCGATAAAGAGCCTTCACATAGTCGTGGACCGTGCTTTGGCTGATGCCTAACTCCGCCGCCACCTGCTTCTCCGCAAGCCCGCGCACGAGCCGCACCAGCACCTGGCGGAGCCGCGGTGGGAGATCCTCCAAAAGGTGCTCCGGGACTGGGCTCGGCGTCTCATAGAGCCACCGGGTTTCGGCATGGAAAGCCTCAACGATACGGCGCTCGCGTTCCGAGAATGGCCGGTCGCCCCATGGACGATGAAGGGACATGCCGTGGGCCTGGACGCCGTTGGAAGACAGGTGACCGCAATACATGAAGTCATCGACGCCCCCCGCGCGCCGAAACTCCTGCACGTGCTCGGAGGCGTACCAGGCGCGGTCGCCGAGCACCTGGCGCCGTGTCGCGGTGAATGGACGATCGCGCAACAGCCGCGTCAGGGGAGCATGACTCGGATCGATCGAGCGAGGCTGTGCGTCGAGATAGCTGACATATGCGCGGCGCTCGCGGTCGCTTCCCCACCCAATGTCGGTCGCGCCGGAAACGAGGATGCGCTCGCCCTCCGCCAGGGTGAGTTCAAGCCACAGGCCGATTTGGCCGCCCACCAGGTGGCACAGTCCCTGTAAGGCCCAGCGGCGTTGTTCGAGAGAGCCGCGGGGGAGATCGCGCAGGTCGTTCGTCAAGCGCAGAATGCGACGCAATTCGGCGAAGCTGACGATGTCCGAGGGCCCGGGCACCACATCATTCTACTCTCACCTTCTCGCCTGATCACTCCCCAGTTCAGGGGAATGGACGCCGCTCACGCTACGCCGCATGATTCTCGAGTGACAAAACTCAAACACATGCTCCTGATCGCGGTGCTGGCGACCGTGCCGCGACTGGCCGCGCAACCCACGCGCACCGTGCTCTACAACGGCGACATCTTCACTGCCGTCCCCGGCGCACCGCACGTGCAGGCGATCGCTATCGAAGGTGACCGCATCATCGCCGCCGGCGGCAACTGGCCGGTCCTGGCACTCGCAACGCCCGGCACCAAGACGATCAACCTCGGCGGGCGCACTGTAATTCCTGGTTTCAACGACGCCCACGTACATGTGATCGTGCCCCAAGGCGTTTATGTCAACTCCAATGCATTTGTCCCGGGCCCGGGGCCCACGCTGTCCGAGATGCAGGCGCTGATCGGCCAGGCGGCCGCCGCCAATCCGCCCGGAACTCTACTGCTTGGTCTTTACGGGACTGCGATGCTGGACGATCCGGGTACTAACCGGTTTGCGTTCGACGGCGTCGCCCCTGCGAATCCGGTGGTGCTGTTTGCCTGGAGCGGCCACGGGACGGTGTTCAACACCCAAGCCATGCAACTCCTGGAGTTCGCTCCAAACCAGCCCGATCCCACGGGTGGCGTCTTCGAACGTCTGCCCAACAGCAACATACTCTCCGGTGTCGCCCATGAATATGCCGAGTTTCTGATCCGCCGCCGGCTACTATCGCTCCTGCCGGATGCCGCGCTCGTCGGCGCCTATCAGGCTTATGCCGCGCAGGCCTCCAAATTTGGTGTGACCAGCATCCAGGATATGGCTGTAGGGTTGACGCAGCAGCGGGCCCTTGCCGCCATCGGGGCCGCCTCGCTGCCGCTGCGGGTGCGATCCATCTGCTTCCCGCTGGACCTCGGTGAACCCTGCGCGACCTGGAACGACACCGAGATGGTTCGGGCGGCTGGAACGAAGTGGATCACAGACGGCACCCCCATCGAGCGGCGCGCCTTTGTCGGGACCGCCTACGCTGATCGTCCTGGTCAATTTGGCGCCTTCAACTTCACGAACGGCCAGTTCATCGCGCGCCTCCTGGCGCAGCGCATTGGACTGCCGGCGCGCAGCCAGATTCTGCTGCACACCGTAGGCGATGCCGCAATTGGCAATGTCCTCGATGGCCTGGAGGCCACCGGCGGGCGCGCGGTGTGGAGCAACCGGCGGCCGCGCGTGGAGCACGGCGATCTGCTGTTTCCACCCGATTACGGTCGTGTCGCCAAACTCGGAGTGGTGATCGTGCAGAACGGAACGCACCTCGCTCTCACGTCGATTTTTGCGGTGCGTTTCCAACCGCAGGTCTTCGCGCAACTGGAGCCGCTCCAATCGCTCTTAACGAACGGGATTCCGCTCGGCCTCGGGACTGACAGCATTGGTAGCCCCATTAGTCCGTTCGTTGACCTGCTCTTCGTGACTACCCATCCGACGCACCCCAGCGAAGCGCTGAGCATGGAACAGGCGGTGACGGCATACACGCGCGGTTCAGCCTATGCCGAATTCGAGGAGTATCACAAGGGCACACTCGCGCCCGGCAACCTGGCCGATCTGGCCGTGCTTTCGCAAGACATCTTCACCGTGCCTCCGCCCGCGCTGCCGGCGACTATCAGCGTGCTGACCATCGTCGGTGGCCAGGTGGTTTGGGACGCTGGAGTCCTGTAACGACGGGCGTTACCATCGAATCGTGCGTTGGGTCCTTGCGTTCTTGTTGGCGTTAATACCTGCCGCCTCCGCAGACTGGTCGGGAGCCCTGGTCGATGCGAAATGCTACGAAGCCCAGGAACGTAACAAGAACGCTCGTGACACCCTGGACCTCGTGGACCGGGATCGGGAATACGAAATCCGCTACTGCACGCCAACCGCGAAAACAAGATCGTTCACGCTCGTCGATCACGACAGCTTGAGTTACAAGCTCGATCCGGCCGGCGACACCAAAGCTTCGGACCTCTTTCAGAAGACTGGCAAGCGCAAGTACTTCATGGTGAACATCACGGGTGAACTGACGAAGAACACGCTTAGGGTCGAGTCGATCGCGACAACGCCGTAGGGCTAGTCGCGATCGATGCTCAGTGTGAGCACGGCCGGTTCAAGCATCTCTTCGAATTCCAATTGCCCGATCTCCTGTAAGTCCCGCCGCGCCTGGCGTGCCTTCCACCATGAAGCGAGCAGAATGCCGAGCAGGATGACCGTGGCCCCGGGCCGGAACAGACACCAGCTAATCAAACTGCCCAGCACCGACACGTATAGCGTGACGGCGATGCCGTAAATGATTGTGGTCTCGATCAGCGGTCGTTTGCCCGGGAGGTAAGACGAAGTGAACGGAATCTTCTCCGACTGGATCAGCAGCAGTTCCATCAATACCAGTGAACAAAGTGCGCATACAATCGTCGAGAGCAGGCCCGTGCCAATGCCCAGGAACCGCAACTCCATCGGCAGTGTGAGCAACGCTGCCGGAATTACGGCACAGTAGATCAGGAACTTCTCGACCGCTTGGAGAAAGTCCAGCCGATTCCCGGGCTCCGCGGTCCGAAAGATCCAGTTCGCCCGCAACTCAACCGGCAGACGGAACAGGTAGCGGAATCCCGCGAGTATGAACAGCGACAGGGCCAGAGGAGCCGAGATGACAGCCTGCCGCAGTCCCGGCGTATTCGTCGAAAAGCCGTGAAATCCGCGATTTAAAGCAAGGCTGACGAAGCTCTCAAAGATGATTGCCAGAGCGATGCCTGCAAACGCCGTCAGTACCAGCCGATGGTGCCGGCTTCGCGCCAGCATCTTGGCGACAAACGCAAAGACTGCCAGTTCCCTCGGATTCGGTAACAGGCGTTCAGAAAGCTGGGCGGCCCATGCGCTGCCTTTGGTCGTTTCCATTCCCGGCGATTCCAGCAATCGCCGCCGATGCCGCCGATAGCTCCAAAAGTACGTCAGAGTCGCAAGCGCCCCCGCCGCGGCCGTCGCCAGGATACTGATTTCCGCCAGGCGCCACGCGTACGGCTCGAAATGCCCGACCAGGATCTGGTCCAAGCCGAGAAACCACAGCGGCGGCGCCCAAACTGCCCACTCCGGCCGCAGAGTCATTGAGTTGTTCAAAGACGGAATCGAAAACACCAGCGGCAGCGCGCACAAGCACACCGTCAACAGCACACCCTGCAAGGCCAGCGAGACTCGCGGAAACAAGCGTATCGGAACCACGTTTAGCAGTACGCCCTGGAACGCCACCAGCAGAAAGAAAACAAACCACGCCGCCAGCGACGCCGACACGAAAATCCCGAGGATCTGCGGTCCCACAACGTATGTGTATCGCCCGACAACTACGAACTGCAGCATCACCGAAGGCATCAGGTTGATCGCCGCGATGAACATTCCGGCGAGCATGATCAGGGCCGTGAACCGCGCCACGAACACGCTCCGCATGCGGACGGGCAGGGAAGCGAGCACCAGGTAATCGCGTAAACCGGGAAACAGGGACGGCCACTGCATCGTTGTGAAGAAACCGATCAGGCACATCGCCAGCGTGATCATGAACAGTGCGTCGGCGATCGCCGCCAGCCGGTATGGTTCGGGCGTGTCCAACGCTTCGAGCATGCGGTACTTGTGATAGTACGCCTGCATAAAGACGATGCCCAGCGAGAGCACCAGCGCGAGCGCGCCACCCGCGACGACCTTCCATTGTCCCGGCGACGACACCAATTCGCTGTCAAAGAAGCGTGCAAAGAAATGACGGCGCAACTCGAAACCCGTCGAGTGCGTCTCCTCGATCCAATCGCCCAACCGCATGGCAGCTCAGCCTCGCATTGCGGCGAGAATCCCGCCGACTACGCGTGCCGGGTCCTCCTGCTCGGTTAATTGCGCGAAAACCGCTTCGAGCGATTCCTGCTGCATGAGATCGCGCAGCCGCTCCACCGCATCATGCGCCACGATGCGCCCTTTGCGTAGAATCACGACCGACGAGCACACCTTCTCCACAACCTCCAGCACGTGTGAGCTGTAGAAAATCGTCTTGCCTTCATCGGCCAGCGCGCGCACCAGGGTCCGAAGCACAACCGCTGTGTTCACATCGAGTCCGGAAAATGGCTCGTCAAGAATCAGCAACTCCGGATCGTGCAGCAGAGCCGCGGACAACAGAATCTTCTGCCGCATGCCTTTCGAATATGACGACAATGGCGAGTGCCGGTCGCCCCACAACGAAAACAGCCGCAGCATCTCATCCATGCGAGCATCGAGCGCCTTGCGCTTCAATCCACGAAGCCGCCCCACCAACTGCAGATACTCGCGTCCCGTGAGTTGTGGGTACAGATGCGGCTCTTCGGGAACATATCCTAGCCGACGCTGAAAACCGATCCAATCCTCGCGGACGTTTTGGCCATTGAAGAAGATTTCCCCGCTGGTGGCTTCGATGAGCCCGGTCAGCACTTTCACTGTCGTGCTCTTCCCCGCGCCGTTCGGCCCCAGATACCCGAGAATCTCGCCGGGACGAATGGTGAAACTCACATTGTCGACGGCGGGAATTTTGTTATAACGTTTTGTCAGATTGCGAACTTCAAGCATAATTGCGAGCCCACTATCCGAGCCGTTCTTCGAGTCTAGCACCCTATGTAGAAATCTACAAGCGAATGTTGTAAACTCCTTGGTGAAGGCCCGAAGCGCATGACGAAAGACCTCAAACTGACCCACACTTCGGCACTGATCCTGCAGACGATCAACTCCGGTTACTCTTACGGCTTCGACATTATGGAAACCACGGGTCTCCCCAGTGGCACTGTTTATCCCGCATTGCGCCGCCTGGAGCAATCGGAATTCATTCAGTCGAAGTGGGAGAAAGAGGCTCTTGCGACCGCGCAGATGCGGCCCCCGCGCCGTTACTACAAGCTCACCCTCCTCGGCGAGCAGGCCCTGGAAAAAGCGCTGCGGCGTTATCCGTTGTTACAGCACATGACGCTTGAAGATAAGCCGAGGCCTCAGTAGGAGGACGTCATGACCGCCCTCCAGCAGTGTCGCATTCTCGTCCGCGTCGCGAGCCTGCTCGTGCCGGGCCGTCAGCGCCGAGATTGGCGCAAGGAGTGGGAGTCCGAAGCATGGCACGCCGCGCTTCACCTGAGCGCCTGCGGCTATTCGGAACGCGCCGTGCGCTCGCAACTGTGGCAGTTTTGCTGGGGT
This sequence comes from Bryobacteraceae bacterium, assembly GCA_035295125.1. GTDB lineage: Bacteria > Acidobacteriota > Terriglobia > Bryobacterales > Bryobacteraceae > JAICMB01. Next base: position 56,903 of record DATGJP010000102.1, on the reverse strand, counting down.
GCGTTCCCCGATGCAGCTTCCTGCCGCGCCATCGCCTTTAACCGTGAGAATCTGCTTCGCGAATTCACCTACTGGTCGCGATCGCCGGGGTTCTGCCTTGCGGCGCTTGCAGCCTTCGTCTTGATGCTGACAGCCATTAGCGGCTTTCTGCCGAAGACCCGCGACGTACTGTTCCCGTTGCCTTACTCCAACGCCGACCGCATCGTGACGGTGGCTCAAACCGGTCCTTCGCTAGCCGCGCGCCGCGGCATCCCGGCCCATTGGGCGAATCTGTGGAAGAACCAAAGCAAATTCCTTGACAATGTCGCGACCTATTCCTGGCATCGTGAACACGAAGTCCTGACCGCCAACGTGAGCGAGAATTTCTTCTCGCTTCTGGGTGCCCACACCGCTGCCGGCCGCCTCTTCGAGCGCGGCGATACGGAAGCCTGCGCCGATTGTGTTGTGCTCAGCTACGACTACTGGAAGCGCCAACCGAGCGGTGCGACACCGGGTCGCGTCATCGGCGTGTTGGACAAGCGCTTCTGGTTCCTGTCACGCGACGTGGCGATCTGGCGGGTTGCCGCCGTTTCGGACCGCAGGATGGGTGTCGTTGCGCGCCTGCGTCCTGAAATCACGCTTAAGGCTGCGGTTCGCGAGATGCAGACGCTTGTATGTGCAGATGGCGTATCCGCCTGGGACGCACTCATTGAGATGACGCCGCTTCAGGAGCGTGTTCGCTACGTGCTCGGATCGTTTGGACTGGCACTGATCCTGGCCACCGTAATCACGTTCGCTGGTTCGCGCTTAACGCTTCGGCCTGCACGCCAATACGACGGTTGGGGCGCGCTGTTCTTCTGTGCGAAGACTGCTCTGGCTTTGCTGGCGGTGCTGATCGCCGGCATCGAGTTTACGCGCGCGGCGTCCATCACGATGACGGGAGGCACCGACGCCTGGACCGAGCCACTGTCCACCTGGCTCTTTCTACTCGCCACGATGGGGGCGCTCACTTGGTCGATCCACGACCAGTGCCAGCGCTGCCGGGTCTGCCAACGCCGCCTCGGTCTCGCAGCGCACGTCGGCTGTCCCGGATGCATGCTCTTCGACTGGGCGGGAACCGAATTGGTCTGCAGCGAAGGCCACGGAATGCTTCATGTTCCCGAGATGACGTCGAGTTGGAGCGAGCCGGAACAATGGACCTCGCTCGACGATTCCTGGCTGGAATTATTCGCCCGCTAGATTCTTCGCGTCGCGAATATCCTTCCACACCCCCCAGCGCGGACCCTATCTAATCCGAGCCCTGTACAGCCGAGGCAATCCCATGGCGCGTTCGCAATCGCTGGCGAAGACCAAGGTGGTGGAATCCGCATCCCAAGCCGGCAGATAGCTGTCACAACTGCCCTCTGTCAGTTGCCGCGCCGCTGAAGTCTTCAGGTTTTGCACCCAAACCTGCCTCGTCGCCAAGGTATCTCTTGTGAAAGCAAGCCACTCCCCATCCGGAGATACTGCCGGTTCCGAGCCCCGCGCCAGCACCTCAACACTCCCCGATCCAATCTCGACGCGACAAATCTGATCGCCGACCGCCGCGGCAACATGCATCCGGTCAGGAAACCACGATGTTTCCCGCACCGGTCCAGCCAGCGCCAACACCCGGGTATCCTTGCCATCATAGACCGCCAGCTTGCCATCCGCCGCATACGACACCATCGCCCCTGACCCCGACGGAAGCATCGGCGACGTGTAAGCCGGCGACAGAGTCTCGAGCAGCTTCGACGCAGGATCGAACCGCCGTATGCTGGAGTGCTCAGCAGCAGTGAGTTCGAAGTAAAACGCTTCGCCTGCGCCGGCCGCCGAGGGGTGGAACGCATTCCCATCGAAGGCATATCTTTGCGCACCTCGCCGAATCAGGTAGCGCCCCTCTGCAATCGATTCAAAAAGTACTGCGTCCCCCGCAGGCGCCGGCGCCGACGAATAGATAGCGCCCGGCTGAACAGCAACCGACTCAAACCGCTGCGGAGGCTCGCCGTAGTAACCGGCAACGTGGCGCCATGCGCTCACGCTCGCCACAACAAGCACAGCCGCGCCAGCCGGCAACACATAGCGGCGCGACCAATACAGCGAACTAACACCCAAGAACAGCGCCAGCAACAGCCACACTTTAGGAAAAAGCCAACTCCACGAGGGAACGATATTATTGCCAAGAAGAACATACGCCGCTATCAATCCAACCGCGGCAGGCCACCGAACACCTCGCAAAAGCAACGCTACAGGAACCAGCAACAGCACCGACGTATAGGCCGCCCGATTCGGCGAAATCAGCATCAGCATGATGATGAACAAAGCCAGGTCCCGCGCCTCGCTGCGTTCGTCCCGAGGCAGCCAAATGAGGGAAAACACCAGCGCCCCATTAATCATCAGCGGCTGCAGAAAAAAGCAAAGTGCCGGCCAATCCGCGAGCGGATTTGGATTCAGTTCCGGTTCCAGCACAAAGGCATGCCGCAACATGTTCGAGATCGTGGGCAAACCCGGCGCATACGGTTGCTGGCTCTGCCCATCGAGCGCGCGAGGAATGACGTGCAGGATGTAATACAAGTTGTCCGCGAATCCAAACATCGCGATCGATGCCATCCCGAGGACCGCACACGCGGCAAGCATCCCGCCGAGCGCCCGCCATTGCCGCTTCCACGCGAAATAGAGCAGGAACGGCCCGCCATATAGCTTGAGCGCAAACACGAGGCCCATCAGCACACCGCCGCTGAACGCCCGACCCCGCAGCAAATACCACACGCTCGCGGACAAGAGCAGGAGCAGAAAAAAGTAATATTGGCCCAGGATCAGATTCCCGTGGATCGCCGCATATCCAAGCCAGGCAAGAATCGCCAGCCCGCCGACTGGCAAGCCACCAAGCCGCGAAAGCAAAACCAGCGCCATACCCAGGCACAAAAGCCCAATTAAAAGCCAGACCCGCTTCGCCACCTGCATCCGCAATCCCGAGAACGGCAGCGCCGGAAGAAACGTCACCGGCGACTGCGGAGAATAGCCGCCGAGTTGATGCTCGATGCCCGCATAATTCATCTGCCGCTGGAACCACGGCCAGTCGTAATAATCGCGCAACGGAAGATGCTTGCGCGCCAGCACCGCAGCCGTATAAAGGTTGGGAAAATCGGTCTCGACGTGATGCCAGCCGCGCATAAGCGGAGGCTCAATTACAACCGCCCCGAGCACCACCGCCACGATGGGTAAGACAAGCTTCAGCTTGTCCATAGTTTACAATTCGAAATGCATGTCCGCAGTTGATTTATCGAGCTACGCCGGCCTTACAGCTATGGCGCTGTTGACCCTCAACATCCTCCTGGGACTGTTAATTTCGATGCGCTACAGTCCCGTGCGCCGTTGGCCCCATCGCCGCATTCCCATCTTCGACATTCATAACTGGACGGCTTATATCGCCCTGTTCCTGGTCTTCCTCCATCCTGTCCTGCTCCTCTTCTCGAGCACCGCCCACTTTCACTGGATCGATGTATTGTGGCCGATAAACTCACCCGGCCAGCAAACCTATAATTGGCTTGGTGCGCTCGCGCTGTACAGCGTCACGTTCGTTGTCGTCACATCGTACTTTCGCCTGAGCATCGGACGCCGCGCCTGGAAGGCGTTTCATTACGTTGCCTATGCCGCGGCCGGACTCCTATACGTCCACGGGACTCTCATCGATCCCAATCTCAAGAACCTGCCGCCCGACCTGCTCGATGGCGAAAAGGTCTTCGTCGAAGTCTGTTTTTTCCTGGTCATCGCCGGTTCCATCGTAAGGCTGCGGTACGGACTGAATAAAGAGACACCGCAGCGCCATGTGGTGCTGTCAGCCCGCGAACTCGAGGTCGAATCCGCCTCCGCGGAATAAGCCGCGAAAACGTTGCGGTGAGAAGCAGAAGCAACGCCGGATGGGAGCCTGCGCTCGGAGGCGCCGCGCATGCAATGGGATACAGCCGCCGCCTTGAGGAATCCTGAAGGCGCTAACGCCGTGCGGCCTGCGGAGATGCCCGCAGCGCGCGCTCAAACGCCCACCCGCGAATATGCGTGATCTGCTCCTTCATCGTCCGTGACAATGGCACCAGCTTAGCCGCGATGCTCACCAGGTCATGCTCGGTCACTTCCCGGTCCTCCAGCCGCGCTTTAGTAACTGCCGAAATCACGCACTGCTCGATCTCGGCCCCCGTCCATCCAATCGTGAACTGCATCAACTCCGGCAGATTAAACCGTGCCGGATCGATTTCGCGCCGCCGCAGGTGAATTTTGAAAATCTCGATCTGCTCCTCCTCAAGTGGCAAATCGACAAAGAAAACCTCGTCGAAGCGGCCCTTGCGAATCATCTCCGCGGGCAGCAGATCGATGCGGTTCGCGGTCGCAGCGACAAAGAGACCCCGCGCCTTCTCCTGCATCCAGGTGAGGAAGAATGCGAAGATGCGCCCCTGCTCGCCGGCCTGGTCCGTCGACGTGATTCCCATCTCGATCTCGTCGAACCATAGCACCGCGGGCGCCATGTCCTCCATCATCTTGCAGGCGGACACAAAAACGCCCTCCGGCTTCCCATGCCGCCCCGAAAAAATCTCGATCATGTCGATGCGATACAGCGGCAACTGGAAACACGACGCGATGGCCTTCACTGACAGGCTCTTGCCGCAACCCGGAATGCCCATCATGAGCAAGCCCTTCGGCACGATCTCCATCGTCACGTGATCGCGCATCTGAAACAACTTGCGCCTCTCCAGCAGCCATCTCTTTAAACCCTCGAGGCCGCCGATCTCATCGAGCGTCGTTTCCGACGGGATGAATTCGATGTACCCGCTGCGATTCACAAGCAGGCGTTTTTCTTCGAGGACTGCCGGCAACGACCCGGGCCCCAGGGAAGGAGCCTTCGCCAAGGCCCGCCGCAGAGCATACCGCGCCTCATCCAGCGTCAGACCCTGCAACGCGCCGGCAATCTGCTGCAGAATTTCGTCACCCGTCGCCGGACATTCGCCCCGAAGAAACTCCACCAGTTCGACCGTATCAGGCGGCCGCAGCTCCAAAAAGATGATGCTGCGTTCGATTTCCTCCGGAATGTACCGGACCGGCGACGAGATGACCACGTACTTTTGCTGGTCGAAACAGCACTGATACACATCGCGAAGCCGCCGCCGGATTTCCGGTGACTCTCGCAACGGCTCGTGAAAGTCCTTGAGGTGGAATATCGCCCGTCCCGCGTGAGCGATGATGCGATCCAGCACGCCGCGCGCCGTCTGCGACCGCTCCAGAACGTCGTCGCCACGCCGCATCCCTTCCGTGAGGCTCCAGGTGAACACATCCGTCGACCCCAGTTGCTGCCCGACCTCGGCCAGCACCGCCGCCACGCGTCCTTCCTCTGATGACCGGATATACGTGAGCGGCCGTCCCGATTCGAACACCTCCCGGATCGTCCTTGCTGCCCTGCTTTCACTCATCGAATCTCCATTATCGGTGTAACCTTAGCGCGCCGCCCGCGTATTATTAGATGTCTAGGCATAGAAAACTAATTAGCAATGGCCAAAACCGACCAACTCCAGGGCACCCTCGACCTCCTGGTCCTCAAAACCCTTGCCGCCCGAGGCGCTCTTCACGGCTACGGCATCGCGACGCACATCCAGCAGATCTCCGATGAGATCCTGCGGGTCGAAGAAGGCTCTCTCTATCCGGCGCTTCACCGCATCGAATCCCAAGGCTGGATCGAATCCGAGTGGTCCACATCTCCGACCAACCGCCGCGTCAAGATGTACCGCATCACCGCGGCCGGCAGGAAGCAACTCGCAAATGAAGAGCGCCGCTGGAACGACCTGACGCGAGCCGTCTCGAAAATCCTCCGTTTCGCCTGACGAGTACCGCCATGCCTTTTCTCTACAAGTGGAAATCACTCTGGAACCGGCGCCTCCGGCAGGACCTCGACGACGAGATCACCTCCCATATTGAAATGCGGACCGAACAACTCATCGCCGCCGGACATACGCCCGGGGAAGCCCGAGCCGCCGCCCGCCGCCAGTTCGGAAACCCGACACTAGCCCGGGAACACACTCGCGAATCCCATATCTTCATGACGCTCGAAACCATGCTCCAGGACGTTGCCTACGGCTTAAGAATTTTGCGCCGCCAGCCCCTCTTCACGCTCACTGCCGTCGCTACCCTGGCGCTCGTCATAGGGGCGAACGGAGCGATCTTCAGCATTCTCGACGCAGTGCTTCTTAAGCCTCTTCCCTTTCCGAAGCCTGAACAACTCGTCCTGATCTTTTCGCGCGAAAACCATCAAAACCGCCTGTTGTCCTTCCCCGATCTTGAAGATTTCCGCGCCGTCCGTTCGTTCTCCAGCCTTGCCGGGCTATGGAATGAGAGCATCAGTTTGTCCGGCGAGGAGCAGCCCGCCCGCTATCTCGGTACGTTCGTGTCCCCGCAGTTTCTGCCGCTGCTCGGAATCCATCCCATCCTGGGGCGCACCTTCGCCGCCGGCGACGACCAGCCCGGCTCGGCACGAGTCTGTCTTTTGAGCGAACCCGTCTGGAGAAGCCGCTATGGCGCCGATCCGAACATCGTCGGCCGAAGCCTGATCCTGAACGGCGAGCCATCGACCGTGATCGGCGTCCTTCCGCCCTACTTCGGGCCGCTTGCCCTATCCGGCGATATCTGGGTGCCTCTGGTTGCGATTCCTCACTACTCCCGCGAGCGATCCGTACCGCTACTGGTTGGCCTTGCACGCCTGGCAAATGGCGCGTCGCTGGAACGCACCCAGGCGGACCTTGCCACCGTCAGCCACCGCTTGGCCCTGCAATATCCCGACACGAATCGCGATCGCGGCGCCATGGCGTTCCCGCTGCAGTCCTATCTGACCCGAGACGAGCGCCCCACCCTGGTTCTGCTCGGCGCCAGCGTGATTTGCGTGCTGCTGATCGGCTGCGCCAACATGGCGGGCCTGCTCCTCGCCAAGAGTGCCGGCCGACGCCACGAAATCGCCGTCCGCACCTCCCTTGGCGCGAGTTCAAAACGTCTTGTTCGCCAACTTCTTACCGAGAGCATTCTGTTGGCATTGCTCGGGGGAGCGGTGGGAGCGCTACTGAGTCAGTCGGTAGCCCGTTTGATCGCGTCGCGTTTCTACTCCGATGTCAAACTCGCAGCCGTGAACCCGCGCGACCTGCTCTACGTAGCCGCTATCTCGATTCTCGCCGGGCTGGCGTTCGGCCTCGCCCCGGCATTGGCCGCACGCCGCACCGCGACTGACGTTCTTCGCCAGCGGGGAGCCGGCTCCACGCAATCGAACCTCCGTAACACGCTCGTCGCGGCACAAGTGGCGCTCGCGTTCATTCTGCTGCTCGCCACGGGCCTGATGCTGAAGAGCATCCAAAGCCTCCTGCGCGTCGATGTCGGCTTCAACTCCGACCGTGTCCTGACGCTGGAATACCGTCTCCCGAAGAACAAATACCAATCCGGCATCCAAAGCACAGCCTTCCACAACGAAGTTGTTGCGCGCGTCAGCGCCCTCCCGGGAGTCGACACCGCCGGCATCATCCGAGGCCTGCCGTTCAGCTTCAACGGTGAATCCGCCAACATCGCCCTGCCAGATCGTCCGGAGCCGCCCCGCGAACACCCGCTCACTGTCCGCTATAACGCCATTACGCCGACCTACTTCGCCGCCATGCGCATTCCGCTCCTCGACGGCCGGCCCTTTGCAACATCTGACGGCCCCTCGTCGGCGCGGGTCATTATTGTGAGCCGTTCCTTCGTTGACCGCTTCTGGCCGAACCAGGGCGCTATCGGCCGCCAGGCCCTAATCCCCGAACACGACCCAGGCGGCGCGGTCACCAAACTGGTTCCCGCCACGATCGTGGGCATCGTCGGCGACGTGAAGCATGACACCCTGGACGAGACGAGTCTGCCCGGCCTGTATGTCCCCTACCCCCAGGACCCGTACCTCTTCGCCACGCTTGTTGTCCGGGCCAAAGCCGATCCGATGTCTATTGTCAGGGACGTGCAACGTGCCTTCTGGTCCGTTGACAAGGATCAGCCGATGTGGAAGATCCGCACCTTGGAATCGCTGGTCGACAACTCCACCGCAAGCCGCCGCCTGACGATGCTCCTGCTCGCGTGCTTTTCCGGAGTTGCTTTATTGTTGGCCTCTATCGGTCTGTACGGGGTTCTCGCGTACCTGGTCGGTCAACGCACCGGTGAGTTCGGCATTCGCCTGGCGCTTGGCGCGAAGCCCGTGGACATCCTGGGTCTCGTCATGCGCAAAGGCCTGGCTCTCGCCGCCGCGGGTCTCGTAATGGGCGCGCTCGCGTCGCTGCCCCTGACGAGTCTCATCCGCAGCCAGCTCTTCGGAGTCAAAGCCTCTGATCCGGTCGTTTACATCACCATCGCCGCGCTCCTGCTCGCGCTGGCGCTGATTGCCATGATCCTGCCGGCCCGCCGCGCCACACGGATCGATCCTGCGAGCGCGCTGCGCCTCGAATAATCGCCGGCGAGCCGCACCACAGTATAATAGGTTCGTCCCCCGAGTTTTCCTGGAAGGATCATCCACGCATGGACGAAAAAGAACGCAGCCGCACCATAGCTCTTACGCTCAGCCAGATCGAAAAGCAATTCGGAAAGGGCTCTGTCCTGCGGCTCGGATCCAAGGAAGCGGTGGTGCCGGTCACCGTCATTTCCAGCGGATCCATCTCCTTGGATTATGCGCTCGGAGTCGGCGGCTTTCCGCGCGGCCGAATTTGCGAAATCTTCGGACCTGAATCTTCCGGTAAAACCACGGTCGCGCTCCAGGTCATCGCCGAAGCGCAAAAGGGCGGCGGCATGGCCGCTTTCATCGACGTCGAGCACGCGCTCGATCCCATCTACGCCAAGAAATTGGGCGTCGATGTGGATAATCTGCTCGTCTCGCAGCCGGACTACGCTGAACAGGCTCTGGAAATCACCAGCGCGCTCATTACGTCGGGTTCTATCGATGTACTCGTCGTCGATTCCGTCGCGGCGCTCGTCCCTAAGGCTGAACTCGACGGCGAAATGGGCGACAGCCACATGGGCGTGCAGGCTCGGCTCATGTCGCAGGCCATGCGCAAGCTCACCGGTATCGTTTCCAAATCGAATACCTGCCTGATCTTCATCAACCAAATCCGCGAAAAGATTGGCGTGATGTTCGGCAATCCCGAAACGACCACTGGCGGGCGAGCCCTGAAGTTCTATTCTTCGGTCCGCGCCGACATCCGGCGCATCGCTGCCATCAAGGAAGGCGAGACGGTAACCGGCAACAGAACCAAGGTCAAAATCGTAAAGAATAAGGTCGCGCCCCCCTTCCGCGAAGCCGAATTCGACATCATCTACGGCGAAGGCATCTCCAGGGAAGGCGACCTGATCGACCTCGGAGTCGCGCAGAACATCATCGAGAAGTCCGGCTCCTGGTACAGCTACAAAGCCGAGCGCATCGGCCAGGGCCGCGAAAACGCCCGCCAGTTCATGAAGGAAAACGGCGACATCCGCCAGGAAATCGACACCGCACTCCGCAAAGCCCTGGGCTTGACAAAAGTTGAGCCCGCCGCCGCGCCACCGGCCGAGCCACCTAAACCCGTAGCCGCCGGCGCCGCCAAGCGCTAATAAGCATTTTGTGCAAGTCTTCCAGCGCCCGTCAGTAATGTATGCAATTTCAAGCTGTGCGCGGCGGGCATGATCGGAACTAACGAACGCAGGATGAAACTGGCCCGACTGCGCCAAAAAGCGCACTCCCCCTGCGGTTCCTAAAGGGCGTCAGTAAGCGTTTTTTCGGGAAACGCCTAAGTGTCGCGAGTTCCTAAATTGCAGACTCGTAATAACAAACCACTTCCACTGGGTAACAGGACCATGAATTCGACAGAACTCGTGATCCCACCGCATTTTGCCCCTTGACATGCTCCACCCTTCTGTGAGAAAACTGACCAAACCCATATAGTCTGGGTCTTTCAACAATCTAGACGGGAAAGGGATGGTTAGACTCTGTCTGTCTGTAGCCCTCGTGCTCGCTCGTTCTGGCAAGCAGACACCGTCCGACCGTCCGTTCAAACACAAACCGTAGGAGAGGGGTCTATGAAGAGTACGTTACATCTCTGCCTGTTCCTTGCCACACTGTTCTTGCTGGCAACTCTCAGTATGTTCGGACAGGCGCCAACTGGTACCATCTCGGGCGTAGTAATGGACGAATCGGGCGCGGTCATACCCGGAGCCGAACTCGTCATTACAAACAAAGCCACAGGTGCCACACGAACCATTAAAACCGGTGCCGACGGTTCCTACACCGCGCCGTCGCTATTGGCCGGCACCTATGAAGTGAAAGCCAACGTGAATGGCTTCCGGACCACCGTCCGTGACGCCGAAGTGGTGGTAGGTGGCACGACTACTGTCGAAATGAGAATGCAGGTCGGCCAAAGCAAAGACGTCATCACGGTTGAAGCCGCGTCTGCCCAGGTCGAGTATGAAAAGAACAGTATCGACGGTGTGGTCAACCGCGAGAAGATTCAGGATCTCCCTCTCAACGGTCGCAGCTTCCTTCAACTCGCCAGCCTGGAACCCGGCGTCACTGTAAGCGCCGGCACCACGAATCAGTACAACCGCCTTTTCTCGATCTCCATTCTCGGCGGTAATTCGGGCCGAACCAATATTACGGTTGATGGCGGCAGCATCCGCGACGCCATCGAAGACACCGGCGCGAGCATGAACTTCTCCCAGGAAGTCGTCCAGGAGTTCCAGTTGTCCTCCGCCGTGTTCGACCTCTCGACCGGCATTGGCGCCAATGGCGCAGTGAACGTCGTCACCCGCACCGGCAGTAACGATTTCCATGGCAGCGGATACTTCTTCTTCCGTGATCACAACATGGCGGCCTATCCCGGCCTGGCCCGCAACGCGCTGGCTCCGGATCCGTTCTTTGCACGCCGCAACCCGGGCGCCTATATCGGCGGACCGATCATGAAAGATAAGCTGTTTTTCTTCTTCAATTACGAATACATGAATCAGGTGCAAGCGGTCACGGTGCAGCCCAACGCTCCGTCCGTTGCCCCTCTCACTGGGATTTTTGGCAGCCCCTATCTCGGCCACCAACTCAGCGTGCGCTTCGACTATCGCCTGAACTCCAACAACACCCTGTTCGCGCGCTATTCACATGACGGCAACAATGGCGTCGGACCGAACGGAAGCGGCGTCCCGCTACCATCGCACTGGCTGGTCAACACGAACTGGGCCGACCAGAGCGTGCTCGGTTGGACCAGCACCATCCGGCCCACCATCGTGAACGATTTTCGTTTCAACTATCAGTTCTGGAGCAATCGCAATCTCTTCCCGACCTCTTCCAATTGCGGAGCGAGCTGCGTTGGCCTCGGATTCCCGGAGGTTAGCATTGCGGGCACCAACGTGTTGCTCGGTGATACCTCAAACGCCACCCAGGGCCGCGACCTCCGCCGGTTCAACTTCCAGGACAACCTCGATTGGCAGCGCGGTGCGCATCACATTCGCGCCGGCGGCGACGTGGAGTATGCTCCCGGAACCGGCTTCTGGGGGTATTGCGATCCGTCTTGTACCGTCGTAGCCGGTCCCGAAGCTGTTTTTGGCAGCGGCATTCCCGCGTCGGTCATTCCGCTCTTGTGGCCCAAGTTGCCCAAGACGATTTCATCGAATGCCGATGTGTTAAACCTGCCTTTTGAAGGTGCTTCCACCGGTATTGGCGATTCCAGCCAGCCGCCGCCGTATAACATCGGCGATGCGAAGCTGAACAAGCGCTACCACTTCTTCCTGCAGGATAGCTGGAAGGTCACCCCGCACTTGACGGTCAACTTCGGTAGCGGCTGGGAGTTCGAGAGCACGTTGACCAACCGCGACCTGCCGAAGCCGGCGTTCCTGGCACCACTGATTGGCAACGACCTCAGCCCCACAGACAACAACTATTTCAACTTTGAGCCGGCCGTCGGATTCGCCTGGAATCCCGACAAGTCGGGCAAGACGGTGATTCGCGGCGGCGCTGGCGTTTACTACGACACCGAACAGCTTTATCAGCGCTTGCAGGAACGAAGCGAAATCGGACCGATCGGAAATGGCCGCATTCTGTTTTCGAGCACCGGTTTTACGAATATCTTCCCCGGCATCGTGGCGTTTGGTGTATCCGATCCGAAGAACCCTTGCCCCATCCCGGGCTTCCCCGCATCGGCGTGTGCCGGTGTACCAGTTGGGGCGCCCATTCCGCAAGGGCTCACGACTATGACGCTCGGACAGTTCCTTCAGATTCAAAACCAGCAGATTCCGGCGATTCAAGCGAGTATGAAGCCGCAGCCGTTGTCCGCTGGAACACAGATCGATCTCACCAAGCAAGGAACCGACCTGTACGCGCATAACTATCCGGTGACGCATGGTCCGCAAATGTCGATCGGCGTTCAGCGGCAGCTCCGTACGGACATGGTTATTTCGGTTGATTTCGTGCGGCGCGTGTTCACAAACGTCAGTCTCGGCGCTCTTGACTACAATCGTTACAACCAGTTCATCGGTGGTGTCCGTACCCCCGTGATTCCGGTATGTAAAGCATCCCAGGTCGGCGTCATTGGCCAGGAGTGCTCCACGGGGGCGATTACCTTCTGGGATCCCGCCGGCCGCAACGTTTACAACGGACTACTCGTGAAACTGGATAAGCGTTTCTCCAAGCGCTATCAATTCACGGCGTCCTACGCCTTCCAGCACCAGTATGGCTATAACAGCATCTACGACTACAACAATTTCGGCGCGAGCTGGGCACCTCAAGGTGGCCATCACGTCCTGAACATTTCGGGAGTGGTGGACCTTCCATGGGGCTTCCAACTCGGTCTGATTTCGTCGACCTCCAGTGCAGGACCGATTGAGCCGACCATCGGTGGCGTGGATCTGAACGGCAGTGGCGCCGGCACGACGACTCCTCTGCCCGGGTTCCCGTTGAACGGTATCAACGATGGTGCGAGTTATTCACAACTCGTCAGCTCCATCAACAACTGGAACACCACTCTGGCAGGCCACCAGGATGCACGCGGAAAAACCATTCCGTTTATCCAAATGCCCTCCTCGAGAGCGTTCTTCGGGCGTACGGGCGAATCCCAGGATTTGCGCCTCACCAAGACCTTCACCATTAAGGAACGTTACCGGATCTCGATCCTCGGCGAAATGTTCAACGTACTGAACTATGCCAATATCGGTGGCGCCAGCTATGGCCTCGATACGACCTCGAGCTTGAGCTCCTCCGTACCGTCAGTGTTCGGCATCCCGACCCAGCGCTCTGCCCAGACTTTCGGTTCTGGCGGACCGCGCGCGACTCAGGTCGGCGCCCGCATCCAGTTCTAGCGTGTACGCCCTTGGAGGGGAGTAAGTTTTCCCCCTTTCCAAGGGTGAGAAATTGCAGCAAGCTTGGCATTGAAGGGTGATGGGCAGCAGGCACTGCCCATCACTCGATTCAATTATCTTTCCAGCTTCGATTGGATACGTGGCCCGGGCCAAAAGCCCGGGCTTTTCCCTTTTTAAAGCCTCCCGGATGACTTCTCAGGGTAGCTTGCCTCACGGCTCCTCGAAAACTGGAACCAACACGGCGACGAACGCCGCCGCTGCCGTGATGTGCCGGCAGCAAGGCCGTCTACGCGGAGTTAGGCCAAGCGGTGTTATTTTGCCCGGCCAAAGAACCGCAGCCGAACCACGAAGTGCCGTCCCTCGTTCCCAAAGAACTCCATAAACCTCGTGGATCCCACTGTGTTATAAACCGCGGTCGAATTCGCTTGATCGGTCACATTATTCAACCCGCCCCGCAAAGCAAACCGATACCCCCGAAAAATGAACATCCGCTCCAAATGCAGATTCAAATCGAAATTGAACGGATAGCGATGCGCATCGACGTTCCCAATGATCAGCCCGGTCTGATCCTGCACGGAAAACGGGAAACCCGTATGGGCATCTGCTAGCGCGGCAACCGACCAATCCTTCCAAGGCAACGGCAGGTACAGCCAGCCCAGAAATCGGTTTGGAGTGTCCCATGGCACCGGCCGTAGCATCGGCAGAATCTGCAGCGGCTGCGTCGTATTCAAATCCAGCACGGTATTCGAAAAAGTCCGCGAATGTGTGTATGAAGCCATCCACTCGTGCTGCCCCGCAAACGTCTGCCGGATCGATGCCGATACGGCATCATAGTCATCGCGTCGCAAATTCGTGAGCTGATACTCACCCGACAGCACCGTATCCGGCAGCGGCAGCTCTGAAGGCGGCGTCACCGCACCCAATGTATTCACGTAGCTGAATCCCTCGGTGCCTCGCCGCCGCAGATAGCTGGCATTCGCGAACAAGCGCTCCGTAATCTGGTGATCGACGCCCAAAGACCAATTCGTAGAACGTGGAAGCTCCAGAGGTGTTCCGCCGCGCACAAACGTGGTCGTCGACGGAGGACCGGCTGGAGTGCCATTGGGGTTGTACCGTGTCGTAGACGCGTCCTGGTTCAGGGGCAGGCCCAGCATATTGAAATTCACCGCGTCGTACGTCACTGCATACCCGCCGCTGATCCTCGTCCGTCCCGACGCAAACGGGGCCCAGGCGAACGAAACCCGAGGTCCGAGCGCGTAGTCGTGCACCTGTTGGTCCCAGTCCTCCCGAATCCCCAAATCCAGTTGCAGCCGTTTCGACAGCCGCCACGTATCGACGGCATAAAACGAAAACTCGTTGTCCGGCAGTTCAAACGTTCGCGGACCCTCGAAGATCGTCGTTGAAAGGACCTGCCCTGACAGGCCCAGCAGGTTGTAACCGCTCCGCTGAAAATTCCCTGTGTACAGCAGATGATCCAGCGCGACGCCCATCTTGATCTGGTGTGTTCCGAAGAATCGAAAACCCGGCAGGTACCCGTCCACCATCCCCTGATCCCGCGCCGCTGTTTGATACGAGTTCTCGTAGGAATTCCCGCTCCGCCCCGTTGGCGAGAAATCCAGAAGCTGGGACCCCTGCGGCGCCGTTCTGGACGAGAAATAGTTGTGTGCGTAACCGAATTCCAGCAGCGCGCCATGCCCGAAGTAAATCTGATCGCGGAACGTCGCGAAGTACTGCCGCGAACGAAGGTCGACCGTCGTGGACAGCGGGCTGAGCGGTCCCAGCCCAAGTCCACCCTCATTGTCGATGTTAAAGAGGAAGTCAGCAAAAAGAATATTTGAGGGTGTAATGTTGAACTGCGTATGCAAGAGGTTGCTGCCCGCTAACCCGCTGCGCTCGTTCTGACCCTTTGGAAGCCCGGTGACGAGCAATTGTGTATATTCCGTCGAAAAGTTATCCGCAAACCACGCCCGTCCTCGCACAATCGGTCCGGAAACTCCAACGCGCGGATACCAGTTCCCCAGGCGCGGGCCTTGCTGAATATCGAAACCCGGGAAGAAATCTGTCGCGGTGTAATGAAACTGGTCCGTGCCGTTGTCGGTCCGGATCGAAAGCACGCCTGCCGACCCCTTCCCGAACTCCGGCGAATATCGGCTCGACAGGTAATCCATCGATCGCACGCCTTCGACACCGAGTTTCGTCTGGAAATTCCCATTGATCGGGTCCGTGACGTTGAACCCGTTCAAAAGGTAGAGAACCTGGTTTTCCGACGACCCGTTGAAGTGCAGCGCCCCCATCTGGTCCTGCACCACGCCCGGCAGCAATTCCAGAGAACTGCGCAGGCTGTGGCTCGATTGAAACGGGACATCATTGATCTCGGTTCCGCTGAGCCGTTCCTCGTGCTGCGTCTGCGCTAGGTCGACGGGTGAGGGCTGCTCCTTGACATCGACGCTTTGGAAAACCTCGCGAACGGGGTTAATGACAAGCGTCACTTCGTGCGGACCCTCGACGTGCAGCTTGTAGTTCTTGAGCTCGAAATAGCCCTCGCGAGCGACATCGACCGTGTAATCACCCGGTCCCGGCACCCAGATATGGAATTCTCCGGAAGGGTCGGACAGCGTCTGGAGCCCTGGCGGGTGGACCGTAATCTTCGCCCGCTCGACGGGCGCATCATTCTCGTCCACCACCTTGCCGCCCAACCTCAGTGCATCGCCACGGAGTGGCGAAGCCACCAATACCGCCACGACAACTAGAACCCTGAACAACACACCTAGCTCCTAATATACTCGCTCGCCTGTGAATCAGGATGGCATCCTGCCGCCGCTTCGGAACTGGCGCTAGCGGAGTGTAATCCGCGCCACTGACAGCGGGTTAACAAACCGATGCAGGTTGCCAAGCCGCTTTACCCGATACATCAAACTCACTGCTCCCGGCTTACGAAGTGCCCGCCAATTGCCTACATCAGCGATGTGGGGCTCAACACCAATCAAAAGACGCTGAATCAGCGAAATTGTGTGTCCGAAGGGCTACACGCTGCGGAGATTTTGACGCGTCATGACAAGTCGTGAAAGTTTCAGAGCATCTTCGAAGGCGCTGTTCAGCGCCGCGTTCGGCAACTGGCAATGGCAGCCGCCCGCCTGGGTATCGTCTATCCACCGCGCCCTGACCCGCGCCGGCCGGTATCTTGCCGCCGACATTAAACGCACCGCTTTCCTCCTTCTCGCGCTGGTAGCCGCAATCGGCGGCTGGATCTGGTACCGGAGTGGGCCCAAGCCTCACTACGTCGAGTACTCCATCACCCCGCCCGGCCTCACCGAATACAATGAGCGCGGAATCTACTCCATCAAGCCGTTGGTCGTAAAATTCGGCGAATCTGCCGCGCCTTTGAAGCAGATCGACAAGGTACTGACGGCCGGCATCAACATGTCGCCCAAAATGGCAGGCGCGTGGACCTGGAATGACGACAAAGAGCTGGAATTCACGCCCAAAAACGACTGGCCCATCGACCAGGCGTTCACCGTCTCCTTTGGCCGCAAGGGCTTCTTCGCCCCGGGAGTCCGCCTCGAGAAATACGGCTTCGATTTTCACACGCAGCCATTCGCAGCCAATATCGCCTCCACCGAGTTCTACCAGGACCCTCGCGACCCTAACCTTAAGAAACTCGTCGCCGCCGTGCACTTCACTCATCCCGTCGATGCCGGCCAGTTTGAACAGCGGGTCTCCCTCGCCCTCGCAAAGGACGCAGAATACCTCGGTCTGAAACCTGACAGCCGCCACTTCACGGTGGTCTACGACAAGTTCAAACTCGCCGCTTTCGTCCACTCCGCGCCCCTGGCCATGCCCCGCGACGACAGCCCTATGACCATCCGCATCGACAAGGGCGTTCGAGCTGCCCGAGGCGGAAACGCCACTAAGGACCGCATGCAGGCCCAGGTGGTGATCCCCGGCCGCGCCAGTCTCCGCTTCTCGAACGCGCGCATGACCCTGGTCGACAATGCCCGATACGAGCCGGAGCAGATTCTCCTGATGAACAGTTCCTCGCCTGTCGCCGAACGCGCGCTGGCAGGCAAGGTGTCCGCCTACGTCCTGCCCGTGCGTCACCCCAAACAGCCCAAGGAAGACCCCAACCCTTACGCCTGGACTGACGGAAGCCAGGTTGGCAAGGACATTCTCGCACTCTCCCAACGCGTACCTCTCACCTACATCTCGTCCGAGGAAGGCGGCGAAACCACCCACGGCTTCAAATTCCACGCGCCCGTCGGACGCTACCTGTTCGTCGACGTTCCGGACGGAATCGAGGGAACTGGCGGCTACATCGCAGGCAAGCCCTACACCGCGACCGTCCAGGTGGAACCCTACCATCAAGCCTTGACGTTCCTCGGAAAAGGCGCCCTCCTTTCGCTTTCCGGCGATAAAAAGGTTGGCTTTCTGGTCCGCGACGTCGACCACGTCGAGGTCGAAATCGGCCGCGTGCTGCCCAACCAGCTCCAGCACATAGCCCCCACCATGTGGGACTTCAGCAAACCAAACGTCTACGAAGGCCTCGCCGACCAGGTGGAGGAACGGTTCCTCGAAGTTCGCGATTACACCGACAAACAGCCCGGCAAGCCGACCTACGACAGCATCGACCTGGCCCGTTACCTCCGCAGCAATACCCAGCTCAACCACGGCCTCTTTCTCCTACGCATCCGATCCGTCGAAAAGAAGCCCGCCAACCCGAATGACACCGAAGATCAGGCCGAATATGAAGGCAACGGCATTCAGGACAACCGGCTCATCCTGATCACCGACCTCGGCTTTATCGTGAAGGAAGCCAAGGACGGCAGCCGCGACGTCTTTGTTGAGTCCATCCACACGGGTTTGCCGGTGGAAGGCGTCCGCATCGAAGCCATTGGACGCAACGGCCAGGCCCTGATCGCCGCGAACTCCGATGCCGACGGCCGTGCAAAATTCCCCAAATTCGGTCAATGGAAGCGCGAACGCACGCCGCTGATGGTCCTGGCCGAGAAGGACGCCGACTTTTCCTTCATGCCGTTCCGCACCCAGGATCGCTACCTCGATATCTCGCGCTTTGAAACCGGCGGTGTCGAGAACGAGAAATCCCCCCAGCAGTTGTCGGCCTACCTGTTCACCGACCGCGGCATTTATCGGCCTGGCGAAACCGCCCACCTCGGCCTGATCGCCCGCACCGCCGACTGGAAGTCGTCGCTCGCCGGCCTGCCGATCGAAGTCGATATCACCGACTCCCGAGGCGCGGTCGTCAGCCACAATCCGCTCAAGCTTTCCGCCACTGCCTTCGAGGAACTCGCCTTCACCAGCGAGCTCGCCGCTCCCACCGGAACCTACGAAGCCACCGCCTACCTCGTCAAGAACGAAAAGGATCGTGAAATCCTCGGCAGCACGTCGTTCAAGGTTCAGGAATTCGAGCCCGACCGCATGAAGATCCGGCTCGACCTTAGTGACAAGCCCATAGAGGGATGGCTCCGCCCTGAAGACGTGAAGCCCCGCGCCACCGTTGCCCACCTGTTTGGCGAGCCCGCCGTCGGCCGCCGTGTCGACGCCGAGATGGCCCTCACCGCCGTGCTGCCGAAATTCGCCCGCTATCCCGACTACCGCTTCGAAGTCGGCGAATCGCTGAACGAGCCTTATCACGAAGACCTCCCGGCCACTGTCGCGGACGACAAAGGCATCGCGACATTCAAGCCCGACCTCTCTCGTTTTACCGGCCGCGCATACCGCCTCAACATCCTGGCCCGAGCCTACGAAGCCGAGGGCGGCCGCAACGTCGCGGCGCAGAGCAGCGCCATCGTCTCTAATGCTCCGTTCCTGGTCGGCATCAAGGCCGACGGCGACCTCACCTTCGTCAAACGCGCCAGCGCCAGGCAGGCCCGCTGGCTGGCCGTCAATCAGGAGCTCAACCCGGTCGCGACCGACACCCTGAACCTCGAATGGATCCAGCGCAAATACGTTTCCGTCCTGACCCAGCAAACCGACCAGACCTACAAGTACGTCTCCCGACTGAAAGAAATCGTCCGCGATACCCGCAAGGTCCGCATTGCCGCGGCCGGCAGCAACCTGCCGCTCCCTACCGGCGAGCCCGGCGATTTCGTTCTGGTTCTGCGCGACGCCAATGGCGCCGAACTCAACCAGCTCAGCTACAGCGTGGCTGGAGACGCAAACCTCACCAAATCGCTCGACCGCGATGCCGAGCTTCAGATCCAGCTCGACAAACCATCCTATGCTGGTGGCGACACCATTGAAGTCAACATCCGGGCACCCTATGTTGGAGCCGGACTCATCACCATCGAGCGCGATCGCGTTTATCAATCCCGCTGGTTCAAGACATCGACCACCAGTTCCGTTCAGCGTATCCAACTGCCCCGTGATTTCGAAGGCAACGGCTATGTCAGCGTCCAGTTCGTCCGCGATCCGTCCTCGGACGAAATCTTTATGAGCCCGCTCTCCTACGGCGTCGCGCCCTTCTCCGCCAGCCTCGCCGCCCGGAAAGAAGACCTCACCCTGACCGTTCCTCGTGAAATCAAGCCCGGCGCGACACTGACAATGCGAGTTGTCCCTGCCGAAGCCTCTCGCGTCGCCCTGCTGGCTGTCGACGAAGGAATCCTTCAGGTGGCGCGCTATCACAATCCCGACCCGCTGGCCTATTTCTTCCAGAAGCGCATGCTGGAGGTCCAGACCACGCAAATCCTCGACCTGATCCTGCCCGAATTCAAACGCTTCCTCGCGCTCGCCGCGCCCGGTGGAGACGCCGACGGAGGCTTCTCGCGCCACCTGAATCCCTTCGCGAAAAAACGCAAACCGCCGGTGGCGTTCTGGTCCGGACTCGTGGATGTAGATCCCTCCGGCCACGAATTTCACTACACCGTGCCCGATTATTTCAACGGCAAACTGCGAATCGTCGCCGTCGCCGTGAATCCGCGTCGCATCGGAACCGCGGCTGACGCTACCGAGGTCAAGGGCAGCTTCATCCTGACCCCCAACGTCCCGGCGATGGTCGCGCCCGGCGACGAGTTTACGGTCAGTGTTGGTGTCTTCAACAACACAGTGGGTGGGAAAGGTCCTATTCGCGTCGAAGTCCAGCCGACCGACGCCCTGACCCCCGCGGGCCCCTCCGCTGTCGACCTGCAGATCGCCGACAAGCGCGAACTCCCCGCCGAGTTTCGCTTCAAAGCGAACGCCGTCCTCGGTTCTGCGGCGTTGAAGTTCATCGCCCGCCGCGACCGCTCCGAAGCGCGTATCGAAGAAAGCGTGGGCGTCCGTCCCGCCGTCGCTTACCGCACCCAGATCACACTCGGCCGTTTCGATAGCGCCAAAACGACGGTCCCGCTCACCCGCGACATGTTCCCTGAAAAGCGCAAGGTCGAAGCCGCCGTCTCCACCGTGCCCCTGGTATGGGGCCAGAGCCTGATCGCATGGCTTGACGATTATCCGTACACCTGCACGGAGCAACTTGTCAGCAAAGGCGTCGCCGCGTTGCTGCTGGCGTCAAGACCCGAATTCGGCGCGGTTCGCCAGCGCTCGCCCGCGCTGAATCCGATCGCCGTATTGCAATCCCGCCAGAACGACTCGGGAGGCTTCGGCCTGTGGGCTTCGTCTCCTGATACCGCCGAATTCCCGTCCGTCTACGCTGCCCAGTATTTGCTCGAAGCCAAAGATCGCGGCCGCAATATCCCCCCCGCGCTCCTCACCTCACTCGACGATTGGATGACGCGTTTTGCTTCCACCCCCGCTCCATCCCTCGCCGATGCCCGCTGGCGCGCCTATGCGGCGTATCTTCTGGCGCGACAGGGCGTGAAACCCTCCAGCGCACTCTCGAACGTCGAGCAGGAGCTGTCGCACCGGTACACCCAGCAGTGGCCCACCGATCTGTCGGCCGCCTGGCTAGCCGCTACCTACCGCCTGATGCAGCGCACCAACGATGCCGACCGCATCATCGCGAAAGTGCCCTGGTCGCGCCAGAAACACGACCTGGGCGACGAGATCTACTACGACCCGGTGGTCCACGACGCCCAACTGCTCTACATCATCGCCCACCACTTCCCGTCGCGCTTGAACACTGTCCCATCCAGCGTGCTCGAAGATCTGGCCGGCGCCGCCAGCAGCGGCCGCATCGATTCGCTTTCCGCGGCGTGGACCCTGCTCGCCCTTGACGCCTACGCCAAGGCTGCGTCCACCACGGGCAAACTCGGCATCGCGGAAATCGCCAAAGACGGCCGCGAACGAGCCCTGACCGTGACGCCAGGAGCCATCCAGAAAGCCGACCTCTCCACCAACGCCGCAAAGGCGCAGTTCAGTAAGGAAGCCTCAGTGGCCGCTTATTTCGCCCTCAACGAGTCCGGCTTCGACCGCAACCTACCCACCGCCAATGCCAACCAAGGCATCGAGGTCTTCCACGAATTCCTCGATCTGCGCGGCAACACCATCACCAAGGTGAAACTCGGCGAAGAGTTCCTCGTCCGTGTGCGGCTGCGCGCGACCAACCGCGCTTACATCCCACAGGTTGCCGTCGTCGACCTTCTGCCCGGAGGCACCGAGGCGGTTCAGCCGCTCGGCGGGTCCGACAAATCCACCTGGACCCCGCAGCACATCGACGTGCGCGACGACCGTATCGTCCTCTATGGCTCCATCGGCAAGGACGCCTCCACATACGTCTATCGCGCCCGCGCCACCAATGCCGGCGTGTACCAGGCGCCGCCGGCGTTCGCCGAAAGCATGTACGACCCCAAAACCAGCGGCCTCAGCACCGCCACGAAACTCGAAATCGAAAAGCCATGAAGACCGCGTGCGCAGTAGTCCTCGCAATTCTCGTGACGCTGCGGCTCTGGCCGCACGCGCCGCTGGAGCATCGCGTCCCGCTGTCGACCACCGTCTGGTCCGCGGATCACGAACTTCTGCGCGTGACCCTGGCCGCGGATGAGCAATATCGCCTCTGGACGCCGCTGTCGCAAATGTCGCCCGCGCTGATCGATGCCTTCCTGCTGAAAGAGGACCGCTGGTTCTACTGGCACCCCGGCGTGAACCCGACGGCCCTCTTTCGAGCGGCGTTCCGAACCTACCGCGGTGAAGCCCGTCAGGGCGGTTCCACCATCACCATGCAGCTCGCCCGCATGCTCTACCGCCTCAATACGCGAACTCCCGCGGACAAGCTTCGCCAGGTCGCCGCCGCCCTCTGGCTGGAGTCCCGCTATTCGAAACGCGACCTCCTCGAAGCCTATCTGAACCTTGTCCCGTTCGGGGGCAACGTCCAAGGCATCGGCGCCGCAGCTCGCATCTTCTTCAACACGCCGCCGAACCGTGTGAACCTCGGCCAGGCCATCACGCTCGCCGTGATCCCGCAAAGCCCGCTGGCCCGCACCGGCCGCGGAGCGCAGCAGGATCGCCTCGCAAAAGCCCGCGCCCGCCTCACTGCCCTTTGGCTCGCTCGTCACCGCGCCAACGACAGCGAACGCCGCCAGTTGGAGACGGCCATCCCAGCCCGTTCGGAATACGCTCTGCCATGGATTGCTCCTCACTTCGTCGACGCGCTCGTGGCCACGCATCCAACTCAATCCGCGCGCATCGAAACTACCCTGGACGCGTCGACGCAGCGCCTTGTCGAACGCCAGGTCCGCCGCTACATCGATCAATACGGCGACCGCGGAATTCGCAACACCTCGGCCCTGCTCGTCGACACGCGCGACATGGCGGTCAAAGCCTGGGTAGGTTCCGCCGACTACTGGAATCAATCTATCGACGGCCAGGTGGACGGCGTTCTCGCGAAGCGCTCGCCTGGCTCCGCTTTGAAGCCGTTTATTTACGGCATGGCGCTCGACCAGGGGATCCTGCATCCACGCACCATTCTTCGCGACGCCCCCGAATCCTTCGGCGCCTTCACGCCCGAAAACTTCGACGGCCACTTCCTTGGACCAATTCCCGCTGAAGAAGCGCTTGTTCGCAGCCGCAACATTCCAGCAGTCTGGGTCTCGATGCAGCTCAAGCAGCCGACGCTCTACGGGTTTCTTCAAAGCGCCGGCATCAGCGGACTGCAACCCGAATCTCACTACGGCCTGGCGCTCGCCCTGGGAGGCGGTGAGGTCACGATGGAAGAACTCGCGACGCTTTACGCCATGCTCGCGAACCAGGGCGTCCTGCGTCCGATCCGTCGAACCACGACGGCGCAATCCGAGCCCGGTCCCCAACTCCTCAGCCCCGAAGCATCTTTCATCACGCTCGACATGCTGCAACACAATCCGAGGCCCGATGACGACGGAGCCCCGTCGCTGCGTGCTCGCTGGCCCGTAGTCTGGAAGACCGGAACATCCTGGGGCTTTCGTGACGCCTGGTCCGCGGGCGTTGTCGGACCCTATGTGCTGGTGGTCTGGATCGGCGATTTTACCGGCAAAGGCAACCCCAGTTTCATCGGGGTCGAAGCGGCCGCGCCACTCTTTTTCCGCATCGCCGACGCCCTGAACCTCGCGCACGCCAACGAGACGTTCCCCGATCCGCCGCCTCCGCCCGGAGTCAGCAAAGTGGCCGTATGTGCCGCTAGCGGCGATCTGCCCAATGCCTGGTGTCCGCACACCGTGGACACCTGGTACATCCCCGGCAAATCGCCGATCCGGGTCAGCCAGCTTCATCGCGCCGTGGCCATGGACATCGCGAGTGGCCGCCCCGCTTGCCCTCCTTATTCGCCCGAAACCACCCGCTTCGAAGTCTTCGAATTCTGGAGCTCCGACATGCGCAAACAATTTCGTGAAGCCGGCATTCCGCGTCGCTCGCCGCCAACGCTACCGTCGTGCGCTGCTGACGAAACAGGAGACGCGCCGCGCATCGCGTCGCCGCTCTTGGGCGTGACCTATACTTTGCGGCAATCGCGTCCCGACACGGTGATCTCACTGGATGCCACCGCCGCTGCTGGAGTCCAGAGCCTCTTCTGGTTCGACGGCAGTTCGCTGATCGCCAAATCCGCTGTAGGTTCAGGCGCGCTGCCCTGGCACCCGCAATCCGACGGAGCGCATCTGATTCGAGTCATAGACGACCACGGCCGGTCCGCTGAGCGCGACCTTCAGGTCCAGTTCGCGCCATGATGAAGGCGGGCAGCCCGCCGGAGCTTACCAAGCTACATCACTTAACGCCTTCCGCAACATACAAATCCGTCATCAGGAGCGAAAAGTTATAAGCATACGCCCGTCCGTCCGGTGTGATCGCCAGGTGATCCACCTCATCCACCGGCCGGGACGGACGAATTTCCTTCCAGGGCGTTTTCTGCCCGCTGGCAATATCCAACACAGACAATGGAAAAAAACGATTCGTATCGTGATGCGTGATCACATACAGCGATCGGTTGTCCGCCCGCCACCCAATCGGAATATCGTGATCCATCATCAGTCCATGGACCTCCTGAGGAGCGCCGCCGTCCAGAGGATACACAAACAGGCCATTCGGCTCGTGCGCCAGGACCTTCTTACGATCTGGCGAAAGCATGATCGGATATTCGGAAGCCAAAACGCCTGCCGGGCAAACCTCCTTGACCGTATTCGCCTCCGAGTCCCAAACAAAGCACTGCCAAGAAGAGTTGGGCCGTCCACCCATAACCAGGTATCGATGATCGTCGATCCAAGCCCTCACGACGGTGTTGGCCGCAACTAACCCCGGAGCATCCACCATCCGTTCTTCCCCCGCGCCGGTCGGCATCAGGAACCACTGCCGCTTGGAACCTTCCTTCGTCATATAGCCCGAGACCCACTTGCCATCCTGCGACAGCGCGACGGGAAAGCCATCCCCAAGCCGTACGGCGGGCGATCCGTCGGTCTTGCGTGTATAGACGCTGCCGCTTCGCCCCGAGACTCCCGCGAGCACCATTGAGCCATCCTCGGAAATTCCCCGCAGCACAGACGCGTCCAGACATGACAAATCCTTTTCCGTCGTCTCGGCCGGCGCAACACCGAGAATTCCCACCTGCAAGCTATCCGTGCTGAGCAGCAGCCGGCCGTCGGGCGCGATATCGTAGAACGTCACGCGCGAGGGCAGGCGCAGTGCCACGCGGCGTTTCCCGTACAGGTCGGCCGCATAGATCGTGCCCAGCGAGTCCTGATCCAGAGAGCGATACCAGATCTCCTTCCCATCAGGCCGCCACGAGAGCAAGGCGCGGTCCTCCGCCGTCGCCTGCGACGACACGACGCCAAACGGTTTTCGTTTGCCGCTCCGATCGACGTATCCCATCGCGAGACTGCTGCCCTGTCCCTGTACGACATACGCAACGTACTTGCCGTCCGGCGATATGCGAATCGCATACAGAGGCCAGGTCAGCTTGTCCCACAACACCGTGCCGATCGGGTACTCGAGCCGGTATAAATCATTCACGCGCCGCAAGACGGCCATGGATGTTCCATCCGGCGACCAATCGGCCCGCAGCACATTATTCAACAACGGACGAGTCTCACCGCCGGAAATCGACGTGCGCACGAGCGTGCCGTTTTCATATCCGAGCCGATCTTTGACATAAGGCCCGACGAGATACGCGAGATCCTCCTTCGATGAAACGGACAGCAGCCGGGCATTATCGGGAATGCCTAAATCGCGCGCGTCCGGATTCCCAGGCACCGCCAGATACATCCGCTCAGGTGCGCCTTCCCAACTTGCGGCGTAAACAATGTTCGTGCCGCCCGGAGTGAAGCGCGCGCCGGTGACATATCCCTTGCGAAAGGTGATGCGTTCATAACTCGGCATCTGCCGTTTGTTGAACAAGCGCCCGTAAAGAAAGATACCCGCGGCAAGAAGCAGCACCGACCCCACGGCCACCATGGTTGGCGCGAGCCAACGCCGCGTCGTTGCAGGAGGCGCGGCGGCCGCCACCGCGGGCTGTGTCCCCGAACCGCTCGTGCCTGTGATTGCCCGCAGCGCGAATGCCAGGTCGGCCGCCGACTGAAACCTCTGGTCCGGCCGTTTCTCCAGGCAGCGCCGAATGAGCCCGCCGAGCGCCGGTGAGATGCTGCTCGCCGTGCCGGGGTCCTCCTCAAACGGCTCGGTGCGCAAAACGGCGTGCATCGTTTCGACCGACGAAGGCCCGTGAAACGCGCGTTTCCCGGTGACCATCTCGTACAGCACCGATCCGAAGCTGAAAATGTCCGACCGGTGATCGACCGCCTCGCCCCGTACCTGCTCGGGCGACATGTACCCGGCGGTACCCATCACCATGCCGGGTTCCGAGAGTGCGATGCCGAGCGTTGCCGTCTTCTCGTCGGTCGCGGGCATCGTCTGCTTGGCAAGCCCGAAATCGAGGACCTTCACCCGATCGGTGCGGGTGATCATGATGTTCTCCGGCTTCAGATCGCGGTGCACGATTCCGACCGAGTGCGCCGCCGCCATAGCATCCGCGATCTGCACGCCGTAATCGATTGCTTTGCGCACGGGAAGCGGGCCACGTTCTAACGCCGCGCGTAGCGACTCGCCCTCTACCAGCTCCGATACGAGAAAAGCGCGCCCGTTCTCCTCGCCGATATCAAAAACGCCGACAATGTTGCCGTGATTGAGAGCCGCAAGCGCCCGCGCCTCCTGCTCGAATCGGGCACGCCGCGCCGGAACGTTCGCCACTTCGGCAGGCAGCACTTTTATCGCGACCATGCGATTTAAACGCTGATCGCGCGCCCGCCAGACTTCGCCCATCCCGCCCTCGCCCAACTTGTCGAGGATCTCGTAATTCCCCAGCCGCTCACCTTTCATGGACAATGCCCAATCTTATTACAGTCGCACGCTAGACTTGGCTTGAAGGAGCCTTTTCATGTTCGTGATTGCTGGAGCGACTGGGAACACGGGTGGCGTAGTGGCCAATACTCTGCTTGCGCAGGGTAAACCCGTAACCGTTTTGGTTCGTGATGCACATAAGGCTGAAGGCCTGCGTCAAAAGGGCGCTCAGGTGGCTACCGCTTCGGTGGAGGACAGGAATGCGTTGGCAGCGGCCTTGGCCGGCGCGGAAGGTGCTTATCTTCTCATTCCCCCCAACTATAAAGCGGAGGATGCGCTGGGGTATTCGCAACGCGTTGCCGATACGCTGGCCGGCGCGGTGAAAGACAGCGGCATCTTGCACGTGGTCCTGCTTTCATCTGTGGGCGCCCAGCACGCGCAGGGCACCGGACCGATCCGCGGGCTGCACCATGCCGAGTCGGCGATGCGGCCAGTAGCGACGAACCTGACCATCCTCCGTCCCGGGTACTTCCTGCAGAACTGGGCGAGCGGCATGGAAGGGGTTAAAAGCCAGGGCGTGCTTCACAATTTTCTAACGCCGGAACGAAAGATTCCGATGATCTCGACGGTCGACATCGGCCGGTTCGCCGCCGCCTGTCTGACCGATCCCGCGCATGGCGCCCGAGTGCTGGAACTGGCCGGTCCCGAGGACTACAGTCCGCAGGATATCGCTCATGCCTTCGACACAGCCTTGGGAAAGCCGGTGAAGCTTGAAACCCACCCTCTTGATGCCGTGATTCCGACTTTGACAGCGACCGGTTTTACGCAGGATCTCGCCCGGCTGTTCCGGGAGATGATTGAAGGCATCAACACAGGGCATGTCGACTACGAAGACAAGGGCGCCACATTCAAGCGCGGCAATGTGACAGCGCTGGACGCGATCAAGCAGATGTTGGGGCTTTCGTAGCAACCCTTCGGGCGACGGCAGTCACATTTTCTCGTCCCGATCCGTCACTGCTGTGGAGAACAAACCATGGCAAGGATGAAACACCCGGTAATGATCTATCCCGAAGCAATGCAGGCGCTGCAAGCCCTCAAGGCCGCTACCGACAAGGGCGGCGTCCCAGCCAAGACTTTGGAGTTGATTGAACTGCGCGCAAGCCAGATCAACAGTTGCGGCACGTGTGTTGACGGGCACGCCCGAGTCGCCAAGAGGCACGGTGAAACGGACGAACGGCTCTTCGCCCTGCCCGTGTGGCGGCACGCACCCTACTTCACCGACGCCGAGCGCGCGGCTCTTGCCCTTACCGAAGCAGTTACTCGCATGGCCGACCGTGATGATCCGGTACCGGACGAAGTCTGGAACGAAGCTGCCCGGCATTACGATGAGAACGCGCTCGCGGCCTTGATCATCAACATTGCCAACATCAATGTCTGGAATCGGCTCAACGGAGCCGTCAAGCAACTCGCGGGCGATTGGAAGGTCTGATCCTCAGTCGCTCAGGATCGTTATATCGAGCAAGGGAAGACGCTCGGGATGGCCAATCAATTCGATCTCGACGATCTTCCCGTTCTCGATGGTGAATCCAAATGCGACCCGTAGTTTTCCGTTGGGAGCCCAGGCCGCTCCCGCGCCGCCGCTCACCACGGCCCTCAACGCCGCCTTCGCGCGACCGTTGAAGGTGTTCGCAACCGCCTGGGCGCCACGAATCTCCTGCCGGCCGCCGAGCCACGCATGCGAGAGGTCAGCGCGCAGCACGACATCCGGGTCCAACACCGTGAGAAGGCCGTTGAAGTCACCTTCGCGCGCGGCCGCAAGAAAGGCATCCACAACTTGCCGCTGGCGAACACGGTCCGCCTCGCCCGACGTGTCCGCCCCCTGAATACGCCGCCGCGCCCGGCTCGCGAGTTGACGCGCCGCCACCGCGGAACGACCGACAATCGGCCCGATCTCCTCGAATGAGACCGCGAACAAATCATGCAACACAAAAGCCACCCGCTCGGCCGGCGCCAGCGTTCCCAGCACCACAAGCAGTGCCGAACCCACGGAATCGGCCAGCAACATCTCCTGTTCGAGATTGCTGTCGGTGTGCTCAGCCCGGCGGTCGTCCAGGGACTCCTCCCGACGGGAACTCCGTGATCGCAACATGTCGAGGCTCACCCGTGCGACCACCGTCGTTAGCCAGCCTCCGAGATTCTCTATCGCGCCGGCATCCGACCGGTTGAGGCGCAGCCACGCCTCCTGAATCGCATCGTCCGCTTCGGCCGCCGATCCCAATATGCGGTACGCCACCGCCCGCATATGACCTCTGTTTTCCTCGAATCGTTCGGCCAGCCAGTCGTGTTCGTCCACCAATGCCTCTCAACACTGACGAATAGGACCGCTCGAGTGTGACCAGCCGGGTTATTTCGTTCCCGCGGGGTCAAAATTCGACAATTGCCGGATCTCGTCCGTGTAAATAAGCAATGCCCGCGGATTCGGGCTCAAATCAATCACCCGCGACCAAGCCTGAATCGACTCAACCCGATGCCCGTTCGCCTTCTCAGCCTGCGCCAGAAGCGTCGTGGCGCCAATCGATTTCGGATTGTCCTGCGTGAGCTGCTTCGCCAGTGTCAATGCATCCGCCGTCTTCCTGGTGGCGAGTAACTGCCCGCCGAGCCGGGCCAGTTCGCCTTCGCCGGCTTCGTACTGCGTCCCCGCCTTCATTTCCGCGGCTTGGCGCAACGCCGCTTCCAGCCCCGACTTCTGATACGTCTTAAAGAGCTCTTGAGCCGCGGGTTCCTTCGGCATCACGGGTTCCTTCCCGTCGAGAATGGCGCGAATGCCATTTGCCATTGCATTCAGCGGAGCGCCGCCGGTATTATTCAGCAAAACGATCAGCCGCTTCGTATCGGGGTTGCGCGTGATCAGGGTGTTGAATCCATTGATCCCGCCGCCGTGTTCGATCGTCAGACCATCCTTCCCTTTGCGAATTTCCCAAGCATATCCATAGTTCGAGAGTCCCGGAGTGAACATCTTCTCTTTGCTTGCCGCGGTGAGAATTTTGTCTCCATATAGCGCCTGGTCCCACTTGTAAAGATCTTCAACGGTGGAATAGAGCGAGCCCGCCGCATAAGGCTGCGACATGTCGATATAGCTGGTATTCGTATAGCTGCCATCGAAATGCTTGTCATACCCCGCGGCGCGCTTTGTAAGCAGTGGAGCTGTGGAGTCGTACCCGGAATCGTTCATCCCGACGGGCGTATAGATCCGTTCGCGAAGCAGTTTCTCATACGGCTCACCAGTGACTTTCTCGAGAATGACTCCCAACAGAAAGTATCCGGAGTTGTCGTAACTGAACTTGGTCCCCGGATCGAAGAACAGGTCAAGCTTTGAGAAAAACTCGATGAACTTCGCCGGCGGATACGGATCGCGCATCTTGGAAGCCCAAGACGGCACTTCGGTGTAGCCGGGAATCCCCGAGGTGTGATTGAGCAGATTATGAATCGTGATCCGATCCCCGGTTTTTGTGGGGTAGTCGGGCAGATAACGGGTAATCGGCGCGTTCAGCTCAATCTTGCCCTGCTCGACAAGCTGCATTACGAGCGTCGCCGTGAACTGCTTGGTGATGGAGCCCAGGCGGAACTTCGTATCCGGCGTGTTCGGAATGTTCCACTCCATGTTGGCGAGGCCGTAGCCCTTTTTGAAAACCACCTGGCCCTGGTCTGCTACGAGTGCGGACCCATTGAACAGCCCAAGCGTCTGGTATCGCGCCAGAAACGAATCGATCGCCGTCGTTGACGGCGCGGCAGCCGCCGGCAACATCAAACCAATACTCAGGGCAAACGCTATTCCAAATCGCATAGTGCGATCAATCATAGCGCCGCGCGCTCGCCTAGTAAAGTCAGGACAACTTGAGGATCTGCAACTGGTCGGGCGGTACTTCCTCAAATCGGAGTTCTGCGTTCTCCGGCTTTGCGTTACGCCGATTGCGCATAATCGCGAACAACGCCGTCATGCCGAGTCCGGCCAAAACGGACATGGTTGCGGCGGGATTTTCCAGAGCATCGCGCTCGCCAATAGCCGTCCCCAAGACACCGATCAGGAGCATGAACATCCACAGCAGGAACGTCATATGGATATGCGATCTTCCCGGCAAATACGAACAGGTGAACGGGATCTTCAGAGCCGATCCAAAGGAAAACTCGGCCAGGATCGTGCCGAACAGTCCAAGTGCGGCGAGGTGTGCCGCCGCCTGCCTCCCGGGCCAGAGCGGACCGATGACCACCGCAGATATCAGAAGGGCGGGTACCACCGATAACGCGAATAGGGCGCGTCGCCACGCTGCCAGATACAGGGGACCCGCGGGAAACGGCATCACGCGAAAAATCCAGTTTGCCCGCAAATCGAGCGGCAGCGAAAAGACCACGCGCGTCCCCACCACCCAAAAACCCATCATCGTGATTGTGGCCGCAAGCAGCGCTACAGACGGTTGGTGCCAGATATCCACCGTCGACGGCTCCCCTGATGGCACTTTCAAGAACAAAATTCCGAACGCGAGGCCGGCGCCCAGGTAAAACGCGAAAATCATGCGGTGCTGCCGGCTGCGAAGCAGGCTTCGAATGCTGAACTGCACAATTCCGGTTTCGAAGGAACCGCCGAATGGCGGTAGCCAGCCGCTTCGACATGCCGGTGCGATGTCCGGCTCCTCGACGATCTTGCGCAGCGTGCGAGCGTACGAAGCCAGATAAACCAGGGCAGTGGCACAAAGGGCGCCGCCGAGCCCCACCCATGCGCGGCGTGCGAATGGCGCCAGCGCCGGGTGCAGCGAACCGCTCACCTGTTGATATAACCCCACAAACCAGTAGGAAGGAATCCACGACATCCAAGGCTGTTGTGGTCCCGCCACCAGCACATTTGCCGGCGAACTCTGCAGAAAATAGCCGCTCACGAAAAGGCAAAACACCGCGAGTTGCAAGAGACCGGAGACTCGCAGAAACCATCTCCGCGGAAGCACCAGCGCCGTGACGCCCTGCAACACGAGCACACAGCCAAAAATGAACGTGCCCGCGAGGACTATTGCGATCCAGTACGCGAAGAATGATCGTATTGGGCCGGCTCCGGGAACCGAAACGGGCGTCAAAGAGAGCGCCGCTTCCCCGGCAAGACGCTGCCGGACGTGCTCGCCCAGGAAAGGCGTGAACGGGAACGACTTTGGATGGGCGTTTAGAAACACAACGGCCGCGAAATCACGCCGCGGGTCGAAACACGCGTAGCTTGTGAAACCACCCGTTGCGCCATCGTGCGTATAAACGCCTGTTTCCGGGTCGTAAACCCAGGCCAATGCGACCCGCACGTTTCCCGTCACATAGTCGCGAAACCGCTGCGACTCCACCAGGGCACTACGGAATGGCGTCCTTTCAGGATGAAGTTCCGCTTCGAGATAGGCAAGCATGTCGCCGGCGGTGGAGCGGATGCCGCCTGCGCTGGCAAAGACGTCCAGGTTCCACTCGGCGGTCGGACGCGCATCGTAGCCATAACCCTGCAGGAGGCGCTTGCGCTGTTCGTCCGAGAGCGTAATCACGGTGTCCTTCATACCCAGCGGACCCATGATGTCCCGGCGCACGAGTTCCGGATAACTGCTCTGCGCGCGGTTTGCGAGCGCCGCGCCGAGCACACTGAACCCGAGATTGCTGTACAGAAATTCGGTATTCGCCGGCTTCCCGAACCCATGTCGTTGGATGAAATTGTTGAG
The DNA here is from genome assembly GCA_035295125.1 of Bryobacteraceae bacterium. Taxonomy (GTDB): domain Bacteria; phylum Acidobacteriota; class Terriglobia; order Bryobacterales; family Bryobacteraceae; genus JAICMB01. The sequence goes on along the minus strand of DATGJP010000102.1, from coordinate 24,147 downwards.
ATCCGGAGCGTGATAATTCGTGTATGATTCCCGCCGGTCGCCCGGGCCTGTGTTGTCAGGCATGCGGGGCAAGCCGGAATGATGTGTCGCCAGATCAAGAAGCGTGATCTCTAAACCATTCGTCCTCGGGGCGATACCGGGCGGAAACAGGTCGCGCACCGCCTGGCGAAGATCGACCTTGCCCTCCACGGCCATTTGCGCCAGCAGGAGGCCCGTAAAGGTCTTTGAGATCGACCCGATCTCGAAGATCGAATCGGGCTTTGCAGCGCCGTAGGTCATTACGCGGCGCACGCCACGCTCCGACACGCCAATAACAATACCAGCCCCGCCGTCCGCGGCCGCCAGATCGAGGTGCTGCAGCATCGGCGCGATATCGCGGTTCATCACAGCCGGCATTTCCGCCGCGCTGACTGGCGGCAGCGGCGGATCGAAGACGAGAGCCGGGACAGGTCCGGAGTCGAACCGCGCCAGCGCGAGCGGCCACGCAATCCCAGCGAAGACGTGCAGCGCCGCCAGCGTCAGTCCCAAGGCCGTGCCAACCGCCGCGATCTTCGCCAGAAACAATGTTCGCGCATGCACCGGCAGAGGGCCGAGCAGCATCACGTCGCGGCGATCCGGAAACGTCGATTCCCAACTCAGCACCGCGAACAGGCCCACTGCCAGCATGGAGGTCGCTATCAGGAAATGCTCCATGTTCCATGCGCTGACGAGTTGAATCGCCGCCGGAACCTGTTCATTCCTGAAATGCGCCGCCCACAGGCCCGCGGTCACGGCAAGAATCAAACTGCAGAAAACAAGTAGGGAGGCGAACTGTCCGAGCAGCGTTCGGCTGTCTCCCTGCGCATGAGCCGATAGCAGTTCCAGGTCGACCATCCGGAACAGAAACTCGCGATAAAGAATGCGAAACTGGCGCCGCATGAACCAGCTAGCATCCTACTATGGCCGCGCATTGCTAGCCTAATTCCAGAGGAAGCTCTCACAAATGAGAAACCTGCTCTGCCTCATTCTTCTCGCAATCCCTGCCGTCGCGCAACAACCTTTCAAGAATCCGAATCTCCCAGCGGAAAAACGGATCGACAATCTCCTCTCCTTAATGACTCCGGAAGAGAAGATCAACTGCCTCGGCACCCGTACCGGCGTCCCTCGCCTGGGGGTGCCCAACATCGGCAACTCCGAAGGCATTCACGGAGTCGTGCAACGCGAGACGCGCGGCCCGCTGCAGCCGATCACCACCACCCAATTCCCCCAGCCGCCCGGCATGGGAGAAACATGGGATCCCGATATCGTGCGCCAGGCCGCCGGTGTGCAAGGCTACGAAGCCCGCTTCATCACACAAACCCCGAAATACAACCGCCAGATCCTGATGCTCTGGGGTCCGCAAGCAGATCTCGCGCGCGACCCCCGTTGGGGCCGCAGCGAAGAAGTGTACGGCGAGGATCCGTTCTTTAACGGGACCATGGCGACTGCATTCATCAAAGGACTACAGGGCGACGACCCCAAATACTGGCAAGCTGCCGCGCTACTGAAGCATTTCCTCGCCAATAGCAATGAGGATCACCGCAACATCTCCTCCTCCGATTTCGACGATCGCCTGTTCTGGGAATACTATTCCGTTCCATTCCGGATGGGTTTCCTCGAAGGTGGCGCGAAGGCCGTGATGGCGTCTTACAACGCGTGGAACGGGACCACGATGGCCGTCAATCCCATCCTCCGCACCATCGTCCGCGAAAAATGGGGCGTTGAGGTCATCTCGAGCGACGGCGGCGCTGTCACCCTACTCGTTAATCCCCGTCATCTTTTCCCCAATCAAAAGGCAGCCGTGGTCGCCTGCGTGAAAGCCGGCATCAATCAGTTCCTCGACCGCTACGCCGATGAAGCCAAGGCTGCTTTCAAAGACGGTTCTCTCACCGAAGGGGATCTCGACGGCGCGCTACGTCCCAAGTTTCGCGTTGCGATCAAACTCGGACTTCTCGATCCGCCTGATGTGGTCCCGTATTCCAGGATCAAGGAGTCACCCGAGCCATGGAACACCGAAAAAGACCGCGAGGTCTCCCGTCAAATCGCGCTCGAGTCCATTGTTCTTCTGAAAAACGAAAAGAACCTTCTGCCGCTCGATAAGAACTCGCTTAAATCCATCGCCGTCATCGGACCGCTCGCCAACTCCGTCCATTGGGACTGGTACGGCGGCACGCCCCCATACACCGTCACGCCGCTCGAAGGCATCAAGCAGGAGGTCGGCCCCGACGTCGCGGTCAACTACGCCGCCGGCGACCTGAGCAACGCCGCCATCAATGCAGCCCGCAAGTCCGACGTCGCTATCGTGGTGGTGGGCAACGACCCCACCTGCGGACCCGATATGGGGCATGAATGGTATTCCGGGCCCGAAGGCGGTGGCGTCACATATCCCTGCTCTGTCCCAAGCGACGGACGCGAAGGCCGCGATCGCGAAACGATCGACCTCTACCAGGAACAGGTCATCAAACAGGTCTTCATCGCGAATCCCAAAACGGTCGTCGTCCTGGTCTCCAGCTTCCCGTACGCCATCAATTTGACCCAGGCCAACATTCCGGCGATACTCCACATGACGCACTCTTCCCAGGACGAAGGAACCGCGCTCGCGAAAGTCCTCTTTGGCGGCTACACGCCCGGAGGCCACCTGGTCGTCACCTGGCCCAAATCGATCGACCAGTTGCCGCCGATGATGGACTACAACATTCGCCACGGCCGCACCTATATGTATTTCAAAGGCGAGCCGCTCTACCCCTTCGGATTCGGCCTCAGCTACACGACTTTCAAGCTCTCAAATCTCCGCACCAGCACCCCGCAGCTTGCCAGGGACGGGACGGTCACGGTAAGCGTGGATGTGACCAACACGGGCGCTCGGGCCGGCGATGAAGTTGTGCAGCTCTATGTGAAGCACCCCGAATCGAAGGTCGACCGCCCGCAACAGCAACTCGCCGGTTTCCGGCGTGTGACGCTTCAGCCGAACCAGACCAAAACTGTCGAAATCGAACTCCCAGCCGCCCGCCTGGCTTTTTGGGACACAGCGCTGAAAGACTTTCGCGTCGAAACCGAACCTGTGAGCTTGATGATCGGCGATTCATCCGCCAACATCGCTCTCACTGCGACCTTACATGTGAAATAGGTTCACCTGGAAGGGTGGAGCAGGCGTTGAGCCTGCTTTTGGACTTCCCCGAAAAAGGACAGGCGAAACCGTCTGTCCCACCTTTCAAACCCGAGAGTTTCGGTTGTTTGCGGCTATGCTGCTGTGCGATTCAGCGTGGATGCACGGTGACGAATAGATTCTGCCCGCCGCGATTGATGAGCAACAGCGCCGGGCGTCCGTTGGACTTGTCGAGCGCCGATGCAACATCCCCTGGCGAACGCACCGCCTGCCGATTGACCTCGGTTATCACGTCACCCGCCTGAATGCCGGCATCTGCCGCTGGTCCCGAAGGATCAACGTCCGCTACAACCAGCCCCTGCGTCCCCGCCTTGAGTCCAAGTTGAGCCGCAATATCCGGCGTAATCGGCGCGATGGTAACTCCGAGCCGGCCGCTTCCCGCGCCTCCACCGCCACCGCCTGTGTCATTCCCGGTCGGACTGGTTGAAAGGTCGCCGAGAGTGGCTTTCACCTGCTGCTCCGCGCCACTCCGGTTGATTGTCAGGGTCACGGTTGTTCCCGGCCCGCTGCTGGCGATTTCATTTCGGAAGGTGTTGGAATCGTCAATCGATTTGCCGTTCAGGGCCGTGATCACGTCTCCAGACTTGATTCCAGCCTTATCGGCAGGGCCTCCAGGCGTAACCGAACTCACGATCACGCCCTTGATGTCCTTCAACCCCAGGCTCTGCGCCAAATCGGAAGTAATCGGCTGTATGGAAACGCCGAGTTGGCCGCGCTGCACCTTGCCGCCGCGGATCAATTGATCCATCACGGTGCGCGCCATATTCGATGGGATCGCAAAGCCAATACCGATACTGGCGCCTGTGGTCGACATGATTTGCGAGTTGATGCCGATCAGTTCGGCATTGGTATTGGTGAGCGCGCCGCCAGAGTTTCCGCGATTGATGGGAGCGTCCGTTTGCAGGAAGTCCTCGAACGAGCCATTGCTGAGGCCGGTTCTCCGGCCCTTGGCGCTGATTATTCCCGAGGTCACGGTTTGGCCGATGCCGAGGGGATTCCCGATCGCCAGGCAAACGTCCCCTACACGTACTTTGTCCGAATCTCCCAGGGAGAGCACCGGAAGATTGCCTGCGTTGATCTTGAGAACGGCAAGATCGCTAGGAGCATCGGAGCCAAGCAGCTTGGCTGAGAACGTCCGGTGATCATTCAAGTCGACCTTAATCTCGTCCGCGCCATCCACCACGTGCTGATTTGTAAGGATATGGCCATCCGGGCGCACAATCACGCCCGAGCCCAAGGCGCGTTCCACCTGCGTTCCGCCGCCTTGCCCCGGCATGCGGCCAAAGCCAAAGAAGTGCTGAAACAGCGGATCGTTAAAGAACGGGTACTGCTCGGGCGCGCGGACCCGGCGATTCGCTCTTATGGTTACAACCGCGGGCGCTACGCGGTCGACCACGTCGGCATACGTCAGAGGCCGGGTGGTCGGAGCTTGAAACGAACCGGAAGTCTCCGGAGCGGAATATTGGCGACAGCCTGAGAAGGTGAGAAGCGTTACGAAGCATGCGAATGCTGTAACGACACGTCGATCGATCATCTCACTTCGTGAGACCACCGCGGACGGCGGGGTGTTACGAAAGGACCCGGTTACAATCGCAGCTACTGTGGCGCCGGGCCGCGCACCACCTGGACGAAATCCTTGGGCCGGATCCACTTGGCAAACGCCGCTCGCACATCATCGGCCGACATGATGAAGTACTTTCGGGCCGCGCGGATCGGCTCATCCAGGGGAAGATCGATCTGGGCGCGTGCGAGGAGTCCGGCCGCAATAGAGTCCTCGCTCGATTCGCCTAACGGAATCTGGCGCAGAAGGAGCGCCTTGGCTTGCTGTAACTCGGCCGGCGAGACGTTATCGGTTTGCATGGCAATGAGGTCACGCTCCACCAACGCTCGGGCTTTCGAGACGTTCTGCGGATCGCAGCCGTATGTAACCGAGTACACCGTGCGTGTCTTCGTTGCGGTTAGCGAATCGTCGATGTTGTATACGTAGCCTGCCACCTGGCGTACGTCGTGGTATAAACGCGTGGCATAGAATCCGCCGCCCAGGACGTGATCGCCTAACTGCAGCGCATAGTAATCGGGCTGGAAGCGGTTCATCGGCAGCTCTTCAGCCAGGCTGACGGAATCCTGAATCTGTTCGGGATCGGGCACGTTCACCGCGGAGGGCGTGTTCGGCGGCACGGCGGGCAGCGTCACATCCGGCGGAGTGCCGGTAGCCTTCCAGGCGCCGAAGTACTTCTCAATTGCTGTACGCGCCTCGGCTGGCGTTACATCGCCGATCACCACGATGGTTGTGAGGTCGGGACGGAACGCCTGGCCGTAATAACTGCGAACATCCTCAAGCGTGACAGCGCCGATGGTCTGCGGCGTGGTCTCGCGCAAAACCGGATCGCCTTTCGGAAGCAGCGTCAGGTCGAGGGCGCGCCGGACGCGATAATCCGGGCTGGTCAGGTTTCCGGCCACAAAATCACCAGTCTCGCTCTTGACGACTTTAAATGCCTCCTCCGGCAGGGAAGGGTGTAGCTCGTTGTCGGCGAGCAACTGCACCCCGCGATCAAAATATTGCTTGAGGACCTTGATCGAAAACTCCGCGCCCGCCGATTCAGTCGCGGCGATGTCGTCCAGCTCCTTCTGAAAGGCCACCCGATCGTAGGTTTTCGTCCCATACGGAAACAATCCGTCGAGGATGTCAGCAACGCCGTCTTTTCCCGGCGGCGTCTGCATCTTCTCTTCGTGCCGGATACTCCCCATCACCGTGACGGTGGAACTGACCGATTGCTGTTGCACGATGAGCCGGATGCCGTTGGGCAGCGTTACATCGGTCGGGTGCAGGTCGGGTTGGGGAACGGCCAGGGACTTCACGGCGACGTCGGCCCATTCCGGCAGCATGACCGGCTTCGAGGGCGCGTTGGTGAGCTGTTCGGTACCTCCAAATCCTTTCGCGGAGACCGGCTCTCCCGAGGGTCGAGGCTTAAGGGTAGCGACGATGGAGCCTTGCTCGACAAGGTATTTTCTGGCTACGCGATTTACGTCATCGACAGTCACGCGGCGGATGGCAGCTACATCTTCATCGGGGGAATTGCGGCCTTCGGCAGCCAGCGCCTGCGACCAACTGGCGGCGAGCCCTGGGATGGAGTTGCGCTCGAACTCCGCCGAGGCAATCTCGGCCTTCTTGGCGGCGTCCACCAGCTCGGCCGGGAGGCCGGCCTTGACGTATCCGGCGATGATCTTCTTCATCTCCGCAATGATCGGGGCGCCGTCGGAAGCGGCAGGCAGCGCCGCCAGGCTGAATGCGACGCTCGCCTTCGGAAATGTCTCCGCGAGGCCAAACTGCGCCGCGAGAGCCTTGCCCTCGGGAACCAGTTCGTAGAGCTTGCCGCGCTGGCTCGACAGCACGTCGGACAAGACACGCGATGTGGCATAGTCGGCATCGTCGGAGCCCGGCAGGCGGTATCCGATCAGGCACAGCGTATAGGGCAGATTGCTGTCGAGGACGAACGATTCCGATTTCACCGGGCGCAAACTCACGGCGGGACGCGCCGGTACATCGTGTTTCGGGATTGCTCCGTAGATCTGCTTGATCTTGGCGAGTGTCGCGCCGGGATCGATGTTGCCGGCCAGCACCAGGATGGCGTTATTCGGTGCGTACCAGGTCTTGTAAAACTGTTTCAGCATTGCGCCAGTGGTGGTGTCGAACGACTCCTTGGTGCCGAGCGCGTCGTGGGAGTATGGCGTTCCCGCGAACATGTCCTCGTTTATGCGGGTGATGAATTTATACGTTGGGTTGGATAGATCGCGCGCGACTTCCTGCTCGATGGCGCCGCGTTCCTGGGCCCACTCCTGCTGCGAGTCTTCGGCATCCGCCATGCAAGCGGCGTCCACCCGCAATGCCACGTCCAAATCCTGCGCGGGAACCGTGGTGAAGTATTGCGTGATGTTCTGCTGCGTATCGGCGTTACCAAAGCCGCCGAGCTGTGCGTAGATCGCGGCAATTTGATCGCCCGCGAGACCCTTGCAGCCGCGGAACGCCATATGCTCCTGTGCGTGGGCCATGCCTGGGTAGCCTGGCGGAGTCTCGTTGCCGCCCGCCAGGTAATTCTCCTCGACAGTTACCACCGGAGCCAGCGTGTTGCGTATGATGACCACTCTTAGACCGTTGTCGAGGGTCGCCCGGACAATACTCGAGGCCCCGCCGTCGGCGGTATCGCCTGTTGCCGCGACCGGCCAAAATGCAATTGCGGTGACACAAACGGTGAGCAGAAGGTGTGCGCGCATCTCTATCCCCATAAGACGCACATCGGGCCGGGTTTGGTGCGTCTGTTATGCTTGACGATTCTGGCCCAAGACGATATTGCTCATAGCACCCTCCGCCACGTCAACCGCCGGTTGATGCCGTTTCTTTTCTTGTTGTACGTCGTTGCTTTTCTGGACCGTGTCAACGTCGGGTATGCCGGCCTGGATATGACCCGCGAATTAGGCTTTACGAACGCCCAATTTGGGTTTGGGTCCGGGGTGTTTTTCATCGGCTACGTGCTGCTGGAGATTCCGGGGACGATTCTGGTGGAGCTATGGAGCGCGCGGAAATGGATAGCGCGCATCATGGTGACCTGGGGAATCGTTGCCGCGATCACCGGATTCATCCATACCGCACCCCAATTCTATTGGGCGCGGTTTGCGCTTGGCATTGCGGAGGCCGGGTTTTTCCCAGGCGTGATCGTCTATTTGACGCACTGGTATCGCAACCAGGACCGCGCCAAGGCGGTAGCGATGTTCATGTCGGCGATTCCGGTGTCACAGGTGATCGGCGCGCCTTTTTCGGCGCTGCTGATCCGCATCCATTGGCTGGGACTGCCGGGTTGGCGGTGGCTTCTGATCCTGGAGGGTGTGCCGGCCGTGATCTGCGGCGTCGTCACCCTGTTCTACCTGACCGATCGGCCAGCCCAGGCGCACTGGCTGCCCGCGGCCGAGCGGGAGTGGTTGGTGGCGCAACTCGAGGATGAGAAAAGGGTGAAGGCCTCGGGGCCTGCGGTGAGTGTCTGGCGATCCCTGAGCAGCCTTACGATGATCCTGCTGACCATCGCATATTTTGGCGGCTCGGTGCTGCAATACGGCTTCGGTTTGTGGCTTCCGAAGATTCTGGAAAAGCTCTCGGGACTTCCTTCGTGGGAGGTGACGCTGATCAGCGCGATTCCCTACCTGGTTTCCTGGCCGGCTATGCTGTTGATCGGCCGCCATTCGGATCATACCGGCGAGCGCCGCTGGCACACGGCAACTCCCATGTTCGTGGCGAGCATCGGTCTGGTGTTGAGCCTCGTCTCCGGGAAGAGCGTCGTGCTCGGGATCGCCGCCTTTTCCGTGGCCGCAATTGGGATGAACGGCCGTCTGCCGGCTTTTTGGGCGCTGCCGACCGCGTTCCTCGGAGGTACGTCGGCCGCCGCGTGTATCGGCGCCATCAACTGCATTGGGAATCTCGGGGGTTTCGTGGGGCCTTACATTGTCGGGTATCTGAGCTCGGCCGCGGGGTTTTCCGGAGGTGTGCTGGCCTTGGCGGCTACGACGCTGCTGGGCGGCGCGGCTATTCTTGGGGTGCGGGTGGCGCGGAAGATTTCTGTGCCGCAAAATCGATCCCCGCTTGGACCTCGTCCATCGCCTGCTTCACGAGACGCATAGCATTTCCGCGGTGGCCGCCCTTATCGGGAGCAGAAGCCCGCAACTCGGCTTGGGCGGTTTTGAGAGCATCCAGGGCCGCTTCCATGTGCCGTTGTTTGTCCGCCGCCAGCATTGGCACGGCGGCTGTGCCTAACAACCGCTGCATCGCCCGTCTTCTCGTAGTCATTAGTCTATGATCGCACCGACGATACCGCTTATTTCGGTATGGGACAAGCCTCGAGGCGAGTAAGGCAGGATTGCATCTACTGTCTTCAAATCGACGCGATGCAGGCTGTGGAAGGGTGGAGCAGGAGGGTTTAGTCCAAGCCGCTTAGTTTTCGGGAACGGCAAGTCTGATTGAGCCTGTGATGCAGGCTAACAGCCTGCATCACAAGCTCGACCCGACTCGCCGTTCCCGAAAAACTAAGTGGCCTTGGGCTGAATGCCTGGGCCACGCTTCCACGTCGTCGCGGGACAAAGCGGCATAGCCGCAACCAACGGAGCTCTCGGGTCGGAAAAGGTGGGACAGGCAAGCAGGCTGAATGCCTGCTCCACCCTTCCAGATACCTCTACGCCGCCGGCTTCGCGAAAATTTCAGGCTTCACTTCCCCGTTGATCTTCCGCTCGGTAAACTCGCGCTCTCCGAACTTCTGGCCGTTAATGATGACGATTTCATGGAACGGCAGATAAACGCCCTCAACCTGCCGGTAATCGCTGTATTCCACGTCGTTATCCGCCGGGCCCTGAGGCCCGACACCGCGATACGTGAGTTTCGCGATGCGCTTCGACGCCGGGTCGAAGACAACCGTCACCTTCTCTTCACCACTCGTCCAGACGACCGTATTGTCACCGGTAGCGTTCACCTCCGCTTTGCCGTCGACCGCCGATCGAAGCAATCCGACCCCGCCGACCATGGCCATGGAGCGTTCCACTTCCTTCGCCATATTCGCCGGAAGCTCGCGCGTCTGCGGTCCCTGTTGAACCCACGCCACTTTACCATCCCAGGCCTGGATCACATTCCCGAACGGCAGAGACATGGTCATCTTGTACTTGTCCGGGAACAGAACGACTTCTTCCAGACTGGCCTTCATCGTTTGGCCGCCCATGCTGATTGAGACCGGGCCCTTGGAGGAAATGTTGTTCACGGCCTCCAGCGCCTGGCGCCCTCCAACGGCGTCGACCGCCTGCTGGATTAGCTGCAGGCCCCGAGCCTTGGACTCCCCGGTAACAGGAGCGCTTTCCTTCGGACGGGTGAGATTCTCGGCCGTAAGATCGAGGTCCGCCAGTGGAATCACCTGAACCTTGCCGAGCCCTTCCAGATCCTTCGCAAATCCCGCGGCATTCCCCGCCGCCACGATGTCCATCTTGTCGGGAGTAAGGTGACGCTGAACGGCTTCTTTCACCTGTTCGGCGGTCGCCGCCAGAATCCTGTCGCGGTAAGTGTCCCAATAGTCCGCGGGGAGGCCATTGATGGCCGCGATCAGCACTCGCTGAGCGACATCGGCCGGAGTCTCCACGGATAATGCAAACGATCCGGCCAGGTAAGCCTTCGCCTCCTGCAATTCCGATTCGGTTACAGGATTTTCCCGGTACTCCTTTAGCAGGTCGGCCATCATCTTAATCGCGGTCGCGGTCTTCTCAGTGCGGCTAAAGCTCCGCGCCGTAAATACCCCGGTCTGGCGCAACGGCTCCAGGGCGCTGGTCGCACCATACGTCAAACCCTCATTCGCACGCAGCTTCATATTCAACCGGCTGTTGAAGCTGCCGCCGAAAATCTGATTGGCAACCTGAAGCGGAACGTAATCGGGATCGCTGCGCGAGATCATCGTTTGCAAAATTGCATACTGCGTCTGCACCGCATCCGGCTTGTCGACCACTACAATGCGCCGCGATACAGATGCTGGTGGCTTTGCCATCGCGGTCGCCGTCACGTTACCCTTCCAGGCCCCGAAATACTTCTCTGCGCTCGCGAACGCTTCCGACGGAGTGACATCGCCGGCGATGGCCAGGTAAGCGTACGCCGGACCGTAGTGCGATTGATAAAACGAAATGACGTCATCGCGCTTCAACTTGCGCATCGTGTCCGGAGTGCCGTCCGTAGGCATCGCGTAGGAGTGCGCGCCATACGCAGTGCGATACGCCAATACTTGAGCCAGGTTTTGGGGGTCGTTGTACGTCACCTGTAGTCCTGACAGCGACTGCCTCATTAAACGGTCAAACTCGTCTTGCGGGAACGTCGGATTCTGGACGATGTCCGAAAGCAACTCCAAACCCAACGCCGAAGACGACTTCATCATGGTTGAAAACGCCTGCGCTACATCCAGGGTTGCGGACGCTCCCAGCGAACCACCGCTGGAATCCACCACGTTCGCGATCTGCTGAGCAGTTCGCGTCTTTGTCCCCTGACGCAGCAGCCCCGCCGTCAAGTCAGCCAGACCGGCTTTAGACGCTTCCGTGGCGCTGCCTCCGGCCGTGGTGATGTCAAGACGGTACGAGACAAGCGGCTGCCGGTGATCTTCAATCACGAAAACGGTCAGGCCATTCGCCAACTTCTTGGTCTCATATTTCGGAAAGTGAAAAGGACGCGCCGGTCCCGGAGGAGGCGGTGTTTGCTTTGCAGTCTGAGCCGTCAGCGTGACAGCGGCGGCAGCGGCGACGATAAATAACGTAATGAATCGGGACATGCGATATTCCTACTTCTTTCCTTGCTCCGGATACACCCAGATGCGCGTCTCGTTGGTGTCGACCAGGTATTTCTGCGCGACTTTCTGCACATCGGCAGCGGTCACCTTTTGATACTTGTCCAATTCCGTGTTGACCAGTTCCGGATTGCCCTGCAATACCGCCATTCGTCCGAGATTGTCAGCCTTCTGCTGCATGGTCTGAGCCCCCGTAATGAAAGTGGCCACGGTTTGATTTTTCGCCTTCGTCAATTCCTCGTTCGTGACGGGCTCTTTCCTCACCTGCTCGAAAACGTAAGCCATGCTGCTGCCGACTTCCTTGATGTTCTTCCCCTGGTTGGCTATCGCAATTCCGAAGAAAAGTGACGGACCCTCCAGGAAAAATGACTGCCCGCTGGCTTGCACGGCCGCCTGCTCGTCGTACACCAGGCGTTTGTAGAGCCGCGAACTCTGGCCGCTCGACAAAATTCGCGACGTGATATCGAGAGCATAGGAGTCGGGGTTGCCCATCGGGGGCAGATGATACAGGTTGAGCACGGCGGGCAGCGGGATATTGGCGTAGTTCTTCGTGAACTCGCGGAGTTCGGTCTGCGCCGGCTCGGTTGCCGTCACCCGCGGAACGGGATTCTTGCTCTTCGGAACCTGTCCGAAATACTTCTTTGCCCAGGCCACCGCATCCGGACCATCGAAGTCGCCGACAATCACGACAGTAGCGTTGTTGGGAACGTAATACGTGTTAAAGAACTCCTGCACATCCGCCGGGGTTGCCTTATTCAAATCCTCCATACTGCCGATGGGGGCGTGCTTGTATGGATATTCCTTAAACTCCATACCCCATAACTCGTCGGAGATCATGCCGTAGGGTGGGTTCTCGAAACGAAGCCGTCGCTCCTCCTTCACCACCTCGCGTTCTTTCTGAAAATTCTCCTGGTTGATAACGAGCGAGGACATGCGATCGGCTTCGAGCCACAACATCCGCTCCAGGTAATTCGAGGGAAACGATTCCCAATAGACGGTCTGATCGAAGGTGGTGTAGGCGTTCACAACGCCGCCCGCCTCGCGAACGTACTTCATGTGCTCTTCCGGCCCGACATTCTTCGAGCCGCGAAACATCAGGTGCTCGAATAAGTGGGCAAAACCGGTGCGGCCGGTTCGTTCATCTTTCGAACCGACGTGATACCAAACCTGCAGATTGATGACGGGCCTGCTATGGTCCTCAGACATGACGAGCTTGAGGCCGTTGGGCAGTTCGGTGGTTTGAATCTTGAGCTTAGGGGGATGATCCTGCGCCGCAAGTCCGAATGCGACCAGCGGAATGAGCCAGTATTTCATTTGAATTCAACTCCTAGGTGGGGCTAATTCGCAGAGTACCACACCTTTCGAGTGGTGCCCAGCAAGTAAGCTTTAGGCATCCATCCGCCACGTACAATGAACTTATATGAAAGCGATCGCTGCAATTCTGTTGCTCTTCCCACTGCTTAATGCCGCCGAGTGGACGCAAATCTATGACGGCAAGGACATGAACGGTTGGGAGCACGTCGGCCCTGGAAGCTTCACGATCGAGGACGGAATGCTGCGGACTCACGGCGGCATGGGCTTGCTGTGGTACACGCCGAAACAATTTGGCAACACGACGATCCGTGTAGTTTTCAAAACTTCCGCCCAGACCGATAACTCCGGTGTCTACATCCGCATGCCCGAAAAGCCCCATGACCCGTGGTACGGAGTCCATAATGGCTACGAAGTACAGATCGACGGCGCCGGCGATGACTGGCACTGCACCGGAGCGATTTACTCGTTAAGCAAGGTATCTAAGCGCGCCCAGAAACCGACCGGCGAATGGAACACAATGGAAATCACGCTGAAGGGCCAGGAAACGATCGTGGTCCTCAACGGCGAGAAGATTAACGATTTCTTCGGCAATCAGCCGGTGCCGCCCCGCAAGATGTGGTACGAGCCCGTGCGTGGGCCGCGGCCGGACGTCGGCTACATCGGCCTTCAGAACCACGATGGGTCAACGAGGATTTACTTCAAGGAAGTCGCGGTTAAGTCGGAATAGCTTTTAGAAGATTTTTCAACGCATCGACACAAAGGACTGCGACGTGCTTCGACTCGGGGATCAGTCCGCCCACCGCGTCTTCTATGGTGGCAGCGCGAGCCGCCGTGATTTCCTCTCGAGACTTGCCTACCATCCACTCCGTTAACGCCGAGCCCGCGGCAATGGACGCCGTACATCCTCGAGCCTTAAAAGCCGCCTCGCGAACGAGTCCATTCTCCCAAAGTGCGGATAGCCGCAAAACGTCGCCGCAAACCGGATTCGAGACCTCCACCGTGACCGCCGGCGCCGGCAATTCACCAACGTGGCGCGGATTCTGGAAGTGGTCGAGGAACAGATCGCTGTAGATCGGATGCGGCATGAACCTGGGATTTCAGGGTACCAAGCTATCCTGAATACATGAGCTTTCATCTGGCTGTCGACTACCGTCCCCGCGGAGACCAGGGACCGGCAATCGACCAACTCTTCCGCGGTGTGCTTGACGGAGAGAAACACCAGGTGCTGCTCGGCGTCACCGGCTCCGGCAAAACCTTCAGCATGGCCAAGGTAATTGAGAAAGCCGGACGCCCCGCCCTCGTCCTAGCGCACAACAAGACCCTGGCCGCCCAGCTCTACCACGAGTTCAGAACCTTCTTTCCTTCGAATGCGGTTGAGTATTTCGTCAGCTATTACGACTACTATCAGCCCGAAGCTTACATCCCGTCCGGCGATATCTACATCGAGAAGGAAGCGACCATCAACGACGAGTTGGACAAGCTCCGCCTCGCCGCCACCAAGTCGCTCTTCGAGCGCCGCGACTGCGTCATCATCGCGAGTGTAAGCTGCATCTACGGTCTCGGTTCGCCCGAGGCGTATTACGGCATGCTGCTCATGCTGGAAAAGGGCCAGAAGATCACGCGCGAACAAATCACGTCGAAGCTGGTCGAAATCCTGTACGATCGCAGCAACACCGATTTTCGACGAGGAACTTTCCGGGTCCGCGGCGACGTCATCGAGATTTACCCGACCTACGACGATTACGCCTATCGGATCGAGCTGTGGGGCGACGAGGTCGAAAGCCTGAGCCAGATCGACCCGCTGCTCGGACAAGTGCGTCAAACCTACCTGCGCCTGCCGATCTACCCCAAGACTCACTATGTCATGACGCCGCAATCGCGCGAGCAGGCCCTGAAGAGCATCGAGGAAGAACTAACGGCGTGGCAGCCGGAACTGGAGCGGCAGGGAAAGCTGATCGAGGCGCAGCGCTTGTATCAGCGAACTATGTTCGATCTCGAAATGATCCGCCAGATCGGATATTGCCATGGCATTGAGAACTATTCGCGCCACTTCTCCGGCCGGCTGCCAGGCGAAGCGCCGCCGACGCTGCTCGATTACCTGCCCCACGACCACCTGATCTTCATTGACGAAAGCCATCAAACCGTGCCGCAATTGCAGGGCATGTATCATGGCGACCGGTCGCGTAAGGACGTGCTGGTGAACTACGGCTTCCGGCTGCCGAGCGCCCGCGACAATCGCCCGCTTACCTTCGAGGAGTTTGAGAACCGGGTCAACCAGGTGGTTTACGTTTCGGCCACGCCAGGTCCGTATGAACTGACCAAGGCGGCTGGTGTCGTCGTGGAGCAGATCATCCGGCCCACCGGTCTCGTCGATCCGGAAGTCGAGATCCGCCCGATTCGGGGACAGGTCGACGACCTGCTGCACGAAATTCGACGGCGCACCGAGCAGAACGAACGCGTCCTGGTTACGACGCTCACCAAACGCATGTCGGAGGATCTCGCGGAATACTACACCGAAGTCGGCGTGAAGTGTGCCTACTTGCACTCTGAAGTCAGTACGCTCGACCGCATCAAGATCCTTCGCGATCTCCGCCGGGGAGAGTTCGATGCGCTGATCGGAGTCAACCTGCTGCGCGAAGGTCTCGACCTTCCCGAAGTTTCCCTCGTCGCTATCCTCGACGCGGACAAGGAAGGCTTCCTGCGTTCCGCAGGCTCCTTGATTCAAACCATCGGCCGGGCGGCACGCCACCTCAATGGCCGCGCCGTTCTTTACGCCGACGTGATGACCGCCAGCATGCGTCGCGCGTTGGACGAAACAAACCGTCGTCGAAAGATACAGGTCCAGTACAACGAAGAGAACAATATCATTCCGCAGTCGATCATTAAGCCGATTGACATGAGCCTGGTCGCGATCGCCGAGGGCGATTACGTGACGATCCCGGCCGAACCCCAAGACCCAGTCGAGGAGATGACGCCCGATCAGCGCGAGCGCTTCATCAAGGAACTGGAAACGACCATGCGCGAAGCCGCGAAGAAGTTCGAGTTCGAGAAAGCGGCCCAGATTCGCGATCGCATCAAGGCGCTACGGTCCCCCAGCACCATAGACGAGGCAGGCGTGCAAACTCAAGCGGCTACACCCTCATAAGGTATTTCACAGCCTCTGAATCTTCGCGTCCCGCGACGATTGGAAGGACAGGCGAAACCGCGTCCTACCCTTTCAAACCCGAGAGTTTCCGTTGGTTGAAAACCGCAGCAGGTTCTAAACCTGCCCTACGTCAGCGGCGCTGGAAGTTACGAGGGATTACCTCCAACAACGTGCTCTGCATCGCATTATAAGCCGGCTTAGGCTGGTAATTCGCATCAAACTCCAACCCCGCTCCCTGCCCCTGAAAAGTGGACGGTATCCACGAATGCTTATCCGTGAACCCCCAAGTCTGAATCGCCGTGCAATGCGGAGTCCGCAGGCACAGCGCCACGACATCGTGATAAATCTGAGCCTGCCGCGCAAGATCGGCCGCGCTCGCGTTGCCCGAAGAATCCACCGGCAGTCGCACGTCAAACTCCGTAATCTGCACCTGCAGCCCGAGTTCCGAGATGCGCTTCATATTCGCTTCGAGGCTGGTGATCGTAGGGATGCTGGTGGTGAAGTGCATCTGCAGGCCGATACCATCCAGGGGGACACCGCGCGCCTTGAAATCCTGCGCCATTTTGTAAATCGCATTGGATTTCGCATTGACCCCCTCGCCGTTGTAGTCGTTGTAGAACAACAGCGCTTTCGGATCCGCCTCGTGGGTCCATCGTAGCGCCTGCTCGATGTAACCGGTGCCCGTGAGGCCGATTCCCGGCGAGTCGCTCCACACATAGCTCCGGAGAGTGCCGTCATCGTTGAAAGCCTCATTCACAACATCCCACGCGTAGACCTGGCCGGCATAACGGCCGACCACCGTGTTGATGTGGTCCTGCAATATCGACGAGAGCTGGTCCGGCGTGTAATTGCCGGTGGTCACCCAGGAGGGAAGCTGGTTGTACCAGACGAGCGTGTGACCGCGTACCGCCATATTGTTCGACTCTGCAAACGCCACGATGGCATCCGCGGTGCCGAAACTATAAGTCATCGGGCCGGGATGAATCGGCCCGAATTTCATTGCATTCTCGGGCTCCACCTGGCTGAATTCGCGCGCCAGAGTGGGCTTGTAAAGGCCATCGCTGAAATAGGAAGGGTCGGTGGCGGTGCCGACGCGAATACCGCGCACCTCCGCAATCTGACGGAGCGGCTGGCTCAAAAGAGGCGCACAGAAAACGATCACGGCAATCGAGATGCGAGCGCGAACTCCGTAGTTCAACAGATCTGGTAGCGTGTGGTGTAACCTTCGTCCGACTATCACGGTGACTCCTAGTCGTTTCCCTTCAACTCCTGCCAACGGGCCATTTCTTTCTGAGCTTCCTCTGTCTTTCCGTCCTGCATCAGCGTTTGGCCCAAAATGTAATGCGCGTTCGCGTTCTGCGGATCGAGCCGTAACGCGTGCCGCAGGACGCCTTCTGCATTTGCGAATTGCTTTCGCTTCATATACGACTTCCCGAGCAGAATAAACGGCCCGCTGTAATTAGGGTTCAGCCATACGGAGCGTTCGAGTGGCACTTGCGCCTCATCCCAACGCTCCTGGCGCATGTAAGCATCGCCCAGGCGATAATGCGCCATCGCGTTAGTGGGATTAACGTCGATCTCCTTCTTCAGCTCGGAAATTGCGGCCTCAATATCAGCCTGGTAGATGGCCACCTCGCCGAGCAGGAAATGCGCGCCTGCCATCTTTGGATCGATCTGCAGCGCAGTTCTAGCCTGTTTGACGGCGTCGTTGGGCAGGTCCGCATGCATCATCATGCGTGCTGTCGTGAGGTGTGCCGAGGCGGAATTCGGCAATACTTGGAATAATTTCGCAAACGCCTGAACGGCTTTATCACCCTGCTGCGTGAAAATGTAAGCGTTTCCGAGCATAAACGAAACTTCGGGAGTCGAGTTCCTGCCGGCGACAGCCTTCTCCAGTACCGGAATGGCATCGGCATACTTGGATTGCAAATACAAGCTCTGACCAAGCATTTGGAGCGATTCGGCATACTCCGGGCCGGCGGGATCTTCGGCTTTCAGGGCTGCTGTAAACTGCGCTACCGCCTCGGAAAACTTATGCTCTTTATAGGCCGCGAGGGCCGCCTGGTGCGCCGGCGAGAGGTCGAATAACAAAAGTAGCGCCAGCCACATACGCTCAGTATAGTTCAGTAAAATATTTCCTAGTGACGTTACGGTGGTGTTTGAGCGCCTGCCTGGCAGCATTGGCGCTCGCCCAGACTCCGCTCCAGCAAATTGAATCCAAAGCCGCGAACCTCAAGGCGCGAGGAGACGCTGCCGGTGCATTGGCAGCTTACGAGCAAGCCGCTGTGCTCGAACCGAAATCGGCGCGGATTCAGGATGAGATTGGGTTCCTCTTGGCGGTTTTGAATCACCGTCCGGAGGCTCTTGATCGTTTCAGTAAAGCGATTGAGTTAGATCCGCGTCTTGCTGTGGCTCACTTTCATGCCGGCGTCGCACTTTGGCTAGAGCAACAACCCGATAAGGCTGTGCCGGAGCTTCAAACGGCTGTGGATCTGGAACCGGCGAACAGTGCGTATCAATCGAAGCTCGGCCAGTCTCTCGAGTCGTTAGGCCGGCATGAGGATGCGATTCCCCATCTTAAGGCTGCGGTGGGGATTCAGCCGAAGGATCTTGCGGCGTGGAATAACCTTGGCGCGGCGCTCGAAAAGAGCGGGGATCCCGCGGGGGCGCTGGAGGCGTATCGGAACGAGGTCGACTTGGCCCCCAACAACACCGAGGCGCGGAACAACATGGGAATGATGCTGGTGAAAACGCGCCACGCCGAGGAGGGAATTGCGGAGTTTCAGAAAGTGCTCGCCGCCGACCCGAAGAACAATGAGGCCCGCTTCAATATCGGTTTTGCGCACCTGCTGAAAGCGGAGTTGGACCAGGCGATCGCCGCGTTCCGTGACGTGATTGCGCATGATCCAAAACACGCGGCGGCACACTATAATCTCGGAGTTGCACTCAAGAACAAAGACGACATGGACCATGCCTTGGCTGAGTTCAAGGCGGCGCTTCAAATCGATCCCACGATGGCGGAAGCACATTACATGATCGGCATCACGGACTGGCAATCGGGGGACTTCGATCACGCGGCGCAGGAAATGCGCGCCGCCATTGCCCAGCGCGCGGACTACGGAGAAGCTTACTTCATGCTCGGCACAGTCCTTAAGCAAAAGGGCGAGCTGGGCCCCGCTGAAGAGGCTTTGCGAACGGCCATTCGTCTGAAGCCCGCCGACCCCGGTCCTTACAATACGCTGGGGCAACTCCTGCGCCAGAAGGGGGACATTGAGGGCAGCAAAGAGATGTTTGCCGAGGGCACTCGCGCCAAACAAGCGCTGGAGAAGGAGCAGGGGATTCGGTTGGGGCGGCAATAGAATCAGCGAATCGTAAGGCGATTACCTGGCCTCCTGAGGAGATGTTCTCTGGGCGGGACAGAATCTTATGCCCATAAAACGCTCTTGCCGAAGCGTCGTGCTTCAGGTGGGCATCGAGAAACTTCAGCGTATAGAGCGCCACCCAGGCATGGCTCGTGTTGGCGTCCGCTCGCCCGTAATCGGCTACCTGGTTTTCCGCAAAGCGTTGCGCACTCTCGTCATCGGTTTGGTCGCGCTTTTCAGCGACGGATACCAGATCAGGGTTTGCAATGTCCGCATCTCGCCGCCTGGGGAGGACCACTTCCCAAAAGGCTGCTAAAACTCGCCTTCTCAATCGAGCGTTCCTTTGGCGTGCTGCGGCGCTACGTCAGAGGACAACAACGATGCCGAACTGGGTTGGCCGACATAGTCGTTTTCATTTTTCGTTCTGCCGGACCAACTCCAAATTTCTGTGAGCGACAGCATTTTGCGGATTGAGACGTAGCGCCCGTTCGAACAACTCCCGGGCCTCCGCAAATTGCCGCTGCATGGCGAGCGCCACGCCAAGGTTCGTGCAAGCATCGGAGTCGTCGGGCTTCAGGGCCACGATGTCACGGAAATCGGCCGTCGCTTGCGTTAGCGCGCCCTGTTGAGCCGCCGCATGAGCTCGCTCATTCAGGACCTCTGCGAGTTTCGATTTTGCCTTGGCGTCATCCGGCGCGAGTTTCACTACTTCACGCAGTTGCAGAATGGCTTCGTCCCCAGTATCGCGCGCGAGCAGCAAATCCGCGAGATTAAAGTGCGCATCCGGATACTCCGGCTGAGCCTGAATCGCCGCCCGATAACTGGCTTCGGCTGCGGACGGCTGGTTCGCCAACTGCAGTAAAGCCCCCAGCGTATTGAGCGCCACTGCGTCCTTGGGACGAAGCCGCACGGCCTCGCGCACCTCGCGGATCGCAGCATCAGATTTGCCACTCGCCTGCAGCAGGCCTCCCAGGTTGAAGTGCGCCGTGAAGTCTCCTGGATCGCGAGCGATTCGCTTCCGGGCGATTGCCTCCTGGATCAGCATGCGCTGGTCGCCTGGCCCGCGCGGCAGGACCTGCAGCCAGAGGTGGCTCATTTCATCTGTCGAGCGATCGCCCGCGACGACACGCTTCCCGGTTGTATTGTCGTAGATCCAGCGCATCGAAATCGTTGTGCCTTTGGGAAGGAACAAGGGCTTCTCGTAGTTGTAGACTGCCTGCCAATTCAAATCCCAGTGCCGGATCCGGATCAGAGTCTGTTTGGCGCCACCAGGCAGAGTCGCCGTGCCCTCGATGTCACGCCCAAGGTAATGAGCGTGCGGGTAGACAGCCAGGATATCGGCATCCACCGGCAGAGTGAAATCGTCCCGTACCTCGAAATCGTGTTTTCCCGGCGGGATGTCAAGTGCGCGATCGTTCTCCAGTTGGACGAGGATCGGACGGAATTTTGGCTTCTCCGTAGTGAAGTACAACCCCAGAGAAGGCTGGATCGTCTCCGCCTTACCCGACGGTTGTAAGTGCATGTTGAGAACTAGGTCGTTGTCCTTTTCCAACGGCCACGCCATCCCTGTGGGCTCTTCGGTGAGCACCGTGCCTGGCTTCCAGAAAAGCAAGTGACTTTCCGGGTCGAGGACGTTCGCTTCGATCTGCAGGTCCATGCCGGGAAAACCTGGCGCGCCGTCGCGGCCGTCCCGCCATCGGGAGGAGCGATTCCGGTCGATCAGGAGATTGGCATGATGGACCACTCGCTTATTTCCCGGCCGGATTTCGAGGGCCCGAATGTAATGAACCCCGTCGAGCGAAAACGTGAAGATGAAGTTACGGTAGGTATCAGATCCCTCCGGAGGCAGCGAGTATGCCTTCGGCAGCGTCAGGACGAGGTCCGGCGCCCCAAGTTGCCAGCCTTCAGTGAATTTCGGCGCCGTTGGCAGATCCTCCGCGCGTCCTTCCGGCGCGCCCTCCGAAGCCCAGCGTTCGAGCAACAGAATCTCCTGCTCCGTAAGCTTGCGCTCTCCCGATATCTTCACACCACCGGATTCGGGCAGCCACGGGGGCATAAAGCGGCTCTTTGTCACAGTGGCGATCTGGTGAGCATGTTTCTTGACTTCGTCGTACGTAAGAAGACTGAATGGAGCGGCCTCGCCGGGACGATGACACGGAGCGCAATACTCAAACACGATCGGGGCGATCTGTTTGTTGAATGTGACCGGCTCGTCCGCGGCTTGCAATATGCCGAGCGACACCAACAGGAGTGCTGCAGACCTCATTGGACGTCAGCGAGGAAGCATCCAATCGCTCGCGTGCTCGTCACCTTGACCGGCTTGCCTGCCAGTGTCAACTGCAGCGCCTCTTCTAGATCGTGACGAGTGGGCTCCGGCAGGGATTTCCCGAAATCGACATAACGGTCGTCGATGCGGCCGTGATAGAGCAGCTCACCGCTTGGGGAAAACAGTGCCGCCTCGGGAGTCACACTCGCCTTCGCCCGACGCGCTAATGCATGGCCGGGGTCCCGTAACGGATGGAACTGATAGCCGTACTCGGAGATGTGCTTGCGAATCGAGTCAGTGGTTTCGGAGGCGTCGGCATATACCAGATAGAAATCGACGCGGTTCGAATATTCGCGATAGAGTCGATTCAACTCCGGCGCGTAGCGGTTGGATATGGGGCAATCCGTGCGCACGAAAACAAGGACGGCGGGCTTGGAACCGGCCAGGTGAATGGAATTACCAGAAAGATCAATGCCGACGAGCAAAGCAAAGACAGCCGTAAGCATAGATCAAAGACCTTTCCCAATCTACCGAGAAATCGAAGCCGACTGCAAACGATCGGTCTTCACAATTCCCGATCCTTCCCGGATCGTGACCAACTGATTGGCGGCCACCTTAGCCAGTGTTTCCTTGGCCCCATTCGGCCAACGAATCTCGATATCGGCCGTCTCGGCCGCGCCGAGGCCGAAGTGCAGCCGGAAATCGTTCACCGAATAGAAACTCGCCTGGCTGAGCACTTCCTGCGCCTGCACCTTGCCGCCATAATGAGCCGTTACCCGCGCCCCAATCGCCGAGCGATTCGATTTAACGCCGACGAGCTTTACTTTGATCCAATGGCCGCCGCCGGTGACGTCGTTCCGAAGCAGCGACGGCGGTTCATTTAAATTCACGATCACCATGTCGATGTCGCCGTCGTTATCGAAGTCGCCGAATGCGCAGCCGCGGCTCGCATGCGACGCGGCGACGCCGCTTCCCGCCTCCTCGATGAATTCCTCAAATTTGCCTGTTCCCAGGTTCCGAAACACCACGCGCGGAGATTTGTATGGATATTCCGGCAGAACCCTTTCCACTTCCGGATAGACGCTGCCGGTGACCATGAAAAGGTCGGGCAGGCCGTCGTTGTCGACATCCACAATGCCGCTGCCCCAGCAGACGTAACGCGTTTCCACCCCGAGTCCCGAACGAACCGTGCTGTCGTCGAAGTTCCCTCGCCCGTCGTTCAGGTACAGCACCGGCGTGTCTTCCGCGAAATGCGTTTTGAAAATGTCCAGGTAACCATCCAGGTTGATGTCCCCGATTGCCACGCCCATGCCCGCCTGTTCCATGCCGTCCTCGCTCAGAGCCGCGCCGCTGGCCAGGCCCAATTCCGTGAAAGTGCCATTCTGGTTGTTCCGGAAAAGCAGGCTGGGAGTTGAATCGCATGCGACATAGATGTCCGGCCATCCGGCCCCGTGCAGATCGGCTGCCGTTGCTGTCATGCAGTAAGCGGGCGCAGCCTTCGTGATTCCCGATCGTTCACTGATGTCCGTGAACGTTCCGTCGCCGTTGTTTCGGTAGAGGTAACAGCGACCCTTCGGCAAGCCTCGCGGCCCGCAGTTCACTGGGATACCTTTCCAGGTGCAAAACTCGTTTTCGCCTGGTTTGGGAATCTTGTCCGGATTGAAGTCCAGGTAGGTTCCAACAAAAAGGTCGACATGGCCGCTCCGATTGGTATCCACGAACGTGCACCCGGAACACCACCGCCGCTCTGGGATGAGAAGACCCGCTTCTTTCGTGACGTCCGTGAAGGTCCCATCACCGTTATTGCGGTACAGGACGTTCTGCCCCCAATAGGTGACGAACAGGTCGTCGAAACCGTCGTTGTTGTAGTCTCCAACGCAGACCGCCGAGGCCCAGCCGGTGCGGCGCAATCCCGCCTTATCGGTGACATCGGTGAAGGTACCATTGCGATTATTGCGATAAAGCCGATTGGTGGCCTCTTTGGGGTTGCCTTCCAAACGGGTTCCGCAGAGCACGAAAATGTCGAGCCAGCCGTCGTTGTCGTAGTCGAAAAGCGCTACGCCGCATCCGGTAGTTTCGATGATCTGCCGCTTCTTATCGATGCCTCCGTAGATTGTCGGCGCGGTCAGGCCAGCCTTCGCCGCGATGTCCGTGAATTTGGCATGAAACGGCAGTCCCGAAGGTTTGCCGCGAGGCGTTGGCTTCACAGAACGGGTCGAAATACCCTGCGCCCAGGCATTCACGCTGTTCAGGCCCAGCAATTTCAACCAGTCGCGACGACGATACACGCTACCAGTATAGAGATGGATTCCGAAGCCTCATTCTCAGTATCCCCACAGCACTTGGTTTTGGATTATGTGGAAGGGTGAAGCAGGCGGTTTCGCCTGCTTTCTGGAGTTTGGCCCTTTTTGACGTATTCTCGGCTAAGCATTGCAGTACAGTAGGGCACTGGAAAGAGAGGGCTTGAATTTCTGCGGCTTCGTGGTCGACAGTGCCTGTGATGCGAAGTCGGAGAAATTGGGGCCTACGCC
>DATGJP010000101.1:0-2552 GCA_035295125.1 Bryobacteraceae bacterium | reverse complement strand
AAACCCGGCGCCGGCCCCTTTCACCTTCTCTTTGATCAGGTTGGCGAGGGGATCGCCGGCTTCGGCCGATTCGTCGGTCTCGGGCCGATCGTCGGCAGCCTTCGGGATGCGGACATTCGCCGGCCGGGCAGACCGTTTCTTGCCGGGAGTCGAAGGATCGCCCATTGCCTGCGCGGGCGCCCGCCGGGGGGCATCTGACGGAACCTCGGGTGTTTGCGCCATAACGTCCAGTCTAAGCAAACCGGACGGGAGACGAAAGGTAATTTTGACAACAGGCGAGCGGGGCGACGTAAGGCAGAACGCAGAAAATAATCTACCCGTGCTTGGGTTCGATCACGAGGCTCCATTTGGGTAGCAGTTGTGATCGTTCGAGGCGAGCCGCGATGGGGCGGAAGAGCCGGGGAGTGAGGGATACACCCGTCTCATAGACCTGGTCGAGTAGATGCACGATCGGAGCGATGCCGCGCCAGGTCATTGTTGCGGCCCATCGTAAAGCCGTTTCGACCGTGCTCAGCAGTGCGCCGTTCCAGTGATTCTCCAGGATGCCCCAGCAGCGTTCGATGGGGTTGTACTTGCTGTGATACGGTGGGTAGTACGCCAACTCCAGAGTCAGTTGGTGGCGGTCGGAGAACTCGACCAATCGCTTCATGAATTGCGTGCGCGAACTGGCAATTTCGGGACCATTGTCGAGATCAATGAGGAGCCGACGCACGCCGGGATGTGCGCCTCGGCGGTTGGTCCACCACAGTTCCAGGCAATCGGCGACGAAGTCGCTGGTATCGCGCGACGTGCCGAAGACCACGTTCAATTGAGCGTGATCGACCTCCAGGATACCGGCCGGAGCGAGTACCGCGTCGGGATGCATGTCATGGTCAGCCGCACGGACGGCCTCAGAGCCCCGGGCCTCGCCTCCACGGGAAAACTCGCCGATTTTCACCTTGGCCTTGGTGTCGAGCGAGATGCGGAGTGTTTCCGGGTCGTGCATGGCTTGCGTGTGGACGTGCTGCAGGTGGTCGAAGATGGCGTCGGTGGCGGGGACTTTTTTTGGGGCGTCGTCTTGCGGACCCGACGCAATCGGTAACCCAGACGATTCAAGATGTCACGCAAAGTGCGCTCGGACGGGACTGGACGCCCCGTCCCGGCCGCGTTGGCCGCAAGTTGTTTTTGCACGGCTTTCGCCGTAATGCGTGTGAAAGCCAGCGGCGTTTGGAACTTCGGATCTGCCTGGCTGTGCGGTTCCACCAGGACATGAATCTCTTGCACCAGTTCCGGGCACAACTCTTCCGTCTTGTAACGGCCGCGCGATGAATAGGCATCCATGCAGCGAATGCCCGTACGAAGTTCGTTCAGTCCCGTGTGAACCGCCGCCCGTCCCCACCCGAAGATCTGCTCGGCCTGCCGGGCACTTCCCTGACAATACTTGACCGCCATTTCCGCCTGAAATTGGCGCCGCAGATAACCCGTTAACTTCCGCGCCGCCAATTGAATCGTGGCCTTCACGGATTCCGTCAGTTCTGTCAACATGGTCTCGTCCTTGAGACATCAAAAAAGCTCCCCATTCCACCTCACGAACACGCCTTCTACCAACATCCTCCATGCAACGGTAGATCATTTCTCGCTTGCTGCCTTATCATCGAATTCTTCTCACCCGGCCAGTTTTTGCGGCGCGACGAGAATTCCACCACGCTCGCGTTCGACATCCTGGGGGAAACCGCCGAGCTCACACGCTGGATTCTACTCCCGAAGGGACGAGAGTACCGGTCCTTTAACATGATCCGGCACAAGACAGGAGAACCCGAAACGACCGAGGCCGTGAAGATCGTCAATGAATACCTGGCGGACGACTACACGATCTTGGCGTACAAGCTGCTCTCGGTGCCGACCGGCTACACGTATGAGGTCACCTGGTATTACCGGTAGCCGGCAGATTGATTTCTGCACAGGCGGGCGATAGCATCACCGGCGCACTTCGTGCTCAATTCTGGCACGGGAATTTCTGGCCTCCGCAGGCCCCTTCGCACCAAGTGGCGTGGAAGGGCGTTTTTTGGGCAGCATCGTTTCGGTTTATGGTCGGCCAGAAGCGCTCGCGGGCTTTCGAGGAGCGAATTGCGATGACTCGCAGGAAGCAAGCAGCCGCGATTTTCGTGAACCGGCCATCGCAACAGTGGATTGTCCGCGACCCAGACGGTAATTTCTGGGTTGTCCCCGTCATTGATCATCCCTGGCAACATCGTCAACCGCTTGAGCTGACCGACGAGATAGACCTCGTTCCGGTGCCGGGACATTACAGGTACCTGTTGGAATTGCCGTTTTGATAGCAGACACAGAAAGGTCGGTTACGCAATGACTGCGGAACAGGAGCGACTCGACGAGACGCGTGAACAGAATGTTCCCTGGAAGAAATGGGGCCCCTACTTAAGCGAACGGCAATGGGGGACCGTCCGCGAAGACTACAGTGAAGGCGGCGACGCCTGGAACTACTTCACGCACGATCAGGCCCGGTCGCGCGCCTATCGCTGGGGCGAAGACGGCCTGGCGGGATTCTCTGACGA
>DATGJP010000100.1:0-2936 GCA_035295125.1 Bryobacteraceae bacterium | reverse complement strand
GTGCCGCCCTTGCGGACCATTTCGACCGCCCACTCCCACGCGTCGGGCTTGCCCACGGCTTCGATGACCACGTCGCAGCCGCGCTTCTGCGGAGAGAGCGCACGAACGGCTTCGACCACATCCGTAACCTTTGTGATTTGTACGATCTCGTGCGCGCCCATGTGCTTGGCAGCCTCGACCTGGCCATCGCGCTTGACGACCGAGATGACGTTGCAGCCGATGGCGCGGGCAACTTGCACGAACATGAGTCCGATCGGCCCGCCGCCGAGGATGGCGACCGTGTCGCCGATCTCGACGCCAGTTTCGTGGAGGCCGCGAAGAACGCAGGCCAGAGGCTCGGTCATGGCGGCGTCTTCGAAGCTGACGTTGGGCGGAATGATCAGCATGTTGGCTTCAACAATGCGGCGAGGTACGCGGATGTACTCGGCGTAAGCGCCGTTGTTGAAAAGCAAGTCTTCGCAGAGATTTTCCTGGTGCTTGGAGCAGTAAAAGCACATCTGGCACGGGGCGGAGTTGAGCGCGACGACGCGCATGCCCTTCTTGAAGCCGTTAACTCCGGCTCCGACCTCTTCGATGACGCCGGCCAGTTCGTGGCCGAAGAGCGCGGGGGGAACAATCATGCGGGCATGGTAGCCGCGCTGATAGACCTTCAGGTCTGTGCCACAGGTTAAGGCAACCTGCACCTTAACCAGAACCTCGCCGTCACCCACGCGAGGGATGGGAACCTTTTCAATTTTTAGATCTTCTTTGCCGTACAAGACGGCAGCGGTCATTTTTCCGTTCACTGCGAACTTCCTTCCCGTTCCTGCGGAGCCCAGCTACTGCCGGGCTGAATCAAGATCTTCATCGACGAAGGTTGCGGATGCGCCGCCAGTTCCAGGGCTTGCGTGCTCTCAGTGAGCGGAAAGCGATGACTGACAAGGCGTTCCAGATCCATCTCGCGGTTCATGACAAAACGGACGGACTCCTCCTGCAAGTCGACCGACGCGCTGTACGACCCCACCAGACTTTTCTCATCGACACAGATCGCTGCAGGATCGATCACGGCCTCTCCATGCTGCGTTTGCGCAAAAAGCAATACCCGCCCCCCAGGACGGGCCGAATCCATCGCAATACGAATCAGGGAGTTGCCGCCGACCGCGAGAATTACCGCATCGGCGCCACGTCCCTCCGTCAATTCGCGGACGCGCTCGACTACGTTTGCCCGCGAAGCATCAATTGTGAGCTCTAACCCGAAATATGATCCTATTCTAAGCCTCTCGGGATACAAATCGGAAGTAATTAAGGTGGCCCCCTTCCGGCGGGCCAGGGTGCTGAGGATGAGGCCGATGGGGCCTTGGCCAATCACCAGAACTTTCTCGCCCCGGTGAAGGTGGAGGGCCTCAATGCCCTTCATACAGGTGTTCACCGGCTCGACGAAACAGGCCTGCTCGAAGGAAACGTCGTCGGGGATGCGGACGGTGCCGTGCTTGACGATCCAATCCATGACGCGAACGTATTCGGCGAAACCCCCGCCAGAAGGCTCGAATCCAGCGGTGCAACCTACTTTCTTGTAAGTAGCGCACTGGGCGAATGTCTTGTTCTGGCAGTAAAAGCACTGGCGGCACGGGATGTGATGGAAGACCATCACGCGGTCGCCGAGGCGATAATCGCGCACTTTTTCGCCAACGGCAGCGACGACGCCGGAGGTCTCGTGTCCAAAGATGCGAGGGGCGGAGTGGGAGCCTGTGGAAATCTTCTTGAGGTCGGTGCCGCAAACGCCGCAGGAGTGCACGCGGATGAGCATCTCGCCGGGACCGATGGCGGGGACGGGCACGGTTTCGAGGCGGACGTCATTCACGCCGTGGTAGACGGCGGCCTGCATGTTTGCTGGGATGGAGCGGGGGAGGCTCTCGACCGCGGACGGTCCGGCAATGGCCATGGGAGCATTTTAGATGATCTTGGGGAGGAAATGGCTTCAGGGAGTAGTGCTGCGTTTGGCACTGAAGCACCTTCCTGGTCCTCGGCGATTCCTGCTCCGAAGATTTATGGGCAGGTCAGTTGCGCTGTACCTGTAGGTTGGCATGAACTGGCTCCGCCACAAGGGTTCACGGGGACCTCACCGTTGTTGCCGCCGCAGGAGTCGGCAGCGCTCTGAGCCCAGGCCCAGACTGTGTAGGTGCCAGCCGCGCCGGATGCGCATTGGGCCAGGCCGCCGGCGCTAACTGAAACCGCGGTAGTTTGTTGGTGCTGATAGCATGCGCCCCAATTGACCATAACCAGTTTTTCCGACAAAGGTTGGTCGTTGAAGTAACCCGTCGCGGTGAACTGGACGGGGCCACCCTGGGCATCTGCGGTCGACGGGCTGAGGCTTACCGACTCTAGGGTGCGCGGACGCGGAGACGAGCCGCACGCCAACGTGATCGCGATAGCGAGAACAGCAAGGAATAAAACGGAAGGGCCGTACTTTCTCATTGCAGACCTCCTGCCGCTTAGAAGTCCGGACAAGAACTCGGGGATGCCTGCCGAATATTATCTCAAATACTGTTTGCTAGCTGTCGCTTCATCCGGAGTTCGACTCGACTACCGGGACCACGGCGCACCCTAAAGCGTAAGGCATTAACCACGAGGGACACGAGGGGGCACGAAGGAGGACGGCTCGTCGGATTCGCCTGAAAAGCGGCACGGGTCGTGATGACGCCGGGGTTTTTCGTGCTATGCTGCGGCCAAGTTTCGCAAATCGCTTCTCGTACAGGATGACTTGTGCTGACTGAAGTGCGGCTCGAGAACTACGCGGTGATCGACAACCTGGTCGTGGAGTTTGGCCATGGGTTGAACTTACTGACCGGGGAGACGGGAGCGGGGAAGTCGATTCTGGTCGACGCGCTGGCGCTGCTGTTGGGGGACAAGGCTTCGAGCGATGTGATCCGCGCGGGGGCGGAGCGCGCCGTCGTGTC
>DATGJP010000099.1:0-14214 GCA_035295125.1 Bryobacteraceae bacterium | reverse complement strand
CTGCATGTAATCGGCGTAGCCGCGGAAGGAGGTGTTGCGCCAGCCCTGGTTGCCCGAATCCGGCCGGGGCTTGCGCAAGCCTCCCAAACCCGGCATGTGCTGATAGGCTATGCCCGCCGCCTCGAGGCTCGACGGCAGGTTGGCGCGGTCGAACTGCGGGTTATGGCGAGACCGTGGGACGGTGCGAATGTCGACGAGCCCGCGGATGCCGTGCGCCTCAAGAATTGCGATGAGTTCTTCAATGGGACGAGTCGAGTGTCCGATGGTGTAGAGGATCATCCGCCCATCCGACGCCAGTATCGCACCCGAACGACGGACGCGGCGTAAGCTGGGAGAAGTGAGACAAGCGACCTCCAAGAGCCGCGCCCGTCCGCGCCTGTTTCTGATCGACAGCTTTGGGTTCATCTTCCGCGCGTATCATGCCAGGGCGCGAACCAAGGCGCCGCCGATGCGCACTTCGGCCGGGGTGTCGACGGAAGCCATTTACATTTTTCACAACATGCTGCGGAAGCTCCGGACTGATTACAAGCCGGAATATGTCGCGGCGGTATTCGAAAGCGTCGGGAAGACGTTTCGCGACGAGAGTTACGCCGAATACAAAGCCAATCGCACGGAGATGCCGGCCGACCTCGGCGAGCAGATTCCGTACATCCGCCGGATCCTGGACGCTCTGCGCATTCCGATTCTGCAGTACGAGGGATTTGAGGCCGACGACGTGATCGGCGCGATTGCCCGGCGGGCGTCGGCGGATGTCGACGTGGTGATCGTATCGAGCGACAAGGACATGCTGCAGCTCGTCGACGAGCGCGTCCAGATGTACAATCCCGCCAAGGATGACGCCTGGTACGATCCGCTGCGGGCCGAGGTCTTCATGGGCGTGAAGCCGAGCCAGGTAGCCGATCTGCTGGCGCTGATGGGGGATTCGATCGATAATATTCCGGGGGCGCCGGGAATTGGCGAGAAAGGCGCGAAGGATCTGATCACGCGGTTCGGGTCGGTGGAAGCGGCCATCGAGCACGCGGCGGAAGTGGAGCGGAAGATGTATCGCGAGAGCCTGGTTGCAAACCGGGACCAGATTCTGCTGAGCAAGAAGCTGGCGACCATCGATACTTCGGTTCCGATCGAATTCGAGCTTCAGGGGCTTACGACAAACGAGCCGGACATCACGGAACTGCGAGGGATTTACAAGGAACTGGAGTTCACCAGCCTGCTGAAGGAAGTCGGGCCGTTGGACGACTCGCACACGCGCGATTATCAGACAATCACGACGCGGGAGGATCTGCAGGCGTATGTTGACGCGATCCCAGCCGAAGCCGCGGTCGCGGTGGCGGTACATGCCGCCGGCGAGCAGGAACTGCCGCTCACGATGGTCGGAATTGCGTGGAAGCCGGGCGAGGCGCGGGCTTTCTCGACGGAATATCTGGATGTCGCACGCACGCTGCTCGAAAGCGAGGAGCGCAAGAAGATCGCGCACGATGTGAAGAGCGTGGTGCTGGCGCTCCAGAAGTATGGCATCGACGCGCGTGGATTCACGCACGATGTGATGCTGTACGCCTTTTTGCTATCGGCCGATCCGGGTGGTTGTTCCGCCGAGTCGCTTGCGGCGCGGCTGCTCGACCGCCGTCTTTCGGCGGCGGCGGAGCAGCAGGCCGACTGTTCGCTGACCCTGGCGGAACGGTTCTCGACTGATGTCGATACGCAGGAGTTGCGTGAGGTATATCGCACCATCGATCTGCCGCTGAGCTACACGCTGGCGCGCATGGAGCGGACCGGTATTCGCATTGAACCGGCGGCGTTGGGGTCGCTCGGGGAACGCATGGATACGGAGCTTCAGCGTTTGTCGAAGGAGATTTTCGACCTCGCGGGCAAGCCGTTCAACATCAATTCACCGCAACAGCTCGGCAAGGTGCTGTTTGAGGATTTGAACCTTCCGGCGCCGGTTCGTTATGGCAAGGGAAAGACGATTTCAACCGCGGCCGATGTGCTGGAGTCGCTGGCTGAAGAACATGAGATCGCGAGGAAAGTGCTGGAGTACCGGCAGTTGTCGAAGTTAAAGGGCACCTATGTCGACGCGCTTCCGCTGCTGATCGATCCTTACACCGGACGTCTGCACACGACGTTCAACCAGGCAGGGGCTGCCACGGGGCGGCTGTCGTCCTCCAATCCCAATCTTCAGAACATCCCGATCAAGACGGAGCTGGGCCGCGAAATTCGAGCGGCGTTTGTTCCCAATGAAGGATGGAAGCTGGTTGTGGCGGATTACTCTCAAATCGAGCTGCGGCTACTGGCCCACATGTCGGGCGACCCGCTGCTGGTGGAAGCGTTCCGGCGCGGCGAGGACATACACACACGGACGGCAGCGGAGGTGTTTCGCGTCGGTCCGCTGATGGTGACGCCGGAGATGCGGCGGCGGGCGAAGGCGGTGAATTTCGGAATCGTGTATGGCCAGACGCCGTTTGGCCTGGCGGCAACCCTCGGAATCGAGCGCAAGGAAGCCGAGGAGTACATCCACAGTTACTTCGAGCTGAACAAGGGTGTGCGGCGGTGGCTCGACGCGACGATCGCGGAGGTGCGGGGGAGCGGCGTCGCGCGGACGTTGTTCGGGCGGAAGCGGCCGATTCCCGATATTAATAGCCGCAATCCGAACGCGCGGGGATTCGCCGAAAGGACCGCGGTCAACACGCCGTTACAGGGGACGGCCGCAGACCTGATCAAGCTGGCGATGATCCGCCTGGACGCCATTCTTGAGGAGCGCAAGCTCAAGACCCGAATGCTGCTCCAGGTCCATGACGAACTGGTGCTCGAGTCGCCGCCCGAAGAGGTCGAAGAAGCGGCGCAACTCGTGAAGCAGGAGATGGAGAACGTCCACAAATTGAACGTGCCGTTGGTGGTCGATACCGGAGTTGGGGACAATTGGCGAGACGCGAAATGAGGAATTTCCTGTGGATGACGATCGTGGTAGCGCTCTTGCTCGCTGCCTGCGCCAGGAAGCAGGTGGAGGACGTCGGCAAAGCGCCCGACGTCTATCGGGTGCAGTTCGACACCACCAAGGGTTCTTTTACGGTGGAAGTACACAAGGATTGGGCGCCCCTCGGAGCGGACCGGTTTTATGAGCTGGCGAAGAAGAAGTTCTTCGATGGCAACCGTTTCTTCCGCGTCTTGAAGGGCTTCGTAGTGCAGTTCGGGATCAACGGCAAGCCGGATGTGATGGACTACTGGTATCAGCTTCGGATTCCCGACGATCCGGTAAAGCAGAGCAACACGCGCGGCACCATCACTTTCGCAACATCGGGGCCGGCCACTCGCACAACTCAGGTGTTTATCAATTACGACGACAATACGAAACTCGACGCCCAGGGGTTTGCGCCGTTTGGGCGTGTTGTGCAGGGGATGGAGGTAGTGGACAACCTGAACGGCGAGTATGGGGAGGCTCCCGACCAGGGCAAGCTCCGGTGCAGGGTAACGACTACCTCACAAACCACTTTCCGAACCTGGACTACATTAAGACGGCGCGCGTTTTGTAGTTGCTTGCGGCAACGGTTCGGCTAGAGACCACTACTCATTGCGAAGCGCGACCACCGGATCCACATGCGTGGCCCGCAGCGCCGGCAGGTAACTGGCCAGCGCAGCCACCACACCGAGGAAAACGGCTGCCAACGCGAATGTGAGGGGATCGGAAGGGCTGATATTCACCAGCATTCCGCTGACGATGCGGGCCGCAGCCAGGGCGATGAGGCTTCCGGCCACCAGCCCGGGAATGGTCATGAGAAGTCCTTCCCGCAGCACTAATCTGAGCACGTCGCCTGGTCTTGCGCCCAGCGCCATGCGGATTCCCATTTCCTGCGTCCGCTGACTCACGGCGTAGCTCATGACGCTATACAAGCCGATCGCCGCCAGCAGCAGCGAAATGCCGCTGACCACCGTCAAGAGGCTGGCCGCGATGTGCTGCGCAAAGAGTGAGCCGGCGGTGGCGTCGGACAACAGCCTTGTGGTGAAGACCGCGTCCTGGTTGAGCGCCAGAGCCTCCCGGCGCAGCACCGGTGTCAGCAGTAGCGGGTCGCCGGCCGACTTGATGAAGATCGTAAAATTGAGACCGGGCGCGAACCATTGGCGGAACGGAATGTAAAAGAATGGAGTCGGGCCTTCGATCGGCGTGTGATATTTGCTGTCCCTGGCCAGTCCGACGACGGTGGCCAGGTTACCTTCGCAACGAACCTTGCGGCCGATCGGATTTCTACCGTGGAAGAAACGATTGGCGAAGGTCTCGTTGACAATGATCACCATGGGCTCCTCAGCCGTATCTTTTTCCGTGAAATCGCGGCCGTCGAGCACCCGGATGCCAAGTAGGTTGAAGTAGCCGGGCGGTATCGTGGCGCGGTGGATCATCATCTGCTCCGTGGGCGCTGGTACGTACCCTTCGACATCGAGCTTGTGCCACGGTGTGGAACCGGCCCCGGAAGCTGTGGACATCGGAATGGTGTCCGAGTAGGTCACGCCCAGCACGCCCGGCTTCGATTCCAACCGCTCGCGGAGGTTGCGGCAGAAATCCCGCTGCTCCCGCGCCGAGTAGCCGGCATAGGAGAGATAGAACTGCGAGACGGAGATATTGGTCCGGTCAAACCCCGGCTCGATGGCGCGGGCGTTCTGAAAGCTGCGATGGAAAAGCCCGGCGCCGATCAGCGCCACCATAACCAGGGCCATTTCGCCGATCACGAGCAGGCCGCGCAGCCGGTGCGAGCCGCGCCCGGCGCCTTTGTTGCGGCCGCCCTCTTTCAGAATTTCATTCAGATCGGAGCGCGCTATCAGCAGGGCCGGAACCGTGCCGGATAGCAGGGTCGTGAGCACGGTAATGAGCAGCACGAAGCCGAGGGTGGGAAGGTTTAGTCCGCCGCCGAAATCCAGCGGAACGTCAGCGACGGGGATCACGAACGAGAGCGCCTGTCCCATGCGCAGCCCCGCAACCAGCGCAATACCCGCTACCGCGCCCGCAGCGCTCAGCAGCAGCGTCTCGACTAGAAGTTGCATTGCAAGACGGGAACGCCTGGCGCCCAGCGCCAAGCGAATGCCGAATTCGCTCTGCCGGGAGACGGCGCGGGCCAGCAGCAGGTTGGCAACGTTCGCGCAAACGATCAACAACAGGAGCACCGAAAGCATCATCAGGATGCGGAGCGGTTGAAGCAATATGCCCTGGGCGCCGAGATGTCCGTTCCACAACGGCGTTACGGTGAGGTCGATACCACGATTGGTGTCCGGGTAGAGCGCCGCAAGCCGTTTTCCCAGCGCACTGACTTCCGCGCGCGCCTGCTCCACCGTGACTCCAGGCTTCAGCCGCACGATCGTGGAGGTCTGGTCGCGTGTCCCGCGATAGTGCAGTGTACCGCCGCCGGTGCCCATTGCCGTGGCCATCGTGGACGGCGCCCACACGTCGAAAACCACACCGGCCAGCGACCCGTGGAACCCACGCGGGGCGACGCCGATTATGGTCAACTCGTGCCGGTTCAAACGGATCGTTTTGCCCAGGACACCCGGGCTGCCGCCAAACCGCGCCTGCCACATGCCATAGCTGATGACGGCAACCGGAGCGCCGCCTTCCTGGCGGACCTCTTCGGGCAGAAACGCGCGGCCTAGCACGGGCTTCACCTTCAGCAAATCGAAGAAGTTTGGGGAGACGAGTTCCGCCCATGCGCGCGTCGTGTTTCCTTTGTCCCCGATGCTTAAAGGCGTGAATCGCCCAAGGGCCACTCCGGAGACCAGCTTCAGATTCTCCCGATATTCGATGTAATCGAGAACGGAGGTGTTGACCAGGTACTCCCCGTTGGGGGTCACGGTCTCAATGAGGGCGAGTTCCTGTGGATCACCGACGCCGGGAAAGGGGTGCAGCAGGACGGAATTGATCCAACTGAACACAGTCGTGTTCACCGCGATGCCCAGGCCGAGCGTAAGAACTACGATGGCCGTGAACCAGGGGCTGCGCCGCAGGACCCGCAATCCGAACCCTATATCCTTTGTGAACGTCGGCATATAAAGATTCTAAACGGCAACTCGAGTACCATCCTGGATTACGTCAAGAAACTAAGAAAACCCATCTCAACGGATCGGCTGGGATTCACGTTTAAGAGAACAGTATGGTGTTCGACGGCCTACTTCAGGATACACGGTTCGCGCTGCGTGCAATGTGGAAGAATCCCGGATTCACGGCAGTCGCCGTTTTGACGCTGGCGCTGGGGATTGGGGCAAATACCGCGATATTCAGTGTCGTGAACGCTGTTTTGCTGCGCCCTTTGCCCTACCCGGACGCCGGAAGGCTCGTCACGCTGCCAGGCGTTCTGTACGAGAATTACGTGGCATGGAAGGGACAGGCGCGGTCTTTCAACGGGTTGGCGATTTACTATCGCAACTCAGGCCGAGCGCGCGTTACATTGACTGGAATTGCCGATCCGGAGGCCGCGCAGGGCGGATTCACTTCGGCGACGTTCTTTTCGGTGCTCGGTGTTCAGCCGGTGATCGGTCGGCCATTCACGGCAGAGGAAGAGGCCCAGCGTGCGCGTGTGGTGGTGTTGAGCGATGCACTGTGGCGGCGGTGGTTTGCAGCTTCGCCGGGCGTGCTCGGCAGGACTCTCGAAATCGATGGCGCTCCGTTTCAGGTGATCGGGGTCATGCCCGAGACCTTCCAATGGCCGGCGACAGAGACGCAGTTCTGGGCGCCGATCACGACGAACGCTTACTGGCTGGAACCTGTCGCTTGGGACGCCGCGCATTCGCCTGGTTTTTATCTGAGGTGGGACGTGATTGGGCGGCTGCGTCCCGGTGTTTCGGCCGCCAGCGCGCAACGCGAGATCGATGCTCTTACGGCGCGGCGGGCTATCGCGACTTTGCGTGTGGAAATGAGCCCGAACATGCGGGCGACACTGCTGGTGTTAGCTGGCGCCGTAATGTTCGTTTTGCTGATTGCCTGCGTGAACGTGTCGAACCTGATCCTGGCGCGAGGGGCGGCGCGCCGGCAGGAGATCGCGATACGAAGCGCACTCGGCGCGGGTCGGTGGCGGCTCGTGCGGTTGATGCTCATCGAGGCAGGGACGCTGGCCGTTAGCGCCGGGGCCTTAGCGCTTCTCGGGGCGTCGGCGGCACTGCGCGGCATTCTCGCAATGGCGCCCGCGAACGTTCCCCGGCTGGAGCAGACCAGCCTTGACGGACGGGTGCTCGGGTTCGCGTTTGCGAGCACTTGCTTAGCGGCGATGGCGTTCGGGCTGGTGCCGGCGTTCAAGATCGCCGGGTTGTCGCGGCGTACGCGACGGTCGGGCGGCCCAATGGTAGTGTTGGAGGTCTCGCTTTCCGTCGTGCTGCTCACTGGCGCGGGATTGCTGATTCGGACGCTGTTCACGCTCGAAGCCGTGGACACCGGATTCCGGCCCCAAAATGTCCTGAATATGCGTGTTCTCTCCAAGCGCGTTGGCTTCTACGCGGATCTCAGACGACAGATCGCTGCGATTCCCGGTGTGCAGGCCGCCGGTGGGGTGGCGAACCTGTTTTCGAGCGGCGAGCGGACGCCGTTTGGGCTGCGCGCAGTGGAGGGTCATTTGGCAGAGCCGGCCGGCGGCTGGCGCGGTTACCTGGCGTGGTCGACGGTGAGCGGCGATTTCTTCGACGCGATGGGGGCGCGGCTCTTGAGGGGTCGGTTTTTCACCGAACGCGATGACAAGAACACGCCACTCGTCGCAGTGATCGACGAAAGCGTTGCCCGTCGCTATTGGTCCGGCGAGGACCCAATCGGAAAACGGTTCAAAGGCCAGGACGCTCGCGGGAAGCACGACGACTGGCTGACTGTCGTCGGCGTGGTGCGGGACATGCGGCGGCACGGGCTGGAAAACTCGCCGACTCCAACAATCTACGAATGGTCCCTGCAGAGCGGCGATGTTACGAGCGACCTGGTGGTTCGCACCGCTACAAAGCCGCAGGCGATGACGGCAGCTCTGCGTGCCGCGGTTCGGTCGGTCGACCGCGCGGCAGTCATTTACAGCATCGCGCCAGTGGAAACGGAGTTGAATGAGCAGATCGCTCCGCAGCGGTTTCAGGCACGACTGCTCGGGTTCTTTGCAGGGCTGGCGTTGATGCTGGCGGCGGTTGGCATCTACGGGGTCATGCACTACTCGGTCGCGCAGCGCAGGAGGGAGATTGGCATCCGGATGGCGACCGGCGCGCGTCCCAGCGATGTGCTGCGCCTGGTTTTGCGGCAAGGCCTGACGCTCGCCGGCGCGGGGCTGGCGTCGGGAATCCTCGCTGCGCTGTGGATTACCAGGCTCGTTTCACGTTTGCTCTACGGCGTTTCGCCCACTGATCCCGTCACCTTCGTAGCCGCGTCGATGGTCTTGGCCGCGGTTGCCCTGCTGGCGACGCTTATTCCCGGCTGGCGTGCCGCGAGGGTCGATCCCCTGGTTGCGTTGCGGCAGGAATAAGCGCGGCCGCCTGCCATTCGTCGTGCGGTCCGCCAATGCGGGTCACCGCCACAGGCAACTCGATGGTCACCAGCAGGCCCGGCTGGGAGTTGCGAGCCTGCAGTTTGCCTTTGTGCAATTCCACGGCGCGGCGGGCGATCGCCAGGCCTAAGCCAACGCCACCGCTGGCACGGCCGCGGTCTTCCTCAACGCGATAGAACGGGTCGAAAATTCGAGGCAGCGATTCCTCGGGGACACCCGGACCAAAATCGCGCACACTGATCTGAAGCGTGGCGCCCATGGGGCGAACGGCTACCTCGACCGGCGTGTCGACCGGCGCATAACGAATCGCATTGCGGATAATGTTTTCGACGGCGCGGCGCAGCAACTCGGGGTCGCCCATCACTTCGAGGGGACCGGGCGCGGTCCAGGCAATACGGGAACCCTTTGCTGTAGCTTCGATCGACGTGTCGCCGACAATCTCGCTGATAATCTCATCCAGGCGTACCGGCTCCATTTTCTGCTTCGAGGGATCGCCTTCAGCACGTGTCACTTGTAACAACTCGCCAACCAGGGTGTTCAGTCGTTCCGCTTCCTTCTCAATGCGATCGAGGCTGGTTTCATCAGACCGCGAACGAGCCAGTTCGACGGCGACACAGAGGCGCGCCAACGGGCTCCGCAATTCATGGGAGATATCCAGGAGCAGGCGGCGCTCCGCCGCGAGTAGCGTTTGGATGCGGTCCGCCATCTGGTTGAAAGTACGGGCCAATTGTCCCAACTCGTCGCGCCGGCTCATGATGACACGTGCGGTCAGATCTCCGCGGCCAAAACAATCCACCTGGTGCTGCATCTTACGAACAGGCGCGGTGACGTGATAAGCAAACCAGTAGCACAGCAGGATTACAATACCCAGAATCCAGGCATGTTGCCAGCGCAGGAACCAGCCAAACCACCATACGCCGATGACCGGAGGACGAGGAAGCATAAGGAACAACCAGTACTTACCGTCGGCGGATTGACGGGCAATGGCAGTTCGATTGCGTCTCGTGAATGGGAAGCGGGGGCGCGGTCCGGCTTGTTTCAGCAGGTCGGAACGGTCCTGACCGGTAACCAGGTCCTTCCCGGTAGCGTCGGTCATGATAGCTTGGGCACCTGTCGCGTGTTGAAAGCGAACCAGAGAGCGGGCAAGTGCCTCGACACCTCCCTCTTCGTACTGATGAATGGAGCCCTCCATTCGGGCATTCATCAGCATTGTCAAAGGCGACTGGCGGGATTCGGGGGCGGTGAATGTAAACGCAGTGGTGATAACTACCGCCGCCCACATGAACACAAAAGTGCCGAAAAACCACAGCGTGATCTTGGCAAACAGAGACATGGTTCAGGTCTCGACTTCCGTTTCGGGCGAGCGGACGAATTGATATCCGACGCCCCTAATGGTTTTGATGCGGTCACCGCCCAATTTCTTCCGCAAGTGGCTGACGTGCATGTCGATGGAGCGGTCGAACGGGGTAGCTTTGCGGCCATAGAGGCCTTCCATCAACTCGTCGCGGGAAACTTCGCGGCCCGCCGAACGCATCAACTGCTCCAAAATGTCGAATTCCAGCGTGGTGAGCTCCACTGGATGGCCGTCCATGCGAATCTCGCGCGTGCCGGGATCGAGAACAACGCCGTTTGCCTCCACGCGACCGCGATTTGCGCCCGGTTCGGCGCGCCGCAGAATAGCTCGGATTCGGGCGACCAACTCACGAGGATTGAAGGGCTTAGCCAGGTAGTCGTCGGCGCCGAGTTCCAGGCCGACGATGCGGTCAACATCCTCGCCGCGGGCCGTCAGCATCAGGACCGGGGTGCGAATCACTTCCCGAAGGCGTTTCAGGATTTCGAAACCGTCCATGCCGGGGAGCATGACGTCGAGGATAATCAGGTCGTAACCCCCGGATTGCGCTTCCTCGAGACCCCGGCGGCCGTCATGTTCGGCCTTGACGTTATAACCTTCGCGCTGAAGATATTCCTTCAACAGCGAGCACAATTCAACGTCGTCGTCGATGACGAGCAGCCGCACGCTACGAATTTACCATGTATGACCGGCTTTCGAGAGTGGTCCAGCCGATCCCAGGGTTATACTGAAAGAGAGCGAGTGTCACCCAGCTATACGTGTCGCCGGGTAACAGAAAGAAGAACTTAGCAAGATGGCGCGAGTATTGAAAACAGCCGGTCTCACCTGTGTCTTCATGTTGTTGACGACAGGAGTTTACGCCCAGAAGGCGCAGAAGGGTCAACCTGCGGATTCTTCAAGCAAAGCGGATTCCTATTACTACTACGCGCTGGGCCACCTGTACGGGGAACTCGCGGGGGCATACGGCAACAAGACCGAATACTACAATAAGGCGGTCGAGAATTATAAGCTCGCGCTCAAGGCTGACCCCAACGCTACGTTTATCGGCGAGGAGTTGTCGGACCTCTACATTCAATCCGGCCGGTTACGCGAGGCGGTTACGGAAGCGGAGGACGCTCTCAAGCAAAACCCCAACGATCTGAATTCGCGGCGGATTCTGGCTCGAATTTACACGCGCCTGATCGGCGATCCGGGGCAGAATCGCATCGACGAAACGATGGTGAAGAAGGCCATCGAGCAGTATCAGAAGATCACCGAGAAAGACCCGAAGGATGTCGAGAGCTGGTTAATGCTCGGCCGGCTGGAGAAGGTGGCTGAAAATTCGGTGGAAGCGCAGAATGCTTACAAAAAGGCGCTCGAGGCCGACCCGAATAACGAAGACGCGCTGACTGGTCTCGCGATGGTTTATGCGGACCTCGGCGACTCCAAAGCCGCGGCGGAGATGATGCAGAAAGCCGCGGAAAAGGACCCTAATCCGCGGAACCTCGAAGCCCTGGCGCAGACCTACGAGCAAATGAAGGACTTCTCGCTGGCGTCGGAAACGCTGCGGCGGGCGCTCGAACAGTCGCCGGGCAATATGGATTTGAAGAAGCGGTACGCGCGTGACCTCCTGTTCGCCGATCAATACGAAGAGTCTTTGAAGGTTTACAAGGAGATTGCGGCGTCCGATCCCAAGGATCCGGAAGCGGAGCTCAGGCTATCGGAAATTTATCGGGAAAAGCACGATTATCCCAAGGCGCGCGAGGCCGCCCAGAAAGCCAAGGAGATCGCGCCCGACAACATCGAGATCGAGTACAACGAAGTCAAACTGCTCGAGGCTGAAGGTAAGCTGCCGGAGGCGATCAGTGCGCTAAAGGCGATTCTGGACAACACCACCCACAAGTCGTACGAGGGCGG
Organism: Bryobacteraceae bacterium; assembly: GCA_035295125.1. GTDB lineage: Bacteria > Acidobacteriota > Terriglobia > Bryobacterales > Bryobacteraceae > JAICMB01. Next base: position 2,493 of record DATGJP010000099.1, on the reverse strand, counting down.
CCAGAAAGAGAATCGCATTGCTCTGTTGCAGCAAATGGCGTTCCTGTATCGCGAGAGTGAGCAATGGAGCCAGGCGATTGACGCCTACCGCCAGATCGCGGAAGTGGACGCCGATAAAGCCGGCGCGGCAGAGGCTCAAATTATCAACACTTACCGCGCTGCCAAGGACTTCACGAAAGCCCAGCAGGAGGCGGACTCGGCTAATAAGAAATATCCCGAAGATCGCGCATTGCGCGCGGAGTATGGGTCGCTGCTTGCCGACATGGGCAAAATCGACCAGGCGGTCAGCGAGACGAAGAAACTTTTTGACGGCAAGAACGATCGCGAGACCTGGATAGCGCTGGCCCAGATTTACGAGAAGGGCAAGAATTGGCCGGAGATGGCCAAGTCTCTGAACCAGGCCGAGAAGCTCGCCACCGCTAAGGACGACAAGGAGACCATTTCCTTCCTCCGCGGCGCCATGTACGAGCGCGAGAAGAAGTACGACCAGGCTGAAGCCGAGTTCCGCAAGGTTCTGGAGATGAATCCGAGCAGCGCGTCGGCGATGAACTACCTCGGCTACATGCTCGCGGACCGCAATACGAAACTGCCGGAAGCGGAGACGCTGATTCGGAAGGCGCTCGACCAGGAGCCGAACAACGGCGCCTACCTCGACAGCATGGGATGGGTGCTGTTCCGTCAGAACAAGCTGCCGGAAGCCGAGGAAAGCCTGCGCCGGGCTTTAGACCTCATGTCGACGGATCCTACCGTTCACGATCATCTTGCCGATGTTTACTCGCACGAAGGCAAGATTCGCGAGGCGATCAGCCAGTGGCAGGCGTCACTGAAGTACTACGACCAGAGTGCGCCGACCGATGTCGATCACGAAGACATGGCGAAGATCCAGAAGAAACTGGATGACGCGAAGGTGCGGCTGGCCCGGGAAACCACTCCGAAGCAGCAATAAGTCTTCAAGCTGGTGGCCGGGTAGTGACGGAAAATAATGGTGGCGCAGCCTTCCGCACGTGAGTTTTGCGCGCCGCGGGGATTTCTACGGCCTACTGGCGTTTGTAGCGCTGCTCGCCGCATTCTGGTGGGTGAGCGGATACTTTGGCATCCGCAATCAACTCGGCAATCACGTTCCGTCGACAATTCTGAGTTTTGCCTTGCTTCTTGGACCTTATTGGGCCTTCGGGTTCGGCATTGACGCCTGGTTGCGCCAGAAGCTCGAAACGCGCGCAGTCAAAATCGCCTGCGGTTTCGTTCTCATCGTTCCATACCTCGTTTTCGCGCTCCCTCGCGGCGAGTTTCAGTGGAGCCTTTGCCTGGGCCTGCTTGGGATGATTCTTGCTGTCAGCTCGATTTTGAGTTTTGCCGGAGCGGAGTCTCCGAGCTGGCCCGATTGGCTGACACTCGTACTACTCGCGCTCGCAGTAGAACTGCATTTCTTTGATCGGGCATGGCCGGTTCCGGGCCTGAGCGGGCTGGCGAAGCTGCTGTTCGTCGACTTGGCTCTGTACGGATATCTCGTGGTGCGGCCCATCGGCCGGGTGGGGTTTGATCTCAGGCTTCGGCTCAGCGATGCGTGGATCGGTTTGCGGGAGTTTGCGTTTTACGCGCCCATCGCGCTGGTTCTCGGGTTCGGCATGGGTTTTCTGCATACGCAAGCGGCAAAAGGCGGCGCCTTCGAGTTCGCCGCCGCGTGGTTGTTTACCTTTTTCTTCGTGGCCTTGCCGGAGGAGTTGTTCTTCCGGGGATTGCTCTTGAACATGGTCGAGCGGCGGGTGGGTTCAACGCACGCTTTGTGGATCACGTCAGTCTTATTTGGGTAAGAATATACTTGTCTGACCAAACATGCTATGATCTAGTACAGGCGGTTGGGCCACATCGCTCGTGGCCCTAGAGTAATCGGCTGAATTTGGAAGGTGTTGTCTAGCATTCACTTTGGTGTTATCACCACCAAGGTGAATCGGATATGCCAGCACTATCAGTGTACCATGAGGTGCTTGGATGTCCGCTACTGCTAAGATTTTATCCTCCAATTCGCTTTGTTCGACGCAAGGCTATTCGCGAGTCGAGCATATCGCGCGGTCGATTCTGCTTGGAAGGTTTGATTGGTCTAACCTCATGGCAATGTATTCGGCGTACTTCGATGAGAGCGGGGCCCCTGATGACGGCTCTTATCTAGTAGTCTCGGGGGCAGTTTCGAGCACCGATCAGTGGTTACGGTTTGAAAACGAATGGACTGAGCTATTAGCACCGTTTGGAACAAAAGTATTCCACATTGTTGACTTCGACAAGAGGAACAAGCCATTTCAAAACTTGACAGACACGGAGGCAAACGAGTTATTCGATAACTTGGTGAACGTAATCCTGTTTTGGTTCAGCGTAAAACGGAGTCGCGTGCTGGCCGAATAAGGAAGTTGTCTTTTCTTAAATTGGATTTTCAAGGCATGGGGGTCTACCGATCCGATGTTGGTTTCTTCTAAGAGAAAGCTGGGAGCGGACGCGTGC
>DATGJP010000098.1:0-2116 GCA_035295125.1 Bryobacteraceae bacterium | reverse complement strand
AGACGCATACCCAGTCGCCGGCCCGATTTTATATCGAATGTGGAAGGAAGACCTATACCTTCATCACGCACCGATATTGCGATGTTATCGTTCGGTTGGCGCGACAAAGTCACCCAGACTTTGCAATTCCCCGCTGGATAGGCGTACTTGGCCGCATTCGTGATAAGCTCATTGACCAGAAGCACCGCCGGAATCGCGCGATCAGTTCGGATTTCAATGCCGTCCTCTACGCTGACATTCACCTTACAGGAGGGCATGGAGTCATTGAGGTCCTTGCACACGTCGCTCAGATAGGCCCCAAGGTCTAGCGTGTCGATCCGATCGCTGCGGTACAACCGTTGATGCGCGCGTGCGATAGCGGCAATTCGACTCGATGCCTCTCGTAACTCATGCCGTACGTCGCTGCTTCCGGCGACCGACGCATGGAGATGCAGCATCGAAGCGACAATTGAGAGACTGTTGTTGACTCGGTGATTGACTTCCTTGACCAGCAGCTGTTGCCGGTCGAGCGCCTGACGGAGATTTCGTTCTATGCGTTGCCGCTCGATTGCCATGCCCAGAATGTTGGCCACACCTTGCAGAAAGATAATATCACTTTGAATGAACTCACCTTCTGACCTGCTGTCGACTTCGAGCACTCCGTATGGAGTCCCGTCGCCTTGCAGGATGACATTCATGGCGCGACGGATGCCGTGCTCGACCAGCAGCTCGGGTGTCCGAAATCGCTCCTCGATGTCGAGGTGATTGGAAATGACGGGCTTGCCGGTTCGCAGCGCGTACCCAGCCGGAGATGCCATGTCGGCACCAACGGTGGCCTTGCCGACAACATCCGGACCCCAGCCAACGCCAGAGCAAACCAGAAACCGGTTGTCTTCAGGCTGGTACTTCAGGACTTTGGCGAATTCCGCCTTCAGTCCATCCGCCACCAGGCGAGCGGCATGATCAAGCAGTTCCGGGAACGGAGTTCCCTTGAGTGCCAGGACCCCGAAATTACTGAGCATTTCCTGCTGCAGAACCCTAAGCCGGAGCGTCTCGACCGGGAGTTCAAGCTCCGCGGAGCCCTGAGGGGGTTCTTCGACAGCCGAGAACTCACGCGTGCTCGGCTGGAAGGACACAACGGTGACCATCGATCCGCCTTATGGTGATTGAGGCTACCCCGCCCCGCGCCGCCAATATAGCTTCCTGCATCAAAATTTCATCCCCCGGCGGCCCCGCAGAAGTGATGTTCCAGGGGCCGACATACCATGTCCGGATGTGGAACCCGGGCAGGCGGTCGGCGGCGAAAGGCCACGGCCGGGATCCTTACGCCAGAACCTCGCGGAGCATCGTTTCGAGTTCCGAGGGCCGGTAAGGCTTGCCGAGAAAACGTCCGCCGTTTGGAAGTTCACTTTCAGGAACCGTCATCCGCCCCGAGGTTACGATGAGGGCTACAGGGGGCCATCGGTTTTTCACGACCTGTGCCAGCTTCAGGCCATCTATTGAGCCCGGCATTTGCACGTCGGTGAACACCGCGCGTATGTCATTGCGGCTCTCCAATATCCGGATCGCTTCGTCGGCGTTGGATGCCGCGATCGCTTCGAAGCCCGCCTGTTCAACCATATCCACAGCGCTCGCTCGTATAAGGCTCTCATCCTCAACAACAAGCACGACTTCTCTCCGGTCGGAATAGGTACGCCCCATAAACCAGTCCTTGTAGACCGCTACCCGCTCCGGGCGGCAGGGGCTAACGTTCGCTTCAAGTCTCCGTTCCTTCAGCGAAAATTGCGCGTCCACGACCTCGTACCCAACTTCCCAAGCCCGCTTTCATCTGCAGTGTGCTGCCGCCGGTTCGCTGTGACTGCCTTAAGGAGCGGCTCGGCATAGTGCGGCGAAGCCGATCGGTGGCGTGATCCGTTCCGCGGCGGCTCTCTGCGCCCTACGCGCTTGGCGCAGGGGCTGCGAGACGTGCGTTATAATTCCAGCTCCGTAGTGGACCGAAACACCGGCCGAATTGGAAGTTCCTGAAAGTCCCCGCTACGCGGCGCGCTGCGTCTGACCTTTACCAGCCTTGCTGCCGAGCCCGGCAGCGATGGCGCGATTGATCCGAAAACGATTTGCCAGATGGTCCTGTTTCGGC
>DATGJP010000097.1:0-2080 GCA_035295125.1 Bryobacteraceae bacterium | reverse complement strand
AGCTGCCTGCGCGTCGGCCATAGGTTCCGGCGCGTGAAATGCTTGCGGCACCTGCACGGTCGGGCGATGGTAATTCGGACCGACCGTACAACTTGTCAGAAAGCCCACTGCAATCGAGATTGCGATCGCCTGAAGCTTCATATTCAATCCCCTGGCTGCGCCGATGGAAGCATCGGCGCAGCACTCCCTACCCCACCTCTCGCGGACGAGAGCCTTTCGACAAGGTAGTAAATCGCCGGCACGAAGAAAATGCCGATGGCGCTCGCGGCCATCATTCCGCCGATCACGGTCGTGCCCATCACTTGACGCGCTACGGAACCGGCCCCGGATGCGATCCATAACGGCACGCATCCCAAAATAAAGGCGAACGAGGTCATCAGTATAGGGCGCAGGCGGAGTTTGGCTCCTTCGAGAGCGGCGTCCATTAACGGCTTTCCTTTTTCGTATTCGTCCTTTGCGAACTCGACGATGAGGATCGCGTTCTTGGCTGCGAGGCCGATCAGCATCACCAGGCCGATCTGCGAGTAGACATCGCTTTCGATCTGGACCATGTAGGCCGGCTGGACGGCTGACAGCAGCATACGGCGCAACCAGAGCGCGGCGAAGGCACCGAATATTGCGACGGGCGTGCTCAGCAGCACGCTGAACGGGAGCGTCCAGCTCTCATAGAGCGCCGCCAGGATCAGGAAGACGAAGACCAGCGAGAACGCGAAGATCACCCAGGCCGGGATGCCCTCCCTGGCCTTCTGCTCCTGATAGGACATTCCCATATAGTCGAAGCCCATTTCGTGCGGCATGGTCTGTTTGAAGACCTCTTCCAATGCAGCCGTGGCTTGATCAGAGCTATATCCCGGGGCCGCGCTCCCGTTCATCTGCGCCGAGCGGTATTCGTTGTAGCGCATCGTGAATTCCGGGCCTTCGCGGGGTGTGAAGTTCGCCAGTGCCGACAACGGAACCATGTCGCCCTGGCTGTTGCGCACGAAAAACTGGCCGAGCTTGTCGGCATTCGACCTGTAATCGGCCTCCGCCTCCACATAGACTTGCCACTGGCGTCCGAAATCGTTGAAGTAGTTGATGAACAACCCGCCCATGTAGGCCTGGATGGTCCGGTAGACGTCGCTGACCGAAACGCCCTGCTTAAGCGCCTTGTCGCGATCGACGTCGACAAATCTTTGCGGCACATTCGGGAGGAATGTCGTCGAGATCAAGCCGATCTCCGGACGCTTTCTCGCCGCCGCCAGGAACTTGTTGAGATTGTCTGCGAGGAACTTGACGTCGCGTCCGGCGCGGTCTTCCAGTACAAACTGAAATCCACCCGAGGTACCGACGCCGGGGATCGCCGGCGGCGAGAAACTGAACGCAATTCCCGCGGGAAGCTTGCTTAAGTTCGCGTTCAAGCGCGCCTTGATCTCCTGGAACTGCTGCTCCCTGGTGGTTCGCTCGTCCCAGGGTTTCAGGGTCACAAAGAAGAAACCGTTGTAGCTCGTGCGGACGAAACTCAGCAGACTAAATCCGATCACGCTCGTTGTGTATTCAACGCCAGGGATGTCCGCGAGGATCTTCTCAACCCGCCCCGCAGCCTCGGACGTTCGCTCAAGCGAGGCGGAGTTTGGAAGCTGCATGTTGACGTAGAGATAGCCCTGGTCTTCATCCGGTAGGAAACTGGACGGCACTCGGCCGGCGAAGAAAACACCCGCTCCCACCGCGGCAACGAGGAGTGCCACCATCAAAACACCCTTGCGAAGAAGCGCGCCCGACCAGTGCACGTATCCGTTTGTCGCCCGCTCGAATACCCGATTGAACAAGTTAAAGAATCTCTGGAGCAGTCCACGGCTTTCCTTCTTTGGCCGCAGCAGAAGCGCTGCAAGCGCGGGACTCAAAGTGAGAGCGTTGAAAGCCGAGAGGAGCACTGAGATCGCGATCGTCACGGCGAACTGTTGATATAGCCTTCCCGTAATGCCGGGGATAAAGGCGGTTGGCACAAAGACCGACGACAGCACGAGCGCAATCCCAATAACCGGCCCCGATAGCTCCTCCATCGCTTTGCGCGCCGCATCCTGCGGACTTAGGCCCTCCTCGA
>DATGJP010000096.1:0-16476 GCA_035295125.1 Bryobacteraceae bacterium | reverse complement strand
CTGGGCGGCCTCGTGTTTGCTTTGCTCACACCGCTTGCCATCGCAGAAAGCGGTCACCCCTGGCTCGACAAACAGCTCACAAAACAGCGCTATGGGTGCCCGCCCGGCAACTCGCCCGTCCGTGGCCCGGCTGATGCTCCTGTAACCATCACCGAGTTTGCCGATTACGACTGCCCTTATTGCAGAGATGACGAGGCTGTTGTAAAAAAGGTACTCGCCGCTTATCCAAGCCAGGTGCGGCTGGTGTTCAAGAATCTTCCTCTGGACATGCACGCGAAAGCAAAACAGAAAGCGTTAACAGCCGTGTGCATGGGAAACCAGGGCAAGTTCTGGAAGGCGCACGACGAACTCCTGGCCGGAGAACCGCCGAATAAAGTAACGGCGGGCGCGGACAAGAACAGGCTGAACGCCTGCGTCTCGCAGGCCGGCGAGGAGCAGGTGCAGTCTGATGTCGCGCTGGCTAAAAAGCTCGGCCTGGCAACTACCCCCAGCTTCGTCGTCGACGGCATCCGCATTGGCGGTGCCCTTGGTTTCGATCAATTCAAGCTGCTGGTGGATGCCGAGCTGGCTCGCAAGGGTGCTGCGAAATAATAGGCGGCCTCCGTGGTCACCACAATTCTCATCATCGGCGTTTCACCGCATTTAGCTGTAATGACAGAATTTCGTGCACGCGCCGTGCGCCGCCGGCGCGTTCCGGTCTTGACCCGCCTGCTAACCTGAAACCGCTTCGTATTTAAGCACCGTCCGACGCCGGGCGGCGCGACGCAGACCATGAAATCTGCGTCGCGCCGGCCCGATGCCAGCGTCGCAATCGAGCCAAAACTGAGTAAAATCAATGACATCCGCTATGTGTACAGCATGAGTGCCCGCACAGGCAAGACCGGACGGCCGTGTCAGCCCTGACACACGCGTCCGCCGGCCCACGTCTCTCCTACCCACACCCATTTTAGAATCAGCAACTTACATCCGGTCCGCGACCTGCCTTCTAACAAAGCGACAGAAAAGGAAGGCAGCCAATGAGACTCGCAAAAATGACAACGATCCTGATGTTCGGTGCGGCCGACATGCTGGCGGCAGACGCTCACACCCGCCAGATTCTGGTTAGCATCCCCGACCGTAAGCTGGTGCTCCTCGAAGACGGCAAGGTAAAGCGGATCTTCGACGTCGCCGTCGGAAAAGACAGCACGCCCAGCCCGGTGGGATCATTCCAGATCGCGAGCCTCGTGAAAAACCCGACCTGGTATGGACCGAAAGGCGTCGTGGTGCCTCCCGGAAAGGCAAACCCCCTCGGGACCCGCTGGATGGGCCTCGGCTACAAGGGCTACGGAATCCACGGAACGAGTGCCCCGAATTCCATCGGCAAAGCTGCCTCACACGGGTGCATTCGAATGAGGACTAAGGAAGCGGAAGAGTTGTTCAAGCTCGTCGAGAAGGGCGACACCGTGGAATTACTCGGCGAACGCACCGAGCAGATCGCACAGATCCTCGACGCGCCGGCAGTCGTGACGGCTGCTGAATCCACTGGAGGCGGCCAGTGATCGCCCTCGTTGTCGGCTTTAGTTTCGGTTGTGGTTGCGCTTATGCCATCGGGGCCGCGGCCCTGCGTTGTATTCTCGGTGCAATGGTGCGGAATTCGTATAATGTGACCAGTGCTCGCCCTCGATAAGCTCCCACCGGCGCCCGCCCGCAGATGAAACGGCAGTTTGCTCTTCTGCTGTTCTTTGCGGCGATCGGTTTCACGCAAACGTCCGCGGACGCTATCCGGCAGGTGGCAGCGAAAATTCTGGCACAGATTCCGCCCCGCTCGGCTGTCGCTCTCGATTTTGAAAACCGCTCGTCGACACCCGCCGCGGACGCCGACGAGCTACGCCATGGATTGGAAGACGCTTTAAAGGAGGGTGGCTTGACGCTTAGCGACGGTTCCGAAACCAGGCTTCACGCCTGGATCAGCGAGAACAAGGCCGGACCACTCCTGATCGTCCAGTCCGGCGCCCTCACTGCAATCGCCACCTGGTCGCGCCCGCCGATAGCCGCGAAGGAACTTCGCCTGACCATCCAACGCGAAATCGTACGAGAGCAGAACGAGCCCATACTAGATTTCCTGCCGGTCGATCAAAGCACGCTAATCCTGGAGCCGGACCGAGTCGTACGAATCGCGCCCGGACAGCCCGACCGCATCGCTCCGCTAACCGCAACCACCCCGATGCCCCGCGACCCGCGCGGCCGCCTCGACCGCACCCCCGAAGGCATCAGGCTTTCGTCACCCGGCACAACCTGCACCGTCGCCCCAACGCCCGAGTTGAAGACCACTTGTCCCTCGGGCGATCCTCTACACTGGGCGGCCGGCCGAAACTACTTCGAGGACTCCGAACTCGGCCGCTACTACACCACCGCCGACACCGGCAATGGACTCGCTATTGCCGCTGTCGATGGCACAACACGCCTCGCGGCGCTGACCATTACCGGCTGGGGCAGCGACATCGCGGGCATCGCCAGCATCTGTGGCTCAAAGCACCAGGTTCTCGCTACCGGATTCGCGGCCGGCGATTCTCAGGATTACCTCCAGGCTTTTGAAATCACCTCCGCCGGTGCTGTGCCCGTTTCCGAACCCCTGATCCTGCCGGGCGCTGTCACCGCCCTGTGGCCGGGCGACACGCCAACCGCCGCAAGACTCGTAGTGCACAACCTTCGAACAGGAATGTATGAGGCTTCGCGCATCAGCATTGCTTGCACTCAGTAGCGTAACCTTCGCATCGGCGTCGCTTCTCGCTGCCACGCGGCCGCACTACGGCGGAACGCTGCACGTGCAATTGACAACCGCGCTGCCCGATCCGGCAAAATCCCCGCTCGTGGCCGAAACGTTGTTCCGCATGGATCAGCGCGGCGTCATTCAGCCGCTGCTCGCGCGAACCTGGTCTTCCGACTCCGCCCGAAAGCGCTGGCGCTTCGCGATCCGCTCCAAAGTCGTCTTTCACGACGGCACCCCGCTCGATGCCGCAGCCGTCGCCGCCAGCCTCGAACCGCGTCTGAAACAGCTCTATCCCGACCTGACGTTCGCCGCCAACGGGCAATCGCTGATCGTCCAATGCGCGCGGCCCATTCCCGACCTGCTCGACGACCTTTCGCGCCCCGAGTTCGCCGTCTCCCGATCCGGCGCCGGCACCGGACCGTTCCGCGTGTCGAAGTGGGAGCCGCCCCATCACGGCGTACTGACGGCGAACGACGACTACTGGCACGGCCGGCCATTCCTCGATTCCGTCGAATTCACGGTGGGCCCACTGCGTCCCAACTCGTCCGCCGAGTTTCAGGAATTGCCCGTCACATTGAGCCGCCGTGCGATCCCCGAAGGCCTGCGCGTCTGGAAATCGTCGTCTGCGTCGCTCCTGGCCCTCTATCTTGCGGCCACACAGCAGCAGCCCTTGCACGACGCTCTGTCTCTCTCCATCGACCGCGCATCCATCGTTAACGTCCTTCTCCAACGGCGCGGTGAATCCGCCACTGGCCTCCTGCCCCAATGGCTCACCGGCTATGAATTTGTCTTTCCTCAAGCCCACGACGCAGCCCGCGCCCGCGAAATCGCCGCGCCGCTGAAACTACCTGCTCTTTCGCTCAGTACTCCGCCTGGCGACGCGCTGGCGCGCGCCGTCGCCGATCGTATTGTGGTCAACGCCCGCGACGCCGGTATTGTGATCCAGTTCGCCTCGCAGTCCTCGAACGCAAACCTCCAGTTGCTTCACCTGGCGTTGTCTTCCACAAATGCAGCCCTCGACCTTCGCGATTGGGCCTCCCAAACCGGCCTCGCCGATCGCATACGCGACAAGAGCCTGAACGCCCCTGACGGTCTCTACGATGCGGAACGCGCGCTGCTCGACGACTCACGAATCATCCCCTTGGTCCATGTGCCACAGGTTTTCGGCATTCACCCCCGCGTCCAGAACTGGGACGAGGAAGCAAACGCCATCGATCCGCTGGCCAACCTCGTCAATGTGTGGTTAAAGCCGTGAGTTTTCGAACCAAGGTCATCCTCACCACAACGATCACGCTCGTGGTCACCGTGGCGGTGGTGGCGATCGCGGTCTCGTCCGCCATCACGCGATCATTCGAAGATCGCGATTCGCGCCGCACAACCGCTCTCGTGACCCAGTTCCGCCGCGAATTCACCCACCGCGGCGACGAGGTGAGCCAGCGTGTCGACGCCATCGCCTCCTCCGACCAATTACAGCGCATGGCGGCTGCGATCTCAGAACCGAACGCCGATCTCGCCCAGTTCGTGAACGATGCGCTGTCCATGGCGCACGAGCAATCGCTCGATTTCCTCGAATTCGTCGGGCCTGATGGCAACATCATCAGTTCGGCGCAGTGGTCCGCGCGCTATGGATACCAGGAGCCTTGGCTCGCCTCGACCGCCGACTGGAAATCTCAGGGCGCGTTTCTCCGCAAAGAAGAACTCCCCGAAGACGCGGCTCTCGCATTGGAAGCCGTTCGCACCATTCCCGCCGGTCCAGGCCTGCTTTACATCGTTGGTGGACTCCGCATCGACACGCAGGATTTCCTCAATTCCCTTCCCACCCCCGACAGCATGCACGTTTTGCTGTACCGCAACCTCACCCCTGACATCACCCGAGCGAATGTCGTCGGTGTGCTGGCAGCCGAGGCGCCCTGGCCGCTCGATCTCATCGGCGACGTCAAACGGTCCGGCCGCGAAATCACGAGAATCCTCGGCAGCGGGCCCTTCGAGGAGAGCTTCACCGCCACGCCGCTCGCGGGCCGCGACGACCCCATGCTCGCCATCCTGATCGTCGGGAACTCCCGCGGCGAGCTCTATTGGCTGCGCGCGTTCGTGCGCTATACCGCTATCGCCTCCGCCCTCGGCGGTGTGCTCGTAGGCATCATACTCACCTGGTGGGCCGCCTCACGCGTCACGCGTCCTCTTCGGGCACTTACCGCAGCCGTCCACAAGGTCGGGGCCGGCGACTGGAGTGCTCGCGCCCCCGTGCTCTCGCACGACGAGATCGGCGTGCTGTCGGAAAACTTCAACTCCATGGCCGCCCAGCTGGACGAACAGAAACAGCGCATCGTCCAAACGGAGCGGGTCGCGGCCTGGCGCGAACTCGCCCGACGCCTGGCGCATGAACTAAAGAACCCGTTGTTCCCGCTTCAGATCACGGTCGAGAATCTGCAGCGTGTCCGCGAACGCTCCCCCGAGCAGTTCGACGAAGTCTTCCGCGAAAGCACCTCGACGCTCCTCAGCGAACTGGACAACCTCAAAGCCATCATCGGACGCTTTAGCGATTTCGCCAAAATGCCGGCGCCGCATCTCGAAACCGTTGACGTCAACGAAATCGCCCGCGACGTAATGCGGCTCTTTGCGGCTCAACTCACGCAGCCGGACCGTCCACCCGTCAGGGAACATCTCGACCTCGCCGAGGTCGCAAAGGTAAACGCCGATCCCGAGCAGCTTCGACGCGCCCTGCGCAACCTGGTGCTCAACGCCATGGATGCCATGCCTCAAGGTGGCGACCTCACCGTCCGAACGCGCGCTGCCGTTAAGCGAACCGTCATCGAAGTGGCCGATACCGGCGAAGGCCTGACCAAGGAAGAATGCGAGCGCCTGTTCACGCCTTACTACACCACCAAGCAGCACGGCACCGGTCTCGGCCTCGCCATAGTCCAGTCGGTCGTTGCCGACCATCACGGCGCGATCGCGGTGGATAGCGAGCCCGGCAAGGGCACCACCTTTCGTATTGAATTGGATGCCATCTCATGAGCAAACTCTTACTCGTAGACGACGACCCGAATACACTGGCATCACTCTCCCGCGCTTTCCGGCTGGAGGGTCACGAGGCGGTGGTCTGCGATAACGCCGATCGCGCGCTGGAGCTGGCCCGGTCGCAAAAATTCGACATGATTCTCTCCGATGTCGTCATGCCGGGCAAGAACGGAATTGAGCTGCTCGCCGCGCTGAAAGCCGCCGGCATCCCCGCTCCCGTGGTCATGATCTCCGGCCAGGCGAACGTCGAGATGGCGGTGAAAGCGACGCGGCTCGGCGCGGTCGACTTCCTCGAAAAACCGCTCTCCACCGACAAGCTGCTGCTCACCCTGGACAATGTCGTCAAGTTCTCCCGCCTGGAGCAGGAGAACCGCGAGCTTCGCCAGCGCGTCGGCAAACAGAAACTGGTCTGGCAATCGCCCGTGATGCAGACCGTCATGTCGCGCGTCGATCGCGTGGCGCACAGCGAAACTCGCGCCTGCATCCTGGGCGAAACCGGCACCGGTAAGGAACTCGTCGCCCGTACGATTCACGATAAAAGCGCCCGGGCCGCCGGTCCCTTCGTCGCTTTGAATTGTGCAGCCGTTCCCGCCGAGTTGATCGAATCCGAGTTGTTCGGCCACGAGAAGGGTTCATTCACCGGCGCCGCGTCGCGCCATGCCGGCAAGTTCGAGCAGGCCCATGCCGGCACCCTATTCCTCGATGAAATCGGCGACATGCCGCTGTTGATGCAGGCCAAGCTACTGCGCGTTCTCGAGAACGGTGAAGTGGAACGCATCGGCGGCGACCGTTCTATTCAGGTCGACGTCCGCGTGGTCGTAGCCACCCACCGCAATCTCGAAGAGCTGGTCAAAAATGGTGGCTTTCGCCAGGATCTCTATCACCGCATCTACGTTTTCCCGATCCAGCTTCCGCCGCTCCGCGACCGCCGTGAAGACATCCCCATTCTGGTAGACTTTTTCGCCGAAGCTATCGCCTGCCAGAACGACTGGCCGCTGCGCCGCATCGTTCCCGAGGCCTACCAGGAGCTGCAACGCTACTCCTGGCCTGGCAATGTCCGCGAGTTGCGCAATGTGGTGGAGCGCCTGCTCCTGTTAGCCGATGATGGCGTCGACCTGCCAACCGTCCGCCTCGCCCTCCCCGCCGACGTGGCCCCCGCGGCACTCGATACCCACACCGGAACGCTCTCAGAGCGCGTCGACGCCTTCGAGCGCGAAGTGATTCTCAGCGAGTTAGACCGCCAGAAAAACAGCATGACCGAGACCGCCCGAGCCCTCGGCCTGGAACGCAGCCATCTCTATAAGAAATGCCAGCAGCTAGGAATTAGCAGGAAGTAACGCCGCCTTCAGGCGGTATTTCTCCTATAAACCAACCAAGCCGACCCAATCACCGCCGCGGTTCCCAAGGCCAGCTTGCCCTCGAAAAGCCAAACGCTGGTAATCGCGGCCGTCGGCACAACCGAGCAGACCAAGGCAAGCACGGTAACGGCCCAGCCACCCAGCGCGCTCAGCCGCTTCCCCGCCTTCCAAGCGCTGCCGAAGATGTATAGATACGGGATAAACCCGGCAATGATCATGAGGGAAACCAGTTCCTGATATGCAGCCCGCATCGTATCTCCCAACTGCATCGAAACGAGCAGAAAGGACGCCACGCCGCCGAGCGCCAGAATCGAAACATGAGGAGTGCCCCACTTGGGATGAATCCGCCCGAACGCCGCCGGAAGCAGGTGATCCACGCCGGCCGCAAACGGCAGCCGCGAAACCCCCGTCCCGAGCCCGCCAATTTGTCCGAGCGCGGTCACCGACACCAGCAGCGCAATCAGCGGCGGAAGCCACCACACCCCGAGTGCCTTCGATGCCGCATCGCCGATCTGGGCAAAGCCGTTCAGCTCGCTGATGTTCTCGGGCGATAGCAGAACCAGCAGCGCGATCGTTGTCGTGGCGTAAAACGTCGTCGCAAATCCGGATGCGATCCAGCCCGCGCGCGGAATCGTCCGCTCGGGATCGTGAATCTCGGCGCCCATCAATCCGGCGAGTTCGAGTCCGGTCATCGCGTAGGCAATTGTTCCCCAGAAGCTCAATGTGTCCCAATCCCAGTGGGGAAGGATATGAATGGGAGTCGCGCTGCCGCGAGTTCGCCACACCATCACCGCGATGGTCACCAGTAGCGCGCCGAGCACCCAAGTGGCGGCGCCGCCCATGTTCTCCGTCCACTTCCCGATCTTCATGCCGACGAGGTTAGTTCCGAGAGCAATCCAGATCGCCAGCAGGGAAATGGCGAGCAGCCATACCCGGTTGTCGGCAAGATGCGCGAACGACGGCCCCAGCGTCTTCAACGCGACGCTCATGTAGAACATAGCGGCGCTGGGAAACCAGAACGCTATCCCCATCCAGTAGACCCAGAAGCAGAGGAAACCCTGCCAAGGCCCGAAATCGCGGCGCGTCCATAAATAAAGGCCGCCCTGTTCGGGGTATTTCACCGAAAGCGTTGCCACGGCAACGGCCAGCGGCGCCACGAAGAAAACCGCCGCGAGAAGCCACAACGTAACCGAACCCGGTCCGGCGTGCGCCGCCGCTGGAATCCAGCGCGTACCTACGATACATGCGATCGCAAAGAGGGTGACATCCCTGAGCCCCAGCTCTCTTTTGAGCGTAGGTGCGGTGGTGGGTTCTACTGATGCGCTGCCCAGATAGGCTAGTATCTCACTTTTTCCTAACGCCCAAACCATCACCCAGCGGCCGCGCAATAACACCCAACATCGAGCCGCCGGGCTCGAAAAATCAGGGCCTTAGGTCGGCAGACGGCGTGCCCTTCATGGCGTAAACCAAGCTCACATGCGGTTCGTGCAAGCCTCCAGCGGCGCTGGGGGCGGAGCTTGGCCAGAGGAGCCACACCCCCCAACCAGAGGCGTGGAGTTTTACGGAAAAGGAACCGATTAATTTTCATGAATTCTTTTGCAGTGACGAGGGTCCAGCAGGCCCTTGCCTTTGCGCTCGTAGCCTTGCCATTTGCTGCGAGCGCAAACACGTACTACGTTGCCACCAATGGTTTGGATTCCAACCCCGGCACTATTACATTTCCCTTACAGAACATTCAAACGGCGGTAAACCTGGCGCATGCCGGCGACACCGTAATCGTTCGAAATGGGACATATTATTCCGGAAGCGCTCAAACCTGTGGCGACACCTGCGGTGTGTATCACCCTGTCGTTTCCATTTCCTCTGCCGGAACTCCGAGCGCCTGGATCACGATCAAAGCGGAAAACAAATGGGGCGCCGTCCTCGACTCCCAATTGATCTCCGATGCCTATTTCGACCTGCACAATGGCGCCGCTTACGTTATCATTCAGGACTTTGATATCACCGGCGGCTACTGGGCGGGCATCAACAGTAACGCCAACGCACACGACATCATCATCCGGGGAAACCACTTCCACAACATCGGTAACCGCGTGTACGATCCGGGCTCCGGAGGATACGGCATCGTGGGCGCCTATGTGGGCACTTCCGCCTACAACCACACTTTCGATGGAAACGTGTTCAACAACATCGGGCGCCTGCCTACCAATCCGTTAAACGCTTACAACCACGATCACGGCGTTTACCTGTATGGGAACAACGTAACGATTCAGAACAATGTGTTTTACAACCTCACGGCGGGTTGGGGGGTTCAGGTGTCACCGGGCGTGCTGAATTGCAGCATCGTAAACAACACGTTTTCCGGCGCAAATCCGCAGCGCGATGGCCAAATCGAGGTTTGGGGCAATCACACGAACCTGGTGATCGCCAATAACATCTTCAGCAGTCCCCGGAACTATGCCATCGACTCCTACGAGGCCAGCGAGATCGCCTCTCAGACGTACAGCAACATGGTCGCTCCCGGCGCGGGGTTGATCGGCGCTCCGATTCCCGGCATGATCGTGCTCAGCAACCAGGTGGGTGTAAATCCGCAGTTCGTCAATGCCTCGGCTTACAATTTCCACTTGCTTCCGTCCAGCCCCGCGATTGGAAACGGCGCGATACTTACGAGCGTGCTCACCGATTTCGACGGCAATCTCAGACCACCCTTCTGCCTCGGTGCGTTCAATTACATGTCGGGGACCTATATGACCAATTCCAATTTGTCCGGCCCGTCCGCATATTGGCCGCTCAATGACGGTCAAGGTATTTCTGCCGCCGATTTGTCGGGATCGGGGAACACCGGCACGCTCTTCGGCGGGCAGTGGGTCACGACGCCGGATACCGCGGTTTTCCTCAACGGCGCCAGCCAGTACATCTCGGTACCGGAAAGCGCAAGCCTGGAGATGACCAGTTCGCTGACCGTGTCCTTCTGGATGAACCCGCAAGGAGTTGTTTCGGTCGACCCACGCATCATCGCGAAGGTCTGGACCTGGGACGTCAAGCTGAACGGAGCTATGCGATATCCGCAGTTCAGCGGCGCCGGTAAATACGCCATGATCAACTACCCGGCTGCAATCGGCCAATGGCAGCAGATCGCTTTCACATTCTCGAACGGCACTGTAAAAGGATACGTGAACGGCGTTCCAATGCCGATGCTGGCGAACACTTTTACTGGCACCGAAGTCCTGCCGGTTTATCCCTACGGAGTCTACATTGGAACCGATTCCAGCCAGCTCTACTTCGCGGACGCCCTGCTCAACGAAGTGCGGCTTTACAACCGGGCTTTGAGCGATGCCGAAGTCGCCGGGCTCTATTCACAGTACCCACATTAACCTGTTCGAGAGATCCTGAAGCCTGATATCCTGATCAGTTCATGGATCTCAACCTGACTCCGCAAGAGCTGCAGTTTCGGGACGAACTGCGCGCCTGGCTCACGAAAAACGCCCCACGCGACTGGGAAAAGCGCCGCACCGAAGACACCATGGAGCAGCGCTTCGCTTTTCTGCGCGAGTGGCAAAGAAAGGTCTACGAGGGCGGATGGGCCGGCATCGCATGGCCGAAGGAGTACGGCGGCCGCGGCGCCTCGCTCATGGAGCAGGTCATCTTCACCGAGGAGATGGGCAGTACCGGAGCTCCTCCGCTCGCCAACGTGCTGGGGCTGGCGCTCATCGGTCCCACTATCATCCATTTCGGAACTGAGGAGCAGAAGAAGCGATATCTGCCGAAGATCCTCAGCGCGGAGGAAATCTGGTGCCAGGGCTTTTCGGAACCGGAGGCCGGGTCCGATCTCGCGAATGTCCGGTCCGAATCGCGGCTCGAAGGCGACCATTTCGTCGTCAATGGCCAAAAGGTCTGGAACAGCTACGGCTGGGCGGCCGACTGGTGCGCGCTGCTCACACGGAGCGAAGCCGGCTCTCAGAAACACAAGGGTCTGACCTACATCCTGGTCGACATGCACAGCCCGGGCGTCGAGGTCCGGCCGCTGCTTCAGATGACTGGTGAGACCGAGTTTGCGGAGATCTTCTTCCGCGATGTAAAGGTGCCGGTCGAGAACGTCCTCGGTCCGGTGGGAGAAGGCTGGAAGGTCGCCATCGGCACGTTGATGCACGAGCGGGCGACGCTCGGTTCGTCAGCCCAGGTCGCATACCGGCGGCAGTTGGACCGCCTCATCGAGCTTTCGCACACCGTTCTGCGCAATGGACGCCCGGCTGCCGATGATCCCGTGATCCGCCAGAAGCTGGGCCAGTGTCACGCCGAAATCGAGATCCTGCGGCTGAACCAGATGCGGGCCATTACGCGGCTGAGCCAGAGCGGCATGCCGGGCGCGGAGGGTTCCATCCAGAAAATCTTCTGGTCGGAGCTCAATCAGCGCTTCCAGCAGATTGCGATGGAGCTTCTCGGTCCGTACGGCCAACTGACGAAGGATGGTCCGACGGCGATCGACGACGGGTTTTTCGCGTACTCCTTCCTGCGGGCGCGCGGCAACACGATCGAGGCGGGAACTTCCGAGATCCAACGCAACATCATCGGGAATTTCGTTCTGGGACTGCCGAAGAGCTACTGATTCGCGGAGGAACACATGAATTTTGGACTGACTGAAACACAAACGACGCTCAAGAACTCGGTTCGTGAATTCCTCAATGCGGAATGCCCGATCGCGCTGGTCCGAAAACTCGCCGAGACTGAAACGGCGTTTGACGAGGGTTTGTGGAAGAAAATCGCGGCACAGGGTTGGACCGGTCTGCTCTTCCCCGAAGAGTACGGTGGTTTCGGAATGGGAATGGTCGACCTGGGGGTGGTGCTGGAAGAAATGGGGCGGGCGCTGTTGCCGGGTCCGTTCTTAAGCACGGTCCTGGCGGGAGCAATTCTCGATCTGGGCGGCAGCGATGAGCATAAAGAGAAATATCTCAGCGCCATTTGCCGAAGCGAAGCAAAATCGACTCTTGCGCTGCTCGAAGCCGGCGCTTCCTGGGAAATCGACGGAGTGAACCTTGCCGCGGCACGTAATAGCGGCGGCTATTCGCTCACGGGACGAAAACTGTTCGTTCCGGATGCCGCGGTAGCCGATTTCCTGATCTGTGCCGCCCGCGTGGATGGCGATCTCGCGTTGTTCATCGTACCGTCCGCCGCTCAGGGTTTAAACGTCCGGCACACTCCGGCGATCGACCTCACCCGAAAACTGTACGAAGTCACGTTTGAAAACGTCGCAGCGGGGGAGGCCGAGATCATCGCGCAGGGCGAGGCGGCCTGGAGCGTACTGGAGTCGGCTCTTGACATCGCGACTGCCGGGCTGACGGCGGAGATGACTGGGGGAATGGGCCGACTGGTCGAATTGGCTGTCGGCTACGCCAAGACTCGCAAGCAATTCGGGAAGCCGATCGGTCAGTTCCAGGCGGTTCAGCACATGTGTGCCGACATGCTGCTGTTTACGGAGAGTTCCCGATCCGCTGCTTATTACGCATGCTGGGTCGTGGGCGAGGGTCTACCCGAGGCGGCGGAAGCGGTCTCGATCGCCAAAAGCTACGCGAGCGAGGCCTATCGAGAGACAGGGAATCGGGCGATTCAGGTCCACGGCGGCATGGGGTTCCTGTGGGAGAATGACGCCCACCTGTACTACCGGCGCGCCAAAGGTTCCGAGATCGCGTTTGGCGACGCGGTTTTCCATCGGGAACGGCTGGCAAAGCTAGTGGTGGATACGACGCGGCACACTGTCGCGGCCTGCTAAGTCCGTCTTACAACGGAGTTAAATTACCATTGACACGGCTGTAGGGTCGATGTAAAATCTACCGAACGGTCGGTCTCGACTTTAATATTTTTGCATCGTAACCAGGCATCATTTTCTGCTCCAGGAGGATCAGTGATGTCGAAGATAGCGACCACGTTGTTTATCGCGGCGGCTGTCGCGGCTGGGGTCATCTTTCCGGTCCGTGCACAGGCGCCTACGGGGATTATCACGGGAACCGTAACGGACGAGTCCGGGGCGGTCATCCCAAACGCAACGGTAACGATCACGAACAAAGGAACCGGTTTCAACCGGACCGCGACGACCAATAACGAAGGACTGTACAGCGCTCCCGCTTTGTCGGCCGGGGACTACGACGTGCGCGTTGAGGCCACAGGGTTCCGGCCATTAATACGGCAAGCGAACGTGCTTGCGGGTGGTAGCACCACTGTGAATCTGCCAATGCAGGTTGGGGGGACGCAGGACGTAATCACAGTGGAAGCGGCCAGTTCGCAGATCAACTACGACAGCCACTCCGTGCAGGGCGTGATCGATCACCAGGATATCGAGGAACTGCCTTTGAACGGGCGCAGCTATATGCAGCTAGCCAGCCTCGAACCGGGCGTTACCATCGCGAACGGATCGACGGCACAGTTTAACGCGCTGTTCACGGTGAGCGTACTCGGCGCCGGTAACCGGACGCTGTTCACGATCGACGGCGGCAGCGTGTCGGACAACATCGACACCGCCAGCGGCATTTCCTCCATGAATTTCTCACAGGAAACGGTGCAGGAATTCCAGCTCTCCTCTCTCAATTTCGACCTTTCGACGGGGGTTACCGCGGGGGGCGCGATTAACGTTGTGACGCGATCGGGAAGCAACGATTTTCATGGCAGTGGGTATTTCTTCTACCGCGATCATAATATGGCGGCTTATCCCGCGCTGCAGCGCAATGCGGTCAATCCCGATCCGTTTTTTGCGCGGCGCAACCCCGGAATGTGGCTGGGAGGGCCGCTCAAGAAGGACAAGCTCTTCTTCTTTTTCAATTTTGAGCACACGAACCAGGTGCAGGCGCTGACTGTGCAGCCGAATCTGCCGTCGTTCGCCGCCTTGACTGGCACATACGGCAGCCCCTATGTCGGGAAGTTGCTTGGCATTCGCTGGGACTATCGCATCAATTCGCAGAACACGCTGTTTCTGCGCTACTCGCACGACGGGAATAGCGGATTCGGCGACGTCTTTTCGAATGGCGACCCGTCGAACTGGGTTCATAACAAGAACTGGGCGGACCAGAGCATCATCGGATGGACTAGCGTGATCACGCCGGCTGTTGTCAACGATCTGCGATTCCAATTCCAGTACTGGAACAATCACAACGACCAGGCAACGCCCGCGGATTGCGTGTTCCCGTGCGTGGGCGGAACTCTGCCGAGTCTTTTCGCGGTGATTGGCTCCAATTTCGGATTGGGCAACGCGGCGATCGGACCAAATTTCAACGCACCGCAGGCGCGCAATACGCGACGCTACGAGTTGACGGAAAGCTTGAGCTGGCAGCTCGGTTCGCACCGTCTGAAGTTCGGCGCGGATAGCAACCGGGCGACTTCGGCCGGGCTATGGGGGTTCTGTACGCCGCTTTGTACAGCGGTGTTTGCGCCCGATTACATCCGTGGCCTGGGGCTGTCGTCTTTCTTCCCGACCCTTCCCACGACGATTAAGTCGGATGCCGATTTTCTGAATCTTCCGGTGTGGAACCAAGGGACGCAGATCTGGAGCGGTCTGGGCGTGGGCAGCGTTTCGACGCCCGCTCCCTACGACTACAGTCAGAATAAGCCGCAGACGGTTTATCGCGCCTACGTGCAGGATGTCTGGAAGATCCGACCGAGCTTGACGATCAACTACGGTCTGGCGTGGAACGCGCAGGTTGGATTCTACAATACGGACCTATCGAAGCCGCAGTTCCTGGCGCCGATTTTTGGAGCCAACAACCTCGGTCCCACGAACAATAACTGGCACGAGATGCAGCCGGCTGTCGGATTCGCTTGGAGTCCGTTCAAGGACAACAAGACGGTGATCCGCGGTGGCGCCGGCATTTACTGGGACGGCACGCCGGGATACTACAAGCTGCGTGAACCCGCTTCGATCGGGCCGTTGGGCGATGGACGTTCGACGCTGCCGGCGAGCGCATTGACGAATACGATTCCAGGAATCATCAATCTCAGCGCCGGCTCGCTCATACCGGTCGGCGCACCCTTACCGCTCTCCGCGCTTACGACCATGACGCTGGGGCAGTTTCTACAGATTTACAACCAGGAGATTGGGGGAATAACGGCAAAGATTACTCCGCCTCCTCCGCGCAGCGGAGCGTTTACAACGACGGGCATTGACGTCTCGAAGAGCGGCGTGGAGATATACCCGCCGGGCGGCTTCCCATTAGGACGCACCTACCAGATGTCGGTGGGCGTGCAGCGCGACCTCGGCCACGACATGGTGCTGACGGCCGATTATGCGCGGAGGGTGGGCGTAAACATCAGCCTCGGAGAGCGCGACATGAACCTTTCCACGCGTTATATCAACGGCGTTGCCTCGCCGGTGATCCGGCCGTGTGCAGCTTCCGAGCTGTTTGTGCCGGGCATCGAGTGCTCGAGCGGTTCGATTACCGTTTGGACCGACCAGGGCCGCTCGGTTTATAACGGACTGCTGGTGAAGTTGAATAAACGATTCTCGAAGCGCTACCAGTTCCAGGCGTCCTATGCCTATCAATCCGAATATACGGATGTCGGCACTAGCTGGAACGAGACGAATTGGATGGCTGGTTGGGGGCCGGTGCTGCCGCACCAGAACCTCAATATTGCCGGCGTGGTTCATCTGCCGTGGGGCTTTGAGTTGAGTTTCAACTCGTCGGCAATCAGCCGCGGTCCGGCGAGTGCCAACGTGTCCAGCATCGAGTTGCCTGGCACGGTAGCCAGCGGATCGAGCGAGCCGCTTCCGGGACTCCCTTACAATTGCCTCGGCTACAGCTGTGGGAAATCGGATCTCGCGAAGGCTGTGGCGAACTGGAATTCAACGTATGCGGGCACCAAGGACGCCAAGGGGACCGTTCTTCCCCAACTCGTTCTGCCGACCAACTATCAACTCGGCGATCCGACCTTCGCACAGGATTTCCGCCTGACGAAGTTCTTCACCTTCAAAGAGCGGTACCGGCTGTCAGTGTTTGGCGAGATGTTCAACGCATTAAATATCGCGAACCTGGCGGGGTACAGCTTTACATTGGACACGAAGAATGCGAATCCCGCGGCGCAGACGTTTGCTTTCGGACAGCCGACGCAGCGGGCTTTTCAGAGCTTTGGGTCGACCGGTCCTCGAGCGGTACAGGTGGGGGCTCGGTTCAACTTTTAGTCGGGCTGGATTAGCGGAAAGGGCGGGAACCGGAACAACTTCCGGTTCCTGGAGTTTGGCCCTTTTTGACGTATTCTCGGCTAAGCATTGCAGTACAGTAGGGCACTGGAAAGAGAGGGCTTGAATTTCTGCGGCTTCGTGGTCGACAGTGCCTGTGATGCGAAGTCGGAGAAATTGGGGCCTACGCC
>DATGJP010000095.1:0-505041 GCA_035295125.1 Bryobacteraceae bacterium | reverse complement strand
TGTCGTGGGTATCAACACGATGATCATCGCCGGAGGCGTGGCGCTGGCAGTCCCCGGCAATGCGGCGTCTGATTTCCTCACGAACGGCAGCCGTCCCGGCTTGGGGGTCACGGTCCGACCCGTCGCCATCGCGCCGCATGCTCTCGGCCTTCTTGTGCTCGAGGTGGCGGCGGCCAGCCCGGCCGAATCCGCCTCATTGTTGACCGGCGACGTGCTTGTCGGCACCGGCAATCGCCGTTTTCGATCGGTCGACGATCTCGGTGACGCGATCGAACAAGCGGTTGATGGCATCCTGCCGCTCCGCTTTTTGCGCGGAGATCGCCGTGTCGAGCGGGAAGTAACAGCTCGTCTGGTGACGCACCGCCGGGAGGCAGCGGCTTGATCCGAGTCCACGTCGTTGCGGCCTCGGCAGTCGCGCGCGCCGGTCTCGACGCATTACTCCAGGAAAACCCTGAAATCGAGAGTGTGCTCAACGCATCGGAGGCCGATGTCATCGTGCGCGACGGTTTCGAGGAGCCTGCCGGGGAAGGCCCAGCCGTTCCCGTGGTGGTTTTGACAGACGCAGTTTCTATGCCGGATGCGTTTCGCTCCGGAGCTCGCGCCGTCTTACAACGAAACGCGAGCCCGGCACAAATCATAGCGGCGGTCTACGCGGCCGCCGCCGGTTTGGTTGCCGTCGCCGCGGAGGACCGCGCCGCGGTGCTTCCGCAGACGCACGTGGAACAAGTTAACGATCCGCTCACGCCGCGCGAAACCGAGGTCCTTGAAATGCTAGCCGAAGGCCTGAGCAACAAAGAGATTGCCTACCGCCTGGGCATTTCCGAACACACCGCGAAATTTCACGTCAACTCCATTCTGGCGAAGCTGAACGCCGGTACGAGAACCGAGGCAGTGATGCGCGGCATCCGCTTGGGCCTGGTGATGATCTAGGGACCATCTGCAAGTCACTAATGCAACGCTGACCGTTGCCCCTCGCCCGGCTTCGGACGGCGCATGATGAACGGCAGAGGCGACAGGCAGGCGATGATGATCGACATCACCCAGAAACTGTTTTCAAAACTGAGGGTATTGGCCTGTGCCCGAACGGTCTGATAGGCCAGCGTCAAAGCTTTCTGCGTCGCCGTGACGGCGTCATAGCCTTGCGACAGGAACAGCGCCTTCAGCCCGGCGAACCAGCGCTCGAAATTCGCATCGCCGTGACCGGTGTGGCTTGCAAGATTGGTCTGATGCATCTGATTCTGGCGCGCCAGAAAAGTGCTCAGGAGCGATGTTCCGATGCTGCCGCCGAGATTGCGCGCGAAGTTCGATATCCCGGAAACCTGGTTGTTCTTTTCCCTGGGAACGCCAACATAGTTTAGGGTGCTGATCGGGATGAAAATGAACGGCATGAACACGACCTGCGCCATGCGCAGATACACGATGGTATGAAAGTCTATTTGCAGGTTCACCATTGTCAACTGATGCAACGTAAATGCGGTGCCGAGGAAACCTACCGATATCAGCAGCCGTGGATCGACCTTGGTGGCCGTAATGCGGCCGGCGATGGGCATCATGAACATCAGGACGAACCCCGCGGGCGAAAGGGCCATGCCCGCACGTTCCGCCGTGTACCCGAGGCTGGTCTGGAGAAATTCCGGGATCAGGACCGTGGACCCGAACAGCACCATCCCGAGCGTGAACGAGAAGAACACCGCAGTTCCAAAATTCCGGTTTTTCAGCAACTGTACGTCGACAATGGGGTCCTTGTGATACCACTCCCACAGGAAAAAGGCGACCAGCGTTGGCAGGCCGATGCTGAGCATGGTGCGCACCAGGCGTGATGCAAACCAATCCTCTTCCTGACCCTTGTCGAGCACAAACTGGAAGCAGGCAACGCCGATTACGATCAGCGCCAGCCCGATATAGTCGATCTTGATGCCGGCGCGGCGTTCGCGCTTGATCCAGGGCGGATCTTCAACCAGGCGCGACGTCAGGAAAAGCGAAAGAGCGCCAATCGGAAGATTGATAAAGAAGATCCAGTGCCAGTTGAAATTGTCCGTAATCCAGCCGCCTAGAGTTGGACCGATGGCCGGCGCCACAACTACCGCCATGCCGTATAGCGCGAAAGCCATGCCCCGTTTCTCGATAGAAAAGGTGTCGGCGAGTATGGCCTGTTCCGATGGCTGCAGGCCGCCGCCGCCGGCGCCTTGCAAGACACGCGCCACAATCAGGATCGGGAGGCTGGGTGCGATGCCGCACAGGAAGGAACAGCCTGTGAACAAGGCAACGCACATCATGTAGAAACGTTTGCGTCCGATGACGGTCGACAGCCATCCCGAGACTGGAAGCACGATGGCGCTGGAGACCAGGTAGCTCGTTAGAACCCAGGTGGCTTCCTCGTAGCTCGCGCCGAGCGACCCCGCAATGTGCGGCAGCGCCACGTTTGCGATCGAGGAGTCGAGCACTTCCATGAACGTCGCCAGCGTCACCGTCGCCGCGATCAGGTACGGGTTATATGCGGGCTTCCATGCCTCGTGCGGAACTTGCGGGCTCGTCATCGTTACCGGATACGGACCTCGGGTTCCACCGACATGCCGGCGCGCAACCGGTCGAGATCGGTCTGGTTGGGTCTAAGGCGCAGGCGCACCGGAATGCGCTGCACCACTTTTACGTAATTTCCAGTTGCGTTCTCCGGAGGAAGCACGCTGCTGACCGCGCCGGTGCCGCCGCCGATGTCCTCCACGTAGCCGTCGAAATCGCGCCGCAACGCGTCGACATGAATCCGGGCGGTCTGGCCCGCTTTCAGCTCGTTGAGTTGCGTTTCTTTGAAGTTGGCAGTCACCCAGAGATCGCCGGTCTGCGCGATGGTGAACAACTGCTGGCCCGCGGAAACGTGCGCGCCGACCTCGGCCGAGCGCTTCATCACGATGCCATCCACCGGCGCAACCAGCTTCGTGTATCCGAGCTTCAGTCGCGCTTGCTCCACCTGTGCCGCGGCGCTTTGTGAATTCGCCTCCTGCGTTCGAACGGCGGCACGCCGGATCGCGATCTGCTGCGTCGCGTTCTGCTGGTACTGCTCCACGCGGCTCGACGCCTCCTGGATCTGGGCGCGCCGCTGATCGACAACCCTTGCGGCCGATTCCACGGCGGCGCGGCTCCCCGCGACATTCGCCGCTTGCGCCTTTGCGGCGGCCTCCACCTGGTCGTACTCCTGCTGCGAGACCTCTTCCGCCGCGATCAGGATCTTATATCGCGCCAGATCCGCCTGAGCTCGCGCGCTGTTGGCCTCCGCTTCGGCCAGCCGGGCGGCAGCGGAATCGCGGTCGTGTTCGGCTGAACCCAGCGCCGCGCGCGCGCTGGCAACCGATGCTTCAGCGCTCGAAATGTTCGCGGTGTTTTCCACCTGCGTGATGGGAATGTTCGGCTGTTGCGCCGTCACCTGGCTGCGCGCCTGGCTAAGCGAAGCGAGCGCCTGGTCGAGCGCTACCTGGTAGTCGCGAGGGTCCAGATCGACGAGCGGATCGCCCGCATGGACGTAGAGGTTGTTCTCCACGTACACTTTCACAATAGTGCCGTCGATACGCGGCGTCACCGGATCGAGATGCATTTCGATGAAGGCATCGTCCGTCGATTCGAACTGGCGCGTGTGCATCCAGAAAAGGAAGGCGCCGGCGGCGACGAGCAGGAGAACGATGAAGAATATCGTAAACGCGCGGGCGCGTCCACGTGAATTCTGCGGACTTGGATTCGCGGGTTCTTCCGTCATAGCGACTGGCTCATCTTCCGCGGTTTTCATGGACGGGTTCCTTTCAGAAGATCCGGCAGCGTGCTCTCTGCTTTGCCGGTAGCGCGCGACAGGTTCAGCCGGGCGAGATCGAACGACAAAAGACCCGAGACGAAATCGCTTTCGGCGGCCGCGACCTGCTCCTGGGCCTGCACCACCTCCACTGTCGTCGCGACACCGAGATGAAAGCGGTCCTGGGCCTCCCTCAGTGTCTCGGCGGCGTAGCCGCGGTTGCTTTCGGCGAGTTGCACCTGTCCGGCCGCTGTTTCGAGCTCAATCACCGCGGTGCGCACCTCCTGTTCCACGCGTCCGCGCTGATCGGCGAACTCCGCCTGACGCTGGCGGACCGTTGCGTCAGCCTGTTGGACGTCGCCCTTGATCCTGCCGCCTTGCCAGATGGGAACACTTACCCCGCCCGTAACGGTGAACACTCCGTGGGTCTGCGTGGGGTTTGGCCCGAGCACGCCGTAGTTCCCGTTCAACGACACAGTGGGCAGGCGCTCGGCGTGGGCGGCGTCCAGGGCGCGTTCCGCGGCACGCAACTGTGCTTCAGCAGCCTTCAAATCGGAGCGATGCTCGAATGCATCTTTAACGGCCTGGCCCGGATCGGGAACGGCAACCGTGCCCGACGTCAGGGGTTCGCTCAAACTCAGGTCCCGGTCGAGTGGAAGTCCGATCATCCGGGCCAGGGCGAGTTTTTGCTTGCGAAAGTCGGATTCGAGCGAATTCAAGCGCTGTTTTTGCGTCTGCAACTCAACCAGCGTGCGCATGACGTCGATGCGCGCATTCGTGCCCGCTGTTTTCCGGATTTGTGCCTGATCGTAGACGGCTTGGGCGTTGGTTACCTGCGCCCGCTGGGAGTCGATCCGGGCGCCGGTGGCAACGGTCTGCATATAAGCACCGGCAACCGCCAGGACGACCAGTTCGCGGGCATCTTTGGCGGACAATTGAGCTGCGCTTTCGAGTTCCTTGGTCGCCTTCCAGTTCCGGCGCGCCACCGGATCATAAACCGATTCGCTGAGCGTCGCGCCCAACTGGGAATAGCTGAATGGACCGACCACAGAGGGGATCGAGAAATTGACGCCCGGAGGCAGCTTGAACTGAAATCCGTAAGCGGCCAGGTTGACCTGCGTGACGGTTTCGGAGGCATTGGCGCTGATGTTTGGCAGCAGGGCGCTGAGGGCCTGAATGCGCTGCGCCGCCGCCGCGCCGCTCGAGTTTCCGGCGGCGATCAGCCCAAGATTGGTTTCGAGCCCGCGCCGCACGGCATCGGCAAGGGTGAGGGTAACTGCGCCGGCGGGCGCCGCACCCGGCACGCTGCCCTGCAAATCGCCGCCGACCTGAATGGAGGTATTGACCGTGTCGACGCCTGCGCCGGACGTGCTTTGCTGCATGGAAGCGGATCCGGCGGGACTCATGCGGCCGGATTGCGGCAATGCGATCGGCCGGGCAGATCCTCCCGCCCCGCCGCCTCCCACGGGAAGCTGCGCGAAAACGCCGTCACTTGCGGCGAACGCGAGCAGTACTGGGCAAATGGCTCGTAAATGCCAAAGCATGGCTTGCCCTCTATTATATACATACGCGTATGTATATAATGAAGAGCGATGAACAACTCCGGCGCCCGCCAGGCGCCCGTTCCGCTAGCTCTCAACAAGCATCAGCAGCGCACCGAGGCGACGCGTCGCGCGCTCATTGACTCCGCGCGGCGGATCTTCGCGCGAGACGGCTTCGAAGCATGCCGGATTGAAGACATTGCCGCCGCCACCGGCCATACGCGCGGAGCCTTCTACGCGCATTTCCAGACCAAGGAAGACCTGTTCTTTGCCCTGCTGGAGCAGGAGGCGAATGGCCGCGCCGATCAGATTCGCGCGGCACTGGCCTGTTGCGAAACCGTCGACGATCAACTGGCGGCGGTGCGCAGTTTCTATGTAAAACGCTTCGCTGACCGCCGTTGGGCAGTCCTGATGCTCGAGTTCAAACTATTCGCCCTGCGTCATCCCAAGTTGCGCCCCCGTCTCGCTGCGACGCATCGCCGGATTCGTGCCTCCCTGAAACTCGACATCCAGCAGATGTGTGAAGAGCACAGGAAAGCCGCGCTGGAGAGTATTCTTGCCGCCCTTACGCTCGAACAGGCTTACGATCCCAGGCGCCTGTCGAAGGAACAGGCGGCTCATTTGTTGGGGTTATTGTTCGACGTTCTCGTGTTGCCGATCGCGGGTGACACTACTCGTGCCGCAGCGCGACCATCGGGTCGACTCGCATAGCGCGGCGCGCGGGCACATAAGAAGCGAGCATCACGACCGTGGCAAGCAGGATCGCAACGCTGACGAACGTGCCCGGGTCGGTGGCTGTGACTCCATACAAAAAGCTCGACATGGTCCGCGCGACCGCAAGCGACGCCGCGAATCCGATCGCGACCCCAATCAATACGAGCCTGCCGCTTTGGCCCAGCACTAACCGGAATACATCAGTGCGCCGGGCGCCAAGGGCCATGCGGACCCCGATTTCACGGGTTCGCTGCACCACCGAGTACGAAATGACGCCATACATGCCGATCGACGCGAGGATCAGGGCGAGCGCTCCGAAAGCCGCCACCAGGGCCATCGCGAAACGGGGCTGCGCCACGGAGTCGACAACCAGGGATTCGAGTGTTGCCACCTTCGCAACCGGCAACTCGGGATCGACCGCGTGAATCGCCTGCCGCACGTTGGCGACTACCGACAGCGGATCGGCTGCGGTGCGAACAGCCACCCGCATGATGGAAAGCGAAGACCAGACCTTTTGGGTGTAGGGCACATAGATCTCGGGACCGGGATCTTCACGCAGCGAGACATGCTTCACGTTACCCACGATGCCGACGACCGTTAACACCGGAAAGCGCGGGTTGTTGAAGTCGAACTGCTTTCCGAGCGCATCCTGGCCGGGCCAGAACTGCTCTGCCATTGCCCGACTCACGATCGCCACCGCACGCGATGACAGGTTGTCGGTATCCAGAAAACTCCTGCCTCGCAACAACGACGTTCCAACAGAAGCGAAATAGCCGGGTGAAACGATGGTGTATCCGGCGAACGGCTGCTTGTCGACGGGAACCGGATGATCGAGGACGTGCACTGTGGTGCCCTCTCCGCTTCCGCCGACCGGGACGGTGGCTCCAATGCCCGCGGTCATAATGCCGGGAACAGCTTGCAGCCGGTCGAGAGCACGTTGGTAGAGCGGCACGATATGCGCGGCGTCAGGGTATTTTGATATTGGCAGTGAGAGCTCGAAGGTCAGGACGCGATCGGGATTGAATCCACCATCAGCGCTCAGGATGCGATAGAAAGTTCGCACCAGCAGTCCCGCGGCAATCACCAGCACGAAAGCCAATGCGATTTCGGCAACTACGAGTATCGCCCTGACCTTGGCGGTTGCCATCTTTTCCTTGAGAGTCTCGACAAGATCGGCACGTGCGGCAGCGTGGGCCGGCGCAAGTCCAAAGAAAATGCCGGTTGCAAACGTGACCACGAGAGCGAACGCGAAGACAGGCAGGTCGATGGCGGCATCGTGCAGCCGCGGAATATTGGACGGGCCGTATGTTCGTGCGAAGTGAACACCGAGTTGCCCTGCGAGCAGGCCGAGCGCGCCACCAATGGCGGAAAGAATCATGCTTTCCGTTAGAAGCTGCCGGATGAGCCGGCCCTTACCGGCGCCCAGAGCGGCGCGCAGTGTAAACTCCCGTCGTCGGCCCGCGGAACGAGCCAACAGCAAGCTCGCTACATTGGATGCGGCAATCAGAAGTATGATTCCCACCGCTCCCAAAAGAAGCGAGAGCGGGCGGCCTGTGTCCCCCACGATCTGCCGGTCCAAGGGTCTCACCTGGACTTCATTCCAGCCCCGAGATCGAGGCAACAGAGCGTCCATTTGCCGGGACCAGACGTCCACATCCGCCTGAACCTGCGCCCTGGTGAAGCCGGGTTTGGTCCGCGCGACGATTGCAATTTCACTAAGCCCGCCGGGCGGATCGGCCGGTACTGCGATCGGCACCCACAGAAGTGGTTGGCTCGGGAAACTCAGTGTCGACGGCATTTCTTCGGCGCGTGGAAACGCGAAGCCGGGACGCATGACGCCGACCACGGTGTAGGAGTATCCGTTCAGGTGCACCGAGCGGCCGAGCACGGATGGGTCCGATGCAAACCGGTCGCGCCACAGCCGATCGCTGAGAACCACTTCGTATTCGTGCCCAGGCTGATCTTCTTCGGCTGTGAACGTCCGCCCCAAGGCGGGCGCGATGCCGAGCGCAGGAAAGAACCCGGCCGACGCTCGCAGACCCTCAACGAGGGACGGCTCCCCGGCCCCGGTGAGATTGAAGGAATCCGCCTGGAAAGCCCCGAAGTGTTCGACGGTTTTCAGGCCGCGGGTGAGATACCGATACTGCCGCCGGGCCCAGGGGAACTCCGGCATGCCGATGCTCTTCGGCGGTGTGAGCCACAGCATCGCCAGATGCGCCGGTTCGGGATAGGGCAGCGGCTTGAGGAGAATCGCATTGAAAACCCCGAAGACGGCCGTGCTCGCGCCAATCCCGAGGGCGAGCGTAAGCACAGCGACCGATGCAAAACCGTGATTCTTGAGAAGGGTTCGGACGCCATACTTCGCGTCCTGGAGCAAAGCCCCGAGTGCCGGTCCGGGATTCCACATTTCGCGGCTCGTCTCCTTAATGAGAGTTTCGTTACCGAAGCGGTGTCTGGCAGCGTCACGGGAGTTGTGCTCCGCACTCCGGCAGTCGAGGTGGTAGCGGATTTCTTCTTCGAGGTCCTCGTCGAATTGGCGGCGGTTAAAAAGGAATTGAATACGCCGCCAAAGCTCTCCCATAGGTAGACTATGGCGCGGCCAATGGACCCCTGTCAAGTGCTGGCGTTTGCGACAGAACCGTTAACATTTATTTCCGTGGCGGTACTGCTCATCGCAGTGGCGTTGGTGGCAAGCTCTGTTCCCGCGTACCGGGCGAGGAAGGTCGACCCGATGGTGGCACTGCGGCACGAATGACCATGACTCATCGGTTGTACTTTGGGTGATGCCGGATGGCCTTATGGATCACTTTCCACTTGCGCTTCGTTTCAGCAGCCGCACGCTGGTCCACGGAGCGCTCATGGTAGCGGGCCTCGGCCAGCAACTTCTGGTAGCTGGCCCAGCGCGCCGGTTCGAGTTCGCCGGTCTTTAGCGCCGCGGACACCGCACAGCCCGGCTCGCCTCCGTGCGCGCAGTCGTGGAACCGACACTGGCGCGCGAGCGTGGCCACACTGGCAAACACGTCGTCGACTGACTCCTGTCCCGCCCAAAGAGCCAGTTCGCGCAGGCCCGGTGTGTCGATCAGCGCGCCACCATCCGGCAGTTCGATCAGCATGCGGCGCGTCGTCGTGTGGCGGCCGCGCGAGTCCGATTCGCGCACCGGCTGGGTAACTTGTCGCGATTCGCCAAGCAGGGCGTTGGCGATCGTCGATTTGCCTGCACCAGAGGAGCCGAGTAGCACCACGGTATGTCCCCGCACGGCTTCGACGATTGGCGCTACAGACTTGTGCGCCGACAGCGCCACTGCGTTGCCCGCGATGGCCCGTGCCTCGCCCAGGCGCGCCGGCCATTCCGTGCAGACGTCTACCTTGTTCAACACCACCATCGCCTCCACACCGCTTGCGGCGGCCAGGACGAGGTAGCGTTCGAGACGCCGGAGGTTGTAGTCACCATCGAGTCCCATCACGATCACCATCAGGTCGACATTCGCCGCCAACACTTGCTCCCCACCGCCGCCCGGTCGTTGGCGTGAAATGGAATTGGTGCGCGGCTCGACGGTTTCGATCAGCGCCAGAGTGGCATCGGCGCGACGAGCCCGAACCCAGTCGCCCACCGCCGGCAGTTCCGCGCTCCAACGCAGGGCGCCGGCGGGCACCGCGTCATATTCGTCGCCTCCTTCAAATCGCAGGCAATAGTGTTCCTGGATTGCTTCGCACACGCGTGCGCGAAGCAAAGAATCGGAAGAGTAATTCATTGTTTGTCAGCTCCACAAAGACACGTAGGATGGGGGTGTGGAAGACGTCTTTGGGCCCGGCGCGTCTCGAGCGCCGGTTAGCGAACAATGGTCGGAGGCAAATTGCAGGATAGCATCGACGCCACGAGGGCCGCGGCTGCCGGCAGGCCTTGGCAGCGTTGCTCGGTTGAAGAAGGTATTACACCGCTTCAGATTCTTGGCGCCTCGCGAATATCTGACATTGCGGAAGGAAGCACCAGCGAAACCGCCTGCTCCGCCGTTCCACATCCTCTCACCCGACCCGCAGCGCGGAAATCGGGTCGATGCGGGTGGCACGACGGGCTGGTAGATAGCTTGCGATCAGGGCGACGGTAGTCAGCACCACGGCTGTCGTAGCCAGTGCGAGTGGGTCGGTGGAGCGGACGTCGAAAAGCAGGGTCTTGAGGAAACGCGTCAGCAACAGAGACGCCATGAATCCGGCCGACAGGCCGGCGCCGATCAGAACAAGGCTCTGACGCAGCACCATCGACAGGATGTCACGCGCGCCGGCGCCCAACGCCATACGAATGCCAACTTCCTGCGTTCGAAGGCTCACGGTGTATGACAGCACGCCATATACGCCAACGGCGGCCAGCACTAGCGCCAGCGCCCCGAATAGTGCGAGCAGCGCCAGCGTAAAAGTTCGGGTGGCCAGCGAATCGGCCAGGTACGACTCAAGCGAACGGATGTGATGGATCGGCTGGGTCTTGTCGATCGAGAAAAACACCTGTCGCGCCGCGTTCGCCAGAAGCACAGGATCGACACTGGTACGGGCAACGAGGTTGTAGCCGAAGTTGTTGTTCTGCGCGATCGGAGTGTAAGCCTCCATGTTGGGCGGCTGGTCGAGCGAATACTGGTGGACGTCGCCTACGATGCCGACGATCGTCAGCCAGGGCCGCTTGTCATCACGGCCACCCAACTGGATGTGCTGGCCCAGGGCGTCCCGTCCCGGAAAGGCTTTGCGTGCACAGCCTTCGCTGACGATGGCGGCGAGCGGCGCGCCCCGGCGGTCCTGTTCCGTGAAGAGCCGGCCGCGCTTGAGGGGAATGCGCATGACGTGGAAATAGTCGGGTGAAATCGAGTAAGTCTCGGCGGAAGGGGCATCGGAGGCGTTCGCGAGCGGGCGGTCCTGAATATGGAACCCGCGGCGGTCGAAACTATCCAAAGGCAGCGTGCTCACCATAGCGGCGCTCTCTATGCCGCGAACCGTGCGTAGGCGCGCCATGGCCTGGTCGTAAAACGCGATCTCGGCATCCGCCGTCTTATATCGCGGTCCGTAGACGTAAACTCCGAACGTCAGCACATTGTGCGGATCGTAGCCCGGGTCGACTTGCATGAGGTGAATGAAGCTGCGGGTCAGCAGCCCTGCCCCCATCACCAGCACGAACGCGAGGGCGATCTCGGCGGCCACCAGAAAGTTACGGAGAGTCTGATTCGCCTTGCCCGAGGTGGTGCGGCCCATGTCTGTTAAATCGTCCACACAACCTGCGCGCGAAGCCCGTAACGCGGGCGCCGCGCCAAAAAACAACACCGTGAGTAGACTCACGGCGAAGGTGAAGGCAAACACGGCGCTGTCCATGTGGATCTCGTCTATGCGGGGAATCTGCTTCGCCGCGTACCCGGCGAGTGCGGCTGTTCCGCCCCGTGCCAGCAGCAGTCCCGTGATAGCCCCGCCCGCGGCCAGCAGGGCACATTCGCTCAACAACTGGCGCGCGATTCGCAAGCGGCCGGCGCCGAGGGCGGCGCGAGTGGCCATCTCCTTAACACGCCCGGTTGCGCGCGCCAGCACCAGGTTCGCCACGTTGGCGCAAGCGATGAGCAGAACGAATCCCACCCCGGCGAGCAAGATCCACATCGCGGTGGTAACCCGGCCCACCATGTACTGTTGCAGCGGAGTGATGGAGACGGTCGCGCCGCGCGCATAATCGTTCGGATGCAGGCGCACCATCCCGGCCATGAGCGCAATCAGCTCGGCATGCGCCTGTTCAATCGTGACCCCAGGTTTCAGTCGGCCGATCAGTTCCAGATGTTGGCAACCTCGGCAGGAAATCGGTTCACCCAAGGCATAACCTAACGGAAGGTAGAACTCAGGGTACACCGACCCACTTCTGAGCGGCGCGCGAAAGGTGGCAGGAAGGATGCCCACTACCTTGTAATAGGAACCGCTGAGGGCAATCTCGCGACCCACAAGGCCGGCATCACCGCCGTAGTGGCTGATCCATGCGCCATGCGTCAGGATGACTTCCCGGCCGGCTTTGGGCCGGTCTTCCTCGGGTAGGAATGCTCGTCCAAGCTGCATCTCCACGCCGAGTGTGCGGAAGTAATCGTAGTTCACCCGCATGCCGGTGAGCAGTTCCGGCGCGCTCTGTCCCACCACCGCGCCGGATGCATCGCGGTAGAGCGAAAGACTCTCGAAGGAATGGCTCCCGGAGCGAAGATCCCAAGTCGTTGTGTAATCGATCGTGCTGGGAACGGGTGTATCTGGGTCTTGCTCAGCGACCTTGACCAGGCGCTCCGGATGCGGATAGTCCAGCGGCTTGAGGACCACGGAACGCACCAAAGTGAAGATGGCGGTGTTTCCGCCGATGCCAAGCGCCAGGGTAAGCATCGCCGTGAGGGCGAAGCCGGGATTCCGGCGCAGGACGCGCCAGGCATATCGCACGTCCTGCCATGCCGACTCCAGAATTTCAAGGCTGTTCATACGATAGACCTCCTCGCGAATGAGACAGGGGTTGCCGAATTTGCGCAGAGCCATGGCATGGGCTTCGGCGTGGGTCATGCCGCGTGCGACGTTATCTTCCGTTTCGACGTCGATATGGAACCGAATGTCGTCGGCTACGCGCGAATCCAGGCGCTTCCGGCGGAAAAAACGTCGCCAGCTCACGTTCGGTTACTCCGACGGACGTAGGACCCGGCTGATGCCATTCACCAGACGATGCCAACGGTCCGTTTCGCTCGTAAGCTGTTTGCGGCCCGCCGGCGTCAGCCGATAGTAGCGAGCCTTGCGGTTGTTCTCGGAAGTGCCCTGGAAGGACGCGATCCAGCCGCGATCCTCCAGTCGATAGAGGGCCGGGTAGAGCGAGCCATGCTCGACCTGTAATATCTCGTCCGAACGGTGTTCAATCGCGTGGGCGATGGAGTGGCCATGAGCCGGTCCCAGCAGCAAACTCTGTAGGATCAGCATGTCCAGCGTCCCCTGCAGCATGTCACCTTCAGATTTGTTCTTCCTGGGCATCGCCGTATCCGCATTCTACTCCATATGGACGTCTAGTGGAGGGAAAGGTTGGGAAGAATTCGAGCAGTTGCGTGTGGGAGGCGTTTCCGCTATATTTTGGCCTCGCCGAGTATGCGCAGGCGAAACCACCTGCACCATCTGGCTTCACTAGGCAGTCTAAACGTGGACAGTCTTCTTGGCCTCTTCCACAACCTGTTCCATCTCATTCTGATACTGCTTCAGCAGGCTCTCACTTTCAGCCTCGAAGCGCATTACCAGAACGGGTTGCGTGTTGGACGCCCTGACCAGCCCCCAACCGTGCGGGAAATTCACCCGCACGCCGTCGATGTCGATCGTGTCGTACCGCGATTTGAAATGCTCCGCCACACGAGCCACCACATCAAACTTGACCTCGTCCGGCGTGTCCACACGAATCTCCGGAGTAGACACCATCTTCGGAATATCCGCCAGCTGCGCCGACAGCGGTTTCCCCGATTTCGAGACAATTTCGATCAAGCGGCAGGCGGCATAGAGCGCGTCGTCGTATCCGTAGTAGCGGTCCGCGAAGAACATGTGTCCGGACATCTCCCCGGCGAGCTCGGCATGCTCCTGTTTCATCTTTGCCTTGATGAGCGAGTGCCCGGTCCTGTACATGATCGGGTTGCCACCGGCCTTCGCCAACTCGTCATAGAGCACCTGGGAGCACTTTACCTCGGCAATGAAAGTCGAGTGCGGTTTGCGGGTCAGAATCTCGCGGCCATAGATCAGCAGCAGCATGTCACCATAAATCACGTTTCCGTTCTCGTCCACGGCGCCAATGCGATCCGCATCGCCATCGAATGCGATTCCTAACTCCGCCTTCTTCTCGTCCACCGCATCAACCAGGTGCTTCAAATTCGAGGGGACTGTTGGGTCGGGATGGTGGTTCGGGAAAGTCCCGTCCATTTCGAAGAACAGCTCCGTGGCATCGATGTTGAGCTTCTTGAAGATCCGATGAATAACGGGCCCCGCTGTTCCATTGCCGGCATCCGCCACGAGTTTCACGCGCCGGTCGAAGTGAAACTGTGAAGCGATTTCGTCGACGTACGGAGTGACGACATCCATTTCCTTTACGCTGCCACTGCCGTTCTCGAAATCCCGGCGCTCGATCAGCTTGCGCACTTCCTGGATGGTCTCGCCGTGCAGCGTCTCCGCGCCCGCCATACTTTTAAAGCCGTTGTACTCAGGCGGATTATGACTTCCCGTGATCATAATCGCGCCTTCCGCGTTCAGATGTTGCTTGGAGTAATACAGCAGAGGGGTCGGAACCACGCCAATATCCACAACATTGCAGCCGGTAGCCAGTAGTCCCTTGAGCAATGCATCGCGCAGCCGCGTGGAACTGAGCCGGCAGTCCCGGCCGAGACTTACCGACGGCCCTGCTTGACGCCGAATGTATGTCCCGAGTCCGCGTCCGAGGTGTTCCACGTCAGCGCTTAGCAGCTCACTGTCCGCGACACCGCGTATGTCGTACTCCCGGAAGATGGTCGGCTTCAACATAGTCTAATTGTAGACGCGCCATTATTTACTGATGCAGTGGCTGCCTTGCACAAAAAAACGCAGCGGCCAGTCTGCGCAGTGCCGAATGCCGATCCTCGGTGAAACGCCGATCTCAAAAGCCAACTCTTCAGGCAGCGCCCGAACGGTAATGGGGCCCGAGATCAGGCTGCTCCCGTTCAGCCTTCGCGTGATCCCCATCGCTTGCGTCAGTTTGCCTGGTCCCGAAGTCAGGCTTTCGATCCCTCGTGCTTTCACGCGCCGCCGTTCCATCAAGGGAATGCCCGCCAGAGGTTCTAAGGCGCGGATTAGCACGCATCCCGCCAGGCCCTCAGGCTCGCAGACGAAATTCAGGCATTCGTGCATCCCATAAATAAAGTAGATGTACGCATGCGCCGGAGGCCCGAACATGACGCGTGTGCGATTGGTAACACCGTGAGAAGCGTGGGCCGCCAGGTCCTTAACGCCGAGGTATGCCTCCACCTCCACGATACGACCCGCCGTCCTTCCGTGAACTAAAATCTTGCCCAGGCAATCTCGCGCGACAGCTACCGCGTCGCGCACGTAGAACTCTTCCGTCAAGACCTGCGATGCTGAGAGTAGATGAGCAAGTGAGACCTTGTCCTGTATGCTAGGAGGTTAGCATGCGGCTGTTCACGGGAATCGATTTGCCCGAACACGTGCTCAACGTTTTCGAGCGGCTGCTGGTCAGCCTGCGGCCAACGGCGCACTTGAAGTGGAGCCCGGTTTATAACCTTCATCTCACCACGCGGTTTATCGGTGAGTGGCGCGAAGAGCGGCTCGAGGAGTTGAAGGGCGCGCTCGCCAAGGTGCCGCGGCGCCCCGCGATTGCTGTCGACTTCCGAGGCTTGGGTTGGTTCCCCAACCAGCGGCGGCCCCGCGTGTTTTGGGCCGGCGTCGAGGCGGGCCCAGAGTTTGCCGCGCTCGCTCATGATATCGACAAGGTACTCGATCCCCTGGGCCTGCCGCCCGAAGACCGCGAATTCTCGCCCCACCTGACGCTGGCGCGAATCAAGCAGCCGGTCCCGCTCGAGAAGCTGCAGCAAGCGATTGCTAAACTGGAGAGCGTCGAGTTCGCTGCCTTCCAAGCCGATCGTTTCTATCTTTATCGCAGTCAGCCAGGCGCAGCCGGCTCTATCTATACAAAATTGGCGGAATTCCCCTTCGCATGACGCCTGTCCTTCTCCTGGTAGCCGCCTACCTGATCGGCGGCATTCCGTTCGGGTACATTATCGTGCGGCTCACAACGGGCCAAGATGTACGCTCCATGGGCAGCGGCAACATCGGCGCCACTAACGTTCTGCGAACCACCGGCCGGACCGTGGCCGTTATCACTCTGCTCCTCGACATCGCCAAAGGATTCGTGGCGGTTTGGCTGATGGCCCACTACACCGAGGATTCCCCGCTTTGGACCAGCGCCGCGGCCCTAGCCGTCATGGCCGGGCACGCTTATCCCATATTCCTGAAGTTTAAAGGCGGCAAGGCTGTCGCCAGTTTCATAGGAGCATTTTTTTATCTCACCCCTGTCCCCTTATTCGCGGTTCTTCTCGTCTTTGTAATTGTCGTGGCGGCTACTCGCTACATTTCGTTGGGGTCGATCATCGCCTGCGGGACCTTCCCGTTCGCAGTCTGGCTGATTCTGCATCCGCCGGCGCCGGTCGTCGTAGCCGCATTGGTTGCGGGCGCGTTCATCGTGATTCGTCATAAGGCGAACATCCAGCGAATACGCGCTGGTAACGAAAACGTGTTCCGATTCGGGGGGACGAAGTAAACAAGGGCGGCCCGAGAGGGTCGATATAAGTTTGGCTGCGAAGCTTGCCATCATTGGAGCTGGGAGTTGGGGGACCGCACTTTCCATCGTGCTGGCGCCGCGTTTTGCGGAGATCGCCCTCTGGGCGCACGAGTCTGAACTCGCCGGCAGCATGCGGGAGACCCGGACCAACGGAGCTTTTCTGCCCGGATTCGTCCTTCCTGCCAACATCCAACCGACCACCGACCTCGGTCAGGCGCTGGAAAACGCCGACATCACCCTCGGCGCCATGCCCTCGCGCCACGCGCGGACCCTTTACACGGCGATGCGACCGTTGGTTCGTCCGGAAATGCGGTTTGCCAGTGCGACCAAGGGTCTCGAACCCGGCACCCTGCTCCGCATGACCGAAGTCGCGGCTGAGGTATTTCGCCCGCAGTTTCCGGCGCGCATCGCCGCGCTCTCGGGACCCACGTTCGCCCGCGAAGTCGCCCGGGGCGAGCCCGCCGCGGTCGTAATCGCTTCCGAAGACCGCGATCTCACGGTCTCCCTGCAGCAGGATTTTGCCGGTCCGACCTTTCGTTTATACACCAACCCCGACCCGATCGGAGTGGAAGTGGGCGCCGCCCTGAAAAACATCGTCGCCATCGGCGCGGGGATCTGCCAGGGCCTCGGATTGGGAAATAACACCCTAGCGGCCCTGATTACGCGCGGTCTAGCCGAGATCACCCGCCTGGCGGTAGCCATGGGAGGTCAGCCGAAGACCCTGGCCGGGCTCGCCGGGCTAGGCGACCTGGTACTCACCTGTACGGGCGATCTAAGCCGTAACAGGGGCGTTGGCATCGAACTGTCAAAAGGCCGAAAATTGTCAGAAATTGTAACGACTATGACCATGGTCGCCGAGGGCGTCGAAACCGTCCCCGCCGCCATTGACCTGGCACGTAAGTTTCGGGTTAATATGCCCATAACTGACCAGATGGACTCCATTCTCCGGCACGGGCGATCACCCAAAGAGGCGATCCGCGAGCTGATGGAGCGAGCCTTGAAGGAAGAATGAGTTTGGAGCACATCCGTACCGCTGCTGCCGCCGTCCAATCGCCGCAACCTTCGCCGGACGAGCGGGTTAGTCCAGATATGACAGCACTGGCTTCCCTGGAGAGGGATGCCGAGTTGATGCTGCGCATCCGGGAAGGGGATCAGGCTAGTTTTTCTCTTCTGTTGGAGAGGCACCGTTTACCGGTGATCCATTTCCTGTACCGGATGGTGCAAAATCAGGCGGTGGCGGAAGAGTTAGCTCAGGAGGTCTTTTTACGGGTCTATCGATCGCGGGACACGTATGCTCCGACGGCCAAGTTCACAACCTGGTTGTTTCGAATAGCGACCCACCTGGCTTTGAACTGGATTCGAGACGGCAAGAACGAGAAATCGCAGGAAAGC
This sequence comes from Bryobacteraceae bacterium, assembly GCA_035295125.1. Classification (GTDB taxonomy): domain Bacteria; phylum Acidobacteriota; class Terriglobia; order Bryobacterales; family Bryobacteraceae; genus JAICMB01. The sequence continues at coordinate 487,286 of DATGJP010000095.1, read as the reverse complement.
CTCGACGCAGAAATTGCGGAGGGGGCGACAAGGCAGGTAGCGGATCGCGGCAGGACAGTGGAACAGGAAATGCTGTATCAGGCGAGACTGGGTGAGGTGAGGCAGGCCATTGAGAACCTGCCCGCAAAACAGAAATCAGCCGTACTGATGCACAAATATGAAGAAATGGAATATTCGCAGATCGCAGGTGTTCTGAATTGCTCGGAGTCGGCGGTGAAATCGCTGCTGTTCCGGGCGTATGAAACGTTGCGGTCGCGTTTGGCCCATATGGCGTGAGAGGGAAGAGAGGTTTTGAATGCAGTGCCCAAAGGAAAACGGTAACGCCGCGGAGTTGATGATCGCGTACGTGGCGGAGGCGCTTGAGCCGGCAACCCAGATTGCCCTGGAGCGCCATATAACCCAGTGTGCGGACTGCCGGGAAATGGCCGCGCAACAGAAGGCGGTGTGGGATGCTCTGGAAGACTGGAAGCCCGCGCCGATTTCTTCCGATTTTGACGAAAAACTCTACCAACGCATTGCGCAGGACGAGCAGCGCGGCTGGTGGCGCCGCCTGACAGGCGCAAACTGGTCGTGGGCCTTTCGTCCTGCCATGCCGGTAGCGGCGGCCTGTGCCGCGCTGATCGTTGCCTTTCTCATCCGAGGTCCCCTCTCGGAGTACGATTCCACACCGCAAGTACAACCCCAAGTCTCCATCGAGCAAGTGGAGCGCGCTCTGGATGATGTTGATCTGCTGAAGCAGTTGACGCCATCGGCGCCCGTTGAGGAATCGGCCGGAGAAAGGATCTAACCGGCGCTCGTGGCCCGGAAGATGGTATAAGGGTGTACTTGCACAAACGACTCCTCATGGCTGCGATTGTGCTGGAAGTGTGTCTTTTGACACCGCTTCGGGCGCAAGGACGTCATGGCGGGGCCGGTGGTGGTGCACATCCCCAACAGCAGCGTGCTCCCAAGGCGGAGAAACCAGGCAAAGCGGCAGGCCGGTCGCCGATCCAGGAATTCGAAGGCATGTCACCGGAAGAGCGGCAGCGTGCTCTCGATCGGCTGCCACCCGGGCAGCGCGAACGGGTGCAACAGCGCCTCAGGCAATTCGACCAGCTGCCCCCTGAGCAGAAACGGCAGGTTCAGAACCAGCTTGAGCGACTCCGTCAACTTCCTCCCAAGAAACAGGAGCAGGTCCGCGAGGCCATGCGGAAGTTCGGCGACCAGCCTCCCGACCGGAAGAAGGCCATGCGCCAGGAACTGCGTGGCATGGAGTCCCTGAGCCCATCGGAACGGCAGGCGCGGCTGAACAGCCCCGATTTCAAGTCCAAGTTCAACAAGGACGAGCAGGACATGGTCAAACACATGTCGGAAATCCTCCCCGGGCAAGAGAAGTAGCCTGCGGCAAAGCGCTCACCCGGGCGTTGTAAACCACTGATAATTCGAGACCGCCGCTTGGATGCTCGCCTGCAAGGAAGATGGGACAGGCGATTTTCGCTGCCCTGTGAAGCGTGTACCCATGCCGCTCATCTTCAAGAATGTGCTCCGCAATCGCCGCAGGAGCATTCTTACCGCTCTCAGCATCGGCGGGTCGTTTTGCATGCTGGGAGTCCTCATGGCCATGTACCGGATGTTTTTTCTGGTACCGGCGTCGCCCGATCAGGCGCTCCGATTAATCGTCCGACATCGTATTTCCTTCACCAATCCGCTGCCGCTCTCCTACGAGAACCGGATCGCGGCTGTACCCGGGGTGCGACAGGTAATGAAGTACCAGTGGTTCGGCGGCACCTACAAGGACTCGCGAGAGTTCAAGAACCTGTTCCCGCGGTTTGCCGTCGACGCAAACAAGCTCTTCATCGTTCGCCCGGAATACAGCATTTCGGACAGCGAGAAGGCAGCGTTTATTCGAGAGCGCAGTGCTTGCGTCCTCGGTCGTCCGCTTGGCCAGCGGCTGGGCGTCAAGATTGGCGATCACATCAGCGTTGTGGGCGACATCTTTCCCAGGACTCTCGACTTCGTGGTACGCGGCTTTTACGACGCGGAGAGCGACAACGAGAATCTCTATTTTCATTTCGACTACCTGAACGAAGCCGTGTTTCACGGCCAGCAGGATTTTGTCAGCATGTACACGGTCCTGGCCGATCGTGCTGAATCGGTTCCCGCGATCGCCCGCGGCATCGACGCCATTTTCCGCAATTCGCCGCAAGCCACCAAGACCGAGACCGAGAAGGCGCTGCAGTTGAGCTTTCTGTCCTATATCGGCAACGTCAAGCTGTTCCTCGTTGCCTTATGCGGTTCTTTGAGCCTCGCGGTGCTGTTCGTGGCGGCGAACACCATGGCGATGAACGTACGCGAGCGCGTTTCTGAAGTCGGCATTCTGAAGACGCTCGGGTTTACACGCGGCAAGATCATGGCGCTCTTCGTCGGAGAATCAATGGCTGTCGCCGAGGTAGGCGGCGCTGTTGGACTCGGGTTTGCCTGGCTCATCGTCGACCTGCTTCATAACGCGCCGATCGTTTACGTCGATCTGAAACTGCTCATCATCTCGCCGCCCCTGGCCGCCCTGGCGCTTGTCCTGGCAGGACTGGTCGGAGTGCTGAGTTCCGCTCTCCCCGCATGGACCGCTTCGCGGCGCGCCATTATCGAGTGCCTGAGGCTGGCCGATTGAGGTTCTCCCATGCAGATCCCTCTCGCTTATAACATCCGAAACCTGGTCGCACGACGCGTGACCACGCTCATGACGGCGCTCGGCGCGGCGCTTGCCGTGGCTGTCCTCGTATCAGTCCTGGCCCTTGCGCAGGGGCTGCGCACGTCTTTTGAAGCTACCGGGGACCCCCGCGACCTGATCGTCATGCGCAAGGGCTCGACCGCGGAGTTGATCAGCGTGATTACCCGGACCAATTTTCAGGACATCCGGACGCGTCCGGGCATCGCTCGAAACGCACGCGGGCAGCCTTTGCTCTCACTGGAAATGGTCACCGTGGTCAACCTGGAAGATCCGGCGGATGGCAGCGATATGAACCTCAACCTGCGAGGCCTGCTGCCCATTGGCCTGGAAATGCGCAGCCAGGTGCGGATTGCCTCCGGCCGCATGTTTCAGCCGGGCCGTCGCGAGGTCGTAGTCGGCAAGGCAATCGCAGACCGGTTTGCGTCGGCCCGAATCGGAGGAAAGCTGGGCTTCGCACGTGGCGATTGGACGGTCGTGGGCATACTCGACGGCGGGCGTTCGGCGTATAACAGCGAAATCTGGGCAGACCTCAATCAAGTTAGTTCAGACTACAATCGCGCCGAGTTTCTCAGCTCCGTCTTAATCCGGACCGAACCGGAGAACACGGAGGCACTGTCCCACACTCTGGCCGAGGATCCCCGGATGAACGTCTTCGCGCAGAGCGAGCGCGATTACTACGCCAGCCAGACGGGCGCCGCTCGACCGGTCCGCTTCATGGGTATGTTCGTCGCGGTTATCATGGCGATCGGCAGTGCGTTTGCGGCTATGAACACGATGTATGCGTCCGTCGCACGCCGTTCGGCGGAAATTGGGACACTTCGCGTTGTCGGGTTTTCAAGAATCGCCATTCTCTCCAGCTTCCTTATTGAATCGGTGATTCTCGCGCTGGTTGGCGGTGTGCTCGGCTGCGTATTGACTCTTCCGCTGAACAACGTGAAAACCGAAATTGGCAGCTTTCGGACCTTTAGTAGCCTGACGTTTAACTTTCACGTCACGGTCCAGGTAATGGCGATTGGCATAATGTTTGCGGTTATCATCGGCGCCGCCGGTGGCCTCTTGCCCGCCAGCAATGCCGCGCGTCGCCAGATCATCGCTGCCTTGCGTGGTTAGTAGGGACTCTCGGATTAGAAAGGTGGGACAGGCGGTTTCGCCTGTCCTTATCGTCGCGGGACCCGAAGAGTCAGAGGCTGTGTAATACGCTTCTACAGTTGCCTGATCCGGAGGTTTTGACTGCCTCACTGTGGGGGCCGAACCATTTCGGTTTTCACAACCTTCAACACGCCGTTGACTCGTTCGCGAACTACTTTGCGGAAGACATTTGGACGTGCCGTGGCGTCCTGCTTCTCATCCTTCATCAGTGTGAGCTTTCCCTTTTCAAATGCGTACTCTTTCGCTTCATGAATCATTCCGCCCGATCCGCCACGTTCGTAGGTCAACAGACGGCTTTTCTGGGCATCCACACGAAAGACGGGATACGTGCCTAGCGAAGTGAACATCTTCGTTCTCGGATCGAACAACCAGTAGGCGGCATACGCGTTTGCGACGCCTTTCCGTGTGATCAGCATGAGATCCAGCAAGCCATCAAAGTTAATGTCGACGCCGCCGAAGAAGAAGGTCTCCTCCTTGCCAATCGGCTCCATGCCGCTCACTGCGAGCGTCTGGATTGGCTTTTCCTCGGACGGGGAACTCACCTGTATTCCCGTAACCTCGCGCCGGTCCCCATTGGCTTTGACCACGAATGTGAAGTTATAAGCGGGAAAGTCTTTGCCCGGGGAAAAGGAACACGGGTGACAATCGTTGACGTCGGACGGAGCAGGAAGCTGAGCCCACGCTGGAAACGCGCAGAGAAACGTTATCAGTGCCAGTCTAGGGAACCAGCAGGCACTTGGCACGATCGAGGTGTGCTTTGCGATCCGCGAGTCCATTGTATCCACCGTTGACGATATATGTGATGCCATTCAGATTGTCCGCGTCGGCTAATGCATTCAGCCCATGTGTGGTCCAATACCAGCACGACACGTCCACCGCGAGGTTTGGATCCGTGGCGATCAACTGGTAGTTGGGAGGGGTGACGAAGTCCCGGCTGCGCGCAGTGCCGAACTTAACATAGTTGCTGCGGCCGGTGAGCTGAATCAATCCCCGTCCTTTAAAGCGGGGCCCATCACCCGGTTGGGTGTTCCCCAGATCCGTGCGGCCCTCGTAAGCCGAGCCATCGGCAATTTCCTCGTTGTAACGCAAGTCGCCGCTCTCGTGACCCACCTGCGCCAAAAAATGAGCGATCCGCAGCGGCGTATTGATCTGGCTGTTCGTCATTTGGGTAACCAGCGCCTGGTAGTAGCGACTGATCCGGACGTCGTCAGCATAGATCATAATGCCCCGGAGCTTATCCTCGTCCAGGCCCGAGCTCATGCCGTTGCGCAGTTCTTTCAGGGTCTGCCCTCCGGGATCGACCTTGCCGTCTGGCTTGCTGTTGTTCATCACGCGGCGCTGGAACTCTGCAATCATGTCGATCGTATGCTGGCCGATGTGGCCATCGATACCGAGCGGCGCATAAGGAATGAGACGGCCCAGGTTCTCGTTCAGGAGAATCTGGATCATTTTGACATCGGCCCAACTGTTGGTTCCGTGCTTGCCGACCGAATGGGATATGCACATGCCTGATAGGCCTCCCCACTTATTCGTGAATTGTACCAGCGCGGCGTTACAAGCGTATCAGTGAACCGTTACAAGCGCCCATCATTTGGCTAAGTCCCCGATTCCCCGCAACCACACCTCCAGCCCGAACTGAAAGAGCCCGTCCTGGTCGTCCTCGCTCAATTCCCCCGCGAGTTCCACCAGGTTCGGGTATTCCTCCCGTGGCAGCGATTGGAAATGCTTACGCGCCTGGGTGAATATCTTCTTCCGGCTGGAACGCGGAGCGGACGCAAACGCCGCAAACCGCATTTCATCGGCGACGAACTCCATGATGAAGTTGTTGCAGTGGTAAGCCGCGCGAGCCGCCTCAGAGGGGCTCAAGCCTGCCGAACGCAGCACCCGCAGGACGTCCTCGATGTGCTTCAGGCGCCGCGGTCCAAAAGGCGGTGTGCCGGCAAGCACCCGCGCGGCATCACGGTGCGCCAGAAGCCCGCGCCGCACGTTCCAGGCCATTGCGGTCAACTGCTCGCGCCACGATCCGGACGGGCTGGCGAGCGGGATCTCTCCGCTGATCTCGTCGCCCAGCAATGCGAGGAGCTCTTCTTTGTCCTTTACATGCCGGTACAATGAGGCGGCCTTAACGCCCAGCCGGTCGGCCAATCGCCGCATGGTCAACTCGTCCAAGCCCACTTCGTCTAGCAATTCGAGCGCCGCGTGAACCACCTGCGCCTGATCGAGCTGACGCCGCTTCTGTTTGCGCTCGGCTTTCCGGTAAGGCAGAATGCTCATCTCTCGACTCTATGCTAACAATGTTCGCTTGACGGAACAATGTTCATTTGATAAGCTAACAGTGTTAGCTAATGCAAGCGGCGTTAGCTACGAAAGGAGCATATATGACCGCAACTCACCAGAAACCGTATAAAGGCATCGGAATGGAAGGCCCGATTGCAACGTGGTACGCGAAAAACACCGCCCGCGATACGCGCCGTTTTCAAGCTGCGCGCGACGCTGTAGCCGCGCGAGTGCCGGCGGGAGGCAGCATTCTCGAAGTGGCTCCGGGCCCCGGGTACCTGGCTATCGAAATCGCCAAGACCGGCCGCCGCGTCACCACGCTGGATATCAGTGAGTCCTTCGTCCGGATCGCGCAGGAAAACGCCGCGCGCGCGGGTGTCTCCATCGATGTGCGCCATGGCAATGCTTCGGAAATGCCATTCGCGAATGCATCCTTCGATTACGTCGTCTGCATGGCCGCGTTCAAGAATTTCTCGAATCCCATCGGGGCGCTGAACGAGATCCACCGTGTCTTAAAGCCGGGCGGCCAAGCCTCCATTTTCGATCTTCGGAGAGATGCCACGCACCAGGACATCGACGCCGAAATCCGCGATATGCACGTCTCGGCATTCGACCGTTTTCTCACCCGGTACACTTTCCGCCTATGCCTCCTCAAGCGGGCCTACACGCGCGACGAGTTAGAGCGCATGGCGGTGATCAGCAACTTTGGACAAGGTGAGATCGACGCCAGGGGAATCGGCTTCGAACTGCGCCTTCGGAAACAGTCTATCTGAGGTTCAGAAGCACGTTAAAGCGCAATGGGCTGTAGGTATGGTGGCGCGCGGGCGGTTTCGGTTTCGCCTGCGCGTTCCTGGTGAGTCCAAAGGCGCTGAATGCCCGCTCCGCCTTGCCGCAGCCTGGTATTGAGCTAAAGTCTGCTCCGCCGTTCGGCCTCGCACGCTACGATAGAGCGATGGCCGACAATCCATTTGCCGACCCCCTTCGTTTTGAACGACGGGCACCCGCCTGCGCGATCGTGATCTTCGGCGCAAACGGCGATCTGACCAAGCGCAAACTGATGCCCGCGCTCTATCGCCTCGCGTACGAACGCCGTATTCCGCCGACCTTCGCGGTTCTCGGCAACTCGCGCACGGCCATGTCCGACGAGGACTTCCGCGCCAAGATGCGCGAGTCTGTTGAGAAGTTCCTGGAGGACAGCCCGTTCGATGCCGGCCTTTGGGAGAGCTTCGAACGCAACCTTTTCTACATCGCGGGTGACCTGCAGGACCACGCGATGTACGAGAAACTCAGCGGCCGTCTTGACGAGTTGCAGCAATCGCACCAGACCGGCGGCAACGTGCTGTTCTATCTTTCCACTCAGCCCAGTTATTACGCGCCGGTGGTGGACTGCCTGGGGGCCGTCGGCCTGAATCACGGAGACGGCTGGCGCCGCGTCATCATCGAGAAGCCCTTCGGCCATGATTTGACCACCGCCCGGAAGCTCAACGACGACATCCACAAGGTCTTCGCGGAGAATCACGTCTACCGCATCGATCACTATCTTGGGAAAGAAACCGTTCAGAATATCCTGGCGTTCCGGTTTGGCAATGGCATATTCGAGCCGTTGTGGAACCGGCGCTACATCAATCATGTTCAGATCACCGCGGGGGAATCGATCGGTGTCGAGGGGCGCGGAGCTTATTACCAGGAAGCCGGCGCGCTACGCGACATGATTCAGAATCACCTCATGCAGGTGATGGCCACCATCGGCATGGAGCCTTCCGCCGTATTCGAAGCCGACGCCGTGCGCGATGAACGAGCGAAGTTCCTGCGCTCCATCCGGCCCATGAAGCCAGCCGATGTCGGGCGATACGCCGTAGCCGGGCAATACGGAGCGGCGCGCATCGGCACCGAAGATGTTCCCGGTTTCCGGCAGGAGTCCGGGGTGGATCCGAATTCACAGACCGATACCTATGCCGCCGTGACTTTCTTCGTCGATAACTGGCGCTGGGCGGGTGTTCCGTTCTATCTCCGCAGCGGCAAGCGGCTCCCCAAGCGCATCACCGACATAGCCATTTTCTTCAACTCGGCGCCGCACTCGGTGTTCGCCGACGGGACGCTGCAGGATGTGTCGCGTCCCAACCTCCTGATCATCCGGATCCAGCCGGAAGAAGGGATTTCGCTGCGTTTTCTCTCCAAGCAGCCCGGCAGCGGCATGCGACTGCGCCCGGTCTCGATGGATTTCAACTATGGTGCGAGCTTTGGAGAGCGCTCGCCCACCGCATATGAAACGCTGCTGCTTGACGCCATGATCGGCGACCCTACGCTCTACACGCGACAGGACATGGTGGAGGCGAGCTGGATCGCGGTGCAGCCGATTCTCGACGCGTGGGCCAGCACGAAATTCGGCTTCCCGAATTATGCCGCTGGAACCTGGGGACCACAGGCATCCGATGATATGCTTGCGCGCCAGGGGCATCACTGGAGGGTTCCATAATGCCCGCCGCGGTTCAGCCGGAGCGAATCCTGAAGGATTTGGCGAAACTGTGGATCGACCTCGCGAAGCCGGACACAGAGAAGAACGCTTCCGGCGTTATTCGGGCCTGTGCCATGACCCTCATCGTGGGGCTGGAGCAGCGCGAGGATACGCAAGAAGTCGGCCTGACCATCGCCGAGTTGATTCACGAGCACCCCAGCCGCGCGATTGTGCTGCGTGTGGATCCGTCGGACGGCGGTACGCTCGACGCACGCGTCTTCGCGCAGTGCTGGATGCCTTTCGGCAAGCGCCAGCAGATTTGTTGCGAAGAGATCGAGATCAGTACGCCGGTCTCGCGCCTGGCTGATGTTCCCAAACTGATGCTGGCCCTGACCGTTCCCGACCTCCCGGTGGTACTGTGGGCGCGCAGTCCGCGCCTGGCGCTCGATTCCGAGTTTCAGCAGCTTTTCACGCTGGCGACGAAAATCATAATCGATTCCGCGCGATTTGACGATCAGGAGGCGGCGTACCGTTTCGTCAAGAGCTCGAACGATGCCGGGCGCAATGTCATCGATCTGGCATGGACCCGTCTCACGCCTCTCCGTCAACTGGTAGCCCAGGCATTTGAGAATTCGGGCCAGGTCCGTCGCGTAGTGCTTTCATATTCCGGGACTGGTGCGCGATACCTGGAAACGTGGTTTCGGAAGGCGGTGCCTCAGGCTGAGGTGATTACCACGCAAGAGAATCAGGTTCGTGTCGTACTTGAGGGCGCCGCCGGATCTGTCAGCATTACCCTCGAAGACGCTACATCTGCTACGGTCACCATGAATGACATGAGCAGGAGAGTGGCGCTGCCCGAGCGGAACGAGCAGTCATTGCTGCGGGAAGAGCTTTCGATCGTAGGTCCCGATCCAATCTTCCGGAGAATCCTGGAATGAGTATTCAGCGGTATGTGTATCGCGATGCGGTGGAAGCAGCAACGCATTGCGGCGACCAGATTTTGCAGTTGTTGAAGGAAAAGCTATCGGGGGAGTCCGTTGCGACCCTCGCGATTTCAGGCGGCTCGTCACCCCGCCCCATGTTCGAACATATGGCTAAGGCGCGCTTCGATTGGAGCCAGGTGCACCTGTTCTGGGTTGATGAGCGAGCCGTTCCGCCGACTGATCAACAGAGCAATTACCGCCTCGCGGAAGAGACACTGATCCGGCCGGCGCACATTCCGAGCCGCAACATCCACCGGGTGCGCGCCGAGCTTACAGCGGACGAAGCGGCCGAACAATATGGCGAGGAGATTCGCCACTTCTTCGGCGTGGCCGACGGACAGATCCCCCACTTCGATGTGGTCCATCGCGGCATCGGTCCCGATGCGCACACAGCCAGCCTGTTTCCGGGCGAGCCGCTGATTGGGGATCGCCAGGGTCTTGTCGCGGCCGTGTGGGTCGAAAAGATGAAGCAGTGGCGCATCACGATGCTGCCGGGCGTTCTGCTGGCTGCTCGACACACGGTGATGCTGGTGGCGGGGGCGGATAAGGCCGAGCCGGTGCGCGCCATTTTCAAGGACCCGTTTGATCCCCCACGGTACCCGGCACAGATCACGAATCAGGGTCGTGACGTGGCATGGTACATGGATGCGGAGGCCGCCCGGCTGCTGGAAAACTGACGAGTGATGATCGCCCGCCGTAGTTTCCTGGCCGTTCCGCTTCTTGGGCTTCTTCCTGGACGCACCGGGGTCACATTCAGCGGGCAACCTCCACTCATGCCGCTCAACCGGATCATCTTCGGGGGAGACGTCATGATGTCGCGTTACGTCGGAGCGCTGGCGGAAGCGAACGACGATCCAGCGGCCCCGATGCGCGATATCGCGAGCCTCTTCGCGGCGGCGGATATTGCTTTCGTCAACCTGGAAGCACCGTTCTCGGACCGCGGGAAGCCGCCTCGTCACGGCATGATCTTCAAAACGGCGCCGGAGATGATTCAAGCGCTCCAGTTGGCCGGGATTGACATCGTCTCCACAGCCAATAACCATGCCCGCGATTGCGGCGACTACGGGATCACTTTCACGCTCGACTGGCTCGAAAAACATGGCATCGCGGTGGTTGGTACGGGGCGCGATGGCGATGCCGCCCACAATGGCGCGGTTCTGGAGCGAAATGGCGTGAAGTTTGGCTTTCTCGCCTACACGTTCGATCAGTCCAACGGAAACTACAAAGACTCGGACGACCGCGTCGCTATGATCGACCCGGGGGATGTCGCCGACGATATCTCGAACCTGAAGGACCACGCCGACGTCGTTATCGTATCGATGCACGCCGGCACTGAGTATCAGCCCAAGCCCAACGAGCAGCAGCGCCGGTTTGCGCACGCGGCGATCGACGGCGGGGCGCGAATCGTTGTCGGCCATCATCCGCACGTGGTGCAGACGGTGGAGGAGTACAAGCACGGCGTAATCTTCTACTCGCTTGGCAATCTGATCTTCGACCAGTTTCAGCGCAAAGAAACGCAGCAAGGCCTGGTTGTCGAAGCGGTGTTCGCGGGCGGCTGGATGATTAAGTACGACCTGATTCCCGTCGATATCGTGCAGACCGTGCCGCGGGTTCGGACGCCTGTGCCGGCATGAAAACGGCGCTTGTATTGTCGGGCGGCGGAATGTTTGGCGCGTACCAGGCCGGTGTCTGGAGAGTCCTTTCGGATATTCTGCAGCCTGATCTGGTGGTGGGGGCGTCAATCGGCGCCATCAACGGCTGGGCCATCGCCGGCGGCTGCACACCGGATCAACTGGTAGAGCGCTGGCTACGCCTGGAGTGCTTCGAGCGCCACCGCTGGCGGCTGCCCCGCAGGCTGCATCACGGCGTGTTCGATTCCACATTGCTGCGCGGGCAGGTTGAGGATTCGTTCGCTACGTTTCAGCCCAGGATCGATTTTGCGCTCGTCACGACCGAGCTCGCCACGCTTACGCCGCGCATTCATCGCGCTCCTGAGATCACGGTGGATCTGCTGGTTGCGTCCACAGCCATTATCGGGATCTTTCCGCAGGTGCGGATCGAGGGACGCCTGCATTCCGATGGCGGGCTGCTCAACGTGCTTCCGCTGTGGGCCGCGGCTGAATTGGGGGCCGAGCGCATCGTGGGCATCAATGTTCTCCCCGTCCCGACCGGCGCCATTCCGTGGCTGGTCGTGAGGACCCTTCGAAAACTGAGCCGCTTCGAACCGGCGCTCCCACGCGGCGTCGAGGCGCAAATCATCGCGCCGTCGAGCGGGCTCGGTACATCGCGCGAGATGCTGTACTGGAACCGGGCGCGGGCGGAGCGATGGATTGCGCAAGGCGAACGGGATGCCCTTGCGGTGAAACATTCCGTTCAGAATTGTTTTGAGCGACAATAGTGTCTAACATGCCCGTGTACCAGATCCATCGCATGAAGGACACGCCGCGCCAGCAGTTCCGCTGGGCGCCTCATACCAGCGGAGTCAGCATCGCGAAACCGAAGGACTATGAGCCCGGTGACCACGTGGATGCTCCGACGGCTTATGCCGCCTGGCTCACCTTGCGATCGTCCGATCATCCGCTGCAGGTGGGCGACATTTTGGAATCGGAGGGGCAGCTCCGTATTTTGAAATACATAGGGTTCGAGGAGGCGCGCTGGTGGGAGCCGGCCCCCCATCTTCCCCAGGCCGCCGATCCCGTGGCCCCTGAAGCGGCAATCGTGTAACCTGCGCCCGTTGCGGCGCATCTTCCGTGTTAATGCCCCGTAGTGCCTTAATTGCCCTACCCGTGTTTCTGCTGGCTGCGCAGGATAATACGGTTTTCAAAACGGATGTCAAAGTTGTCAACGTGTTTGCGACCGTGCACGACAAGCACGGCAAGATCGTCCGGGATCTGAAGAAAGAAGACTTTACGCTGACCGAAGACGGCCGGCCGCAAGCGATCACGTACTTCTCGCAGGAATCCAATTTGCCGCTGACGCTGGGCCTGCTGATTGATACGAGCGGCAGCCAGCGTAATGTCCTGGGACAGGAACGGACTGCCAGCCGGAGGTTTCTCGATCAGGTGCTGCGAGAGGACAAGGATCATGGGTTTCTGCTGCACTTCGATCGCGAGGTGGAGTTGCTTCAGGATCTGACGTCTTCACGCAAGAAGTTACAGGATGCTCTCGATCTCCTGGAAGCGCCTCAAATGCAAAGATATGGCGGTGGCGGTGGACCGGGTGGAGGGACGAGCGGCGGCGGTGGCGGACAAAACGATGGCGGCGGTTACGGTGGCCGGGGAGGCCGGCGTGGCGGCGGGGGCGGCGGCACGGCGCTCTACGACGCAGTGTATCTAGCCGCAAACGACGTGCTCAAGAACCAGACCGGACGTAAGGCGGTCATCGTCCTGAGCGACGGCGTCGACCGTGGCAGCAAAGAGACGCTGACCGAGGCCATTGAATCGGCGCAGCGAGCCGACACCCTGGTCTACTCGATTCTCTTTGCGGACCATGAGGCATACGGCAATGGAATGGGTCCGCGAATGGGCGGGCGTCGCGGAGGCATGGGCGGCGGTGGAATGGGCGGTGGTGGCATGGGTGGCGGGCGCGGGCGTTACCCTCAGCAGGAGCAGCGCCCCGATGGCAAAAAGATCCTCGAGCGGCTTTCCCAGGAGACAGGCGGGAGCTTTTTTGAGGTCTCGAAGAAGCACACGGTTGAAGATATCTACAACGAGATCGAGGAAGAACTCCGGAATCAGTACAGCCTGGGCTACACGCCGGATAAGGCCGGCGGGAGTTCAGGGTACCGCACGATTGCTGTGACGCTCGGCAAGAAGGACCTGATTGTTCAGGCGCGCGCTGGTTATTACTCGGACAAGTAAAAAGGGAGTGTTTCAAAGCCGTAACGCAGCCTTCAGGCTGCAAAAGGCCGGCTGAAGCCGGCGGTACCGAGCAGCACCGAATTGCATCGTGTGCTCGATTTGATACCGGCGCTTTTCGGATGCGTTTCGAAACCCCGCGACACGTCGAAAAAGGTGCGTTGATTGCAGTGCAGCACCGCCGGTTTTAGCCGGCACATGGGCAGCCTGAAGGCTGCGTTACCGGCAGCGGCCAGTATATATTCCTTGACAGGTATATGCCCTCGGGAGTATATTACAAGCGTGGAATCCGTGTTCGAGATTATCGCGGAGCCGAACCGCCGGGCGATATTGAGCCTCCTGGTCGCGTCACAACAGTCGGTTGGAGAGATCGAGCGTCAGCTTCATATGCCGCAGCCGACTGTGTCCAAGCACCTGCGAGTCCTACGCGATGCCGGTTTTGTGGAGTCGACGGTGGACGCACAGCGCCGTCTGTACCGTCTGAAACCCGAACCACTTCAGGAGATCGACGCCTGGCTGGCTCCCTTCCGGCAATTCTGGTCCGCGCACGTGGACGCTCTCGAACGCCACTTGGACCGAATGGAGCAATCCACACCAACGAAAAAGACAAGGAGAAGAAGATGAACCGCGAACAGTACACACCGGGTCCGGCCAACGCGCAGGTGCGGAAAGACGGAGAAAAGTGGACGCTTATTCTAGTCCGGGAATTGCGCCACTCGCCGGAAAAAGTCTGGGAAGCGCTTACCGACCCGGCGCATCTGCGCGAATGGGCACCATTTGAGGTCGACGGGAGCATGGGTGCGGTCGGAACGGTGAAACTCACCTGGGTGGGAACGGCAACGACGATGGAAACAAGAGTGACGCGAGCCGAGGCTCCCAAGGTGCTTGAGTACAACGATACCCGCTGGGAACTCGAGCCCATGAATGGTGGCACGCGGCTGACGCTGTGGGCCAGCATCGATCGCCGCTTCATTTCCATGGGCGCTGCCGGGTGGCACATTGCTTTCGATACTCTGGATTACTTTCTCAGTGGAAATCCGATCGGCCGGATCGCCGGTGGCGAGGCAATGAAGTTCGAAGGCTGGCAGCGTCTGAACGCTGAGTATGCCCAGCAGTTCGGTATTCAAGCCCCCAACTGGCCGCCGAAGGGTGCGCCGAAGTCGTAAATAACGAGGTCCCAATGAACTTGAACAAATGGATTCGGCAAACTCACCGCTGGCTCTCACTCGCTATCACGCTGGGAGTCATCGTCAACTTCGTCGCTGTGGCACTGAGGAAGTATAACGTCTGGGTGGGACTCCTGGCGCTGATCCCATTCGCCTTGCTGATGTTAACCGGTCTGTACCTGTTCGCGCTGCCATATATCGCCAAGATGAACCGATGGCAAGTTGCGAAGAGACCAGCAAGAGCAGCTTTCAGCGATCAGCTTTCAGCGGTCAGCCAAACCGCGCGGGCTGATAGCTGATCGCTGATCGCTTACGGCATACATCAAGCGGCGTTAGGCCGTTCTTGCAGGACCGACACACGCTCTTTTAACTGCGGTATCACCGCGAAGAGGACGTCCTCCACCCGATCGGCGAAAACGAACTCCATCTCGTTCCGCACCTCCTCCGGCAGTTCGCGCAGATCCTTCTGATTGATCCGCGGAAGGATGACGCGCTTGATGCCGGCGCGGCGCGCGGCGAGTACCTTCTCTTTGACGCCGCCGATCGGCAGCACCAGTCCGGTCAACGTGACCTCGCCGGTCATCGCCGTGTCGTAGCGGGCCGGCAGGTGGGTATAGAGTGACGCCAGGGCGGTGGCCATCGTTACGCCGGCCGACGGTCCATCCTTGGGAATGGCTCCCGCCGGTACGTGAATGTGAACCCCTGCGCGTTTGAACGTCTTCGGGTCGATGCCCAACTCCTCGGCGTGCGCCCAGAGATAGCTCTGCGCCGCTCGCGCCGATTCCTGCATGACATCGCCAAGTTGGCCGGTCAGCGTCATTCCCTTGCCGTCGGGCAACAGGGTGCCTTCGACGTAAAGCACGTCCCCCCCGGTCTCGGTCCAGGCCAGACCTGTGGCCACGCCGGGCGGAAGGTCGCGACGCAGTTGCTCCTGGGTAAAGTACTCGGGTCCGAGCATATCCGAGACCTCGTTCGCTCCGATGCACACCGGCTCTGTCTTACCTTCGGCATAGCGTAACGCGATTTTGCGAACCACTCGGCCGATCGCGCGTTCGAGTAGACGCAGGCCCGCTTCACGCGTGTAGCCGGAGATGATCTTCCGGAGTCCTTCGTCGTTGAGCAGGCATTGTTCGGCTGTGAGGCCAGCCTCTTTGAGCTGCCGTGGAATCAGGTAGCGATGGGCAATCTGGACCTTTTCCTCCTCGCTGTATCCGGAGAGCCGCAGCACTTCCATGCGGTCGAGCAGCGGGCGCGGAATCGTATCGAGGGCGTTTGCCGTCGTGATGAACAGCACCTTCGTCAAGTCGAAAGGCAGGTCGAGATAGTTATCGCGGAATGATCTGTTCTGCTCGGGGTCGAGCACTTCGAGCAGCGCGCTGGCCGGGTCGCCCCGAAAATCGCGCCCAAGCTTGTCGATTTCATCGAGCATCAGCACGGGGTTCTTGGCGTCCGCGCGGCGGATCGCCTGAATGAGCCGGCCTGGCATGGCGCCGATGTAGGTGCGCCGGTGGCCGCGCAACTCCGCCTCATCATGCAGCCCGCCCAGGCTCATACGCTCGAATTTGCGGTTGAGAGCGCGAGCGATCGACTGGCCGAGCGACGTCTTGCCGGTTCCGGGAGGGCCGACCAGGCACAGGATCGGCGCTTTCGCGTTGGGATTAAGCTTGAGCACGCCCAACTGCTCCAGGATGCGCTCCTTCACGTCTTTCAGGTTGAAGTGGTCTTCATCCAGGATCGTGCGGGCATTCGCGATATCGAGATTGTCATCGGTCTGCTTGTACCAGGGCAGCTCAAGCACGTATTCGAGATACGTACGGATGACGTGGAAATCCGGAGCCTGGGCCGGTAGCTTTTCCAGACGCGAGAGCTCGCGCTCGGCTTCCTTACGGACCTCTTCGGGCAGTTCCGCCTTTTGCAGCCGTTCACGCAGCAACTCGGCTTCGGCCTGTTCGCCGCCCTTCTCGCCAAGCTCCTGTTGGATGGCACGCATCTGCTGCCGTAGCAGATACTCGCGCTGCTCCTTGGTCATTTCGGTGCGCGCTTCGGTGTTGATTTTGTTACGCAGCTCGAGCACCTGCACTTCATGCGTCAGGTAAGTGTGCATGAGGCGCAGACCGTCGGCGCGGGTCGCCGCCTCGAGCAGCGCCTGTTCCTTTGCCAGATCGAGACTGAACATGGACGCGAGCAGAAACGCCAGCCGTAGCGGGTTTTCATTATTCGACGCCAGCATGCGGCTGATCTCTTCGGACGAACCCGGCTGCGCCAAGCCGATAGCACTGGTCGCCAATTCAACCAATGCACCGTGCAGAGCCTCCACTTCCGCACTGTTATCTTCCGGCAATGGCACTGGATTCACGCGGGCCCTGAGATAGGGCTCGTTCGAGTCGAGCTTGATCAGTGCAACACGCTCCATTCCGAGTACCAACAGCTCGACTGCACCCTGATTGGGACGATTCATCTTGCGTATGATCGCCTTGGTCCCGATCGGATAGAGGTCCTCCTGTGTTGGGTTTTCCACCGAGGGATCGCGTTGTGCGAAGACAACGATCTCCTTTTCCTCCGTGGCCAACGCTGCTTCGACCGCCGAAATGGAAGACGCACGGCCCACCGCCAGGGGCATCAAGAGGTAGGGGAAAAGCACCGTGTTCTTCAAGGGAAGAACGGGTAATGTCAAAACGTTATCTTCAGCCATTTTCATGTCCCTCTGTTATCAAATGAACCAGTACCAAGCCATCCCGCGCCTCCAAAGTCACGCGGGCGGTTTCGAGCCCGCACGGCATATCAATGACGCGCTCGAAACGGCTGTACGAAATCTCCATCAAGTAATGACTTGCGCCTTCTTCTAAAATCGAATCCTTGCGGCATCCCGAGATGGCGACGCGCCGTCCATGGATCGTGACGCTGACATCCTGCAGCTTCACGCCGGCCAGTTCGACTTTGAGCAGCCAGCCTTTGCGCGTGCGATAAACATCTACGCGTGGTTGCCATACCGTCGCCAACTCGGCCGGAAACAGCGGCCACACCTTTCGGATTTCGCGCATTTCTTCTCCTCTACGCAAAACAGGCCCCCCAGCCCGTTGCGCGGGCTGGGGGGCCTGGCAACTGAACTCAACTACTCTTGCACGGCAATGAACAGCGATCCGCCACCTCGCTTCACGAGAAGCAGGGTGGAACCTCTGGTTTCACGAACCGCGGTGTTGAACTGACTCACCGACGCCACCGGCTTGTGATTTACTTGCACGATCACGTCGTTCTGTTGCAATCCGGCATCGGCCGCCCGCGAAGAGGGGTCGACGTCGGTCACGATGACGCCTTGTGAATTCGCCGGCAACTGCAACTGCTCCCTCATGTCGGCATTCAATCCCTGTACGGAGACGCCTTTGAGAGCTCCCTTTTCGCCTTGGTTCGGCGCGGCGCCCTGGTCGTCATTGTTGTCGTCTTGCGGTCCACTCAGGTTCTTGGCGTCCATCTGAGCCAAGGTCACCGGGACATCCATCTCGCGGCCGTTACGATTGACCGACAGGTCGATCTTCGTTCCGGGAGCCATACCCGCTACTTGCAAACGGAACTGGTTCACGTCCGTCACGGGGTTGTGGTTGATGGCGGTGATCACGTCACCGACCTTCATGCCGGCGCGGCTCGCTGGAGTGTTGTCCGAAACCTCAGCCACTGCGACGCCCTTCAGGTTGGGACTACCGAACGCTTTGGCCATATCCGGAGTCAGTTCCTGCGGCAGAATTCCGATGAATCCGCGGGTCACCTTGCCGCTCTTCAGGATCTGGTCCATGATGTTGCGGGCCAGGTTAGCCGGGATCGCGAAACCGATGCCCTGGTTGCCGCCGGTGTTGCCGGCGAGGATGGCGGTATTGATGCCGACGAGCTCGCCCTTGGTGTTAATCAAGGCGCCGCCGGAGTTGCCCGGATTGATCGCGGCGTCGGTTTGGATGAAGTCTTCGAAACGTTCGATGGCTCCGCCGAGGCTGCGTCCGGTCGCGCTCACAATTCCCATCGTTACGGTTTGACCGACACCGAAGGGATCGCCGATGGCGAGGACGACATCACCAACCTGCGCATGGGCGGAGTCGGCGATCGGAAGAACCGGAAGGTCCCGCTGATCGATCTTCAGCACCGCGACGTCCGTTGGCGCATCGGTGCCGATCACCTTAGCCGGAAATTCGCGGCGATCGGAGAAGGACACCTTAACCTGGGTGGCGCCTTCCACCACGTGATTATTGGTCAAAATGTAGCCGTCCGGACTCACGATTACGCCCGAGCCGAGGCTCTCAGCGCGTCGCTCCCGCGGCGCTTCCGGCATACGTCCACCGAAAAACCGGCGGAAGAACGGATCGTCGAACATGTTGCCATAGCCGTTCTGCTGCTGGTTTTTGATGACTTTCGACGAGGAAATATTAACGACCGCCGGCATGGCGCGCTTTACGGTCGGCGCAAAGGAAACCAGAGGACCTGGTTCATACGTGGCCGCGCGTGCATTGCCGATAACCGGAAGTGCTGCCGTGTGGTTCATGCTCATGCTGGCAACCAGGCCGCC
This sequence comes from Bryobacteraceae bacterium, assembly GCA_035295125.1. Lineage (GTDB taxonomy): Bacteria > Acidobacteriota > Terriglobia > Bryobacterales > Bryobacteraceae > JAICMB01. Next base: position 468,143 of record DATGJP010000095.1, on the reverse strand, counting down.
AACGAGAGCAGCAATGATCAGCGTGAGTATCGCCGTCGAGCGGCGTATGTGGAAATTTCGATTCATCTTTCTAACCCTCTTCCTGAACTTTTGAAAATCCGCGCACACGAGGCGCTACGCTCTGTGACATCGCTGGATGCGCGCCGCAGCCTCCGCGCTTGTAAGGTCCTACAATCGATTGGACGTGCGAAGGTGACATCCGGTATGCAAAGTGTTGTCACGATACCCCCACCGTCTCCGTCTCGAACCGCAGCGACCCGGTTTCGCCGGCATCAATCAGCAGATGCTGGCCGTCGCGAACTTCACCCGCCAGGATACGGCGGGCCATTGGTGTTTCGATTTCGCGTTGAATGGCGCGTTTCAGCGGACGAGCCCCATAGATCGGATCGTAGCCGGCCCGTACCAGGTGCGTCTTAGCGCGATCGGTAAGCTCAATTTCGATGTGACGCTCAGAAAGCCGCTTTCGCAGCCCTGCTAATTGGATGTCGACGATCTGTTTTAGATTCTCCTCAGAGAGCGCGTGGAACACGATAACTTCGTCGACACGATTCAGGAACTCCGGCCGGAAATGCTGGCGCAGTTCTTCGAGCACGGCGTCCTTCATCCTGGAATACGATTCGCTTTGAAAGCTGCCTCGGAACTCTAGAATCCTGGGACTCCCGATATTCGACGTCATAATAACGATTGTGTTCTTGAAGTCCACAGTTCGGCCCTGACCGTCTGTCAACCGGCCGTCATCGAGTATTTGGAGCAAGACGTTGAAAACGTCGTGATGAGCCTTTTCGATCTCGTCAAATAATACGACGCAGTAAGGCTTGCGGCGTACCGATTCGGTAAGCTGTCCGCCCTCTTCATATCCGACGTATCCGGGAGGAGCTCCGATGAGCCGGGCCACGGTGTGCTTCTCCTGGTATTCGGACATGTCGATACGGATCATTGCGCGTTCGTCATCGAAAAGGAACTCCGCCAGGGCCCGCGCCAACTCGGTCTTGCCTACGCCGGTTGGACCCAAGAATATAAAGCTACCGATCGGGCGATTGGGGTCTTTTAGCCCCGAACGCGCCCGCATGACGGCCTCGGCAACGGCCGTGACCGCCTCATCCTGACCCACTACTCGTTTGTGCAATTCTTCTTCCAGATGGAGAAGTTTGCGCATCTCACCTTCCAGTAACTTTGAGACCGGGATTCCAGTCCAGCGGCTGACCACCTCGGCGATATCCTCTTCGTCAACTTCCTCCTTCAGCAGGCGCGTGCCAGTCTGCTTGGAAGCCAGTTTTTCCTGGGCAACAGCGAGATCGCGCTCCAGGGTTGTGAGCTTGCCGTACTTCAATTCGGCGGCCTTGTTGAGATCGTATTGCCGCTCAGCGCGTTCGATTTCTAACTTAACCTGCTCAATTTGTTCGCGGATGCCGCGTAGTTTTTGGACACCTTCTTTTTCCGCCTGCCACTGCGCCTGCAGGGCATTCGATTCGGTCTTCAGGTCCGCCAATTCTTTTTCGATCTTGGCCAGACGATCCTTCGACGCGGCGTCGCTCTCTTTTTTCAAAGCCTGCCGCTCGATTTCGAGCTGCATGCTGCGGCGAAGAATGACGTCGAGGTTGGCCGGAAGCGAGTCGATTTCGGTCCGTAGCTTTGCGGCAGCTTCGTCGACCAGGTCGATGGCCTTGTCGGGCAGGAAACGGTCCTGTATATAACGGTTCGACAGCACCGCTGCGGCAACCAGGGCGGAGTCCTTGATGCGTACGCCGTGGTGAACTTCGTAACGCTCGCGCAGGCCGCGTAGGATCGAGATGGTGTCTTCCACCGTCGGCTGATCCACCAGCACGGTCTGAAAACGGCGTTCGAACGCCGCGTCTTTCTCAATATATTTGCGGTATTCATCGAGCGTGGTGGCGCCGATGCAATGCAACTCGCCGCGAGCGAGCATGGGTTTCAACAAATTGCCGGCGTCCATGGCGCCTTCAGCCTTGCCCGCGCCGATAACGGTGTGCAATTCGTCGATGAAAAGAATGACCTGGCCTTCGGAGGACTGCACCTCTTTGAGAACAGCCTTGAGGCGCTCTTCGAATTCGCCCCGGAACTTCGCTCCGGCAATCAGCGCGCCCATGTCGAGCGAGACGACACGCTTGTCCTTAAGCCCATCGGGGACATCCCCGCGGACGATGCGCTGGGCGAGCCCCTCCACGATGGCAGTTTTGCCCACGCCGGGTTCGCCAATCAGAACGGGATTGTTCTTGGTACGGCGAGACAGAACCTGGATGACGCGGCGGATCTCTTCGTCGCGGCCGATCACAGGGTCAAGTTTGCCCTGGGCAGCTAACTGGGTGAGGTCGCGGCCGTATTTTTCCAACGCCTCATAGGTTGCCTCGGGATTTTGGGTGGTGACGCGCTGGTTGCCTCGGACGTCTTGAAGCGCCTTCATCAGTCGGTCCCGCGTGACTCCGAATTCTTTAAAGATCTTACCAGCCGGTCCGTTATCCTCGGCAATGGCGAGCAGGACGTGTTCGACGGAGACATAGTCGTCTTTGAGACGCTTCGCTTCGTCTTCGGCCTTCGTCATGACGACAGTAAGCCGGTTGGTTACGTACGCGGATCCCGGCGAAGCCGCAGGGCCTGAAACCTTGGGAAACTTGTCGATTTCCTGTTGAATTCGCGTGCGCAAATTATCCGCGCGAACGTCTGCCTTGTTGAGGATGGACGTGGTGAGGCCGCCCTCCTGATCGAGCAGGGCCATAAGGAGATGTTCGACGTCGATTTGCTGGTTCCCGTGCCGGGTGGCAATGGATTGAGCGTCTCGTATGGCTTCCTGGAGTTTTTCGGTGAAGCGGTTAAAATCCATACTTTCTACCAGATCTTAGCGTGTCTCTATCAACTTATCTAAGCTTATCATCAGTAACAATGCCGGTCAAGAGCTTCCGGCAGTTTACGATTTTTGACAAGTCCTTCGTAACCCAGGGGTTAGCCGCGTCGCCTTGTAAGAGAATGAAACTATTGGCCTACCTTGCGCTTGGAGCGTCTCTGCTCGGAGCGCAGACGCAGTCGGCCCAGCATCAGAAGAACGTCGGTGGAGAGGTAGTTTCGGCGGATCCCTCAGCCAGCAAGCTGCAAATCAAAACCGACGCCGGGCAGACATACAGCGTCACCACCAGCGAGAAGACGGTTTTTCTTCGCATCGCGCCGGGAGAAACGGATCTTTCAAAGGCCTCAAGAATCGCCGCCACCGACATCACCATGGGCGATAAAGTTCTGGCGCGCGGTCCCGTAGACGAAGATGCCAAGCTGATTCCGGCCACGCGCATCATCGTGATGACGAAGGGCGACCTGGCACAGAAGCACCAGAAGGATCTGCAGGAATGGGCGCGCCGGAGCGTGTCAGGGACCGTGACCGCGGTGAACGCCGAGGCGAAGCAGATCCAGATGAGCGTTCGCAATGGCGGACCTACGGCTAAGACCGTGACTGTGGATGTATCGGGCAATGTGGAGTTTCAACGCTACGCACCCGACTCCGTGAAATTCAGCGATGCCAAGCCCAGTTCTCTCGCGGAGATTAGAATCGGCGATTCCCTTCGCGTGCTTGGGGACAAGAACGAGGATGGCAGCCAGGTCAAGGCGTCCGATGTCGTTTCCGGATCGTTCCGAACTCTGGCCGTGCAGATCATCTCTGTCGATGCGGCGGCGGGAACGCTCAAAGTCACCGATCTTCAGAAAAAGCAGCCTGTCTTCATTCATGTGAACGACTCCACCACGATGAAGCGCATGCCGGAGCAAATGGCGAGGTTCATGGCGCTTCGTCTGAACGCGGCAGGTGCGGGTGCTCCTGGCGGTGCTGCGGGAGCGGGACGTCCGGCCGGTGGACAAGGAGGCGAAGGATTCCGGCGGCCCGATGGACAAGCGGGACCTCCCGCGGGACGAGAGGGTGCTCCCGGTGGTGGCGGTCCCGGCGGCGGCGCTCCTGGTGGCGGCCGCATGGGTGGTAACTTTGATTTACAACAGGCGCTCGAACGCGTGCCGTCTTTTACCCTGGCGGAGTTAAAGCCAGGAGATGCGCTTGTGATTTCGAGCACTAACGGTGCTGATCCCACACATTACACGGCGATCACAATGGTTGCGGGAGTTGAGCAATTTCTGGCGTCTGCTCCGCGCGAGGCGGGGGTCGTAAACCTCGGGGCCTGGAGCTTTGACATCGGCGGCGGGGCAGCTCAATAGAAGACGGGATTTCAACGCGGAGAGTCGGGACAGAATCAATGATCAGAAAACTTGTACTGTGTCTTTTGTTGTGCGGCCTGTGTTTCATGGCCTTTGGCCAGACTCCTGGCATCCTGAAGGGCCAGGTCGCCGACGAGACGGGCGCTGTTATCCCGGGCGCCAAGGTCACAGCCTCGGGTCCGAACGGCGTGGTGAAGTCTGCTACCTCGGTCGCCGACGGCACCTATACTCTGACCGGCCTGGCGCCTGGTGCATGGACCGTGCAGGTCACCTATCCCGGCATGACGCAGTTTGAACCGGCCAAGATCAATATTTCTTCGGGCACCCAGTCGCTCAATGTTCAATTGCGCGTGGCTACCGAGAAGCAGGAAGTTACGGTGCAGGAGCAGAGCAACAACATGATCAGCACCGATCCGTCGAATAACGCAGGGGCACTGGTGTTGAAGGGTGAGGATCTGGATGCACTGTCGGACGATCCCGACGACTTGCAGCAGGATCTTCAGGCGCTGGCCGGTCCGGCGGCGGGGCCGAGCGGCGGCCAGATTTTCATCGACGGTTTTACGGGCGGCCGCCTTCCTCCGAAGGAATCCATTCGCGAGATCCGCATCAACCAGAATCCGTTCTCCTCGGAGTTCGACAAGCTGGGTTACGGGCGCATTGAAATCTTCACCAAGCCGGGCACCGATAAGTTTCGCGGGCAGGCATTTTTCCAGGACAGCGACGGAATCTGGAATGCGCGCAATCCGTTTCTCGTTGGGACTCCGGGACAGCCGTTTAACACGCCCGGTTTCGTGACGAAGCAGTTTGGCGGAAACCTGAGCGGACCGCTGACGAAGAAGGCCAGTTTCTTTATCGATTTTGACCGCCGGCAGATTGACGATTCGGCGGTCTACAACGGGCTGACGATCGATCCCAACACGCTGCAGCAGACCCCCTTCAGCGGAGCCGCCGCCACACCACAGCGCCGCACGAGTGTGAGCCCGCGCCTGGATTACGCGCTGTCGCCGAACAACACGCTGATGGCGCGCTACACCTATACGCGCAACGATATGCTGTACACGGGTATTGGCGGCTTTACGCTTCCGTCGCGCGGCTATCCGGCCCTGACCAACGAACAGACCGGTCAGTTGACGGAGACTTCAATCATCAACTCGAAATGGATCAATGAAACTCGATTCCAGATCTGGGATATTGAGGCGTCGAAGAACGGGAATCTGCTGCCGGCCATCACGGTGGCCAGCGCATTCAGCACGGGCGGTTCCGATATTCTCTCGTCGACATCGACGCGGCGCTACGAGCTGCAGAACTATACCTCGACGACGTCGGGCGCGCACAGCATCAAGTTTGGGGTGCGCATTCGCGCGGTCCAGTTGAACGATTTCTCCGAGAACAATTTTGGAGGCACGTTCCTGTTTACAGCGCCAATCAATAATCCTTTGGGGATCAATTCGCTCGATGCGTATCAGATCACGGAACAGGGTTTGGCGCAGGGCCTGAGCATGGCCCAGATCCAGGCCATGGGCGGCGGCCCCTCGCAGTTCACAATCAACGTCGGCCAGCCGCTCGCGAGCGTGAACCAGGTGGATATCGGCGGGTTCTATCAGGACGACTGGCGGATCAAGCCGAATTTCACGTTGAGCCTGGGCATGCGGTATGAGACGCAGACCAACATTCACGATTGGCGCGATTTTGCTCCTCGCGTCGGATTTGCCTGGGCGCCGGGCAGCAAGACGTCAGGAAGTATCTTTTCGAGGCCGAAGATGGTGATCCGCGGCGGATTCGGTGTGTTCTACGATCGTATTTCGGAAAACTGGACACTGCAGCAGTTTCGATTCGCGGCCGGCGGCGAGGAGAGCGTCCGGGTGCAGAATCCTGACTTCTTCCCGAACGTTCCGCCTCTGAGCCAGTTGCCTTCGCCGCAACAGTCGTTGATTCACTGGCAACTCGATAAGAACATTCACGCGCCATACGTGGCGCAGTCGGCGATTGGCGTAGAGCGGCAACTCCCCTGGAGCACGAGCCTGAGCGTCACATTCACCGATACGCGCGGGGTTCACGAGCCGCTGATTCGCGATATCAACGCTCCGCTTCCGGGGACCTATATCCCCGGCCAGCCACAAAGCGGCGTCCGGCCGTACGGTCCCATTGGGGACATTAACCAGTACGAGACGAACGGCATTTTCGAGCAGAACCAGTTGATCGTCAATATGAATACCCGCATCAACAGCAAGATCAGCCTGTTTGGCGGGTATTTCTTCAATGTTGCGCGGAGCGATACGGACGGCGGCTTCCCGATGAACTCGTACAACCTGTCCGAGGATTGGGGTCCGTCGAATCTCGACGTGCGGAACCGCGGAGTGATTTCAGGTTCTGTGACGACGAAATGGGACCTGCGCTGGAGCCCGTTCATCATCATCAATTCCACGCAGCCGTTCAATATTACAACGCCGTTGTTCGGCGATAGTGGCCAGGCCTACTTGCGCCCGGCGTTTGCGTCGGCACAGACTCCGGCCGCGGACTTGATTCAAACGCAGTTTGGCGCGTTCGACGTCAAACCGTACTTGCCGGATGGTTCGATTCGTTTTGGCGAGAAGATCATTCCGCGGAATTATGGTGTGAATCCGGGATTGATCACGTTCAACCTGCGGGTCAGCAAGACGTGGGGCTTCGGGCCGGAACGTTCGACGGCCGCTAATGGCAACCGCGGAGGCGGCGGTGCACGCGGCGGTGGCGGAGGCTTTGGAGGAGGTGGTCCGCGAGGCGGCGGCATGGGCGGCATGCGCATGGGCGGCGGCGGTGGTGGCGGGATGTTCGGCGGTGGTTCAGCGAGCACCCGGCGGTATCAGTTGACCGCGTCGATCAATGCGCGGAACATGTTCAACCACACGAACCTGGGGCCGGTCGACGGGCAATTGGGCACGCCGTTTTTCGGGACATCGACGACTTTGGCGTATGGATTCGGGGCGGAGCAGTATCCTCTTAATAACCGGCGATTGGAGTTGCAATTGCGATTTTCGTTCTAGCGGCATGCGCAGGCGAAACCGCCTGCACCACCCTTTATGGCTCAATAGGTTGCGAGCCATGGTGGAGCATTCAGGCTGGCGGAAGGCCCACCTACTTGCTAAACTAAAGGCAAATCATGGCCATCAGCAAAGATCTGCTGGAAATACTGGTGTGCCCGCTGTGTAAGGCAAGTCTCGAGATGAAGCCTGACCAGACTGGCCTGAAATGCATTGAATGCAAGCGCGTTTACCCGATCCGGGATGACATTCCTGTGATGCTCATCGACGAGGCCACCATAGAAGAATAAGCGTGACTTCTGTTCTTCAACGGCTGCAGCCCGGCGCCCGAGTGGCTGTCATCCGGCTGCGTTCGTTGGGTGATTGCGTACTCACTACTCCAGCGCTCCATCTGCTCAAGCTGGCCCGGCCCGACTTACGAATCGGGGTGGTTGTCGAGCCGTCGTTTGCTCCGGTCTTCGAAGGCAATGATGATTTGGATGGGTTGATTCCGCCAACTGCAGCCGATATAGCGAAGTGGCGCGCGGAACTGGTCTTGAATTTACACGGGGGGAATCGCAGCGCTCAGATGACTTTTGCTTCGCGCGCTCCTTTGCGGGCCGGGTTCAAGCATTTTCGATTCAGTGCGCTTTATAATGTCCGGATTCCCCGGGCACAAGATATTCTTGGCATCGAGCGGAAGGTTCACACCGCCGAGCATCTTGCCAGCGCTGTCTTTTACCTGGGCGTGGCGCGGCAGGAGATCCCTCGAGCACGGCTGTTCGCGACTTCGGCGGTGGCGCCGCGAGGGGATTTTGTCGTGATTCATCCTCTGGCGGCAACTCCGGAGAAGACCTGGCCGGCATCCAATTTCCTCTCCGTCGCTGAACATCTGGAACGCGAGGCGGGTCTGGAGCCGGTCTTTATTGGGGGGCCGGGTGAAAGCCTGGCGGAGTTTTCCCGTTACCGGTGCGTCTCGGGCGCTCCTCTGGACGAGATCAAGTCGTTACTGGCGGGGGCTTCGCTTTTTCTCGGCAATGACAGCGGGCCGGCACATATGGCGGCGGCGTTCGGGTTGCGGGTCGTGGTATTGTTTGGACCTTCGGATCACGAGATTTGGGCTCCGTGGAAGACGGAGGCGGTTGTGCTGAAGTCGGCGGACATTCGGGAGATTCGGACGGATGCGGTGATTGAGGCTTTGGCGGGGTTACCTGATGCGGTGTAATCTTGCGTGGCGGATTGAAGATCCGCCGCAGGATGCCAGCCTGCATTACACGTTATGAGTGAACTGCGGCGGATACTCGCTTACGTGCGGCCATATGTGCCGCAGTTGGTGGCGTCCGTTGTGCTCATGGCGGGTGTGGGGGCTGCGCAAGGGATGGTCGCACTCCTGATTGGCCCGGTGTTCGACAGGGTGCTGCACCCGGGTTCGCCCGATGCTCCGGTTTCCCTTTACAAGGTGCCGTTCCTGAATCGCACGATTTTCCTGCACGAGTTCATTCCGTCCTCCATTCATAACGTTTTCACGCTGGTTGCGATCGGGATTGTCGGTGCTTTCCTGATGAAGGGGATCTGCGATTATTTCGGGAACTACCTGATCAACTTCGTCGGCTTGTCGGCCGTGACGGACCTGCGGCAGGCGGTTTTCGATCGTGTGCTGCACCAGGATGCACAGTTCTTCGAATCTACGTCGACGGGTCGCCTGATGTCGTCGATCATGAACGATATCGAGAAGATTCAACTCGCCACCTCACAGATGCTGGCCGATTGGCTGCGGCAATCATTTTCTGTACTCTTTCTCCTTTTTGTCGTCATTCAGCAGGATTGGCGGCTTGCGCTTGTGAGCTTGACGGTGTTGCCGTTTGTGCTGGTACCCACGGTTCGACTCGGACGGCGGATTCGACGAACGACGCGGCGTGCGCAGGATGACGCAGCTGAGGTGAGCCAGATTCTGCAGGAGACGCTCAGCGGGCACACGGTGGTGAAGTCGTTCGGGGCCGAAGATATCGAATCGAACCGCTTCCGTACGGCCGTCCACCGGCTGAAGATGAGCAACCTGAAATACACCGCGCAGCAGGCGCTGCCTTCCCCGCTCATCGAGGTGTTTGGCGCAATCACGATTGTCGGACTCCTGTACTACGCGCGCGAACATATCAAGGCGGGGACGATGACCGCGGGCCAGTTCACCAGTTTCGTCATCGCTTTGCTGATGCTTTACGAACCGGTGAAGCGCCTGACGGGAATTCACAACATCTTCCAACAGGCTTTGGGGGCGTCTCAGAAAGTATTTGAATACCTGGATCGTGTCCAGAACATTCGGGAGAAGCCCGGCGCTGTGAAACTGCACAAGCTGCAGCACGCAATCCGGCTCGATAAAGTGACTTTCCGGTATCCAAACGCGCCAAACGGATTCTGTCTCGAGTCGGTCGATCTCGAGGTTAAGGCGGGGGATGTAGTGGCGCTGGTGGGACCGAGCGGGGCGGGGAAGACTACGCTGGCGAATCTTGTTCCGCGCTTCTATGATGCTACGGAAGGCGCGATCCTGCTGGATGGAAAAGACGTCCGGGATCTGCAGATCGCATCCCTGCGCGATAAGATCGCGATCGTGGCGCAGGACACGTTTCTATTCAACGATACGGTCGCCAATAACATCCGGTACGGCAAACGCAAAGCAAAGGACGACGAGGTTCGGGAGGCGGCTCGGAACGCTATGGCGGAAGAGTTCATTCTTCGGATGCCGCAAGCGTACGACACCGTCATCGGCGAGCGTGGGTTAAAGCTGAGCGGAGGCCAGCGGCAGCGTATCGCGATCGCGCGGGCGCTGCTGAAGAACGCGCCGATTCTCATCCTGGACGAGGCGACATCGCACCTGGATACGGAATCCGAGATGCTGGTGCAGCGGGCGCTTCAGAACCTCATGAGTCATCGCACGGTGATCGTGATTGCGCATCGGCTCTCGACGGTTCGGCGTGCGAGTAAAATTGTGGTGTTGGATTGCGGCCGGATTGCTGAAGTTGGGACTCATGACGAGTTGATGCAGAAGGGCGGCATTTACCAGCGCCTGCATGAGCTGCAGTTCGTGCAGGCCGACCCGCTCGCGAACCAGGCGAAAATATGACTGTCGTCAAAATGCCCGCACCTGTGCGCAGCATGACCGGATTTGCGCGCATCCAGAAAAGCACCGAGCACGGCGAGATCGTCGTCACGCTGAAAAGCCTGAACCATCGCGGCTTGGACCTCCACTTCCACCTGCCGGCGGAGCTTGATCCCTTCGAAGGAGCAATGCGGGCAGCCATCAAACGCGGCGTGATGCGCGGGCACATCGATATCCGCGCTTCCTTTGTCCCCACTGAGGAGGCTGATTGCGGCGCCCTGAACGAGCCGCTCTTTCGGAGTTGGCTGGCGTCGTTTCGCAAAGTTTCCTCGGAACAGGGCTTGGCGACGGAGCCCGATATCAACCAGGCGTTTCGGATTCCCGGGATGTTTAGTGGCGCCGGGGAGCAAACCCTCGATGCCGCGATAGAGAAAGATCTTGTCGTGACGCTCGAAGAGGCTGTCGACAGACTAAACCAGTTTCGGGCGCGCGAAGGGGACGAACTGACGGCCGTCATCCGCCTCCATAATCGTGCGATCGGCGAGGCCTGCAGCGAGCTGGAGATAATTCGGGCAAACGCCTTGCCCGCCTATCAAACCCGTCTGAACGAACGTTTGAAAGAGCTTCTAAAGGGGACGAACCTGGAACCTCAGCGCCTGGCGCAGGAGGCCGCGTTATTGGCGGACCGCAGCGATATCGGCGAGGAGATCGCCCGGTTGAAGATTCATTCGAAGCAGCTCGATACGATTCTGGAGGCGGGGGGCGAGGCCGGCAAGAAGCTTGACTTCCTACTACAGGAAATGAATCGGGAGACGAACACGATCCTGTCCAAGACGAGCGGAATTGGAGACCTGGGGCTACGAATTACCGACCTGGCACTGGCAGCGAAGGCGGATATCGAGAAAATCCGAGAGCAGGCGCTGAACCTGGAATGAGCGCATCGCCATCCCCGCTTGTATTCGTTATTTCAGCGCCGTCCGGATCGGGTAAGTCGACCCTCGTGCACAGGATTTTGCGAACCGTGCCGCGAATGATGTTCTCGATCTCGTATAGTACCCGGGAGCCGCGCAGCGACGAGCGCGACGGGGAGAGCTACCACTTCATCACCAGGGAGGAGTTCGAACAGCGGCTGGGACACGACGAATTCCTGGAACATGCCAACGTGTTCGGCAACTACTACGGCACCAGCAGGTTGGCGCTGGCCGACGCAGCCGGGCAGGGCAAGGACCTGGTACTCGACATCGACGTCCAGGGTGCGCGACAATTGAAAGGGAAACTTCCCGAAGCGGTCACCATATTTGTCCTTCCCCCCTCCCGCGAGGTTTTGGAACAACGGCTTCGGGCTCGTTCGCAGGATTCCGACGAGGTGATCGAAAGACGGTTACGCGGCGCCGCGGAGGAAGTCCGGAATTATAAGCAGTATGATTACGTGCTCATCAACAAAGATCTGGATGAGTGCGCGGCGGCGCTGGAAGCAGTGATTCGCACGGAGCGCCTTCGAAGGATACGAATGGAGCAGGCGGTGCAGCCGATCCTGGAGAGCTTCGGGGCGGTGGTAGCGGCTAAGGTCGAGAAAGGTTCTTAGAATGGCTGAGAGAGTTCGAAATAACGCGCAGTATGCAATTCCGGACGATCCGGAGCAGAGCACGTACCGTTTTATTATTGTGGCCGCCAAGCGCGCCCGGCAACTGCAGAACGGGGCACGCTCGTTTTTGCCGACCACTTCGAAGAAACCCACCATCGCCTCGATGGAAGAGGTGCGGCGCGGACTTGTAAAATACGACGATCCGATACGAGACCAAACCGACACCGTACAAGTCGGCGAATGAATGCCGTTCTTGGCGTTGGCGGCGGAATAGCCGCATACAAATCGTGTGAACTGGCCCGCGCTCTCATGGAGCGCGGGTTTCGTGTTCAGGTGGTCATGACGGCGGCAGCGCAGCAGTTCGTGCAACCGCTTACGTTCGCCGCTCTCACGGGAAACAAGGTCATCACCGATTTGTTTTCGTCAGCGTCTGCCGCGGATACGCTTTCGAGCGCCGTGGAGCATATCGGGGTGGCTCAGGAGCACGATGTGCTCGTCGTCGCGCCGGCGACCGCGGATCTGCTCTCGCGGTTGGCCCATGGGGGCGCGGACGATTTCCTTACCACCATGTATCTCGCATTCACGGGTCCGGTGGTGCTGGCTCCCGCGATGAACACCAACATGTGGCGGCACGCCGCCACGAGTGCGAACGTCGCTACGTTGCGGTTGCGCGGACACGTCATCGTGGAGCCGGACGACGGAATGCTTGCCTGCGGGATGGTAGGGCCGGGACGCCTCGCCGAGCCGGCTCGAATTGCGGATGCTGTAGCCGGTTTGTTTTTGCGCGGGCGAGACCTGGAGGGCGAGACGGTCCTGGTGACGGCGGGTCCGACCCAGGAGCCGATCGATCCGGTGCGGTTCATTACAAATCGATCGAGCGGAAAAATGGGCTATGCGCTTGCCGAGGCGGCGATACAGCGGGGAGCCCGGGTTGTGCTGGTTTCAGGTCCGACGAACATTGTTCCGCCGTCGAACGTGTCGATGGTTCGAGTGCAGACAGCGAGCGAGATGTATGAAGCCGTGATGCAGAATATGGTCGCCGCCACCATCGTGATTAAAGCCGCCGCGGTGGCGGATTATCATGTCGCGGGTAGGAGCGATCAGAAGATCAAGAAGACGGGCTCCGGCATGACGCTCGAACTGGAGCCGAATCGGGATATTCTGGCGGAACTGGGACGCGTGAAAGGCGAGCGGCTGCTGATCGGCTTTGCCGCGGAGACGCAGAACCTGGAGGCGGAGGCCCGTAGGAAACTGGTGTCCAAGAACTGCGACTTGATTGTCGGGAACCTGGTTGGCCGTGACGGAACTGGTTTCGACTCGGATCAGAATGAGGTGGTGTTGGTCGGCCGGTCGGGAGAAGCGGTGGTCTTGGGTCGCGCTTCGAAGCGGGAACTTGCGGACCGCATTCTTGATCAGGTGTTGAAGCTGCGGGGAAAATGTACTGTCGAGAACTGAACGTGGGCTGTATAGACGAGGCTTTGGATTCGGTGGAACAGTCTTACACAGCCTGTGACTCTGCGAGTCCTTCTAAGATTTGGATTATGTGGAAGGGTGTAGAAGGCATTCAGCCTTCCTTTGGGTGTCACCAGAAATGCGCTAGCGAAGACGTCTGCGCCGGCGGTTCGTTTTTGCGTTGCAGCTACCCCGCTTGGTGGAGCAGGCGGTTTCGACTGCCCGGCGAATTCAGTCGGAGTGAGTGTGTGCGCGCGTTTTCGTGTGCCGCTGCTCCCCCGGCAACGAGTGGAGCTGATGAACGCAGAGCAGCGCCGATTGCCAATCGGCGGCAGGATGCCATCCTGCGTTACAAGACATGACGGAAGAGAAACTCCGGCAGTATCTCGAGTTTTATCAGGATCTCGGATTTAAGGAGATCTATCGGCAGGCGGAACCGCCTGCCCCACCTCCAGCTACTCCCGCAACCGCGCCAGTTCCCGATCATGCTCCCGCCCCTGCGAGTGAACTCGTAGTACTTCCCCTGGCGCCGGCTCATGACAATCTGCTCGCAATCGCGGATGATATAGGTGACTGCAAACGGTGTCGTCTGCACGAAGGCCGCAACAAGATTGTCTTCGGCGTGGGCAATGAGCAGGCGCCGCTGGTGTTTGTAGGGGAAGGCCCAGGGGCCGACGAGGACGAGCAGGGACTGCCGTTCGTCGGCCGGGCCGGCCAACTTCTCACTCAGATGATTGAAGGGACGGCCAAGAAGGAAGGCATTCCGATTCTTCGCAAAGACATTTACATCTGCAACGTCGTCAAATGCCGGCCTCCTGAGAATCGCACTCCTTTTCCCGACGAAATGGAGGTATGCGGCCAGTTCCTGTTCCGGCAGATCGCGGCCATTCGTCCCAAGGCGATCTGCGCGCTGGGGTCGACCGCCGCGAAAGCGCTATTGGGCACTAAGGACGGTGTCATGAAGCTGCGTGGGAAGTGGCATAAGTGGCGCGACATTCCCGTGATGGTGACATACCATCCTTCATACCTGCTGCGCCCCTACAATCAGAACGCGAAGCGCGAAGCCTGGGAAGATCTGAAGAAGGTCCTGCACTTTGTCTATGACTGATGTTCATCACGTTTGAAGGTCCTGACGGGAGCGGTAAGTCGACTCAGTCCCGGCTGCTTGCCCAGAGACTTCGGAACGCTGGTTATGCGGTGCTCGAAAGCGTCGAACCTGGCGGGACCCCCATCGGTCAGCAGATCCGGCGAATTCTTCTCGATCCGACGAACCAGGAGTTGTGTCCCACCGCCGAGTTACTGCTCATGTTTGCGGCGCGTGCGCAGAACGTGGAGCAGTGGATCTTGCCGGCTTTGGCAGCGGGGCAGATTGTCGTGTCCGATCGGTTCACCGACTCTACAATTGCATACCAGGGAGCAGGGCGGGGTCTTGGTATCGATGTCGTGATGGATGTCGACCGCATTGCTTGTCATGGGGTCAAGCCGGATTTGACGCTAGTGGTCGATATTGACGCGGAAGCAGGGCTCCGGCGGGCGCGGTTACGAAACCAGAAACAGGGTGACGTGAGTGAGTCGCGGCTGGATGAGCAGGCGCTGGAATTCCATCGCAAGGTGCGGGAGGCTTATCACGCACTGGCGGCGCGGGAGCCGCTAAGGGTCCGGTTGATTGATGGCGAGGGCTCGCCGGAGCGAGTGGCGGAGCGGGTCTGGGATGTGGTGAAGGACAGGTTGAAGGCCCGTTTCAATTAATTCTCCTGCTGTCGCCGGCGACTCAGCGGTCCACAAAAGTGGACTAAAACCAGGTGCTCCGCCCTTCCACTATTGCGACGGCGGGTTGGGATTCACCACCGGTATGGTTACGATGTTGCTCGTGAAGACATCCTGGGCAATGAACAACTGGGTCTGCGGGTTGGTCGGAACGGTCGAATCAATTTGTAGCCAGACCTCGTAAACGCCGACGGTTCCGTACTTCAGTCCGGAGAACAGGACCGTCGCGGTCAGGCCTCCAATTTCTGCGTCGGCGACAGGGGAGTTCGGCGTGTTGAGACCGGTAAAGCTATACGGGATTCCGGTCTGCTCGGCGAATTTCGCGTCATCGCTGGGGCCCACGATGCCGAGGCCCGTTGCGTAAATCTTAATCACTTCGCCTGCGATTGCCGGATTATCCGCGGTAACGGGCGCTCCTGCCGTGCCAGAGCAACAAGTAGCGCTGTTCAGCACTGTGATCGTCACGGAGGCACTGGCGCTGGTGCTGCTTCCTATGGCGATGCCGTTGCCATCCGGTCCTGCGACCTTGGCTGTCAGAATAATGCGATCGTACTGCCCGGCGGCGGAAGCGACCACACGTTCCTCCGGATTCGCGTTGACCTCCGCGATCAACGCATCGCGAATGCTGTCGAGCGTGTCAGAACTCTGGACCGTATAGCTGTAGGAGCGGCCATCAATTGTAATTGTGGCGACGTCATTTGCCGTAATGGTGCCGTCTACCGAAATCACCGCGATGGCGTTGCTGGTGGCATGATAAGCGAGCGCAGGCCGGGGATCCTGGCCCATGTCGGCGAAGATGCCCGGGTTTTCCCCCACCACCGGAATTGCGACAGGCGTGGTGAACTGAACCGTTCCATCCTTGCGGACGATGCGCAAATACGCGCTGACGCTGCTGGCGTCGTTCACATCCCAGGAGAGCTGGGCATTGATCTGCGTTGGCGACACGTAGCTTATCGGAGCACGGTTGCCGTCGACATAAAGCTCGACGCCGCCTAATTGGTTCGGCCAGGGCTTAGTGGTGTCGGCGGAAGCGGTCTCGTCACTGATCGTAAAGCCGCTGTTCGGATCGATGAACAAACTGATCAGCGTCCCGGGCGCCAGCTCGGCGGCATTGTTGCCGCCGTTCAAAGTAGCTCCCGATGTCGTGGCTACGATTTGGGCATTCGTCGATGTGGAAGTCGTCAATTGGATACTGTTGCCGGCTGCGCCGCCCTGTTTTGCGGTCAAAACCAACTGGGCGAAAGCGGAGTTGTCGCGGGCAAATACGTTGGGGTCGCCATTATTGGCGTTAATCAGTCCGACCAGGGCCTGGATGATGGTGACGATCGTGTCGGTCTTTACCACCGTGTACTTGTAGTCGATTCCGGCCGTTTGGCCAGGTCCCTGAATCGTGATTGTCACTGTGTCGCCGGCGTTGATGGTGCCGCTAAACGTGACACTACCCAAGGCGTACACGGTCTGGCTCGCGGAATTGCGGAAGCCGTTAACGGGAACGATCGCGGCGCCGGGAGTATAAACGAGGACGCGCATGTCGAACGGATCGCTGGCGTATAAGTTCGTGCCGTCCCACGCCAACGACAGGGGTGTGCGGATCGTATCGGCGCTGGAGCGGCCAATGTTGGAATCAGGAAAGAATGTGTCGGTGCTGTCGGTGGTATTGTCCGACCCCTCGTCCGGTTGGCCGATAATTACATCGGCTCGCGGACTGTTCGCGGTTGGAATGGTGTTGTATACAAGGATGCGGTCGTTGCCGCCGTCAGCGATGAAGAGCCTGGTGCCATCCGAGAGCGCGTAACGCGGAAAGCTGAGAGTAGCGGCGCAGCGTTGCGGGAACGTTGGATTGTTATTGGAATCCGTGCCATTCGAAGCACAAAGCACACTCGTACCAACCCCACTGCTGTTATACGACGCGGCGTTGTTCTCGACGTTGCTCTTCATATCGGGCTGGCCGATGACCAGGTCGGCGGCCTGTCCGTTTGAGGTTGGGATGGTGTTCCAGATGAGAACGCGATTGTTGCCCAAATCCGTTACGTACAGACGCGTTCCGTCGCTCGTGACGGAAACCGGTAAGGCCAGCGTATTCGGCGCGGGGGGAGGCAAGTTCAAGGGGGAGGGAGCGCTAGTGAAGCTGGGCTGTCCCAGCACCACATCGGCCGGCTGATTGTTAGTGGTGGGAAAGTTGTTCCAGATCATGATGCGATTGTTCTGGGCGTCGGCAACGAAAAGCTTGTTGCCCTGAATCCAAACGCCCTGTGGACCGCGAAACGACGAGCTGTTGGTAACGGCCGGCTGAACGCTCACAAAGTCTTTTTGGCCCAGGACGAGATCGGCGGGTTGTCCATTGGTCGTGGGCAGATTAAGCCAGATGAGGACGCGGTTGTTGTCCGTGTCGGCGACCACAAGGCGTATGCCGTCCGAGGCCACACCGGTGGGGGTGCGAAAACTGGATTGGGTGGGTGGGGAGGCGAAACCGACCCCCGTGAAATCGGTTTGGCCCACTTCGAGGTCGGCGCCGGTACCCACGTTGGGATCACCAATACACAAAGGACAACGAACGTAACCGCTAGGAATGATCTCCGCGGTGGGCGCGGGGAGCCGCTTGGACATCCCTTTGTAAATCATCACGCGATTCTGAACCGGCGTGGCGGCGATGCGATTCGAATCGACGACGAAGAGCGTGTCATTGGCGAAAGCCAGTCCGCTCACGGCCCCAAGGGTATATTGCGTACCGTTATTCGTGACCGCTGTGTCGCCGCTGTCGAGAGCCGTAAAATTCTTCTGTCCGATCACGCCGCGCGCTGCCTGGCCGGTCATAAAGTCAGCACCGATGGCCGCGGCCGAGGTTAGAACAAGAACGATAAAACACTTCTTCATGATAGGTTTACGGGGGCTACAAGCAAGTATACCAAGGAACTCCGACGAAGCAGAGGAATTTGAGGTTTCAATAGTTTACGGGTGTGGCGGGCATGTAACACCTGGGCGAGTCGTTCCACATATCCAGTGAGGATGACGAAGAAGGACACGGAAAGAGCCGGACGGAGGGCACGGCTCAAATTTGCTCCAGCCGTGTAACGAATCGCGATCTGGGCGCACTGTTAGAGGAAAGCCGAACCGCTGAGGAAGTGATGCCGGTCGGCTCGAAAGCCGCCCAGATCCGCGCCGTTTGGGAACCTTAAAAAAGGTTTACCTGACCCAGTGGATCTATGGTAAATTCAGCAGTGCTCCTACTTTGGAGATAGCGAGGTAACCAACATGGCAAGAGCCAGCACACAAGAAAAGATCGGTCGCGTAAGGCCTCCCCGCGTACACGTCACGTACGACGTCGAAATTGGGGACGCCATCGAGATGAAAGAGCTCCCCTTTGTAATGGGAGTTCTGGGAGACTTCACCGGACAGCCAAGTGAACCCCTGCCGCGCCTGCGCGACCGGAAGTTCACGGAGGTGAATCCGGACAACTTCGACGCCGTTCTGGCCGGGATTAAACCACATCTGGCTTATTCGGTGGAGAACAAGTTGAGCGAAGATGCAGACGCACCACAGATCAAGGTCGATCTGCACTTCAAGAGTATGGATGATTTCGAGCCGGAGAACGTCGCACGGCAGGTCAAGCCGCTGCGCGAACTGCTCGATTTGCGGACGAAGCTTTCGGACCTGCGGGGCAGCTTGCAGGGCAACGACCGCCTCGAGCAGGCTTTGCTGGAGGCTGTCAGCAACACCGACAAGCTCAACAAGCTGAAGACGGAGCTGGGCGGCGCTACACCAGAAGCTGGCCATACGCCAGAGCCTGGCAGCACGCCGGAGGGAGAATAAAATGCCTGAGCAACAATCTGCAGCCGCTGCGGCAGCCGGCCATACTTTCGAACAGGCCGGTTTGCTCGATCAAATCGTAGAAGAAGGGCGCATTACTACCTCGAAAGAGCGTGGCAAGGACCTGGTGAAGGAATTCGTAGCCCAGGTTCTGGAAGGCTCGATGACGGTCTCGCGCGACGCCGAGGCGATGATTAATGCCCGCATTGCGCAGATCGACCACCTGCTTTCCATCCAGCTCAACGAGATCCTGCATCATCCTTCGTTCCAAAAGCTCGAAGGGACCTGGCGCGGGTTGAAGTACCTGATGGATTCCACCGAAACCAGTGATCAGTGCAAGATCAAAATTCTGAACGTCTCGAAGCGCGACCTGCTGCGCGATCTGCAGCGCGCCCCCGAGTTCGACCAGAGTGCGTTGTTCAAGAAGGTATACGAAGAAGAATTCGGCGTATTCGGCGGCGCTCCGTTTGGCGCGCTGATCGGCGACTACGAATTCGGCCGGCATCCGGAAGACATCGAGCTGCTCGAGAGGACCGCGCAGGTGGCAGCATCCGCGCACGCTCCTTTCCTGTCTGCAGCGGATCCGTCCTTCTTCAACCTTGAGAGCTTTGCCCAGTTGGATGCTCCCCGCGACCTCTCCAAGGTGTTCGACACCACGGAGTACGCGAAGTGGAAGAGCTTCCGGCAGAGCGAAGATTCCCGCTACGTCGGGCTGTGCGTTCCGCGCATGTTGATTCGGCTTCCGTATGGCAAAGAGAACAAGAGCATCGAAGCCTTCAACTACGAAGAGAACGTGGACGGCACCGATCATACGAAGTACTGCTGGGCGAACGCAGCATACTCGCTGGGCGCCCGCATTACGACGGCGTTCAACCTGTACGGCTGGTGCGCCTCGATTCGCGGCGTGGAAGGCGGCGGCTTAGTCGAAGGACTGCCGGTGCACAATTTCTACACCGACGAAGGTGATGTTGCAATGAAGTGCCCGACGGAGACACCTATAACTGACAGGCGTGAAAAAGAGCTTGCCGACCAGGGCTTTGTTCCCCTGGTGCA
Source organism: Bryobacteraceae bacterium (assembly GCA_035295125.1). Lineage (GTDB taxonomy): Bacteria > Acidobacteriota > Terriglobia > Bryobacterales > Bryobacteraceae > JAICMB01. The sequence goes on along the minus strand of DATGJP010000095.1, from coordinate 448,180 downwards.
CTGCAAGGGCACGGATTACGCGGCATTTTTCAGTGTGCAGTCCGCGCAGAAGCCGAAGTTGTACGACAAGGATGCGGCCAATGCCAATGCGCGCCTGTCCGCTCAGTTACCGTACATTTTGGCAGTGTCCCGATTCGCGCATTATCTGAAGGCAATGATGCGCGACAAAATTGGCAGTTTCATGTCACGGAAGGATTGTGAACTCTGGCTGAACCAGTGGATCATGAATTACGTGACGCCGGATGACACTGCCTCCGCCTCGGTCAAGGCCCAGCGCCCCTTGCGCGACGCCCGGATCGAGGTTGCCGAAGTTGCTGGAAAACCCGGCGTATACCGGGCGGTTGCTTTCCTGCGGCCGCACTTCCAGTTGGATGAACTCTCGATGTCGCTGCGGTTGGTGGCTGAGCTGCCGGCTTCGGCGCGCAAATAACGCATAAGCAAACTCTAGGAGGGCAAGAATGGCGATTGTAGACATGTTTTTGAAGATTGATGGTGTCGATGGGGAAGCCCAGGACGCCACTCATAAGAATGAGATCCAGTTGCTGTCGTGGTCGTTCGGGGCAACGAACGCAGGTTCAGCGTCCACCGGTCTCGGTATGGGATCTGGCAGGGCGACCATGCAGGACTTCCACTTCGTCATGACGACGCAAACGGCAAGTTCCAAGCTGTTCCAAGCGTGCGCCACGGGCGATCACATCAAGTCGGCGCTGCTCACCTGCCGCAAGGCTGGCGGCAAGCAACAGGAATATCTGACCTGGAAATTTACGGACATCCTCGTTTCGTCCTTCCAAACGGGCGGCTCGGGTGAAGTTCTGCCCCAGGACCAGATCTCGTTCAACTTCACGCAGGTCGATGTCACTTACAAAATCCAGAACCAGGACGGTTCGTTGGGCGCGGCTTACCAGGCTGGCTACAACATCAAGACACAGCAGAAGAGCTAAATCGTGGTTCTTGCCTGTATTCGTGGGCGTTGCGGACGGCCGTTCTTCGGCCGGGCGCAACGCCCCAAACCGTCTGTGGTTTTATCTCGACAGGCCTGAGCTTGTCGTCTGGACGTAACGGGATTTTAATCGATGGAAACGCAGGATTACTACCTCAAGTTGGATGGAATTGAGGGAGAAAGTGTCGATCCGACGATGCCTGGGAACATCCGCATCCAGAGCTGGAGCATGTGTGTTACCAACGCCATCGGCAGCAAAAGTGGCATGGAGATGGGTAAATCTGCGTGGAAGACACTCGACTTTACCGCTGAAGTCGAAAGGTCGGTCGCGCTGCTGCACCGGTCTTGCGCGTTGGGCGAGCGGATCAAGAAGGCGGTGTTGACGATAAGGAAAGCTGGACAGAGGCAGCAACCCTATCTCATCATCACGTTATCTGACGCCTTGGTGGAGCATTTTGAAGTGGGCAAAGTCTCCGATAAGGGCATTCCGATGATGTATTTCACCCTCAGCTTTTCGAAAATCGAAACCGAGGAGTCCGAGCAGATGCAGACGGGCCAACTGGGTGGCACGATCAAAACCATCTATGTAATTCCTCGGGGTGGCGGAGGAGCGTAGCGATGGCCGAATCCGGCGCCTCAACACAAGTCAGCGGCTCGAAACCAAGCAACGTAGATTTTTTCCTCAAGGTGGACGGCATTGACGGGGAATCCAAGGATCTAAGGCACCCCAAAGAGCTTCAGTTGCTCGATTTTTCAATAGGTATCTCGAACCGCGGGAAGCAGAGTGATTATGGCGGCGTCAGTAAGGCCGTCTTTCACAACCCGCGGTTCGTCATGTATACCGACTTCTCATTTCCCAAACTCAAACAGGCCTGTGCAACCGGCGAGAGGATCCCCAAAATGTATCTGGTCTGCCGGAAAGCCGGGAACGTGCAGCACGAGTATTTGCGGGTTCGATTTGAAAATGTGTATATAACAAGCTGTGAGATCGCCGGGGGCCGTCATCCCCAATATCCGCTCGCTCCGGTAGTCGAGTTCTCGATCAGTTTCCAGATCCAGCAGATCGAGTACCGCGAGCAGAAGCAGGATGGGTCGCTGGCAGGCTCCATGATGATGACATACGATCTCGCGCAATTGAAGAAAAACATTTAAGCGAGTCGAATCACTAATCGGTTCGACGGAAGATAAGAGGTCTCAGGAAGCCAAGTGACACCCAAACAGCTCTTTCAAGCCGGTAAGCTGGACGAAGCCATCACGGCTCTAGGCGCGGAGTTGCGCGACAACCCGCAGGACGCGGCGCGGCGAACGTTCCTTTTCGAACTGTTATGCTTCGCGGGAGAACACGATCGCGCGGAGAAACATCTCAATGTGCTCGCCGAGCAGGGGCCGCAAGCCAAGCTGGGCGCCGTGCTGTATTTCTCGGCTCTGCACGCAGAGCGCCTGCGCGCGGACATGTTCCGCAACAAGAGTTTTCCTCTGGATACTTCCGTCGATGCCGACAAGATCCAGGGCACTCTGAACGGCGCCGAATTTAAAACTCTCGAGGATGGCGATCCGAACGTCGGCACACGCCTGGAGGTCTATGCCGCCGGCGCGTACTTATGGATTCCGCTGCAGCACATTGTGTCCATCGAGATGGAAGCCCCGAAGCGTCTGAGGGATCTGCTGTGGATTCCGGCTCTCGTCAAAACCGGTCCGGCCTTCAAGGGCACGGAACTGGGCGAAGTGCTGGTCCCGGCGCTGTGTCCGCTGTCGTTCGAGGATGCGGACCCCAACATCAAACTCGGCCGGGCGACCGAATGGCGCCAGAAAGACGGCCACGCCGTGCCGATCGGCCAGAAGTGTTTTCTCGTCGACGACGAGGAGGTGCCGGTTCTCGAGGTGCGGAAAATCGAATTCGCCCAGGCCGAGGAAGCGCTCGCTGCGGAGCATGCCGGGAGCGAGTAGTATCGTAGGTAGTTCTCATGCCATTACGCGATGATGTACTGACGCCGATCCCGGGCGATAATCCGAGCGGCAAATACCTGAAGTATGACCCCGTCTACGACAAGATCAAAGAGGCGCGCCGTGAAGACGACGATGCCCCCCAGGGAGACTGGCAGTGGACGCGCAAAACCGCGGACTGGACCGCGGTACTAAAACTCGCCGGCGACGCGCTAGCCACCAAAAGCAAAGATTTGCAGCTCGGAGTGTGGGTTACCGAGGCCCTGTTGCGCAAGGAAGGATTCGGCGGCCTGAAGGCCGGCCTCGACCTGCTCAAGGGGTTGGTGGAGAATTTCTGGGACACCGTTTATCCCGAGATGGAAGACGGCGATCTCGAACTGCGAGCCGCCCCCCTCGAATGGATGGGCTCAAAGTTCGACGATCCGTTGAAGAAGGTGCCGCTGTGCCGGGCGGGTTACGGCTACTTCAAATACAAAGAATCCCGCAGTATGGGGTACGAGGAAGAGGTTTATTCCAGCACTCCACGCCGCGAAGCGCGCGAGATTGCCATCCAGGAAGGCAAACTGACGCCCGAGGACTTCGACAAGTCCCTTTCCGAGACCTCCAAAGAGTACTACGAACAGTGCGTGGCGCTACTGGCAGGCTGCCAGGAAAGCCTCGAGGGCCTCACGACGCTATGTGAAGAGAAGTTCGCCGATTTCAATCCGAGTTTTTCGAGTTTACGTTCGGCCTTAGAGGAAGTACACCACACCGCGAAGCAGCTTTTTCAAAAGAAAAGGGAGCTTCTCGGGGAAAAGGACGAGCCGACCGCTCCTGCTGAACCGGCTTGGGGTGATCCGGAGGCTGGGGCGGCATATTACTCCTCCGCTACAGCGTCCGGAGGTGCTGCTGCCGCCACGGCCCGCGCGCCTGCCCGTCCGGTGGTCGGCCTCGAGCCGGCCGACATGGACGATGCGACTGCCCGGCTGGCAGCTATCGCGAAATTCATGCGCCAGCAGAACGGCTATAACCCCGCGCCTTACTTAATGCTGCGCGGATTCCGTTGGGGCGAGCTGCGCGCCGGAGGCGCAACGCCGGATCAAATGCTCCTTGAGGCTCCATCGTCGGAAGTCCGTCAGGAACTCAAGAAGGCGATGTTGAATTATGACTGGGTGAACGTGATCGAGCAGGCCGAGACCGCCATGGCACAACCCTGCGGCCGCGGTTGGCTCGATTTGCAGCGCTATATCGTCACGGCGCTGGAAACATACGGTTACCCCCTCATTGCCCTGGCAATCCGGTCGGAGCTGAAGGCCCTGCTGAAAGACATGCCGGACCTTCGGAAAATGACGCTCATGGACGACACGCCGACCGCTAATGTGGAGACGCAAGCCTGGATCGACCAGATGATGCCGGCGGATGAGCCCGCGGCGGCCGCGCCGGTTTCCGTCCAGGAGGTCGTCTACGCTCCTCCGCCGATGCAGTCCCACGAACATGCCATGCCGGAGGGTGAACCAGCGCCTCCGGATGCGTACCAACTGGCGACTGATGCGGTGCGCGGCGGCCGTATTCGCGAGGCGATCGAGATTCTCGCCACCGACGCGAAGCAACAGGACTCCGGCCGCGGACGATTCCAGCGCCGGATGCAACTTGCCGAGCTCTGCATGAAAGCGGGAGAGATGGGAGTGGCGCAGCCCATCCTCGAGGAGTTGCAGAGCGTCATCGATCAACATAACCTGGAAAACTGGGAGGCTGCGGACGTTGTGGCGTATCCTTTAACCATGCTCATGCGCTGCCTCGTAAAATCCGACGGCGATGCTGCATTGCGGCAAAAGCTGTACGGCAGAATCTGCAGACTCGACCCGGTTCAGGCTCTCGCCTGCAAGCCCTAAAGGAATGCTGAATGCCCAGGATTGACACCGAATCCACCATCACCCAGTCGATCGTGGAGCGGCTCGTCGACATGGAGCCGCATACGCCGACCGATATCTATGCAACGCGGCTTCAGGGCGTCCGCCAACTGAAGGCGTCCCTGCGCCGCGACCTGGAATGGTTGTTAAACACACGCCGTATCGCGGTTCCGCTGGAAGACTCGGAAGGGGAACTGGCGAACTCGCTTTACTATTACGGCCTGCCGGACTTCTCATCCTACTCCGTGAGCAGTCCAAAGGACCGCGCGCGCCTGCTGCGCTCGATCGAAAGCACCATCAAGTATTTCGAGCCACGCTTGACAAGCATTAAGGTTACGCCGATCGAAGTGACGGGCATCAACACCCGTGTGCTTCGATTTCAGATTGAAGGGCTGTTACGTACCGACCCAACCCCGGAGCACGTTTCCTACGACACCGTGCTGCAACTGACCAGCGGGGAATATCAGGTCAGGGGAGAACGCGGTGCGGGATGACCTGCGGCTGTATTACGAGCGGGAACTGACCTATATTCGCCAGATGGGCGTGGAGTTCGCCCAGAAGTACCCTAAGATCGCCTCGCGCCTGGTGCTTGAGGCGGATAAGTGCGAGGACCCGCACGTGGAGCGGCTGCTGGAGTCGTTCGCTTTCCTCGCCGCGCGCGTGCATCTCAAGATCGACGACGAGTTTCCGGAGATTACGGAAGCACTCCTCAGCATCGTCTATCCGCATTACATCCGGCCGATTCCGTCGATGTCCATCGTGGAGTTCGTTACGGATCCTTCTCAGGCCAACCCGGAATCGGGTCTCACGGTCGACAAGGATGCGATGCTCTATTCCCGGCCCGTGGGCGGCGTTCCGTGTAAATTCCGGACCTGCTACAAAACGACGCTTTGGCCGTTATCAGTGACCGCGGCGGAATGGAAGACGCCCGACCGCATGACTCCTCCTATTCGCGTGCTGGAGGCGGCCGCAGCGGTTCGTGTTGAGCTGAAATGCGAAGGCGACGCGCCGCTTAACAAGCTGCAAACCGACTCGCTGCGGTTCTTCCTGAATGGCGAAAGCAACATCGTCAACACGCTGTATGAGTTACTGTCCTGCAACATCGTTCAGATTATGTTGCGCGATCCTACGCCGGGCAGCCGCATCAAGCCGGTTATGCTGCCGCAGGATTCGCTGCGGCCGGTGGGCTTTGCCGAGGATGAAGGCATGCTGCCGTATCCCAAGCGCTCTTTCATCGGCTATCGTCTGCTGGTGGAATACTTCACCTTCCCGGAGAAGTTTTTCTTTTTCGACCTGAACAATCTGCGGCAGGCCTTCTCGCACTTCAAAGACCGCGTCGAGATTGTGTTCCTCATCAGAGAGTTCGAGTTGGAAGACCGGCGGCAACTGCTCGAACTTGGGGTCTCAGCCAAGATGTTCAAACTGGGATGCACCCCCATCGTCAACCTTTTCCCGCAAACTGCCGAACCGATTCTGTTGACGCAACGGCGTTACGAACATCCCATTGTCCCGGACGTCCGGCGCCCCATGGCGACCGAGATTTTTTCGGTCGACCAGGTGGTTAGCATCAATCCGCAAACGCAGGAAGTGATGACGTTTCAGCCGTTCTACTCCTATCGTCACGCGATGCTCCAGGACAAGCGCGAAACGTTCTGGATCGCCAACCGGCGCCCTTCGGGAAAGCGCAACGATGAGGGATCGGATCTGTACATGAGCATGGTGGACCTGTCGAATCGACCGGTGTGGCCCGATGTCGACACGCTCACCATCCGTACCACCTGTACGAATCGCGACCTGCCCAGCCGCCTGCCGTTTGGAAGCGACGCGGGCGACTTCGAGCTGGAAGGCGGATCGGCGATCAAGAAAACCATCGCGCTGAAAAAACCTACCAACACTTTGCGGCCGCCGGCGGGCAAGAGCGCGTTCTGGAGGCTGATCTCCCAGCTTTCGTTGAACTACCTTTCGCTCGTCGAGGACGGCAAAGATGCGCTGCAGGAGATCCTAAAGCTTTATAATTTTACCGATTCAGCTTATTCCGAGCAGCAGATCAAGGGTATAACGCAGTTGCGCAGCCAGAAGCACTTTGCGCGAGTGATTTCGGAGAACGGCATCAGCTTCGCGCGAGGTGTCCGCGTCGATATCGAATTCGACGAAGAGCAGTTCGTGGGCGGAGGCGTTTATTTGTTCGCGAGCGTCCTGGAGCACTTCCTGGGCATGTACGCGTCTTTGAACAGCTTCAGTCAGTTGGTAGCGGCATCGAAACAGAGGAGGGGGGTGATACGGGAATGGCAGCCCCGAGCGGGACGCAGAATCCTGATGTAGTTCCTGAGAACGAGCTTTACTTCGACGTTAAGAGGCTTTTGGAAGAAGTACCGCAGGAGTTCGACTTTTTCCAGGCAGTCCGGACGCTGGAGCGCATCTACCCGGATCGCTCACCGGTAGGACGCTTTGTAAACCCGTCACGCGAGGTGGCCCGTTTCCGGGCACACCCGTCGATCGTATTCCCGGCCAGCCAGATCCAGAACATCGAGTGGACCGGCGGCGGTCCGCCCGCCCTGATCGTGAACTTCATGGGCCTGACCGGTCCACTGGGCGTTTTGCCGCTGTATTACACCGAGCTGATCATTGAACGGTTAAGAGCGAAGGACTCCGCAATGGCGGCGTTTTTCGACGTTTTCAACCACCGCATGATCTCGCTGTTTTACCAGGCCTGGGAGAAATACCGGTTCGGTATCGCGTACGAGCGCCACGAACGCGACGCGTTGTCGCGCATCCTGTCGCACCTCATTGGCATTGGTACGGAAGGGCTGCAAAACCGGCAGGCGGTGCGAGACGAAGCCTTGATGTTCTATACCGGCTTCCTGTCCCTGCACCCCAGGTCGACGACGGCGCTCAAGAACATTCTGTGGGATTATTTCGACGTGCCGGTGGAGATCGAGCAGTTCGTCGGCGCCTGGCATCGGCTCGACCAGGCGACGCAATGCTGTTTCGATAAGGGCACGACATATTCGGAGCAGGTTGGTGTTGGCGTGATTGTCGGCGATGAGATCTGGGACCAGCAGTCGGGCATCTGTATCCGGCTGGGCCCGCTCAGCTTGAAGAAATATCTCGAGTTTCTGCCGAACGGCAGCGCCTACCAGCCGTTGCGCGCGCTGGTGCGCTTCTTTGCGGGCGACCAGACAGATTTTCAAACGCAGCTTGTATTAAAGCGCGAGGAAGTTCCACCTTGTGAATTAGGGGTGGAAATGACCGGACAGAAGACGGTAATCGAGGAGAAGGCCGAAGAGGAAAAGGTGGCGCCACAGCTCGGGTGGACCACGTGGGCAAAGACCATTCCAATGAACTATGATCCGAGTGATACGATTCTGAGAATCTGATTCGATCTGCCACCGAGGTACTGATGAGCGTAAATCTCAAGTCTCTTATAGGAAAACTGAACGATGCGGCGCGAGGCGCCGTGGAAGCCGCGGCGGGGCTGTGTCTGTCGCGCACGCATTATGAAATCGAGGTTGAGCATTACCTGCTCAAGCTCCTCGACGGAACGGACACCGATGCGGCGCGTATCTTCCGCCAGTTTGGACTCAACACATCGCGCATGTCAGCCGAGCTGACTCGCAGCCTGGACAAGCTCAAGGCCGGCAATGCGCGGACTCCGGCGATCAGCCCGTCGGTTTTAAAGATGATGACGGAAGCCTGGACCATCGGCTCCATCGATTTCGGCACCGCCAAGGTGCGCACGGGCCACACGCTCCTGGCGCTGGCGTCGAACGAGGAACTGGCGCGGATCGTACACGAGGCGAGCCGCGAATTCCAGAAGATTCAGGCGGAGCTTCTCAAGAAGGACTTTCTCAAGATCACCGGCGGCTCGGCGGAAGACGACATGGCCGCGGAGGACGAAGCCGCGGCTGCCGCTGCGGGCCAACCTGGCGTTCCTCGGGCAGGCGGCAAAACGCCAAACCTGGACCAGTTCACCGTTAACCTGACTGAAAATGCGAAAAAGGGCAAGATCGATGCAGTGCTGGGCCGCGATTTCGAGATCCGGCAGATTATCGACATTCTCACCCGGCGACGCCAGAATAACCCGATCCTGACCGGTGAAGCGGGCGTCGGTAAGACGGCCGTGGTGGAAGGCTTCGCGATGCGCATCGTACAAGGCGATGTGCCGCCGCCGTTGAAGAACGTCACGGTTCGGACGCTTGACCTCGCCTTATTGCAGGCCGGCGCGGGAATCAAGGGCGAGTTTGAGAACCGCCTCAAGGGCCTGGTGGAAGAAGTCAAGGCATCGCCTACGCCGATCATTTTATTCATCGACGAAGCTCACACGATGATTGGCGCAGGCGGGCAAGCCGGACAAAATGATGCGGCCAACATCCTGAAACCGGCGCTGGCTCGTGGCGAGTTGCGGACCATCGCGGCGACAACCTGGTCCGAATACAAGAAGTACTTCGAAAAAGATCCCGCGCTCGCCCGCCGCTTCCAGGTGGTTAAGGTGGAAGAACCGAGCGAAGTGCAGTGCATGTTGATGTTGCGCAGCACCGTGGCGCCTCTCGAGAAACACCATAAAGTGCGCATCCTGGACGAGGGCGTCCACGCCGCAGTCCGGTTCTCGCATCGCTACATCGCGGGGCGTCAGCTTCCCGATAAAGCCGTCAGCGTCCTGGATACGGCATGCGCGCGGCTGGCTCTCGGACAGAACGCGGTGCCCCCGGCTATTGAGGATGCTCGGCGGACGCTCGACGACCTGGATCTCCAGCAACGGGTCCTCACCCAGGAAAGCAAGGTAGGCGCCGATCACGCCGAGCGGTTGGCTCAGATTGCGGAACGCAAGGAAGAGACAACTAAGAGTCTTAAGTCGCTCGAAGAGCGCTTTGAGAAGGAACGCGACCTGGTGTTGAAGATCCGGGACCTGCGGACGAAACTGGAGAATGACGGCGCCCCGGCGGCGGACGCTCCGGCGTCCGGAGACGGCACGGCCACCCAGACCGCGGTTGCCGATCCCCAGGCGTTACGCACCGAACTGGCGGAACTGGACGCACAACTCACGGCTTTGCAGGGCGAGACGCCACTGATGCGGGTCTGCGTTGACGGGCACATTGTCGGCGAGGTCGTCTCGGGTTGGACCGGTATTCCCATCGGCAAAATGCTGAAGGACGAGATTGCCACAGTGCTGAAACTTGAGAAGCACCTGGGTGCTCGTGTCATCGGCCAGGATCATGCGCTGGAAGGCATTGCACAGCGTATCCGCACGTCTCGCGCCGGCCTGGAAGATCCCGGCAAGCCGATCGGCGTGTTCCTGTTGGTGGGACCCAGTGGTGTCGGCAAGACCGAAACCGCGCTGGCGCTTTCCGACATGCTGTATGGCGGCGAGCGCAACATGATCACCATCAACATGTCGGAGTTTCAGGAAGCGCATACGGTTTCGACCCTGAAGGGCTCGCCTCCGGGATATGTCGGCTACGGTGAGGGCGGTGTTCTTACCGAAGCCGTACGGCGGCGGCCGTATTCAGTCGTTCTTCTCGATGAAGTGGAGAAAGCGCATCCCGACGTGCTCGAACTGTTCTTCCAGGTGTTCGACAAGGGCATGATGGAAGACGGAGAAGGCCGCGAGATCGATTTCAAGAACACGATTATCATCCTGACGTCGAACGCCGGTACGGACACCCTCGCGAAACTGGTGGCCGATCCCGACACGATGCCTAGCGCCGAGGGGCTGGTGAAAGCTCTGAAGCCCGAGTTGAACAAGGTTTTCAAGCCGGCCTTCCTGGGCCGCCTCGTGATCATCCCGTACTTCCCGATTCACGACGAAGCGATGAAGAGGATCATCGTCCTGAAACTGGGCAAGATCCAGCGCCGCATTCGCGAGAACCACAAGATTGAGCTGACCTACAATGATGCGCTCATTGACGAAGTGGCACGCCGCTGCACTGAAGTGGAGAGCGGCGCCCGCAACGTCGACAATATTCTGACCAATACGCTGCTACCCGAAGTTTCAAAGCAGATTCTCGGGCGCATGGCGGAAGGCGAACAGTTGAATTCCATCCACGTCACGACCGGCGAGGATGGCTCGTTTGTGTATTCGTAACGGCGGGTTAAAGAACCGCCGCAGGCTGACAGCCTGCATTACAGATTGATTGACTATGGGAAACCCGATATCGCGACATTCCGCGCTTCCCCTGGGCACGCCGCCGTCGGCGGCGTGCGCCACGGATCCGCGCCTGTGGTACATACCCCCCTCGCAACTGTGCCAGCGTCGCGATCTCCCGGTTTCCATCACGTCGCCGGCTCTGGAGCAGCTTGTCATGCAAGTGGCGGCCATCTCCGGACCCGGCGGAAGAACCCTCTACGAAGCGGAACGCATCATCGTCCGTGATATCTTCGGGAATTCCGTGGATGCGCAGCGAGTGCACATTGTGGAGGCGCGCGTCGCAAACGCGCCGACTACGCTGGGGAACCAGATCCGCATCATGCCGGGCTTCAACTTCCTCACCGACGACAACAAGGCCGTCCTGGTGCACGAGATGACTCACATCTGGCAATACCAGACGCACGGAAGCGGCTACATTACCGACGCGCTGTATCATCAAGTAACAAGCATGGTTCAGACTGGAACCCGGAACGCGGCGTACATGAACTACGAGCTGGACGACACCCGGGATTTCTCGACCTATGCGGCCGAAGAGCAAGCCACAATCATCGAAGATTACTACCAAATCGCGTTCCGGTATAAGGACGATCCGGCGCCACCCTCCTGGGTCGAACAGCGGCGCGAGGATCTTCCCTATTACGAGCGGCTGGTGGGCCAGGTTCGCCAGGCTACTCCCGTGCCCGAAATCGAGATCTATGAAAGAGCGCTGATGCAATCGCCTGCATCAAGGACCGTGCCCCTGAGTGAAGTGAGGGAACGCGAAATCGCTCCACTCATTCCACTGTTCATGATGCGCTTCTAGGTGACCCATGCCGACCTACACACAAGACAATCGAATTGTCGCGATCGAAACGCCACTGGGCGATAATGTTCTACTTCTCGAGAAGGTCAATGGACATGAGAGCGTTTCGAGAATATTCACGTACCATGTGGACCTGCTCTCGGAAAAGTCCGACGTCACCTTCGACGACATTGTCGGCCAGCGCGTAACAGTCACCATTCACCTTGCCAACGATGAGAAGCGTTATATCAACGGGTTCGTCAGCCGGTTCGTGCAGAGTGGCAAAGACAACCGTTTCGCGCATTACCAGGCGGAGATTGTCCCCTGGATGTGGTTCCTGACGCGCAACGTCAACTGCCGCATCTTTCAGAACAAATCCGTCGTCGACATCATCACGCAAATTTTCCGCGACCTCGGTTTTCAGGACTTTAAGAATTCGACGCAAGGATCTTACGATTCGCTGGAATACTGCGTACAATACCGCGAGACCGACTTTAACTTCGTCTCGCGGCTGATGGAGCAGTACGGTATCTTCTACTTCTTCCAGCACGAGCTCAGCAAACACACGCTCGTTCTGGCCGACTCCCCGAGTTCGTTCGACCCCTGTCCGAATCAGCCGACTGCCCGCTTCGAGACGATGGGCCGCGTGACCGACGAAGCCCGCATCACCGCGTTTCAGATCGGCCACGAATTGCGCTCCGGCCAATATGCTCTGAACGATTACAATTTCAAGACGCCGCTTACCGATCTCGACGTCACTGAGCCGACCCTGTACAAAGTCGCCAATAACACGGCATTCGAAATCTACGATTACCCCGGCGACTATCTGAATAAGGGCAGTGGCGAGACCGTTGCGAAAGTCCGCATGCAGGAGGAAGAATCAGGCCACGAGGTGGGGCACGGCGTCAGCAACTGCGCTGGCTTCATTGCGGGCTATCGTTTCGACCTGCAGGAGCACTATCGCTCGGACCTGAACAAAACCTACGTTCTCATGGAGGTCCAGCACTTCGCCAATTGCGGCGCCGCTTATCAGACGACCGCGGCCGACGAAGAGGACCTTTACACCAACCATTTCACCGTCATTCCGAAGACCGTGGATTACCGCCCCATGCGCATCACGCCGCGGCCCATCGTACAGGGTCCGCAAACGGCGGTTGTCGTCGGGCCGGGCGGGGAAGAGATTTACGTCGACGAGTTCGGTCGCGTGAAGGTGCAGTTCTTCTGGGATCGGGAAGGCAAGGCGAACGAGAACAGCTCCTGCTGGATTCGCGTTTCTCAACTGTGGGCAGGCAAGAAGTGGGGCGCGATGTGGATCCCACGCATCGGCCAGGAGGTCATCGTAGACTTCCTGGAAGGTGATCCCGATCGGCCCATTATCACGGGTCGTGTGTACAACGCGGACCAGATGCCGCCTTACACGCTGCCGGACCAGAAGACGAAGAGCACCATCAAGTCGTACAGTTCGAAAGGCGGCGGCGGATTCAACGAGATCCGCTTCGAAGATAAAAAGGGTAGCGAGCAGATCTTCATAAACGCTCAAAAGAATCAGGACATTCGAGTCGGCGCCGACCATATGGAAAGCATCGGTCACGACACGCACCTGACCGTTGAGCACGATCAGAAGGAGAAGGTCAAAGGCGACAAGCACCTCCAGGTTACAGGGGACCACAACCAGAAGGTCGACGGCACCGAATCGCTGAAAGTCGGTCAGGACATGCAGGAGAAGATCGGCTCCAAGTACTCGATGGATGCGGGGCAGGAGATCCAGCTCAAAGCAGGAACGAATTGGGTGGGCGAGTCCGGCTCGATGCTCACATTGAAGGTCGGCGGAAACTTCATCAATATCAATTCCGCCGGTATCTTCATCTCGGGCACGATGGTGATGATCAACAGCGGCGGCGCAGCGGGATCGGGTGCCGGCTGTAATCCCGAGACTCCCCTGGATCCGTTGGCTGCCGATTCGGCCGATCCTGGGCAGATGGGCACGCCTATCACGATGCAGCCGCGTAGTGCCTCCGGCTCGCCCGCGTCGTTTGGTCCTCAGGCCCTGGTTCTCAAGGCGGCGTCTCAAAGCGGCGCTCCGTTCTGCGACATATGACCAAGCTAGGAGACCGGCCCGTGTGGCCGGATAAACAATGAGCGACAAGGTCGATGTGATCCGTGAGGCGCTGTTCCGGGATGACGGGGGCTCTATCTACGCCGTCCTGGATGGTGCTTCTGTGCCCAACCTGTTGAAGGAACTTCAGGCACACGAGGCTGAGTACATTTGTCTTTTCCGGGGCGAGTTGAAGCCCGATATGGCTGAGGTGGCGCCGTACCTGATTGGGCTCCCGCCAAAGGGTTCGTTTACCGAGTGGCTGCTGGGACAGGGCTGGGGAAAGCACTGGGGTGTGTTCGTCGAGGCGCATAGTGACATCCGGGCCATGCGCCAGCATTTCCGTGGTTTGTTGACCGTCTACGATCCCACCGCGAAGCCGATGCTCTTCCGTTTTTACGACCCTCGCGTCCTGCGAGTGTTCCTGCCGACATGTACTGCTGAGGAGTTGAATTCGCTGTTTGGCCCGCTGAGTGCATATTTCATGGAAGATGAGGATCCTGCAAAGATGCTCCGGTTTCGCAAACGGCAGGATGCGCTGGACAAGAAAGAAATTAACCTGGAGGCGAACGTAACACGGTAAAGTAGTTGCCAGGAGTTCATCCGAGGGCGCTATCGATGCAGGCGGTACTTCAAGTCACAACAGGCCCGCACACAGGGCGAATCATAGTTGTCCAACAGGGAATGACTTTCCGGATTGGACGCACAACAAAAGCGGACTACGCGATTTCCGAGGACACGTTTTTATCGGGAGCCCATTTTTGTATCGAATGGGCAGGCGATGCGTGCGTAGTGCGCGATCTGAACAGCAGCAATGGGACGTATTTGAACGGAACTCGTATGAGCGAGGGCTTGTTGCAGGCCGGCGACGTCATTACGGCCGGGCAATCGAGCTTTACGATCGCCTACGAAGGGGTGGCAAGCGGCCAGGCCGCCGGGCGTCCGGTTGTCGTCGATGCGCCGACCCAGGCGATGCGCGCCATCACGACCGTTCCCGAAGATGAGGGCGTGAAGATCAACCCGGCGCTCACCGCGTCGCGGGCGTTCCGGGTTCCGCCGGTTCAGCCGCCGCCATTGCCGGTTCAGGCGCCGCCGCCTCCACCTTCGCCGCCGTCGTCGGTATCGGCTCGCGTGACGGCGGCGCTGGAAGTCATGAGGGGTCTCGCCGATCCGGTCGCCGCAATCTTCGACCTGCGCTCGGGTGCCCCCTGCCTTCAGCGATTAAGGGACTCCGGCGTCGTCGTAGAGCCCCTGAACGACCAGATGGCGCTCTTTATAGTGGAGCCGGATTCGCCCGCTTGCGCCACGGCGGTCGGGGAGGCCTGGGGGAATGGGTGGAGCATTTACGTGACATCCCGTAGCCCCTTGGCCATTCTGCGCAACCACCTGCGGCGATTCGCGACCATGCTGTCATCCGATGGCGTAGAGTTCAAGTTTCGTCTGGCCGATCCCGCCCTAATGGGCGCTTTTCTGTCGGGAATGAGCGGTGAGGAAGCAAGGGCGTTTTTCGGCCCGATCGCAGCACTCATCCTTGAAAGCGCCTCGGGGGACGAACTGCTTTTGTTCATGGCAGGGCGCGACGGAACATTGCACAAGCCGATGCCGCTCGGTGTCGGTGGGCGCGCGGATTCAGTGAACTGGCAGCAGTAACGCAGTCGTTATACGTTAGACTTTCAGCAAACGTGCGTTCACGATGACGCCGACAGTTCATAGTTCGCCAGAACACACCCGCCGCTAATGGTTCGGCTTTCAGTAAGGGTCAGCTTGACGCGATGCCGGCGTCACGGGACACGGGAATTCCGGCGCCGAGAAGGATCGGGTGAATATTCAATCCGATGTTGTCGTCGAAGCCCGCTGCAATCAACGATTGCGCGAGTTCGCCTCCGCCCATCAGGCAGATTGCTCCCCCGGCCTTCGTCTTTAGCTCGCGTACGAATTCAACCGCGTCGCCACTCTGGCGAATCGAGGCACGGGTGACGGGCCCAAATGTGCGAATGTTTGAAATGAAGCGCTTAGTGACTGCTCGCGGCGGCCTGCCGGGCCGGGCGTAGCAATTCCAGCAGCGACCGGCGTCCTTCCGGTCCACGAATCGGCAGGTTGTGGCCCGCAATCGCACTCGCGCACGCCCGGTATGCTTTCCCCAGCCGCGTGTGTGGATCGACGAAACCCTTCTCTAGTGTCGCGTTCGTTACGGCGCGATAATCGTTCGGAAAGACTCCGCCCACTTCGCAATCCAGCAGCCCGGCAATCTCGGGTGGGGTCATGTCGTCGGAATGCCAACGGTTGATCAGAAGCTTGATCCGGGAAGCCAGCACGCCGAACGCCTTGAGCTCTTCAATTCGCTGATGCGCCAGGTGGAGCGACAGAATCTCCGGCGTCGTCATGACGAAAACGGTCGTCGCCGTCTGCGCCACCTCGGCCGTGTCATCATCCAGCAGTTCGGGAAGATCCACGAGCACATGGTCGTAACGGTTCGAAAGGAACGTGAGCAGGTGGTGATAGGAATGCCACTCCGGCGACCGCAAGCCACGCTCACGCCCAGTCAGAATGAAGTCGATATTTGCTTTGCGAGCCACGTGGCGCGGCCAAATTAGCGTTTCCGCGACATCCGCGCTCGCCAACGTCTGCGCGATGGACTGCTGCAGCTTGAGTTCCAGCCGTTCCTTTATGGTTCCAGAGTGCAAGTCGCCCTCCACAACCACCACTCGCGTATCCGGGGTATTCGCGAGGTGCGAAGCCAAGTTCAGAACGATTGTGGTTGCCCCGCCGCCGGCCTTACCCGGCATGATGGCGTAAACGTTCCCGCGACGCTTCGGACGAGCTGCGTGAATGGCATCCCGCACGGTCATCGAGAAGCTTTGCACCGATAGCGGAAAATCCAGGGTGAACGGAGTTGCATGCTTCGGGCATTCGCTACCGGTTGCTGTCGAAAATCCGACAGTGGCCAATCCCATCTTCTTATCGCGGATCTGTTCGCAGGTGGCGACCGCCTGCTCCCTGTCCGTAACATCGATGAACGCCACGTCCAATGCAAGGGTCGTGAGCGCCATCGTGAGCTGATATGGGCTCGGCGGAGGACAAAACACCCGGTCGAGATTGATCTGTCCCGACGAGCGGATCAGCGAAGTGAATAGTTCGGCTGCTTCTTTGTTTTGAGTGATGAGTAGACTGTGCAGCATGGTAGCTCCGTGCCTACTGCACAGGGAGCACGTCGAGCGCCAGACAGTAAACTATGTAAAATCAACACGTTGGTCGTAATCGCGAGGGTTTCTCCGCCAACTTCTCGTCAGCTGTGTCAGTTTTGTGACAAATCCATTTACAGCGTCGGCAGGCTGATCGCCTTTCCGGACATCAACGCTCCGGCATTGCTCTTTTTAAGCATGTCGTTAATCTCAGGGATCTGGCGCTCGATGAAGTTGTTGACATCACCCATGTTTTTCTGGAACTCGGCTTTCAGTTCGGTGTAATGCTCCTTCTGGTAAGGCGTTGGCGCCGCCAGCACGCGGTCAATCGATCCCAGGAGCTGACCCAGCCGATCCACCAGCCGGGGAGCCATGCTGTAGCCCGGAATGTCGTTCGGGCGCGCCAGCTTCAACTCCATCGAGGAAAGTTGTTGCTGCCGCTCCGTAATCAGACCGGTCAGCACCTTGGGCGCTTGCGGGTCGAGAGACTTGACGTTCTTCTCAGCCTGTTCGAGCTCAGCTTTGAACGTGTCGATGGAACGCAGGGCATCGTTGACCGACGATTCCATGTCCCGGAGCTTCAGGTCGATCTCGAGCTGCGTACGAAGGTCCGCTTCCGATACCGGGATGGTGGGATCGAGCCGCACATCCAGATCCCGCATCAGAGTCTGCCCTCCCGCAGTCAGACGAACCGTGTATTTCCCGGGCAGGACCTGCGGACCGATGGGCCGGAACCGGAACTCACCTTCGCCTTCCGGTTCGGCAGGGCGGCGCAGCCGTGGACCCTGGTAGCGCAAATCCCAAGTAACGCGGTTCAGGCCCGGATCCTGCGGAATTGAGCCAAGGTCGCGGATCACCTTGCCCGCCCCGTCGAGGATTTCGATCTTCGCCGGCCCCTTGTCCTTCACGTAGTAAGTGATCGGCACGCCGTACGCCGGATTGGGTCCGCTGAACGGCTTATTGCCACCGCTGCCCATCCCCGGACCGCCACGCGCAGCATCGTACCGCAGCGCCGGGCGCATGCTAAAGAGGTAGGCGTTCTGCGAGAGTACGTCCGCGTTCATCTGCTGCAATGGCGTGGCATCGTCAAGAATCCAGATGCTGCGGCCGTGCGTGCCCAGGATCAGGTCGTTCTCGCGAGGTTGGACCACAATGTCGCGAACCGCCACCGGCGGTAAATTCCCCAGGTGCATTCGAACCCACTGGTTGCCGCCCGTGAACGATACGTGCAGGCCCAGTTCGCTGCCCACGTATAGGAGTTGTGGATTCTTGGGGTCCTCTTTCACTACCCACAAATAGTTATGCTGCGGCAGGTTTCCGCTAATGCTGGTCCAGGTCTTCCCGAAATCGGTGGTCTTGTACAGATAGGGATGAAAGTCGTCAAACCAGTGGTGCTCGAATGCCACGTAGGCAGTGCCGGCCGCGGTGCGTGAGGGCTCGACCCACGCGATTTCGGCAAATTTCGGGACGCCCGGTACGTTGCCGACGAGGTTCGTCCAGGTCTTACCGCCGTCGGTAGTGAGCTGCAGGTTGCCATCGTCGGTGCCGGCCCAAATAACTCCTGCTTGCACCGGTGATTCGGCAATACGAATCACGGTGCAGTGATATTCCGCGGTGGTGTTCTCGGTCCACGTCGTTCCGACGCTCTTCTGCTTTTCCGGATCGTTCGTCGTCAGGTCCGGACTGATGGCCGTCCATGTTTTGCCGAAATCTGTAGACTTGAACACCACGTTGCTGCCGAAATAGACGGTGTTCTTGTCGTGCGGCGAGGGCACAATCGGCGCATTCCAATTGAAACGGTATTTCAGCTCGCTTACTGGTCCGCCGTCGTTGCGCCTGGGCTGCGGGCTGACGTCCTGTTGCTCCCCGGTGGTCAAATCAGTACGTACAATGCCTCCGCCCTGACTCTCCGACAGGTATAATCCGGGATGGTCGAGGTGGCTGACCACATGGAAACCGTCGCCGCCGCTCACCATGGTCCAATCGTTGTTCATAATTCCGGACGAACGTGTACGGCTGGGTCCGGTCCAGCTTCCGTTGTCCTGCAAGCCGCCGCTGATGTAATAAAACGGCCAGCGGTTGTCAGTAATGATCTGGTAAAACTGACCCGCCGGAAAATTGGCGACGAATTCCCAATTCTCGGCCCGATCGTAGGACACGGCGATGCCGCCATCCTCGCCGATCCAGATGCGATTGGTATCTTTCGGGTCCACCCAGACGGTGTGGTAATCGCCGTGAATCCCCGATGCGATGCCGCGCCAGTTGCGCCCGCCATCAATGGATGTCGAGAGGCGCATGCCGATGGAATACAGCCGGTTCTCATCCGTGGGGTCGACGGTGAGGTGGCAATAGTACAGGCCGCGCCCAACCACCACGGGATTTTTCGTCATCATGTGGAAATGCTCGCCGCGGTCGTCCGACCGGAAAAGCGTTCCCTCGTTCGATTCGCCGATCACGTACACGACGTTCGAATTGCTCGGCGCGACTCGCACCCCAATGCGTCCGAAACCCTTCGCCAACCCGTTGGTGAGCTGCTTCCAGGTGGCGCCGCCGTCGGTGGAGCGGAACACGCCGGTCTTCTCGCTGCCCGAAATAAACATCCACGGACGGCGTTCAAACTTCCACATAGTGGCGTAGAGGACGTTCGGATTGTTGACGTCCATGTCGAGGTCGGCGCACCCATGCTGCGGGTCGATGTACAGGACCTTCTTCCAGGTCTCGCCGCCATCCTTGGTCATGAACACACCGCGATCCTCGCTCGGACCGGTATTGTGTCCCAACGCGGCAACGTAGACGATATTCGTGTTCAGCGGGTTGATGACGATGCGGGAGATGTGACGGGTATCCTTCAGTCCGAGGTTGCGCCACGTCTTGCCACCGTCGAGCGTCTTATACACGCCGTCGCCGAACGAAACGCTATTGCGCGCGTTGGCCTCGCCGGTGCCGACCCAAACCACGTCCGGATTGTGCGGATCGACCGCGATATCGCCAATCGAAATGGTCGATTCGTGATCGAAAATCGGCGCCCAAGTCATGCCTCCATTCGTGGTCTTCCACAACCCGCCGGATGCCGTGGCGACGTAGACCAATCCGGGATTGCCGGGGATGCCTTCGATGTCCGTTACACGTCCGCCCATCGATGCCGGGCCGATGCTGCGCCACATCAGCCGTTCGAAGAGCGCCGGGTTCAGCCCGCCTGGGCCGTCGGTCTCGGCAGGCGCCGCCAACAACATGAGCGAGGCAGCGGAGATAGAAACTACGATTCGTTGGAGCATGTGAATTGGTTCCTCGTTATTCGGCCGGTTTGGGTGGATAGGACGCCCTACGGTACAAAGTCCGCGGATCCTGATTCCTGGGGATAGCGACGTGCATGTAAACGAACGCCATTTCGTCTGACGTCTGGTCCCCGAACCGTACCTCTTTCGTGGGATCTGGATTATTGGGATTATTCGCCGAGTTGTCGTAGGACATCAGCGCGTCGAGCTTGGTTCCCGCGGGCAGGATCATCTCTCCTTCCGGCTCATAGGTGATCTGCCAGTTGAAATCGTATTTAGGAACGCGCAGCAGTTCGGCGCTGTGTCCGTCTGGATAGGTGGCTTTGACCTCGCCCGATTTGCCCCGCAGATGCATGTGCAGGTTGAGTCCGAGCACGCGGACGTCGGTCCCGAGGACAGTGGTGGCGTGTGCATGATAATCGGCATCGTTTGGTGGAATGAGAAGCGCCATCTGGGCCATCCCATACAGAATCACTCTGTATTCCGGTGGCGCTGGGGCGAACACGATGCCGACTTTGGAGCGATCCTGGGTTGCTTTGCCGTTCGGCGTATAGTGAACCTGGAGCATGATGTCCGACCCGGCGGGGAGAAACATTGCGTAGCCCTTGGGCAGAACAAGCGGGGGGATTCCGGGAACGTACTCGGCGATGATACCGTCGGAGCCGCCATTCTCGGGAGCCGTCGAAGGCTTTGCAATCGGGATGCCCGGCTTCGCTTCCACCATCCAGGCAGAACCCGGACGACGCCAGAACGCGGCAACGTGATGCACGACCCCCCGATTCCCAGGCCGGACTTCGAAGCCCTGAATCCACTTATCTTCCTTGAAGCCAGGGATCAGGATCCACTGGTAATCGAGGACACCCTGCGCGGGGATGTCGAACGGGGTCGGCATTTCTAGCACGGTGTCGGGGTTGCCGATCGCCCAGCCCTCGGTGAACTTGACCGCCGGAGGCGCATCCTTGTTGCTGCCTTCCGGCGCCCCTGCATCCACCCACTTCGCGATGGTGTCGATCTCTTCCGGGCTCAGGTGGCGATCGTTGCGGAAATGTCCCACGGAGGTGTCGGCCGACCACGGCGGCATCTTGTGCGTCAGGACGGCTTCCTTCATCGCCTTGGCCCACGGACGAGCCTCGGCGTAGCTCAGCAGCGGCATGGGAGCCGCTTCACCCGGACGATGGCAACCCTGACAACGCGCCTGGAGAATTGGTTCGACGTCCTTGTGGAACGTGGTCTTCGCGGGCGCTCCAAAAGCAGGCGCGAGTGCGACGGTCAGCAAAAGACAAGTGCTGCGCATAGTCCTCCGTGTGAGCTTGGGGACTATTATAGATCCTGCTAGTGGTGTGAAACCGAATCCCGTCGTTGTAAACGGTCGAGATGATGCTTCAGGTGCCCTGCAATGAGAAAGGCTAAAGAGCGGACCGTGAAGTAATTGTCGCTTGCGACGCCTCCGCGCGTCCAAGCATCTTGTGACATGTTCTCGAACAGCGTCACGGTGGAAAGCCGCACCCGCCGGAACTCTTCCAAGTGTGCCGCCCAGGGGATTGGGTCTGCATCGGCCGCGCGGGCTGCAACATTCTGGTCGAAGCTGGGCAGCGCGCTTTCAAAGCCCCTGGCGAACCAGAAAGCGCGAAATGCCATGACGCGCTCGGCGTCCGCCAGGTGGCTGAGCGTCTGGCGGATGCTCCATTTATCCTCGGCGGGGCGATAGAGCGAGTCGTCTTCCGAAGTCTGCGAGAACAATGCCAGCGTCTCCTCGAGTTGGCCGCTGAGCACGCGAACGATGTCGTCATCCGCAACGCGATCGATATACGTGAAGTAATATGGCGCTGCTTCCGACTTCTCAGGTCTTCCAATTACTGCCATTCTGCTAACCACCTCAGTCGGGATCGCGGCGCCGGGTCGAGAACGATCAATTCGGCAGCGCCTCGCATCAAACCTGTACCCGCGAGAGATTTAGCCGCCTGCCCGGCCAGCGGAGTAAGCTGCTCCAGCGCCTGGTTGTCTTTCAGCACTCCCAGCCAAACGAGGTACGGTCCATCTGTTCGCACAGGAAGCTGCGGAAAGTTATTCGGAGCATCCAGCGTCACCAGGAGACCCGCCTCGTGAGCTCCCGCCGCGCGATAACGGGCAAATGCCGCTTGCGCCTGCTGTGAAAAGGTTTGTACCGCGTCAGGCTTGATCGCAAACACTTGCGCTACGGCGACGCCCTGAGCGCTGTTCTCCTTCGCCGGATCGACCGCTGGAAGAACAAGAACGCCCCTGTCTGCATCGAGCGGGCGCAGCAGAAGCACATTGTCGCTATCGACAAGAAGTTCGTTCATCTGCGAGCGATGTTCCTTCCACACCGGACCGAAATAGAGGGCGGCATTCAACCGCGCGCGGTCGTCCATATCGTGGAAGCCGCGAATCCAGGTAAACATCGAGTGATTCGCCCGCTCCAGAAACTCGCCCGCCACGATCGCCCCGGTCTGCTGGATGGCTTCGGGGAAGTAGCTCTCGAAACGCTTGGTGAAACGTTCCCGCTCGCCCTCTTTAATCGAGTAACGTCGTAACTCAATTACCGGATAGTCCGCGGCCTGTCCGGCAAGAAGCGCGAAACGAATCGCAAGCGTTAGTAAGATCCCCTTTCGCTGGAAGCGCATCATCTGCTTCCGATCATGGGTCAGAACATGGTATTTTCATAGCTCCAGTTTCGATGGAATTGCTGATACCACTTTCGAAAAGCGGCGAACCCCTTTTTCGCCAGATTTACCAAGGACTGCGAGAGGCGATTCTTTCCGGCACCCTGCGCCGGGGCGGCCGTATACCTTCGACCCGAGATCTCGCCGATCAACTCGGTGTCTCGCGGACCATCGTAGTGCTGGCGTACGATCAACTGGCCGCCGAAGGCTTTATCACCGGCCGTGGCGGTTCGGGAACCTACGTGGGCGAGAGCCTGAATCCACCGCATACTCGTGCATCCGCGGCACAGGCGAGCTTCCGCTTGTCGAAATTTGGCGAAGCGGCCGAAGAGGCTGCGCCGAAGGTGGACGTTCCTCAGAAAACCGAAGGTAAACCGGTCCGCTGCGACTTCGCCTACGGCCGCAGCGACGTCGAGCTCTTTCCGTTCGAGACCTGGCGCCGGTTACTTCTCCGTAACGCGCGGAAGGCTTCCGTCCGCGATCTGGACTATGGCCCGTCAAACGGAAGTCTTGCTCTGCGCGACGCCATCCGCGCGCATCTTAGCCGCTCCCGCGCGGTTGTGTGCGACTCCTCGCAGGTGATCGTGGTGAATGGCTCGCAGCAGGGGCTCGACTTGATTGCGCGCGTGTTGATTAACCCAGGCGACCCGGTTGCGGTCGAAGATCCGCAATACCAGGGCACGCGGGAAGTGCTTCGTGCCGCTGGAGCGTTGATCAAACCGGTCCCGGTTGACCACGACGGTCTGGACCCGGATGCACTACCGAAATCGGCCCGTATCGTTTTCGTCACGCCGTCCCATCAGTTTCCGACCGGCGCGATTCTCCCGCTCGCGCGCCGCCTGGCACTCCTCCAATGGGCGGATCGCACCGGCGGTGTCGTGGTGGAAGACGATTACGACGGCGAGTTCCGATACGGCGGCCAAGCGCTCGAATCATTGCAGGGTCTGGACTCAGGGGGACGAGTGATTTACATGGGGACTTTTTCTCGCACCGTGTTTTCCGCGCTGCGCATCGGTTACTTAGTGGTGCCCAAGCCGCTGGCTCGGGCATTTACAGCCGCGAAGTGGCTCTCCGACCGTCATACTGCCACACTCGAACAGCAGACTTTAGCCGATTTCATCACCGGCGGGATGTACGAGCGGCATCTTCGCAGCACGCGCCGCCGCAATGCGCTGCGTCGTGAAGCGCTGCTGGGGGCAATTCGGAGGCATCTTGCTGAACGCGTCGAAGTGACGGGCGACGGCGCGGGCGCGCACGTTGTGCTGTGGCCTCGTATGAGCTGTCGGGAGGATTTGATCGTCTCGAAGGCCCTGTCGTTAGGTGTCAGGATTTACGGCATAGCGCCGTATTTCCTGAAGGAACCATCGGCCGCCGGGTTTCTGCTAGGCTATGCGCGCCTCAAGGAACCGGAAATTCGAGAAGGAATTCGCCGGCTGGCGGAAGTGTTCTAACAGGCGGTATCTAACGCGCGGCGTTCATGGGGTGCAGATAGCCCGCCAGAAACACGTAAACTTCATGCCGCGAGTCGCGCGCCATTTTCGTATCCGTCCGATTGAAGTGGTGGCCTCCGGGCGCATTCTGATAAATCTTGTATTCGAACTTCTTGCCTGCCGCCTTGAGCGCTTCGATCAAATGCTCGACTTCGAGCACGTTCACGTCCTCATCGTTCGTGTTGGTGTGAATCAGGAGTGGAGTATCCAGATCCTCTACGTGGTTCACAGGCGACCGCCGCCGGTACTCGCCGACATCTTCGCGAACCGTCTTACCGATGTGGTACGGCGCGGAATACAGTGCCCGATAGCCTTCGGGCTCGTATCCCATGCGCGCCACCAGGTCGCTCACGGGCACGCCGGCATAGGCCACCGCGTAATCGTGAGGATGCTGGAAGATGTTCATCAGCGTGATCAGCCCGCCATGGCTCCATCCGACGATTCCGACACGCTTCGGGTCCAGGAAATCGTACGTCTCGAGCATCCAGTTGCGGCCGGCGTAGACATCGTCTACCTCGCGCCCGCCGTAGTCGATCTGCTCGTAGAAGCCGCGGCCATACCCGGTGCTGCCGCGGTAGTCCGTCGTGATGATCGAATACCCCTGCTCGACAAGTTCCCGGACGATGTGGGCGTCGCTGGTGTCCTCGTTCGCGTGCACGCCGCCGTGAACCAGCACGATCAGTGGCTGCGACTGCTTGCGCGTCCGGTCCAGCTTCTTGGGGATAAACGTGTAGGCGTGGATGATGAGCGGATTCGTTGCGCCCGGGGCCTTTGGATTGGTCACGTGCGCGGGCGGAAGACTGGTATAGGTGACGATATCCACATCCGCGATGTCGCCCAGGCGTTGGAACCACATCCAGTTGTCGACGGCTTTGATTACCTCGTCGGAACGGTCGGGCAGCGGCGCGGCGGGCCGGGGTGCAGGCGGCGGCTCCTGGGCCAACGCGGCAAAAACGGCAACCACCGCCACGAAGGCGGCTCGAATTATGTTGTGCATGCGTTTATGAAGGCAGATAGCTACGAAGTGTATCAAAGAAGGTGCGGATGAATTCGACCCCCACGTCGGTGGCGGCTTGTTCTTTTTTGTCGTTGATCGGCACCGTGACCTTCACCAGCGAGGTATCCGTGCGGTTGTATCGGAGCGCGTCCGCTACGACAAAGATTTTGGCGCTATACTCGCTGGCGACAACGCGGTCGCGCGATTGATACCAGTACAGCACCACGTCCCGAAGATCGCCCCGCGCGACCACGTAGCGGTTGATCGTGATCGGCGCCGGATGCCCTGGAATGGTGACCGGAATCGTGTCGGCGGTGGTCCAAATCCAGCCGCTGCCGGGCAGGCAGTTTTTGGGGGAGTGGGGAGCTTGGCCCGCGCGCTGCGATTTGAAGAACGCGACGAACAGGTTTACGGCCTGCGTTGGGTTTTCGGCGTAATCGCTGTTGATATAGTCGTCCGCGCGCAGGATCCGCATGACATCCGCATCGAGGACGTTCTCACGGATCAGCCGCCAGGGCCCCAACTGGCTGGGAAACTCGCGGAATGGCCGATAAGCGGGCACCGCTTCGCCGCGCGAGAAGCCATAGAATACGCCTGCCTGGGCGAGCAAAGCGACCGACAGGATAATCGCCGAGCGCTTACCCACGAGCCCTCCGCATCGCGTACACCCGATTCGCAGCCCAATGAAACCCCACCATCAGCGAACACGCGACGATAAACAGCACCCAGCCCTCGAGGGTATGAAAGAACCCCTGTGCCAGGTCCGGCCGGTAGTTGCTGATGATGCCCGTAATGGTGACCCGCCCGGCGTTTGCGGCGATCGCGATCGGGATGGTCGCGGCCAGCATCACCCAGCGCATCCACGGCTTGCGGTCGAAGAAATAGGCGTAAACCAGCGAGAGGAACGAAAGCGTCAGCAGCGAACGAATGCCGCTGCAAGCCTCGGCGACGTCGAGTTGCTGGTTGGCGAGGCTCAGAACGTTGCCGTCGCGTAGTACGGGAATGCTGAGGAGTCCCAGAATAGTTTCCGCCACCGAACTGGCAAAAATCTGGAGCGGCAGGGTGATGCGAGCGTAAATAATGGCCGGAAGCGGAATCATGAAGCACAGCAAGAACAGGGGAAACGCCACGATTCGCAGAACTTTAGTTCCGCCCAAAAACAGAATCGCGCCGGTTAATGACACCAGGAAAGCCGTCCGCGCCAGAAAAATCTCCGCTCCCAGCGTTCCGAGCAGCATCTGCACCGCGCCCCAAACGACCAGCACTAACCCCCACGCATTAGGCCTTACCTCGACCGTCGCAAGCTGCGAGCGCCGCTGCCAGACGATGTATCCCGCCACCGCCGGCACGAAGAAACCGTGTCCCATGTCGGCGTCCGTTGCCCATTGGTAGCCCAGCCAATACAACACTGGCGCATAGCACGCGAGCAGCAGCGCGCCGAACCAGATGAGGCTCGACCACGGCAAAGTGCGGACCTCTGGAAGCGACTTGGCGTAGGTTGCCATCGTAAGACAAGCTTCGGCTTGTCAACCTTTCTTAGCTACTAGCCAGATATCGTGCCGACAGGCAGACTAGAATAGGCTTTGTGGCCCTCTTGCGTCTGTTTATATTGCCGATTGTAGCATCGGGCCTGCTTGCCCAAACCCCGATTTTCCCCCTGAAAGACATCCGTCCAGGCCAGCATGGTATTGGAAAGACGGTATTTACGGGCAATCGCCTGGAAGAGTTCCAGGTCGAGATACTGGGAGTTCTGGAGAACCTTGGTCCCAAGCAATCGGTGATCCTGGCGCGCCTTTCCGGAGGGCCGCTGGAGAAAACCGGCATCATTCAGGGAATGAGCGGCAGCCCGGTCTATATCGACGGCAAGCTGGTCGGCGCCGTGGCCCTTGGGTTTTCCTATTCGAAGGAGCCAATTGCCGGAATCCGGCCCATCGAGGAGATGCTCGCCGTCGACCCGGCACCGGCGCCGCCGACGACCTCAGGCTCCTCGGCGCCCGGCGGCTTGCAGAACATCGCGACCCCGGTTTCGTTTAGCGGTTTCACCGCCTCGACGCTCCGCCAATTTGAGCCTCAACTCAAGAAATTAGGCTTTGAGCCGGTCCAGGGGGTCTCCAGCGGAGGCCACCTGCCGCCCAAGCTCGGCGATCCCTCGCTCCTGCACCCCGGCGACATGATTACCGTCCAATTGCTATCGGGCGACATGAGTATCGGAGCCGACGGCACCATCACCACAATCGATGGAAACCGTCTTTTCGCCTTCGGGCACCAGTTCCTGTCTGTGGGCAACACCGACCTGCCTTTTGCCCGCGCAGAAGTGATTACTGTCCTGCCCAACTTGGCAAACTCGTTCAAGATTTCGTCCGCCCGCGAGTGGATGGGCTCCATCACCCAGGACCGCAGCACCAGCATCTTCGGCGAGCTCGGCCGGCGAGCCAAAACCGTCCCGCTCTCGGTCAGCGTACACGGAGTTCGCCACGCGCCGTCGTCTTACTACATGCAAATGGTGGCCGACCGCGTCTTGTCCCCGCTGATTCTGCAAATGGCAGTTTATTCGGCGCTCGACGCTACCGAACGCACGGTTGGGCTCGGCAGCTTTACCGTGCGCGGCTCGATCAAGTTCGAGAACGGCATCCCGCCGATCACCCTCGACAATACCTACGCGGGTGATTTCTCGGTTCCAGCCCTGGTGTCGAACGGCGTCGCGACACCTCTCGGCTATGCCATGACAGCCGGCTTTGACGCCCTGAAGATCAGCAGCATCGATATCTCCATCGAAGCCTCCGAACGCAAGCGCCTGTTTCAGATCGACCAGGTGACCGCGAACAAGGACGCCCATCCCGGCGAACCGATCGACCTAACCATCTCCTTTACCGGCGAGAACGGCGCGGAAATGCAGAAAACCGTCCGATATGTCGTGCCGCTAGGAACGCCGCTTGGGCCGCTGCAGTTCACCGTCATGGACGCCAGCTCCGCAAACATGGTCGATTACGCCCAGGTAGTGAGCAACCTGCCCAAATCGCCCCAACAACTCGTGAACACGGTGAACAGCCTTCACATCAACACCAACGCCTATTTGCGCGTATGGCGCAATGAGGCCGCGTACCAGGCCCAGGGAGCGGATTTGCCCGATCCTCCGCCGTCGCTCGCCCTGGTGCTCGCGAAAACGCAGGGGGCGCCCGCGCTCAACCTGTTCTCGCAAGGCTCGACGGTGACCGAAATTCCCGTGAGCCTGGGCGACTTCGTGGTTACCGGCTCCAAGTCGATCCAGGTGGAAGTGAAAGAATGACGAAATTGCTCCTCTGGTGCTGCACGGCAGTCGCCGCGTTCGGTGCCACTACGACCACCTGGGAAATGAGTTCCTACCAGGATTTCATCAAGGGCCGCTTCAACGGAGTTTCGCTCGATCGCGACGGACGCCTGACGCTGGCGCCCAAGCTCGACACGCTCCTGACCTCCGGCCAGGCTGTCGTCTGGACGATGGTCCAGGCTGCCGACGGTTCGCTGTACATCGGCACCGGCCACCGCGGCCGGATCTATCGCGTCGCGCCCGGCGGTGCGAGCACGCTGGTTTGGACCGCCGATCAGCCCGAAGTGTTCGCCCTGGCCCTCGATTCAGCCGGAGTCCTGTATGCCGCCACGTCCCCGGACGGCAAGGTCTACCGAATTGAGAACGGCAAAGCGGCCGAATTCTTCGCGCCCAAAGCCAAATACATTTGGGGGCTCGCGTTTGGCAAGGATGGAATGCTCTACGTTGCTGCGGGGGACCCGGGCGATGTTTACGCCGTAGACAAGAGCGGTAAAGGTGAGCTTTACTATTCGACCGGCCAGGCCCACGTCACTTCGCTCGCAATCGACGCGCAGGGCCGTCTTCTGGCAGGTAGCGAACCGAACGGCATCCTCTACCGGATCAGCGCCAAGGACAAGGCATTCGTTCTCTACGACGCAAACCTGCCCGAGATCCGGTCCATTAAACCGATGCCGGACGGCACCGTATACGCCGCCGCCCTCGGTGGCGCCCTCGCCAGCAGCGCCAGTGGCCTCACGCCGATTTCCCTCGGCACAACCTCGGTTACGGTGACCGCGCCCGCTACCAGCATCAGTGTCTCGGAAAACGCGCAAGCCGGAGCCGACGTAAAGCCGAAGCCCGCCGACACGCCCAAATCTGCCACGCCTGCACCCGCCGCGACGAACCTGGCCGCGAGCGTCGAACTGCCAGGAGTGGACAAAGCCGCGATTTACAAGATCAACCCGGATAATACGGTCGAGACCATCTGGTCCTCGAAGGAAGAGAACATCTACGACCTGGCGATGCGTCCGGACGGGAACATCCTGTTCAGCACCGACGTGCAGGCGCGCATTTACAGCCTCGGCGCCGATCATAAGCCCACGCTTCTGGTGCAGACCAACGAGGGCGAAGCGACGCGTTTGCTCGAAACAGCGTCGGGAGTGCTCGCCTCCACCGGCGACGCAGGCAAGGTATTCCGCCTCGCGCCGGCCGCGGACCAAACGCCGGTGGCTACGGGAAGCTACCAATCGCCAGTCCACGATGCCAACACCGTGGCGCGCTGGGGACGGCTCACGTGGCGCCAGCATAACGGCACTGCGTCATTCCAGACGCGGACGGGGAATTCATCACGTCCCGACCAGACTTGGAGCGAGTGGTCCGCTCCCATCCGCGATCCCCAAGGCAGCCTGATACAGAGTCCCAACGCCCGTTACATTCAATGGCGGGCCGAACTCAGCGGTACGAAGCCGGTGGTGGAAGATGTCGTCATTGCCTACCTGCCCCAAAACACCCCGCCGGTGGTCAGAAGTATCACGGTGAGTTCGGCGGCCGCGTCCGGGGCTACAACCCCCAAGTCCGCATCCACTGCAAACACTGCAGCCTACACGATCACCGTGACGGACAGCGGCGATGCGCAGACCGCAGCCACGGGAACTCCGACCCAGGCGCTATCGCGAGCACAGGGATCGCAAATCCAGGTGACCTGGCAAGCCGACGACCCCGACGGTGACAAACTCGCCTATGCCCTCTGGTTCCGGGGAGAAGAAGAGCAGCAATGGAAGCTCGTTCGCACCAACCTGTTCGACAATTCGTTCCTGATCGATGGGGACGTGCTGGCGGATGGCCGCTATTACTTCCGCATTGTGGCCACTGACCGTCCGTCGAACCCCGTGAACCTCGCCCGGGAAGCCGAGTTGGTCAGCACGCCTGTGCTCATCGATAATACGCCGCCGGTGGTGACCCTGAGCGAAGCCCGCCGCAACGCGACGCACGTGGAAGTGGACGTCGACGCCGCCGACAAGACCTCGCCGCTGCGCCGCTGTGAATACTCGCTCGATGCCGGCCCCTGGATGCCGCTTGAAGCGGCCGACGGCGTCACGGACTCCCCGCGCGAACAGTTCCACATCGCGCTAGAAAACGTCCGCGCCGGCGAGCATCTGATCGTGGTCCGCGTCTACGACACCGCGGGGAACGCCGGGTTGGCAAAAGTCGTCGTCCGCTGATACAGTAACTGAATTGGTCGACCGGGGATCTGCCCTTTATCAATCGAATTACGCTGCGAATCTGGCTGCCGTCGAGCGTCTGCGCGCTGAGCTGAAGCGCTCCACCGAGGGCGGAGGCGAGAAGTACGTCAAACGCCATCGCGAGCGAGGGCGCTTGCTGCCGCGGGAACGTGTCGACATGCTGCTCGATGAGGGCTCCTACTTCCTCGAGATTGCGCCGCTGGCCGGGCACGGCATGGAGAACGAGTTTCCGGGCGCCGGCGTGATCGGTGGAGTGGGCCTGGTGTGCGGCCGGGAATGCCTGATCATCGCGAACGAGGCGACGGCCAAAGGCGGGGCGACGGGTGAAGCCGGTTCGTGGAAGAATGCCCGCCTCGCCGATATTGCGCGCATCAACCGGCTGACCACCATCCTGCTGGTGGAAGCCGCGGGCGCGGACTTGCCCGTCCAGGCGAAGATTTTCGTGCCCGGAGGACGGGGCTTCCGCGAGATCACACGCCGCTCGAAGGAACGCATCCCGACCATTTCCGTCGTCTTCGGCAGCTCGACCGCAGGCGGGGCCTACCTGCCTGGCATGTCCGACTATGTCGTCATGGTGAAGAAGCAGGCTCAGGTTTTCCTGGCTGGCCCGCCGTTAGTGAAGATGGCGACCGGCGAGGTGTCGGACGAAGAATCGCTGGGCGGAGCCGAGATGCACTCACGTGTTTCCGGTCTATCCGATTATCTTGCCGAAGACGAACTGGACGGCATCCGGATCGCCCGCGACATCGTGGCGCATCTGAATCGTCCCCCGGCCTTCACCCCACGGCCTGTTTCCGACCCTGTTTATGATCCGGATGAACTCCTGGGGATCGCGTCGGCTGACGTCCGAGTTCCTTTTGAAATCCGGGACGTGATTACCAGGATCGTGGATGGGAGCGAATTCTCCGAGTTCAAGCCGGAATACGGCCCTACGCTGGTGACTGGCTTTGCTCGCATCCACGGTTTTCCGATCGGAATCCTGGGCAACAACGGCGTGCTGATGTCGGAGTCATCCGCAAAAGGCGCCCAATTCATCGAACTCTGCAACCAGCAGGACATGCCTCTGCTGTTTCTACAGAACATCACGGGTTTTATGGTCGGCAGGACCTATGAAGAGGACGGAATCATCCGCAACGGAGCCAAGCTGATCAACGCCGTTTCCAACTCGACCGTGCCAGCGATCACGATCATGGTGGGCGGGTCGTACGGGGCAGGGAATTACGCCATGTGCGGCCGGGCCTACGACCCTCGATTCCTCTTTACGTGGCCGAACCATCGCATTGCGGTGATGGGGGCACAGCAGCTTTCCGGCGTGATGGACATCATCAAACGCGAAGCCGCGGTGAAAGCCAACCAGCCGGTCGACGAAGACAAGCTGGCATTCGCGAAGAAGGCATTGGAAGAGCAAATTAACCGCGAGTCCGACAGCTATTACGCGACCGCCCGCCTCTGGGACGACGGAATCATCGACCCGCGCGACACGAGAACGGTGATCGCGATTGCCCTGTCGGCATCCTACAATGCCCCTGTAAAGGGAACGCTGGAATTTGGAGTGTTCCGCCACTAATGAGAAACCTACTGTGGATGGGTGGAGCAGGCCTTCAGCCTGTAGCCATGGACCGCCGGTCCACGAAAATGGATGAAAACAACGTGGCGCACGCGGTTTCGCCTGCGCGTTTTGGGGTGAGCTCCCACGGGAGAAGGCAGCTACTTCATCCTGCCACGGCCTGCCCAAGCGCAGTTTTCGACCGTGCCTTTGGATGGAAGCGAGAACGTTCGGGTGAGACCGCTCGTAGATTCTTAATAGGGCGGCATCCGAAGGACATCCCAGTTTGCAGAAATCAGCCTGCCTTTGCACTTCACCGAGAAAGGACAGGCCAAAACGCCTGTCCCACCTTTTCCAACCGGAGAGTTTCTGTTGGTTGCGGCCATGCCGCGTTGCGGTGCACGCGGTTTCGCCTGCGCATTGTTAGTAAGGTCCAAAGACAGGCTGATGAAGGCCTGCGCCACCCTTCCAGATTATTGGTGGGCGAATGCTAAGGAAGCTCCTGATCGCGAACCGGGGCGAGATCGCTGTCCGCATCATTCGGACCTGCCGGTCCATGGGCATTGAAACCGTCGCCGTCTATTCCGATTTTGATCACAACGCTCTGCACGTAAGGCAAGCTGACGAAGCGGTCCTCATAGGCCCTCCGCCGCCCCGCGAATCTTACCTCAACATCGACGCCATAATCGATGCCGCTAGAAAAACGGGAGCCGATGCCATCCACCCCGGTTATGGCTTCCTCTCCGAAAACGCCGATTTCGCCGCCGCCTGCGAATCCGCCGGCATCACCTTCATCGGCCCGACGCCCGAGGTGATCCGAGCCATGGGCTCCAAAGAAAAAGCCCGTCGAATCGCCGAGCAAGCCGGTGTCCCGGTGGTGCCGAAGCCCGTCCCTGGAACCTTCCCCGTACTGATCAAAGCCTCCGCCGGAGGGGGCGGCCGAGGCATGCGCATCGTCCGGGATGCCGCCGAACTCGACCAGTCTTTCCACGCCGCGCAAGGCGAAGCGGAGCGCGCGTTCGGCGACGGCACGCTGCTGCTGGAGCAGTACATCGAAGGCGCTCGTCACGTCGAAATCCAGATCCTGGGAGACCATCACGGAAGGGTAATCCACGTCTTCGAGCGCGACTGTTCCGTCCAGCGCCGCCATCAGAAGCTAATCGAAGAAAGCCATTGCACCGTGATGACGCCGGAAACACGTGGACGCATGATGTTCGCCGCCATCGCGCTTTGCCGTAAGCTTGGCTACACCAGCGCAGGCACGGTCGAATTCCTCCTGGCGCCGAACGGCGACTTCTACTTCATGGAAGTGAATACGCGCATCCAGGTGGAGCATCCGGTGACCGAAATGATCACTGGCCTGGACCTGGTCCGGCAACAGATCGAGATTGCCGAAGGCCGCGCGCTGGCGCCCGACTTCGTACCCCAAGGCTACGCCATCGAAGCACGCCTCTACGCCGAAGATCCCGAGAACGACTTCCGGCCGGCGACCGGCCGCATCCACGTCTGGCGGCCTCCGGAACACGTCCGTGTAGACACCGCCGCTGAGCCGGGGACGGAAATCGGGGTCCACTATGATTCACTTCTGGCGAAGGTAATTGCCTACGCACCCGACCGTCCGACAGCCCTTCGCAAGCTGATCTATGCTCTGAAACACTTCGTCGTCCAGGGCGTCGAAACCAACCGCGAATTCCTGATCGACGTCCTCGAACACGAGGAATTCCAAGCCGGCCGCGCCCACACCGAGTTCAGGCTGGTCCCGCGCCCCCGCGACGAACACGACGAATTGCTTGCCGCAATGGTTTGTGGGCACATCGAAAGAACGAAACAGGCACAACGAGCCGTCCTTCCAACTATCCCAATCGGTTATCGCAACAACTCCTATCCACGGCCGTTGATGCGATTTGAAATCGCGGGCCGAGAGTATGCCGTGGCGCCCAAAGAACCGGGTCACCGCGTCGAAATCATGCAGCACGGCGAGGAATACTTCGTCAGCTCACCGACGCTGGGCCAGCGGACGGTCCGCCGCCTCCCGCGCTATCCGCGGCCAGTCGGAGCACATCGCCATGAAACCGCGAATTCACCAATGCCGGGCCAGGTTCTCCGCATCCTGGTAACGAAGGGCGACAGGGTCAAAGCCGGTGACCCCCTCCTGGTGCTGGAAGCCATGAAAATGGAGCAAACTATAAAGACGAACATCGACGGGGTCGTCGACGCCATCCTGGTTAAAACCGGTGACATCGTCGCACCCGGCCAGATGCTGGTCGAGATCGAGTCCTCGAAGGAGAACAATGAGCGCAGCAGTTCAGCAACAACCGCAAACGAGTGAGTTTCCCTACTTCACGGAGGAGCATCAGCTCATTCGCCAAACCGTAACGCGCTTCTGCAAGGAAGAAATAGCGCCCCACGCAGCGGAGTGGGACGAAGAGGGCATCTTTCCCCGCGAGCTTTTCAAGAAGGCGGGCGACCTCGGCCTTTTCGGCATCCGAATCGATCCCAAGTGGGGCGGTAGCGGACTCGACTGGTGGGCCAGCACGGCTTACCTCGAAGCCATGCGCGCCTCCGAAAGCGGCAGCGTCAGCATGGCGTTCATGGTGCAGTCGGATCTGACCATCCCCGTCATTCAGGAACTCGGCACCCCGGAGCAGCAGGAAGAATTCATTCCGCGTGCCGTCAGCGGTGAATGGATCGGAGCGCTGGGGATCAGCGAGCCGGGCGGAGGGTCGGACGTCGCGGCCATCAAAACGCACGCCCGACGCGACGGCGACGAGCTCGTCATCAGCGGTCAAAAACTTTGGATCACCAACGGCACTCGCGCCGATTTCATCGTCCTGGCCGTGCGGACCGGCGGCGAAGGCCACCGCGGGGTGTCGCTGGTCCTGTTCCCGACCAAAACCAAAGGCTTCTCCGTCGGCAAGAAGCTCAAGAAGATCGGCAATCTCGCCTCCGACACCGCGGAGTTGTTCTTCGATGAGTGCCGCATCCCGGCGAGCAACATCCTCGGCGAGATGGGCCGCGGCTTTTACTACATCATGGAGAACTTCCAGGGCGAACGCCTGGCCGCTGCGATCGGGGCCCTCGCATCGTCGGAGAAGGCCGTCCGCGACGCCATTGAATACGGCAAGCAGCGCACCGCCTTTGGCCAGCCGGTCGGCAAATTCCAGGTCTGGCGTCATCGTTTTGCGGAACACTTGACGGCCGTCGAGGCCGGACGCTGGCTGGTCTACCGCGCTGTCGACCTGATGAATCGCGGTAATCGCGCCGTCCGCGAAATCACGATGGCTAAGCTCTACACGTCCGAGCTATCCCAGAAAATCGCATACGACTGCATGCAGATCTACGGTGGTTTCGCGTATACGAACGAGTATGCGATCGGCCGCCTGTGGCGCGACGTCCGCCTCAACACCATAGGCGCGGGCACGTCGGAAATTATGAAAGAGATCCTGGCAAAAGAAGAGAAGCTCTAAGATGCCTGCAGTATCCGACCTCGAATACAACCTGATTCACCGCTTCAACGTCGGGGACTCGCTTCGACGCGCCGCTGCGCGAGATCCGCGGCGGCACGCGATCCACTTTCATGGACGTGACCTCACCTATGGCGAATTCGACGCGATGGCAAACCGCATCGCGCGCGAGCTTCTCGATCTCGGCATCAGCCGAGGGGACGGTGTCGCGATTCTGGCTGCTAATTCTCCCGAATACGCCGCCACCTTCTTCGCCTGCGCACGCATCGGCGCACCGCTTGTCCCCATCAACCTGATGTTCACGGCCGAGGATGTGGATTACGTCCTCGACAAGACGCGCGCCAAAGCGCTGCTCGTCGATCCGGTATTTCTCGGAAAAGTGAACCGCTGCCCCGACATTCGGATTCTCCTCGACGGCCAATTCCCGGCCAACCAGGACGGTGCGCCCGTCGAGCAGTTCGTCGCCAACGAAGACCCCAGCGTCATCATTTTCACCAGCGGCACGACGGCGCGTCCAAAGGGCGTAGTGTTGAACCATCTCAACTGGTTCGGTTATCTGCTCACCACCTACGCCGATTATGGTCTTGATCGCTCGATCCGATATCTCCTAGGCCTGCCGATGTTCCACGTCGCCGGGCTCGTGATGACGTTCGCATGCTTTTCCTCCGGCTGCGCCAGCGTTATTATTCCACTGCCGCGTCCCGAGCCGATTCTGAATGCCATCTCGAACCACAAGGTGAACACGATGGCGCTACCGGCCACCGTCTGGGTGGGCCTGATGCAAACGCCTGGCATCGAAACGGCGGACCTGTCCAGCCTCAAGCGCCTGTTCGTTTTTCAATACCTTCCCACCCCCGTTTTCCAGCGCTGGCGCGAAATGGTGCCGCACGCCGATTGGGTGAACGCCTGGGGCCAAACCGAAACCACGGCGCTCGGCTCGTCGACGCCACCCGGCGATCTTGGCCGCATGCTCGACGCTCCCGACCCGATCGGCATTGAGCACATGCCGCTCGACATGCGCATCGTCGACGAGAATATGAACGACGTCGGCACCGGGAAGCCTGGCGAATTTGTGGTCCGCGGGCCCTCCATCACGCCCGGCTACTTCGAAGATCCGGACGCCAACGAAGCGCTCTTCCGGGGCGGCTGGCATCACACCGGAGATGTCGGTTATCGCGACGAGCACGGCTGGCTCTACTTCCTCGACCGCAAGAAAGACATGATCAAGAGCGGCGGCGAAAACGTTTCGAGCCAGGAGGTGGAAGAGGCCGTCGCGCAGCATCCTGGAGTGGGCGAAGTCGCAGTGGTTGGCATGCCCGACCCCTACTGGATCGAGAAAGTCGTCGCCTGCGTCGTCCCTCTTCCAGGAGTCACGCTGAACGAGGAAGAACTGCTGGTCCACGCGCGGGCGCGGCTGGCCTCCTTCAAGGTGCCGAAGCAGATCTGCATCCTGAGCGAGTTTCCCAAGAACCCCACTGGAAAGGTCCTGAAGCGAGTGCTGCGCCAGCAACTCGCGGCCGGCGCCAGCGGAGCCGGGGCATGATCCGTATCGCCAACGGCCAGGGTTTCTGGGGCGACTCGCTCGAAGCGCCCATCCAGCAAATTACCCGCGGCCGAATCGACTACCTGACGCTCGACTACCTTGCCGAGGTCACCATGTCGATCCTGCAGAAGCAGCGTTCCCGTGATCCACGTGCCGGCTACGCCCGCGATTTCGTCGACGTGATTGCCCGTGGCGCGCGCGAAATCGTGGAATGGGGCATTACAGTGATCGCGAATGCCGGAGGCGTAAACCCAGAAGCCTGCCGCCAGGCCATCGCCGCCATTGCGCCCAAAGCCGGCTGCATCGGCTGCTTCAAGATAGCAACCGTTGCCGGCGACGACATTATGCCGCGCCTCGACGAATTCATCGATCGCGGCATTGAGTTGAAGAATCTCGACACCGGCGAGCCTCTCAGCAGCATCCGCGACGCCGTCCAGAGCGCCAATGTTTATTTCGGAGCCTTCCCGATCGCCGAAGCGCTCCGCCAGGGAGCCAACATTGTCGTGACGGGCCGCTGCACTGATACCGGCCTCGCGCTGGCCCCCATGATCCACGAGTTCGGCTGGAGGCCCGACGATTGGGATCGCCTCGCCGCGGGCACCATCGCCGGACACACCGTCGAATGCGGCGCTCAGTGTACCGGCGGCAACAGCCAGGTCGATTGGGAAAGTGTCGACGATTACGCCGGCATCGGCTATCCGATTATCGAAGCCGAGCCCGACGGCACCTTCGTCATCACCAAGCACGAAGACACGGGCGGACGCGTCACAGTGGCCGGCATCACTGAACAGCTCCTCTACGAAATGGGCGATCCGAAGAGCTACATCACGCCCGACTGCGTGGCGGACTTTACCAGCATTCATCTCGCACAGGCCGGCCCCGATCGCGTCCACTTCTCGGGTATTAAAGGCCGTCCCGCCACTGACTCCTACAAGGTTTCCGTCAGCTATTCCGCGGGCTTTAAAGCGATCGGAACGCTGGTCTATGGCTGGCCCGACGCCTACAGAAAGGCGAAAGCCGCCGACCGCATTCTACGTGAGCGCCTCGATCGTCTCGGTCTGCGTTTCGATGCGATTCACACCGAATTCGTCGGCGCGAACGCCTGTCACGGCGAGCACATGGTCGGCGACCCTTCGCCCGATCTGGCTGAAGTCGTGCTTCGTATCGGCGTCCGCGACGCCGACAAGGGCCCTATAGAGCGTTTTACTAAGGAACTGGCCCCATTAGCCCTAAACGGTCCTCCGGTTGTAACAGGACTCGGGGCGGGGCGTCCAAAGGTCGAGGAGATTGTCGCGTATTGGCCGGCCCTGATCCCGAAGAGCGAAGTTGCACCCAAGATATGCGTGACAGAAGCTTAAGCGAGTTGGGCGGTCACCCGGCTTTTGATTCTTTGCGCGGTTCAGCAGGCATTCAGGCTGTCGTGATGGATCGCCGGTTCACTACACTCGAGGAAAACAGGGTGCCGCGGGCGGTTTCACCTGCGAGTTTTGAGGTGAGCTTCAAAGGTATGCGGAAACGCATGCTTCACCCTTCCAGAGCCTGCGCAGCTCCCCTGCCATTCTAACCATGCCGAGAATCCAACTCCGCCAGATCGCTCACGCCCGCTCGGGAGACAAAGGCGACACCGCCAACGTGGGGCTGATCGCCCTGAAGCCCGAATACTATCCAAGACTCGTCGAACAAGTCACCGCCGACCGCGTGAAGCAGCATTTTCTGGGCGTCTGCCAGGGAGAAGTCGAGCGTTATGAACTCCCCAACCTGAATGCCCTGAACTTCCTCCTGCATCAGGCTCTCGATGGAGGAGGGACGTTATCCTTGAAAACCGACGCC
Organism: Bryobacteraceae bacterium; assembly: GCA_035295125.1. Classification (GTDB taxonomy): domain Bacteria; phylum Acidobacteriota; class Terriglobia; order Bryobacterales; family Bryobacteraceae; genus JAICMB01. The sequence continues at coordinate 408,849 of DATGJP010000095.1, read as the reverse complement.
CAAGGCAAGACGTACAGTTCAGCGCTGCTTCGAATGGAGATCGATGTCCCGTAACGTTCTATACGAGACTCGCGAAGGAATCAGCCGCATCACCCTGAATCGCCCCGACAAGCGCAATGCCCTTAACCCTGAACTCATCGGCGAATTGAAAGATGCAGTGGCCGCCTCCGCCCGCCACGCGCAGTGCCGGGTGGTGGTGATCGCCGGCGAAGGCAAGGATTTCTGTTCCGGCGCCGACCTCGCCGGTCTCGAAAAAACTGCTCAGAACTCCGTCACCGACAACATGGCGGACGCCCGCAATATGGCCGAGCTGTTCCTGATGATGCGCAATCATCCCAGGCCGATTGTCGCGGCGGTGAAAGGCCGTGCGCTGGCCGGCGGGTGCGGCCTGGCCACAGCCTGCGATCTGATCCTGGCCGCGGAGTCGGCCCAATTCGGCTATCCCGAGGTGAACATCGGGTTCGTTGCGGCAATGGTGATGGCCATCCTGCGCCGTTCGGTTTCGGAGAAGGCCGCCTTCGAGCTGGTTGCCACCGGCGAGACGATCTCGGCGAAACGCGCATACGAACTCGGAGTGATTCACCGCGTCTTTTCCGACGGCGAGTTCGAAGTCGAGTCCACTGGCTACGTGAACCGACTGGCGACGAAGTCGCAATCCGCAGTCATGCTCTCAAAGCGCCTGCTCTATCAAATGGACATGATGTCCTTCGAAGCCGCGCTCGAAGCCGGGGTCCAGACCAATGCCATAGCCCGCATGACCGAGGATTGCCGCCGCGGGGTCGAGCGCTTTCTCAAGAAATCTACGGTTTCCTGACTACGGCAGCACCTTGGAATTCGCCCCGAACTCCTGTGCCGTTGTGCGCATGTCTTTCACCAAACGCTGGCCTGCTGCTATCGCAATTAACGGTACATGCCGTCCCCAAATAAACCAACTGCCCCCGCCCTCCCGAGGAGAATCGTAGTGCTCCCGGACCCGAATCCAGAAGCTGTGACCCCCACTCGGGAAGCGGTCCGGCTGCAGTTCGTACGCAACGCGAAAAACCGAGCCCTTTCGGAACGTACTATGCGCAACCGCTATGGGACGATGCTCGTATCGATCCACCGCCCGTATGTCGTCGACATCACAGCCGCTCTCCGCTACTTTCCCATCGATTACGCGAGGAAAGAAGGTGCCGCGATCCAACAACACGGTTGCTTCAATCGATGCGGCGCAGCTCACAACGTGGGCTGGCGAACGAGACCGCTCCCTGTCGGCGGGAATCGTGATCATGACGCCAACATCCGACTGCGAGACCACTTTCGCATGCGAGCTCTTGAACAGTTCCGGCACGGAAAAGAAGAACCGGAAATACCCGATTGCCTGGCATCGCGCGTCAGGGTCGCCGCGAGCCAGGTACGGCTCGATGCCATCGCTCCATGCCAGCACCGCGTTGCACCGCCGCCCATCTTTCCGAATCAGCGATTCGAGCGTCACCGAAGGGAGAGTTTGCAGGCGCCGGCCGCGCTTATTGAGAACCCATCGGTCCTCCTCCACATTCCAGTTCCAATTCACTTCCTGCTGGTCGTTGTGCTCGAAGGCGGCGCTAGCCTTCGCCAGCAGTACAGCGGCGTCAGGCTTCGGCGCGCATGACGCCGCCGCCATCGCCAAAACCAGACCGCAAATCCGTTTCATCGTTCGTAAAAGCTCAACGAATTATCGCCCTGCTTCAACACTCGCGTCCGCTTAAGAATGCCATATCCTTCCCGCAGCGGAAATCGCGACGCATGCTGTACGATCACGAGCCCATTCTCGCGCCCGCCGAGCAATTCCATAGCCTGTTCGTACTCGATCGCATTCTCATACGGCGGATCGAGAAAAACGATATCGGCGTTCACGCGCTCCAACACCGCCGTTGATTTGCCGGTGTAGACTTCCGCCCGCCCCGCGATCCCCAGCGCTGCCAGGTTGTCCCGGATCACTTCCACAGCCGCCCGGCTCTTCTCCACAAAGATGCCCCTCGCAGCGCCGCGGCTCAGGGCCTCAATACCGACGGCCCCTGTTCCCGCATATGCGTCGATAAACACAGCTCCATCGATCTGAGGCGACAGCACGTTGAACAGCGCCTCCCGTAAACGATCCGGCGTCGGCCGGGTCTTAAATCCCGGCAAGGTTTTCAACTTTCGGCTGCGGAACTCTCCCGCGATCACTCGCATCAATCAGTAATTACACCAGACTCATCAACGTCATGAATCCGGTAAAATCGACGTCCTCACCTGGGGCTAACCCTGACACGCCGCTGAAGACAAATCACATCCACCCTGGAATGTAACGTGCACTCCATAGTCCCAGCATGGCCGAACAGATCTCGGACGAAGAAATCCAGAAGCCCGAAGAAAACGAAGCAAAACCGCAGAAGGCGCGCGTAAACTGGGAGAAAGTCATCCGTCGAACCGTGCTTTCGCTCGGCTTTGGCTTTCTGGCGGTAGTAGCGGCCCTCGCTATCCCTTATTACAAACTGTCGAAACGCGTCGACCAGAACCTCGCTGTAGGACCCTTCGAGCACACATTTAACTACTACTCTGCGCCCGAGTCATTTTCGCCTGGTGATCCTATTACGCCCGCTGATTTCGCCGCCGAGGTGAAACGTACGGGAACAAAATTCGCGCTGGCGGGAAACAGTGTGACGGTCGACGGAGCCGGTCCGGTCGAAATCCAGTTCGCCAATGACCGCGTTTCCGCGATCATCGACCTGACCAACCATCGTAAAGTCCATGAATACCAGCTTCCGGCCCAGCTCATCGCGAACATGTCGGATGAAGGCCGCGCCAAACGCACCATGGTACGCTATGCGGACCTGCCGCCGGTGCTCATCAAGGCGATCATCTCGGCTGAAGACAAGCGTTTCTTCAAGCACGGCGGTTTCGACGTGCCGCGTATGGGCGCGGCTTTCTACGTAGATGTGAAGCAGCAGCGAAAAGAGCAGGGTGCATCGACCATCTCGATGCAACTCGCCCGTAACCTCTGGCTCGATCACGACAAGAACTGGCGCCGCAAGATTGCCGAAGCGTTGATTACGCTGCATCTCGAAAGCCGCTTGTCCAAGCAACAGATCATGCAGGACTACTGCAACACGGTCTATCTCGGCAGCAATGGAACTTTCAGCATCGACGGCATGGGCGAGGCATCTCGCGCTTATTTCGATAAAGACGTCACGCAGCTCAATCTTACGCAGGCAGCCACCCTGGCCGGGCTTATACAGAGGCCAAGTTATTTCAATCCCTACCGTCATCCCGAGCGGGCGCTGGAACGGCGCAATGTCGTTCTCAGCCTGATGCGCCGCAATGGATATATCAGCCGGGCGCAGTATGACGCAGCGGTTGCCGCTCCGCTGGGTCTGCGAAAGGGCATCACCGAGCAGGATCAATCGCAGTATTTCTTCGATCTCGCCAGTGACGAGGCCGCCAAGAATGCGGGCGAGTTGCAAACAACCGGTCCCGCCGAGGTTCACACGACCATTGATCTGCGCCTGCAAAGAGCCGCTGAGCACGCCATTGCCGCCGGCATTCCGGTTATCGACAAGGAGCTGGGGGTGTCGCGCAAGCACATCGCGGCTCCGCAGGCCGCGCTGATTGTACTCGATCCGCACACCGGCGAAGTGAAAGCACTCTGCGGGGGCCGCGATTATGCTTCCAGCCAGTTCAATCGCATTCTCTCGAAGCGCCCGCCGGGATCGGTGTTCAAACCTTTCGTGTACGCAGCGGCTTTGAACACCGCCTTGACAGGCGGTAACACGGTATTTACGCCCTTATCCACCGTAGACGACTCGCCGACCACATTCCAATACGATCGCGGCCTGATCTATTCGCCGGCGAACTTCAAGGATCAATACCACGGCATGGTGACTCTCCGGCAGGCACTCGCGCATTCGCTGAATGTCGCGACCGTAAAGGTCGGGGAGCAGGTTGGTTTCAATAACGTAGTCGCCCTGGCGCGCGCGGCGGGAATCAATGACGACATTCGGCCTACTCCGGCGCTCGCCCTCGGTGCTTACCAGGTCACGCCGCTCGAGATTGCCGAGGCCTATACTATCTTCGCCAACGATGGTGTACGCGTGAAGCCCATCTTCGTCACTTCCGTGTCGGACCAGAGCGGCACGGGACTGTATGACCACCAACCCGGCACGCAACGCGTGCTGGATCAACGAGTCGCTTTCCTGATGGTCGACATGCTCCAGGAAGTGATGCGAAGCGGCACCGCGGCGGGCGTGCATGCGCTCGGCTTCAATTTGCCGGCTGCCGGAAAAACCGGCACATCGCACGACGGCTGGTTTGCCGGTTTCACCTCGCAGCTACTCTGCATTGTGTGGGTAGGCTATGACGACTATCACGAGCTTGGACTAGAGGGAGCCAAGTCCGCGCTGCCCATCTGGACTGAATTCATGAAGGAAGCCGCCAGTTATGCGCAGTATGGAAACGCCCGTCCATTTCCGGCCCCCGGAGGGGTGGTGCGCGCCGCGGTGGATTTGCAGACAGGACATCTGGCGTCGCCCGATTGCACCGCAAACGCGGCGTACTCCTACTTCATCGACGGCACCCAACCTGCTCCCGAGCAATGCGCTCCGACGGAAGTAGAGCTGATTTCGACCCCGGATGGCGGCGTGGCCGAGCGTCAAGCCCGCCCGCCGCGCCCGGATCAAAATCAGTTCTAATTCGAATCCCGCTGCCGGGTTGCTGTAACCCCCGTCAGGATCCCTAATCCCACCATCACAACCACTCCGACGCCGATCCACTGCGCCGGCACCCGCAAAAGGTACGCGCCGATGGAGAGCCCAATGATCAGCACGATGAACCCAACGATGTAAAGGCCGAACGACATATTTTCCTCCTCCGGCGGTGTAGTGCACCCCAAGTACCAGAGTGATCCCGCTGAAACGATTGAACATGTCGGAGGGGACGGCCCAGAGCCCTGAAAAATCGCCGCCCTAATGTTTCCCTTCTTTGGCTTTTCCTTTCTCGGCCTGGTCCGGCTTCTCCGCCTTCTCCCCCTTCTCCGCTTTCTCACCTTTATGAACGCTCATGGTGGTTTCCGTGATTTTCAGATCCGTGTACTGAACCGTTAAAGAAATGCGCCGGTTCGATGCATCCGTCGGATTCTCCGGCTTTCGCAGTTTCTGGTCGGCGTAACCCCGCACCTCCGAGACTTGGTCCGGGTGCAACCCGGTCTTCTGCATCAAACGCCGCGCTGAATTCGCGCGATCGGCCGAAAGCTCCCAGTTGCTGTATTCCGGGCCCGCATAAGGCCGGGAATCGGTATGGCCCTCAATCAGCACATGATTCGGAAGCTTGCCAATTTCGGCAGCCAGCAGCGTCAGCAGCTCCTCCCCGAACTTCGTGGGCCGTGGACTGCCGGTTTCGAAGAACATGCCCTTCTCCGTTTCCAGCAGCTCGATACGCAGCCCCTCGCCCGTCACGGTCATTTGGACCTGGTCCTTCAGCTTCTGAAGCTCGGGCAACTGCTTCATGGCCTGCTCGAGCTTCTCTTGGATCTCCTTCATGGAGATCTTTTTCACTTCGATCTTATCCGTCGCTCCCGTAGGTGGTGGACCGGCCGACGACACCCTGATTTTGCCGCTAGGGTCTTTGAAGTAACCGCTTACCGCCATGCGGACTTCCTGGTTCGTGTTGACCAGCCACAAGACGATGAATAGCGCCATGAGAGCCGTCACGAAATCCGCATACGCTACCTTCCAGGCGCCCCCGTGATGGCCCCCATGGCCGCCCTTTTTCTTGCGAATGATGATAATTGGCGCTGACTCGCCCAGATCAGCCATGATACCGGTGGCGCAGGCGGTTTCGCTTGCGCGCGTTCCTTCCAAAGACTTTTGTCACGGCCTCCTCGACCGCCTACGCTGCCGCCGCCGCCGCCGAACCCGCCTCGCCTCCCGCTGACGAACTGCGTCCGCGGCACGTGGTCTCCATCTCCTTGAAGCTCGGCCGTTGTTCCAGGGGAATCGCCCGCCGCGCAAACTCCACCGCAAGAATTGGAGCGCTGCCGCGAATGTATGAGATCAAGGCGATGCGAAGAAAGTGATAATACTGCGCGTCTTCATCGTTGAGCTTCGTCAAATGCGAAGCCACGGGGCCCACAAAGCCGTAACACAACAAAATGCCCAGAAACGTGCCTACCAGGGCCGCCGCCACCTTCTCGCCGATCTGTTCGGTCGGCCCGCCCAACGCGCCCATCGTGATGACAACACCCAGCACCGCTGCCACTATCCCTAAACCAGGCAGCGAATCCGCAACGGTGGCCAGTGCGTTCACCGGCACGCTCGCTTCGTGCTGCGCCACCTCCATGTCGATCTCCATCATCTGGTCCAGCTCAAAATGCCCGACGCCGCCGCTGATCGACATGCGCAGGCTGTCGCAGACAAAATCCACCGCCTCCTCATCCTTCAGAAACGTTGGGTATTTTTTGAAAAGCGAACTCTTGTGCGGTTCCTCGATATCCGTCTCGAGCTTCACCATGCCGTTCTTACGTGCATAAACGAAGATTTCGTTAAGCATCTTCAGCGCGGCCAGGTAGAACGGCTTATCATAGCGGCTCGGCTTCAGAATGCGAAGGATTCCACGAACGAGCTTCTTAATGACGGGTAAGGGATTTGCGATCAGTATCGTGCCCAGTGCGGCGCCCGCGATAATCAGCAATTCGGCCGGCTGCACGAGTACGGTAAGTTTGCCGTGTTCAAGAAGATAGCCGCCACAAATGGCGACCACAACAATCAATGCTCCGATGATTGCAAACATTGTCTACCATGTCCTCATCGGACCGGAGACAGGTTTATTGAGCCGTGCGGGCTAAATTGACCACTTTCGTTGGATCGGTATCCCGAACCGGAGTAAGACAGCCTCTACGTCCTTCTCCGCCAGCCGCGACGCATCGTATTCCACAGCGATCGCGTTCAGACTCGGCACCACACGCACCCGCGCGATCCCGTAATAGCTGTGTACGTCGGCGATGCCCTTGGCGTCATCGTCCGTCAGCGGGCGCACCAGATCGTAATGCAGATCAACTTTGGTCACTGCACACAGGATATCGCACGCCCGCTCGACTACACGCCACCTGAACCGAAACTGCGGACTAAGGCATAGCCGTGAAACCCGTGAGGGGATTGCCGTAGAAAGCTTCAGTCTTCCACGCCGCGCGGTTCCAATTGCCGTCCTGATCGCCGACGATCTGCACCGGAACGATGACGCGGTCGCTCCCCAGTTTATTGGCAGTTGCGACGTCGCCTTCGAACTTCCCCTCCGGACCGACGGTGAATTTGATCGACCTGGCGAGATGATTCTTCCACAGCACCTTGAGTTCGTATTCGCCCGGATTCGCGCTGAAAAGATGCGCTGAACCTGTCTGGCCACTCATTGAGTGCTTTTCGCCGGTTTTGTCCCACGCGATCACGTTGGGAAACGAGCAGGAGACTCGCGACCACCGTGCTTTTTGCGGCGCGGAGGACTCATCGACAAATTGCGAGGTGTTGTTCTCGACTTCCGTGGTGGAACAACTCGCTTTGCCCATTTCCATGTTCCCTAAGAACATCTTCCCCACTTCGTTCCCCTGGTAAAACAAGTGCGGTTCGAAAATCCCAAAATCGCCGCGAAACCAGAATGCCGCGCTGAAGCTCGGGCGTTGCCACTTCGTCACCGCATCGGGCGTCAGAAACACATAACCAATCGGCAGGTTCCAATCGTGGTCCACAAAGTAAACGAAATGGTTCGCCATCTTAGGACCATGCTCGTTCGAGTGCACCCTGGCGACTTTCATCTTTCCCGTGAACAGCGTTGCGTCCGTGCCGGCCAGCTCATTTCGCATTTTGATGGTAAAGTCCACATTGCCGGTGTACGTGATTCCTCTGTCTTCGGGAATATCACGGGCGCCGCATTCCGTCTTCCACCAGAAGCCTTTCTTGACTTCCCCGGTTTTGCAATCGAATTTTATGGGCGCGCCGCCCGGGAGATTGAACTCCGCATAAAGCTGGCTGCCGCTCGCGATCGGTCCGTTGACTCGGAAATTCAGTTTCGGCACCCAACTCCAGGTGTCGAAACTCTTGTGATAGACATTGAACGTAAACGCCATGACTTGAATCGAGTCTTTGGCGATCGTGGGTCCGTCTTCGGCTGCCACGGCATTACCCGACTGCAATAACCCAATCACCGCAAAAGGGAACCACGTGAACACACGTGTAGCGTAAGTCTGTTTAACCAAAAAAGAAATCTCCTGGGATGGGATGGCAGCCGTATATCGCACGGGCTCGTGTTCGGCCCATCGGACGAAAGCGACTGCCCTATTTGTATACAGCGTGAGCTGCGCAAAAATTCAGAAGAAAATGTTTGTTCCGCGCCGCCGCCGGATCGCGCTATTGAAACCGGCTCTGGAATTCAGGCGAGCCAACAAAACCGACGCCGGGGGTTCCTGGCCCCAGTATGTTCAGGCGAGTTGGTGCACTGGTCGCCCCATTGAAGAAAACTCCCGGTCCTCCGCCGTTCACCACGCCGAGCCAGAAGCTGAAGCCGGCAGGATCCGGATCTCTTCCCAAAATCACGAAATACAGCATCCATATGTACATCGCGTTGCTATGGTCGGGCAGGAATTGAGAGGTGCCGATGTTACGGAACTCGTTTCCGCCATAGATCGAGGCGAATGTCGTATCCAACGGGTGAGCCATTGCCTGCGCGAGTTCCACTGCAGTCGGCTGGCGTGCGAGCAGGCCCATGTACATCGTCTGGATCGCCGCGGTACTCGGAGAGTCTGAGCCGAGCAGCGCGGTAATGAGCTGAGCAACTCCCGTCGCGCCCCCGGACCGCAAGTTCGTTACGGCTGTTGTGTAGGCATTAAATGAAGGCGTGCCCAGGAATGCCTTGTACACTGCCATTACTTGGAAGTCGGTATTGACGCCTTCGGAGCTGGTGAGGAAATCGTCAACCATCTGTCCGAGGCCGGAGCTCCCAACGCCCGTCCAGAATTGGAATCCGGCGCTATCCGGATCCCGGCCGAGCACCGATTCGTACAATGCGCGGACCTGACACATCGGAAGGCTGCCGCACCCGGGAGTTTCAGTAACGTACGAAACGGCCGGCGTCGCGCCTCCGGCAATGCTGATGGTCCCGGTTCGCACCGCATTTGGGTGCGAATTGCTCAGGGCGCTGACCAACAGCGTGAAAGAAGCGCCCGTCATCGTGCTGCTGCTGGGGCTCGATATCGTAAGCCAGGATGGGTCGGATGAAGCGGCCGTCCATGGGAGGCCGGCACACGCCGCGGTCGGTGTGACGGTCACGGTCGCCGGCGTGTTCGGAAGAAATCCGGCGGTCGAGGTCCCTTCGGGTCCGAACGACAAAGGCGGCAGGATTGTCATTGAGCACGCGTTCGATGGCGAAGAAAAGATCGTAAGGCTCACAGGTATCGTAACGGACGAAAATGCAGTGACCACGATCGATCCCGTGTACGTCCCCGACGACAGACCGGATGTGTTTGCAGTTACCGTCACACTGGTTTGCGTAGATGAACTGTTTTCGACCACAATCGAAAGCCAACCCGCAGGGACCGACGATATGGTCGCTGACCCGATCCCGTTACCAAAAAACGGCTGCACTAAAAGCGTTTGAGTAGGCGGGGCAGTTCCTCCTGCTACCGCGAGGAAGCCCAGCGCGCTAGCCGATGTCCATGGCGGCGAAGCTGGATCGTCCGGAACGAAGATGCTCACCGGCACAGTAACAGGCGGTCCGATTGCCCCGTCGGCGGCAATCGTCACGGTGCCGGTGCACGTGAAATCCAAGAAATCCCCGCCCGCGGTCGGAATGTATTGAATTCCTACCTGAACGGTGGAGAGCGTCCCCGTGGTGACGCCGCGATTCGCCGTTAGCCCAAGCCACGTGCCGGAACACGCGCCCGGGCTATCAGGATTGGGCGTCGGAGGGTCCTCCGTGGCTGTGACTGTAAATGGAACGGATTGTCCCGGCGTGGCGATCTGAAGATATTGCGTAGCAGGTCCAATCGCGGTCATCCGAATCGGACCACCGATTACGATCAGATTTGGCTGGGCAAGCGCGATCGATGAACACGCGATCGAAGCGAAAATGAAAACCGCTCTCACTACATCAACTCAGCTCTTCCCTGCCTTTGGCCATACAACGCCCTGATCCTTCTTGGTGACCGGCGCCATACCCTTATAAACAAACTTCTGTACGCGCTGCCCGCGATAGGTCTCTGTCGTGAAGATGTTGCCCTTCGAATCGGTCGTGATGCTGTGCACAGCGTAGAACTCGCCCGGCTGCCGGCCGCCATCGCCGAAACTCGTCAGAATCTCCATCGACTCGCGCAGAATGATGTACACCTTCTCGTTCGCGCCGTCCGCCAGGTAGAGATACTTCTGCTGCGGATCCTTCGAGAATGCAATATCCCAAACCGAGCCGTCTCCCAGCGTGTTCTTCGCGATGAAAATCTCTTTCACGAAGGTCCCGTCTGGCTTGAACACCTGGATGCGGTCGTTCGGCCGGTCGCAAACATACAGCAGGCCATCATGCGAAAGCTCCGCGCAATGCACCGGATTGCGGAACTGCTGCGCGGGCGGATCGTCCGGGTTGTAGCGGCCGAGCGGCGTGTCGTCGGGCTTGTTCCCGTATGCGCCCCAATGCCGCTTGTACTTGCCGGTCTCCGCATCGAACACCACCACGCGATGATTTCCGTATCCATCCGCCACGATCAACTCATTCGTCTTCGGATCGATGAACATCTTCGCCGGACCCTTCAGATTATCGGGATCGTTGCTGCCCTTGCTCTCCCCTGGCTTGCCAATCTGCAACAGGAATTTCCCGGTCTGCGTGAACTTCAGGATCATGTTGTCGTTGTAGTAGCCACGAGGACCTGCGGGCGGTTGGCCTGGGGTTGGAGCCGGCGTTCCCGGTTTCGGCCGCCCGTTTCCGCCGATCCAAACATTGCCCTTGTAATCGACCGTGATCCCGTGATTTGACTCCGGCCAATCGTAGCCTTCCCCTGGACCGCCCCAATGGCCGATCAGGTTGCCTTCCTGGTCAAACTCCAGAACCGGAGGCGCGGGAGCGCAGCACTCAGATGCGACTGGATTCGCAGCAGCGTACGTCTCCATCCGTTCCAGCGACCCGGCGCGATGAATAATCCAGATGTGATCCTGCGAGTCTGCCGAAACTCCGATGACGTTGCCCATGATCCAGTGGTTCGGCAGCGGCTTCGGCCACATGGGGTCCACTTCAAACCGCGGCGCTTGTACTGCGGCCGCCTCCACCACCGCCCGCCGGCCCAGCATCGACGACGCAACACCTAAAGCGCCGATGACTGCCAGTAACGTCCCGCCAATCCACAGGTTCCGCCTCATTTTCCCCACCTCCCGGTTCTGTTGTAAGCTACGATACCAACTGTGACTTTTAGTCGGAGACAGCGCTGGCCATTATACACGATTGCCCTGACCGCCCTTTTTTTGGCGCCCGGTGCGCGTGCTCACGACATTCCCAATGACGTCACCGTGCAGGCGTTCGTCAAACCCGACGGCAATCATCTCTACCTGCTGGTCCGCGTCCCGCTCAAGGCGTTACGAGACATTGTTTTCCCTGAAAAATCAGGCTTTTTGGACCTTGAACGCCTCGACCCGATGCTTCCCGACGCGGCTACGCTCTGGATTTCCGACTTCGTCGAGATCTACGAGGACGATGCGCGTCTGCCGAAACCGCGTGTTGCGGCGACGCGCATCTCATTGCCGTCCGACCGGTCGTTCAGCTCCTACAGCGACGCCGTCGCCCACCTCAACACGGCACACCTTCCCGACTCCGCGGACCTCGTCTGGAACCAGGTCATGCTTGATGTGCTGTTTGAGTATCCCATCCACTCGGAGCACGCCCGCTTTTCGATTCACCCCGGCCTGGCGCGACTCGGCCTGCGTGTGGTTACGGCGCTGCGTTTCCTGCCACCCGGCGGCGCAGTCCGAGCTTTCGAATACACCGGCGATCCCGGCCTTATCCATCTCGACCCGCGCTGGTTTCAAGCCGCATTCCAATTCGTCGAACTGGGTTTCTTCCACATCCTAGACGGTACCGACCATCTCCTGTTCCTGTGCTGCCTTGTGATTCCATTCCGCCGTTTCCGCGCGCTGATTCCTGTCGTCACTGCCTTCACCGTCGCGCACTCCATCACACTCATCGCCTCAGCGTATAACCTCGGACCGGACGCCCTTTGGTTCCCGCCGCTCATCGAAACGCTCATCGCGATGTCCATCGTGTACATGGCGCTCGAAAACATCGTCGGCGGGGCGAGCGTCAAGCGGCGCTGGATCATCACATTTGCCTTCGGCCTCGTTCACGGCTTCGGATTCTCGTTCGCCCTGCGCGAGACGCTGCAGTTTGCCGGTTCCCACCTGTTGACGTCGCTGCTGTCGTTCAACGTCGGAGTCGAACTTGGCCAGATCATCGTGCTCCTTGCGCTCATCCCGCTTCTGGAACTCTTCTTCCGTTACGCCGTCGCCGAACGCATGGGAACGATTATTCTCTCCGCCCTGGTCGCCCACACCGGCTGGCACTGGATGCTGGAACGGGCCGACCGCCTTCGTCAATTCCGTTTCGAGTGGCCCGCCTGGAACGCCGCGATGCTCGCGACCGCCACGCGCTGGCTGATGATCGCGGTGATTCTCGGCGGTCTCGCCTGGTTATTCCTCGCCGTCCTGCGTCCGAAGCTGCAAAGCCGCGACAACCGCACCCCAAGCTTCTGATATCTTACTCAGAAGACCTGAGGAGGCTGCCTTGAATCGTTTTGCCGCGATCGCATTTGTATGCCTGACTTCCGTCCTGCTGGCCGATGACATGCCCGCGACGGTGCCCGAGATCCCCTTCGACTCCGTCCCCAACCCCCTGAAGCTGCCGCCCGACCTCTACTTCGGTGAAGTCTCCGGCATCGCGGTCAACTCCAAGAAACACGTCTTCGTCTTCTCGCGCGGCAATTCCACCGGCCCGGCCTACGGCGCCACCGCCGCACAACTTCTGGAATTCGGCCCTGACGGCCGCTTCCTCCGCGAGGTCGGCAAGAATCTCTACGCCTGGTCCTACGCGCACGCCGTCCGCACCGACAAATACGACAACATCTGGGCCATCGACAAAGGCTCGGACATGATCATCCGCTTCAACCCTGAAGGTCGCGTGACGATGGTCTTCGGCCGCAAGAAAGAAGCCTCCGACGAAGCTGCCCCCTGGACGCGCGTCAACCCGCCGCGCCCCGCGATTGACGGCCAGTTCCGCCAGCCGACGGACGTCACATGGGACCCCGAGGGCGACATCTTCATCAGCGATGGCTACATCAATTCACGTGTCGCCAAGTACGACAAAAACGGCGACTGGGTGAAGCAGTGGGGCGACCGCGGCAACAAGCCCGGCGAGTTCAACACCCCGCACAGCATCGCCGCCGACGCGAAGGGAAACATTTACGTCGCCGACCGCGGTAACCGCAGAATCCAGGTCTTCGATCCCGACGGAACCTTCGAGCGTGAGATCAAAATCGACGTGCCGCTGCCGCCCGTCGTGCATCCATGGTTCGGCAATCCGCCCAGCCCGCAAGGGGCCGCCGCGCAAAACGGCTCACCCTGGGCCATCTGCATTACGCCCGGTCCGACGCAGTATCTCTACAGCTCTGATGCCTATCCCGGCCGCGTCTACAAGCTGAGTCTCGACGGCAAAGTCCTGGGAGTGCTCGGCAGCTCCGGCCGCCAGCCGAAGCAGTTCGGCTGGATCCACGAACTCGCCTGCCCATCGGAAAATGAGATCTGGGTGGCCGAGTTGCTCAACTGGCGCGTCCAAAGATTGTTGTTGCACCCCAAGTAGTGCCGGCTGCCAGCCTGCTGCCGCCTGTCAATCGGCGGCATTTCACCCGCTAAACTGAAAAAAGTGGGAGCCGCAACTTTAGTAGCCACCAAGGCCAAATCAGAAGGCCTGGTTTATCGAATCCTGGCAGCCATCAGCTTCTGCCATCTCTTGAACGATCTCGTTCAGTCGCTGCTGCCGGCGGTCTACCCTCTGCTGAAGGCATCCTTTCGTCTGAGTTTCGCCCAGGTCGGTTTGATCACGCTCACGTATCAGATCACGGCATCGCTGCTGCAGCCGGTCATCGGACTCTACACCGACCGCCACCCCAAGCCGTACTCGCTGCCGGCCGGCATGGGATTCACACTTGTTGGACTTCTGCTGTTCTCAATGGCGCCGACCTTCTCGCTGCTGATCGTCGCGGCGATGCTCGTGGGCCTGGGTTCGGCCGTCTTCCATCCCGAATCGTCACGCGTCGCTCGGATGGTCTCGGGCGGCCAACACGGCCTGGCGCAATCCGTATTTCAGGTTGGCGGCAACGCGGGAAGCGCGATGGGCCCCCTGCTGGCGGCCTTCATCGTCGTTCCACGAGGCCAGCACAGCATCGCCTGGTTCTCCATCGTTGTGCTGCTCGCGATCGTTGTCCTGACGCATGTTGGCCGTTGGTATAAAGCTAACCGGACCGCTGGAAAGCACGCGCCTGTGAAAGACGTGCACGTCAAGCCTGCTCTCTCGCGCAGAAAAATCGGCTTCTCCATCGCCGTTCTGATCGCCCTGATCTTTTCGAAATATTTCTACATGGCGAGCCTGGTCAGCTACTACACGTTCTATCTGATGGCCAAGTTCCACCTGCCCGTGAAGAGCGCCCAGCTTTACCTGTTCGTCTTTCTGGGAGCCGTCGCCGCTGGAACCATCATCGGCGGACCCGTCGGCGACCGCATCGGCCGCAAATGGGTCATCTGGTGCTCGATCCTGGGTGTGCTGCCTTTCACGCTGATGCTCCCGCACGCCAACCTTTTCTGGACCTGTATCCTGAGCGCGATCATCGGAGTGGTTCTCGCGTCGGCGTTCTCGGCCATCCTGGTTTACGCCCAGGAACTGGTGCCCGGCAAAGTGGGAATGATCTCGGGGCTCTTCTTCGGGCTCGCGTTTGGAATGGCGGGCCTGGGCGCCGCGCTATTCGGGAAACTAGCGGATTGGACCAGCATTACATTCGTCTACCAGATCTGCGCCTTCCTCCCCGCCATCGGTCTCCTGACTGCATTTCTGCCGAACATCGAAACCTCGAGACGGTAATCCGCCCTTCGTAGTGCAGGTTGCCAACCTGCCATCTCCGGCCGTGCTCGACGAAAGTGAATGACGACAAAGGTGGCGCAGTCGGTTTCGCCTGCGCGTTCCCGGAGAGGTCCCAAGGCCCCTTCCATAGCCTGCTGGAGGTGGATTTTCGCCGGTTGCCAACCGGCGGCAGGATGCCATCCTGCATCACAAAGGGCCGAACCCCGTTCGATTCGCTGCATCCACTAAGATCGTCCTATGATTCGCACTCGCTTGACCTCGCAGTATGGCCTGCAAGTTCCCTTCGTCTCAGCCGGCATGGCGTTTCTCGCCCAACCTCCGTTGGCCGCCGCAGTCTCGAATGCCGGCGGACTCGGTATGCTCGCGCTAGGCGGTGCGCCACCTGTGCTTCTGCGTGAAGCGATCCGCGCGACGCGCCAGATGACGATCGCCCCCTTCGGGGTCGACTTCATCATCGAGACTACGCCGGCGGGCCCGCTGACCACCGACAAACACGTCGACGTCTGCATCGACGAGCGAGTTCCGGTGGTCGTATTCTTCTGGAATCTGCCGTCCCAGGAGTGGGTCAATCGTCTTCACGATGCAGGAACGAAGGTATGGTTGCAGGCAGGCTCCGTCGAGCGCGCCCGCCAAGCCGTAGACCTGGGCATCGATGCGATCATCGCACAGGGCAGCGAGGCCGGCGGACACAATCAAGGCAGCGCCGCGCTATTCACCCTTCTGCCCGCAATCTGCGACGCCCTCCCGGTCCCCGTGATCGCCGCAGGCGGCATTGCCGACGGGCGCGGCGTAGCCGCGGCACTGGTCCTGGGCGCCGAAGGAGTCTGGGTCGGAACACGCCTGGTGGCCAGTGTCGAGGCGCACGCTCATGCGGAGTACAAGCGCCGCGTCATCGAGGCCGGCGAAGGCGACATCGCATGCACATGCATCTTTGGACCGGAATGGCCGGACGGTCGCATGCGGGTGGTTCGCAATCGGGTGGTCGCGGATTGGGAAGGCCGCGACACGAAAACGCCTCCACCCCCCGATCCTCCCGAGTTCATTGGCACGACGATGCTGGGGCCGCTGGAATACCGGATGCCAAAGTTCTCGTCGATCTTACCGACACCCGAAACGATCGGCGATTTCGACGAAATGTGCCTGGCCGCGGGGGAAAGCGCCGGTTTGGTGCATGAGATCAAGCCCGCCGGCCACATCGTTGCCGAAATGATGGCCGAAGCCGAAGCGATTATTCTTCGCGGAGCGCGATCATTGGATCCAGCCGCGCCGCCCTCCGCGCTGGAAGATAGCTCGCGGCAAGAGCGACCAGCGTCAGCGCCAGCGTAGCCGTAGCGACGCTGGCCGGATCCGTCGACGAGATGCCGTAAAGCTGCGAGCGGACCGCGTAGCCCAGTGCTATGGCGCACGGTACCGCGAGGACAATGCCAGTCCCCAGCAACACCGCCACTTCGCGCAGCACCATTCGTGCAATGTTGTCGCTCCGCGCGCCCAGCGCCATCCGGACCCCGATTTCGCGCGTCCGGCTCGCGACATTGAACGCCATCAGTCCGTACAGTCCGACTGCCGCCAGCACCGTGGCCAGGAAGCCGAAAGCCGCCGCGAGCAGCGCAACCATCCGTTCGGTGGCGAGGATGAGGTCGACCTGCCGTTCCATGGTGCGCAAACCGGCGACGGGCACGTTGGGATCAAGATCGTGAGCGGCTCGGCGGATTTCGGCGTACATTACCTGGGGGTCGAGCGCCGTTCGCACGTAGATGTTGAACGTTTGTACATCGGGATTCTGGTCCTGATCGAGAAACGCCTGGGGCCGGATCTCTTCACGGATGTTCTGATACTTGGTGTCCCGCGCCCAGCCGACGATTTCGATGTCAAACGTCGTGACGACTTTAACGTGGCTGCCGTCGGGCATCGCCATGTGGCGTCCCACCGGGTTCTTTCCGCCGCAGCACCAGCGCGCAAACGCCTGGTTCACGATGGCGACCCGGTGTTTCAGGTTCTGGTCCTGCGACGTGAACTCGCGTCCGGCCAGCAGTGGCGTATCCAGCGTCGCGAAGTATGCAGGCGAAACCAGGTTGAAGTTGGGAAACATGTTGTCGGTCGCGGACGGCTCGAACCCTTCCACCTTCACGTAGCTCGCCCACCAGTCGTTGTCGAGAACCCGAATGACTCCCGCCGCGGCTTTTTCGACGCCGGGCAGAGCACGCATACGCGGCAGGATCTCGCGGTAGTACTGCCTCGACCGGGCCGAACCATAACCGGTGAGGCTCGGGTTGACCTCGAAAGTAATGAGGTTTTTGGTTTTCAGGCCCGGATCGGCCGTCCGAAGGTTTTGAAGGGAACGAAGGAACAAAACAGCGCCCATCAGGAGCACCAGGGACAGGAACACCTGCGCTACGACCAGGGTCTGGCGAACGCGTCCGCCGAGCCCCCCGGCAAAGCCTCTTGCGTGTTCCTTGAGTGCAGTCACGACTTCGACGCGCCTTCCTTGGACGACGGGAGCAAGTCCGAACAGGAATCCGGTGGTAACGCAGACCGCGAATGTAAATGCCAGGATGCGCAGGTCGGGCGTGGTGGCGAGGTTGATGGTGAGATCGCCGCTCGAACCTCCGGGAATGAAACTGATGAGGAGCCGGTCGGTCCAGATCGCCAGAAGAAGCCCCAGACCGCCGCCCATTAGGGAAAGGAGCAGGCTTTCGACGAGCGCTTGTCCCACGATTTGTGCGTACCCGGCGCCGAGCGCCAGTCGAACAGCGAGTTCCCGGTGCTTGGCGACGCTGCGGGCGATCAGCAGATTGGCCACGTTGGCGCACGCAATGAGCAGCACCAGTCCGACGATGCCCATGAGCACTCGCAAGGGTGTGTCGTAGCTTTGGCGAAGGTACGAGCGGCCTTTTGCGGCCTTCTCGAGGACAAGCGCGGAACGCAGCAGGTCCTTCGGTCCACCGGCCTGTATCTGCTCCAGCATCAGGGAGTGAAACAGGGGTTCGAGCGACGCGCGCGCCTGCTCCGGCGTGATGCCGGGTTTCAGCCGGGCGTAAACAATTACCCAATACGCCTGCTGCTGCGTCAGGTTGAAGAATTCCGAGAAGTAGCCCCGCGTCATGCGGCTCTTCATCGTCAGCGGTATTCGAATCTTCGGCGATTGACCGAGTTCAATGCCGTCAAAACCTCGTTGTGTGACTCCGACGATGGTGAGCGGAACGCCATTCACGGTGATGGCCTGGCCGAGGATCGACGGGTCGGAGTGAAACCGGTCGGCCCAGTAAGCGTAGCTTAGGACCGCGAGTGGATGAGCACCATCCTTAACATCGTCATCGTTCGAAAACAGCCGGCCGACAGCGGGCTGAACCCCGAGTACGTCGAAGTAATTTCCCGAGACGAGCTCGCCGTCGGCCCGCTCGGTTAACCCCCGATAGTTGATGGCGAGATCGAGGCGGTAGCGCCCCAGAACTCCGGCGAACACGCGGTTATTGTCACGAATCTGTTTATAGATCGGGTACGACACCGAGTCGCTTCCGATGTTCACCGCGTATTCCGGATTGATCTTTAGCGAGACGAGTTGTTCGGGACTGCGAACCGGTAGCAGCCGCAGCAGGACCTGGTCGAACAATGTGAAGATCGCGGTGTTCGCGCCGATTCCCAGCGCCAATGATAAGATCGCGGCGGCAGTGAACCCGGGACTCTTACGGAGTTGGCGAACTGCGTAGCGGAGGTGCTGCGCCAGCGTTTCCAGAAAGCCGATGGTGTTCATACGATAGATCTCCTCGCGGACCAGCGTAGGGTTGCCCAGCTTGCGGCGCGCCGCAGCCCGGGCCTCAGCCGGAAGTTGGCCTTTCGCGATGTTCTCAGCCATTTCCTGTTCGAGGTAGGCGTCAAGTTCGCGAGCGCGTTCCGCGTCCCAGCGGCGGCGGCGTAGAAAGCGAGTCCACGACATGCTCATTCCTCTCGCAAGGCGGCCACGGGATCGAGGCTCGCGGCACGGTGGGCCGGTAGATAGCTCGCGGCGATGGCCACTGTCGCCAGTATCGTGATCGCGAGCAGGATAACCGCAGGATCTCGGGGCTGCAGACCATATAACAGCGACGCCGCCGTTTGCGCGAGCGCCAGCGAGAGAAGCGTGCCCGCCGTCAGGCCGGCGGTCACCAAAATCGCGGCCTCTCGCAGAACGAGCCCCACTACCGAAGTGCGGCTTGCTCCCAGCGCGACGCGGATCCCGATCTCGTTGGTCCGTCGAGTGACCATGTAGGATACGACGCCGTAAAGTCCGATGATCGCCAGGATCACCGCAAGAACCCCGAAGAAACTTGATAGCGATGCCATCAATCGTTCGCGAACGAAAAAGCCGCGGACTTCCGTCCGGAATACTGCGAACCGGAAGCTGAGCTGGGGACTGAATTCAGTGAGGGTGCGCTTCAAAACGCCGGTGAGATCGGCCAGCGGCGCCGTGGAGTGGATCAGGATCGTGACGGCAGCTTCCGGCTGCGCGTTTTGCGACTCTGCGATAAAAGCGATGGGCTTGACGTCGTCTCGCAGATCGTCGAACTTGGAGTCTCTGGCGAGCCCCACAACCTGGTAAACAGGCTGCTTCTCGCCGGCATCGCCTTCGAAATGGAAAGTGCGGCCCAGTGGGTTCGTTGTGCCCAGAATCTGGCGGGCGAACTTCTCGTTCACGATCGCAACGGGGGGCGAGGACGGTGTGTCGTAGTCGTTGAAATCGCGGCCCGAAAGCAACGGGGTTTCGAGCGCCTGGAAGTAGCCGGAACTGACGCGGTTGATCTTCGATTCGCCCTGCTGCGCCGCGCCAACATAAACCTTGTCATCCCAGTTGGCTTCCATTGCGGGGACGATGCGGGCGGTGGCCGCGGATTCCACTTGCGGCAGATTACGAATGCGGCGAAGCAGCTCAGCGCGGAAAACGGGGCGTTGCTCCGGGGACAGGTTCAGCTTTCCATAGCTCACGGCCAGGTCCAGGATGCCGTCCTGCCGGAAACCGGCGTCCATCGTCAACATGTTGTGAAAGGTCGCCGAAAAGAGAATGGCGCCGACCAGCAGCACCATGGCCAGGGCTACTTGAGATACCACGAGCATTCGGCGGACGCTGAAGCGTTCACGCGCGGCGGTCAGCCCGCGGCCGCCCGTCTTCATTGTGTTGTGGGGATCCGTTCGGGTGGCGTGCAGCGCCGGAGTCAGTCCGAAGAGAAGGCATGTCAACCCGGCGACCCCGGCGGTAAATGCGAATACACGCCAATCGGGCGCCAGGTCGAGATAGACCGAGGCATCCATAATCGAGATCAGAAATTCGCCGAGAGAGCGGGTTAGCACAACGGCAAGGCTGGCGCCCAGCATGGCTAACAGCAGGCTTTCCGAGAGCAGTTGGCGAATGAGCCGGCCTCGCGATGCGCCGATCGCCAGACGTACCGCAAATTCCCGCGCGCGCACGCTGGATCGAGCCAGCATCAAGTTCGCGAGATTGACGCAGGCGATCAGCAGGACCAGACCTGAGATCGCAAGCAGCAGCCACAACGGTCGGGAGTCGAGCTGCGTGACGCCCGATTCGGCGGGGTAGGCAAACAGCTTGTATGCCAAGTACTGTTTCGCTTCTACGGGGTTGAAACTGTCCGGCAACGTGGCTTGGAAAATGCCGGGCGAGATGGAAGACAGTTGGGAGGAAGCCTGCTCCAGCGACCATCTCGGTTTCAGCCTGCCCATCACCACGAGCCACCAGGCATCCCGCCGTTGTAACCTGCCGGATTCGCCTTCGAGGGCTGTCTCCGCGCAAAACGGCACCGCGATGTCGTAAGAACGTCCCACTTCCGGCCCATAAAACTCGGGTGGAGTAACGCCCAGAACTTCCATTGGACGTCCGTTGAGGATAAGCTTGGAGCCAACCGCGGACGGAGCTCCGACGAATTCGCGCTTCCAGAAGGCAGAGCTGATCACGACGCCCGGCGACGCGCACGCCGGACGGTCGTCTTCCGGGGTGAGAAGCCGGCCCAACAGGGGCTGAACACCGAGTTCCGGGAAAAATTCGCCGCTAACCCAGAGTCCGTTGTTATTCATGCGCCGCTCGCCGCTCGGCGACAGGTTGAAGGCTGCGGTGCCCCAGGCGAACACCCCGGAAAACGCCTGCTGATGCTCGCGAATCTGCTCCCAAAGCGGGTACGTCATATTGCCGTAGCGTCCCGCGAACCACCCGGAGTAGTTGGTCCTCTTGACGATCAGGACGCGGGCGAGATTCTGGGGATTCCTGACGGGGAGAGTTCGCATGCGTACCGCGTCGAGAAGCTGGAAGATGGCAGTGTTGGCTCCAATGCCAAGCCCGAGCGAGAGGATGGCCACGAGCGCGAACGCGGGATTCAGGCGCAGGAGCCGCGCCGCGTGGCGCAAGTCTTGCCAAATCGATTCCAACAGGCCGATGCTGTTCATGCTGTAGATCTCCTCGCGAATGAAAGTGGGATTGCCGAATTTCCGGTATGCCGCGTGGCGAGCCTCTTCAGGCGCCATGCCGCGGGCGATATTGTCCGCGGTTTCATTTTCGATGTAGGTCTCGATTTCGCGAGTCCGCTCGGCGTCCCAGTGACGGCGTCGGAAGAAACGGGTGAATCCCATGGCGTTCTACTCTTCTCGCAACGCCACGAGCGGATCGAGGCGCGCGGCGCGCCGGGCGGGCAGGCAACTCGCCGCAATCGCGACCGCCCCCAATAACGCGATGGCCAGGGTGATCGTGGACGGGTCGTGGGGTTGCAGACCGAACAGGAATGAAGCGGCCGTTCGGGCGATGGCAAGCGAGAGCAACACTCCGATACTCAAGCCGATCAAAAGCAGCCATCCGGCTTCCCTGAGAATCATCCGGACTACCTCGCGCGAATCGGCCCCCAGAGCCATGCGAATCCCGATCTCGTTGCGGCGGCGAGCCACCATGTAGGAGATGACGCCATAGAGGCCGACCGTCGCCAGCACCACCGCGAGAAAACCGAAGAATCCCGAGAGCGTGGCCATCAACCGGTCGCGCAGAATCGAATTGCGGAGTTGGGTCTGGAAGACGTGAAATTCTATTCCAATTTCAGGGTTGACTTGGCCGATCGCCGCTTTGATACCCGTGGTGAGCGCTGTCAGCGACGTTTGAGAGTGGATCAGGATGTGGGCCGCGGGCGCGGGATGCTCATCCTGCGATTCGGCAAAGTACAGAATCGGCTGGAACTCTTCGCGAAGCTCCTGGTACTTCGCATTCCTCACCACTCCGACGACGGTATAAACGTGGTCTTCGTGAGGCGGCAGCGCGGGTATACGGACTCTCTGCCCAAGCGGATTCGCGGCTTCGATAAACTTGCGCCTGAACTCCTCGTTTACCACTGCAACTTTGGGGGCCTTTAAGGTATCGCGCGAATCGAAGTCGCGGCCCGCGACGAGTGCGATCCCGAGAGTCTTGAAGTATCCGGTGCTGACCGAGTTGAGGTTAGTTTCTCCCAGGGAATGATGATCGGCGCTAGCGGCGAGCACCCCGGTGTTATCGCCATCGCCCCATTGCAACGGAATGGTCTCGGCGACCGAATCGACGCCCGGCACGGCAGCGACGTGCTGCACCAACTCGTGCTTCAGCGCCTGTCGGCGCTCCTGAGGCAGCCCGAGCGAGCTGAAATCCACCGCGGCGATCAGAATGCCGCTCTGGCGAAACCCCGCGTCGAGGGTGGTCAGGTTACGGAGGCTGCGGACGAACAGCAGCGCCCCTACCAACAGCACCAGGGACAAAGCTACTTGAGAGACAACCAGCATGCGCCGCAGTCCGAAGCGTTCACGTCCGGCGGTGAGGCCGCGTCCGCCGGCGCGCATGGCGCTGTTGGGTTCGGCACGGGTAGCGCGCAACGCGGGCGCGACGCCGAAAAGTACACATGTGAGGGCTGCCAGCGCGGTCGTGAACGCGAGCACTCGCCAATCGGGGCGTAAGTCGACAAACAGGGGATTGTCCTGCGTGCTGAGGAACGAGACCAGGAACGAGCTTAGATTTCTTGCCAGCAGGATTCCGGCGAGCCCTCCACCCGCGGCGAGCAGGATCGACTCCGTGAGCAACTGCCGGACCAGGCGTGTGCGGGAAGCCCCTAAGGCAAGGCGCACCGCGATTTCGCGTTCCCGCGCGCTGGTGCGTGCGAGCAAAAGATTGGCGAGGTTCGCGCAAGCAATGAGGAGCACGAAACCCGCGATCCCCAGAAGTAGCGAGAGTGGGTATTCGTATTGTTCGCGCAATTTGGATATGCCAGCGCTGGCGGGCACGGCTCGCAGCAGAAATCCCTCCGTGTACTGCCGTGCGTTTCCGGCCCCATACCATTCCGGCAGCGTCGCCGCGAATGCGGCTTTCGAAATGGCATGCAGTTGGCTCGTGGCTTGCGCCAGGCTCCAGCCGGGTTTCAGCCGGCCAATTGCGGCCAACCACCAGCCGGCGCGATCGCTGTAAAGTGACGATTCCCCTTCGGTGATGGGTTCGGCGCAAAGCGGAACCGCGACGTCAAACGTGCGGCCCATCTCGACACCATAGAAACTTGCCGGAGTGACGCCGACAATCGTGAAAGGATGGCTTTCCAGCGTGATGTTCCTACCCACGACGCCGGGGGCGCCTCCGAATTCCCGTTGCCAGAATCCGTAGCTGATGACCGCGCCGGGGGAACTGCATCCGCGGCGGTCATCGTCATGCGTGAAGACGCGGCCCAGGATCGGTGGAACGCCCAAAACCTTGAAGAATTCGCCGCTTACGAAGAGACCTTGGGCGTAGCGCGCCTCTCCTCCGCGAGCCATGTTGAACCGCTCGGCGCCGAATGCAGTGACGCCGGAAAACCCCTGCTGCCGGTCGCGGATCTGTTCCCAGAGAGGATTGGTGAGGCTGGGGTAAAAGGCGCGGCTCGATCCAGCGTAGAAGCCGCGGTGGTCGAAATTGATTTCGGCGATCTGTTGCGGATCTTTGACCGGCAAGGCGCGCAGGCGGACGGCATCCAGAAGTTGGAAAATCGCTGTGTTCGCTCCGATTCCCAGGGCGAGGGAAAGAATCGCCACCGTCGTGAAGGAGGGGGCCAGGCGCAGCAGACGGAGACTGTGACGCAGATCCTGCCAGGTGCTTTCAACGAAGCCGAGGGTGTTCATGTGGTAAATCTCCTCCCGGATCAGCGTAGGGTTTCCCAATTTGCGTCGCGCGGCGTGGCGGGCCTCGTCGGGCGATTCGCCGTGGGCGATGTTTTCATCGGTTTCGCTCTCGAGGTAGGCCTCGAGTTCGCGGGCGCGCTCTTCATCCCAGCGCCGCCGGCGGAAGAATCGCATCCAGGACATGTTTACTCCTCTCGCAAGGCAGCCATCGGATCGAGCCGTGCGGCTCGTCGCGCGGGGATGTAGCTGGCGGAAATTGCCACTACTCCAAGGGCCACCACCGCCGTCGCAATCGTCAGCGGGTCGTTCGGTTGCAAGCCGAAGAGCATGGACCGGGCGGCGCGTCCCGCCATGAGCGCGACAATGATGCCGATGGGAACCCCGGCCAGCAGAAGGCCGCCTGCTTCACGGAGAATCATGGCGACCACGCCGAGGCGATCGGCGCCCAGCGCCATGCGGATTCCAATCTCGTTGCGGCGCTGCGCCACCATGTAGGAGATCACGCCGTACAAGCCGACCGTGGCCAGCAGGAACGCGAGTCCGCCGAAAAACGCGGAGAGCGCCGCCATCAGACGCTCGCCGATGAGACTGGCTTCGATTTGCGGTTCCATCGGATACAGGTCGAAAGTGATGGCGGGATTGAGATCCGATATCGCCTGTTTAACCTGCGACAGGGCATCGGGAACCGGAGCGCTGGTATGGATGAGAATGTTCGCGTGGGAGGTCCCCGCTTTCGGATACTGCGTATCGACGGCAAAGCAAATGGGCAACTGCTTCTCCCACAAACTCCCGTAGTGAGTGTTCCTGACCAACCCGACAACCGTGTAGAGCGTTTCCGGATAGCCGGGTTCCATCTCGGTGCGAAAGGTTTTTCCGATGGGATCAGCGGTACCCAGGTAACGGCGCGCAAAGTCCTGGTTGACGATAGCGACCTTCTGTGAAGTGGCGGTGTCGCGATCGTCAAAATCGCGGCCTTCCATCAGCGGTGTGCCGAGTGTTTTAAAGTAGGCGGGGCTGATCCAACTGAACTTCGAGGGGCCGTGCCCTCCGTTATCAAAACGAACCCCCATGGTCCAGGAAGATCCATTCAGGGGAACAATCGTCGCGCTCGATGCCGCGTCCACGCCCTGGACCGCTCGCAGCCGGTCGAGCAGGTCGTGGTCTGTGATGTGGAGGGCCGCCCAGTTCACGTTGGCGATCAAAACGTTCTGCGGGCGAAAGCCGGTGTCCACGTTCAGCAGATTCCGAAGACTGCGCGAGAAGAGGAGCCCGCCGACGAGGAGCGCCAGGGAAACCGCAATTTGCGAGATGACAAGGACGCGACGAAATCCGAAGCGGTCGCGGCTCATGGTGAGGCCGCGCCCGCCGGCTCTCATGGCGCTGACGGGTTCGGTCCGGGTGGCGCGGAGTGCCGGCGTCAGGCCGAAAAGGGCACAAGTCAGGATCGCCAATGCCGCGGTGAATCCGGTCACTCGCCAGTCGAGCGTCAAGTCGATGAGCATGCGGCCGCCGTCTCCGCTCAAGAAGGAAACCAGGAAACTGCTGAGCGCCCGAGCGAGCAGAATGCCGAAGATCGCACCGGACGCGGCGAGGAGCAGGCTCTCCGAGAGCATTTGGCGAAAGAGGCGATTGCGCGATGCCCCGATGGCGAGGCGGATGGCGAGTTCGCGTTCGCGGGCGGTTGCGCGGGCCAGCATCAGGTTGGCGAGATTGGCGCATGCCACCAAAAGCACCAGGCCGGCGGTTGCCAGGAGAAGCAAAAGCGAGTCGCTGAATCGTTCGCGAAGCGGCGAGACCCCGGTATCGGCGGCTACGGCCTGTAGCTTGTTGGCAAGGTACTTGCGCGCGTCATGGGAATACCCGGTGGGTTGTGTGGCCTCGAAGATCGCGGGGGAAATCGCGGCAAGGTGCGCCGAGGCCCGCTCGACCGACCAGTCCGGTTTGCGGCGGCCCATGATGTCGAGCCACCAATAGTCACTCCGCGGGAGACGCTCGGGGCGCAGGATCGCGGCGGAGCAGAGCGGGACCGCCACATCGAAGCCATGACCCACCTGCAGGCCCGTAAACCAGGGGCTGGAGACGCCGAGGACAGGAAACGGATGGGAATCGAGGGTGATCGTTTTTCCGATTGCGGCGGGGTCGCCTCCATATTCACGCTGCCAGAAAGCGTAGCTCAAGACCACGCCTGGGGCCCCGCAGCCCGGCTTGTCGTCGGTGGCAGCGAAAAATGTTCCGAGAGCGGGAACCACTCCCAGCACGTTGAAAAAATCACCGCTCACCCAAAGCATGTCGGCGGAGCGCACCTGGCCTCCCGTGGTGAGATTGGATCCGTCACTGCCAAAGGCGAAGAGGCCCGAGAAGGCCTGCTGGTGTTCGCGAATTTGCTCCCAAAGCGGATACGTGCTGTCAGTCTGAGGGCCTGTGGAAATTCCCGGCGTATCATTCTGATTGGCGATCCGGATCCGAGCCAGTTCGTTTGGCTTGCGGACCGGCAGTGTTCGCAAACGGACGGCGTCGAGGAGTTGGAAGATCGCCGTGTTTGCGCCGATGCCAAGGGTCAGCGAGAGGATCGCCACGATCGTGAAGCCAGGATTCAGCCGCAGGAGGCGGATGCCATGGCGGAGGTCTTGTATAACGGCGTCAAGCATGCTGAGGGTATTCATGCGGTAGATCTCCTCGCGGATCAGTATTGGATCGCCGAGTTTGCGGCGGGCTGCATGGCGGGCCTCGCCGGGCGACAGGCCACGGGCAATGTTTTCGAGAGTTTCGGCGTTGAGATATGCTTCCAGTTCGCGGGCGCGCTCTTCATCCCAACGCTTGCGGTGGAAGTAGCGGCTCCAGCCCATGTCTCAATCCTCGGCTGGGCGGAGAACGCGGCCGATGGCCTGTACCAGTTGGTCCCACCGGCCGGTTTGCTCGTGGAGTTGTTTCTTGCCCGCCGGCGTCAGACGGTAGTAGCGGGCTTTGCGGTTGTTTTCCGAGGTCCCCCAAAAGGACGCGATCCAGCCGCGATCTTCGAGACGGTGCAAGGCGGGAAAGAGGGACCCGTGCTGTACCTGCAGAACATCTTCCGATCGGCGTTCAATGGCGTAGGCGATCGTGTGGCCATGCGCCGGTCCCGTCACCAGCGTCCGTAATATCAGTAGATCCAGTGTTCCCTGGAGGACTTCGCCTTGCAGTGGAGGCGTCCCGCGTTTGGGCATGCCATTAGTGTACTCCAGTAGATGATCTCGTGGAAGGGGGAAATTACTTCATCGTGTACTGGCCCTCGATATTGACCGTCACGGAGCCGTCGGCATTCCCGGTCAGCTTGAAAGTTCCCCCTCCGGTCAGGCTTTTAAACTTGCCGGTGCCTCCGCTGAAGGACCACTTGCCTTCGCCGGAG
Source organism: Bryobacteraceae bacterium (assembly GCA_035295125.1). Classification (GTDB taxonomy): domain Bacteria; phylum Acidobacteriota; class Terriglobia; order Bryobacterales; family Bryobacteraceae; genus JAICMB01. The sequence continues at coordinate 381,194 of DATGJP010000095.1, read as the reverse complement.
TCGAGCATTTCGCCTTTCAGCTTGCTGGTTCCCTGGCTGCGGACGTAAACCTTGTCTCCGTTAGACATGGTGGTCACATCGTAGCCGCGATCCTGCGAAGTGGTTCCGTGCACGTCGGCGGTGCCGGTGCCGAGGTCATCTTTGGTTTGGAGTCCCTCCATCTCGATTGGCTTGCTCCAGGTGCACTTCGTTTGCTGGAGCAGGATCACGTGTGTCTTGCTGTCGCCTACCGGCACAGCGTGGTTAATATCTGGTTTGCCGCAAGTTATGGCTCCGCTGATTTTGGTTTGTGCGCCGGCGGAGGCGATCAGGGTTAAAGCTGCGGCGGCGCCGCAAAGTAATTTGAGCATCGGAATTCTCCTGTTACAGGGTACGGGGCAACTCGGGATTTTGGATTCACTCGCGTTCGAGGGCGAGCTGGATCAGGTGGTGGAGGAGTTCGGGGAATGAAATGCCGGCGGCTTTAGCGGCTTTGGGGATGAGACTGTTTTCCGTCAGGCCCGGAAGGGTGTTCACTTCGAGGATGGTGAAGCCTTCAGGGCCCAGAATGAGGTCGGTCCTCGAGAGCCCGCGGCAGTCGAGGGCCCGATGCGCGCGAAGGGCCAGCGATTGCGCCTCCGCGGCGAGCTCGGCCGGAATATCCGCGGGACAAATCTCGTCGGAGCATGCGGCGTCGTATTTCGCCTTGTAGTCGAAGAAATCGCGTTTGGGGATGATTTCGACTACCGGAAGCGCGGTGAGGTCACGATTTCCGATCACTCCGGCTGTGAATTCGCGCCCGACGATTCGCTCCTCGACCAGGAGGCGGCCATCGAAACGGAATGCTTCGAGGATGGCCGCGTGCAGCGCTGCGGCCTCGTCGACAAGCGAGATTCCGATGCTGGAGCCTTGACGGACGGGTTTGATGACGGCGGGAAGCATCGATTCGAGGCGCTGGAGGTCGGCTTCCGAGAAGGAGTGTTTCTCGACGACGCAGGATTTCGGCGTCGGGAGTCCCTCGGCGCGAAAGATCTTCTTTGCCATAACCTTGTCCATGGCCAGGGCAGAGGCGAGCGTGCCCGAGCCGACGAAGGGAATTCCGATGAGTTCCAGGAGGCCTTGCAGTGTTCCATCTTCTCCAAAGCGGCCGTGCAGCGCCAGAAAAGCGACGTCGATCTTGCTCTCGGGCTGGACGATTGCCGTTGCAGGCAACAACTCGCGGGAGGTCTGTTCGATTCCTTCTCTCACCGTCGCCGGGAGGAGGCGGGCTCGCTCGGGAGCAAGGAGCTCAGCGGGGACGTTCGGGTTGTGAGTCATCAGCGCGAGTGTATCGAGCATCACCACTTCGTAGCGGTCGCGCGGCAGGTGGTCGGCGATGTTTTTTCCGGAGGCCAGGGAGATTTCGCGCTCCGCGGACGCTCCTCCCATCAGCACTCCGACACGAAGCTTGCGAGGTTCGGGCATGGTTTCGATAACTAGTTTAGGTTACAAGCCGACGCTTGTCGTACTCTGGGAATGATGATCGTGCGCGGGGGTTTTGCGCTCCTTTTCCTGCTCCCTGTTTATTGCCAGAACACATGTGAGAACGTCGCGGCGTACTCGCCGTGCGAGTTTGCTTATGAGTTATTCGGGACCGAGGCACAGGCCCATCCTGATCCCTACAGGGACGTCGAGTTTCACGCCGAAATACGGTCGCCTCATTTTCAGACGTTCCTGGTGCCGGCTTACTGGGATGGCGCGCACAAGGTGGTAATCCGATTTACTCCGACGGAAGCCGGCCAGTGGACGTATCGTTTCACGAGCAATGTGAAAACGCTGGATGGACAGCAGGGCACGTTTAACGCGACGGAGTCGGAGTCGCCCGGGTACGTGCATCCGGCGAACGTGCACCATTGGTGGACCGATAACAAGAAACCGCATCTCTGGATGGGGATGATCGCGGACCGGCTGGCATTTAATGATGCGCAGGAAGTGGAGCGCGTGATTGCGGCTGCGGATGCCGAGAAATTTAATCATGTACGGGTTTCGATTCTCGGCGGGCCGGCTGACCGGGCGCGGGTGTGGGCAGGTGGGAAGCCGAACGTGCAGTTTTTCGACGAGCTGGACCGCCGCATTCTGCCATTACAGAAGAAGGGCCTGACGATTGACCTGGTGCTCGGTTCCGACCCCGATTATCTAAGGGCTCTCGCACCGGACTGGCAGTCCCGCGAGCGCCTGGTGCAATACCTGGTGGCGCGGTACGCGCCGTTCAACATTACGTGGCAGGGCGTGATGCGGTGGGAGGATGCCGCGGACGGGCGGGCGTTGATGAAGGAGGTGGGGCTGGACCTCAAGAAGATGGATCCCTATGACCATCCGCGCTCCTCGAACTCGAAAGTGACCTCGTCGCCGCTTCTTCCCGACGGCTGGATGACTTTTGTGATTACGAACTCGACCGACGATCAGTTGGGATCGGTGGAGCATCAGCTTTATACGGTGCCGTTTGTCGGGGTCACGACAGCGCAGCATCTATGGAGCACAACGATGAACGGGCAGTATCCGGTGATAGAGGGCGATTTCGGGAATATCCCGAAACACTGGTGGGATTTCATGTCCGACACGCGGCACTGGGAACTGGAGCCGTATTTTGACGTCGATAATACGCGGTGCGTGGCACTGGAGGGCATCGAGTACGTGAACTATGTCGAGAAGTCGATTCCGCTGGAGGTCTCGGTTGAGAAGCACGGTTACGACGTGTTCTGGTTCGACCCGGCAACGGGCGAGTACATAACGCAGAAAAAAAAGTACAGCGGCGAGCATTTCACCGGACAGACGCCGGACAGTTCCCATCCTTGGGTTCTCCTGGTGGCGCGCGAAGGGCGGAAGGAATCGATGTTGAGATCGTATAAGTTTGACTCGCGGCCGGTCCCGGTGCAGGAGATCGAGACCAGCGCGGCGAAGGTTCCGTACCAGATTGTGGACCCTTCAAAGGACCCGCTTTCGTTGCGCGTTCCTACGCCGTACTCGGTGAAAGTGACGCGGACGACGCGCGCTACGCGGGAAATCATGTATCTCTGGACCGGCGAGGTGGCGGCGGACGGGCAGGGGTTTCGCGTGCTGGGGACGGGGCCATCGGGCACGTTTCAGATTCCGAGATCCATTGCGACCCGGTATCCGGCGGTGCTGAATATTCGGGTTAGCGCATTGAACGCCAACGGCAAGGCGTATTCCGCAGACAAGGTGTTCGAACTGATCCAGTGATCCTCTCGCTCGATACTACGGCGGAGTTCGGCAGCGTCGCTCTGGTGGACAGCGGAGAGCTGGTGGAGGAAATTCTGCTGCACTCGCCGGAGGGGTTCGGGCAGATCTTGTTCGGGCACATCGGCCGAATTCTGGAGAGACACGGGCTGCGGCCGGATGACATCGAGTGCTTTGCGGCAGCTTCGGGACCGGGATCGTTCACGGGCGTGCGGATTGGGCTGAGCGCGGCAAAGGGACTGGCGCATGCGACAGGACGGCCAGTCGCCGGGGTTTCCAACTTGCAGGCTTTGGCGTGGTTTGGCTCGGCTCCTTTGCGGGCTTGCGTTCTAGACGCGCGGCGCGGGGAGATTTACGGGGCAGTTTACGATGCCGGGTTGCGGGTGGTGTCGCCGGAGGTAGTGATGAAGTTCGGCGATTGGCTGGGGAGTCTGCCGGCCGGCGATGTTGAGATTGTGGCAATAGATGCGGCTCCGTTCCGGGCGTTCGCCGGGGAAATGGCGATCATCGAAGCGGGGCGGTCCCTGGCGGGCGCGGTTGGGCAGATTGCCTGGCTGAGACTGCAGGCGGGCGAGGCCTGCGACCCTGCGAGTCTGGATGCGAATTATGTGCGGCGGTCGGACGCGGAGTTGTTCTGGCGCGACCGGTGAGCGGGGGCATTCGACGAGTGGATCGCGTTCGTGAAGTAGCAAGAACGCTTGCTTGAAAAAGGCCGAGCCGCTTAACTGTGTAGATCCATCGAATACCACCATTCGCGGCTCCGAGCCATTAAACTCGCCAATGTAGATACTCGGCATCCCATCCGAATCACCTCTGCGCTTGCCTAGAAGTGCGAATTTCCCAGTAGCTTTTGACGCTGCGTTCCAAAGTGGAAGGGGGCACGTCGGCTCCTGCAGACGCCCCCCTAGACTAACAGCCCGTGGCAGACGTCTTTGAGAGCGGCATTGCGCATGCGAAACCGCCTGCGACACCTTTATCGATCAACAGGTTGCGAGCCAAGCATTCAGCCTGCTCGACTTCTGCCACTGCCACGGCGGACCAGCGGATCAGATATGGAAAAAGCGCGGGCGGATTTCCAATCCGGGGCAGATTGACAATCTGCCTCACATAGTAACGATATGCTTCGCGGCCGGATTCGGAGTCGTAGCATAGCAAGTATGACCTACGTGCGACCGGCGGCCGAGTATTTCGAGAAGCGGGGGCTGCGGCGGCATGCGGGCGTGTTGCACTTGTGGGCTCTCGGCGTCGGTGCGGTCATCTCGGGGGACTTCTTCGGGTGGAACTTCGGGTTAACGGCGGGCGGGTTCGGGGGATTGGTGAGCGCGCTCGGCATCATCACGGTGCTGTTCGCGGGTTTGTGCTTCAGCATTGCGGAGATGTCGGCGGCGCTGCCGCATGCGGGCGGCGCTTATTCGTTCGCGCGTACCTCGATGGGGACGTGGGGCGGGTACATCACCGGACTCGCCGAGAATATGGAGTACATTCTGACTCCGGCGGTCATCGTGGTCGGCGTGGGCGGATATCTGGGTGCGATCTTCGGCACTCCCGAAAAATGGGAGCCGCTGTGGTGGGTGGCTTGTTACGTCGTGTTCGTGCTGTTTAATATCGCCGGCGTGCATCTTTCATTTCGGGTGTCGGTCTGGATCACATTATGCGCGCTGGCCATCCTGGGTGTGTTCTATGTGGGTGCAGCGCCGCGGTTTGAGCTGCGGCACTGGGCTTTGGAGAACGGTCCCTGGCTGCCGAAGGGTTGGTACGGCATGCTGGCGGCGCTTCCGTTCGCATTGTGGGTCTACCTGGGAATTGAACAGTTGCCTTTGGCGGCGGAGGAGGCGCATGAGCCCACTCGCGACATGCCGAAGGGGATTCTATACGGGCTACTGACCTTGATCGCATGCTCGTTCTTGACAGTGGTGCTGAATTCGGGACTGGCGCCGGGGGCGCGTGCGATTGGAGCTTCGAATGAGCCGCTGTTTCTCGGGTTTCGGGCGATTTTTGGGGCGGGAACGCGCACCCGGCTGCTCGCATTGTTTGCCTGTACCGGCCTGCTAGCGAGTTTCCACGCAATTATTTACGCTTACGGGCGGCAGATTTATTCGCTTTCTCGTGCGGGATATTTTCCGAGCTGGCTCTCGGTGACGAACGGCGCACGGAAGACTCCGCATCGGGCTTTGATTGCGGGATCGCTGCTCGGATTTGCGGCGGCACTGGCGATCCGGATTGCGGGACAGAATAGCGCGGTCGGAGCAACGCTACTGAACATGGCGGTGTTCGGCGCCGTGATGGCCTATGTGCTGCAGATGGCGTCGTTCGTTTTGCTACGTGTGCGGTTTCCGGACATTGAGCGGCCTTACCGCAGTCCGCTGGGGATTTTTGGAGCAGTCGTGGCCGCGATGATCGCGTTGGTCACTTTGGTTTTGCTGTTCTTGAATCGCGATTACAACCTGGGAGTGGTTGGAGCGGCGATTTGGTTTCTATGTGGGATCGGGTGGTTTGCCTTCCATGCGCGGCACCGGCTGGTTCTGTCGCCGGAGGAAGAGTATGCGCTCTCCCACCGCGGTGAGGAAAAGGGGGTCCCGGCGTGAGCGGGTATTCGCACACTGTGCGAAACGTGGTGTACCGGTTTGAGGATCTGCGCGACCTGCTTGCTAAGGCGACTCCGGCGCGGTCGGGAGATGAACTCGCGGGCGTAGCAGCCCGAAGCGGCGAGGAACGGGCGGCGGCCCAGATGGCGCTTGCCGATGTGCCGCTGCGGGCATTCCTGAATGAGTCGGTGGTGCCGTATGAGTCGGACGAGGTGACGCGGCTCATCATGGACTCGCACGATGCCGCGGCTTTCGAGCCGGTGTCACATTTGACCGTCGGCGAGTTTCGGGATTGGCTGCTTAGCGAGCAGGCGACCGGCGATATTCTGGGACGGCTGGCCGCTGGGTTGACCCCGGAAATGGCGGCGGCGGTTTCGAAGATCATGCGGGTTCAGGATCTCGTGACCGTGGCGGCCAAGATTCGCGTGGTGACGCGGTTCCGGAATACGATCGGGCTGGCGGGGCGCTTCTCGACGCGGCTGCAGCCCAATCATCCCACCGACGATCCCAAGGGCATAGCGGCGAGTATCATTGATGGCCTCCTGTATGAGTGCGGGGATGCGGTGATCGGAATTAACCCGGTTTCGGATAACGTCGGCACAACTACGACGCTGCTGCGCATGCTCGACCGGTTGAGGGAATCGTTTGAGATTCCGGTGCAGAGTTGTGTGCTGGCGCATGTGACTACACAAATGGAGGCGATGTCGGGCGGCGCTCCGGTGGACCTGGTGTTTCAGTCGATCGCGGGAACGGAGGCGGCAAATACGGCATTCGGTGTGAATCTGGCAATGCTGGGCGAGGCTCGCGAGCAGGCGCTGGAGTTGAGGCGGGGCACGGTGGGCTCGAACGTCATGTACTTCGAGACGGGGCAGGGAAGCGCTTTGTCGGCGAATGGACATCACGGTGTCGATCAGCAGACCTGCGAGGCGCGGGCTTACGCGGTGGCGCGGCGATTTGAGCCGCTGCTGGTGAATACGGTGGTCGGGTTCATCGGGCCGGAGTATTTGTTCGACGGGAAGCAGATTACGCGGGCAGGGCTGGAGGACCATTTTTGCGGCAAGCTGTTGGGACTTCCGATGGGATGCGACGTCTGCTATACGAATCATGCCGAGGCGGATCAGGATGATATGGATGTTCTTTTGACGCTGCTGGCGGCGGCAGGCGTCAATTATGTCATGGGGGTGCCGGGGGCGGACGACATCATGCTCAACTACCAAAGCACGTCGTTTCACGATGCTTTGTATGTGCGGAAGCTGCTCGGGCTGCGGCCGGCTCCGGAGTTTGAGGCTTGGTTGGCTCGGGCTGAGAGCTTAGTTCCTAAGATGGCGGGGGCGTTGCTGGAAGCGTGAGGAGTCTGCGGGAGTTCACTTCGGCTCGGGTGGGCCTGGGGCGCGCGGGCAGCAGTTTGCCTACTGCCGAGATGCTGGATTTCCAGATGGCTCATGCTCAGGCTCGGGATGCGGTTCATGCCAGGCTGGATGTGAGGGCGCTCATGATGGAGGTTGAGGGGCTGGGGGCGGGGGTGGTTGCGCTCGCTAGTGCGGCGAGGGACAGGGAAGTCTATTTACGACGGCCGGATTTGGGGCGGGTATTGAGCGGAGAGTCAAGGGAAAAGCTGATTAGTTTTTGCGGCGGTTGCCTACCGCCGCGCAGGCTGACAGCCTGCATCACTGACGGGCTTTCGGCGTTGGCGGTGCAGCGGCACGCTGTCGCATTGTTGAAGACGGTGGCGGTCGATGGGCCAGTGGTGATCGTCGAGCAAGGGCGGGTGGCGATTGGGGATGAGGTTGCGTCTTTGCTGGGCTCGGAGATGGTAGCGGTGTTGATTGGGGAACGGCCGGGGTTGAGCTCGCCTGACAGCTTGGGCGTGTACCTGACGTGGAAACCGGTACCTGGGAAGACTACCGATGCGGAGCGCAACTGCATTTCGAACATCCGTCCGGGCGGACTCAGCTTTGAGGCCGCGGCGGCGAAGCTCAAATTTTTGATGAATGAGGCACAGCGGCTGAAGTTAACAGGAGTGCGGTTGAAAGAACGAAACGGCGATTCACTTCCGACGTCAACATAGAATAGAACATAGTGAGGCCTCTTGCTCTTTCGGTTTTCATCCTGCTAGCGCTGCTTGGATCGGCGGGAAATTCCTATCACGCCGAGTATTTCAAGCCGGCGCATCAATTGGTCGGTCTTGGCGCCGAACGGATGGGCATCACGCAGGACGTGGTGGAAATCCGTACCAAGCGCATGATCGAGTCGCAGACTTTCATCATCATGCGCGACCCCGATGCGCTGGCCGGTGCACAAAGGGTCGGCGATCCCAAGCTGCAGCGGATTTTCCAGTTATCGGCTGCCGCCAGCGGCTTTCCCGCCGATATGCTGGCGGCCATGTGCTATCTCGAGAGCTTCGGGAATCCTTACGCGGAAAGCTCAGCGGGGCCGAAGGGCATCATGCAGTTTTCCGAGGCCACGGGTCGGGCGGCGGGGCTGAAGATCGTCCACGTGACGCGGTATAAAACGACCAGCGAGAAGAAGCAGGTCACCTTGAAAAACGGCAGGACCGTGACGCGGACGGTGCGCCACAAGACGCCGTACGTGGTGACGGTGCGCGATGACCGGCTGATTCCGGAACGCGCGATTCCGGCGGCGGCGAAGTACCTTGCGCGCATGGTGACGAAGTTTGGCGGCCAGGATTGGGCGGTGTTTGCCTACCATTGCGGGGAGGGTTGCGTCGGGGATATGCAGTCGCTGGCGCAGGCGGCGTTGAAGACCGATCAGCCGCATACGGTGGCGTCGATGTTCTTTGCCGCAAGTCCGGCGTATCATCGCGAGCTGTTTGAGGCGATTTCGTTCCACATGCAGCGGGACTATTCGCCAACGTATTGGTTTCGTGTGATGCGCGCGCGGGAACTGCTGCAGTTGTATCAGAGCAGTCCTGAGGATTTCCGAAAATTGTTCGTGGAGTACCGGAACGATGCCGATCCTTCGCATCGCGCCGATCAACGGCTCGTTGTGTGGCTGAAGGGCGAGGATCTTCTGTACCACAACTATGACGATTTACGCCGCGCGTCCGGCAAAGGGCTGGTGAAAGTTTTCAAGAAGCCGGATTATTTCGGTTTTGCGCTGCAGACGTATTCCTCGGACCCGGATCTTCAGGATCTGTACGAGCAAGCGGCGCCTTCAACCGTGGGCACATTGCTTTACATTGCCTGGGAGACCCATCGGCTATTCGATGGACTGAGCTCGCGGAACGAGCAGTTTGTCCCTCTGCGAGTGACGGAGCTGGTAAACACGGTGGAACAGGAGAGGCGGCGGGAGCCGGGGAGCGAGATTCCGGTGCATTGCACCGGCCAGGTCTTCGACATCTCGACCGAGGATCTGCCGCCGAGCGAGCGGGAGTGTTTGAACTTCATTCTGGACGAGATGGGGTGGGATGGATACCTGGGGTTCCGTTTAATCAATGACGGGATCATTCATATCGGATGCTCTCCTTCTTCGCGCGATTTCTTCACACAGGTTTATCAGGACGCGTTGGCGGCCAAGGGCTAGAATGACAAGCTGAAGCTGCCTGCTCAGACAGGCTGAAGCTTATCGTACATGCTGCGAATGCCCAAGGCGCTGATTGACGCCGTCTTCCGGTTCGATTCCACTAAGATCAATCCCTGGATTGCGCTGCGCAACACGATTGGTGTTGCGGTCCCGCTGGCGATTGGGGTGGCGACGAACAACGTCGGGGCTGGAGTGGTGGCGGCAAGCGGGGCGTTGAACGTTTCGTTTTCCGATAGCGCAGAGACGTATCGCGAGCGGGCGCGCCGGATGGTTCTGGCCAGCCTGCTGGTGGCGCTGGGTGTTTTTGTGGGCGCCGCGACAGGGTGGAGCGCGGTCATGACTGTGACGGTGGCCACCGTTTGGGCCTTTGCCGCGGGGATGATGGTGGCGCTGGATCAGTCCGCTGCGGACCTGGGCTCGGTTAGTTTGGTCACACTGGTTGTTTTCGCGTCGCGTCCGATGCCTCCAATGCAGGCGTTTCTTGCGGGACTGATGGCGCTCGGTGGCGGACTGTTCCAAACGTCGCTTTCCCTCGCGTTGTGGCCGGTCCGGCGGTACCAGTTGGAGCGCCGGTCGTTGCGGGAGCTGTATCTGGAACTGGCGCGATTTACGGAGATGCCGTTGCAGCCTCTAGAGGCTCCTCCAGCCAGCGGGCAGAGCACAAAATCGCAACAAGCACTGTCGGCGTTGAATCGGGACCACGCCGTGGAAGCGGAGCGGCTGCTGGCCTTGCTGAGCCAGGCGGAACGGATGCGGCTCAGCCTGCTGGCCCTGATGCGCTCTCGAATTCGGCTTGAGCGCGAGTCTCCTGACAGCCGCGAGGGCCATATATTGCAAAGCTTGTTCCAGAGCGCGGCAGTGGTGCTTCGTGCGGTAGCGGACGCGTTGATATCGGGCCAGACTCCACCAGCGATGGACTTGAGGGATGTAAATGACGCGGCGGATTGGCTGCGTGCGGCCAATAATGCGATTGCCGGGGATGCGGCGTTTCAGATCGATGCATTGGCGGGGCAGCTTCGGGCGGCCTTGGATTTGGCCTCTCGTGCTTCGCCGGCCGGGCATACGGAGTTTGCGAGGGCCGAGGCGCGAAAGCCGCGCCGGCTTCAGCTCGGGAGCACGGTAGCAATTCTGTTGGCGAACTTGAGCCTGCGTTCGACAGCATGCCGGCATGCGCTGCGGCTGGCGGCTTGTATCGCGATTGGGGATTCCATTGGGCATGTGGCCGATTTGCAGCGCAGCTACTGGCTGCCAATGACGATTGCGATCATTTTGAAGCCGGATTTCACGACGACGTTCAGCCGCGGCGTGCTGCGCTTATCGGGCACACTGGTCGGCTTGCTGCTTGCGACCGGGTTATTCCATTTTTTGCATACGTCGGCGGCCGGCGATGTTGTGCTGATTGTCCCGGTAATGTTTCTGATGCGGTGTTTCGGTCCCGCAAATTATGGCGTGTTTGCCACGTTTGTGACCGGGATGGTGGTATTGCTGGTTGCGATCACGGGTGTTCCGCCGCAGCAGGTCATGCTCGCACGCGGCATCAACACGACGGCCGGCGGCGTGTTGGCGCTCATTGCTTATTGGCTCTGGCCGACGTGGGAGCGAACGGTGGTGGCGGAGGTTTTGGCTCGCTTGCTGGACTGCTATCGCGACTACTTCCGTGTTGTCAGGAACGCGTACCAGCATCCGGAGTCGCGGCTGGATCGCGAATTGGATGCGGCACGGCTGGGGGGCAGGCTGGCGCGGTCGAATGTGCAGGCTTCCGTGGATCGCATTGCGAGCGAACCGGGGACGCCTGCTCAGGTTCTGCAGAGTCTTGGGGCGATTCTCGCGACCACGCATCGGCTGGCGCACGCGTTGATGGCCATGGAGGCGGGGTTGCTGACCAGCAGGCCGGCGCCGCCGCGGCCGACGTTCAAGAAGTTCGCCGATGATGTTGAGTTGACGCTGTACTATTTGGCGGCGGCTCTGCGCGGCTCACCAGTGACGCGAACGGATGTGCCGGATTTGCGAGCGGACCACCGGGCGCTAGTGCACACGGCGCACGCCGAGGCAGACCGGTACACGCTGATTAATGCAGAGACGGATCGGATCACTAACACGCTAAACACCCTCTCGGAGCAGATTTTGAGGTTGGTCGGGGCGGATCCCCAGCGGGACCAAGAGGGGGCTGAGCTACTTCATTGACGCCAGCGGCTCCTGCTGATTGGCGACGAACTCCAGGATGTCGTAATGCTTGATGGCGCGATCGGGGAAGAAGCTGTTTATGGCGTCCTGCTCATCCTCGAAGGAATCAAACGCCGTCTCCATGGCTGTGATTGCCAGCAAATCCCGGTGAGCTGCCTTCAAGTGCAAGAGTTTCAAGGCTCCTCCTGCGCGGCGTATCTTGGCCTGTGAGACGAGCAGCGCGGTCAAGCCGGCAGAGTCGATTTTCGAGACGTATTCGAGATTGATGATGACTTTCGGATTCCCCGATTGGGCAAGCGTTGCGATGGCGTCACGGAGAGCGACCTCGGATTTCCCGACAGACAGGTTTCCTTTTAGATCGAGGATCTGGATGCCTTCTTTTTCGCGTTGTAACATGTGAGACCGGTTCAATTTCAACAAGGAGGCGATACTGGAGCTGAGGGAATCGATGACGTTTTTCGACGCAAGGAAATAACGGTTATGCGGCAGACTGGCTATTGGCGTCATCGTCGTTTATCTCTTCGGCACTCTCTAGCGAATTCTTGATCCACCCTGTCTAGTGCAAATGTATGGCCAAAGCGTTACAATCTCTGCAAGTTATTGATTTTTATGGTTTCGAGGTCTGCTGGAACCGCAAGTAACGCATGAGTCGGCGTGGTAACGATTCCCAGATGTGTGTCAACCCGTTCCGTTTCGGTGATCGGACAGCCGTCGTCCGGAATGGCGAAATTCGCTATTCAGAACGGAGGGCGCGGAGCGGGTCGATACCTGCAGCTCTGAAAGCCGGGATCAGACCCGCGGTCAGAGCGCAGACGACCAGGATCAGCGTGGCGGCGGCGAGCATCAGCGGATTGTTGGGCTTGATGCCGTAGAGTTGCGCCTCGAGGAAGCGACCGGACGCCAGGACTGCGGGGATGCCGATCAGCAGGCCGAGTCCCACCTGTATCGAGGCGCCGCGAAGGATCAGGCCGACCACGTTCCCGCGGGCGGCTCCCAGAGCCATGCGCAGGCCGATTTCGGTGGTTCGCCGGGCGACTGAATAGGCCATCAGTCCGTATACGCCGACGGAGGCGAGCAACAGGGCAACCAGGCTGAAGAGCGATGTCAGGCGCGCGAGGAGCCGGTCCTGGTTGAAGTTCATGCTGAGCTGATCGGCGAAGGTCGCGATACGTAGGACGGTGATGTGGCTGTCCACGCTCGCTATCGCTTTTCGTATCTCGGGCTCCAGGTTCTGGGGATTTCCGGAGTAGCGGACCTGGATGTCTTGCAGGAAATTCGAACGCGCGCGGCCTGAGTCCGACCAATCGTCGGGCCGCATCTGGAGAAACGGCAGGAAGATCATCGGGTATTGCTCCTCGCGCGCGTCGGTGAACTTGGCATCGCCGGCAATTCCAACGATTTCGTAGTCATTGCTGCTCTCCGGCCCCCCGATGCCGAGGTGATGCCCGATCGGATTCTGGTCCTTGAAGTATTTATCCGCTAAGGTCTGGTTGATCACCGCTATGCGCGGCGATGCGGGTGTATCCCGCTCGTCGATAAGGCGGCCGCGAACCAATGGGGTTCCGATGGTTTCGAAGAAACGGGGACTAACGCGATCCCAGGAAGCCCATGCACGGTCGGCCTGGCTGCCGGCGACGGCTTGGCCTTCGATAGAGATGCCACTGCTCCAGTTGGAGCCGCGCATCGGGCTGTAGAGTGCGAAACTGGCGCTCATCACGCCGGGGACTTGCCTCAGGCGATCCGGCAACTGGCGATACAAGGCAGCCAGGCGTTCAGGAGAGTAGCTGCTGAAGCCGGAATTCACCCGCACGTTGAGGCGGCCTTGTGTTTCGAAGCCGAAGCGCTGGTGTTCGAGATTGCGCAGGCTTTCTGTGAGAGAGCCCGCGCTGGCCAGCAACATGAGTGAGAGCGCCGCCTGGAGGACAACCAGCGATTGTTGAGGCAAAGTCGATCGGTTGCCGGTGGAACGATTGGCGCCACGCAAGGCTTCGGCGGGGTCGAGACGTGTTGTGATCCAGGCGGGAGCGGCGCCGAAGATCACGCCAGTCAGCAGGGACAGGAGAAATGTGAAGCCGAGAACCGGAAGCGAGGGGTCGGTATTGATGGGGACGAATCGCGCACCACGGAAGGCGAGCAGCACGATGGCGCTGGCGCCCACGGCGGCGACAAAAAGCCCCACGAGTCCGCCGAGGAGCGCCAGCAGAATACTTTCGGTCAAGGATTGCCGCAGGATGCGATTTCTCGCCGCGCCAAGGGCCAGGCGGATGGAGGACTGCAGGCGGCTGGCGGTTCCACGAGCCAGCAGAAGGTTGGCAATGTTTGCACAGGCGATAAGCAGCACCAGCGCGGAAGCGGCGATCAGGACGCGGAGCGCATTGGCGTAATCTTTCTGCATTCGCGTCACGCCGGCCGCCGCTGAGACAACTCGGATGTGCTGTCTTGCGGCGCTAGCTCGCTCTTTGGCACTGAGCCTGGAACCAAGCTCGGCTCCAAACCACTGCTGTAACTCGACGTTGACCTCTGCCTCGACATTGGCTGGTTGAAAGCCGGGTTTGAGACGGCCAATACTGTAAAGCCAGAACTGATCGGGACGCTCCAGCAGGGAACTCTGGGCGCGGATTGCCGGCTCTGCCGACAAGGGCATCCAGAGCTCCGGAGGGTCTTCGCGGAGCGTTTCACCGTAAAACTCCGGCGTCGTCACGCCCGCGACTGTCACACTTGTTCCGTCGATCGTGAGTGCGGAGCCGATGAGGGTTGGGTCGAGGCCGAAGTGCTGCCAGGCGCGGTAACTCAGGACGGCTATGCGGGGGGCTTGCGGGTTGTCATCCGACGGCGAGATCAGGCGTCCGGCTGCAGGGCGAACACCGAATGTCGAGAAGTAGTTTCCAGATACGAAATTAGCCTTGAACGCCTGCGCCGGTTCGGAATCGCCGGCGCGTTGAACGCCGCATGCCTGGATGTCGGCCTGGAAGGCTGCCAGTTCTTCGAATTCCGGCGTGTGATCGCGAAGCTGTTTGTAAAGCGAGTACGAAAAGATCGAGAAGTTTCCCTGCGTTCCACTGAGCACGCAGCAGTTGTGTCCAGCGCCGAGGCGATATAGCTGCTGTGGGTTTGCAACCGGCAGAGACGTGAGCATTACCGCGTGGATCAGGCTGAAGATGGCCGTATTGGCGCCGATGCCGAGGGCGAGCGTCAGGATCACCACGAAGGTGAAGGCCTTATTCTTGAAGAGCTGGCGGAAGGCGTAGCGCAGATCCTGCGACAGGTGCTCGAGCCACATCCAGCGGGTGGACTCATAGAAGCGCTCCCCGGCTTTGATCCGGTCTCCGACGTTGCGGCGTGCGGCCGCCCACGCCTCCTCTTCACTGAGGCCCTCCTGACGAAGGCGATCGGCCTCGAGCGCGATGTGGGCGCGAAGCTCTTCAGAGAAATCGTCGAAATTACGCTTGCTGCTAAACACGGGGCTATCCCTCCGCTGTTTCCGGACCAATGATCCGGCTGATTGCGTGCGCGAGCTTGCGCCACTGGCTGGTTTCCTGTACCGCTTGCTTTCGTCCAGTCTTGGTCAGGGTGTAGAAACGGGCTTTACGGTTGTTTGAGGACACTCCCCAGGAGGCGGCAATCCAGCCGCGCTTTTCGAGGCGTTGCAGTGCCGGGTAGAGAGCGCCATGGTCCACCAGGAGCACGTCCTCAGACTGTTCCTGGATGGCACGCGCGATGCCCTGGCCGTGCTGCGGTCCGAAGAGCAAAATGCGGAGGATCAGGAGGTCGAGTGTTCCTTGCAGGAGCGCGACGCCGTCTTTTTCTTCTCGGGTCAACATTCAACCCAAGTATGCTTCCGCTTGGGTTAGATGTCAACCCCTGCTACGTGAGCGATAGGACGTGAGCAGGTCGGCCCAGCGGAGGCCCATCATGCTGGTGAAGGCATCGCCGGAATAGCCGTGGCGTGCGGGATGACCGGGCGGCAAAGCGTCCCAGCCGCGGTGCTCCAGCGTCACGCGGGTGCCGCGGGCTACGGGTTCGAAGCGAACTTCGACCTCGGTGGATTCGCCGGGATTGAAGTTCTCCTGTTTCCACTCGAAAACAAGGCGTTCGGGGGGCTGCCAAACCAGGACACGTCCGACTTCGAAAGGCTGATCCGGAGCATCGGCATATACCTCCAGGAGGCGCCCGGTGGGGCCGGGCTCGAATTTCATCGTGCCGCGGCGATTCTTGCTGAACAGGTCTTTCACTTTCGGCTTCCACCAGGCGCCAATGTCGTTTGTAAAGACTGAAAAGGCGGTGGCTTGATCGACGGCCACAATGGTTGTCACGACAGCAGTCTCATTAGCTTTCACTCGGTTCTTCCTTTCGCTGCATTCTCGGCCTGGGCTTTGAACGCGCTGAGTTGGTCGCTCCAGAACGCTTCGACCTGCTGGAGCCATTGCTGCAATTCCGTGAAGGGGCGGCGCCGGAGTCGATAAATACGAAGCCGGGTGTCTTGAGGTTGCGTGTGCTCCTCCTCGACGAGGCCTTTGGAACGCAGCACCCGGAGGTGCCGGCTCATGGCGGGAGGGCTCATGCGGCAGGCGCTGGCGAGCTCTCCGGCAGGGCGGGGACGCAGGCGCAACAGATCGACAACGCGGCGGCGCGTGGGATCGGCGAGTGCTGCGAGCGTGCGGTCCACACTTGCGGATGTTCGAGGCATGGTCACTTCTTTGCGGCGATCGGTGATCCGAAGATCCAGCGGTGACCTTCGGGGTCCACGGCGCGATACATCCGCGTGCCGTGAGGCTGGTCGGCCGGTGCACCGATGATGGTGGCGCCGGCTTCGCGGGCGCGTTCGTAGTGAGCGTCGACATCGTCGACGGTGCAATGCAGTTGCGTGTGAACACCAGCAAGATCGCGGGGGCTGGCTGCGCCCGCAACGCGCCAGGTGGACGCGAGCATGACGATGTTGTCGCGATAGGCGACTTCGGCGTGGCCGATGCGGCCGTCTTTCGTCGGCATGCGGAAGCGTTCTGTGAATCCGAAGGCTTCGCACAGGAAGGTGATCGCGGCGGGGGCGTCGTCATAAGCGAGATAGGGGATAATTCGCTGTTCACTCATGGAATTAAATATTAACGCTATAGTTAAATAAAAGCAAGCGTCGTGTTCCCGTTGCCTACGGTGTTTCACCGGGAGCCGGTATCAGGTAATAAACGGTCTCGAAGCGATAATCTTTATGGCCACTCTGGACGATGGTGGAGCATGAAGCGACGGTTCCCGCTATGGGTGGCTACACTGCCCGCCGTGCTCTTCATGCTCTTTGCCATGTCGCAGTTCTCTCGCGTGGCGGGGGTCGTCGGCCCGGGCTCCGGCGGCAGACCTGCCACATCGAAACGGCTGGGGTGCGTGGAGACCTACGGAATCTCGCTGGACTTGAGCGAGTACTACGTTCGTGATCTGGGCGGAGGAATTCCAGTGCCGAGCAAGACCCAAACCCCGGAACTCTCGACGGTGATGAGAGGCATGGCGCGAAACGGATGCGGAGAACAGCTAAAGAATGTCCGGCTGCGATTTGTGGTCCACGATGATGTGGGACGAAAAGGCGAAGGGACTTACCTGATTGACAGCATGGCGGACGGCGAGGTGAAGTCGTTCGAGCGGGCCTGGATGGGGCGGGTAACGTCCTATGAGATTGGAGCTGATCGTTAGCTGCCAGGGGAAAACGACACGTGGTTTCGCCTGTCCTTTCTCGATGACTTCCAAAGGCAGGCTGAATGCCTGCTCCACCCTTCAACGCGCGGCACGACAAGTTTACACCGTGCCCAAGGGTTGTCAACAACTCCTAGCGAATGGACGAGAACGACAGGGGCCGCAAAATCGCATTGCTGATATTGGACACGATCTCAGCGTCGCTAAAGCCGGGTTGTGAACGAAGCTTTTGCCATTCGGGATCCGCGCCAAATGCGCGCCAGAGCCGATCGCGCGAAGCCAGGTCGTCAAATGACAGCATGTATACCAGGTTGGGCATTTTAGCGCCAACGATGGTCTCCCCGTAGAAGACCGGCAGCATTCCGAGTCGTTTGAAAATCCCGATCTCTCCGTCGTTGAACATCTTGACCTTGCGAGCCAGAGTAGTGGCATTGTTCGACTCGTACATCCGCAGTTCAAATACTCGTGCAGGCCGCTTTGCATCGGTAGGCGGAGGTTCTACCGCAGGCATCCCGTCGAAGGCGCGAAGAAGCGAAGACTCCACGCGTGCTTCGCCGTCAGCCGGCATGGCCGACCGCATCGCTTCTACCGACTCAAGATCCGGAAAGCTCGTAACCATGAGGATGAACGGGCTCTCCGGAGCGATTACGCTCGCGAAAAACCCCGTAGGCCCGGCGCCGGCTTTCTTCAGAGCAGGCGCGGCCGTATGTTCCAAGAAATCGCTCACCCGCTGCATGGGGTTGTCGACGCTGGTCCGCATGCGTATGTACCGCAGCTCAATGATGGCGTTCTTCGCCGCGGCCTTCGCCTGCCCGTAAAAAGCCATCAGCGAAGCCGCTCCTAAAAACGATCGTCGGTGCATTCAGTACGAGAGTACAACATTGATATAGTCAAACAAGTGATCCGAAGCGCTATTGTTCCGGTAGCCGGGCATGGAACCCGTCTCTTGCCCGCCACCAAATCGCAACCCAAGGAAATGCTTCCCGTTGCCCGCAAACCGATCGTTCAATATGTCGCCGAGGAGCTGATCGCGAATCGAATCGACCAGATTCTGTTCGTCACCGGCCGCAATAAGACATCGATCGAAAACCATTTCGACACCGATCCCGAGTTGGTTCGCACTCTCACGGCGAACCACAAGCAGGACCTGATGGACGACCTGGAATTCGAAAATCACGGCGCTCATTTCTTCTATACGCGACAGCGAGTCCAAAAAGGACTGGGCGACGCTATCCTGTGTGGCGAGAACTTTGCAGGCGAACAGCCGTTCGTGGTCGCGCTTGGCGATTCGATCCTCGGTCTGCACGCGAAATCGAAGGCCGTTCTCGGCATGGCCGAACTCTTCGAATCGCGGCACGCGAGCTGCGTCATTGCCGTGGAAGAGGTTCCGCTGGAGCAAACGGCGCATTACGGAATCGTGAAAGTGGAGGACAGCGGAGACACTCTGCGGGTTGTGAATGTCGTCGAGAAACCGCGTCCCGAGAACGCACCGAGCCGCCTCGCGATTGCCGGTCGTTACGTCTTCTCGCCATTGATTTTCGACATGATTCGCCGTGTCGATCCCGATCACCGCGGTGAAATCCAACTCACCGATGCCATTCAGCACATGTGTGAAGAGGGTCGCCGCGTGCTTGCGTTTAAGCTTCCGGCTAGCGAAAAACGCTACGATATCGGGAATTTCCCGAGCTATTTCGAGACGTTCGTAGAGTTTGCTCTTGCCGATCCGGTGCACGGACGGGAGTTCCGCGCCACTATTGAGCGTCTGCTGGAGAAGACCGCATCTGCGGTACAAGCGTGAAGTCGTTCTCGCGCTGCTCTTCCTGGGGCTGCTAGCTTCGCGGCTCTGCCATCTCGATATCGTGTGGGTGGAGGAGGGCTACCCCGCCGCGGCGGCGATACAAATCCTCGACGGCAAGCAGCTCTATCACGATTTCTGGTTCGATAAACCGCCGGTTTCGCCCTATCTCTACGTGTTGTGGGGCGCACAAGTCGGGCTGCCATTGCGCGTGGCTGGAGCCGTGTTTGTGTGGCTGTGTTGCCTTCTTACATTCTTTTTTGCCCGCGATGTGTGGAGCGAGCGGGAGGGTCTGGTAGCGGCGGGACTCCTCGGATTCTTTCTGATCTTCGGCATACCGTCCGCGGTCATAGCTCTGGCCCCCGATCTCATCATGATTCTTCCGCATCTGGCCGCGGTCTACCTGGCGTGGCGGGGGCGCGCGTTCTGGAGCGGAGTGGTGGCGGGCGTCGGGATACTTGTCAATCCGAAAGCCGCTTACATTCTTGTCGCTTGCCTGCTGTGGACCCGGCCGCGTATGATGGCCCGGCTGCTGCTGGGCTTGCTGCTGCCTAACATTGCCGCAATTGCATGGTTTGGGCGTCCCTATTTGGACCAGGTGTGGAAATGGGGCATGATGTATTCCACCCATCCCCTGGCCGCCAACCCGCTGCTGGAAGGCATCGAGCGCACGCTCAACTGGGCGGGGTTTCAGATTGCGCTGGTTGCCGGCGCGGCCTGGTATCTCTGGCGGGAGCGATCCATTGGCGCTAAGCGGTATGCAGTTTGGGTGCTGATTATGTTTGGAGCGGTGATGGCGGGGTGGCGATTCTTTCCCCGGTATTATTTCGCTCTGCTGCCGCCGATCGCTATGATGGCGGCGCGGGGTTATGTGCTGCTGGGGCGCGCTCGCGTGGCGCTCGTCGCACTCCTGTTGATTCCGCTAATTCGCTTTGGGCCTCGTTACGTCGAGCTTGCGGGCGATCTGTTGCACCACCGGCCGCATACCTGGTCCGATCTTGCGATGAGCCAGGACAGCGCCGCCGCGGCGGCGATGCTGGGTCGTGACGGCAGTCTGATGGTTTGGGGCTATCGGCCCGATGTTTTCGCCCTGACCAGAATGCCCGCCGGCACGCCGTTTCTGGATTCGCAACCGCTGACCGGTGTGATCGCCGATCGCCATTTGACGCAAACCGAGGTTCTCGATCCGAAGCTTGCGGACCAGAATCGTCAGAAGCTGATTCGAACGCACCCGACGTACATTGTCGATGGCCTCGGTGTTTATAATCCGCGGCTGGCGATCACAAATTATGTGGATTTACGGTCCTGGTTGCTCGGGTATCGCGAGGTGGGACGAACGGCGGGAACGGTGATCTACCGTTTGTCGCCCTGACTCTCACGCGTTGGGTCTGCGGTGTCAAACGCGCTCTCGCTTAGATGGGCCGACCCGAATTGAACGATGTGTGACTTTGCCAAGGCTTCGAGATTTGGCTGCGCTTCCATAGGCAGGCGGAACCGCCTGCTTCACCCTTCCACACAAAGCTCAGCGGCAGTGTAAGACTCCTCCGCAGCTTGTCATTAGCGGCCGGACCAACAGGCAGCTCGCTTCTCGAGGAACGCCGAGATGCCCTCCTGCGCGTCCTGCGCGAGTGAATTCATGGTCATGACTTCTTTGGCGTACGCGTAGGCTTTCGGCTGGTCCAGATCGATTTGCGCGTAATACGCCTGCTTGCCGAGGCCCACCGTGAAACTGCTCGCTGCTGCAATCTGAGTCGCCATCCTGCGCGTCTCGGCTTCCAGGTTCGCAGTCGTAACCGCGCGGTTGATCAGGCCCCAGTCCGCTGCTGTCTTCGCGTCGATCATGCGGCCGGTGAGGAGCATCTCCATAGCGCGCTTGCGGCCGACCGCCCGTGTCAGGGCTACCATCGGGGTGGTGCAGAAAAGCCCGATTTTGACGCCTGGTGTAGCAAATTGTGCATCATCGCTGGCGATAGCCAGATCGCACGTTGCGACAAGTTGGCAGCCCGCCGCCGTAGCGACACCCTGCACCTGCGCAATTACAGGTTGCGGAATGCTCTGGATCTTCTGCATCAGCTCCGTGCAAACGTCGAAGACGCGGCGGTAGTCGTTGACAGTACGCCCAATCATCTCGCTCAGGTCGTGACCCGAAGAAAACACGTTGCCGGCCGCCCTCAGAATCACAACCCGAGCCTTCGTGTCCGAAGACATCTCGTCGAGACAGCGGATCAGTTCCAACATCAACTCAAGCGAGAGAGCATTGCGGCGCTGTGGCCGGTTTAACGTAATGATTCCGAGTGGTTCTTCAACCGCATAAAGCAAGTGTTCGTAAGGCATGCCGGGGCTCCTTTCTGCAGTGTAGCCGCCACTCGCCCGCGCTTGCATATAATAGGCGGAGTTGGTCCGCGCAGTCTTCATGCAATTTTCGAAATTCAGACGTGCTTCTCGAGGTGGTTCACTCCATGGAATCTATCCCCCGACGATACTCGGCCTTTGTTTTCGCCTTGCTCCTGATTGGTGGTGCGGACCTCGCACAAGGGCAAGCCTGCTCACCCGTTAATCTCTTCACTACACCAAGGATTACCCCTCCTATCGGAGACGTCGTTGGAGCGTACCTGCAGGGCGATGGGTCGTTTTCGGCTACTTATGGCCCGCGTTTGGCGCCGTTCATGATCACTGGGCATTCGGCGAATCTTCAAAACTCCTTTGCCGGTTGTCTGCCGGTCGGGAAGCGTTCCGGGACCACTCCATTCTCGAGCTACACGCGCCCCGGTTTCGGATCGCAGCTCGGCGACCTGGTGGACCTGGACGGGGACGGCGTTGCCGACGTCGCAATGATCGCGTCCAAGCCGCGGAATATTTACGTCATTCTTCTCACGGCATCGCTGACAGCCAAGCCGGGAGCGCCTGGGATCTACACCTTACCGGCTCCGGCTTTGACCATCCGCGCCGTAGACGTGAACAAGGATGGGAAGCCCGACCTGGTGGTGGTCGCGGCCGACTCGGCGGATGGCAGGACGCCAGCCCAGGTATACGTGCTGATCAACAAGGGAGACGGCACATTCAACGCCGCCGTTCCGTTCGCAGCGGGCGTGGAGCCGTTTGGTTTCGCGGTGATGGACGTGAATGGCGATGGCAATCTCGATCTGATCGTTGCCGATCGCGGCACTCTGCCCCCGGAGAACGCATTCGAATTCCCACCGCTGACGATGCCAAAAGGGAAACAGACCGCTTTGCGCCAACCCGCGGGAAGAATCTCCGCGCGGCCAAGGTTTGCCCGTACCGCTGCCACCGGTAGCGGGGGCGGCGTATCCATCCTGCTTGGCAATGGAGCCGGCGGCTTCGGCGCGCCGACCACGTTACCCACGGCCGCTGCGCAGTCCGTCACCATGGCCGACTTCAACGGCGACGGAAAAATGGACATTGCGGCGGCTACGGGATCGACCGTGACCATCATGCTGGCCGGCGCCGGCGGCACGTTTGGAGCGCCCTCCACCTACACCAGCAACGGCGACAGCACTTATCTGGCGGTCGGCGATTTCAATGGCGATGGCAAACTCGATCTGGCTTCCGGCAACGGAATCGAAGAGACGGTCACGATCATGTTGGGAAATGGGGCGGGAGGCTTCCAGGCCGGCGCCAGCTACCCGCTCTCCCTGGGCCCCGAGTGGCTCGTTGTCACCGACTTCAACAACGACGGCGTTCCTGATATTCTGACGGCCAACGGCTACCCGGCAGCGTTTGTCGGCAATCCCAGCAGCAACGTCATCGATGTTCTTTTCGGCAACGGCGACGGGACATTTCAAGCGCCACAGGCAATAGTGGCGGGGCAGACGCCCATCAATTTCGGCGTTACCGGCGATTTCAACGGCGATCACAAACTGGACGTCGTGGTGGCAACGCAGAATTCAACGCAGCTTCAGTTTTATGCCGGGCATGGGGACGGAACATTTGCGGCCCCCGTGAGTTCATCGGATCCCAGCCTGTCCTTGGACGCGGACGCTATTTCAGGAGATTTTAATGGGGATGGCAAGGCCGATCTGGCGATCAATAACAACGGTTCCCTGCAGATCCTGCTGAGCCAGCCCAATGGGACATTCCAACCCCAGGCCGCGACCCACCCTATGAGTACGGGCCCGCAGAAGTTTGCAACGGGCGACTTCAACGGCGACGGCAAACTCGACCTTGCCGTGCTGGGACCGTGCGACTTCTTCAGCTCGAGCGGCACTGTCAACATACTGGTGGGTTCGGGCAGCGGCACTTTTCAAAACGGGACGAGCCTGACGATCTCATACTGCTCGGCACAGATCTCCGTCGCCGACTTGAACCATGATGGAAAGCCGGACCTGGTCACGGTCAACAACTTTTCGGCCGTTGGCTTCGCGTCCGTCGACGTCTTCCTGAACAACGGAAACGGGACCTTCGCTTCCCCGACCACTTACCAGATGGACCCGAACGGCGGCATCCTCGTGGGGATCGGCGATGTGAATGGCGATGGCGTTCCTGATATTGTGTCCGCTACCGTTTTCAACCTCCCCTGCACCGTCCGAACGCTGATCGGTAAGGGAGACGGCACTTTCCGCACGGGCAGCCAGACGCCCATGCAATGCGCGCCGAGTTCGCTGACCGTGGCGGACATGAACGGCGACGGCAAAGCCGACGTACTGATCGGCCCATACTTCGGGCAGGGCGACACAACGTACATGCTGAGCAATGGAGACGGTTCGTTCGGCACGTCCGTGCGATTTCCGGTGCCGACGCCGAACAACATCGAGGTAGTCGATTTCAATAACGACGGCAAGCCCGATCTTTTCACTACGAGCGAGTTTGATATACCGGCGGGCTTCTTCACGGCGACACTCACTGCAGTATCGATCCCCAGCACCACCATTCAAACTAATCCTGAAGGCCTGCAGTTCACCATCGACGGAGGCCAGCCGCAAACCGCGCCACAGACCATTTTCCTGACGGGCACTCATACTATCGCCGTGCCGCAGAACCAACCGGGCACCACGGGGACGCAGTACGTATTCACTTCCTGGAGCGATGGCGGCGGCGCTTCGCATCCCGTCACCATGGGGGCTGCGACGACGACCTTTACGGCGGTATTCAAACTGCAATATCAGCTCACGATCGCAGCGGCGCCTTCCAATGGCGGAACGGTTACGCCGCAGTCAAACACGTTTTACGATCAAACGACGGTGGTGCCCATCACCGCCACCGCCAACAATGGATTCCAGTTCACCGGCTGGACGGGTCCGGTCGCCAGTGCCTCCAGCGCCTCGACCACGGTCACCATGTCGGGCCCGGAATCGGTGACAGCGAACTTCTCCGCTTCGGCCGGCGGCACCACGATTCAAACCATTCCTTCGGGCCTGCAGTTCACGGTCGACGGCGGACCGGCCCAGACTGCGCCACAGACGCTGAATCTTCCCGCCGGCTCGCATACCATCGCCGTGTCCATGACGCAGCCTGGCGCGACTGGGACGCAATATGTCTTTACATCGTGGAACGACGGGGGTGGCATATCGCATCCCATCAACGTCAGCAACACGGCGGCGACCTACACAGCGACCTTTAAGACGCAGTATCAGCTCACGATTACAGCTTCGCCCGCCAATGGCGGCTCGGTGACGCCGGGCACCGGATTCTTCGATGCCAACAGCGCGGTTCCCATCACGGCCACCGCGAACAGCGGATTTCAGTTCACGAGTTGGAATGGGCCAGTGGCGAGTACGTCCAGCGCTTCCACCACAGTCACGATGTCCGCGCCGGAAACGGTGACGGCGAACTTCTCGGCCACCTCGGGTACAACCATACAAACCAACCCAAGCGGGCTCCAGTTCACGGTTGATGGGGGGACCCCGCAAACCGCTCCCCAAACCCTGAATCTCTCGCCCGGCCCGCACACCATAGCCGTAGCAACCCAGCAGCAGGGAACTCCAGGGACACAGTACCTGTTCACGTCGTGGAACGACGGCGGGGCGGCTTCGCATTCCATTACGGTCACCTCAACTCCGGCTACGTTCACCGCCAGCTTCAAGACGCAATATCAGCTCACGATCGCGGCGTCACCCTCGGTAGGAGGCTCCGTCTCACCCTTGACGGGCGGATACTACGACATGGGAACCGTGGTTCCCATTTCAGCAACGGCAAGCGCTGGATACCAGTTCACGAGTTGGAACGGTTCGGTAGCGAACGCTTCAAGCGCCTCGACGACGGTCGCCATGGCCGCGCCCGAGAGTGTAACCGCTAACTTCTCGGCTTTGTCGGGCACCACAATTCAGACGAACCCTCCGGGACTTCAATTCTCGGTAGACGGCGGGACCGCGCAGATAGCCCCGCAGACCTTGAACCTCTCATCCGGCACGCACACCATTACGGTCGTGGTGATCCAACCCGGCGCGACGGGAACGCAGTATGTATTCACGTCGTGGAACGATGGCGGGGCGGCGTCGCACATGATTACCGTCGGCTCCGCTGCCGCGACATATACCGCGAGTTTCAAGATCCAGTATCGACTGACCACGGCGGCTTCACCTGGAAACGGCGGGTCGGTTACACCGCCGACGGGGTTCTTCGACGCGAATGCGTCGGTCTCGCTGTCTGCCACCGCGAATAGCGGGTTCCAGTTCACGAATTGGAACGGTCCCGTAACCAATTCGTCGAGCGCTTCCACGACTGTAACGATGTCGGCGCCGGAGTCGGTGACCGCAAACTTCACGTCGACCACGTCGGCGGGTATCACGATTGTGACGAACCCAGCAGGACTACAGTTCAGCATCGACGGCGGCCCGGCGCAGACCGCACCGCAGACCCTGAATTTGTCCGCCGGATCGCACATCGTCGCGGTAGTCGCGCAGCAAAACGGCCCTCCGGGCACGCAGTACGCATTTACGAGCTGGAATGATGGAGGTGCGGCGTCGCATTCGATTACAGTCGGCTCCACGGCGGCCACTTACACCGCGAATTTCAAAGTGCAATACCAGCTCACGATTACCGTGTCACCGGCGAATAGCGGTACGGTGTCGCCGCCGAGCGGTGGGTTCTACGATGCCAACCTGGTTCTTCCCATAAGCGCCTCCCCGGCTAGTTCGTACCAGTTCGCGAGTTGGACGGGCCCGGTCGCCAACAACAGCAGCGCGTCGACGACGATAACCATGAGCCAGCCGCAAAGTATTGTGTGCAACTTCGGGCTCGCCGGGTTTACGCTGAGTCCGACGTCGGCGAATTTCTCCGCTGCGGGTGGATTCGGCAGCGTTACGCTGACGGCCAGTGTTGCGACTGCCCCGTGGACGGCAATGAGCAACAGCAGCTTCATTACCGTAACGTCGGGTCCGGGAGGAACCGGCAGCGGTACTGTGAGCTACACGGTTTCGGCCAACAGCGCCCTAACCACGCGCCAGGGAACGATCACCATCGCCGGGCAGACGTTCACGGTCAACCAGGCCGCGGCCCTGGCGCCGTTGCGATTCCTGCCGCTGGCGCCGTGCCGCATCATGGACACACGCGGCGCTGCGGGCCAGTTTGGCGGCCCGCGAATGACGGGCGGCAGTACGCGCACGGTCCCGATACCGCAGAGCGCGTGCAACGTGCCGGCCAATGCCCTGGCTTATTCCCTGAACGTAACCGTGGTGCCGCCGGGGCCCTTGACCTACCTGTCGATCTGGCCGGCGGGACAAACGCAGCCTGTGGTCTCGACGTTAAATTCGTTCGACGGACGTGTAGTCGCCAATGCCGCTATCGTGCCTTCGGGTGCCAGTGGAGCGGTGAGCGTGTTCGTCAGCGACTCGAGCGACGTCATTCTCGACATCAATGGCGTCTTTGTGCCAGCCGCCACGACGAATACCCAGTCGTTCTATCCGGTGAGCCCGTGCCGGGTGATGGACACTCGCGACGGCGCGTTCACGGGCGCGTTCGGTCCTCCATTCCTCAGCGGCGGCAGCACGCGCAGTTTTGGTCCGGCGTCCAGCCGCTGCGGCATTCCGGCGACAGCGCAAGCCTACTCGCTCAACATCACCGTGGTTCCTCACGGCGGACTCCAGTTTCTGACCATTTGGCCTCAGGGACAGGTGCAGCCGAACGTGTCGACGCTGAATTCGTTCGATGGCAGCATCGTCGCGAACGCGGCGATTGTCCCGGCGGGTCCGCAAGGACTGGTGAACCTTTTCGTGACCAACGACACGGACGTGGTGGTGGACATCAATGGCTATTTCGCGCCGCCAGGTTCGCCAGGGGCTGAATCGCTCTATACGGTGACGCCATGCCGCGTTGTAGATACGCGCGCCGGCAGCGGGTTCCCTAGTGGTTTTGGCTCGCCCAGCTTTGGGCTAAACCAGTCGCGCAGCTTCCAGGTGCCTAATAGTCCGTGCGTCGGCATCCCGGCATCGGCGCAAGCCTATTCGATGAATGTCACGGTGGTGCCTTCGGGGCCGCTGGGCTATCTCACGGCGTGGCCCACGGGGCAATCGCAGCCGCTCGTGTCGACACTGAACTCCTCGCTGGGTAAGGTGGTCGCGAATGCGGCGCTGGTGCCGGCGGGAACCAATGGGGCGATGAGCATTTTCGTGACGAATCCGACGGATCTGATTTTGGATATCAACGCTTACTTCGCGCCATAAGACAGCGTGAGCGGAGAGCAGCAGTTCCGCCTGCCTTTGGAACTCACCGGGGAACGCGCAGGCGAAACCGCCCGCGATGTCTTTTTGTTGACAGCCGCGTTATATCGAGGCACTCAAAGCCTTCCCATTCGTGCGCGAGAACCTCGCCACGAGAAGGCCGACGCCGACCACGACGATACAACCGATGACGTTGTACCAGAGGAACGATATTCGCGTGAAATACGCCGCGGAGAAGATTGCGGCCTCACCGGCGAGCACGCCCAGGAAGGCGCCGTCGCCGCCCACGTGCTTGAAGTAAAACGCCAGTACGAAAACGCCGAGCAGGCCGCCATAGAACAGCGAGCCCACCAGGTTGACCGCCTCTATCAGCGCCCCGAATCCACCCCCGAACTGCGCAAACGCGATGGCGTAACAACCCCAGAACACCGTGCCGATGCGGGAAGCAAAGAGATAATGCCGATCGCTCGCGTCTTTGCGGATGTGCCTGCGATAGATATCAATCACCGTGACCGTAGATAGCGAATTGATCTCGCCGGAAGTAGACGACATGGCCGCTGAGAAAATGACCGCAATGATCAATCCCACGACGCCCGCCGGCAGATACTTCGTCACGAACGAAAGGAAGATGTAATTCGTGTCGTTTTCGCCGGACATCTTCTCAGCGTCGCTGTGCGCATTGCGAAGATCGGCGGCCGCGGCGCGGTACTTTTCCAGGCTGTCCTTCTTGCGAGCCGCGTCGTTCGTTTGCGTGGCGTCGATGTACTCCGTCGCGGCATCGCGCCGTTGGGCAAACGCCGACTCGAACCGGCTCCGCACGCCGGCAAATCCCGGCTGTGCCTGGACCTTGTGCAGTTGCACCTCGTTGAACAGAACCGGCGGCCGCTCGAAGTTGAAAAACACAAATACGATCGCCCCAATGAACAGAATGAAGAACTGCATCGGGATCTTCGCCATCGCGTTAAAAATGAGGCTCAGCCGGCTCTGGGCAATCGATTTACCCGTCAGGTAGCGTTGCACCTGGGATTGATCGCACCCGAAGTAGGCCAGCGCCAGGAACATGCCTCCGATTAAGCCACTCCACAAGTTATAGCGGTCGTTCCAATCGAAGTGGGGATTTACGGCATTCAACTTGCCGACGGCACCCGCGAGCCGCACCGCGCTGGTGAACGAGACACCCGCGGGCAACAGGTGTACCGCGATCACGAGCGCCAGGACAAGCGCGCAGAGGATGAGCACCATCTGTTGCACGTCGGCCCATGTGATCGCCTTGATCCCGCCGGTTGTCGTGTACGTGATGACCAGCACGCCCATCATGATTGTCGTGAAGCGGGCCGGCCAGCCGAGAACAACCGACAAAGCGACCGCGGGAGCGTACAGCGACAAGCCCGCCGCGAGCCCGCGCTGGATCAGGAAAATCCCGCTGACAATCGCACGCGTCTTTGCATCGAAACGCTGCTCGAGATACTCATACGCCGTGTACACGTTGGCGCGATGAAATATGGGCACAGCCGTCGCGCACAGGATGACCATCGCGAGCGGCAGTCCAAAATAGAACTGCACAAACCGCATGCCATCGACATAGCTCTGCCCCGTGGTTGAGATGAATGTGATCGCGCTGGCCTGCGTTGCCATGATCGACAGGCCCATGGCATACCAGGGCATCGTCTTTCCGGCCAGCATGTACTTGTTGACCGTCGAACTGCCGCGCCCGCGATAAAGGCCGTAGCTGACAATGAAGATCAGCCATCCGAACATGACGACCCAATCGAGGGTTCTCATGCGGCGAGGGCTCGCGCAAACAGGTAGAACAGGAAGATCAATGCTGCGAGATAGCACACCACGAAAAGGTACACACGACGCCACGTCCCCAGGAAGGGCGGCGGTTCATCCACCGTGTGCTTCATGTGTTCAGGATGCGTTTCGCCTGGCATTGTCTAACCTGACAAGCTGAAGCTTGTCCTGCCTACTTTCCCGCGCTCAGGAAATTCGCGAAGATCCGGTAAGCGCCCGGGACACCCGCTGGAAGTTCCCGGAACCACGAAAACGACGAGAAGATATACGTGCCCTTCCCGTATTTCGTGTACAGTGTTCCGCCCTCCAGGGGTTTCTCACCCGGGTCGTGCGTTTCGAAAATCGGATGATAGTCGGCATCCCATTTTGATGCGAAATACAATCCCCGCTCCTGGATCCATCCCGCGAAATCCTTTTCGGTAATTTGATTGGGTTTCTGCAGCAGCGGACTCGAAGAGTCGAGGAATGTCACCGGCGCATCCTCCACCGTTACGCGCTCCCGGCCGATGGTAATCGGATAGGGCCCGATGTGCGCCAATAACTCCGGATTGCCGCCGCCGAATCCGCCTTCCAGCACGTTATACTGCACGATCACCGTGCCGCCGTTGTGCACGTAATTGAGAAGCCGTTGCTCGTTGGCACGCAGATCCGGACGCGTGTTGTAGGCTCGAACGCCGGTCACGATCGCGTCATACATGCTCAGATCGCAGCGCGCCAAGTCGTCCGGCGTGAGCAACGTGACGTTCGCGCCCAACTGACGGAGCGAGTCCGGTACCTCGTCGCCGGCGCCCATGATATATCCGATGTTCTTAACTGAGAGACGTATGTCCGCGCGCACCAAGCCGGTGGAAGCCGCGGGAAAAAGCGTCTGCGGGGGGATGTGGGAGTGATCGATCACTTCGATTCCCACACGAATCGATCGCCCACCGACTTCGGCAACCGCCTGCAAATCGGAGCGGGCATCCGCGCTCGGGGGCGTCACCCGGAACGATAAAGTCGCCTGCTGTCCGGCGTCGGTCAGCTTGAACGGCTGCGACGCGGGCTCGACGCGCCAGCCATCCGACGCCTCAACCCGCAGTTCACCACTCGAAGGCGCGGTCGCCCGCAGCGCAATGTCGACAGTCCTGGCGGCGCCGGTCGGAAAGACGGCCGGCCGGGTAGGAACATCCACGGCCACGGGCGGTTCCACAACCAGCGGACGGCTCAACTCGCCCAGCACCCGATCCACGTACCGATAAATCACCGGCCGCGCAAACTCGATGTCCTTGCCCTGAATCCGCACATGGAATTTGCTCTCCAGCACCGGTGGATTCTCGGGTAGTCCGATCATGCGCTGATCCGAAACCGTGTAGGTGTCGCCCTGCTTCGGCTCCCGCAGCCAATAAGGCTGCGAATATGGCTCGCTCGCGGGGATCTGCGCGGTGTCCGGCATCGTCACCGGGGTATTCTTAGCCAGATTTTTTCCGTCAACGTCAATCGCCAGATCGCCGCGCTCGATCGCGGTCTTGGTGATCTTGAACGCGCCGCCCGGCACGGTGCCGTAGTGGTCGGCCGTGGCGTCGAGCCACAAACCGGACGCCAGCGCAATCGCTTCGTCCAGTTCGCGCCGCTTCCTGTCCACCACGGGATGGTGCAATTCAGCCATCGCTGCGCGGGCTTCCAACAACAACGGAACAACCTTTTCGGGATGCAATGGGTCAAAACTGTCGCGAGCCTCGGCCAATGCCTTTCCTACGCGTTCGGCCCCAGGCACGCGGCCCCACGTAATGTCGACCCCATCGAACGCGTCCTTCGATGCGGGTTCTCCAGCCACCAACACCAGATAATTTTTCTGCGAGCCCTTCCGTTCCGGCGCACCCATACCCTGGCTCTTGTGCATGCTGCGGCTCATGCCCGCGATCTCGCCGTAAGAATATCCCAGCACCGGGTCGTAATCGCCCGGATCGATCTCGATCCGGTTCTTAAGGGCTTCCGCCTCGCGTTCCTGATCGCGGTTGAAAGCGAATACGTTCCACATCAGGCGCTTCGCCTGCCACGGCTGCACGTATTTCAACTGCTCCGGGAAACGTTTTGGATCGGCTGCGGCCGAGTACGCTTCTTTTCCTAAAATCGCGGAAACCTGGTGC
The DNA here is from genome assembly GCA_035295125.1 of Bryobacteraceae bacterium. GTDB lineage: Bacteria > Acidobacteriota > Terriglobia > Bryobacterales > Bryobacteraceae > JAICMB01. The sequence goes on along the minus strand of DATGJP010000095.1, from coordinate 349,660 downwards.
TGACCGTGGCCATCGCGAGGCGTGCCGGAGAAGCGTAGCACGATCACATCCGGCTGAAACCGTCGGATCACCCACACTACGTCGCTCAGGATTTTTTCACGGCCCCACTTCTCAAACGTTTCCTGCGGAGTCTTAGTGAATCCGAAGTCGATGGCCCGTGTAAAAAATTGCTCCGCGCCGTCAATTTTCCTTGCCGCGAGAAGCTCCTGGGTCCGTATGATGCCCAGCTCATCGCCCTGCTCGCTACCGATCAGATTCTGTCCACCTTCACCTCGTGTAAGTGAGAGGTAAGCGGTGCGTGTCTTGCGGCCGCGGGCGAAATAGGCAAGAAGCGCCGTGTTCTCGTCGTCCGGATGGGCCGCTATCATCAGCACACTTCCGGTGACGTTCAACTTTTCGAGAGCAAGGCGTGTGGCCGCTGCCCCGGCTAGGTCACGCTGAGCACTGCCAAGGGTTGCGGTGATAGCCGCAATGAGCAAAGCGAGAGCCGCCGGCGAAATGGAACGAAAAATGCTCTGTATGCGTAGAGGTAGGTGGATAAGTTGCACAGATCCCTAAAGTTACATATTAGGCCATCTGTGGGAGAGGTGGGGGTAATGGAGGGGTCGATCAGTACGCTGGTTTCCCAGAACTGGTGGTCGGCAACACGAAAATGGATTGCGGGAGCACCGGGCATCAGGCCTGTGCCGCAAACTCCACGCATCGGGATCGCATTAGGGGGCGGTTTCGCGCGCGGTATAGCTCATATCGGAGTGCTTCGGGTTTTGGAAAAAAACAATATTCCGATTCATTGTATTTCTGGCATCAGCGCCGGTGCGATGGTCGCAGCGGCGTATGCGGGTGGCTGCAATCCGGACCAGATTGAGAAGGCCGCGAAGTCGATGCGCTTCCGCGATGTGGCTCGCTGGACCATCAGCCGGCTCGGATTTGCCGGAAGCGACCGCATGGTCACATTTCTCGACCGGCTTCTTCGCCAGAATCGTTTCGAGAACATGAGAATTCCCCTGGCCATCGTTGCTACCGACCTGGCAAGCGGTGAACCCGTCGTGTTTCGCGACAAAGGCGACGTCGTCGCGCCGATCCGGGCGAGTTGCGCGTACCCAGGCCTTTTCCTGCCCATCCGCCACGAAGGCCATTGCCTGGTCGACGGCGCGATCAGCATGGAAGTGCCCGCCCGTCCCCTTCGCGATCTGGGCGCGACCCACATCATCTCCGTGCACCTGCCGAGCCCTTCCGGGTGCGGCGATCCCGGAAGTATGTTCTCTGTCGTAAATCGTTGTTTTCAAGTGATGAGCACGCGTCTCGAGCAGGAATGGCGTCGATGCAGCAATCTCGTGATCTCACCCGATGTAGCCGACGCCGCTTGGGATTCATTCGAAAGTGCGGGCAAAATGGTGGAGCTAGGCGAAAAGGCCGCCACCGCCGCGCTTCCCACCATCCAGCAGTGGCTTAAGCCGCGGCCGGTCGCCCTCAATGTGCGAGTGGCCGGGTGAATTTGCCAGACATAGGTAGAATTGAAAATGATGAGTGACATTGCAGCAGGGCCAGCAACTCGTGTGCTCGTCGCCGACGACGAGGAAAATCAACGCGCCGGGCTGGCCAAAATGATCCAATCCTGGGGATTCGCGGTCGAAACCGCGGCCGATGGCCAGGAAGCTCTGGACAAAGTGAACTCCATGCCGATCCACGTTTTGGTTACGGATCTCATGATGCCGCGCATGGACGGATTTGAACTCTTAAAGCGCTTGGGCAGCACCGGCACTATGCCGCCGGCCATCGTTTTGACTGCCTTTGGAAATATCGAGACTGCGATCCAGACCAACCACGATCTAGGGGCATTCTGGTTCCTGGAAAAACCGATCCAGCCGAGCGCCCTCAAGGTGCTTCTGGAACGGGCCGCCACACAAAGCCGCCTGACCGAAGAGACCGAGCGGCTGCAGCGGCAACTGGCATATCAGGGGGTCCTGGTCGACCTGGTCGGCGCCTGCGCTCCTATGCAGCAGGTGTTTTCGATGATTCGCCAGGTAGCGCCGTCGAAGGCGGCTGTACTGATCACCGGCGAAAGCGGAACCGGTAAGGAGCTGGTGGCGCGGGCGGTTCATCGCCTCAGCCCGCGCAGCAACGGTCCTTTCGTGGCAATTAATTGCGCTGCGATGCCCGAAACGCTGATGGAAAGCGAACTGTTCGGCCACGAAAAAGGCGCGTTCACCGGGGCCGTCGAGCGTCGGCAAGGCTGCTTCGAACTGGCGCAGCACGGCACTCTTCTGCTCGACGAGCTCGCCGAAATGCCGGTCGGGACACAGGCAAAACTTCTGCGCGTACTTGAAGATTCGCGCGTGCGGCGGCTGGGTGGAAAGAACGAGATCGGCGTAGACGTCCGAATTGTCGCGTCGACGAACAAGAATATCGATGACGCCCTGCGGAAATCCGAGCTGCGCGAAGACCTTTACTACCGCCTGAATGTATTCCAGATCAACCTGCCTCCTCTGCGGCAGCGGCTGGATGATATTCCCGTGCTGACGGAGGCGCTGATTCGGATGTTGAATCAGAAGCACACCACCCGCGTCACGGATGTTCAGAACGACGTGATCGATCAATTTCGCCGTTACTCATGGCCTGGAAACGTTCGGGAATTGAGAAACGTCTTGGAAAGAGCGGTGATTGTAGCAGGTGAGGGAACCATCACGAGCCATCATTTGCCCCACGATTTTGGCGTGGCGGCGGGCAATCGGCCAAGTTTGCAGGTGGTCGAGCCGGATGCAGTCCGCCTGCCAGTGGGAACGACGGTGGATCAAGCCGAAAAGGCGCTCATCCAACTCACGCTGCAGCACACCAAGAATAATAAGACCCGGGCCGCGGAGATCCTGGGCATTAGCCTGAAAACTCTTTTCAACAAGCTCAAGGAGTACGGCGCGGCCGAGGCGGAAGCAGGTATGTAGATGTCGCTTCGGACCCGGTTGCGCATCGCAATCGTCGCACTGGCGGCGGTTGTGGTGATCGCGATTTCGGGATTGTATCTTTACGACTTCACGCGCCTGGCATTTGAGGCCGCGCATTCCCGCGCTCATGTTGTGGCTGAGGAAGTCCAGGACTATGTCGTTGAGCGCGTCAATGAGCAGATGTCGGCTCCGGGCCGGAGGCCTTCGTCTCAGCAGGACTTCCAGCACGCCGCAACGGAGATCATTCGCACCGACCCGCTCATAGCCGCGAAGCTGCGGCGAAGTGTAGCCGACGCCAGCGTCATTCTCGATATCGAGATCACGGATAGCAACGGTGTCGTACTCGCGGCGTTTCACGAGAACCTCATTGGCAAGCACCCACCCTCGGCTATCGATTTCGCCAGTTTGCAGTCCCGCAATGCTCTTTTGAATCTGTGGGACCTGGCCGATCGCCACGAGAACTATGCCGTGGTGCTGGGCCTGGGTGCGGCCCCGGGACCGCCCACGCTCCCCCTGTTTCAGGTCCGCGTGATTATTCCCTCGGTTCTGCTGCGCAACTCTCTCACGCCTGCCTTCCTGAAACTCGGCGCCGGGTTCATGATTTCACTGGCGGGAGCCATGTTCCTCGCCGCGTTGATTCCGATCCTGGTCCTTGGTCCCCTCGAGCGCGTCAGCGAGAGCATCGAGCGAATCAGCGCCGGAGAGGCGGTTGGAAGCACGCGTCCCACGCATGAAACGCGCGAATTTGCCGCGGTGCAATCGAAGCTCAACATCCTGGGCCAACAATTCCAGGGAGCCCGTCAAAACGCCCAGGAATTGCGTCAAAACATCGAGCAGCTTCTCGGCCGCCTCGAGGAAGCGGTCCTGCTGTTCGATGCCGACGGACGCCTGACCATGGCCGGACCCGCCGTCGAGCGCCTGTTGGGACGGTCGCGCGAAGAATTGATCGGGCGTTCCATGCGCGACATATTTTCGAATTCCACAGGCTTTGGCCGCGCCATCCTCGAAGCCGTCGACCAGCGCCAGCCTTGGCACGAGCATCTCCTGGAATTCTCGTCCGACGGCGCGCAGGCTCTTCGGATTCTCGTCAGTGTCCAGCCGGTTCAAAAGTCGACGGGAGGCTACATTGGAACCCTGATTACGCTTCGCGACGCCGACACACGCCACCAGGTCGCCCTGCAACTGGATGTCTCATCCCGTCTGGCCGCCGTGAGCCGCCTGACCAGCGGTGTGGCGCATGAAATCAAGAATCCGCTGAACGCGATGGCGCTGCACCTCGAGGTCCTGCGCGCTCGCCTGGAGGGAGAGGACCCCGAGATCGACATCATTTCCCGCGAGATCAAGCGCCTCGACCACGTGGTTAAGACCTTCCTGAATTTCAACAAGCCGATCCATCTCCAGTTAACCTCGGTTGATCTCACCTCCCTCGCCCGCGACACCGCCGCACTGGTGAAACCCGACGCTGAGACCAAGGGAATTGGTGTTACGACCGAGTTGGACGGTTCGCTATGGATCAATGCCGACCAGGACCTGATGCGCCAGGCCGTGCTCAATATCGTGATGAACGCCATCGAGGCGATGGGCACGGGCGGACACCTGGTGCTTCGTACGAGTCAGGTCAACTCGGAAAACGTCATCATGATCTCCGACGACGGACCGGGCATTCCGCCAGACATCCAGGACAAGATCTTCAATCTGTATTTCAGCACCAAAGAGAACGGCTCCGGCATCGGCCTGGCGTTGGCCTTCCGGGTCGTTCAAATGCACAGTGGTACAATCGACTTCGTCACAGAACCGGGCAAAGGAACATCGTTCCGGTTACGGTTTCCCCGGCTCGTAGCGATGCAGGACGAGGGTCTCACCCGAGCCGCCGGAATCCAACTGAAGTGACGCGTCGACTGCATGCGCGCGCGTATTTTTGTTTTCGCGTTGTTACTGCCGGTTGTGGGTTGCCAGCACCGTAGGGCTTTGTCCACGCCTCCTGCACCCACCTCAGCCCCTCAGGCGTCCCCTTCAACGCCGGACGAACAACAGATACCCAGGCGCAACAAGCCCTTGCCTGCCACGCCAACCCCTCCTGTGCAGCAACCGTCGCAGCCCACCGAACCGCCTATCCGGCTGGGCCGCGCACTCGGCACGGACGAGCAGCGGGCGCTGAATACCACTATCGACCAACACCTCGCCAATGCCGAACGTCTGTTGTCGTCGCTGGCCGGTAAACGCCTCAGCAAGCAGCAGAATGATTCCGCGGCGCACGTGCGGAGCTTTATTACGCAGGCTGCCGAGGCGCGGAAGACTGACCTGGAAGCGGCGAAGAGTCTTGCCGAACGTGCCGACGTTCTGGCGAGCGATCTGGCTGGATCTGTTAGATAACGCGATCGTGAACTGGGCGCGGTGCGCGGTCGTGATCGGTGTCAGCCTCCTGACCGGCTCATATTTTCTTTGGGCTGTCCGGGCGAGCGGCACGGTATTTCATTGGACCTACGATCTCGGCGGCTATTACGACTACCTGGGCCGCGGTTTGGCGTCAGGCCACCTGTACGTACCGATCGAGCCGTCGCCAAAACTTCTCGCCCTCGAGAATCCCTACGATCCCGCCGTTGACGAGTCCCTCAAGATGGGTGACATGGTGCTGTACAACCGGCACTATTATCTTTACTTCGGCGGGACACCGGCGGCACTCCTCTTTGCGCCGTGGCGCATCGTCACGGGTCATGATCTTCCCGAAAACTTCGCTCTTTTCTTGATTTGCTTCGGTGGTTATCTGTTCTCGTGCGCCGCGCTCCTGCGATTGTTGAAACTCGCCGGCCTGAGCTTGTCGCCCGGATTTCTGGCGGTGCTCCTGGTTGCGCTCGGCTTCTGCACGGGCATCCCGTTCCTGCTGAACCGTGTCTGGGCCTACGAAATTGCGATCGGCAGCGGCTACTTCTGCCTGTCCGCGGCAATCTACTTCCTGGCCCGTAGCTGTGGAACTGTGACGCGGACTGTGGAACGGTATTACACAGCTTCAGATTCTTCGAAGGATGCACAGGCGAAACCGACTGCGCCACCCTTCTACAATCCGCGACACCCGGAGTCTTCGGACGTAGCCGACCTTTGCTGGCTGGCCGCTTCAGGACTGATGTTCGGTCTGGCGGTCGGCTGCCGGCCGCATCTGATCTTCGCCGCCGTGGTCGCGGTTGCCGCACTCGCGATCTTCACTCGCGAGCGGCCGCTCCGCAAACTGACCGCTTTTGCGGCGCCCATCCTCGTCGTCGGCGCGTTACTCGCGACATACAACTACAAACGATTTGGAAATCCGCTGGAGTTCGGCTTTCGCTACCAACTCTCCGGCCCGGGCCAGAATCGCGTTGGTGTAGCCCTTCAAAACGTCACCCCGGGGTTGTATTACATGCTTCTGAACCCGCCGGAGTTCGGAAAGGTTTTCCCATGGGTGCATCTTGTGATTCGCAATCCGTTCCCCTTCCCCCCTGAGTACTTCATCGAACCCACCATTGGCGCACTCTGGCTGTCACCGCTCATCCTCGCCCTGATCCTTTTAAAGCGAACGCCGCCGTGCATGCGCATCGTCGTCTGGACCGCCGCCGCCTCATCAATGGCCATTCTGATCTTTCTCATGACGACGCACCTGATGTCGCAGCGCTACGAAGTCGATTTCCTGCCTTTGGCAGTCTTCGCAGCGGTCGCAACCGCCGGGCTTAGCCAACCCCGCCGCGCGATCACGGCTACATTTGTTGTACTCGTCGGCTATAGCGTAGTAATCAATCTCGCCGCCGGAATCGTCGGACCCTACGACGACATTCTAGGGAACCAGCCGGCCCGCTACGTGCACCTCGCGAAGCGGCTGAGTCCCGTCGGCGAATATCGCCCCATGCTTAATCCTGAAGTCGTTGCCGATCTCACGGCAACATTCACAACCCAGCCGCCGGGATTCCGCGAACCTCTCCTGGCGATGGGAACGCGCCTCCACGGTTATGCTCTAAATGTGGAGCATCAAGCCGCCGGCCTTCGGATTGTGTCGCAGTCGGGCGATTCCAAGGTGGAACAGGACATCCCCATGCCCGGTCAGCCGATTCAGTTCCGCGTGAGCTATGCACCGGCATCGGCCCAGATGACGGTCAACATTGATGGACACGAGGTTCTGACGCATGCCATCAGCACGCTGGTCACCGCCCCGTCGCAGGTTCTGATTGGCAAGAACCACTTCGATCCCGGGATGAGCACGCAGCGCTTCACCGGCTCCATCCAGGCGCGCCAGACGCTGGTGCGCGAAACACGATGAATCCTACCCGGAGGCGCGACGCCTGGATTCAGCTCATCTGCGCCGCCGCGATTCTCGGCTACTTCTGTTACTTCGCGATTCCCGGCCTGTCGGCGCGTTTCACGGGTGACGACATGATGAACCTGGACCTCTATTGGTTACACGGCCCCTGGGCCTTGATCCGCGCCGTCTTCTTTTTCTTCAGCACCTACTACCGCCCGATGGCCGGCGTGTTCTACATGTCGATCTTTCATTTTGCGGGGCTGAATCCCTTGCCCTATCGCATCGTGGTGTTCGTGATTCTGCTTGCGAACATCTGGCTCGCCTACCGTTTCGCCACACTCCTGACGGGGTCGCGAGCCATCGGCGGCCTGACGGCGTTCTTCACGTCGTATCAGGCCGGGCTCGGCGACGTCACGTGCAACAGCGGCGTCATATACGACATCCTTTGCTTCACGTTCTATTTTTCGGCATTCGTCTATTACCTGAGGCTTCGTGTTCGCGGCCAGATCCCCGGCTGGCAGCAAACCGCCGCCTTTCTCGCCATCTACATCTGCGCGCTCGATTCGAAGGAGATGGCCGTTAGTCTCCCGGTGATGGTGCTGGTCTATGAACTCATTTTCCATGCACCGGCGCGCTACACCCTTCGCAGCGTCATACAGTGGACCGTACGAGAAGGCCGCGCCGCATTTGCCGGTGCTATTGTGACCGTTGTCTTCATCGCCGGGAAACTGCTCGGCGACGATCCTTTAACCAAGGTCGACGCATACCGCCCTGTATTTACTTTGCATAACTACGCGGAAACGGTCACCAGGCTCTATGACGGCTTGTTTCGTCCCGGCTACCCCAGGGCGCCGCAGCTATTCATTGCTGCCATTTTTCTTGCGATCGCCATACTGACGAGCCCGTCGCGCCGGTTGCGCTACTGCTGCCTTCACATCGCCATTACTTTATTGCCGATCGCGTTCATCCCGGCCCGAGGTACGTCCTGCTTCTACGTGGTGTTGCCGGGAGTGGCGATCGCGGTGGCAACGATTCTCTGGTCGACAATTCAAGCCGTACGCCGTCTTCCTTTCGAATGGCAGGAGCAGCGAGTGCTCCAGGGGACGCTACTGGTCCTCGTTCTCATTCCATGGATCCGCTTTACGGAAGCGAACAAAGGCTTCGTGCAGACCTGGCTGGCGTCCGACCAGTCCAAGATCTGGTCGGTGATTGAGGAGCTTCGGAGAGTAAACCCCAGGATCCCGCCCGGAAGCAGCATCGTGTTCCTGAGCGATCCATTTGAGGATTGGACCACGGAATTCATCAGCCATTTATGGTTTCGCGATCACTCTCTTCGCATGTGGCTGAACCAGAAGACTCCGCTTTCGCAGCAGGATGTCGCGACTATGGACTACATCTTCAAATTCGATGGCCCCAAACTCGTGCAGGTAAAACCAGCGAGGAGCGGGGATTGACCAAAGCCGTAATACTCGATCTCGGCGGCGTTATCGTAGCCTTCGATTTCAAGCGCGCCTATGCCCGGCTCGAGGGAATGTGCGATTGCCCCGCGGCTGAGATCCCGCAACGCTTGCGGTCGACCGACCTGGTGCCCCGCTTCGAGAGAGGTTTAATCGAGCCCCAGGCATTCGTGGAGCAGCTTTGTTCTCTGCTCACCCTTCGAGCGACCTACGAGCAGTTCTGCGGGCTATGGACCAGCGTCTTCTTTCCCGAGCCGCTGATTCCCGAGTCGCTGCTCGAACCCATCCGCGAGCATCATCGCCTGGTGCTGCTCTCAAACACCAACCGCATACATTTCGAGATGATCGACCGGACGTTCCCCCTGCTGCGGCATTTCGACGCGCGGGTTCTCTCATACCAGGTAGGGGCGACCAAGCCGTCGCCGGAAATCTACCGGGAGGCGATCAAGCAGGCGCAATGCCGGGCGGAGGAATGCTTTTTCGCAGACGACATTCCCCTCTTCGTGGAAGGAGCCGTGCGTGAAGGCATCGACGCGGTGCGGTTCGAATCGGCCGAACAACTTGAGAGGGAGCTTTCACGGCGGCAGGTCATTTGAAGCCAGAAAGCTTTCAGCGTATCAACTGTCAGCGCTCAGCTAAAATTGCGCGGGCCGAAAGTTGACCGCGGATACTGAAAACTGACCGCTGAAAGCTGACCGCTGCCCGCTCCTTATCTCTTCACGGCAGGAAAAAGTCCGAATCCAGCCGGTAACAAAGATCCCAGTGGCCACCGAAAGGTACAACGTGAACACCTAAAGTGGTCGACGCGGCCTCCGCCATCTGTCCGCCGTCGATCACAACACCAATGTGCTCCTGCGGAGGGTTGCGGATGAGCAGGTCTCCCGGTTGCCGTTCGGGGAGTGCGATTACGTGTCGGGGATGACCTGGAGCACGGGCGCGGTAACGTGCAATGCTTGCGTCGGTCGAAAATCGGCATGTCATCCACAACAGCCAGTTGATCAGGCCGATGCAATCGAAGTGGCGTTTGCCCCTGCAGTCCTCGCCCCACACAATACCGGCATTCAGCCGGTCGTTCGGTCGGGGCCAGAGATATTGGTCAGCGTTCTGTTCCAGGACGGCGACCACGGAGGCGTTGCCGATTTGTTCCAGGGTTACGTTACGGCTGGTGGGCAGAATTGGAGCCCCCAGCCGCGGTCCAAGTACGTCCAGGAAGCCATCGGTCGGCGCGAATCCGTTGCGGTACAGGCTCGACCGGCCGGCGCAGACCGCATGGTAGTTGCTTTCGCACTCCGCCGCGAACAGACAGGGCCTCGGCAGGCCGCGATCCTGGGGACGCATGGTTACGCGGGTCGGGTACTTCGGTGTCCCGTTCGCCTCACCCGGTACGTTGCCGGCGCCGCCGTGAACATAGTGCGAGCCGTTGACGCTGCGCGCGAACCTGCTCACTCCCGCACGAAAATCGTCCACATACGACATAAGTATGTATACAACGGCGTGACAGTAAACGAACTGCACAGGGGACCGAACCGGGGTTGTATTGGGGTTGTACGACCCCCTAAAATTGTTGGAAATGCAGGAAGTTCATGCAGAGGGGGTCCGCAGGGAACTCGCGCGCATTTTGGAGAGTCCCGAGTTTAGCCGCGCTCCCCGGCACCGCCGGTTCCTTGCCTTCGTCGTGGAACAAACGATGGCGGGCAAGGGTGGTGAAATTAAAGAATACCTGGTGGGGCTTGAGGTCTTCGACAAAAACGAGGGATTCGACCCCAAGACCGACTCCACCGTGCGGACCGAGGCTTCGAAGCTGCGCTTGCGTCTGGAGCGATTCTACGAGTCCGACGGCCGTCCGCCGGAGGTTCGCATCCGCATTCCTAAGGGTGGCTATGCCGCGGTTTTTGAAAGCATGGCGGCGCCGGCGGAGCCGGAACCCGAACGGGCCGTTTCACCTCGCCGGCTGCGTTGGAAGCCGCTTGGCATTGCCGTCGGAACAGCGGTTGTCGCCGCCCTCATCGCGATTCCGCTGTGGTTGCGCACGCGTCCGCAGCTCAGCCATCCAACGCGGGTCGTGCCCTTTTCGAATCTTCCCGGAATGGAAGTTTACCCGAGATTTTCGCCCGATGGACAGAAGGTTGCCTATGCCTGGGTGTGGGAACCGGACCGTCGCAGCATCTATGTTCGCGACATCGACGGCCCATCGCCTCGCCGCTTAACCAACACGGCCGCTTACGATGCTTTTCCAGCATGGTCGCCGGATGGGAGGACCATCGCGTTTTACCGCGGCGATCCGTTTTCCGCTGTCATGCTGGTCCCTGCAGGGGGAGGACAAGAAACGAAGTTGCTCGATGCGAAAGATGTCAGTTGGCTTGCCTGGAGTCCCGACGGCAAATATCTCGCGCTCGCCCGGCGCCCCGGCCCTGAGCAGGCGTCGCGGATCTACATCGTCTCCAGTGCAACGGGTGAAGCCCGGCCGATCACATCTCCGCCAGTGACAAGCCCCGGAGACCTCGCCTGCGTGTTTACGCCGGACGGCTCGCAGATCGCATTCGTGAGAAACAATGCCGACGGAGACTGGGCGCTCCTGATCACCCCTGTACAAGGTGCTTCTGCGCGAACCCTGTTGCGAGATCGTTACCGGATGCTTGGGCTCGATTACCTGACCAAAACCGGTGAAATCGTGTTCGCGTGGGAGCGCGACGGCGCGCGGCGTTTATGGCGCATCCCTGCCGGCGGTGGATTAGGTGCGTCTCCTCAGCGCCTGGGCGGGTTAGATACCGATGCTCGAGACCCGGCAGTTTGGGCGGCAGCGACGGGAAAGCCGGTCCGTGTTGTGTTTGAGACGAGAGCGGGCGACACCGACATTTTCCGGCAGAAACTGACCTCGGGAGCCAAGCCGGTGCCGTTTGCCTCATCTTCGGCTTTGGAACGAGCTCCGCAGTTCTCGCCTGAAGGGTCGCGCGTCGCTTTCCTTTCCGACCGCTCCGGCAAACCTCAGATTTGGTTGGCGGCTGCGGATGGAACTGGTCTTCTCCAACTAACGAACTTTCCGGCGCCGGTTCTCGACCTCAGCGAGATTGCCTGGCGCCCCGACGGGTTGGCTCTCGCGGTGAGCGCTTTTGAAGAGGGTGACTGGAGAGCATACATCGTGGGCGCCGCTGACGGTACTGCACGTCGCCTGTCGAGTGAAACAACTCAACAACGGGTGCCAAGCTGGTCGGCTGACGGCAAATGGATTTACTTCAGCTCGAACCGCAGTGGAAGACCCGAGATCTGGAAAACGGCGGCATCCGGCGGAGCATCCGTGCAGGTGACAAGGAATGGGGGCGACGAGCCCGTTGAGTCCCCTCGTGGCGATCGATTGTTTTATGTGCGCGATGAAAAGTCTCGGGGCATATGGAGTATGGCTGTGACCGGCGGTCCGGAAACGCTGGCGGTACCTAACGCAGTTCCAGGATGGTGGCAGGTGACTAAGGACGCTATCTACTTTGTCGATTATGCTGAGGCGCCGGCGTCGCTCAGGCGAGTCGGCTTCGATGCGGCAGAGGGGGTTCGCTTGTGCTTGCTTCCGGAATTCGCAACCGTCTATAAGCCAGGGATGACAATATCGCCCGATGGTGGAACGATGCTCTACAGCAAGCCGGTATATTCGCTCGCGGACTTGGTGCTTGCGGAATACTCGCAGTAAGGCAGTGGGAAGCCCAATCGTTAAAGCACTCGAGGTTCGAGTGTCATGAGCTCTTTGAACTCCGGTAAATCGCGGATCTTGGCGAACTCGGAGTCTTCCATGAACTTCTTCTTGTCCTTGAAGCCTTCCTCGATTGACTTGCGGATATAGAGCAACGCGCGGTCGTCAGCTCCCGCCTTGGCGTACGTCTTTGCCAGGTAGTAGTGGAATTTCGCGCGTTCTTCCACGCTGCGCTCCTGCAGAAGCACGCCGCGTGTATTCCGGCTCTCAAACACGTCCGGGTCGAGGGACAAGGCCTTCTCGTACGCCACAGAGGCGTCCTTGTAGTCCTTGCGCGCGAAAAACGCAGTGCCGAGATTGCTATAGATGGAAGCCGAGTTCGGGCTATAGCGCAAGGCTTTCTTGTACTGCGAAATGGCCTTACGGTAGCTCTTGCCGGCGTAGTAGACCGTGCCGAGATTATTGATGGCCTCGGCATATTCCGGGTTCACCTTTGAGGCGCGTTCATAATATCTCCGCGCCGTTCGCAGGTCCATCATCTGGTGATATGCGATGCCGGTTTTGTTCAACAACACCGCATCGTTTTGCGATCCTTCCGTGTAGGCATCGACTGCCTCGCGAAACATCTTCTTTGCCATGAAGATGTCGCCGCGCATTTCCGGTGATACCTTCTCGGTATCCGCAGGCTGCGGACCCGACGGAGCCCCTAAAAAAGCAAATAACAGGAGTGTGCAAATCATACGCCCCCTTCAGGCAGAGAGCCGGCGGACACCCCCGGGCCTGACATCTGCCATACTGTTCCTCTTAATTAAATATATCTCCGTTTCAACCGGAGATCGGTGACGTACGCCGGAGGCGGTGGGTTACCGGAAAATGTCCCGGATGCGGCCCAGGAACCCTTTGTGCTTTTTTTGCTCGGGCGCGGCGTTGGGAGCCGGGGTGTCGGGAGCAGGCGGAGTTGCTTGCGCGGTTTGCTGCCGCGCAGGACGTAAACGCGCGTCCTGGCCGGGAGCGATTGGAGCGACGCTGGGAGAAGCAGGGTGCGCCGGGGGTTGCGAGGTGTCCCACGAAGCCACTTGCGTCGCACCGCCGCCGTGCAGCGGACAGGTTTGCAGCGGTTGCGTCCCTTCGATGAAGTACTCGGTTCGCACACTGGGACACGCTGCTGTAGCCAGCATTCCGGATTGCGGATCGATTTGCACGCTGGTGATGCCGGTTGGCGGCTCGAATTCCGCGACATTCTTGTATTCACGGTGCTCGTGAGCCCGCTTCATGAATTCCGCCCAGATCGGCAGCGCCGAATGGGCGCCTTGCAGGTTGAGGTCCCGATTATCGTCGAAGCCGACCCAGACGATGCAGATCAGCTTGGAGCTGAAACCGGCAAACCAGCCGTCGTGATCGGAGGTGCCGGTCTTACCGGCTACAGGGAAATTGATGCCGCGGGAATGGATTCCGGCCCCGGTTCCATGGGGATTGTTGACTACTTCCTGCATCAGGCTATCGAGCAGGAAAGCCACACGCGGATCGAGGATCTGTTTGCGATCGGGCTTGTTTTCGTAGATCAGACGCCCGTGCTGATCGCCGATGGAGGAGATGAACGCCGGTTTTGAAACCAGGCCGTGGTTCGCGAAAGTTGTATACGCGCCGGCGATTTCAAGAGGCGTCACTTCGTACGATCCGAGCGCTACGGCGGGGGTCGGCTTAATACTCATATTCAGCCCCGCGCGGCGGGCCAGGTCGACGACGACTCCATAGCCGGTCTCCTCGGCAAATGTGACTGCCGCGACGTTAGACGAGTAGGCCAGCGCCTCGCGCATCGTGATCGTGCCGTGGACTTCGTTCTCGAAGTTGTGCGGCGTATAAGGCTTGTCGTCGTACCAGAATGTTTTTGGCTCGTCATTCACGAGGCTCGCCGGCGTGAGAATCGTGGACCCGCCGGAAAGCCCGGTATTGAGCGCCGAGGCGTAGACAAACGGCTTAAACGATGAACCCGGCTGCCGTTTTGCAAGCGCATGATCGAGCTGGCTCATGCCGTAGTTCCGCCCGCCCACCAGGGCCTTGATTTCTCCGGTCTGCGGATCGACGGCGATGAGAGCGCATTGTGGATCGGGGTAGTTGGGATCCTTCTTCTTACGGTGCGCGATGCGCTTATCCACTTCCTCCATGCCGATCCGAACCGCTTCAGCGGCATCCCGCTGCAATGCGGGGTCGAGCGTTGTATAAATGCGATAGCCGTTAGCCTGGAAATCGTAATCCGGAAACTTATCGGTCAGCGTATCGTTGACGATGTCGATGAAATAGGGAGCGTCTGTGGATTCGAAGTCGTGCTTTGAGACCACCAGCGGGGCCGCGACAGCCGCATTGTAATCCTCGAGCGAGATGTACTGGTTGTCGTACATCAGCTTTAACACCACGTTGCGGCGCTGCTTGGCGCGGTCGGGCCAGCGGTAGGGATTAATGAAGCTGGGCTGCTGGATTAAGCCGGCCAGCGTCGCGGCTTCGGGCAGGGTCAGGCTCTTGACGTCTTTGTTGAAGTACGCCTGCGCTGCCTCGCCGAATCCTCGAATGCCAAAGCTGCCGCGGCGGCCGAGGGGCACCTCGTTGCAGTAATACTCGAAAATCTTTTCCTTGCTCAGCTTACGTTCGAGATCCAGCGTGATGAGGACCTCGGGAATCTTGCGCTTCCAGGTGCGTTCATTGCGGTTCAGGAAGAGCATGCCGGCAAGCTGCATGCTCAACGTCGACGCGCCCTGGGCGTTGTGGTGTTCCTTGACGTCGACGTAAGCCGATTTAAGAATGCGGATGGGATCGAAACCGGAGTGCTGGAAGAATCGCTTATCTTCGGCCGAGATGACAGCATGGACGAGCAGCGGAGGGATGTCGTCGAACCGGATCAGCCGCTGCTTCTCGCGGTTCTTGTCGAACAGGTTGGAGATCATCTCCGGTTCGAGCGCATATTGCGTGCGGTCCGTATTGTCGCCGAGGGCGATAATCTGCGACACCCTGCCTTTTGCAAATTTGATGACCGCTTCGTCGCGCTTGAAATAGGAATCGGGGCCGGGGTAGACTTCCAGCCCGTCGGCTGTGATGGCGTAGTGGCCCATCACGTTGTTGCGCGATTCGCTATATCCGGCGCGGCGTAGTTCGGCGGCGATTTCCTGGGGGGAAGCCTCGTCCCCCACCATGACCACCTGCGGCGCCGCATAGAGCATCGAGGTGTTGGCAAACGGTCCGGCCGTCAGCTTGCCGGCGATCATGTTGGAATATTTCGCGTAATAGTAGGTGAAAACGATCAATCCCAGGCTGATTCCCATCACTACGATGGCCAGGATGATCTTGCCGGCGGGGTGGACCAGAAGCCGCACCAGGCCGGAGTTCCGCTTGGGAACCTGGACTTTTACAGGCACTAGTCCTATTTTCTCATGGAAGTGGTTCCAGGCCCCGCTTGGTTGTCAGATAGACTGCAAAACTGCCCAACCAGTGGCCGCCCTCGTAGTGTTCGCCGGTGACGGAACGGAGGCCGGATGAGGCGTGCGCGGCGGCGGTGGCGTTCAGGGAGGGCACCCGCCGGTCGCCTTCGGGTAATGCGGAAGCGATGCCGTAAAGCATCCAGGCGCGGCTGAGATTCAGGCCGTCGAAATGGGCGAGTTTCCCGTCGCTTGGGTCTGTCACTACACCCGGACGCATCCAGGCGGTTGAGCCGTCTTGAGGTATGGAAGGGAGGAAATGTGCCAGCCAATCGGCAAATTCCTTGCCGTGGACGACGCGGCGAACGGCATCGGCTTCGGCGAGGCAGGGCGACAGGAAATCCTCGCCCGACGGCTCATAAGCCAGGGGACAATCGCGGTCGGCGAGGAAGAATTCCCGGGTTTTGCGCTCCACGAGGCGCTCGAAATCGGCGTTGCCGACGATTTTGGAGTAGTCGAGCATTAGCCCGAGCCCGAAGGCCGTGTTGCTGTGCTCACCGCTGCGGACGGTGTGCGGCAACTTGCCCAGCCAATCGCTGATCCGGGTGACGGCGGCGGCTTCCACGGGCTTCATGGCGGCCGACCATTCGCGTGCTTCCGGGACCTTCCATTCATGGAGTTCGGCCGCCAACTGCAGAAGCCAGGCGAGTCCGTAGGGGCGCTCAAAACTGGACCGCCCTTCTCCGTTTATGTAGTCGGCTTCACGCCTGAGGTTTGGTGGCGTGAGGCTTTGGGCCAGGGCGGCTTTGGCGCGGGCGGCGAACGGCTCGTCGGGGAAAGTCGCCGCGAGACGGGCCAGCAGCCAGTGCCCGTGAACCGAGGAGTGCCAGTCGTAGCAGCCGTAAAACGCGGGGGTCAGTTGCCGGGGCGGTTTGACGTCGGCATCGGAATTCAGGACATGCGCGATCTTATTGGGATATTCGCGATGAACGCAAGCCAGAGCGAGATTGGCAAACCGCTCCGCTGAGTCGGTTTTCAAAGATGCAGGCATGGCGCACGCTCCGGCTGCGAAGAAAATAATCAGAGCTCTCCCGACCATAATGTACTTATAACGCAGCATGCCGCTTAGGTCGGCGAGTGGGCATCGATGCCATCCTGCCGCCGGTTGCCAACCGCGCTGGTCGGCGCTTGTTCAGAGCTACGGGTGGGCGGGTTAACAACCCGCCGCAGGCTAAAAGCCTGCATCACAGGCTCAAAAAACTATATACATTGGGGTTAAGTTCGTCCTCAAGGGAGACAAGTTGAAGAAGATTCAGGCTCACGGCGGCAAGAGCGCTCAGCGTGTTTTGCTCCTCCTTAATGACATGGGAGGCTTTTAAAAAAACGAGGACTTCGGCTTCAACGATTGTAGGATCGTCGTTGGAGGAAAATGTGAAAACTCGAGGGAGGCGGGCAAAGAACGGGTTTCTCTTGAGATCGGAGCGCACGATTGGAAGGATCAGCTTGTGCTTCTCAAGCGCATAATCAAGCTCGTTTCGTGCGTTCGGAGTAAGCTCGCTTGCAATGAGGGCGAGAACATAGTTGGAACTGCTTATAGCTTTGTGAACGGCTCGGGTTGAGCCTTCAAACGGCACAAGGAGTTCGGCGCCATAGGCTTCCACGAAGGCCTGCAGGCACCTCGCAACACTCATCGCAGCCGGGTCCAGACTGTAACTTAGAAAGAGCTTGAGCGGCATAAAGTCTATATTGGATTGAAGTTTCGGCAGACTCACTCACCGACCATAATGTACATATAGCGCAGCATGCCGCACATTCCAATTGAGCATCCGGCGCGAATCGCGCTGGCCGTCCTGGCCGTCCTCCTCGTCTGGATTACGATTCTTGTCGTTAAGGTCCGCCATCACAACGCCAAAGTCATTTACCGCAAGCATTTCCACGAGTATCCTCCACGCGAACACCTGATGTGGGCCTCGTTCGGATTCTGCCTGGCATTCGCTGCCGTGCGGGTGATTACACACGCGATTCGGGCGGGGCGCGGGCCATTTCACGACGTCGCCATGGGAGGCCGTCATATCCATCATCTGGTCTGGGGCATCCTGCTGCTTCTGCTGGCCGGCTACGGCTGGCTGTGGGAGCCGTTTCGCAGACATCCGCATATCGCCGGGCGAACCCTGTCTTTCTTCTACGGTGTGGGCGCCGGCCTGACACTCGACGAATTCGCGCTGTGGCTGAACCTGCGCGATGTCTATTGGGAGCGCGAAGGGCGCGCCAGCATCGACGCGGTCGTGCTGTTTAGCGCCCTGCTCGCGATCGGTGTGTTCGGCGGCCGGTTCTTCCACGATTTGGCACGCCAGGCATTTCGAAAACCAGGGAAACGCCCAGTTCCCCCTTCCTGACCGCGTTGGTCATACCTTACGCTGAGATGAACCAATCACCAGGAGGAGGGTATGACACGTTACTGGATGTTAATCGTTGTGGCTCTCGTTGCGATGCAGGCAGCGCGGGCCGATGATGCCGTGACGCGGCTGGCGCGATTGCTGGCCGATAAAGGGCTGATCAGCCGGGAAGAATTGGCTGCGGTACAGCGCAGCGGGCCTGAAGAAGCTGTGGCACTCTTAACGGATTTGCTGGCGAGGAAGGGCCTGTTGACGGCATCCGAGGTTGCCGCCGTGGTTCAGCGCTCGCCGGGTGGAGCGGGGGATGTGCGGTTCGTCCCGGTTGTAGCCGCGAATGCAACGCCTGCACCCGCTCCGGTGCAGGCTCCCCGATCCACGGGCGCTGAGACCGCGGGCGCCGTGACTACCGCGTCAAAGTCGCCGCTGCAGTTCTACGGAACCATCTTGTGGAACGCGTTTGGAAACACCGCAGGCACCAATGTCGAGGATATTCCGTT
Source organism: Bryobacteraceae bacterium (assembly GCA_035295125.1). Classification (GTDB taxonomy): domain Bacteria; phylum Acidobacteriota; class Terriglobia; order Bryobacterales; family Bryobacteraceae; genus JAICMB01. Next base: position 331,021 of record DATGJP010000095.1, on the reverse strand, counting down.
GGTCGCCAGCAAGAACGGTTCGGATCCTTACCAGAACTTCGGTATGACGGCCCGCCAGTCGCGCTTTGGACTCCGCTTCCAGGGCCCGGACGTCTTCGGCGCGAAAATGAGCGGCACGATGGAAATGGATTTCTTTGGAGGCAAGACCCCGCTGACCAACGGCGTGAATATGGACATTTTCCGCCTTCGCCTCGCTTACGGGCGGCTCGACTGGCACAACGTTTCGATCGAAGCGGGACAGGACTGGGCGGTTTTCTCGCCTCTTAACCCGACGTCGCTGGCATCCTTTGCGATTCCTTCGATGTCGGCGTCCGGCAACCCATGGATTCGAAGCCCGCAATTCCGCTTCGAATCACGGGCGGAGCATCTGCTTTTCCAGGCCGCGGTGTTGGATCCCAACATTGGGGATAATCCGACCACGGTCGTGGATGCACGCACGCCGGGAATTGGCGAACGCGGCGGAGCGCCAGCGGTAGAGAGCCGCCTGGCGGCGGTAGGAAAGATCGGCGATCGTGACGTGTCGGTCGGGTTCAGCGGGCACTACAACCGCGGCTTGAATGTCGGCACGATCGGGTCTCAAACCGCCACCCGCGGCGTCGATTCCTGGGGCGTAAACCTTGACTACACGCTGCCGTTCCATCGCAGGTTCGGTCTCACCGGCGAAGCGTTTGTGGGACGTGCGCTCGGCCTGTTCAGCGTCGCGAGCGGTGAGGCGGTGCTTCCTCCGGGAACCCCGGGAGAGCATGGCGTTCTGGCGCGCGGCGGCTGGATGCAGGCCCAGATTAACTTGAACCCTCGCTGGCAGATCAATGCAGCGTACGGTATCGAGGCGATGGATCCCGCGAATCTACGTGTCGGCGATCGAGCGAAGAACCAGACCTACATGGCCAACTTAATGCGCAAACTCAACCAGCGGATCACGCTGTCCTGGGAGTGGCGGAGAATCCTGACGGATTACCGTAACCAGCAGACGGCCAATGCAATTATCGACCTGGCCAATATGGGTATCGCTTATACCTTCTGAAGGGGGGGCGATTGGTAAAATGTTCGGTTGGGACAATTCTTAAACCGGCAGGAACTGGTCGCCCAGCGCGCACAATGGAAGCGTGAGGGCAAGAAAGTTGTGTTCACGAACGGGTGCTACGACATTCTGCATCCGGGTCACATTCGTCTTCTCGAATCCGCCCGATCACTCGGCGACGTGCTGATTCTGGCACTCAACACCGATGCCAGCGTGCAACGGCTGAAAGGCCCCAAGCGCCCTCTGATTTCACAGCAGGAGCGCGCCGAGCTCGCCTGCGCTTTGCAGGCAGTGGACGCCGTGACATTCTTCGATGAGGACACGCCGCGCGAGCTGATCGCGGAAGTCCTGCCCGATTTCCTGGTGAAGGGCGCCGACTGGTCGCACTTCATCGCCGGGCGCGAAGAGGTGGAGGCGGCCGGCGGACAGGTTCTGGCGCTACCTCTCGAACCGGGTTATTCGACCACCGGGATCGTCGAGGTAATCCTCTCGCGAGGATAGGTCTTCGGCGGCGCGGGTCGAATGACTTTTGACCTCAGGTTGCGGCCCAGCACCGCGGAAGCGGTCACGATTCCTCCGAACAACGCGCCGGTGACGCCGGGCGAGAGAGCGTCGGCACCGGTCAGGTACAGGTTGCGAATCGGGGTCCGTGCGCCGATCGAACGGAGCCGGAATCGCTCGGGCGTTACGCTCAAGCCGTAAATTTCGCCGTGCGGGTAGTTCGCGAAATGGCGGGTGCTCAGTGGGGTCGATAGTTCGGTGTAGGTAATGCGGTCCCTGGCTCCCGGGACGTGGCGCTCCAGGTCGGCAAGAAGGCGGGCGCTGAGGGTTCGCTTCAGCTCGTCGTAGTCCGTCCCGCGGCGTTTCCAGCGGGAATCGGCCCATTTCTCGAACCAGGCATAGGGCGCTGGGGCTACGATCTCGATGGTGGAGTGGCCGGGATAGCGTCGCTCGAAAGTCGGGTCTTTGGCCGAAGGAAACGAGATGAATGAGACCGGCAGCGGCGCTTGCGGATCTTCCATGCAACGCTGAAATGCCGCGTCGTGATTGGGGGTCTTGTAGATCCAGAGATTGGTGGCGTCGAATTCCGGTTCGCCAGCGGCGCGGCGCAGGCCGACATAAAGACAGATGTGCGACATCGACGGCGGCAGGCTCTCGATGTCACGCACGACGGCGGCGGTTGACGGAAGGTCAGAGGGCAGCAATCGGGCGAAGGTGTTGTGCGCACCCGCGTCGCTGATGATGGTCTTGGCTTTCAGCTCGCGCCCGTCCGCCATGCGCACGCCGACCGCTTTGCCCCGGGTGTCGAGGAGAATCTGCGATACTTCGGCGCTGACGATGATCTCGCCTCCGGCCCGCTCGATCACGGGAGCGATGGCTGCGGCAATCTCTGAGGCTCCGCCGATGGGATAACTGGCGCCCTCGAGGTAATGCTGCGCGATCATCGCGTGCATGCCGAAGCTGCTCTGTGACGGCGGAAGCCCGTAGTCGCCCCACTGGCCGGTGAGTACGGAGGTCAATTCCGGATTGCGGGTGAACTGGCGCAGGACGTCGGCAGTAGTCTGCGATGCGTAGCGAAGGAATCGCGCCCGCATCGCCGGACCGATGAGCCGCGCGAGCGGAGCGGGAACAGCCTTCTCGGCGAAATACATCATGCCCGCTCGCGTCGCCGCCAGTACTGCGGCGAGGTACTTATCAATAGCAGCGCCTTCCTCGGGAAAGTATGCCTTCATTTGGCCGCGAAAACGTTCGATGCCCGCGGGAAGGTCGTACGAGCGGTCTGCAATGAATATGCGGTCGTAGACGTCGGGCATCGGGTTCCAGCGCAGGCGGCCTTCCGTGACATTGTCGAAAGCACAGCGGACCTGGTCCGCAGGGTTGTTAACGCCGCCGATATAATGGACCCCCACGTCCCACTCGTATCCCGGCCGGTGGAACACGTGCGTGAAGCCGCCAGCCGTGTAGTGCCGCTCAAGCACCAGGACCCGCTGTCCGCCGTATTTGGCCAGCATGGCAGCCGCCGTGAGACCGCCAATGCCGGAGCCGATCACGATGGCATCGTAGGTATCCGCAACGTGGTGTTGTTTGTAGGAATGGCCGATTGTTCTCATGTTGACACCGCCAACATAATTCTATGCCGAGATGTTGCGCATGTCAACATCGTTCTGCTAGAAAGAAATAAGACCGATGCCGCAGCCCTACCACCACGGAAACCTACGCGAGGCGTTGCTCCAGGCGGCCCTCCAACTGATTGCCGAGCTAGGGCCCGCGGGATTCACGCTCCGCGAGGTCGCACGACGGGCGGGAGTCTCTCACAATGCCCCTTATCGCCACTTCCCCAACAAAGATGAATTGCTGGCTGCCGTGGCGGCCCAGGGTTTTCACGAGCTGACCGAAGCCATGATGGATGCCGCCCAGGCTGGATCGAACGCGCTGGAGCGGCTGCAGCGCTCCGGATGGGCCTATGTCGCGTTCGCCCTACGCCGTCCCGAACACTTCACGGTAATGTTCGATGCACCACTTGCCAAATCGACGAATCCTAAATCGACGGAAGCGGGGGAGAAAGCTTTCGGGGCACTTGTGGCTGCGGTGGAAGCCTGTCAGCAGGAAGGGCAGCTTCCGCCCGGCGAGACGATGGCGCGCGCCCTGGTGGCATGGTCGCTGGTGCATGGCATTTCGAAGCTCGCGATCGCTCAACGCTTGCCGTTTCGATCGTCCGCCGCGGTGCTGAAGTTTGCCGAAATCGCAATTCAGGCATCGATGCCATCGCTGGCATGGCGCGGTTCTTAATATAATGGAAGCGCACGCCACCGCGGCGCGTACAACTTCGCGACAAGCCGATCAACGAGAGACCTGAGACACAGGAGCATACCGAATACACCATGGCAGTTACAACAGGAGCGGGTTTAGAAGGCATCATTGCCACCTCATCTGACATTTGTTTCATCGATGGCGAGCTGGGAATCCTCAGCTACCAGGGCTTCGATATACATACCCTGGCCGACAACGCCACGTTCGAGGAAGTCATCTACCTGCTGTGGCACGGCAGGCTTCCGAAGCGCAATGAGCTGGACGAACTGAATGCGGATCTGGTGAAGTACCGGCCCATTCCTGAGCAAGTCACGTCTTTCCTGAAGTCGGTCCCGGAGGCTCCGCCGATGGATGTGTTGCGGACGGCCGTATCGATGCTGGGTCTCTATGATCCGGCGGCCGCCGAGAGCACGCCGGAGGCGAATCTCGAAAAGGCCAAGCGGCTGATGGCCCAAACCGCGACGATTGTCACGACGTTTCACCGGCAGCGCACGAACCAACCCATCATCGAGGGGGATCCGAGCCTTCGTCTCGCGGGGAATTTCCTCTACACTTTGACGGGAAAGAAACCCGATGAGGTGATGGAGCGAGTTTTCGACGTTGCATTGATTCTTCATGCGGACCATGAACTCAATGCCTCGACGTTCGCAGGGCGCGTTACGGCGGCCACTTTATCCGACATTCACTCCGCGGTAACGTCGGCAATCGGCGCGTTGAAGGGGCCGCTGCATGGCGGCGCAAACGAAGACGTGATTCGCATGCTGCTGCAGGCGGGCACTGAGTCGGCGGCTCTGGAGCACGTGCGCAACCGCCTGACTAACAAGATCAAAATTCCTGGTTTCGGCCATCGCGTGTACCGCACCGAAGATCCTCGCGCGACGCACCTGCGCGCCCTGTCCGAGGAACTCGGCAGGCGAACCGGTCACCTGGACCTGTACATGACTTCGAAGAAGATCGAGGAAACCATTAAAGAACTGAAGGGCCTCAACGCGAACGTGGATTTCTACTCGGCGTCGACGTACTATTCATTGGGCATACCGATCGACCTGTTCACGCCGATATTCGCGGTCAGCCGCATGTCGGGCTGGACGGCACACATTCTGGAGCAGTATCGCAACAATCGTCTGATCCGTCCGCGCGCCGAGTATACCGGACGTCCGGTGGGACAGGCTTGGGTCCCCGTAGAACAACGATAAACTAACGAGCAACCGTGTACGATCTATCATTCTTTCGAGCCAACCTCGACTCGATCACCCCACGTCTCGCTGCGCGCGGCTTCGAACTCGACACTGCCCAGTTTCGGGAACTCGACGCCGAGCGGCGGCAGGTTGTGACAGAAACCGAGCAGCTTAAGGCGCAGCGAAACTCGCAGAGCGCCGAGATCAGCAAACTGCGGAAAGAGGGCATCGACACCACCGAGATGCAGGCACGCGTGCGTTCGATGGGCGACCGCATCTCGGAGCTGGACGAGCAGGTCAAGTCGCTCGATGAGCGTTTTCGCGGCATGCTGGCTGGTATCCCCAACCTTCCGCACGAGTCCGTCCCCACCGGCAAATCCTCCGACGACAACGTCGAGGTGCGGCGTTGGGGGACGCCTCGGGAATTCGATTTCGCGCCCAAGGCTCACTGGGACCTCGGAGCGGAGTTGAACGTCCTGGACCTCGAACGCGCCGCCAAGGTGACGGGCGCGCGGTTTGCGGTTTATTGGGGCTTGGGCGCACGCCTGGAACGGGCGTTGATCAACTTCATGCTCGACCTGCATACGCGCGAGCATGGCTACACGGAGGTGCTGCCTCCGTTCATGATCAATTCCGATTCGATGTATGGCACGGGTCAGTTGCCGAAATTTGCCCAGGATTCGTTCAAATGCGAAGGGACCGATTTCTGGCTCGCTCCTACGGCGGAAGTCCCCGTTACCAACCTGTTCCGCGATGAAACGCTGGAAGCCGACAAGCTTCCGATCTCGCTCTGCGCCTACACGCCGTGCTTCCGAAGCGAGGCGGGCTCCTATGGCCGCGACGTGCGCGGAATCATCCGCCAGCACCAGTTCCAGAAGGTCGAACTGGTGAAATTCGCGCGCCCGGAACAGAGTTATGACGAGTTGGAGAAGCTCACCGGGAATGCCGAGCAAGTCTTGCAGCGTCTAGGGTTACCTTACAGGACGGTGGTGCTGTGTACCGCGGACATGGGTTTCTCATCCGCGAAAACCTACGATATCGAGGTCTGGCTGCCGGGTCAAAACGGCTACAAAGAGATCTCATCCTGTTCTAATTTCGAGGGTTTTCAGGCGCGGCGGGCATCCATTCGGATGCGGGCGGGAAAGGGTAAAACCGAGTTCGCGCATACCCTCAACGGCAGCGGCCTGGCGATAGGACGCACTTGGGTAGCGATCGTGGAGAACTACCAGCAAAAGGACGGTAGCGTATTGATTCCAGAGGCACTTCAGCCGTTTATGGGCACCGATCGCATCACCCCGCGGCAGGGCTTCTGATGCACTTGGTTCCAAGCATCTAGGGCTTCTTTTGAGCGTTGGTCGGGTGTAACTAGGGTTGCCCCTTCTTGACCGGTACTTCATCATAAAGATGGAAGGCGGGCGGGAGCCACACACTATGAATGAGCTACTGATAGCGCTTTGGCAGAGAAAAGAGGGACAGGACCTCATCGAATACGCTCTTTTAGCGGCGACCCTGGCTGTAGTTGTGGCGGGGTTCTTACCACCGACGGTTATGCCCGCTGTCAGCACGATTATGTCGAAGATTGGCTCGTGCATGGCTGGCAGCTAGTCGGTCTATTGACGAGCACGTCCCCTAACGCCGAACCTCATTGGTAACCAGGCGAACGCCCTCGACGATCGACTCCGGTGCCTGATAAATCAAATCGCCAGCGATCCCGGCGACCACCACGTGTTTTCCGCGCGAGGACAAACGCGCGGACTGAGTCTGCAAATCCATCCATACGGTTCGAAACTGAGGCGCTACCGGCGTGTTTTCCGAACTGAGCACGACAAGCGGGCGATCTCCGAGCGTTCCGGCTGCACGCGCCTCGCTAGCACTGTCCTGCCAGCTTGAAATGTCCTGAATCAACGCGCTACGGGCTTTCGACGACTGCGTCAAATGCCAGATGGTTTTCCACTCGGCCGCGCTGATGCCTCCCGGAGCGGCGGGAGGTCCCTCCGAGCCGGCAGACGAGAAGCGATAAAGGCCAACCTGATTGAAGACCTGCGCCACGACATCCTGCGAGTGGCCTATGAATTCCGGAAATCGCCCCGCTCTTTGACCTCGTGCTGCCGCGAAGAAACCCGAATCCACGCCGTCGACGAGCACCAGGCCAGCAACCTCCGCCGGATAGAACCCGGTGAACACACGCGCATCGAGGGCCGCGGATGATTCCGCCACGAGCACATAGGGAGGCGCAATTGCGGCGGCCCCGAGCAGCGCATGGAGGTCGCGAGCCTGCGACGCACTGTCGCGGGGGTACGGGCCGAGGTCGCTCCAGCCGGAACCGGCGCGATCGTACCAGCAGGCCGTAGTGGACTTGGAAAGTTCGCTTTGAACGCGAACCCAACTGTAGCCGGGGCGGGGAGTGCCGTTCCGGTACATCTCCTTGGGGTCTCTGAAGAACGCCCAGGTGGCGCCGCTTTCCAGGATTATGGCCGGCCCGCCTGAGCCTGAGCAATAGATGTTAAGGGTCCGGCCGCCGAGATCCACCGATCGCCCGACTTGAGGGAAGCGCTCGCGGTCGTGTTCCCGTTGGACACGCTCAAACACGAGCCCGGAAATCACGGCAATGGTGACGACACCTGCCGCGATGATGAACATGGCCAGCAGCGCTGACCTCGCTCGCGTGCGCATGGTTGTATTTTGTTATTGGACTCCGGCTGTCGGCCCGGAGTTCCTTACTGCAGGTATTTCTTCAGGTCGGGGTGCAATTGTGCCTGCACGTCCGGATCGTTCAGGTTCTTCAGATCAACCAGCCGGGGCTCCAGATCGTCGATCTTGGTCACCGCTTCGCCATTCAGCTTTTTAACCGCGGTGGTGACCGCTTCGTATCCCATGCGAAAAGGGTCCTGCACGACAAGCGAATCGATTAGGCCTGATTTCAGATCGTCGAGCAGGGTCGGGCTGGAATCGAACCCGACTAGTTTCACCTTGGTGCCCGGGCGTCCCTGGAGGGCCTGTGCGGCTCCGATGGCGCTGGATTCGTTGGAGGCGAAAAATCCATCCAGTTCGGGATGCGCAGTGAGCATGTTCTCTGCTACCGTAAGCGACTTCGCTATATCGGCCATGCCGAAGCGCTTGTCGACAATCCGGATTCCAGGGTATTTCTGCTGGATCGTGTCGGCGAAGCCTTTCTCGCGCGCCTCGGTTGAAGCCGCGCCGGGCTGCACCGCGACGATTGCGATGGCTCCCTTGCCATTCAGGATTTGAGCCATGCGGCCGGCAGCGATTTGCCCCGCCTTGTAGTTGTCGGTGGCCACGCGCGAGACGTACTGTTCGGTGTCGATCCCCGAATCGAAGATGACCACGGGAATATTGCTGCTCGCTGCACGTTCCACGACGCTCACCATGGCTTTGCGGTCGATCGGGGCGAGCGCGATGGCATCGACGTGACGGTTGATCATGGCGTCGACGATCTGCAGTTGAACGGTGTAGTCGGTTTCGCCCGCCGGTCCATTCCACACCAGGTCGACATTCTTTTCCTGGGCGGCCTTGGCTGCCCCCGCGTGCACGGATTGCCAGAAGATGTGCGCACTCCCTTTCGGAATCACGGCGATGACACGTTTGTGGTTGCGGTTGCAGGCTGTGAACAACAGCGCCGCCGCGCAAAGCGATATGCAGAGTTTCGTCATTGAGGAAATTGTTCCGGCGCCCGGATCTTCTGCCAGCCTTCCCCGCTCAGCGACCGCAGGAACGCCACCAGTTCCACTTTCTCATCGCGCGTCAGCTTAAGAGGCTTCATCATCTCGGGGTCCAGATTCTTGTTGAGGATTCCGCCACGATCGTAAAACTCCACCACATCCTCAAGCGTCTGGAGGCTTCCGTCGTGCATGTAGGGAGCCGTTTCGGCGACGTTGCGCAGCGTCGGCGTCTTAAAGGCGCCCCATTCCTTGGGATCGTGGGTGATGGCGTAGCGCCCCTCGTCGGGATGCGGTTTGTCGGATCCGACGCCCGTGTTGTGAAACGAATTGGTGGTGAAATTGGCGCCCTCATGGCAGCGGTCGCATTTCGCTCTCCTGAAGAAGAGCTTCATGCCGCGGGTTTGTTCAATCGTGAGCGCGTTCTTGTCGCCGGCGACGAACCGGTCATAGGGCGAATTGCCCGACAGGATGGTGCGCTCGAAGGTAGCGATTGCCATGGCGATGCGATCGATGGTCACCTCGTCGCTTCCGAACGCATGCTTGAACCATTCGTGGTAACCGCCGATCTCGCGCAGCGTAGCGACGCAGCCTTCGAGAGAATTACCCATCTCGCGGGGGCCGGTGATCGGCATTTTGGCCTGATCCTCCAGCGTGGCCGCCCTGCCATCCCAGAACTGCGAGAGCCCGTAGGCGCGGTTCAGGAGCGAGGGGGCGTTGCGCGTCCCGATCTGCCTGTGGATGCCCGTTGAGAACGCCGCAGGCTCGGCAAAGGCATGCTGAGGGACATGGCACGACCCACATGAGACGGTTTTATCCGCCGAGAGCCGCTTGTCGAAAAAAAGCAAACGGCCAAGTTCGGCTTTCTCGGGAGTGTAAGGGTTGTCTTGCGGCCACACAACGGGACCCAGGCCGAGGGGAACCGGAACATCGCAGGTACTCCCCCAAATGAAAAGGGCCGGCGCCGCAGCCACCAGCCCTTTCAATGCCCAAGCCTTGCCGGCCGACATCAATTACTTCACGTATCCTTGAACGTAGATCGCCCGATAGCCGCCGTTCATCGCTTCGGTTCCGTTCACTTCCATAATGTGACCCAGATGGTTGATCGCGTCCTGCCGCACGTTGGCCTGGCCGTCGCGCCGCGGGTCGTGTTCTTCCTCCATGAGCATGTAAACTGAGCCATCCTTTGCCAGGACGCCGATGGGCTGATTGTTTTGCAGGCATTTCTTGCCGCAGGCGACGTGTTTTTCACCGTGCTTGCCGAGTTGCAGGTAACAGGACATGTCGATGATCTCGCCCACGACGGTGATCGGCTTGCCCATTTCAGGTTTCTTGTCGACTCCAGCGCCTATGGTCGTTGCCGTCCAGGGCTCCGTGACCTTTTGGCCGATGGTGCCCATGGGCTTGTCGTACGTTCCACCATCCGCGGCGACGGTCATTTCAGGGTGCAGTATGCCCTTCTTGCCCTGCGCGAACATCAACCCTGCCGCGATTACACAACAAAACAGTATTCTCATTTGTGGCCCTATCCTCCAGAGTGAATCTACCCGCGAACGCTTGCGGCGGGAATCTTTCGTGTTAAGTCCTCGAATTCGGCGCGATTCTCGCTGCCGATAGTAAAGCAGTCGACGCAATCCTGCGCCAGCGCAAACTGCAGCGATTCATCGACTCGATGGCGCAGTTCGCCCGCGCCGAGAATTTTCATTCCGATGACGCCTTTGCCGGCGGCCTTCATTTCCTTCAGGACGGAGAGAATTGTGGCGGGTGTTCCGTCCATGTAGACCTGCGCATGATTGATGCGTGCGAGGTCCACCTCGACCCAGGGACTGCGCACCGCGGTCTTCATCGCGCCGAGATCGTGGCAGGAGACGCCTTTGGTCCGCACAATCCCTTTCTCCTGGGCTTCGGAAATGACCGCCATGGCGCCTTTCTTCAGGTCGGGCCAGTTGGACTCGGTCATATAGTGGAGCAGCAGGATGTCGATATAATCCGTGCCTAGTTCGCGCCGGAAGCGGTCCAGGTCGGCACGCATTTCCCGCTCGGTGGAGGCGTGTGTCTTGGTGAGGATCGTCACTTTCTCGCGGGGAATCCCCTTGAGCGCCAGTTTGACGTTGGGATGCGTGCCATACTGGTCGGCCGAATCCCAGAATGTGACGCCCTGGTCGTAGCCGGCGCGAAACAGGTCGGCAAGACCCTGCGTTCCGAGTTTGCGCGTCTGGTTGGAACTGCCGCCGACACCGTTGGTGCCGCTGCCCATGGCCAGCCGGCTGACCTCTATTTTGCGCGGCCCGAGAAGTATGCGATCGGTGGCGTTTTTCTTGGTTCCGCCGGCAAGGAGATGATAGGGGAAGGCGTGAAGGGCAGCACCCAGCCCGGTTGCTTGGAGAAAATGTCGCCGATTCATGGATCAGGCTCCAGTATCTGCAACGGTATCACAGAGCGTGCGCCTACGGATTGAAGTGCCCCATCCCTGCAAAGACCAGGTTCGTCGAGGAGTTCCCAAGGTAGACGGCATAATCGCCGCTGGCCATTTGCCAGCTATTCGAGCCGACATCCCAGAACGACAGCGGATGCGATGAGTCGTTGGCGTTTACGTCAATTTCGACGTGCTGTTGCTCGCCCGGTTGGAGAAAGACTTTTTTCCAACCTGTGAGCCGCGCGGGTTCTCCAGTCGAGTCAGGAAGGGTGACATATACCTGTGCCACCTCGCCGCCGGCGAGCGGGCCGGTGTTGGTCAGATCGAAGGTGATCTGGAGGTTGGGACTGGCCGACATCAGGTTGTCGACGAGGTTCACGTTGGCGAATGTGAAGGTGGTGTAGGAGAGTCCGAAGCCAAACGGAAACTGAGGCGTGATGCCCTGCGCTTCGAACCATTTATACCCGACCAGGAAACCCTCCGAGTAATTCACCGGGAAAATGGCGGTGTCGTTCGGCGGCATATCGATCACGGGACGCGGCAGATCTGACGCCGAGGCGGGGAACGTGATGGGAAGCTTGCCCGAAGGATTCACCGCTCCAAAGAGGATGTTTGCGATCGCTTCTCCACCGCGTTGGCCGGGAAACCACGCTTCCAGCACCGCCGCAACCTGACCCAGCCACGGCATCACCTGTGCACCGCCGTTCTCCATGACGACGATGGTGTTGGGATTAGCGGCGGTGACGGCCCCCACCAGAGCATTTTGATTGATCGGTCTCGGGTGAATTACGTCTGTGAAATTAAGGTTCGGAAGATCCATCCCCTCGCTGGCCCATTGGCTGACGAACACGATCGCCACGTTCGACGAGGCGGCCAAGGAAGCTGCGCTCGATGCATTCGTCCCGGGATCGAACTGTACGTTGGCGCCCGGCGCCATTGCCTGGATGGCGTTCAGAGGCGAGGAAGGATCCCAGATCACCTGCGCCCAACATGGCGGGCATGGGTATCCTTCGGTCAAGGCTGGACCGCCTGTCGGATACACCTGGGCGGAACCGCCGCCCGAAATGACACCGATGTCCGCGTGCGAGCCGATTACGGCGATCGAGCCGACCTGCGACGCGTTTAGCGGGAGAATGCCATTGTTCTGCAAAAGCACGGCGCCTTGTTCCTCGACGGTCTGCGCTACAGCCTGGTCGGTGGCCGAATCGATCGGTGTAACAGTGTTGGGATAGTCGAACAAACCAACCTGGTACATCGCGTGTAGAATGCGACGAACCATGTCGTCGAGCCGCGACTGCGGGACGGCGCCGTTCTGAATGGCTTGACTGAGCGTCGCGAACCACTGATTGTCGGGTTGCTCCTGATCGAGTCCGGCCAACGCGGCATTCACGGTGCTATGGGTCCCCCACCAGTCGGACATGACGAAACCCTGAAATCCCCAGTCGCCTTTCAACACGTCGTTCAGCAGATGCTGGTTCTCGCAGGAATACGTTCCGTTGACCTGGTTATAGGAACACATCACTGACTGCACGTTGGAATCTTTGAGGGCGATTTCGAAGGCCAGGAGATCGCTTTCCCGAGCGCCGCGCTCGTCCACCATTACGTTCTCGGTCGTGCGTCCGCTTTCCTGATCGTTGAGCGCGAAATGCTTCATGCCACCGATGATGTGTTGATCCTGAGTAGCGCGGATGTGTGCGGCGGCGATTTTTCCGGCGAGTATGGGATCCTCGCCCTTCGTCTCGAAGGTGCGCCCGTCACGTGGCTCACGACCGATGAGGTTGGTATTTCCGCCGAGATTCACATTCAGGCCCCAAGCCGCCATTTCGGAACCGATGACCTTGCCAAACTGGTAAGCCAGGTCGAGGTCCCAGGTGGCAGCGCTGGCGATCGATGAAGGAAGGGCGGTGGACGGAGCCTTGGCGTCTGCTACTCCCGTACTGCCATCCGCATAATAAAGATCCGGGATGCCAAGTCGCGAGTTGCCTGGAATCCAGCCGCCCGCGCCGCGTGGAAGCGGAATAATGTTCGTCACCGGTCCACCGGCCCCTGCCACCATCTGGATCTTCTCGTCCTGGGTCATTTGCGAGAGGAGAACCAATGCCCGCTGATCGCTGGTCATTTGCACGGGTGGCGCGGGCACTCGGAATTTGCCGGTCACGCCGTTGATGGTCAGCATGGCATCGACGTAGGGTAAGCCCGGCATGATGCCGGAAGGATAGACGAATGTCAGTTGATCGATGATGTCGCCCGGCGCGGCGCCGCAGTACTGGACCGTGGCCTGTTGACCGCCGATTGTGAGCTGGCATGAAGCCGATTCTCCGGACACTTCGAGTCTGGTCGCCGCCGGCATCCCATCCTGGCTGGGGTTTTTCTTTGGCCCGAATCCATTGCCTCGGAGCTGATAGATTCCACCAGGTCCGACAACACACTGCGTGGTCTGGCAGCCGGGCGCGTTCACCCATGCCACGCCGTTGACGAGGTCATTCAGGAAAGCGGAGGGTGCAACCGGCGAAGCGATTGTGATCGGCTCGACGACACTGTCCACGTCACCACGTGTGACCGTGATATTGGACGCTAGGCCCGGTTGCGTTTCCCAGGGCACTTGAAACGTGATCTGGCTCGGCGATACGTGGATGAGAGGTGCGCTCACTCCATCGACGGTGACCGAAAGGCCCGCGACAGAGGTCGGGTAACCGCTTGTCGGATCGGGCGCGATCGGCTGATCGGAATCGGCGAAGTTGTAACCGTTGATGACGGCTAAGCTGCCGGGCGCAATTCCGCCGAGCAAAGACGCTGCATTTACGATGCGCCCCGGCGAGATCACGGGAGTCTGCTGCGTTATGTCGACTGGCTGATAAACTCGAACATAATCGATGAGCAGGTCCTGCGAGGAGAATGGGGCACTCTTATCCGGCGAGCCAAGAAAGGTTGTGTTACCGCCGATTGCCAGGTTCAGAAGGATAAAGAACGGGTTGTTATAGACCCAACGAGCACCGGCGGGCAGCGATGCCGGCGTGACCTTGTGATAGGAAGCGCCGTCCACAAACCACTCGATCGAATCCTGCGACCATTCGATCGCGTAAACGTGATAGTCGTCCTCGACCTTCTCTCCATACGGCAGCGTGTACGCCTTGCTGATGCCCTTGTCGCCGGAATACCCGGGACCGTGGGCGGTGCCGTTGTTGACCGTCTCATTGTTGTGATAGGTCCCGAAGTTCTCCATGATGTCCAATTCACCGCAATTGGGCCAGCCCACAGTCCCGATATTCTCGCCGAGCATCCAGAACGCCGGCCACACACCCTGGCCGTAGGGAAGCTTGATGCGCGCTTCGACCCTGCCAAATTGCCAGCTCAAGTCCGCGGTATGCGTCGATGCGCCCGGGCTTCCGGTCTGCAGGCGCGTCGACGTATAGTTTCCGGAGGAGTCGCGAATGGCGCGAATCACCAGGTTGCCGTTGCCATCTTGAAACACGTTGGCTGAAGAATTGGTGTAGACCTCGGCTTCGCCATTGCCCCAACCACCGCCGCCGAGATCATAATTCCAGTTGGCCGGGTTGGGAGGAACTCCCGCCGGTCCATTGAATTCATCGCTCCAGACCAGTTTCCATCCAGTGGTCGTTTGGGCTTGTGCCAGGGACATCGCCGTGCAGGCCAAACATGCCGCCGCTAGAGCTCGCATACCTTAATGTATATTCAAAACTGCGCAGCTTTTGGGAAGTATCCCCGGCACAAAGGAGTCTAAAAAGAATGCGTTCTGCTGCAATCCTGGTCGCCACACTCGCAATCACCTGCAATCTCTACGCCGCGGATGCTTTGGTCGGCGACTGGAAATTGAATCTCGCCAAGTCAAGCTGGTCCGATGGCCGAGCGGTGAAGAACGGACGGGCATTGATCGAACCGGATAATTCCGGAGGATATCTTCAGTTCAGTGAGACCGTTTTCGCAGAAGGTCCCGCGCTTCGCTTCGCGAGCCACGTACAATTCAATGGAACACCCGACGACGGCTCCTTTGAGGATCGTCCTGTTCGATCTGTATCCACTCGCACCGATGCGAGCGGTTTCGATATTTCCGTTCGCGATCCCAACACGGAACAGACTACGCGTCGCATTCGCGTCACAGTGTCGCCTCAGGATCACGAGCTCACCATGACGTGGACCGATGGAGGTTCGTCGCCCGTCCGGAAACTGGTGTACGAAGAGGCTCCGCCAGGTACTGTGCTCGAGGTGTCAAAAACAGTGGAGCACGCGTTCGGTCCAGCGGAGACGTTCGCTTATCTCATTAACCTGAAGGCCGGCGAATACTGCCAGGGGACGGTCGATCAAAAAGACGGAGGGATCAACATTGGGACGTACGGACCGGACGGGGCCCGGATTCGCAATATTGGCGGACCGCCCACGGGGAAAAAGACGTTCGCGTTCGAGGCGCCGGTCGCGGGGACTTACAGGATCGCGTTGCGGTCGCCTGTGAAGCCGGCCGCGAGCTATACGATTACGCTCGACAAAGTTGTGGGTTTGAACGAGCGACTTCGCATGGAGCCGTCCAAGGAGAAACTCACGAGCGCCCGCATCGATGCGTTGCGGAAAGCGGTCGAAGGCGGCGATCATGGCGCGGTCACGACGTTCTGGCAGGACGTCGAGAAGCAGGGAACCCCGCTGATCGAGCCAATGAAGGACGATAACGCCAACAACCTCGTGACGTTCTTGTGGCGCGCCCGGTCCGAGACGCGGAACGTTTTGATCCTCTGGTTTCCTTACGTGTTTGCGCGGCCCGACGACTTCAAGATGATGCATCTTGCGAATACCGACGTCTGGTATCGGACGATGAAGATTCGCCGCGGCGCACGATTCGCATATCAACTCTCGCCCAACGATCCGCTGACGTTCGATGATTCTGCCACGTCGCGTATGGTCACGGCGCAGGCCGATCCCTTAAATCCGCATCACTGGTTCGATGGTCCGGGGAGCACGAGATTCGAGTACCAATCGATGGTGGAGATGCCCGATGCGAAGCCGCAGCCGTACATCGCTAAGCGCGAAGGCCTGCCGCATGGCAAGGTGGAGAGGAGTCGCATCAAGAGCGCTCTCCTCGATAATGAGCGGAATCTCTCAATCTACCTGCCGCCCGGCTATCGGCGCGAAGGCACTCCGAATGGTCTGCTGGTGGTGTTTGACGAGGGCTCGTACATTACACTTGTGCCAACGCCCACGATCCTCGACAATCTGATTGCGGAGAAGAAGATTCCGCCCATGGTTGCGGTGCTGATCGCGAATCCGGATCAGGAAACGCGGACTCGTGAACTGCCTCCTAACCCGAAGTTCGCCGACTTCCTGAACAACGAATTGGTCCCCTGGGTGAGGGAGAATTACAACGTCACGAAGGACCCGAGCCAGGTTGTGGTGGCTGGTTCGAGTTTTGGCGGGATCGCATCGGTTTATGCGGGTCTGCGGCATCCTGAAACCTTCGGCAATATTCTGTGCCAATCGGGTTCGTTCTGGTGGTCGGCGCCGAAACCGGAGCCCTATGCCGAGCCGAACTATTTAGCGAAGGAATTCCTGAAAAGCCCGAAACTGCCGTTGCGGTTTTATATGGATGCCGGCACTTTCGAGGTAGATGTGAGCGGTGGTGGTGGCGCGATCCTGGAGCCGAGCCGGCATATGCGCGATGTGCTGCTGGCGAAGGGGTATGAGGTGCATTATCAGGAGAACGTCGGCGGGCATGATTACTTGAGTTGGCGGGGGAGTCTCGCTGAAGGATTACTTGCTCTTGTGGGGACGTCGAAGTGACGGATATACACCGCCTTAGGTAATGCGTGCGGGCAAGTTTCGGGAAAACGTGATGCGCAGGCGCCACCTTTACGGCGAAACAGGTTGCGAGCCAAGCTGGGGCAGGCATTTAGCCTGCCCGATTCAGGAGATTAGGGTGCCGATCGGCTCGCCTTGAACCATCCTCAGGATATTGCCGTAGGTATTGAGATTGAAAACGATGATGGGGAGCTTGTTATCGCGGCACATTGCCACCGCCGACGCATCCATGACCGCGAGCGCCTTGGCAAGCACCTCGAGATAGCTCACTTCGTTGTAAAGGACCGCGTCGGAGAAGCGCATGGGGTCCTTATCGTACACGCCGTCGACGCGCGTCGCTTTCGCGATGACGTCGGCCCGGATCTCGAGCGCCCGTAGCGTTGCAGCCGTGTCCGTAGAGAAATAAGGATTCGAGGTGCCGGCGGCGAAGATGACGATGCGGCCCTTCTCGAGATGCCGAATTGCCCGGCGCCGGATGTACGGTTCCGCAACCTGGTGCATCTCGATTGCAGTCATGACACGCGTGGGAACGCCGGCTTTCTCGAGCGAATCCTGAAGGGCCAGCGCGTTGATTACCGTCGCGAGCATGCCCATGTGGTCGGCGGCGACGCGATCCATGTTCCGAGCGGCCGCCGCCACACCTCGAAAGAAATTCCCTCCGCCCACCACCAGGCCGATCTGTACTCCCGACTGCGCCACCTCGGCAATCTCAGCGGCGAGACTGGCAACACGCTCCGTGCTGATTCCGAACGAGGCGCCTCCCGCGAGGACCTCGCCACTCAGTTTTAGTACGATCCGCTGATACTTCGGCATTTACTCCGACGGTGGAGTCGTTTCGGCTGTCTCTTCGAGTTGCACGGTCTCGCCGACCTTAAAGCGCACGAAGCGAGAGATTGAAATGTTCTCGCCCAGCTTCGCGATCTTGGACTTGATCAGGTCGGCAACACTGGTCGTATTCTCTTTGATGAAGGGCTGCTCGTACAAACAGACCTCCTCGTAGTACTTGTTCATGCGGCCCTCGACAATCTTGTCGAGCATCTTCTCGGGCTTGCCTTCCTGGCGCGCGCGATCGCGTTGAATGTCCATCTCCTTCGCGAGCGCATCAGGAGTAACATCCTCCTTGCGGATGAATTGCGGGTCGGCCGCCGCCACCTGCATCGCGATGTCCTTCACCAGTTCCAGAAAATCTTCGGTCCGCGCGACGAAGTCGGACTCGCAGTTCACCTCGACCAGAACGCCAAGCTGCGATCCGGGATGAATATAGCTGCCAATGACACCCTGCCGCGTGGAACGGCCGGCTTTCTTCGCAGCCGAGGAAAGACCGCGCTTGCGCAGAATGATCTCCGCTTCAGCCAGGTTTCCTTCGGCCTCTTGCAGAGCCTTCTTGCATTCCATCATGCCGGCGCCCGAACGGTCGCGCAGCTCTTTCACCAGTTTTGCGCTAATTTCCATATTCGTACCGCGTGGAGCGGGCTTTTAATCCGCATCCACACCTTTCGTATTAGAGGGCCGGAGTTTTCCCGGCCCATGAAAATCGAAATCAACCCCGCACTATTCGCGCGCGCCCCGGTTCCCGACAGTCTCCTCGGCGGTTTCCGATGCGGGTCCCTTCCGAGGCAGCGACATCGAGGGCAGTTCCTCGTCCGAAAGGCCCTCCGACATGAGCTGATCGAGTTGATGCGGATCGAACTGCGAGTACTCGGGAATCTCTTCCATCGGAGTCTCGTCGGTGACGACCTTTTCGGGCGTGAAGTCCTGCTCGGTGGCCAAGGCACGGCCTTCGATTACGGCATCGGAGATCTTGTTCGTAAACAGGCGAATGGCTCGCAATGCGTCGTCGTTGCCGGGAATCACGTAGTCGACTTCATCCGGGTCGCAATTGGTGTCGACCACTGCCACCACGGGAATGCCAAGTTTCCGCGCTTCCTTGACGGCAATCGCTTCCTTGTTGGAGTCGATGACGAACAGCATGTCCGGCAGGCCCGACATTTCCTTGATGCCCGCCAGGTTCTGTTGCAGGTGTTTGCGCTCGCGTTCCAGCCGTCCGACTTCTTTCTTGGCGCGTCCTTCATAGGCGCCGTCGTTTGCCATGGAATCGAGTTCCTTGAGGCGCTTGATGGAGCGTTGCACCGTGGCCATGTTCGTCAGCAATCCGCCCAACCAGCGTTGGTTGACGTAGTATTGCTGGCAGCGAGAGGCCTCTTCCGCAACGGCTTCCTGGGCCTGGCGCTTGGTTCCCACAAAGAGGACCGTTTTGCCTTGCGCGGCCATCTCGGCCACGAAGCGCATCGCGTCCTTGAACAGTTTCAGGGTCTTCTGGAGATCGACAATGTAGATTCCGTTACGTTCGCCAAAGATGTATTCTTTCATCTTTGGATTCCAGCGCTTGGTCTGGTGCCCGAAGTGAACGCCGGCTTCGAGCAGTTCTTTCATTGAAATTGACGGCAAAATGCCTCCTTCTTTCGATTGTTTCGGGTTTCACATGGGGAACCAGCGAAGCGTCACGCCCAAAGCGGAATTTGTGACGCTCTTCAGAATCCACGTGCGGCTAACGCGAGTAGCAGATAAGCGTTAGCGCTTGGAGAATTGGAACCGCTTGCGGGCGCCCTTCTGGCCGTACTTCTTCCGCTCATGCGCTCGCGGATCGCGCGTTAGAAAGCCGAGTCCCTTAAGCTTGCCACGCAACTCGGCGTTGAATTCGACCAACGCGCGAGCAATTCCGAGCCGGGCCGCGCCGGCCTGACCCGAGATACCACCGCCGTCGGCAAGGATCAGAACGTCGAACTTGTCCGCCATCTCGGTGGCGAGCAGAGGCTGGCGCACTATCGCGCGGGCGGTCTCATTGACAAAGTAATGGTCGAACGATCGTCCGTTGACCGTGATCTGGCCTTTTCCGGAGCGCAGAAAAATCCGCGCCACCGATCTCTTTCTACGGCCTGTTCCTAAATGCTGTACTAACGAAGCTGGCACTCAATTTCCTCTTAACTTTTGTTTAAACCGCGAGGGCCACCGGCTTCTGCGCCTGGTGCGGATGCTTGTCGCTCGCATAGACTTTCAGCTTGCGATACATCTGCTTTCCGAGTTTGGTCTTCGGAAGCATGCCGGCGATGGCCTGTTCGATCATTTTGGCGGGACGCGTCTGGCGCATCTTGCGGGCGCCGACTTCAATCAACCCGCCCGGATAACCTGTGTGACGGCGGTAAAGCTTCTGGTCTTCTTTGCGACCGGTGAGCCGCACTTTGGCGGCATTGATGACGATCACGTGATCGCCAGTGTCCAGAAAGGGAGTGTAGCTGGGCTTGTGCTTACCCATCAGGATCATGGCAGCTTTGCTGGCGATGCGCCCCAGAACCATGTCCGAGGCGTCCAAAACATGCCATTGCCGCACAATCTCACCTTTGGACGGGATTTGGGTGTTCATAAAGACAGACTTTCTCCGTTCGAGCCTTACAGAGAACCAGATTAGCCGATTGGGGAGGGCAGCGTCAAGTTGTTGGCCAGTTTGACGAACACCCCTGCTACAATTCCCCTTCATGCTCCGCAAAGTCCTCGTCGCGAACCGCGGGGAGATCGCAGTTCGCATCATCCGCGCCTTGCGTGAGATGGGGATTCCCAGCGTTGCCGTCTTCTCAGACGCTGACCGCAAATCCCTGCACGTCCGCATGGCGGACGAGGCTGAGCACATCGGTCCCGCTGCGTCGTCCGAAAGCTATCTCCGGATCGACAAGGTCCTGGATGCGGCACGCAAACACGGGGCCGACGCCATTCACCCCGGCTACGGCTTCCTCAGCGAGAACGCCGACTTCGCGGACTCCTGCGCGGCGGCCGGCATCAAGTTTATCGGTCCCACGGGAGCATCCATCCGGGCCCTCGGCTCGAAGACCGGCGGCCGGAAAATCGCGATGGAGGCGGGTGCCCCCGTCGTCCCCGGCACCAAGGAACCAGCCAGCAGTTTCGACCACGCCAAGACCATCGCGCTCGACATCGGCTATCCGGTCCTGCTCAAGGCTGTGGCAGGCGGTGGGGGAAAGGGCATGCGGCGCGTGGGTAGCGAGGCCGAACTCGAATCCGCCATCCGCGACGCCCGCAGCGAGGCCGAGCGTGCTTTCAATAGCGGCGAAGTCTACATCGAGAAGGTCATCGAGAATCCTCGCCACATCGAAATTCAAATCCTCGGGGACGAGCACGGGCACTTGATTCACCTCGGCGAGCGCGAATGTTCCCTGCAGCGCCGGTATCAGAAGGTGATCGAAGAGTGTCCCTCGCCGCTCGTGGCCCAGCATCCCGAGATGCGGACGGCCATGGGTGAAGCGGCGCTCAAAATCGCCCGGGCCGCAGGCTACTACAACGCCGGAACGGCGGAATTCCTCGTCGATAAAGACCGCAACTTCTACTTCCTGGAGATGAACACCCGTCTCCAGGTGGAGCATCCGGTCACCGAGCTTGTGACGTCGCTCGACCTCGTTCAGTGGCAGCTGCGCATCGCGTCCGGTGAGCATCTCACACTCAAACAGGATGACATCACGTGGCGAGGCAGTGCCATCGAATGCCGCGCATACGCCGAAGATCCCGATAGCTACTTTTTCCCGTCGCCGGGCCCGATCGACTTCCTGACGGAGCCCGCCGGCCCGGGCATTCGCCTCGATTCCGGCATCTATGAAGGCTGGCGGGTCCCCATCGAGTATGATCCGTTGCTGGCGAAGCTTGCCGTCTGGGCCGCCGATCGGCCGACCGCAATCGCCCGAATGCTTCGCGCGCTCCAGGAGTACTCCATCATCGGCATTCGAACCAATCTCGCCTTTTTCCGCGATATACTCAACGACCCTCAGTTTTGTAGAGGAGATTTGCATACTGGTTTCATCGCAGAGTTCATGGACCGCAGGCCGCCGCGCGCCTCGTCGGAAGAATTGGATATGATCGTGGCGCTCGCCGCGGCGGAGCATTACCGGAATTCCCGCCCGCCCACGGACGCAAACCACGGCGGCAGGTCCATCAGTTCATGGCTCCTGGAAGGCAGATCGCGAAACCTGCGATGAAGTTGGAAATTTCGGTCGACAACCGCGCCATCGATTTCGATTCGGCGAATGCGGAAATCTGTGAGATTTCGCCGGGCTTGTACTCGGTGCTGTACCAGGGCCGCAGCTACGTGGTCCGGTTGAAGAGCGGCGCGGATGGTTGGCAGGCCGCGATCGGCGAGCACCGCTTCGAAGTTCAGGTGGAGGATACGCGGAATGCCTCCAAGCGCTCACGCGCAAGCCTTGCGCACCTGCACCAGGATGTAAAAGCGCCAATGCCCGGAAAGGTGATCCGGCTGCTTGTCAAAGAGGGTGATACCGTGGAAGCGGGACAAGGCCTGGTCGTCGTGGAAGCCATGAAGATGCAGAACGAGATGAAGGCCCTTCGTGCCGGCCAGGTGGTTCGCGTAGCCGTCAAGGACGGCGACACGGTGGCGGCCGGCGACGTCCTGGTGTCGCTCGATTAAAAGAGGAACATGATGGAAGAGGTTTGCGGGATTTGCGGCGGCACGGGCTTCAAGATCGTGGAACGCAATGGCATCTCCGCCGCGGAACGGTGTGAATGCGCGCCACGGGAACGCGCCGGACGGGCCCTGGCGTCCGCGTGCATCCCGCCGAATTATGCGGCGGCCGCGCTCGACAATTTCTTCCTTCCCCAGGACAATTCCATTGCGCGAACCGCGCTTGCGATGGTGATGACCAGCGTGCGGGCGTTCGTTCGCGAGTTCCCCACCACCGATAAGCCGGGCCTGCTGTTTATTGGCGCGCCCGGGACTGGCAAAACCCATCTCGCCGTAGCGGCCTTGCGCGAGTTAATAAACAAAGGCTTCGAGGGCGTGTTCTTCGACTATCAAAATCTTCTCGACCGCATCCGCTCCGGTTACAACGAAGCCGCGGGCGGCTCCGACCGCGAGGCCTACGGAGCAGCGCTCGACGCCGAAATCCTGCTGTTGGATGACCTCGGCGCGCACCGCGTGACGGATTGGGTGGAGGACACGGTCACCTCAATCATCACGTACCGCTGCAACAACAAGAAGCCGCTGATTGCGACCACAAACCTCCGTGATCCCGACGTCGGCGACCGGCGCGGCACCGGCATTCAAAGCGACATCAACAGTAAGTACTTCCTCGAAGAACGCATCGGGATGCGCGCCCGCTCACGGTTATTTGAAATGTGCCGGGTGATTCGGATGCCGAGCATTGAAGACTACCGCATCCGAACCAAGAAGACGTTGGTCTCAGGCTAGGCACACCTCCAGCCGCGTCGGTTCGACAACCCCTGTCTACCAAAGGTGGCGCTGGCGGTTTCGCCTGCCTTGTGAAGCCGTGGTAGCGCCATCAAGCAACACCACGCATGCGAAACCGCCGCCTGAGCGTTTTCGGTAAGGTCCGAAGGCAGGCGGAACCTGCGTCACCCTTCCACTCACCGAAGCTTACATCGACTGAATGGGTATCGTCGCGCCCGGCTGGGTGGAAACGCCGTTCACCGTAGCCGTCACTGGAATGTTGCCGTTGGGAGTGCCCGCCGGAATCCGGACGTTAATCTGATACAGACCGCTAATTGCCGTCGGCACCAGGCCCGCATAAAAGACATCCGAGTCCGCCACTGTGATGCTTCCAATGGTGACCGTGACGGTGTTGGTTGTCTTCGCGCCGCCCGGGGCCAGCGCGCCGACGTCGACAGTGGGATCAGTCGGCCCGAAGCCCATCCCGTATAAGGTCACGATGTCGCCCACCTTCGCCGGTGTCGCGCCAGGAACGACGTCCGGAGTTGCGACGACGTTCGCGGTCCCTACAAACTGCGCCGCAATACTCGTCCCGTTCAGGGTGAAAAATGCCGGCGCCAAGTCTTGTACCGTTACCGTTCCAACATCGCTGCGAAGCTCGTTGGGAAGATCGGGGTTTTCGATGACGACCAGGTTCACCTGTCCGGCCGGCAAATCCGGCGCCTGGATATTGATCTGGTCCGCCTGAACGTAAGTGATCGGCGCGCGAATCGGACTGCCTCCCGGCGGCGTAATTTCGACCGCCACGCATGCGAGCTGCGTGGGGAAGGCGTTATTCACGAGATCGCCGGCGCCCGCCATCCTGGTTAAACCGGACACCGTGAAGTTCAGACCTTTAACGGCCCACATTCCACGTCCCGCCAGAAGATCCGAAAACGAACCGCCATTGATCGGCTTCTGAAGCGTCGGCTTCGCGGTCCGGCTGTTGTTATTGCAAGCCGCCACCACTGGAATCACCAACGACCCGGTGTACACGTGATCGCCCAACGGCCCATTATCATTGTTTGCGGCAACCCCGGAGTAGTAGAAGACAATCTTGCCGACCTCGGTGCTCGGCGGCGTCCAGTTCACGTTGAAAATGAATGAGCTTCCGCCGTTGCGAGGCGCGGTGATGTGCTCGGCAAACTCGCGCTGCCCGTTGCATGGCGCGGGCGATCCCGTGGTCGATCCGTCATCACACACCACCTGCACGTTGGCCGTGTCAGCCGAGGTCAGCGTGCCCGCCTCGAGCGTTTCGTTATTCACGATGCGCGCCGTGAGTTGAAACCCCCACCGCGTGGCCTGTGGATCGGTGATGGTGACGTGAATCATCTGCGCAACGCCGGGAGTGTAGGATTGAATGTCGAGAGACATGGAACCGCTGCCAGGGCTGCTCGCACTCTGGGTGTGACACATGGCGCACGTTTGCCCGCCGTCTGTCGGGGCTCCCGTAAATCGTATCGGTTGGTTCGTGCTATTGGCGAATAAGCCAACGGACGACAGGATAAGTACAGCAAAAACTGGCCGGAAAAACATAGCTCCTCCTCCAATTACGCCGTCTGTGCGGCAATTCGAGTGTAGGATACCGCAAACCTACCAACGCTGGCCGATAAGTCAGGTATGCGTTTCAAGACGTTCTTTATCTCGTGTTTCTTGATCGCCGATCGTTTCTCCCAGAACACGACCTATCGTGATCCGCTCGGACGCTTCCACATCGATTGCCCGTTGTCGTGGCGACAAATGTCTCTCAGTGACGATGGTGTGGAATTCGTGAGCGGCAACGCGTTTGTAATTCTGATGGCATATCCAGGTTCGAACTGGAATGCCGTGCTCAATCGTGTGAGCACCGAGGTCGGCGGCCAATACCACAACTTCACTGTTGTGAACCGTGGCCCGTTCAAAGTCGATGGCCGACCCGGTGCGTTCGTGACGAGCACGGGTATCAATCCGCAAGGCGTCGATTCATTCCTTACCGTGGTCGCAACAGATGACGGCGAGAACGCATACGTCCTGATGGCATCGTGCCCGCGGGGTCAATATCAGGCGCTGCAGCCCGTGTTCAGAGGCATGATCGAAAGCTTTTGCTTCGGCGCCAAAGAGCGGTCGCGCTCGACCGCTATTGTCCAACCGTTACGAACAGGCTCTGGTTTAGCGTGATGCTTCCCATTTGCACATTGAGCTGAATATCGCCTGCCGACACGTTCGGCACGACGACGTTGAACTGATATAACCCGACCGCAAATGGCGACAACCCCTGGTACTGCAGCTCCGCCGGCGTCTGGCCGAAACGAAACACCGGTGTTGTGTTCACGGTGTTGCCCTGTGTCGTCACCGTGCCCGACGGATTCGCGGGAGTCACAGGGCCGAAACCGATTCCGTATATCGTAATTACCTCGCCAGGCTTGGCCGGACGGAATGTCAGACCGTTGATCAAATTCGTCGGCCCTACATACTTGTTGCCGTCCTGCGGGAATTGGGCCACGACATACTGTTTACTGTTCACGTCCCATTGCGGCAGAGCCAACAGAGCCGGGGCCAAACTTGCGGTGGTTACGCTGACCGGCGAACTCTGGCCTTGTGAGGTAGTCAGAACGACGGGCACGCCCGGTCCCAGCGGAATATTGTCCGGTACCTGCACATTCACCTGGCCGGAACTGATGAAGTCGACGAAAGCCGACTTGCCACCAACTGTCACGCTGACACCATCCAGCGATGTCGGCGCGTTGTTGCCGTTAAAATCGGAACCTGCCCAACTGCGCGTCGGCGTGGTGGAGAGATTTGTGCCGTAAATCTCGATCCAGGTCGCCGCAGCGATTCCCGCCTTCGGATTGAAGCCGCCCGCGCTCTGAATCCCCGTGATTGTCGGACCATTGTTTGTCGTGCTCGCGGGTGAGAGCTGCAGTTTCGTGGTGTAGATATGATCGCCGGTGTTATTGGCATCTCCGTTCGCGGCATTAGCCGCCGCATAGATCGTGACGGTTCCGACGTTGGTCGCGGGCGCGGTCCATTTCACTTTTATGGTGTTGGTTTGAAACGGGCTGCTGTGCTCGATGAACTCGACCGGGAACTTCGACGGGCATCCGTTGTTGCCCTTCAGGCTGCCGTCGTCGCAAAGCACAATCTGCTGCGTGCCCGCGGTGAAATCCCCGGCCTGTCCCGTCGACGGGCTGCTATCCAGGCGCGCGCTCATCTGGAACCCATAGACGTGCGCTTTCGAATCGGTGATCGTCAACGTGAGCGTCTGGCTCTGGCCGGGTGTATAAGAAGTACCGGCCGATGAGGTCAGTTGGACGTTGCCGCCGCCTCCGTTGAGCGGGGTCCCGGTATGGCAGCCCGACGTAGCGCAGGCTTGCGGATCATCCCCCGGCGCTGCGGTATGACGAGGATCGGGTCCTGTGGAATACGCATAGATCAGCACCGGAATCACGGCCAACCCGACAGCCATCTTCGCCGCCAGAATCTTGCGGTTGTGTTGCATGTACTTCACGAGTGATTAAACACACGCGCGTGGGATTTGCTGTGGTGCTTAACGGGAATTCATCTGGGCCGGTAGTTTCCTCTAAATCTGGTAGTTCGGCCGCCTGTGATGCAGGATGGCATCCTGCCGCCGGTTGCCAACCGGCGTTGGTCGGCGCGTGTTCCGAGTTACGAGCAGGCGGGTTAACAACCCGCCGCAAGCTAACAGCCTGCATCACAGGCTCAATCAGACTCGCTGTTCCCGAAAACTACCGTTAGGACCTAACAATGTTACAAAGCCGCAGGGTCAATGAGTACCGTCCCGCGCCCGAGCATCCCCGCAGCGCCGTCAATCTCAACCTGCGCCGCACCGGGAGCACACCCTTGCGGCACCACGAAGCTGGCTTGCCCTTGCGAAACGCTGACCGAAGCCTGAAAGACCGCGCCCGTGCTGTCGGTGATCGTAGCAGTAGGCGCCGCATCCGATGCGACCGCCGCCGACATTACAAGCGCCGTAGCGCCCGGAGCCATCGCGCTCTCGACATTCGTGCTCCCCGACAAAATCGTAATCAGATTCGTGCCCGCTTCTGTCGTATTCCCTGGAACGGTGACATTCGAAATATTCTGAACGATCACAGCATTTGAGAAACTCGACACCGCACCAGCCGGATAGTCCGCGAGCCCGTCGTCCGGAGTCGTCGTGACATCGACCAGAAAATTATTCTCGATGTCGCCGCCGGATGTCTCCTCGACCCAGATCGCCGTCCGCGGAGTATTCGCGATGTAGTTGTTGGTTATGGTGACGTTCTGATTATTCTGTGATGTGATGGGCTGCGCGTTCTGATCCACGGAGTAAATCTGAACCGCGGCATAATCCTTCGCGCTCGGGGCTGTTCCGCCGTTGGCATCGCTCACCACGTTGTGAGTCATGGTGAGTCCTTGAAGAGGACCGAACCCGATGATGCCTGCAAATGGCGTGCGCCGCACAACGTTGCCCGTAAGACTCGCATTGCTGAGACCGCTCAGCGAAATACCGCGCGAGAACACGATGTCTTGAACCAGATTGCTCTGCATCACCAGGTTCGCCATGGATGCATTCCCGTCGCTCGAATAAGTTGAGAAACCGTTGTCCAGCGTAAAACGAACCGTGCAAAACTGCAGCGTGGCATTCGCGGCATCCGTCAAAGTGACGCCATATGCGTTCGAGCTCACGAGATGATCGGTGCCTGGCCGCGGCACCACGCTCACGTGATCCAGCGTGGCGTTCGCCGACGACAACTTGACTCCCGCGGAGCCGCTCGAATAGACGGACACGTGGCTTAGTGTGATGTTGGTGCCGCCGTTCACGTTCAGCGATGAGCCTCCCGACCGCGGGGCTAGCACCAGCGTGTCGCCGGCCGCAATCAAACCCAGCACCGATTGCTGCGTCCAAGGCAAACCGTCATTCACGATCGCGACGGAATTCGCCCCCGCCGGGTTCGCCGCCTGGAAACGGCTGGTACCGGGAACGAGCGCTCCGTTTCGAAAAGCGAACGCATAAATCGGCGCCGAAGGATCGAGCGAGCTGAACGTTGGCGTTTGCCAGTTGCCCAGCGTCGAATAGGAAATGACGGCATTCGTAGCGTCGACAGCGGTCACCTGCACCTGGGTGAACGGCAGGTTCTGATAGTCGAGCGTGAAGTTCTTCAGCGTCAGGTTCTGGCAGTTCTCCACGTCCATCCCCATCAGAAACGGGTTCTGAAAATAGAGGTCCGACCCCTGCAGATCGATCGTTAGATTCTGCAAACCGGAAAGCACCAGGTATCTGTCGCCGGCGTTCGTATTCGTGGACTGGAAATAATAGGCGCCTGCGTCGGCCGTAATCGTCTGTAGCTGGTTCTGGGCCGCATAGTTGATGGCCGCCTGGAACAACGGTGTAGCATCCAGCGCTGGCGTATTGGGCGCAATATTGTGACTCGCGATTCCAAGACTCACCAGGTCATGCGAAACATTGATCGCCGTCGGCGGGGGTGGGGGAGGAGGCGGTTGCGACACCGCCGCAGAGAGCTGCAGCTTCGTCGTATAAATGTGATCGCCAGTGTTGTTGCCATCGCCATTGGCCGCATTGGCGGCCGCGTATATCGTCACCGGTCCGATGTTCGTGGCCGGAGGCGTCCACGTCACTGAGATCACATTCGTCCGAAATGGCATGAAGT
Organism: Bryobacteraceae bacterium; assembly: GCA_035295125.1. Lineage (GTDB taxonomy): Bacteria > Acidobacteriota > Terriglobia > Bryobacterales > Bryobacteraceae > JAICMB01. The sequence goes on along the minus strand of DATGJP010000095.1, from coordinate 302,185 downwards.
GCTCGATGAACTCGACCGGGGACTTCGCGGGACATCCTTTACTACCCTTCAAACCGCCGTCGTCGCAGAGCACGATTTGAGAATCGCCCGGCGTGAAATCACCCGCCTGCGTATTCGCGGGACTGCTGTTTGCGCGCGCGCTCATCTGGAATCCGTAGACGTGAGCCTTCGAATCGGTAATCGTGAGCGTTAGGGTTTGCGCCTTACCCGGAGTATAGGTGGTTCCTTCCGATGACGTGAGCTGCGCGTTGCCGCCGCCCCCATTCAGCGCGGTTCCTGTATGGCAGCCCGATGTGGTGCAAGCCAAAGGATCGTCGCCGGGGGCCCCGGTGTGCCGTGGATCAGGCCCTGTCGAATACGCATAAATCAACACCGGAATCACCGCCAACCCCACGGCGATCTTTGCGGCTACAACGTTTCTACTTTTTTTCATTCCCGACCTGTTCTGTTAAACACAGCAGCGCCTTTTTTGCTGTGGTGCTTAACGGAACTTCATGTAATTTATTCGTCGACAGCCACTCGAACCCCGCCGGAACCCGGCCAAGCGACGCTTGCATAACATTGATGCAATAGGTGGTGTTCACTATAGTGTGCCGAAACTCCCCCAACTTCTTCTCTAAGTGCGCGCCGTCGAGCTGAGTGGCGAGCGGTAACTCCCAAAAACCCGCGAGACGCCGGCTCTCGGGTGGGCGCTGCCAAAACAGAACCCGATCTCCTCGTTCGATATAGCAAAGCGTTTCCCGCACCTCGTGGCGCGCATCCTTACGCACACGTACCGGGTATTCATTCGTTCTGTTCTGCTTGCGTGCCTCACAATGCGTCGCGACGGGACAACTCGAACACTGCGGCGTCTTCGGTAAACAAACCGTCGCGCCCAACTCCATCAACGCCTGGTTGAAATCGCCGGGGCGCTTGGGGTCGAGCAGTTCGTCCGCGAATCCCTGAAGCCGTTTCCGTGTCTCACCCGCCTGAATATCAGCCGGTTCAGCCTTTAGACGGCTCAGCACGCGCAAAACGTTTCCGTCCACTGCGGCGAAAGCTTGATCGAATGCGATGCTCGCAACCGCGGCCGCGGTGTAATCGCCGACACCGGGAAGTTCGCGAATCGCGTCATACTCCCGAGGAAACGCACCCGCTTCGACGATCTTTCGCGCCGCCCTGTGAAGATTACGCGCACGCGAATAGTACCCGAGGCCGGCCCATGCCACCAGCACCTCTTCCTCGCGAGCGGCGGCTAGCGATTCCACGTTCGGAAAACGATGAAGGAACCGTTCGTAGTACGGCATCACTGCGGCGACTCGCGTCTGTTGCAGCATGATCTCCGATACCCAAATCAAATATGGATCGCGGCTGTTGCGCCAAGGCAGAGTACGTTTGTTGCGGTCGTACCATGCGAGCAACACACGACGAATCGCAGTGGCCGGGGACAATCTCCTATGATAAGCGGCCTAATGCGACCATGAGAATGAAATGGCACAAAACCCGTTTCAAATCATCCAATCGCCGCCCAGCGAACTGGACCCAGTCTGCCACATGACTGTGAACCCCAAGACTGCCGCGGGTTCCAGTACGTATCAGGGGAAGACCTACTACTTTTGTAGTAAGGGCTGTGTCGCGCGATTTGAGGCCGATCCCGAGCGTTATCTCGCGCCGCAAAAGCCGGCGGAGCCCATGCCCGAGGGCGTCGAGTATACCTGCCCGATGCATCCCGAGGTGCGCCAGATCGGTCCTGGGTCGTGTCCGTTTTGCGGGATGGCTCTCGAGCCCGCCGAGTTCCGCTTCGACTCCGTTGAAGAAGAGAACCCCGAGTACACGGATATGAAGCGGCGGTTCTTCATCGCACTTCTCCTCACCGCGCCGATCCTCGGCTTTATGATCTGGAGTTGGTTGGGCGGCCGACCGCCGGTGTGGATCGAGTTTGCGCTCGCGACGCCGGTGGTGCTGTGGGCGGGATGGCCGTTTTTCCAGCGCGCCTGGACTTCCGTCCTGAATCGCAGCCCCAACATGTTCACGCTGATCGCCATGGGCACGGGGGCGGCTTACTTATACAGCATCGTAGTGGCGCTGCTCGGTTCCGAGGAAGTCTATTTCGAACCTGCGGCCGTTATCATCACGCTGGTGCTCTTAGGACAGGTACTGGAACTGCGTGCTCGCCAGCGAACCAGCGGTGCGATTCGTGCGTTGCTCGGGCTGGCGCCGAAGACCGCCCGTCGCTTGCGTCCGGGGGGCGCGGAGGAGGATGTACCGCTCGATCAGATTCACACGGGCGACATCCTGCGTGTCCGGCCCGGCGAGAAGGTGCCGGTGGATGGGGTCATCGTCGAAGGCAGCAGCACCGTCGACGAGTCCATGTTGACCGGCGAGCCGATCCCGGTGGAAAAGGCGCAAAGCGCCAAGGTGACCGGCGGCACGGTTAATCAGACCGGCGCGCTGGCCATTCGAGCCGAGCGGGTTGGAGCGGCCACCATGCTGGCCCAAATCGTGAAAATGGTGAGTGAGGCGCAGCGTACTCGTGCCCCCATTCAGCGCCTGGCGGACCTCGTGGCGTCGTGGTTTGTGCCCGCCGTCATTGTGGCCGCCATCGTGACCTTCATCGGCTGGTGGACGCTCGGTCCGCAACCACGCGCCGCTCATGCGCTGGTGAATGCCGTGGCCGTCCTGATCATTGCCTGCCCGTGTGCGCTGGGATTGGCTACGCCCATGTCGATCATGGTCGGCGTTGGACGCGGCGCCTCCGCCGGCATCCTGATCCGCAATGCCGAGGCGCTCGAAGTTCTCGAGAAGGTGAACACGCTCGTCATCGACAAGACCGGCACACTGACCGAAGGTAAGCCGCAACTGTTGGACGTCAAGGCCGCGTCAGGTTTTGACGAGCAGGAACTCCTGCGGCTGGCCGCCAGCCTGGAACGGGCCTCCGAGCATCCCCTCGCGACCGCCGTCGTAAGCGGCGCGAAACAGCGCGGAATCGAGCCCGCGCGCGCCGAGCGGGTCCAATCCGTCACCGGAAAAGGAATCACTGGAATGGTCGGGGGCCGTCAGGTCGCCGCCGGAAACGAGACCCTGATGCGGGATCTCGGAGTCGCCGCCTCAATTCCCGGCGACATACTAGTAGCCGTCGATGGCCAATTCGCCGGAGCCCTCAGCATCGGCGATCCCATCAAAGCCTCGACCAGCGAAGCCGTAAAAGAACTGCATCAGGATGGCATTCGGCTGGTGCTCGTTACCGGAGACCGCCGCGAGCGCGCCGAAGAAGTCGCCATGAAACTTGGTCTCGACGAAGTGCACGCCGGCGTGCTTCCCGCGGGCAAGCTCGAAATCGTGAAGCAGTTGCAAGCGAGCGGCCGGGTGGTCGCGATGGCCGGTGACGGGATTAACGACGCCCCGGCGCTGGCGCAGGCCCAGGTGGGCATCGCCATGGGAGGCGGCACGGATATCGCCATGGAGAGCGCCGGTATCACGCTCGTAAAAGGCGACCTCCGCGCTATCCTGCGCGCTCGGAACCTGAGCCGTGCCACCATGCGCAACATCCGCCAGAACCTCTTCTTCGCGTTCATCTACAACATCCTGGGTGTGCCGATCGCGGCCGGTGTCCTTTATCCTTTCGTAGGTTGGCTTCTCAGCCCCATGCTGGCCAGCGCGGCGATGACCTTCAGCTCGGTTTCTGTGATCACGAACGCGCTGCGATTGCGTGCCGCGCGCTTATAGATCTTTCATGCGGAGCTGCAATTCCGCGCCCTTCCATGACGACTCGTACTCGCGCTGCACCCAGTGAACAGCCTCCGTCTTCTTCTGAGCTTTCAAGCTCTCCAGCAATCCGAAAAGCATCCGTCCATTATTGGGGCTTCGGCGCAAACCCTCACGGAATACCTCCTCTGCGCCCGCGACGTCGCCGCCCATAAACAATGACGCGCCCAGCGATTCGCGCGCAGGTGAGTACCACACCGGCGGTTCGTCGTAAGCCAGCTTGTCCTGCAAGGCCACCGCCTGCCGCCATAACGATGCGGCTTTCGCAGGATCGGCTTCCATACGTGCCGCCAGGACGGCTGCGGCGAAATCCATCACATCGCCCGTCTTGTTCGTGCTCCATGGCATGTTCCGATCCAGCGTCTTGCAAATTGCTTCAAACTGCGTTTTCTCGCGCCCCGCGGCGGCCCGATCGTTCTTCGCCAGGTAGGCGATCGCGCGCGCATGATGCCACAGCGCGGTCGCTGCCGGCACGATTTTGGGCTGCTCGCCCGCCAGCACCTCGTCCCAGCGCATAACCCGCACTTGCATCATCGTGATAAATGCCCCGATCAGGTCGACCATTTCGGGCATGGAAGCCGCCATCCCTTTCACGACCTCCGTCATGTCGCTCGAAACCTTGCTTGCCTCCGACGAACGCCCCTGCATCGCTCGCGAATACAGAAGGAACTGCAGATTGTGGAGATAATAACCGCCGTAACTGCTCATGACCCCCGTTTTCGCGAAGTATTCCCGGTCCACCTCAGCCGCTCGCTCATTCACCGCCACGGCGTTGTCGTAATCTCCGAGCCGCAGCCAGATGTGGCCCGGCATGTGGACCATGTGACCGGCCGCCGGCACGATCCCCATCAGACGCTGGGCACTCGGCACCGCCCGCTCCGGCGTGGACGACGATTCCACCGCATGGATATAAAGATGATTGGCGCCAGGGTGGTTAGGGTAGCGGCGCAGCACACCCTCAAGCACCCGCTCGGCCTCCGCTTCGCCGTCCGCGGGCTTGCCCTCGGAATCATACCAGCGCCAGCGAATCGGGATCATCAAGGCGTCGGCATACAGGGTCTGTGCGTCAGGATCGTCGGGCAGGCGGGCTGCCAAAGCTTGCATCGCGCTGATGTACCGCGATGGGTCTGCATAATCGGGACAACGCGACGCAGCCGCCTCGAGCCAAGGGCGTTCTGCCGGTCCCGAAACGCTCAGCCCGGTCGAACTCGCCTCGCAGGCCTCCTTCATGTTGATGAAGGGGTCCATGTCCATGTTCACGTAGGGGCCTTCCGACATCGCGATCCCCCAGAAAGCCATCGCGGCTTTCGGGTCGAGCTCCGCAGCCTTCCGGAACGAGCGAAAAGCCTCGTAGCGGTTGAAGCTATAGATCAGCGAGAGACCCTGGTCGAAGAACTTCTGCGCCTCGGTGTTCTGAGTCGCGATGGGATGACGCCAGGTCCCCAGTCCAGGCATCAGCGCCACCGGTTTTTCTGAGGCGGGACTCATGTGATGCTGCGCGAACGCACCGGCCGTAGCGACAAGGGCGAGGAACACGCTCCTCCGGATGGCATCTCCAACGGCACACGGAACCGCCTGCTCCGCCTTTCTTTCAACCACCTTCGGGGGCTGCCCGTCCATAGCGACCGGCTGAAGGCCTGCTCCACCCTTACAAATCCTGCGATTTCCTATTGGGGTGCAAAGAATCAGAGGCCGTGCAATACCCCAACCGCGTAAGTTCTCAAGCCAGCATGCGGCGCCGCGATATGTCATGGAGACGATTCTCGGCGACGTGGACCGCCAAGGCAAGCGAAACCACACGCAAGTCGTTAATTTCGCTCTTTTTCGTGCGGTTGCGGTATACTGGCCACTCAGAATCCGATGTCTGATTTACCTAGGCCGATACCGCTTCGTCCGCGGCCTTCCGAGGCGGAAGACCGCCTTGATTCCTGGAAGGAAATTGCGGCTTACCTCGGGCGGGAGGTCAGAACCGTACAAGGTTGGGAAAAAAACGAAGGCCTTCCGGTTCACCGGCATCAGCACGCCCGGCAGGGGTCCGTTTACGCGTTCAAATCGGAGCTGGATGCCTGGCGTGAAGCCCGGAAGGGCGTCCCCGAAGTATCTACCATGCCGGCTCCCCCCCAGCCGTCGCCGTCGGGTCAGGCTACCCGAATCGCGATCTACACGCTCGGAGCGCTTGTCGTGCTTGCGGTCGCAGGATTCGCCTGGTGGAAAACACGCGCCGCCAGGGCGCACAACGAACCGATTTCCTCCATCGTCGTCCTGCCATTTCTAGATCTCAGCCCTCAAAAGGACCAGGATTACTTCAGCGATGGGCTGACCGAGGAGATCATCGATGCGTTGAGCCGCGTCCCCAATCTACACGTGGTCGCCCGCACAACAGCGTTCGCGTTCAAAGGAAAAGCCAGCGATATCCGTCAGATTGGGCAGCAACTGAACGTCAGCGCCGTTCTGGAGGGCAGCGTTCGCAAGGCGGGCGACCAGCTACGCATCACAGCCCAGCTTAATCGCGTGAGCGACGGGTATCATCTCTGGTCGCGCACCTTTAATCGTCAGTTGCGCGACGTGTTCGCGGTGCAGCAGGAGATCTCACAGTCCATTGCCGACGAGATGCGCGCCGGCGAGGTCCCCCAACGAGCCGCCACCAGGGATGTCGCCGCCTACGAACTGTTCCAGGAGGGCCGCTACTTCTTTAATAAGCACGAGGGGCCGGACACGTATACGAAGGCGATCGAACGCTATCAAAAGGCCATCGACAAAGACCCCAACTTCGCCTTGGCTTATGCCGGAATGGCGGATTCGTTCGCTTACCTGGCCGAGAACGCCGGCATGGCGCCGAAAGAGGTCATGCCGAAAGCGAAAGCTGCCGCCGAGAAGGCCGTCGCCCTGGACGACAACCTCGCCGAGGCCCACACCTCGCTGGGCATTGTGAAGCTCGACTATGAGCGGGACCGCGAGGGAGGGCAACGCGAATTCCAGAGAGCCATGCAGCTCAATCCCGGCTCCGGCTACGTCCGCCACTGGTACGCCCACTCGCTCGAGGCCCAGGGACGCCTGGACGAAGCCATGAAGGAAATGCGCGCCGCATTTGCGCTCGATCCGCTGTCGCTCGTCATCTATTGGGACATCGGAGAAGAACTGCTGTGCGCAAACCAGATTGACAACGCTATTCACCACCTGGATAAGGGTAACGAGCTATTTCCAAATTATCCGCTCCTCGCATGGGAGCGGATGGCGGCCTATTGCTTGAAAGGTGACTTGAAGTCTGGCCGCCGCGTCCTCGATGAATTGAGGGCCGCGATGCCCGGTATCACCGAGGAGCCGCCATTCATGTCGGCTTTTGCCGCCATGGGCGCTCGCGAGGGCAAACGCGCGGAGGCTCGACAAACTCTAGACCGCCTCGAGGAGTTGCGCAAAACGCGCTACGTCGAGCCGGCCTTTCTGCTCCAACTCTGTGCCGCCCTGGGGGATCATGACAGGCTTCGTCTGTGGATCCAGCGAGCACACGATGAGCGCTCCTCGCTTTACGTATACCTCCCGATCGCGAAGTACCTGTACGACAGCGACCCGGCAGTGATCGAGTACCTGGCCAAGAACCGCTAAAAGGGTGGATGTGGAAGGGCGGCGCCGGTTTCGCCTGCTTTCTTATCGGCCGCCGCCCGGTCCCAACACCGGCAGTGTAGCCGGGGCGGCGGAAATCTTCCCATGAAAAACTTCATCGATTGAGATACTGTGATTCGGCAGCGTCTCGCCAACCGACCGCTCCAGCGCCGTCCTGGCCTTCACGTAAACGCTGCGAGCCGCGACTTCCGTTGACCGGGCCTGCGCCAGCAGACTCTGATATTGCATGACAAGAAACGTGGTCGACACGCCGTTCGCATACTTCTCCATCTCGATCTGCAGCGATTGCTCCTGCAGCTTGCGAGCTTCCACCGCCGCATCGTAGGCCCCGCGCGTCCGCTGCAGCGCAATCAGAGAGCTTTCCACATCCAGCCGTACCTGATCCTCCAACTGCTGCGACCGCACTTCGCTCTGCCGAAGCTGCATCTGGTCGCGCACGTAGTCGCCCTGCGCGATGCGGTTATGCACGGGCAGCGTCAATTGCAAACCGATCCCATACGTCGGATAGTTGCGCGCAAAGATCTGCCCCAGCGATGAGCCAAACCCACCCAGAAACGTGGGACTGCTGCTTGTAATCAATCCCGTGCTTCCCGGCGACGTCGCCGGCGCCAGCGGATTCAAAGCGCCACCCAGCCCGCTGTTCTGCGCGGCCCCGACAATATCCAGCTCCGGCAGCAACCCATTGCGCGAGCCCCGCAGGCTGATTTGGCTGTTAGCGATCTGTAGCTGCGCTTCCTGAATCTCGGGCCGGTTTCGGAAAGCTTCCGACACCAGATCCTGCACCGGGCGCACCTCTTCCTGCGCCGGGATGTCGATAGGAGTCGTGGCAACAATCCGCGCCTCGCGAATCAGGGGATCAGCTGTCCCGCGCTTGGTGAGAACGGTCTTTATAATGAGCTCCTGCTCCAGCTCGAATCCCTGCGAGTTGGCGAGATCCTGCCGGCTGGCCGCCACCTGCGCCTGTGCGCGCACCAGCTCAATCGGGGCCAGCGTACCTTGCTCCACCTTCTGCTTGTTGTCGTTGTAGAGTTGCTGGGCCAGTTCCAGCGTCTTTTGTTTCACCGCCACGTCGTCGATAAGGCTGACCAGGTCGAAGTAAAGGCGAATGACCCCGGCGACTGTCTCGATGACCTGGTGTTGAAACGCCAAATCCGAGATCTTCTCGTTGTTTTTCGCAATCCGAATGAAACGGCGATTCACGCTCAGTCCGAATCCGCGCAGCAGCGGTTGCGTGATGCCAAAACCCAGGCTGGAGCTGGTGTACGGATTGTAGGTGTTGCGGAACGAATTCGTGTCCTGGTTGTTGGAATTGAACGTCGCGCTAAGCTGTGTGCCCGCACCGAACCCCTTGCTCAAACCCAGGCTGCCGACAAAGTTCCGGCTCACCAATGCGTCGGTCCCCGCGACGACAGAGTTGACCTGTGGGGTCGTCAGGTGCTGCCAGTTGAGCTGACCCACCACGGCCGGGTCGAAAATCGGGATCGCCGGACCGGTGGCAAGCGGTGTCGTTCCAGTAACGATCGGATTCGTGGTCGATATCGCAATCGCGGTCTGCTCGATGAGGTTCGTCGAGATGGCCGTTGCCGGTGTGGCGCCCGTCGCCTGGGCATTGATCAGCGGGCTCGCAGGTCCGCCGACGCCCTGCGGCAATTCGTTCACCGTCAGGTCGATGCCGCGCAGCAGAGCGCCGCCTTGTGCCCGCAGCGTGTCCGACGAGGCGATACCGGCGTTATAGCGGCGCACTTCGATGTCGAGATTGTTCTCCAGCGCCAGGTTGATAGCATCCTGCAGCGACAGGTACAGCTTGCCGGCGCGCATCAGGCTGTCGATCCTGGTCGAGTTTTCAAACGACGGCGGAGGGACCGTTCGCGGCTCGTAGGGACCTGCAAAACGGTCGTACCAGTGGTTCGTATCGGGCCAGACCACCTTGGGCGCCTGGTCGGAGGCCGTCTGTCCCGCCAAAAAGAATGCACCGAGAAAGAAGTGGCACAGGCCTAAGCCTGTCAGAGCCTTCGTAAGCATACTGCTTAGTGCTGTCCTCCGGACTTGGCGGCGGGACGATTTCGCGGCGGCGTCGGACGTGCGGATGAAGGATTGACGATGGCGCCCTCTTCCACCGCATCGCTGGGGCTCACCACTACGTGTTCCCAACCCTGCAGCCCGTTTATAATTTCGAGCTCGGGGCCGTAATCGCGCCCTACCTCGACGTTCTGCATGTGAATGCGACGGGCATTCGGAGGATAACCCGGCTCCGTCACGTCCTCCAGCATGGCCACCTGCAGCCCGCTCGCCCCGGTCAGAATGGCCTCGCCGGGTATCATCACCGGAGGATTCACGCGATCGCTGATCAGCTTCACTTCCGCGTACATGCCCGGCAGCAGTCTGTGCTCGCGATTGGGTACCTGGACCTCGGTGAGCAGCGTACGGGTGTTGGCATCGATCGCGTTGGATGTGCGAGTCACGTGGCCTTCAAACGGGTGCCCTGCAAATTCGCGAATCGTGACGTTCGCAACCTGTCCCACACGAATGTCGGGGGCGTATTGCTGTGGAACATTGATCAGAATTCGCAGCGTGTCGACTTGCGCCATACGGTAAAGCTCTCCGCCTCCGTTCACACCGTTTCCACCCGACACCAGCGCCGCCGAGCCGGAGGTGCCCGCGTTGCCGACTTGTCCGGTGTTCTGCGTTCCACCCAATGGTGTCGGCGACGATCCGAGGCTGCCGCCCGACCCTCCAATCAGTGCTCCCACGTCGAAATTCCGTGCCGTGATTACGCCCGCAAAAGGCGCGGTGACTTTCTCAAACGCCTGCAGCGTAATCATCCGCTGCAGATTCGCCTGGTTTGCCTTGACGTTCTGGTCGGCAGCCGAGATATTCGCCTGCGCCGAATTCACCGCGGCCTCGGCGCTGCGGAAGGTCGCAAACTGCTGGTCCGCATCCTGCCGCGCGATGGCGCCATGTTCCGCGAGGACCTTGTAGCGGTCCCAGGTGACACGCGCCAGTTCGAGCTGCGCCTGCGCGTTCGCCAGATTGGCACGGGTTTGCTCGAGCTGTTTTTCCGCCTGCGCCACCGAAGCGCGCGCCTGGTCCACCTGTTGATCGAGATCGGGCGACTCGATTTCCGCTAGCAACTGCCCCGCCTTCACCCGGTCGCCGATGTCGACCAGCCGCTTCTTCACATACCCTGAGGACCGTGCATAAACGTACGCCTCAGTGAGCGCGATCATGTTGCCCGGCAGCAGCAGTTCACTCGCCGGCTCCGCTTTGCGCACCTTCGCAACCGTCACCACCGGCAGCGTGTCCTGTTCTTTTTTGGCCTCCGCTTGCGCCACCTGTTCAATCTGGACGTGCCGCTGGTAGCCATAAAAGAACAGCGCAGCCAGAATGATCAACAGCGCCAATACCAGCCAGATCGCCCGCCCGCGCCGAGGCGTTGGGGGTGGCACCCCGGGACGAAGGCCGTCCGGCCTTGCCAGCCGTCTCTCGCTCCCCGTCGGTAGTTCTTGTTCGTTAATCGTCGGCATTATAAAAGCTCAGCGCCAGGTTCGCCCTCGTGATACTCTGCTTCGATCTGCAGGTCTTTATCTATCGGCGGTTTGGATCTCAGAAACGTGTACATAATAGGCACAAAGAACAACGTGGAGAAGGTAGCTACGATCAGGCCGCCGATTACAGCCCGGCCCAGCGGAGCATTCTGCTCTCCGCCTTCTCCCATGGCCAGGGCCATCGGCAGCATTCCGATAATCATCGCCAGCGCGGTCATCACCACCGGCCGTATACGGGTAAAGCCCGCCGACAGCGCCGCTCCAAGCTGATCGTGCCCTTCCTTGCGCTCGTCGTTCGCAAACACCACCAGCAGAATGCTGTTCGCCGTCGCCACGCCGATGGCCATGATGCTGCCCATCAGCGATGGAACGTTCAGACTGGTGCCCGTCAGAAACAGCATCCACACGATTCCGGTCAGCGCCCCGGGAATGGCCATCAGAATAATGAAGGGATCGAGCCAGGATTGGAAGTTCACCACCATCAGCAGGTAAACCAGCAGAATCGCGAACAGCAGACCCATGCCTAGCCGGAAGAACGAGGACTGCATGGTTTCCACCTGGCCGCGCATTCGGATGAAGGTGCCCTCGGGAATTTTTCGATCGACATCGGCGAGAATCTTTCCAATATCGGATGCGACGCTGCCCAGGTCGCGCCGGTCCACATTTGCGTAAACGTCGAACAAGGGCTGCACGTTGTAGTGGTTGATGATGGCCGGCAGCGAGTTGCGCTTCAGCGTTACGAAATTGCTCAGAAGTTGCGTCGATGTGCCGCTTGCGGGAGTTACCGGCGTTCGCTGCAGTGCGTCGAAATTGTTGATGCGATACGGCGGCGTCTGGACCGAGATCTGGTAGCTCACACCATTGTTTGGATTCAGCCACTGGTTGGGCGAGATCTGGCCGCTGGAGCTCAGCGAAATGAACATGCTGTTCGAGAGATCGCGCTCCGTGAGACCCGCCTGCCCCGCTTTTGTCCGATCCACCGCGACGTCTACTGCCGGCGCGTTCACCTCTTGCCGTATGTGCACATCCACCGCGCCCGGAACTGCCGTTACGCGCCGCTCGATCTGCTTCGCGATGCGGAAGTTCTGGTCGGCGTTTCTACCCACCACCTGAATATCGATCGGCGCCGGGATTCCGAAATTCAGAATCTGGTTCGTAATGTTTGCCGCCTGGAAAAAGATGGTCTCGTCGGGGAATTTTGCGGATATCGCCCTGCGGAGCAGGCGCTCGTACTCCTGCGTCGGCCGATGGTCGGGTTTCAGGGAGATCAGGATCTCGCCGTCGGACGGTCCGATCGTAGCGACGTCGCCGAACGCCAGGTTGAAGCCGCCATTCGGGAGACCGATATCGTCAATGATTGCGTCCAACTCGTTCGGCGGGATCTGGCGGCGGATCTCCGCCTCAACGCGGCCGAACACCCGCTCCGTCTCTTCAATGCGCGTGCCTTCCGGAGCGCGCAGGTGCATGCGCATCTGTCCGGAATCGACGTATGGGAAGAAGTCTCGCCCAACGATGAACAGCAGCAATAGCGATACTGCGTAAAAGATGCCGAAGCCCGCGCATACCCGGCCGCGGTGATGGAGGCTCCACTCCAGCATCCCGTGGTAGCCATGGCGCATCCGTTCGAATTGCCGGTTGAACGCATGGTGAATCCGCCAGATGATGCCTTCCGATTCCGCCGCGTGCCCGTGCTCGCCTTTCTGGTATAACTCCACTTCCGGCGGCAGCATGTAATGCACCATGGTCGGAACCAGCGTTCGGGTCAGCAGGTAGGACGTCAACATCGCGAAAACGACGGCCATCGCCAGCGGTGTGAAGAGGAACTTCGCGGCGCCCGTGAGCAACAAAACAGGCACAAATACGATGCAGATGGCTAACGTGGAAACGAACGCCGGCACCGCAATCTGCTGCGCGCCATCCAGAATGCCGCGCGTGATCGATTTCTTCATGCCAAGGTTGCGGTGGATATTTTCAATCTCGACCGTAGCGTCGTCGACCAGGATGCCGACCGCCAGTGCCAGCCCGCCGAGAGTCATCACGTTGATGGTCTCGCCCAGCAGGCTGAGCACGATCAACGACGTCAGCATCGACAGGGGAATCGAAATGCAGACGATCAGCGTGCTTCGCCAGCTTCCTAGGAACAACAGGATCATCAGGCCGGTCAGCACCGCGGCGATTACCGATTCCCGCAGCACGCCCTCGATCGCTGCCCGAACAAACAACGACTGATCGAAAAGTTCGTTGACCTTGAGGTCTTTCGGAAGACTCACCATGATCTTGGGAATCTCTTCCTTGACCGCCTTCACGATGTCCAGTGTTGACGCTGCGCCGTTACGCAACACAGTCAGCAGCGCGGCCCGATTCCCGTTGGTCCGGACGATGTTGGTCTGGACCGAATAGCCGTCGCGGACCTGGGCCACGTCCTTTATGTAAACGGTGGCCCCGTTCACGGTGCGGATGGGAAGATCGTTCATTCCCTGAATGGTCGTGGGGCTGCTATTCATGCGCACGAAATACTCGCGTCCCCCCACGCGCGTGAGCCCCGCGGGAAGAATCAGCGCCTGGTTGTTGATGGCGCTGGAGACGTCGGTAGCCGAGAGATGGTAGGCGTACATCTTCTCGGGATCGAGGTCCACCATGATGTTCCGGAACTTGCCGCCATAAGGCAGGGGAACCGAAGCGCCCTGTACGGTGGCAAGCTGCGTTCGGATGAAGTTCTGGCCATAGTCGAAAACCTGCTCTTCCGTCAGCGTCTTACTGCTGATGCTGAGCTGCAGAATGGGCACACTGGAAGCGTCATATTTGACGATGTTGGGCGGGAAAATTCCGGGCGGCAAAGGCCGCAGAATGCTTTGCGAAAGCGCCGTGGTCTGGGACAGGGCCATTTCGGCCTTGGCATTCTGATGGAAGAAGACCTTGACGATAGCCACCCCGTTGTACGAGGTCGACTCCATGTGCTCGATGTCGTTGACTGTCGTCGTCATCGACCGCTCGACGAAAGTGACCACGCGGTCGGACATCTCCTGGGGCGAAATGCCGGAATAGGACCAGATCGAGGTAATGATGGGGATGTTGATGAAAGGGAAGATGTCCTTCGGCATGCTGACGATCGCAATGCCGCCCAACACGGCCATAAGAACGGCCATGACAACAAATGTATAGGGCCGGCGCAGCGCCAGCTTAACAATCCACACCCGGTCTGCCTCCTAAATCCTAATCGATGCTTCCACGGATATACCTGATTCGGCGAAAGAAGAGCGACTTACGTTACCGGTTGGGGTTTGCCAGAATGAACTTATGGGCAATCCCAAGCATGTCGCCATGCTTGTTCTGGTCGCCGCATGCGGGGCGGTGGCGCAAATACGCCCTCTCTCGGCCGAGCGGGAACGTGCGCTCGGACGATCCTTAGCCGCCGACATGGAGCGCCGGTATACCGTTCTGACGGATTCGGTACTTACTGAATATTTTAGCCGGATCGGGGGGAGGCTCGCAGAAGCGGCGGAGCTCCAGGTCCCGTTAAAGGTCGAGGTCGTGGACGCGGACGAAGCCTTTGCCGCGTCGCTCCCGGGTGGCTATCTGTTCTTAAGTGCGCCCCTGATTGCCCAAAACGCGGACGGCTCGCTCCTTTCCCGCATCCTGGCGCACCAGGTGGCACACATTGCTGGGGACCGCATACGCTTCGGAATACCCGGTTTGGGTACGAACGCCGCCACCATTCCGCTGATCTTCATTCCCGGTCCGCTTGGTTTCTGCTCTCGATACCAGGATGACCAGACGTTGAGGCCGGTCGCGTGGCGCAGAGTGCAGAAGCTGGAAGAGACCCACGCGGAAACGCTCAGCGCCGACCTCCTGCGGAAATCCGGCCTCGAGGTAGACTCGCCCGGTCCTCCGCCTGTAGATCGGCTACACGTACGCGTGGTGGAAGATGAGAAGCCCCCGACGCTCCGCCGGCCGGGTGAAGCGCGGTAGCCTGCTTCCCGCGGGACCTGTCGCGAGGGCCCCCCATCAGGAGATATTCGTCGCTCTTCAGGCTGAATGCCTGCCTCACCTTGGCTCGCAACCTGTTGAGCCATAAAGGTGGCGCAGGCGGTTTCGCCTGCGCATGCCGCTCTCAAACCTTCTGTCACGGGCGATCCGGAGGCATCACTTGTACCACCCCAATCGTAATTCCCCCGCTGGCGAATCAATGCATTTTGAGTGAAACTCGATGAAGGAGGGGCCATGGCCAATCTGTCTCTAAAGATCAACGGCAAGGTTCATGCAATCGAGGCGGAACCGGATTGTCCGCTACTGTACGTCCTACGCGACAACGTGGGACTCAATAATCCGCGCTTCGGCTGCGGACTGGGTCAGTGCGGCGCCTGTACGGTCCTGGTCAACCGCGTGCCCACTCGCTCGTGTATGCTTCCGGTCGCTCGGGCCGCAGGCAAGGAGATCGTCACGCTCGAAGGCCTCGGGACGCCCGGGAATCCGCATCCGGTGCAGACCGCATTCATCGAAGAACAGGCGTTCCAGTGTGGTTATTGCCTCAATGGCTGGGTGCTGACCGCTAAGACACTCTTGGATCAACATCCGCATCCCACCGACGAGCAGATGAAGACCGCTTTCAGCGGCCTGGTTTGCCGTTGCGGGAGCCACGCGCAGATTGCCGCCGCGGTTCGCCGTGCCGCGGACGCGAAGACGAGGGCTTAACCATGTCAGCCTCGCGTCGCGAATTCCTCAGGAGCAGCGGCGGACTGCTGGTCGGATTCAGCTTATCCGGAACCGCGGTGGCGCCTCAAGTGATGGCGGCGGAGACCGGCCCCGCACCAGGGCGACTTGATAGCTGGCTGCAAATCGGCAAAGACGAGCGCATTCGGGTCTTTACCGGCAAGGTGGACATCGGCATGGGCGTCCAAACGGGGCTCATGCAAATTGTTGCGGAAGAGCTGTACGTGTCTCCGAGCCGCATCGAACTGGTGATGGGCGACACCGCCACTACTCCCGACCAGGGCGGCGTCGGAGGCAGCACGTCAATTTCCGCGGGCGCCAAGCCGCTGCGGAATGCCGCCGCGACGGCACGTCAGGCGCTTTTCCAGCTTGCCTCCGCAAGGTTCTCCACGCCCGTCGAGCAGTTGGATGTCAGCGATGGGGTCATCCGCCTCAAAACAGATCCCACGAAGCGTGCGTCTTACGGCGCCCTGGCGGCAGGCGACGAACTGAAGTCGGCGTTGCGCGTTTCGGGCGGCGGTTTCGCACTCAACGTGGAAGGCCCCGGCAAGCCCAAAGACCCTTCCACCTATACTGTCGTCGGCCGATCGGTGCCCCGGGTTGACCTGCCGCCTAAAATCCTGGGCCTGGCGACCTACTCCACCGACGTGCGCGTTCCGGGCATGCTGCACGGCCGCGTGATTCGTCCCGCTGCAGCCGGTGCCGCACTTTCGAGCATCGACGACCATTCCGCCCGGAACGTACGCGGTTTCGTGAAGGCTGTGGTGAAAGGCAACTTCGTCGGTGTAGTCGCCGAAAACGAGTGGGCCGCCATTCGCGCCGCCGACGCGTTGAAGGTCAACTGGAGCAGTCCGGCCCCTGTGTTTCCGTCGGACCTGTATGCCCACATGCGGTCGGTAAAGCCTCGGGCGACACGCGATTTGACGAAGCAGGGAGACGTCCCTTCCGCCTTCGCAACCGCTGCCAGAACCATCGAAGCGAGCTATGAATGGCCCTTTCAGGCCCACGCGACCATGGGTCCCGGATGCGCCGTGGCCGACGTCCAACCCGACGGCACCACGACCGTTTGGACCGGCGCGCAGAAGCCGCACGCGCTGCAGAAAGGTCTAGCCCAACTGCTGGACATCCCGGAGAATCGTGTGCGCGTAATCTGGGTCGAAGCCGCGGGTTCCTATGGCCGCGCTGGGGACGAGGACGTGGCTGCCGATGCCGCGCTTCTATCCCAAGCCGTGGGAAAGCCCGTGCGCGTGCAGTGGTCCCGCGCCGACATGACCGCGTGGGGAGGCAAGGGACCAGCCGCGATCGTCAATTTTCGCGCCGCCTTGGACGAGCATGGTGCGATCACGGCAATCGAAATGGAGTCGCGAGCCTTTTCGGGTACCGAAATCATTCCGCAGGCCAACACCGCGGGCAACATGCTGGCCGGCCAGTTGGTCGGCATGCCCAACCCAACCGCTGGCGACGAATTTGTGCAGTGGGGCGGCAGCACGTTCGGATATGCGATCCGGAACGTGCACTGCGTCGGGCATGTGCTTCCCGCCTTGTGCCCGTCCTCCTCGCCGCTGCGGACCACACACCTGCGTGACCCCAATGGTCCTGCCGGGACATTCGCCGGCGAATCGTTCATGGACGAATTAGCTGCCGCGGCGGGCGTGGATGCGATTGAATTCCGCCTGCGTCACATCGACGACGCGCGCGCCAAGGCCGTACTGACCGCGGCTGCGGAGCGCGCCAGGTGGACCAGCCGGCCTTCGCCCCAAAAAGCGGGTTTAAAAGGACGCGGTGTCGCGCTGGCGCTTCGCGGCCTAACATATGTCGCAGTGATTGCCGATGTCGAGGTCAACCCCGCGCCCGGTGGAATCCGCGTCACCCGGCTTGTTTGCGCTCACGACTGTGGACTGATCGTAAATCCCGGCGCACTGCGCGGAACCATCCAGGCAAATCTTGTCCAATCGCTCGGACGGGCCTTGAAGGAGGAGGTGACCTTCAACGGCGGCAACGTGACCAGCGTCGATTGGAACACCTACCCGGTAGCTCGCTGGGCCGATGTTCCCGAGATTGATGTTGCGCTCATCAATCATCCGGAGATCGCGCCGAGCGGCGCGGGCGAACCATCGTCGCGACCGACCGCCGCCGCGATTGCCAATGCGATATTCGACGCCACTGGCAAACGTCTGCGGCGCGTGCCACTGCTCCGCACGGCCTAAACAGGCTTAATCCGATCGCAATGCGACCACGGGATCGACAGACGCAGCCCGTCTCGCCGGCGCTGCCGCGGCTGCAATTCCCACTACACCAATCACGGCGACACACCCGGCCAGAATCAATGGATCCGTTGCCGAAACGCCATACAGCATCGTGCGCAGAACCCGGGCGCTTGCCAGCGAACCCGCCAATCCGGCGATGATTCCACCGCCCACCCACAAACCCGTCCGCGATGCGACCATCCGCACGATCGCGCCCGGCGTCGCGCCCAGCGCCATGCGAACGCCGATCTCCCCGGTGGTTTGCGCAATCCAGAATGAAATGGTGCCGTACAGTCCGATGGAGGCGAGCAGCAGGCTGAACCCGGCGAACATCGCAAGGAGTGCCGCATTGAACCGCGGCCGTGTCGCTTCGTGAGAGATGCGTTGGTCAATCGTCTGAATACCGGTTACATCAGCCGGAAGAAGCCCTGCCAGCGCCGGAGCGCTCACCGCACTTCGAATCACAATATTGACCCGCCGCAACGCATCGGGGAAGGTGTAGATGAACTGGTTCGCCGAGTGGCTGCGAAGCAGATAGAACTCGGGTGCGTTTAAAGCGGTTGGCCCGCTGTTCCTTACGTCCTTCACGACGCCAACCACCTCAAACGTGCTGCTCCAATGCACCCGCCGCCCGATGGGGTTCTCAGACCCGAACAGCATCCGCGCGAGCGACTCGCTCAACACGATGCCAGGTTGGCCCGCGCTGCGATCCTCTTCCCGAAAAGCACGCCCCTTGAGTACAGGTACGCCCAACGCCTTGAAATAGTCGGGCGTGATCGCGCGCCATACCACGAGCCTGCTGGACCCGTCGAGCGGCGGCTGGCCCTCGGCCTGAATCGCCCAATACGGAATGGAGCGTGCTGTCGTAGCAGGGGGCAGGGAATCGGCCAGCGCCACGGCGATTGTACCCGGCATCGCCTGAATGCGATTCTCCAGGTCCTCGAAAGCACGCAACTGCTGTTCGGGACCGGTCAGCCGCTCCCTCGAAAGCACGAATGACCCCGTGACAACGGTTTCCGACTGCAGACCGAACACATTCTCCATGTTCCAAAGAGTTCGGGCCAACAACGACGCGCCCGTGACCAGCACAAGAGCAATTGCAATCTGCGCCGCAACCAGGAAATGTCGCGCGGTGCTCCTCGACGCTCCCAAAATCCGCGCCGAGGTAAGCCACTCCGGCTGGATCTTTTGAAACGCGGGGCCGAGGCCCAACAGCAACGCGCTGACTATGGTGCAAGCGCAGGTGAAGAGCAAGACGCGGCCGTCCAACCGGGCGTCCTCGAGACGCAGGATGCCTGCCGGAGCCAGCCGAATGAATAGCCGGATCAGCCCATACGACACCGCGATGCCCGCCACGGCTCCAAACATCGCAAGGAGCAACGTTTCGCTCAGCGCCTCTGCGACCATGCGCAATCGGCCCGCACCCAGTGCCGCGCGGATGGCCGATTCGCGCCGCTTCCTGATCGATCGGGCCAATAACAATCCGGCGACATTCGCACAGGCAATCAACAGCACCGCGATCACCGACCCCAATAGCACCCAGGAACCCAGTCGCGCGTCCTCCGTCTGCCGATCGAGCAACGACCGGACACGGAAGCGTACTTGTTTCCGGATCGGCGGCGGTATGGTGCCGAGCGCCAGTTGGAACGCCGGCTCAAACGCGGTGCGTGCCTCTTTCAGCGTCAGACCGGGGCGAAGACGCGCGATGATCCATAACGGCCGTCCGCTCACGTTGCGCCGCATTGCCGCTTCGTCCAGCGCCTGCGGAACCAAAAGATCGGCATGCTCGAGAGTTGGCATTTCGAAGCTGGCGGGCAGGACGCCGGCGATTCTCGTGGGACGCCCATCCAGAGTGACTGTCTTGCCCACGATCGAGTCATCGGAGCCGAATCGGGTTTGCCAAAGCGCGTGTGAGATCAACGCAACTTTAGGAGCCGTCACCTGGTCTTCCGAGGGAAGGAAGCTGCGCCCCATAATGGGCCGCACTTCCAGCGTGTCCAGGAAGTTCGATTCCACAGTCGCGCAGGCGAGATTCGTCGTGACCCGATCGGAGATATCGCAGTCCCGGGTGCCTGTCCATGATGTCATCGCCTCGAAGACCCCGCGGTCACGCCGGGCATCGGCATACATGGCGCCGAAGAGAAACTCGTGCGGGACCTGTGGAATCGCGATTCCGAGCGAGACGAGCCGTTCCGCGTGAGGATATGGCGGATTCCGGAAAAGAATCCGATCCGCTACGCTGAACACCGCGGTGGTCGCTCCGATGCCTAAGGCCAGCGATAGAACCGCAACCGCTGTGAACGCCGCGTCGCGGCGCATCGCGCGCATTGCAAATCTCACAAAGACACCTCCTCAAGTACTTTGAACTTCACCGGGAAAGGACAGGCGAAAACGCCTGTCCCACCTTTTCCAACCCGAGATCTTCCGTTGGTTTCGCCTGCGCGTCCCCCGTCAGCTCCAAAGGCACGCGGAACCGCCCGCTCCACCATCCCCCACCGTTTCGCGTCCAATGACTATCGCACTCCACCATAGACATATGAGACACCGCCCCTCTACATATTGTTCCTGTGGTATTGTGCGGTCGATGACCTCACGCGATTCTATCTCCCGCCGTTCGCTGCTTGCTCTTGCTGCCGCGGCACCGTTCGCGTCTGTCGCTGCAAATAACGACAAAATTCCGATCGGCCTGGAGCTTTATTCCGTTCGCGACGAGTTGAAGAAAGATGAAATGGGCACGGTTCGAGCCGTCGCCAAGATGGGCTATGAGGACGTTGAATTCTACGCCCCTTACTACGACTGGACTCCGGAGCACGCCAAGGAAGTTCGAAAACTCCTGGATGATCTCGGCATCAAATGTTATTCCACGCACAACGGGCCGCAGTCGTTCTCCGCTGATGGCATACAGCGCGCCATTGATCTCAATGGCATCATCGGCAGCCGCTACATTGTTTTGGCCAGCGCCGGCCGCGTCAAAGACCTTGACGGCTGGAAAAGAGTTGCCGATATGTTAAACACCGGCGCCGAAAAGATGAAGCCCTCAGGTCTCAAGCCGGGCTATCACAACCACCAGCTTGAGTTCACCGTAATCGGTGGAAAACGCCCCATGGAGGTTCTGGCACAGAACACCAGCAAGGACGTCATGCTGCAACTGGACGTCGGTCACGCCATTCAGACCGGCGCCGATCCGGTCGCCTGGATCAATCAGAACCCCGGCCGAATTCGCTCGCTCCATCTGAAAGACTGGTCGCCCGATCCCGAAAAGGGTCTCAAGGTCCTCTTCGGTGAGGGAGCAGTGCCGTGGAAGCAGATCTTTCAAGCCGCGGAAACAACCGGCGGCGTTGAGTTCTACCTGATCGAACAGGAAGGCAGCAACTATCCCCCGATAGAAACGGCCGAGCGCTGCCTGGCTTTGTATCGCAAAATTCACGGTTAATTCCTTGGAATAACCAAGCGGGATCTCTGGTACTGCAGTCGTACAGAACCAACTGTGGGAGGAGATCTCAATGCGATACACACTGCTCATGGCGTTCGCCGGCGCCGCCCTGGTCAAGGCACAAGCACCATCTACGCCGGCAACGCCCATCCAGCACCTGGTGGTGATCTTCCAGGAGAACGTCTCGTTCGATCATTACTTCGCGACGTACCCCAACGCCGCCAATTCCACCGACGGCGAGCCCGTTTTCACGCCGGCGCCGAACTCGCCTTCCATCAACGGGCTTACGCCGGCTCTGCTGACACACAATCCGAACTCCGTGCAGCCGTTCCGATTGCCGCGCTCGCAAAATGCGATCTGCGATCAGGATCACGATTACGGCGATGAACAGAAGGCCTACAACGGTGGCGCCGTCAATATGTTTGTGGAGGTGCTGGGCAGCCCGGGCGGCGATTGCGGTTCCGCCGGACCTGGCATGGTGATGTCTTACTACGACGGCAACACCATCACGGCCATCTGGAATTACGCGCAGAATTACGCCATGAGCGACAACTTCTTTTCCACCGTGTTCGGCCCTTCCACGCTCGGCCATCTGAACCTGGTTTCGGGTCAGACTCACGGCGCAACGCCGGTGAACGGTGCGCCGCCGATCCTCTCCGACACGCTGGTGGGTGACGCGCGTCCGGCCTACGACGACTGCATTCCTGCCAATGCCGCAACTGTTTCGATGGCCGGTCCCAACGTCGGTGACCTGCTCAATGCCCAGGGGATCACCTGGGGCTGGTTTGCGGGAGGCTTCCGCGCCGATTCGTTCAACCCGGATGGCACTGCGGTGTGCTCCGAGACGCATGCGGTTCCCCAAGGATTGACGCAGCCCGACTATGTTGCCAACCACGAGCCGTTCCAGTTCTATCAGTCGACCGCGAATCCGCATCATTTGCCGCCCACTTCTGCCGGCATGATCGGGCAATCGGACCAGGCGAATCATCAATACGATATTTCCGATTTTTTCAGCGCGCTCGCGAATGGCAACCTGCCGGCGGTCAGCTTTATCAAGGCGCGGGCATTTGAAGACGGCCACGCCGGGTACTCCGACCCGCTTGATGAACAGTCGTTTCTCGTGAACGTCATCAACGTCATCCAACAGTCGCAGTGCTGGAATTCGACGGCGGTGGTTCTGACCTACGATGATTCCGACGGCTGGTACGACCACGTGATGCCTCCCATCATCAACGGATCGGGCACGTCCAAGGATCAACTCAATGGGGCCGGCGTGTGCGGCGCGGTGAATTCAACCGGATACCAGGGGCGCTGCGGCTACGGCACCCGTTTGCCCCTGCTGGTCATTTCGCCCTACTCGCGCGTCAACTACGTGGATCACTCCATCACCGACCAGTCCTCAATTCTTCGGTTCATCGAAGACAACTGGAATCTGGGGCGCATTGGTGACCAGTCGTTCGACGATCTGGCGGGTTCGCTGATGGGAATGTTCTCTTTTGGGAATTCCGGGAATGCGTCGACGCTGATTCTCGACCCCGCTACCGGCCAGCCTGCCGTTGACTTCCAGTGATTTGAATTTTCGATTCCGTGGAAGGCTGCGGCAGGTCTTCAGCCTGCCTTTGGATCTTACGAGAACGCGCAGGCGAAACCGCTTGCGCCACCAAGCAGCATAGCCAACCAACGGTAACGCTCAGGTAAGTATTCGCCGGTTGTTTCCTGGTGAGGTCCAAAGGCATACTGAATGCCTGCTCTACCTTCCCCAACCTAAAACCGGTCCAGAACCTTGCGCGCGATCTTCTCCGCCGCTTTCGCCACATCCTCGGGTTCGCCCAACCCGAGCACCGATACCAGCACATAATCGCCGTCACCCCGGATCACGTGCAACTGGGTTCCGGCACCAGACAGATCCATGAAAAACGCTTGCCGTCCAACTCCCGGAAGCTCCCGAATTCTGCCTTGGGGTATAGCGGCCTTCAAATCCGCGATCTGCGCCGGGACGTCCAACTTGACCCCTGACCGCCTGATGGTCACCGTCACCTGTCCATCCCCGGCTGCGTAGTCGCAGCTCGATTGAACCGCATCGGTCTGCTCTTTTCCCCTCGCCAGCGTGCGGCCGAGCGCGTCCTCGACGTCAGCCTGAGTCGCGGCAATACAGGCGGTCACGGTCTTCATTGCTGCGACGGGTTTGATCGTCTTTGCAGGTGTGGAACCCGCCAAAGCCAGCAATACCGGCAGATAAGAAAATGCGGTCATCGAGATTATTGAACAGCGTAGAACTGCACAGGACCAGCGTCACGGCCGTACCTGCAGGCCTAGTACCGGCGTCACTTACTGGCGTCGGCGGCAGGTTTTGCGAAGCGCGAATCCTCGACCGGCACGTTGGCTTTCACCTCTGCAATCTGGATCGTGAAGCGGCCGTTTGGACGGGACAGGGTCCAGCGGAAGGGAATCTTCACGCCCTCGACCTCGCGATAGTCGGCATAGTCGATTTGCGTCGGCATCCGCCCGACCGGCGTTTCCGCGTATCGTACCATCCGCATCAACAGCCCCGTGTTCTTGTCGAAGAATAGACGGACTGCCGGGCGGCCCGGGCCGCTGCCGAAGAGCGTCTCGCACTCGGTCCCAGCGATGTCTTCAGGCCTTCCGCGCCGCAGTTGCGGGAACAGTTCCTTCACGTGCAACGCCAGCGCGAACTCGGCGTCAATACCCGCGGCTCCCGACTCCGCCGACGACATCTCGCGCGCCGGGCGGCCCGAATTGCCCATCCAGCCCCCCGTGCCGTCAAACGCCGTGTAGCTTTCGCCGTTACCCATGTGGGTGATCGTGATCCGTTTGTTCGGCGCCTTTGTGATGACCTCGATTGGAGACTCACTGCCATTCGCCAGGATCTTTCCGTTCATGACACGAGTCGTCACCTTTTGCACCGCGTCCGCACCGCCGATGGCCTTCAGATAATTCGCGATGATGTCATCAGCCGTCGTCGACGCGCTCGTCGCAGGAGCAGCCGCCGGCGCCGTCGGGTGTACGGGCAGGCCCGAATCCAGCACAGGAGGAATGCTCTGCGGGTGCGAAACTCCGTGGTGGCACGAGTAGCAGGTCACCTGCTGACGGCCGCCGAACGCGGTTTTATTGATCTCCGCTGTCATGGCCATCATTTCGCGGGCGGTCTTCTTCGGCCGCTTGTCGTCGGCTTCCATCTTGCCCTGCACGTGACAGAACGAGCATTCCACACCCAACGAGGTCGCGATAAACTGCATCGCCGGCCCCAACTGGTCTGCTGGAACACCCTTCAATTGCGTGATGTTCTTGAAGGCTTCTTCTGCAGTCTTGCCCTCAGGCGCCGGTTGCGAGCCTCCGTGCTGGGCGAACGAAAGCAGGCCTGCGGAGAGGAAAAGGCCAGTGACGATAGTCGGGATTCTCATGGAATGATCCTTGGTCTCTGGATTGTACCCGATTTCCCCGCCTTCGTCCCGTGATAACATCCAGTCTCAGAATGAGATATCTTGTCACTCTCTTCGCCCTTTCGTTGACGCTTAGCGCCCAAGTCGATTTCAACAAGATCAAGGACCTCAAGTACCGCAACATTGGACCGTTCCGCGGCGGACGTGTCGACACTGTTGTGGGCGTCACTTCGCAGCCCAACACCTATTATTTCGGGGCCACCGGTGGTGGCGTTTGGAAGACCACCGACGGCGGCCGCAAGTGGGTCCCCATCTCGGACGAGTTCTTCAAAACCGGGTCCGTAGGTTCGATTGACGTCTCGGAGTCCGATCCCAACGTCGTCTACGTGGGCATGGGCGAACCCGACATTCGCGGCAACGCCTCTCACGGCGACGGTGTCTACAAGTCCCTCGACGCCGGCAAGACCTGGAAGCACGTGGGTCTCGAAAACACCTACCAGATCGGTTCGGTGCGGATTCATCCCAAGAACCCCGACATCGTTTACGTCGCCGCGCTCGGCCATCAGTTCGGACCGAACGAAGAGCGCGGAGTCTATCGCACGACGGACGGAGGTGCTACCTGGAAGCAGATCGTGACGCGCGGCCCCAAGGCCGGCGCGGTCGATCTGGCCTTCGAACCGGGCAATCCGCGGGTCCTGTACGCAGCGTTTTGGGAGGTCTACCGCACACCCTGGAGCCTCGAAAGCGGCGGTCCAGGCAGTGGACTGATGAAATCCACCGACGGCGGCGATACCTGGACCGATCTCACCCGTGCCCCCGGCATGCCCAAAGGCATCATCGGGCGCGTGGGCGTTACGGTTTCGCCTGTCGACCCGGAACGCGTCTGGGCCACGGTCGAGGCCGACGATGGCGGCATCTTCCGCAGTGACAACGGCGGCAAGAATTGGACCAAGGTCAACCAAAGCCGGGCATTGCGCCAGCGCGCCTGGTACTACTCGCGAATTTTCGCCGATCCTCAGAAGCTAGACACCATCTACGCTCTCAACGTGGGATTCTTCCGCTCCATCGACGGAGGTCACAACTTTGGTTCCGTATCCATCCCTCACGGCGACAACCACTATTTGTGGATAGCGCCCAACGATTCCAACCGCATGATCGAAAGCAACGACGGCGGCGTAGTGGTCACCACCGATGGCGGAAAGTCGTGGAGCACCCAGGACAATCAGCCGACCGCGCAGTTCTATCGTGTGGCTTTGGACGAGGATTTCCCATACCACGCCTACGGTGCGCAGCAGGATAACTCCACCGTTCGAATCGCTACCCGTTCGCAAAGAGGCGGAATCAACGAAAAGGACTGGTACGACGTCGGCGGCGGTGAGAGCGGCTGGATTCAGCCGGACCCCAAGAACTCTCAAATCGTCTATGCGGGGTCGTACGATGGCCTCCTCACCCGCTATGACCATCGCACCGAGCAAATGCGCAACATCACGGTTTGGCCGGACAACCCCATGGGTTACGGCGCTGAGGGCATGAAGTATCGCTTCCAGTGGGACTTCCCGATTGTCTTTTCCCCACACGACCCCAGCACGATGTACGCCGGTGGAAACGTCCTGTTCAAGACCACCAACGAAGGCCAGAGTTGGACGGCGATCAGTCCGGATCTGACCCGCAACGATAAGTCCAAGCAGGGTCCATCCGGCGGCCCCATCACCAAAGACAACTCGGGGGTCGAATACTACGACACAATTTTCACGGTCATCGAATCGCCCGTAAAGAAGGGTGTCATCTGGTCGGGTTCCGACGACGGCCTCGTTTATGTCACACAGGATGGCGGAAAGAACTGGTCCAACGTGACGCCGAAGGACCTGCCGGAATGGAGCCAGATTAACTCCATAGAGGCCTCGCCGTTCGATGCCGGAACCGCTTACTTCGCGGCCACCATGTACAAGTGGGACAAGTTCGATCCATACCTGTACAAGACCACCGACTACGGGAAGACCTGGACGCGCATTGACAATGGCATTCCACGCCGCGCCTTCTCTCGCGTGATTCGCGAGGATCCGAATCATCGCGATCTGCTTGTCGCCGGCACCGAGACGGGGATGTATGTCTCGTTTAACGGTGGCGCGGC
Organism: Bryobacteraceae bacterium; assembly: GCA_035295125.1. Classification (GTDB taxonomy): domain Bacteria; phylum Acidobacteriota; class Terriglobia; order Bryobacterales; family Bryobacteraceae; genus JAICMB01. The sequence goes on along the minus strand of DATGJP010000095.1, from coordinate 275,354 downwards.
CTGGCAGTCTTTCCAGTTGAACCTCCCCATCGTGCCGATCACGGATCTGGCGTTTCACAAGCGCGAGAAAGAGCTGGTGGTCGCGACGCAGGGCCGCGCGTTCTGGATTCTCGACGATCTTCCGCTCGTGTACCAGTTGTCGGACGCGACCTTGAAGGAACCCATGCACCTGTTCCAATCGAAGTCCACCTACCGTCTGGCTGGCGGAGGCGGTTTCCGTCCGCCCGAGGACGCTGCCGGACAGAATCCCCCCGGCGGTACCGTTGTCTACTACTCATTCGCCTCGAAACCCAAGGGCGACGTCACGATCGAGTTCCTCGATCCCAGCGGGAAGCTGATGAAGAAATTCACCAGCAAAGCTCCGCCTCCGCGTCCTGCATTGCCCGCCGGTGAGGTCGAAGAGGAAGAGGGACCCCGTTTCCGTGGCGGCCCTCCGCGTGTCTCCGCCGAAGCCGGATTGAACCGTTTTGCGTGGGATCTCCGTTACGAGGACGCGACGACGTTCCCTGGCCTCATAATGTGGGCGGCCTCGGTACGAGGACCAATTGTGCCGCCCGGTTCGTACCAGGTTCGTCTCACCGCCGACGGCAAATCCCAGACGCAGACCTTTGAGGTGATGAAGGATCCGCGGCTCACTACGACGCAGGCGGATTATGCGCGGCAGTTGGAACTGGCGCTGCAGATCCGCGACAAGTTGAGCACCGTGAACCAGGCCGTGATCGACATCCGCGAGATCCGTAAGCAGCTCGACGATTATGCCGGCCGTGTGAAGGATCAAAAAATCGTGGATGCGGCCAAGGCGCTGGCGAAGAAGCTGACCGCGGTCGAGGAGGAGCTATATCAAACCAAGAACCGCAGCGGTGAAGATCCGCTGAACTTCCCAATCAAGCTGAACAACAAGCTTGCCGCCCTCGAGGGGGTGATTGAGAGTTCCGACAACGCCCCAACGGCGCAAAGTGATATGGTCTACGAAGACCTAGCCAGCAAGATCAATGCGCAGTTGAAGCTGTTCACCGAACTCAAGACCACCGAGCTCGCGTCATTCAACAAGTTGGTGCGCGAGCAAAACGTCCCGGCGATCGCTCCGCCGGCTCCGAAACCGGAGTCCGGCGATAGTGGCGGTCAGTAAGGTATTACACAGCCTCTGATGGTGGGGCAGGCGGTTTCGCCTGCCCTTGCGGCGCGCCGCGCTCAGCGAGCGCGCAGTCGAACCGCTGTGCCACCTCGTCCCTACAACTTCGCGGGTGACATCGCCATCGTGCTCGGAACCGTCTTTTTCGCCAGCTCCTTGCGCTGGTGCTCATGCCGAATCGCATTCACCACGAACCGCCCGCCCTCAAACGACCGCCAGTAAATATTCGTGCGCAGCAGATCGTTCCGCGCGCTAAGAATCTCGCGCCGGGCAAAGCGGTACATCTTGTTGCCATGCGCGGGCAGCGCTTCATCGTCCGGGACCTCCACGGCAAGCCGTGGTGTAACGCAATCGCGAAGTTCGACAATCGCCACGCGCCCATCGGTGTTCATCAAGTCGCCAGTGGCGTTGCTGGTCGACCGCGGGACTCCCGAACGATCCGCCCAGTCCGCCACATCCGCATACGACGTAAACGCCAGGTCCGCGACAATCTTATCCCGCTCTGCATCGATGTTTTCCTCCACTTTATGCGTGAAGGTCCGCCCTGGCCTCAAATAGGCGAAGTCTACGTCGCGCGTGGCCGCACCGATCCAAACCTCTTTGCCGTCCCACGTCTCCGCCCGCTTCCACAACCGGATGTGATGGCGCTTTGAAAAATCGTTGAGGCCTTTTTCCCAGGACATGTCAGGCTCGCTCTGGTCCAGGAACAGCGACGACATGGGAGCATCGCGATACCCCAGTCCTTCGATAAACGCCTCGATGCCGCGCATGCGGGCACGCATGCACATGGCGCGGGCTTGTTCCCAACCGGCGGCTTTGAACGCCTCGGTAACCTGCTCCTGCGACCCGATCAGCAAAAGGTTGATAAGGTCTGAGGGTTTTGAATCCGCTGATTGGGTCCGGAAAGGCAGCGCATCCACCAGGCCAAACATGCTGAACCATTCGTCTTCAGTCAGACGCCGCGGTTCGGGAAGAAACGATTCGGTGGGTCCTGTCAGGAGCGGTTGAGTCAATCCCAGCGTCATCTCAGTGCCCGCCGGATAGTAGATCTCCGGCTCCGGCACCTGCACGATCATCGACCTTACCAGCCATTCGGCCAACTCCGCATGGACGCTCCACAACAGAGCCTGCCGGATGTAGCCGGTGGCGCGGTACGATATCGTGCTCGTGGAGCGTAGCCGCTGAATACGGCCATCGGCGGTCACCCGCTCACGGCCATTGTCAACTTGCTGCACTCGTGCCTCAATTGGAATCCGGTCCCCGTTCGGAAGCTCGATATGATCGAAGCCCAACTTGATTTCGGCCGTCTCGTGGCGGATCCCGAAACCGACCTTATGGACCGATTTCACTTCTCCGGTGACCATCGCGCCCGACGGAACGAGCAACTGATCTGCAACGATCAGAGGCGCGATGACAACGGCCCGGATCGCCGTCCCCGGTTTGCTGGCAAATGAGCCAACCGGCTTGGTCAACCGGACGTGCAATGGAGCACCGGATGGAGCCTGGTGCGGAAGCAGCATGCCGCTCGACAGCAAACAGAGGGGCAAAATCATGTTTTCACTATCATATATGGGATCGTGCTAATTCGCGCCGTTTTTTTGCGCGATCCAGCGATGCGGCGCAGCCCCGTTAATAATATTTAAGGGATCCCAGCTTCTGGGCTGACCCGAAGGCATCCGCGATCGAAGTAGTCATTACTGCCGGCGCTCTCGCGGGCGCCCCCACCCGCCGCTCCAGATTGCTCGATGAGGGTTGATTGCGCTCAATAAGCCCATAAACGGGCGTTTTGGCGGCATCAACAAATTCAGGCCCTGGCCACTGGTTCCCGAGCGATCGATGATACCCTGGAATACGCAAGCTAGGTTGCACCCCGTCCGCGGAAAGGGATGATCCCACCTGAACGAGCCTTTGAGCTTCGAGCATTGACTTCTCTTCTGCCCGTCATGGCGGACACCGGGCCACAGAAGGAGGAGTAATGTCTCGTCAGCTACCTGCAAACCCGAATCTCGAATACCTGAAAAAAGAGGCGAAGGAACTCCTGCGCAACATGCCCGGCGACAAGCTCGCCGACGCGCAGCACGCCTTGGCCAAGGATTACGGTTTCACCACCTGGGCGAAATTGAAAGCCCATGTGGAGTCATTGACCCACACGCCCGCGGAAGCACTCCAGGCCGCGGTCTGCGACTCAGATGCAGCGCGCGTCCAGCAACTGCTCGATCGCCACCCCGAACTGCGGACCAGGATCGATGATCCGCTGCCCACCTATGGCTTCGGTCAACATGCCCTGTTCGCCGCCGTGCAGCGGAGCGATCGAGCCACGATTGAGGTTCTCCTGAAAGCTGGCGCGAATATCAACAAGCGTACAGAGTGGTGGGCCGGCCCCTATGGCGTACTCGACGATTGCGACCCGTCCATGGTCGAATTCCTGCTTGAACGCGGGGCTCAGCTAGACGCGCATTCGGCAGCACGGCTCGGCATGATTGAAAAGCTGCGGGAATTTGTGGCCGCCGACCCGGCAGTGGTCCACGCGCGCGGCGGGGACGGTCAGACGCCGCTGCACTACGCCTCCACCGTCGAAATTGCGGAGTTGTTGCTCGCGAACGGCGCCGACATTGACGCGCTCGACATCGACCACGAGTCGACGCCGGCTCAATACATGCTACGCACCGAGCAAAAACGCCACTTTCCGCATGACCGCCAGGATGTAGCGCGTTTCCTCGTGTCGCGGGGCTGCCGCACCGAAATCCTCATGGCATCCGCTCTGGGCGACATCGACCTTGTGCGCCGTCATCTCGATGCCGACCCCGGCTGCATTCGAATGGATGTGTCCGACCGGTGGTTTCCCCGACGGAATCCGAAGGCGGGCGGCACCATTTACATCTGGGTGCTCGGCAGGTATCGCACCGCTCATACGGTAGCGAGCGATTTCGGTCACGAGGATATCTTTCAATTTCTGATGGAGCGCACTCCCGACGACCTCAAAGTGGCCCTGGCGTGCGAACTCGGGGATGAGGCGTCGTTTCACGAGTTTCTGTCTAAAAACCCCGACGTCGCCAAGACGCTTTCCAAGGCCGATCAGCAGAAGCTGCCAGATTCCGCCCAGAGCAATAACACTAATGCGGTTCGGCTGCTGCTCGAAGCGGGATGGCCCGTGGACACGGCCGGCGAAATGGGAGCAACCGCTCTCCACTGGGCCGGTTTCCATGGCAATGCCGAGATGGCACGCCACATTCTGCGGTTCCATCCCACGCTGGAGTTGAAGTCGCGGGAGTACGCAGGAAGCGCTCTCAGTTGGGCGATCTACGGATCGGGCAACGGTTGGCATCGCGATACCGGTGATTACGTCGGTACGGTTCAGGCGCTGGTGGACGCTGGTTCGATAATCCCCCCGCACGTCGCTGAAATGGAGCCCAGTGATGCCGTGCTCGCACTGCTGACACGAACGCCGCCGCCGAATTGCTAACGTGGACGGAGATGTCGGTTTATCACGAGCGCCGCGAAGAACTGGAAAAGCATGAAATGATGATGGGCGTCGAGCGCGGGCGGCTTGCCGTCACGCTCGACCTTCTCACCGACGCCCTGGTGCTGGTCGGCCAGCATGGCGTGTACTGTCAGAGCGCTCGCCAGCCCGGCAAACCGGCTATGGATATCCAGATCATTTCGAAGTCGATCACCGACGCGAAAGAACTCGTCGCCGACGTAATGATGGAGCTGAAAAAGAAGAAATCAGAGATGCTGTAGGAATGGGTTGTGGGCCCGTTCCCGCCCAATCGTCGTGTTCGGGCCATGACCCGGAATGACCACGGCGTCGTCCGGCAGCACTAGCAGCTTGTCGCGAATTGACCGCAGGATCTGACGGCTGTCGCCGCCCGGTAAATCAGTGCGCCCGATGCTCTCGTAGAACAACGTATCGCCGGCCACCAGCTTGTTCTGTGCCGGAATCCAGATGCTGAGGCTGCCTTGCGTATGGCCGGGCGTGTGCAATACCTGGAACTCGGCGTCGCCTAGCTCAATCTTTTCCCCTTCGCGGGTGTGCACGTCGATATCGGTGCGCTCCGGCGGAGCCATGCCCAGCCAGCGCGCCTGCATATCAATGTTGTCGTACAGCGCCTGGTCATTTTCGTTCATGTAGACCGGCGCCCCGGTGACGGCTTTCAGCTTGTCGGCGCCACCGATATGGTCGATGTGCGCGTGCGTGATGATAATCGCTTTGACCTTCAGGCCATGCCGGGACAGCACCGCCAGGATTTGAGAAATCTCGTCACCCGGGTCGACGACTATGGCTTCCTTGGTCTGTTCATCGCCGAAGACGGAGCAGTTGCACTGCAGCATTCCGACGGGCAGGATCTCGTGGATCATCGGCTTCAGGCAACCTTCCGCAGTTTAGTGACGCGCCCCACCTCCACCCACTCCACTACAAAAATATTGCCGGCATGGTCGAAACACGCGCCGTGCGGGCAGACGAATTTGCCGGGTTTGAAGTGGTCGCGCGTGAGCTTTCGAGTCTCGCCCCACTTGCTCGCCGAATCGTCGCCGAGGTGCTCGATCACCTGGTTATTCCGATCCATCAGCGTGACGCGCGCGCCGAGGTCGGGTACCACCACATCCCCGTTCTTGTAAAAGCTGAAATAGCAGGGCAGATTCACGCCGTTGGTGAAACCCAGATGCCGGCCATCGAGCGTAAAGGTCTGGATGCGCTTGTTGGCGCGGTCGGCGACCATCAGAATCGGCTCCGCGCCGCGCCGGTCGAGCGTGATGCCGTGCGGGCAATCCAGCTGCCCGGCCTCTTTGCCGGGTCCGCCGAAGCTTCGGATGTATTCGCCCTTGCTGTTGTACTGATTGACGTAGCTCGACCCGTAGCCGTCCCCGATGTAGATGTCGCCGTTCGGGCCGATCGCGAGATTGGTGGGACTGTATTTCTTCTTCTTGCCGTCGGCGGCCGGCTTGTATGCTTCCGACTCGTTCGGGTATCCCAGCGTGAAGACTTCCTCGCCCTCCAGCGTCGTCTTGACCATCAGTCCGCGCTGCGTGTCGCAGAGGTAGAGGAACTCGCGGCCGCCTTCCTTCTGGATGTGCAGGCCGTGCGCGCCGCCCTTGAAGTCTTTGCCCCAGGACTTGATGAATTTGCCCTTGTGGTCGAACACCACCATGCTGTCGCTGCTTTCGCTTGCGGCGTTGACAGTGTGGTGGACATAGATGCGGCCGTGGGAGTCCTCGCAAACTCCGTGCGTATTGCCGTACTGGATGCTGGCGGGAAGTTCGCCCCAGTCGTGGATCGCCTCGTATTTGTGGTCGCCCTCGCCAAGTACGGGACGTTTAGTTCCAGCTTTGTCGGTCGCACCCAGGATGAGCGGAGCGCATCCGCCCACGGCGAACAGAAATGTCCGGCGGTTCATGAAGCCAATTGTACGACTAAGGGGCGGGTTAATCGCCGAGAAGCATCAGGAGCAGCGCTTTTTGGGTGTGCAGGCGATTCTCGGCCTGGTCGAACACGACGGAGCTCTTCGATTCCATAACGCCGTCGGTGACTTCTTCCCCTCGCTTTGCCGGGAGGCAATGCATAAAGCGCGCATCGGGCCGCGCCTTGGCGAATAACTTTTCATTCACCTGGTAGCGGGCGAAAGCCGACAGCCGTTCGTTCTTCTCGCTCTCCTGGCCCATGCTGGCCCATACGTCGGTGTACACGGCGTGGGCGCCGGCAACTGCCTGGGCGGGATCGTGGGTGATTTCGAGCTTTGCGCCTGTGACGGCGGCAAGTCCGGATGCCTGCAGCACGATCTCGGCATTGGGCTCGTACCCCTTTGGGCAGCCGATGCTGAAGCTCATCCCCAGACGGGCGGCAGTGAGCATCAGGGAATGCGCCACGTTGTTGCCGTCGCCGACGAACGCCAGCTTGAGACCGGCCAGGTCCCCGAACTGTTCCTGCATCGTGAATACGTCAGCGAGCGCCTGGCAGGGATGGTACAGATCACTGAGGGCATTGACCACCGGCACGCCCGACCATTCGGCCAGTTCATCCACGGTTTCCTGTGAGAAGGTGCGGGCGACGATCGCGTTGGTCCAGCGGTCCAGGTTGCGTGCAATGTCCTTCACCGGCTCCCGGTCGCCGATGGGACCGATGCTGGTGACAGCATCGCCGCCGAGCTGTTTGATGGCGAGCTCAAATGTCATCCGGGTGCGGAGAGACGGCTTTTCGAACAGCAGGCTGATGTAGGAGCCGGCCAGCGATTGTGCGAACCGTGCGGGGTGGTTCTTGAGGCGGCCGGTGAGGTCCAGGAGCCCTGAGAGCTCGTCGTTGGAGAGGTCGAGGTCGCGCGTCAGTTTGCCGGCTTCGATCTTTGCGGGACTGATGTAGGAAACATTGACGGGCGACGGGGCGGCCATGGTGTCTCTCCTCGATTTGAGCGCTACCGCTGAATTTTTATTCAGCTATATGAATAATCACACATTGGGACAGGTTTGTCAAATCCACCGTGATACACTGAGGTTCAGCCTGCGCAAGCATCGGAGAGATGGCCGAGTGGTTGAAGGCGCACGCTTGGAAAGCGTGTATAGGGGAAACTCTATCGAGGGTTCGAATCCCTCTCTCTCCGCCACCTCTAAATAATATAAAATAAAGAACTTAGCCACTATTGGCCGCCTAAATGTACATCGTTTTCTCCGGAGACACGGCCTAAGCCCTTTCGCCTCAAATTTCCAACATGGCGCTTCCGACGAAGCCGTTGTCAATGGGTGTGCATACCTTGCACTTGACGGCCGCCGCAGCTCTGCGTTGATGGGGAATCCGGGGTTCCGGGATGATTCCGAACGACATTCCGGGATGATCCCGAACAGGATTCGGGTGAAGGTGAACACCGGTTCCGGGATGAAGCCGAACGGTTTCGGCCGATGCCGTAACTGCGTTCGGCTTCGCCGGAATGATTTCCACAGGCAGATAGCAGCGCTGGACAACACAATGGCAGGCAGCCTCCCCCTCGAAAGGGAGGATAAGCGTGCCAGCGAGGAGGGCTGCGAGCGATCGCCCGAAGTTGCTCGATTGGCCTCGGCACCGCACACGAGTATCTACAGAGGGCTGAAGCTGCCAAGATTACGTGGCCGCTCGGACCCGATCGGGCCGATGACCGATTGGAGGCGGCGTTGTTCGGCGGGCCTCCGCGCAGCCGTCCGACCGCGCTGCTCATGCCTGACTTCGCCGATCTTCATCGGCAGCGACAGCAGCATCCGCATCTGACTCAACAGTTGCTTTGGGAGGAACGCTGGCCGACGGCATCCTAGACCGGCTGGTTCACAACGCGCATCTATCGCTTCGGTGCTCCGCAAGAATGACCCAGTAGCGCTCGGATGAAGTGACCCACTGCGGGAACCGGACTGGGAACAGGCGTGTGGGATGCGGCATTATCCTTGCCGAAGGCGAATCTTCAGGGAGGCGGAGGGCGAGGGCGATATCATCCACGCCGTAGGCGTGCGGGGTGGGTTTCATCATCCGCGTCCGGCTGGGTGGCCTCGGACTATCGGTTCGGAGAGATCCGCTGAAGCTTTTGACGGAGATATTGGAAGTAGTCGGGCTTGACCCGGAGTTCGAGCACCTCCTCGATCACCGGCAGGAAGTACGCCAGCGAGCGAACCGTACCCAGTGGCGGCGCATCGGCTCGCCGAATCAGCCGGCGCGTCGCCGCCAGAACGAGAGCATTTTCGACCATGCTAAGAGAGATGCCGCGGTGGAAGAGTTGGGCCGCGAGCATGCGGTCGGGACGGCGAATCGTTCCCGTCGTTCCCGGCGTTTTGCGATACGCCTCCAAAACCCGGCGAACATATTGTTCCAGACCGATAGCGTCATCCACGATGCGCTCTCAACCTTGCAACTCGTGCAGTGACAGACCCTTGATGTGCACGGTGTGGCAGTAGTGACGGAGACGACTCAACAGCGCTTCCACCATCGGCCGGTTGCCCAGGAAGTTCGGCCACTCGTCGTACCCCAAGTTTGTTGTAATGATCGTGGGATGCTGGCGGTAGCGTTCCTCCATCAGCTTGAAGAAGATGTTGGACTGCTCCGGTTTCAGATTCAGGTATCCAAATTCGTCAATCCAGCCGCGCCAAGCGCTTGAGCAGTTGCCGCGTCGAGCGATCGGCTAGCGATGCATACATTTCATCGAACAGTCTTGGGCCTTGATGAACTGACACCGGTAGCCGTTCTCCAGCGCTTTCAGCAACAGTCCGCAGGCCAATCCTGTTTTGCCCCTTCCGGTGTCGCCGACCAGCACGATGTTTTCTGCTTTGGCAATAAACTCCAACTCCGCAAACCCGCGAATCTGTTTGCGGCTCACACCGGGCTGTCGAGCGAAGGGAAACGTCTCCAGCGTCCACCGTTCCGGGTGGTTGGCACGCTGGATGCGCCACTCCAGAGCGCCCTCCTGCTTGGCCTGCCATTGTGCACGCACCAGGCGCGTGACGAAATCCGTTTAGCTGATGTCATCCTTGTCGGCCGCGCGCGACTGCTCCTCATAGATCTCCATGATGCGGCGCAGTTTGAGATTCTTCAGCAGTTGTTCGAGTTCTTCAGTCATCTCTGTCAGGCCCTTCGTTCAGCAGGAAATAGTCGCGTGTCACGCGGCGCAGGATCATACGCTCCAACCGGTCCAGGTCGTAGAGCCCGTAGCGGGCTGCCTCGCGCACGGCGCCTACCAACGGCTCTCGCGGATACTCCGGCACCAATCGCAGCAGTTGCCGCAGGGCAACGGTGATCACTTTGCGGCTCCGCTGCTTCAGGTCCGCGACGTAGTCCGCCAGTTCCGGCGTAACCGTGACGAATGGCTTGCTCCTCGGGATGGGGATCGGGCCGAGACGGTCGCTGGCCGCGCGACGGCCGGTGCTCGGCCAGCATTACGCGCTGGTGCTCCGCCTCGGCAATGCGGCGGTGTGTCACCATGCGGCGGGCATCGAGTTGGATCTCGATCTTGTCCCTGGTCTCGCGCACCTCCACGCGGCGGCCGATCCACTCGAGCGGAACCGAATACCGATTACTGTTCAACGCGACATACCCCTCGATATCCACTAAGCGTTGATGCAGGCGGTAAATCTCCGGAATCCATGCGGGCAGTGGTTTCAGGTGCAGCCGCTCCAGGGCGAATAGCTCGCGCGGCACCGCGCGCAGATGCTTCTTGTAAGTGGAGTTGACCTTGTCGCACCATTGGCGTGCCTGCTGATTCAGATCCTCCCAACTGGCGAAGGTGCGCCCGGCGAGGAAGTTTCCCTCGATAAAGCTGAATGGCCTCTCCACCCGGGCCGAGCGACTGGCGTGGCCCAGTTCGTGAGCCGCGAATCGGAACCCGAAGCGCTCGCCGAAGGCTTCCATCTCGGGTACAGGAATCATCTCGCGTCCCGTACCGCGCAGCACCACTGCATGCGTGTTATCGATCATCACGCGGGTCGCGGCTCCGGAGAAGTAACGCGCCGCTTCAGTCAGAAACACCTTGCAATCGAAACGCCGGAAAGTCGGATAGCACTGGAAGAACAGCATCCGCGAGTAGCACAACACCGCCGAAGCCGTCTGCACCTTGCGTTTCCTGCCGGCCAGTTCGACTTCGTGTGGAGAAGTATCATGCTGCATCTCCTCACCCGGATCGAAGTGGTATTGGCCCGACGCCACAGGCGGCGCCTGTCCGATTCCGCCCGCCGGCAGAATGCCGTCAACGCGGGGTACGATAACTCCGCGCCCGTGGCCACCAGTTCCTCATGGACTCGCACGAGATTCCCCTTGCACTTGTCGAAGAGTTCCAAGATCTGTTGGCGGTGCGATTCGGCTTTCTCGGCTCGTTGTAGTTCCGGCACCGTGGTGGAGTTCGAGCGGAGGACCTTCCGTACTGCCACACGCGAGATCCCCATCACCCGCGCGATCTCCCGTTTGCTCACTCCCTGCGTATACAGTTCCAGAATCGTGGTGCGTTGCGCTTGGCTCAACATGCTGGTCCCTCTTCGGTCAGCGGCCACACCACGGCCTCCACTGTGTCCCGGCCGAGTTGCCCGAGCGCCGCCATGCGCTTGTAGCCGTCGATCACCACATGGCGGCCTGGCTGCCCATCGGCCGCAACCACCACGATGGGCGTCTGCTGGCCGCTCTCCGCCAGAGACGCCAACAACCGCTGCTGCCGTCCCGGATGGTGCACGCGCAAATGCTCCCAACGACGGTCGAGTTGGTGAAACTCCAGTTTCATCGGACAGGCTGAATGTTAAGGCGATCCCGCCCGCGGATCAATATCTCGGGATTAAATGCGCGCCTGTTTCAAGCGAAGCTCCCGTTGGTAGACGCGCTCCATCGCGTGCCTGCAAGCACGTGAACAGTAGTGCTGCAAGGGGCTTCGCCGCTGCTGTGTGAACCCTTCGTAGCAGCCGGGCCGGTCGCAAGGATGATCGAAAAGAATGTTCCGGAGTGATTACCCTCGCGGCCTCGTCCGCTTTTGGCTCTGGCGGTTTACGGCTTTTGACGCGCTCACGATAGCGCCGGCTTTGCCCGTTGCGTTTCGCTTGGCCAACTGCTGTTTCCCGGTACCGTTGCTGCGCCTTCCATCGCGACCATTTTCCGAGCCGCTTTCCGACATTCCGCACTGCAATATCGCTGGCTCGACTGCCGCGGACGAAAGGACTGCTCGCATCCTTTCAGCAGACAGCGACGCGTCCTCGGCCGGCGGGGTGACCGTTTTCGCCGAACCGCTTGATTTTCGGAATGGCTTGTAGCACTCTCGGGAGGGCCCATGGGAGGTGATGACTCCCAGAAACTCCTGCCCTGGAGGGGAGCCTAATCCTCTCCGGGGCGCAAAACCTCCGGCTCCTTACAGATTCAATACTCTATCCCACGTCCATCTCATCTGCGCAGTTTTGTGGACAGCGGATTTCCCTGGGAAGAAACAGGAACGATAGATCGTCATATCACTTGCAGAGAGAACTCTGCCAATGAGGTGCACGCAATGACCCGGGTTATCGCGCGATCCATGGGATATCCAACAATCCTGACGATGTTGGTCTTGATCTGCGGGTTCGCACCGGCGCAGACCGATCATTTGTCAAAAGATGGCGACCGTGCGCGCACCTTCTCCATCACGACCGATCGGGGCAAGCACATAACGCCGGAGGTATTTGGAGGCAATCTTCTCGTAGTGAACTTCTGGGAGACATCCTGTGTTCCCTGCGTGAAAGAAATGCCGTCTCTAAGCGATTTCGCGCGCAAATCTCGATCGGAGCACGTGGTGGTTGTGGCAGTCGGCGGAGATGAAGATGCTCAGAAATACCGCCGCTTCTTGCGTGATCACCGGATTGCACTGGAGACGTATCGCGATCCTGACAGACGCATCAGTAAGAGTTTTGGCACCTACACGTTTCCAGAGACGTACATCATTCAGGACGGCAGAATTATTCGGAAGGTGGTCGGCGCCATCGACTGGACGAGCACCGACATTACGGCGTTCGTGAGGGCGGCAGCGGTCAAGAAATAACGATGCCACTTCTACCCAAACTTCTTTTATTCTCCGCCTGCCTTTCCTCGGCGGCCCAGGAACCGCCGAAACTGCCGGACCCTCACGAGAGTGATCGAAGGGCGTATGACGAAATCTATTCCAAGGGTAGTGACGTCTTCAGCGCTGTGCCAAATGCGTTTATGGTCCGCACGATCAGCGGGCGAAAACCAGGGCGTGCTTTGGACGTAGCGATGGGGCAGGGCCGCAATGCACTTTGGCTTGCCTCGCAAGGATGGGCTGTCACTGGATTCGACCTTTCCCCTGTCGGAATCGAAGTCGCGCGGAAGGAGGCCGAAAAACGTGGATTGCTCATTGAAACCCTCGTCACGCCCTACGAGGATTTTGATTGGGGCAAGGAGAAATGGGATTTGATCTTGTTTTCTTACTTCTTCCCACAAGCGGTCCTGCCCAAAGTCTGGGAGGCATTGAAGCCTGGGGGCCTGATTCTGGTCGAGGGGTTTCACATCGACACCGCGAGGGTCCGGCCCGTCGGAGGCGGGTATCACAACAACGAGCTTTTCCAGGTATTGAAAGACTACCGAATGCTGATCTACGAGGATGTCCAGGATCGTCAGGAGTGGGGCCTGCCGTATGGCGCCACCAATCGCCTGGTGCGTGTCCTGGCCCAAAAGAATGTACCATTGCCCCCCGGCTGCTTGTGGGGAGAAAAGAAATATGAGCAAGGCGCATTCATGTGCTGGGGTGTCGGTCGGTGGCGTTGCGGTCTAGAAGGTTGGGAATCCGCCGGGAAATGCGCGCAATGAACCAGCCCTTGGGCTTCTCCTCGGCTCGCGCAGACTGCGACGGGTCAGTTTTGGAAAGCAGGACTGGGTCACTCTTCTAAAGCGCCGAAGTATCGAGATGCGTGGGGATTCGATGCGCTAAAACGGGGTAAGACTAATACATAGATCCCCATAACCACGCAGGTCCGCTTCCCGACTAGCATTCGATTCGTCATTCAATCTGGATCGAGGCACCTGGGAGTGGCGCTGTGGAACCGCAGCCAGCAGTTTCCGATAAGCCCACATATCATTCTCAACTGCGGAAGGGCCGCTTTGAGCGGCCGTAGTAGTGCACTACGAAAAGGCCGCCCGGCCACTAGTTTGGCGTCGGCGTCAGCTCGATATGAGTGATGACTAACGCGGGCATGGAAGCCTTGCGCGGCTCCAATCGCAACCCGAGTTTCTGGACGGCGCCCAGAACAGCGCTCTCCACCTCCATGGCGTCGGCGCCGTCTTTCTTTGCGGCGATCGCAGCATTCAACAACGGCTGCACGAACGACGATAGGTCGATGTGGTCGGCCTCTACACCGGTTTGATCAACCACTGGTCGGCTGAGTTGCAGGAGGTATTGGTACTGATTGATGAAATCCGCCGCCTGCGACATGGTGCCAGGTGGTAATCCCCGACCGGGGGCGGGATCGTCACTCGCCGATTTGAGGGGAATCTTGGGAACGCCCTTCGGTGCAGTGAGAGCGTAGACCCCGAACTCCCGTGTCTCCTGGTGTGCTTCAAGCCGGAAGCGCTCCCACAGCATTGTCTTGAGCATCTCCGGTACTTGGGCAGTGGAGGACCCGGTCGGCAGCTTGGCCACAATGTTAAATCGTGTGGTGTTCAACTCGGGTTCGCCCACCACCTGGAAGGAATGCAGCCCATAAGCTTGCGTGAGCAACATGAGGAGGGAGACTCCCCCGAAATTAACCATGGCCGGATCAATTTGCTTTCCCAAGTGCTGCTGCAGTTCCTTTTTGTTCTGAGGCGCTGGCTTGATCGAGACTACTTCAAAAGCCGCGCTCTGTCCAGATGCCGGGGAATTAAGCGCCAGTGCAGCGAGAAGACTGACGAGCGGACGCTTCATTAGACGCTCCTTCTTCGTTAGTTTACGCCCCGTTTACCCGGCCGGCGGTCGAAGAAAAGGATTATAGGAAGGTAGCCGTTGACTTGACTCCAATCGAATCGGCCGCCGGCCCTGTTGCCCTGTTTCGATCTGTGTCGCCATGTTCCGCACCGGCGCATACCAGGAAACGTTAAACACCCTGATACAGAACCACCAACTCTGCATCCACGCGTTCCTCGTCGCAGCGTTGGCCTTGGCCACCCTTCCGGATCTCACCAGGACACTCACCCTTCTTGATCGCCTGATTCCATTGCACCCTCTACCGTTAGCCGATGTGCGCCACATGATCGAAGCTCGTGCCCTCGCCTCCAAAGAGGTCGCCGAATCTCCATGAACCTGGCTGAGGTCGCCCGGGCATTAAAAAAATGCTTGACGTGACCATATAGTCACGTTACTATAGAGTCACGTAAGGAGAAACCTTTCAAACATGACACTCGACGATCTCACATTGGATATCACCCAGAACATCGACATCAAAGCCGACATCGGCGACGTCTTTCGTAGCGTGCTGCACCGCCTTGGCGAGGGCAGCACCAACGCACAGGGCGAATCGATGAACATGCTGCTGGAGGAGTGGCCCGGCGGACGCTGGTTCCGGGATCGCGGCAACGGCATCGGTCACCTGTGGGGACATGTGCAGGTTATCAAGCCGCCCGTGCTGTTGGAACTGAGCGGGCCCATGTTCATGTCTTACCCGGCGCTGAACCATATTGAAGTGAAGCTCGAACAGCGGCCTGGAGGAACGCACGTGGACTTCCGCCACCGCGCTATCGGTCTCATCGATCCGGCCCATCGGGAAGGCATATCCAGCGGCTGGCGGCACATCCTCGAGGGGGTCGCCAAGGATTGTGCAGCTCGGGCCAACGCGCAAACGAGCTAAATGTCCGAAGACGACCTGGATGGCGTGTGGAAGGCCTTGTCGGACAAGACGCGGCGTTCAATTCTCGATCTGTTGCGCAAGGGTCCCCGCACCACAAGCGAAATTGTGGGGGCCTTTCCACACCTGACACGCTTCGGCGTGATGAAACACATCGACGTGCTGCGCGAAGCCGGCCTGGTCCACACACGTGATGAGAGCCGGCAGCGCATCAACTCCCTGAACGTCGTGCCCATCCGGCAGATCTATGAGCGGTGGGTCGGCCGCTTCGAAGAACTGTGGTCGAGCCATCTCCTGCGCATTAAAGAGGACGCCGAAGCCGAAGCGGCTCAGGCGAGAATCAGAATCCCCCCGAAACAGGGCTGATCGAAACCCGCACGGAACGTCACAGGATACGTGTGCCCGTGTGTAACCACAGAAAGGAAATCCGATGACAGCAACACGAACGCAACATAAGGTGGTGTCGAGGGACGAATGGCGCAAGGCGCGGGTGGAGCACCTGGCCGCTGAAAAGGAATTCACTCGCAAGCGGGATGAACTGAGCCGGCAGCGCCGCGAATTGCCGTGGGAACGAGTCGAGAAGAATTACGTGTTCGAAGGTCCCGAAGGCCCGCTGACTCTTGACGAACTCTTCCGTGGACGAAGCCAATTGATCATCTATCACTTCATGCTCGGTCCGGCCTGGGAAGAAGGATGCAAGAGCTGTTCGTTCCTGGCCGACCACTTCGATCCGCCACGGATCCACCTCGCGCACCGCGACGTAACGTTTGCGGTAGTATCTCGCGCGCCCATATCGCGAATTGAGGCGTTCAAAAAGCGCATGGGCTGGAGATTCCCCTGGGTCTCGGCGTTCGGCACCGATTTCCAGCACGACTATGGCGTGCACTTCACGACGGAGGAACTCGCGGGCGAAGTGGATTACAACTACGGCAAGAATCGCTTCGGCTTGGAGGAGGCGCCCGGACTGAGCGTGTTCTTTAAGGATGAGGGCGGTGAAGTCTTCCATACATATTCAACCTACGCGCGCGGTCTCGACACACTGATCGGCGCGTATCAATTCCTCGACCTCGTTCCCAAGGGCCGCGATGAAGATGGCCTGGCATTCACGATGTCGTGGCTCCGGCACCATGACAAATACAGCGATGATTATGCGGTCGATCCCAAAGCCGGCTACGAGAAGCCTCGCGAAATGGGTCAGTGCTGCGAGCACCAGGAAGGCGCGTGATGCACGGGGAGTGCAGCATGGGCGAGGGGCGGCAGCGCCGCCTCGCCCGCGGAGTCCCCACTGCTGCCGCGCGAATCGTGCCGGCGGCCGTCCTGCTGTTGCTGCCGAAATGCCCAATCTGTGTTGCGGTATGGCTTACGGCCGTAACGGGCATCACGGTTTCGGTGGCGGCGGGCGCCTGGGTGCGTGAGTTGATCGTTGTCGTTTGTGTTGCCGCCCTGGGGGCCAGCGCACTCCGGATCGTCCAGCGACGCAAAAATCTCCGAGACATCCGAGTGAATCCGCGGCCGGAGTAGTTTGCCGGACCCCCGCTACCCCACAAACAGCGCCCCACACTCCATTCCCAAAATTCCACACAAAATATCCACCTCGCCCCCAACAACTTACCCCCAACTGCTACGTCAATTCCAAAGGTCGGGACCCATCCTGTAGCCAGAGGAGCCAATGCGCAACCCCAGGCCGCCCCACTAGACCGCGTCACCCGGTTGAGCGCGACGCAAGGCCCGGAATTTGCGTCGCGCCCGGCTCACTCCTGCGTCGCATCCTTCGGCGTTGCGCCCAAAATCAACAACATCCACTATGTGTGCAGCACGACGTAGGAACGTTGACGCGGAACGGTGAAACAGAAGACTGATTCTACCTGCGCGTTTTGCTGCTGTTCAAGCGCACCTGAACGCGTCAGCGCAGCCGGACTAAAGATATGCTTCAGTTATTTTGGTTTGACCTCGGAAGATCGCAGCCGTATAGTGTCATCGGTTGAATTTCAACCCGGGGTCTAAAACCTGCCAGCGCGGAAGATCCTTCCACGCGCCGTTTGGGTGAAAACGGCGAGAGCCAAAATAATCAGTTTCGTCAGCGGGGTGGATATGCTGCGTCACATTGTTTCAACGAGTGTGATGGCAATTCTGCTGGCCGTCACAGGATGGTCGCAGGAGACTCGCGGCACAATCTTGGGCCGCGTTACCGACGCCACGGGAGGCGTCGTTCCCAATGCCGATGTCTACGTGCTGAATCAGGCCATGGGAGTCACGGTTTCGCTGAAAACTAATCCGGAGGGCTACTATACGGCGCCGCTGCTGCTTCCTGGTAACTACCAGGTCAGGGTAGTGGCGTCCGGATTCAAAACATTTGTGCGGAACGACGTCGTGCTGCAGATCGCGGACCGCATCGAGGTCAGCGCGACTCTCGAAGTCGGCAACGCTGAGCAGTCGGTCACAGTCTCCGGCAGTGCGGAGCTGTTGGGCACCGAGACGGCTTCGCTCGGAAACGTCATTACCGCATCTCAAATCATGCATCTTCCGTTCTCCTACGGGAACCCGTTCCTGTTAATGGGCCTCTCAACGGGAACTTCGTTTCAGGGAAACGGACGGCTCGACCGGCCGTTCGAGCCCAGCCACATCGCGAATTTTTCGATGGACGGCGCGCGCGGCCTGACTAGCGACATCACGCTTGATGGCTCGCCGGCTACCGCCACGGCCAACGAAAACGAAGTCATCGCTTCGTACGTGCCTACTCCGGACATGCTGGCGGAGTTCAAAGTACAGACCGCAACCTTCGATGCGGCGGTGGGCAACACCGCGGGCGGCGTGACCAATTTGAGCACCAAGTCTGGCACCAACGAATTTCATGGGACCGTGTATTACGGCTTCCAGCGTAAGGACTTTTGGTCCAACGATTTCTACGTGAACAAGGTGGGCAATCCCACGCCGGACTTTCGCTTCGACCGCTGGGGCGGCACGGTGGGCGGGCCCGTCTGGCTTCCCAAGATCTACAACGGCAAGAACAAAACCTTCTTCATGTTCGGCTATGAGGGTATCCACGACTCTCGGCCGCGCTACGACGCCACCACACCCAACGTGCCTACCCCGGACATGAAGAACGGTGATTTCTCAGCACTGCTGAACCTTGGGTCGGCTTACCAGATCTACAATCCGTACAGCCGGCAGAAGGTCGGCTCACGATTTGTGGAAGATCCATTCCCCAATAACAAGATCCCCAAAAACCTTTGGAATCCCGTCGGCATGAAGATCCTGAACGACTACTATCCGACGCCAAGTTCGGCGGGGTCGGCATTGTCGGATTTCACCAACAACATGCTCGAGCCGGATTTGGCCGAGAAAGCCAAGTACTACACCACCACCGGACGCATCGATCACAACATCGGTGACAAACAGCGACTGTACGCCCGTTACAGCAAGTACATTCGCAACAGTAACTACAACAACTACTTCAACAACGTTTCGACCGGGACTGCGTTTGCGTTCGAATCGCACAACGCGGTCTTCGATGATACTTTCATTCTGAACCCCACCACGGTGTTTGACGTCCGCTATGGGTACAACCGTTTTGTCCGTTTTTCGGACAACAATCCGGACGCCCAAGGGTTCGATCTCACCACGCTGGGCTTTCCGGCTTCCTATAACAACCTGATTCCGGCGAATATCCGGCGTTTCCCCCGCGTCGATCTGAGCAACTATCTCGGCACGGGCAACAGTACCGGCGAGTACCGTCCCGTTGACACGCATTCGCTGGAGGCCACGTTGAGCAAGACTTTTGGCACACACTCGCTTCGCGCGGGTATGGAGTTTCGCTCCTACAGGGAAACCGACGGTTTCTTCGCCGGCGACCAGACCGGCCGATTCAACTTTGACGCGACCTACACGCGAGGTCCGCAGGACAATTCGCCGACCGCTCCCAGCAACATCGGCCAGTCGGTGGCAGCACTTCTGTTGGGCATTCCGAGCGTATCCAATACCTATGTGAACATTCCGGGCAACTACGCCGAGCAGTCGATGGCCTGGGGCTTTTACCTCCAGGATGACTGGAAGGTCACCAAGAAACTGACCCTGAATCTCGGTTTACGCTGGGAATTCGAAACGCCTTTGACGGAACGGTACGACCGCAGCGTTAAGGCTTTCGATCCGGCCTACGTGCCACCCTTCGCGGCTGCGGCCCAGGCGGCATACGCTTCAAGTACCGCGTCCCAAATGATTCTGCCGGCAGGCCAATGGCAGGTTAAGGGAGGGCTGACGTTTGCGGGCGTGGGCACTTCGGGCGAACTATACAACACGCCCAAGAGGAACCTGTTGCCACGTTTCGGCTTCGCATACCAATTGACAAACAAAACGGTCCTGCGCGGCGGATTCGGCATCTACCAGGGATTCCTGGGTGAGCGGCGGGGCGATGTCTACCAGGCCGGCTATAGCCAGCAAACCCCATTCAGCGCGTTCGCCGCCGATGGAACAACACTCGTGCGGACGCTTTCGAATCCGTTCGACAGTCTGCTGCAGCCCGTCGGGAACACCCTGGGCGGACAGACCTACACGGGCCAGAACGTGACCAACGTGTTCAACCAGAACCCGCTCATGCCGACCATGTACCGCTGGCAATTTGACGTTCAGCGTCAATTGCCGGGCGGAGTAGTGATCGAGGGCGCGTACGTCGGAAACAAGGGGATTCACCAGGAGATCTTCCGAAACCTCAACGCTCTGCCAGATCAATATCTGAGCACGCTCCCAACCCGGGACAACTCGAACACCTGCACGACCGGACAGGGTTGTGGCAACGGCTATATCACAGGATCGGTTCCTAATCCGTTCTACGGTTTGACGATGCCGCTGGGCACCCCGGCCAGCTTCACCAGTACGACCATCGCCCGCTGGCAGTTGCTGCTGCCATATCCGCAATACGGGTCGATTGGCACGACCACGAATCAGGGTTATTCCTGGTACCATTCGCTGCAGTTGCGCGCCGACAAGCGGCTCTCGCGGGGTCTGATGGTATCAGCCAATTACACGTACTCGAAGACCATGCAAGCCATCGAGTACCTGAACATGGCCGATCCAATGCCTTCGCGCGAGATCTCCGATCAGGACATTCCGCACCGCATCACCACCGCCTGGATCTATCAATTTCCCTTCGGCAAGGGACGGGCGCTGCTTTCGAACACGCATGGGTTAGTGGAGCGGCTGGTAGGCGGCTGGGAGGTCAGCGGTTCGTGGGCATTCTCGAGCGGCTTTCCGATCAGCCTAACGGCGATTCAATCGCCGTTCTTCAATTTCGCCCGCACCACGCGCGACAACAGCGGCGATTACTTTCTGACCGCCGATCCGAGCACGGCAATTCGCCCGTTAGACGAGCGGACAGCGGACCGCTGGTTCAACACCTCGCCCTTCGTGACCGCTTCCTCGGCACAGCCGGCCAACCACTACCGCGTGAACCCGTATCGGTTCTCCGGTCTGCGCGGTCCGCGCAGCAACAACGTGGATGTGTCCATTAACAAGGACACCCGCATCCGTGAAAACCACATCCTCCGCTTCAGCGCGCAGGCGCTCAATGCTTTGAACCATCCGCTGTACCCGGCCCCCAGCGTGAGCTTCACGAACGTGAACTTCGGCCAGTGCATCGGATCGATTCAGGCGAATTACCCGCGAAGGCTGCAACTCGAGCTGAAGTACATCTTTTAGCGGTCGCTGATTTGATACCGCCCGCATAAAGCCGGCACTCGAAGTATTGCGCAGCCTCTGACTCTTCGCGTCCCGCGACGATTTGGAGGATATGGAAGGGTGGAGCAGGCCTTCAGCCTGCCCCACCTTTTCCAACCCGGGAGTTTCCGTTAGTTGCGGCTATGCTGCGGAGCAGGCGGTTTCGCCTGCGCGTTGCGAACAAGAGCGATTATATCGGTCGAAAAACCCAGCGCGCTGGCGTCCGCGGGGCATTCTCCGATACCATTTTGTTCGAGGCTCAAACATGACTGCGTCGCTGCATTCGAGACCATCAGTCTTCAAATTCGCTGTATTCACCGCCGTAGCGCTCATCAATTGTCGATTCGTCTCGGCGCAGCAGTCAGACAGTCCGGCTACGAGCGGCTGCCAGCCGATGAACTGGACCGCCACCCAGGACCATCAAAACATGATGGAGCAACTCGGCATCAAGGCCCTCCGGGCGGGCCCGAGCGGCAACGAGAATGCCCCGAATCACGCCAACTACGAAGAGTCGCTTGCCAATCCTTTCCCGAGTCTTCCCGATGCGCTCACGTTGAAGAACGGGCAGAAAGTCACTACGGCGAACCAGTGGTGGAACGAGCGTCGCCCCGAGATCATCGAAGATTTCGAGCGTGAAGTTCTCGGCCGCGTTCCACCCAACGTGCCGAAGGTGACCTGGTCCGTCAAAAGCACCGCCAACACGAAAATCGGCGTTTTCCCCGCGATCGAAAAGCAGCTCGTCGGACATGCGGACAATTCCTCTTGCCCCGCCATCGACGTGGACATTCAAATGACGCTGGTGACGCCGGCAAACACGAAGGGTCCCGTGCCGGTGATGGTCATGTTCGGCAGCGCTGCGTTTCTCAAGCGAATGGCCGAAATGTTCGCCAGCCGGCCCGAGTTGAAGGCCGCGCTAGGGACTGACCCGCCTTCGACCGAGCAACTCATCGCAGGCGGATGGGCTTATGCGCTACTCGATCCGGGCAGCATTCAACCCGATAACGGCGCTGGCCTGACGAAGGGAATCATCGGGCTAACGAACAAGGGGCAGCCTCGAAAACCGGATGACTGGGGATCGCTGCGCGCATGGGGCTGGGGCGCTTCCCGCGCTCTCGATTACCTGGAAACCGACAAGGCGATCGATGCACGCCACGCCGGTATCGAAGGCGTCTCGCGTTACGGCAAGGCCGCGCTTGTCACCATGGCGTTCGATTCACGCTTCGCCGTTGTGCTCGTGGGTTCCTCCGGGGAAGGTGGCGCCAAACCGCACCGGCGCAACTTTGGGGAGGCCGTGGAGAACCTGACAGGCTCCGGCGAGTATCACTGGATGGCCGGCAACTTCCTAAAGTATGGCGCGAGCGAGGCTTCGTTCGGAAGCAAGACGGCTGGCGATTTACCGGCCGATTCGAACGAGCTGATTGCTTTGTGCGCGCCGAGGTTGACGTTCATCAGCTATGGGGTCCCTGAAAAAGGCGATGCCAAATGGCTCGACCAACGCGGCAGTTTCATGGCGACCGTCGCGGCCGAGCCCGTGTTCAGGTTGCTCGGCGCGAAAGATCTCGGGGTCGCCGAGGACTATCGCACCGCTATGATGCCGCCGGTGAATCATGGGCTCCTCGATGGGCAACTTGCGTGGCGGCAGCACGACGGCGGGCATACGGATGCGCCCAACTGGAAGTACTTCATCCCCTGGGCGGACAAATGGTTCGATTATCACCCGGCGCCGTGGCGCCTTCCGGCGGACCAGCCGGTCTTCCGAACGGACGCAAACTCCCTCGTCGCTCACTCGCAACTTCTTGCGAAAGCCAAGCAGGGCGGCATTGATGTCTACTTTGAAGGCGATTCGATCGCGCGGCGGTGGGGCGCGACCGATTATCCCGACCTGCTCGCGAACTGGCAGCAGAACTTTCACGGCTGGAATGCGGCCGACTTCGGATGGGGAGCCGATCAGACCCAGAACATTTTATGGCGTCTGGAGAATGGCGAGTTGGACGGAGTAAATCCAAAAGTGGTCGTGTTGCTGGCCGGGACGAACAACGTCGGGAGTGCCTCGCTGGAAGGGGATGTCGACGCGAAAGCGCACGAAGTAACGCGCGGCCTGGAGGCGATTGTGCGCGTGATCCGCGCCAAAGCGCCGGCCGCCACGGTGATTGTCATGGGAATCTTTCCGCGGAACGACCATATGACGCTCATACCGGTCATCGACAAGATCAACAAAAACCTGTCGCGGTTAGCCGATGGGCGGACCATCCGGTATCTGAACATTAACGACAGGCTCGCGAGCAGCGATGGGACGCTATTCGAAGGGATCATGAACGCGCATGACAAACTACATCCGACTGTGAAGGGGTACCAGGTCTGGGCACATGCATTGAAGCCTGTGCTGACGGAACTGCTCGGCCCGCCTGCGGCCAACGATCACGCTCCGCCGCCTACTGGGAATCCTGAAGTTACGCGTTAAGCGGGCGTCCCTCAAAAGGGATTGTCAGAAAATACCGAGCCCGTCCGGGAAAGGCGTGTCCGGCATTATCTTTTCCAGGTTCGTTGATGTTTCGTCGGCGATCAATTGGCGGAGAGCCTCCCATACTTCTCGATCATTCCAACCCCCGATACCTGCACACAGAATTCCGAAGTTCCTGGAGACGATACTCTTCACGAGGCCCCGAACAGTGTCGCATCTTCGCGGCAAGTTGGTTGCGACTGACTGCAGCTTGGACCGAGTGCCCACCCAAACGATCAGTGTTCCGGCGGCGATCATAAAAAGGATCAACAGCCATATGCCGGCATCGAACCGCAGCTTCGAAGCGATGAGAACGATCAAGGCCACAGCCGGCGTGATATGAGCGATGGCGAGGCACGCTTCCATGCGACTGGAAAAGGCCAGTTTCGGCAGTTCGAGCCCGATCTGCGTACCCATCGCGTCCCATTCCTTTCGCCGTTTCCTACCGCTTGAAAGCAAGCTTTCAAGTCTAGCCGCTGGCAGGATTTCCTCCACGCGCGATCCTGTTACTTCGATCATCGTTCGACGGACGCTATAGAAGACCACGCTGCTCATACATCGTGATGGCTTTGTCCCTCGCAGTCGATTCTTTACCAGATCGCACAGCTTCCCAACGGTTTCCGGCAAGCAATCGTCCGCAGTAAACCGGATATCGAAGGTATTCTGAATCGACTCGAGAAGGTCGCTGGTATCTTCGCCGATTACCGTAAAGCGGCTGGCAAAATCGAACATTGTTTATATCCGCCCGCGTCAAAACGCCAACAGGCTCATGCTTACAGTCTACGCAGGTCTCAGGCGTTCCGGACTTCGCCTCACCCTCCAGACGTTATCGCGCGATAATGTAGGTCGTGTCCAGAGCGAAAGAACTCGAGCAAAAGCTCGAGCATACGGAGCAGCAGCTTCGGCTTCTGCAGAAGATCAGCCGCTTTCTTGTCCGCGGCGACCAGAATACCCGCGATGTACTCCAGGCGGTGGTCTCGCTCGTCGTTGAGTTTATGGCCTGCGATTCGTGCCTGGTATACCTTCTGGAAAACGATGAGCTCGTCCTGAAAGCATCCAACAATCCCCATCCTGAAGCAGTCGGGAAGGTGCGCCTCACGTTAAATGAAGGTCTGACGGGCTGGGTAGCACGCGAACGCCGTTTGTTGGCTATTTCGCGCGAATCCTATCACGATCCGCGATTCAAGTTTTTTCGCGATCTCCCCGAAGACACGTTTGAAGCCTTCCTTTCGGTGCCGATCATTATCCGGAACCGTGTCGCGGGCGTTATCAACGTCCAGCATCGCAACGCGCATCCACACTCCGGGGCCGAAATGGAACTGCTTACGACGGTAGGCGAACTAATCGGGTGCCTGGTGCTGCTGTCGCGGCTGGACACGCCCAAACAAGAGGTGCAAGTTGCGTACTCCCCGGGAGTTTCGAACTAGATTAGACAGCGCGAGATGGCTGTTCTCGACTGCCCTGTTGGTGGCCGCCCTGGCTCCGGCGCACGCCGAGAAGTGGAAGATGCAATACTTCTACGACAAAGACAACTCCGCTTTGGTGTTCAACGATATTCAATGTCCCTCGGCACAACGATGCATGGCGGCCGGCATTGTGCAGGAAGGCAAACACGGCAAGGGCGTGGTGCTGGTGACGGGCAACGGTGGTGCTACTTGGGATACGGTCGAGGTGAAAGAACATCCGCTCTCGCTGTTTTTCCTGAATGACAGCACCGGTTGGATGGTCACGGAGGGCGGCATCTGGCGTTCCGGCGACTCAGGCCGAACGTGGAAGAGGCTGGCGGAGCACAAAGGGTTACTTCGCACTCTGTTCGTTAGCGAACAGCGAGGCTGGGCTGTTGGCGTTCCCAAGTTGGTCCTGGAGACCAGGGATGGCGGGGTGACGTGGAAGCCTATGGAGAAGGCGGCGGCGCCGATGACCTCGGCGGAAACAACCGGTTATTACTGGATCGCATTCGATCGGCAGAAACGGCATGGCCTGATCGTAGGCGCATCGAATCCGCCGCAACCTCGCTTGCCGGATTGGATGGATCCTGAACGCGCACGTTTGAGACGCACGCCGAGTACCACGATTCTGCTTGAGACCGTGGATGGCGGCGAAACCTGGGACTCTGCTGACATCCGGCGCCTCGGAGAGCTCACTCGTGTCCGGTTCGGAAAGAGTTACGCGCTTGGTTTGTACCAGCTCCCGAACTCGGCTGCCGGTGCATCGGAGATCGCGCAATTCGAAGATGGTGCGAAGGCAAAACCGCTTCCTCTCGCCGCCGACCGCAGCGTGCGCGATTTGGCGATTCTCGACGACAACGACGTTATTGCGGCTGCGATTGAACTACCAGGGAAGTCTCACGATCTTCCGGTTCCGGGCAAGGTAAAGATGATGCGTACGGGATCGCTCAACACCTGGATCGACATGGATGTCGACTATCGTGCAGTGGCGAGCGAGTTGACGCTAGCAGTGGTCGATGCCCACAACGCCTGGGTGGTTACAGACACAGGCATGATTCTCAAGCTCACCGAATAGCGCAGATAATTGTTGGCCTCCTGACTGATGATGCAGGAGCGACAGCTATAGCGGTTTCATGACGCAGAGTCAAGAAATGGATCTTGCGATCTTACAATTCGATAGAACTTCATTGACACTCAGGTTACGGCTCTGCTAATTTTCACGAAGTCCCAAATGACAGCATCCAACGTCTCGGCTCGAATTCTGATTGTGGATCACAATAGCATGGGCCTCAAGGCCCGCCGTGCCGTGCTCGAGGAACAAGGCCATACTGTAGAGACTTGCCTGTCACCGCAGGAAGCTCTTGAGCAATGCACCGCGCAGCAGTTTGATGTTGTAGTCACTGGCTACCGAATGCCTCACATGGACGGGATCGCGTTCATCCGTGAGTTGCGCGAGCGTCACATCGGCGCGCCAGTCATTTTGATTTCCGGTTGGACGGATACGCTGGGATTGAACGAAGCAACTACGGGCGCCGACGCTGTAATACAGAAGAGCGCGCAGGAAGTGGCGCACCTCATCCGGGCGGTAACCCGGGTTGCGCGTAAGGGCAGTCCACGGAAGCCACCGCGCTCGCAGAAGCGCGTGACAGGCGTCGCCCGCACGGCGAACGCTTAGCGGTTCAGGAAACCAGACCGGGCCAGTTATAGTAAAGTCAGATGCACTTGATCCGCA
This sequence comes from Bryobacteraceae bacterium, assembly GCA_035295125.1. Lineage (GTDB taxonomy): Bacteria > Acidobacteriota > Terriglobia > Bryobacterales > Bryobacteraceae > JAICMB01. The sequence goes on along the minus strand of DATGJP010000095.1, from coordinate 248,553 downwards.
CTTTCTCCGCGGTGACAATTCTGATTTGTTATCTGGCGGCTTCTACTCCGGCGAAACCTCCCAAAGTTAAGATCAACCCCGTCGCTCAGCGGTGGATGAAAGCGATGCCGCTGCGCGAGAAGGTCGCGCAGTTGATCGTCATGCCCTGTTATGGCGAAAGCGTAAACGTCCGATCCGCGCAGTTCAAGCATTACCAGCATTTAGTGCGCGACCTCAAGATCGGAGGACTGATTGTCGTTGGTCATACTGTGAATGGGTCGGTGCGCGCCGCCGAACCTTATGCCATGGCAGCGTTTCTGAATCGCATGCAGCGCCTGGCGAAAGTCCCATTACTGGTCTCGGCGGATTTCGAACGTGGCGCGTCCATGCGGGTGGCATCGACCACGGCGTGGCCATACAACATGGCATTCGCTGCCGCGCGCGACCTGGAGGATACGCGATTCGAGGGAGCGTTCACCGCGAAGGAAGCCAGCGCACTCGGTGTGAATTGGGTCTTCGCTCCCGACGCGGACGTCAACAACAATCCGGACAATCCAATCATTAACATCCGCTCGTATGGCGAGAATCCGGACGAGGTCGCCGCGCACGTGCGTGCGTATATTGAAGGCGCCCATTCGGACCCCAAGGTCCAAGTGCTGATCACGGCCAAGCATTTCCCGGGACACGGCGACACTGCGCAGGATAGTCACATGGGCCTGGCTAGGCTGGATGCTCCGAAGGAGCGCATCGAGAGCGTTGAACTGAAGCCGTTCCGCGCGGCGGTAGCGGCGAAGGTGGATTCCATCATGACCGCGCATCTGGCCGTGCCGGCCCTGGAGCCCGAAAATATTCCGGCCACCGTTTCGTCCGCGATTCTTACCGGTGTGCTGCGCAACGAACTCGACTTTCAGGGCATCATTGCGACCGACGCCATGGACATGAAAGGGCTGTCGGAAATGTTCAGCACCGGCGAAGCAGCCGTGCGCGCTATCGAGGCCGGCGCCGACGTTCTGCTAATGCCACTAAAGGCTGAGGATGCAATTAACGGCGTGGTGGCGGCGGTTCAGAGCGGGCGGATCAGCAAACAGCGACTCGACCAGAGCGTTCTGCGGGTCCTCTCGGCCAAAGCCCGGGTCGGGTTGGCCAAGCGCAAAGTGGTAGACCTGGATCAAATCGCGGAAGTGATTGGGTCGCCGGAAGCCGATGAACGCGCCGAGGCGGTGGCTGACCACGCCGTGACGCTGGTTCGTAACGACGGCGACCTTTTTCCGGTGCGTTCCGCGGAGAATGCCTGCACGCTGGTTCTCAGCGAGAGCCGTTCCGGGCAGCAGGGACGGAGGATGATCGACGAAATCCACAAGCGCTCACCGCGTATGAAAGTCACGCTGCTCGATCCGGGCATGTCGAAAGCCGATCTTGACGCCGTAGCACAAGGGACAGCATCTTGCGGCGCCGTCTATGTTGCGGCGTTCGTGAGCGTCGCCGCGTACCGGGGCGATGTGGCGCTCGCCGGCGAGTATCCGGGCCTTGTCAATACGCTTACGTCCGGGCACGCTCCTGTTGCGATGATCGCGCTGGGGAATCCATATCTCATCCGGAGTTTTCCGGGCGTGAAGGCATACGCGACGACCTTTAGCACCACATCCACATCGGAGAACGCCGCCGTCAAGGCGATGTTTGGAGAGATTTCGCTGACCGGCCGCCTTCCCGTGACAATTCCCGGTATCGCAAAATACGGCGACGGCATCCAACTGCCGGCAATCAAGAGTTCTACTCCAAGCCAGAAAGGATTCTGACCCCAATGTTAGAGATTACATGGCTCGGCCATGCGACGTTCCAGTTCCGCCTCAACTCCGGCGAAGTGATTGTGATGGACCCCTGGGTGGACGGCAATCCCAAGTATCCCAAGTCGCACGAATTCGACCGTATCGATATTATCGCGGTGTCGCACGGTCATTTCGATCACATTCACGATGTCATTCCCCTTGCGAAAAAGTTCTCACCGCAGGTGATTGGAATCTACGAGCTGTGTGCGTGGCTGACGTCGAAGGGGGTGGAGAAGTGCAGCCCGATGAATAAGGGCGGCACGCAGAAGGTTGGCCCTGTAAAGTTCACCATGACTCATGCTGTTCATAGCTGCGGCATTCAGGATGGCGACCAGATCGTATACGGCGGCGAGGCGTGCGGCTACGTGGTTCATCTTCCCGACAACCGCAAGTTCTACTTTGCGGGCGACACCAACGTCTGCACGGATATGCAACTGACCGAGACGCTGTATCACCCCGAGCTTTCCTTTTTACCCATCGGAGATCATTTCACAATGGGTCCGCTGGAAGCCGCTCAGGCTTGCCGCCTCCTCAAGTCGAAGAAGGTTGTTCCGATGCATTTCGACACGTTTCCGCTTCTGACCGGGACTCCCCAGGCACTTAAGGATCAATTAAAGGATGTGCCGGGCACGGAAGTCTGGCCGCTGGAAATTGGTGTCCCGGTGAAGTGGTGAAGTTGCACTGCGGAGCACGAAAAAAGGGGTAACAGTTCGTGGTGTAAGGTGTCCTACGATCCATGAGGACATCATTATTTCCCTACGCTGTGTCTGTTGCGTGTGTGTTGGGGGCCACAGGCTTGCTTTGCGCGGCCGATGGTTCAGGCAACGAGAACAACGGCGGCAACTTCAAGTTTGTTGGCGGTATGCAAGCGGGTCAGGATCCGCAGAACAACACGAATTCGGTGATTACAGTAACCACTACACCGACTGTAATCGGAGCCTTGGTTCGAAACATCAATGGCCAGGTTCAAGTCAATAGCCTGACCGACGAGCTGTCGCTCAAGTATTTCTTCGTGAACCGGACGTGTAGCGGCGGTTCCCCGCGCTTTCAGATTCAGGTATCGTTGACAGGTAAGAACAATGATCCGAATGCGCACAATGCGTTCGGCTATCTTGGGACCCTTCCATTCGGCGGTGGGTGTCTTGCGAACACGTGGACATTCAACGATCTTGCGAAGACAGATGATCCTGTCGCCCGGTGGGACCTCTCGCAATTCGACAGCTCGACGCCATCGCCAGTCGCGACATGCGGCAACGCCATGACGTGCACCTGGAGCCAGGTGGTGACATACTTCTCGCAGTTCCCGAACCATAGGGTACTGCAACTGGTGCTTGCGGACGACTCCTGCTCGTTCGCGGCCACGAGTTGCGGCACGGCTTATTACGACGTGATTACGATGGGTGACCGGACCCTGGACGGCGCACCCAATAACGGCAACTGATACTCGACCTGGAGTGGGGCCCACAGGCGAAACATTTCCCTTTAGATTTGTTTTGCGAATGGGTCCCATAAACAGTTTCTATTGGACAGGCCGCAAAGTAGCGCCGTAGCTTGGTAATAGGAATAGAAGATTCTTGCGCTGACCGCGCCGTCGAGCCTCCCCCCACGTATGGGTCGAAATCTCTTGGAGAAAGGAGACCCTATGAAAACATCGACCCTCCTGGCTGTTACGCCATATCCAGCCGATCAACAGTCTCTGATTGAAATTCTTCGGCCTCACAACTGGAACATCCGAACCGTAAGAACCTGCAAAGAGGCTCGAACATATCTGTCCCATGCCGAAGCCGACGTGATCCTTTGTGAGTGCAAATTGCCGGACGGCATGTGGCGAAACCTTCTGAACAGCCTCGAGACTCTGAGCCAACATCTGCCGATCGTGGTGATGTCGCGGGATGCGGATGAAAGTCTGTGGGCGGAAGTGTTGAACCTGGGCGGATACGACGTTCTGCAAAAGCCGTTCGACCAGATGGAAGTACAGCGTGTTGCCGCCATGGCCCAGCGCCACCACGAACGGCATGCCAATGACCCCATCGTACCGTTCGAAAAACTACAGGAGATGGCGGCCACAGCATAACCGCCGTCCTCGCCGGGTCCTATACTGATGGGTCATGGACCCGCGCCGCAAACGCTCCCCGGACTTAATACTGTTTTTCGAAAACCAGACGAAGTGGACGGCATGGCTGGAGGAGCATCACAGCGCATCCGGGGGCTTGTGGCTGCGGCTCGCCAAGAAATCCTCGGCGGTTAAATCTCTCACGTACCAGGAAGCCCTGGAGTCCGCACTCTGCTACGGCTGGATCGACGGCCAAAAGAAAGGCGAGAGCGACGATACCTGGCTGCAGAGATTCCTCCCACGGTCGAAGAAGAGCATCTGGTCGAAGATCAACAGGGAAAAGGCGCTTGCCCTGGTCGAAGCGGGCAGGATGAAGCCCGCGGGATTACGTGAGGTTGATCGCGCCAAGAGTGATGGACGTTGGGAGCAGGCGTACGATTCGCCAAGCACCGCCACGCCAACTGAGGACTTTGAGGCCGCCCTCAACACGAGTCCCCGGGCGAAAGCGGCCTTTGCCTCACTCGATAGAAGTAACCGCTACGCCTTTTTGTTTCGAATCCAGACGGCGAAGAGGCCCGAGACCCGCGCCAAACGAATCGCCCTGTTTGTCAAAATGCTGGAAAACGGCGAAAAGATCCACCCTTGACGTGTCCGGCGCTTTCTACTGCGCGTCGGGAATGCCGGAGGCGAGGCCGTTTTTTGCCAGAAAGGCGCGGATTGCGGTGAAAATGGCGACTCGCTGGTCGCGTGAGAATCCGCCATGTCCGCCGCCCGGCACGGTGAACAACTCGTGCGGCACACCAGCTTCCTTGAGAGCCGCCTGGAGACGGATGGCATGCTGGTACGGTACGGTCGGATCGGCATCGCCGTGCACAGTGAAAATGGGGGGAAGTCCGGCCCGAACGTACGTCAACGGCGAGACGCGACGCGCCACATCCTCGCGGTTAGTCATGCTCGAAAGCCACGCGACGGCGTAACTCTTGCGGTTGGGTCCATCGAGCAGGTCGTTGACGTCGGCGATGCCATACCAGTTCACGATGGCTGCCACTTTCGGCAATGCCGGACCGGGGCATTCACGATCGAGTCCCGCGCTCTCGGGAATCATTCCCGTCGTTAAGGCGAGGTGCCCGCCCGCGGATTCTCCGGTCACAACAAGACGAGCCGTATCGATGTGAAAGCGATTCGCGTTGGCGGCCACCCATCGCAAAGCGCACAGGCAGTCCTCGACCGCGGCCGGGGCTAAAGATACCTTGGCCAACCGGTATTCCACGTTGACCACGTTCCATCCCATGGCGAACCACGGGAAAAGCGACATCAGCGAACCTTCCTTGCTCCCGTTGACCCAGCCGCCCCCATGGATGAAGATGACGGTGGGCTGCGGAGTGGCCGCGTCACGGCGTTCGTAGACGTCAAGTTTGTCTTCGTAGTTGTTTGCGACGAGGTAAAGCTGGTTGGCATGAACCTGGTAGTTGTTGACGGCCTGTGCGGCCCAGGTGGCGGTGGGAAACAGTTGTTGCCCGGACGCGAGAACCCCGAGGAACGCAACAAAGCTGAAGCGGCACATCATCCGTAAGTCAGTCTATCGCCGGCCACCACGCACGGCAACTTGCGCTTAAGATCAAAAGGTGACCTCCGGCTTCGCAACTTCTTCGGGTACTGCCCGGCTCGTTTCCCGTTTTCCGAATGGACAGGCCGCGGGTTTCTACCGGACGGCGCAGGATCTCGTATTGTCGTCCATCGGAATCGGAACCTATCTCGGCGCGATGAACGAGGCGACTGATCATGGCTATGTCGCGTCGGTGATGGAGGCTGTGGGCCTGGGGGTCAATTTCATCGACACCTCGCTGAACTACCGGCACCAGCGATCGGAACACAATATCGGCGCGGCGCTCGAAGAGCTGTTTCGCACAGGTTCAGTCGCGCGCGAAGAGATTGTGATTTGCACCAAGGCAGGTTTTCTGGTTCCGGACGCCATACCGCCGGGTTTGCCGGGCGCGGAGGTTGTTGGCGACATTCATTGCATGGCCCCGGAGTTTCTCGATGACCAACTGGAGCGCAGCCGCCGAAATCTGGGCGTCGAGACCATCGATGTCATGTACGTGCACAATCCCGAAATGCAGCTCAGCTCTGTTCCCCGGGAAGAGTTCGATGCCAGGATTCGCCGCGCCTTCGCGTTCCTGGAGACGGTTGTCGCGCAGGGACGAATCCGGTACTACGGCACCGCGACGTGGGATGGCTATCGGCGACAGCCGGGCGCCGCGGACGGACTCGATCTCGCCCACATGGTCGAGCAGGCTCGGGAGGCGGGCGGCAAAGGTCACCATTTCCGGTTTATCCAGTTGCCGCTCAACCTGGCGATGCCGGAAGCCGTGCTGCACCACGGCGGCAACCCGAGCCTGCTTGACATTGCCCAAAGCGCCGGTATTTCCGTAGTGGCCAGTGCTTCGCTATTACAGGCGCGGCTGAGCGGGAACCTGCCTGAGGATTTGGCGCGAATTCTGGGAGCTTCGACGGATGCGCAGCGCGCCATTCAATTCACGCGCTCCACACCCGGCATTGCGGTAGCACTGATCGGAATGAGCAAACCGGAGCACGTTCGCGAGAACTTGCAACTCGCCGGAATTCCACCGCTCAGGGCCGAGGTTTACCAGAGCTTGTTCAGCCGTGGGTAGTGATGACCATCCCGGATCCAACTGGCACGCTGGAGCCTTCCGCAGTAGACGACCACTTAGCGCAGCTACCCAACACGGACGCGGTGTTCGTAGTCTGGGCAGGGGAACGGTCGGCGTACCTGGCGAAGACCTCCATGCTGCGGCGGAGGCTCGGGCGCATTCTGCGGCCAGCCGGTGAAACGCACGGCCGGTCGCTAAACGTTCGCGGTGTTTTCACCCGCATCGATTTCTGGTTGACGCAGTCGCGGTTCGAGTCGATGCTGATTCATTATGTGTTAGCGAAGGAGTACTTTCCCGAGCAGTACTTGAAGCTGACACGTCTCCGCTTGCCCTCTTACGTGCGGCTCGTCCTTTCGAATCCATTTCCGCGCACGCAGATCACGACGCGGCTGACTGGTGGCAAATCACTCTACTACGGTCCGTTTCGGACTCGCGCGGCAGCCGAGCAGTTTGACTCGCAGTTGCTCGATCTTTTTCAGCTTCGCCGTTGCCAGGAGGATCTCGAGCCTCGTCCGGAGCACCCCGGATGCATTTACGGCGAAATGAACATGTGCCTGCGGCCGTGCCAGGAAGCCGTGAGCGTGGAGGAATACCGTAGCGAGGCAGACCGGGTGGCGCACTTCCTGGAAACGGGCGGCGCCAGTGCATTGGCGGGGGCGGAGTCGGCGCGGAATCGTCTGAGCGAAGAGATGAATTTCGAAGAAGCGGCTCGCCAGCACAAGCGGATTGAGCGTATCGAGGCGTTGCTTGCGCTGCGCGAGGATCTCGTTCGCGATATTAAGAAGCTTTTTGCGCTCGTCATCATTCGGTCGGCGGAACCCGAGGCGGTGAAGTTATGGTTGTGCTGCGCCGGAACGTGGCAGACAGTGATCGATTTTGCTTTGACGTCGGACGTGTCACTGGACCGCCGTCTTAGGGATCTCATGGCGGGGATGCAACCCGAACAGGCTAGGATTCAGGACCGCGAGGAACATCTGGCGTTGCTGGCGCGCTGGGCGTACTCCAGTTGGAGGGACGGAGAACTGCTGGTTTTCGACGGGTTGGAACAGGCGCCGTACCGGAAGATCGTGCGTGCTATTTCGCGTGTGCACGCGCATACGCAACTGCCGTTGAGTTAATCGACTGGAAAAGTGGCGTCGGCGGTTTCGCCGTAACCGTCAGAGGAAACCAGGGGATGATCGGGCGCTGGCAGCGGACCAGCGGGCGGGTGTGAGATGGGGAACTTCAGAGAGCGTCTGTCGGTTCAATCCGGGCAGTACGGCGGCGAGGTAGTCCTTCACCGGCACACCCGGCCTTCGGCAGGATGCGACCACGGAAAGAATCGCGGCCACTTTAGGACCCGCCTGCGCGCTGCCTACGTGCAGCCAGTTCTTTCCCAGCGCCACCGGGCGCATGGAGTTCTCCGCCAGGTTGCTGGACAACTCCACTTCGGCGTAATCGAAACACCGCCGCAGTTCGGCCCACATATTTAAGGTGTAGGCTGCTGCTTGCCCCAGCGCGCTCTTCGGCAACGCCTGCTTTACGAGCGCGAGGCACGTCTCGCGAATGTCGCGCAACCACTCGTCGGCGTGTTCACCGCGTTGTGCTTGACGCTCGTCCGCTGCCGTAAGTCCAACCGACAGCCACGCTATTGTCGGGAGGCGGCTCATTTAACCTGGATCGTCACCGGAAATGAATTGTTTGCCGCATTGGTGTCGGAGCCGCTGAAGGTCGCCGTGCCTGTGACCGTAACGCTTCCCTGAACCGGCAGGCTCACATTCACAGTCACTACCATCGTTTGCCCCACGGCAATGTTGCTGGCTCCGCAGCTGATGACGCCTCCTTTGCCGGGCGTCGGGCCGATACAGGTTCCCTGCGGCGAACTGGCGCTGATCAACGGGAGATTCGAAGGCAGCGTAGTTGAAAAAGCCACAGCATTCGCCATTTGGTTGCTGCCGTTCTTGATTTGCCAAGTGTACGTGTCCGAGGTGCCTACAGCGGGGCCGCCGTTCTGGGTGGAACCGGTCACTTGGATATCAGTGGTACTGCTTGGCGCGCTGATAGCCGTGGTCACACTCGCGGAATTGTCGCCGGGCGTTGGATCCGTCAGTGGATTTCCGGCGGCATCGTCGATCACCGCCGATGCCTGGCTGGTGCCGGTTGCGAACATGGTGAGCGTCACGTTGATGCTTGCGGTGGCACCTGCAGCCAACGAGCCGAGCGAGCAGGTCAAAGAGGTATCGGCGAGCTGGCACGTGCCCTGGCTTGGTACCGCGGAAATCAGAGCAGCGCCGATGCTGGGTAGAACGTCGGTGACGACGACGCTCGGGTCAGACACGGGGCTGTTGTTGGTGACGGTCAACGCGTAAACGCCGTTTGCTCCGAAGGTGACCGAAGCCGGCCCTGTCATCGTGAGCGAGACGTCGGGCGATGCGGGAGGCGCTGTGGGCGTCAAGGGTGCGGACGGCGCAGATTCCGGGCCGCTTCCAATCGCATTCATCGCGTGCACGGTAAAGGTGTACGCAGTCCCGTTGGTCAGACCACTCACCGTTGCTCCGGTCGCAGTTCCCGGCGCAGTCGCACTGATACCGGCCGGCACGCCCCCGACCAGAGCGGTAACCGTATAGCTCGTGATCGGACTGCCTCCATTGGAAGGAGCGCTCCAGGCCAGCAACACCTGCGCGTTTCCTGCCAGACCGACGACGCCCATGGGCGCGGCCGGAACCGTGACCGGCTGCGGGACCACCAGGTTGCTCGGCGCCGAAAGAGCGCTGGATCCCAGCGCGTTGGCCGCGGAGACTTCGAACTGGTACGACGCGCCGTTCGTCAGGCCGGTGACTGTGGCAGTAGTTGGTACAGCACTGCTGCCGGCTGACGCTGTGATCAGCACGTCTGGCGCACGTACTCCGTTCGATGCTAAAGAATTGTGAACAGTGAAACTGGTTACCGGCTGTCCATCCGGAGCCGGAGTCCAAGTCACGGTCGCCTGCGAGTCTCCCGGCGAAGTAGTCACGTTCGTGGGCGTTCCCGGAGGAGCGGGCGGTGGCGAAGCCACAATCTGGTGCCACAGTCCGGTGCCTGCGCCTAAACCACCAGGGTCGTCACCGACGTAGAGAACCTCGCCGGCGGGGTTGCCGCGGTCCACAGCCAAGGCGCCGATGAACTGGAACCCGCCGCCGAAATTCAGCGTTATGACGGGACCGGTACTGTTGCTGATATTCGCGATCCGCTCGACCTCCGTGTGGGTCCAGTAGTACAACGTGTTGCCGTTCAATGCGGGATAGGTCTGATCACTGAGGAGACCTGCCGGGACAATTACGTTAAAGAAGTTCGACGCGGGACAGGTCACGAATCCGTTCTGAGGCGTGAAGCAGCTGTCCGCATTTGGCCATCGCACCGGGTCGAAGGTGCTGTCGCCGAACAAATCGTGCAAGATCCAGCCCAGTCCCAGATCATTCTGAGAGTTGCTGATGGTAGCAATGTTAGGTTGAACGTTCGAGCACGGGAGCGGCTCCGCTTGGGGCGCGACAATGCGCATGATGTTGCTGACCTTCGAAAAGCCCACATAGAGATTGCCATCCGGGCCGATCGCCGTCGCGGTTGGGCCATTGCTGCCGATGCCGCAGACGCCGTTGCCGTTACTCACGCCTCCTAGAACTTCCACGGTGGAATTCATTGCGCCGTGCCCATTTCCGGCTCCAGGCGTGTAGTGAAAGCGAAAGACTCCGGTGCTCTTGCCGGCCCCGTCGATGACGTAAAGGAGATTGTTGGCACCGTCGAAAGCGGCCTGGCCGGGTACCAGCTTGATTCCGGCGGCGATCTTAATGCAGGTGGCCGGATTAATCGTGTGGTTGCCCGGTGTGTCGACATCCGGGTCTAGCCGGCAGAGGCCGTTGTCGTTGTCTCCGGACCACAAGTGCCGGACGGGGTGACCGGTGTTCGGATTTACAGCGGTACCGATTAGGACAGCTCCCGCAGTGGGAGTGCCGAGTCCTGAAGCGAACTGAGTTACCGTCTGCGCCCTCGACACGATTTGAAACAGCAGAATGGACCCACACAACCAGGAAACGATTGTGAAACGGCGATTCAAGCTATCAGTTTTCATAGCCTCCCTAGAGTTCTGTTCCCAATGCGAAGTCATACGGTGCCGTGGCTATGAGATGTTCGCCAGCCTCGTGAGAGAAGCCTTGTGGAACCGACCTGCATACCGCTTGTGACGGGTCCGGAATATGCACGGAACAAAAAAGTGAGAGCATTCACAAAATCATTTACAAGCTGGTGACGACCGGAAAGGTGAGGAGCCAGCAGAAGCATGCGGTTTGAATCAGAAATGTCGGACTGAATGCGGGGTGAGGCACGAGATTCCCACCCCGCGCATTCCCTCAGAAAACACCAACGCTTCAGTTTCGCCTGTGCATTCTGCTTGGCGAGGCATTCGATCGAAAACTCCACGTCCGGCCGGATGTGCAAGACGGCGAGCTTGATTGAGACTGTAATGCAGGCTGTTAGCCTGCGGCGGTTGTTAACCGCCTGCCCGTAGCTCTGAAAAAGCGCCGAACAGCACGATGGCATCCTGCATCACAGGGAACTGACCTGACCGGGAACGCGGAGGCGAAACCGCCCGCGCCACCTCGTGGAACAGCGGTCCATGGCAACGGGTCTATGCGGATGAAATGCTCTAATGCGCGCCGGCGGGTGCCTGCGGTTCGGCCTTCAACGGGAACTTCGCACCTTCGGGAATCGGCGCCAGCATCTGCTCTTTGCGATAGATCAACGTCGAGGTGTTGTAGCTCGCCACTTCGAAACCGTGCCCATGCGTGATCGCGTCGGTCGGACACGCCTCGACGCAATACCCGCAGAAAATGCAGCGGTTGTAATCGATGTTGTACACCTTCGCATAACGTTCGCCGCCGCTGATGCGCAGGACGTCGGTGTTCTCCGCAGCCTCGATGTAAATGCAATCTGCCGGGCAAGCAGCGGCGCAAAGGAAGCAGGCAACGCACTTTTCCAGGCCGTTCTCATCGCGCTGCAGAACGTGAACGCCGCGATATCGTTCCTGGAAGCGGGGGGGTGCGTCCGGATACAGATCGGTGATGGTCGGGTTCATCATCTCGCGGATGGTGACTCCCATACCCTTCGCGATGGCGGTAGCGCCTTCCAGAACTTCCGTGATTTTCGAGGGCATTTGCTCTTTCAGATTAGCGCAGGTGCCGTACCGGAACCTAGTTCTTGGAGCCTCAACCAGCTTTCCACGCCGGTACGTTCTCTTCCGGGCGGAACGGCAGGACATTCATTCGCTGGCCCAGCTCCTCGATGTCCTTCTTCGAGAAGCCATGGAAGGCTTTCGAAATCGTGCCATCCGTCTCGATTAAGAACAACGTAGGAACGCTGCTGATGCCGAATGCGTTGCTCACCGGGTAACCGTCTCGACCCGTGTCGAGAAGTGTCGGGAACGTAACGCCAAAGCGCGCATTGAAGGCGGCGCTCGCGGAAGAATCGTCCTGCGAGACGCCAACAATTTGCACCGCATTGTTGGCGGACAGCCTCTGGAGGAACGGAAAAGTGAGCTGGCAAACCGGACAGCTCACTTTGAAGAATGCCAGCACTACGGGACCTTGCTCTAACAGTGCTGTTAACGAGCGCTGCTGCCCGCTCAGGTCCTTCATCTCGAAAGCCGGAGCATGCATTCCGGCGGACAACATCTCAGATTTCCGTCCCCAACCCATATGTTGTTAGATGCGGCCTTAGTGACTACGATTCTTCCTGCTGCTGCACGAAGTTCAGGATATCGAAACGCTTGATTTCGCGCTCTGGGAAAAAGCTGTTGACCGCGTCCTGCTCGTCCGTGAAGATCTCGAAGATGGTCGACAGTTTAGTCAGGAGCAGCAATTCAATATTGCGCTTGTTGAGTTTCAAAAGCTTCAGCGTCCCGCCCGATTTCTGCAGCGAGGTGTAGCAGATGACCATACTGCCCAAGCCCGTGCTGTCGATATAGTCGACGTGTTCGAGATTCAACACAACGCGCGTGCGGCCCCAGGTGACCTCGCCGTTAATGGCCTCCCGTATTTTACCGGCGGGTTCACCGACAATCAGACGGCCCTTGAGATCGAGGATGCTGACGCCTTCCCGCTCCCGTCTGTTGATTTCCAGGTTGCTCGGCATGTTCTTCAGTTTACAGGGTTTGGCAACTCGGCCGCGCTCGGCGCCGGTGTTTCCGCATCCAGGCGGATTTCCTTGGCGGGCAGCTTGACGACAAAACGCGTACCTTGGCCGGGCTTGCTCTCCACGTGAATCGTGCCGCCGTGCACTTTAACGATCCACGCGACGAAACTCAATCCCAGCCCCAGCCCTTTCTCAGGATCCGACGAGGGAACACGATAGAAGCGGTCAAAGATATGAGGCAAATGATCGGGCGAGATACCCACCCCGTTGTCCTCGACGATAAGTTTCATCGACCGGCCCTCTTCTTCGAGGTTGGCCGTTACCTGCCCGCCGGACGGCGTATACTTGATGCCGTTTGAAAGCAGATTGGTGATGAGCCGCTCCATTTGCACGCGGTCCGCACGAATGAAGCAAGGTCCATTGACGTGTTCGGTGAGGTGAACGCCGGCGGCTTCGGCGGGGATCTGGTACTGTTCTACGAGTTCGCGCACCATATCGGCAAGGTCGACATCGGTGCGATTCAAAACCAGTTGCCCCGATTCAGCCTGGGAAAGCATCAGCAGTGCCCGCACGATATTGCTCAGACGCTCGACGTCTTCGAGCGCGTTTACCATGGCTTCGCGGAATTGCTCCACGGTTTCGGATGTGAACAGTGCGACTTCGAGTTGTCCGCGCACCACGGTTAGCGGTGTGCGAAGCTCATGCGAAACATCGGTGGAGAACTGCCGGATCTGTTCAAACGAGAGATTCAACCGCCGCATCATACTGTTGAAAGCCTCGATCATGCGATCGAGCTCGTCATACGCGCCGCGTAGCGGGATCTGCATGTCGAGGTTGGAGTGCGTGATCTGCTGCGCGGTACTCGCGACATCGTTGACGGGGCGCAGTGCCCGGCCAGCCAGAATCCATCCGAGCAAGCTGCTGAAGGCGATTGCCAAAGGCAGGAACTTGAAATAATTCCAGGTAAACTCCCGCGCTGCCTTCTGGTTATTCTGCATCGGCCGCCCGATCGCCAGGAAATACTTGTTGTGGTGCTCGTCGATGATCGGTCCGCCTAGGATCAGGTACGGTACTCCATCTTTACCGTATCGGACGCGGAAGAGCTTCTGATTTGATTTCAACGTGGACTTGATGTAGTCGCGCGAATCGTAGCCGATACCCTGGTAGATCGCTGAGTATTGGAGGACGTGGCCCTCCGAGTCCGTGAGCAAGTAGACCTGTTGAAGGCGGTTGACGATGTAGCTTTCTTCCGGATCGTAAGGGTCAAAGAACCAGTCCGGACCGACCTTTGTGTCCAGTCTGAGATAGCCCTTCACCGCATCCCAGTCGTCCTTCAGCAATTCTTCTACCTGATCCTGGAAAATTGTCTGGAGGCCCTTCTCCAACGCAAAACCCATCGCTACGAGCAGCACCGCAAAAAACACCGCATAGCTAACCGCGATTCGAAATCGCAGCCCCCGAAAGAACCGGTACGTGTGAACAAAAATCGATGCCGCTGCTGCCATGCGACCTTACTGCTGTTGTGTAACGGGCTTTTCGGCCGGCTTCTCGGGCGCGTCGAGCATGTAACCTATCCCCCGCACGGTGTGAATCATTTTCGTGGGGAAACGATCGTCAATCTTGCTCCGCAAATGTCGAATGTATACATCGACAATATTGGTCAGACCGTCGTAATCCATATCCCAGACGTGTTCGACGATCATCGTCCGGCTGAGCGGACGGCCCCGGTTTCGCATCATGTACTCCAGGATGCTGAACTCTTTCGGCGCCAGTTCGATATTCTCGTTGTTCCTCGTCACCTTGCGTCGGATGCAGTCGAGTTGAAGGTCACCCACTTGCAGCCGCTCGGGAGTCGGCTGTCCGCGCCGCAGGAGCGCTCGCGCCCGCGCGAGCAACTCGACGAACGCAAACGGCTTAACGAGGTAATCGTCGGCGCCGAGTTCCAGTCCACGGACACGATCATCCACGGCGTCGCGGGCGCTTAAAATCAGGACGGGCGGGCTGGTTTTCCGGTTCCGGATCTTCTTCAGAACCTCGAGTCCATCGATGTCCGGCAGGCCCAGGTCGAGAATGATAAGGTCGTATTCCGTGGCGTGGACCAGATCGACCCCGGTGTTGCCGGTCCCGGCTACGTCGACCGCATAGCCGGCACTCTCCAGTCCCCGTGACAGAAAGTCCTGGATTCGCTTCTCGTCTTCAACGATCAGAATCCTCATACTTTTAGTTTCGCAGGACAGTGTATCAGGTTACAGATCCTAGTTGAAACATAATCGCTTTTGCTCGAATCTGTTAAGAAGGATGGTTCTCTTATCGAGAAGTTTCGTTGGAGGGGTTTTCTTCGCCGGACTTTCGCTCGTTGTGGGACAACAGAAGACCGCGCCGCCCGTTCCGAAAAGCGCGGACGCCCGGTTCCTGCTCGACGCGGTTCGCGCGAATTACCTGGAAGTGGCATATGCGTCGTGGGTCAAGGATCATGGCTCTAATCCCGATTTGAAGGGCTACGCGGCAAAGATCGTGGACGACCGGACGGACTTTGGCGATCGCTTGCGGGAGTTCGCCGCGCGCTACAAGCTCAGTGTGGGCGGAACCCAGGATGACAAGTCCGAGGCCGAGTACCGGCGGCTGCAGACCCTCGACCCCGGAGTTCTTGATCAGGCGTACCTGCAGGACGTGAGCAAGATTGCGGAGAAGGAACTTACGGCCTACCAGCACGAGGCTTCTACCGGCACGGACCCCGAGGTGAAGCAATGGGCTTATGCGATGCTGCGGCCGTTGCAGGAGGGACTGCAGAAAGCCCTTGATGCTCAGAAGTTGATGGATGGTGCGAGCTCCGAATGAGCCGGTGCACCAGTTACCGGTGCTTTGTCGAGGCTTTTCGAAGTGTGAAAGCGGTTCTTAAACCGCTGCGCGGGTGAAAACGCGCGTACCGGCCGGCTTCAGCCGGCATAGGGGCAGCCTAAAGTTGGCATCCAAAAACTAGTGGAGGAAGTCACCGGTAGCGACGATCTCGGCGGGACCGGTGAGATACACCGAATCGTCCCAACGCAGTTTGAGATCGCCCGCTTCAGTGACGATGCGGACAGGACTCCGAACAAGATTTCGAAGGATCGCAGCAACGGCTGCGCCCGTTGAACCCGTACCTGAGCTGAGGGTCGCACCGGCGCCACGCTCGAAGAATCGTGCTTCAATCGTGTGCTCGTCGAGCACGTGCACGAAAGACACGTTAGTGCGTTTGGGAAAGAAGGGATGGCCTTCGATCTCCGCGCCGACGGTCCGCCAGTTCGAGGAGATTTGTTTGCCAATCACGGCGCACTGGGGATTGCCCACGTCGATGATGGCCACCTCCAGCGGACCGCTGCTGAGTGACAGGTGGTGGCGGAGTTGATCGTCGCGATACTGCGGCTGGCCCATGTTCATCTCGAAGAGAAAGCGATTTCCCACTTGTTCCATGAGATGGAGTTGCTTGGGGCCGGCACCCGTGACAATCGTCAGGCTGGAGCCGGTGTGTCCGGAGTCGATCAAAAGTGCCGCGGCACAGCGCGTTCCATTACCGGAAATCTCGGCCTCGCTGCCATCGGCATTGAATAAACGAATAGTGTTGCCGAGGACGATGATCCAGCCATCGGCTCCGACACCGGTGTGTCGATTGCAGATCGCGCGCGCAACCGCGGGAAGATTGGTCTGCGGCGCCTGGTCCGACCAGGTGAGCAGAAAGTCGTTGCCTGCTCCGTGCGCTTTAGTGAATGGGATTCGCATCGCTGTCTCTTCGATAGATTTCGATGACCGGCACGCCCTTCACGCGGATCGTGTCCACCAGTTTATAACGCGTCCCGTGCATTCCCGCCTTGGCCATGGCGGAAGACACGGGGTCGCCAGTCTGCGCTACGGCCCAACGCTCGTGGAGGAAATAGTCGGGGCGTGCCACGCTGGCGTCCCATTGCGGTTCGTTGCCGTCGTTCAAGGCCTCGGTCATTGGGATACCGGCCTCACGGAAGACTCCGGCGAGATCTCCCAGCATCGTGAAGATTCCACCGCCGTGATAGTTGGCATCAAGGAAGGCTGCCGTTTCATGCGTCCAGAATCGGCGGGCCTCGGAGTTGACCTGCGACTCTTTCCAGCAGATCCAGTTTTCGGGCTGTGGATGAGCGACCCACCAACCGGCCGCGATGAGGGCGAGCACGACCGCAATGGCTGCGTGTCTCTTGCGTGGCGCCAGGAAAACCAGCGCTCCACTGGCAAATGCGAGGAAGGGAAGCGCGGCCAGGCCGTAACGCGTGTTGTAGTACGCAAATGGCGTGAGGTTCGGGACGAAGATGGGCGTGCCCGATGAGTAAATGCTCCAGACGTAAAAGACGGGAGGGAGTGCGAGCAGGAAGAGCGGCCAGACGGCGCGGCGAAAGATCGCGATTGCGGCGCCGCAGAGGCCGAGCCCAACGGCGATCCAGCCGGTGACTTGTTGAGCGGCGGAGAAGTAGTATTGGATGGCTTTGCGCCAGTCGTGGTCGCCCGGGTAGCGCGCGAGTCCATGGTCGAGGGCGTGCTGATAGATGGCTTTGGCGGAGTAGGGTCCGCGATAAAAGTCGAGAGGATCGCCAAACCACCACATGTTGTGCAGGATCCACAGCAGGGGACCGAGGCAGGCAATCGCGCCGTACATGAGGGGCGCTGTCAGGCGATGTTTTGAACCGGCGAATAACAGGTAAATCGTGACGAAGGGGATAAGGAACCAGCCTTCGTAACGAGTCAATGTCGCGGCGAATGTTGCGAGGCCGGCCCCGAGCACCGCGCCGTAGGATTGGGTGTCCCGATACAGGATCGTGAAGTAGAGCAGCGCCAGGAGAGACGCGAAGAAGATGGCTTCGGTCATGGGCGTTGCCTGGAGGTAGAGCAGGTTCGGGTTCAGGGCGAATACGCCGATGGCGGCTGCTGCGGCGGGAATTGATTGGAAGGCTCGGCGAGCGGCGGTGAAAAGGAACGTTCCTCCGAGGACGAAACAGATGGCGGAGGGGATTGTGCCTGCCAGCCCGGTTCGCCAGAATTCGGGTTTGCCGACGAGCGGGAGCATCAGGGCGTGTGGAAGCGGAAGCCAGACGGCCCCGACCTCGCGATAACCGGGTGTGCGCGAGTCGACAATGCGGCGGGCGATCTCGAGATGAGCTTCGGCATCGCCGTAGTAGAGAGTCCAGCCGTTGCGTTGGACGAGCAGGCAGGCGAGGGCGCTCAGAATCGCGAGCGAGGCGAAGGCTGCGGCAGTAGCGCGTTTCACATTATGCTGGGTCGCCACTGCCGACTGGTTTCCCGGCAATTGTGGAAGGGTGGCGCAGGCGGTTTCGCCTGCTTTTGGATGTCACCCGGAACCCGAGGCTGAAGCCGCCCAACTCCCTTTTCCCAGCGCCACGAGAATCTGTTAACTAGAGACTGCGCAAAGCAACAGCGAGCATAGGTATGTGAAATCGTCCCGGTAAGCTCTAAAGGCAGGCGAAACCGCCTCCGCCACCCTTCCACAGTCTGCCGTACCTCAATCTGCACTACCATCAGAATTCCGTGAACTCGCGGAATTCGCGGAAACGGCCGTCAATCTCCTCGCGCGTCAGCGTTCGGAAGCGGTCGGGACCGAATTTCTCACAACAGAAGCTGCCCATCACGGAGCCGTAGATCACCGCGCGAGCGATATCCACGCGGTCGATGTGCCCCTGCTTCAGGTCGCAGTTGTGTTCCGCGAGATATCCAATGAAGCCGCCCGCAAAGCAGTCGCCTGCGCCGGTAGGATCGAAGACTTCTTCGAGCAGATAACCGGGCACCATGAAGTGCGAGTCGCGGCGGAACAGAAGCGCACCGTATTCGCCGCGCTTGATCACGACGGTGTTGGGACCCATGTCCAGGATTGCGTTTGCCGCGCGCCGCAGATTGTACTCACGTGATAGCATGCGCGCTTCCGAATCGTTGATGAGCAGGAAATCCCAGTCTCTGATCGTGGCGAGCAGTTCATCGCGGTAGTCCTTGATCCAGTAGTTCATGGTGTCGCCGGCGGTCAGCTTCACACCGTTCATCTGCGCCCGGACCCCACGCTGCAGCGCCGGCTGAATATTGCCGAGCATCAGATACGGCGCCGAGCGATAGCCTTCGGGCAACTTGGGATCGAAGTCGGCAAACACGTTCAGATCGGTGACCAAAGTGGTGCGATCGTTCATGTCGGCGGAATAGACACCCTGCCAGAAGAACGTTTTCCCGGGGACCTGTTCCAGGCCCTCCAGATCGATGCTGCGTTTTGCCAGGAATTCCCGATCTTCCGCGGCGAAGTCGTCCCCTACGATTCCCACCAGCTTCACGTCCGTGAAGAAACTGGCTGCGAGTCCGATATAAGTGGCTGCGCCGCCCAGGATGCGGTCGACCTTGCCATGAGGCGTCTCGAGACCGTCGTACGCCACGGATCCAACGACAACGAGTGACATGAGTTTTAAATTCTAGCGTAGCGGAACCGGAGTACTACATTTTGTTGTTAGAATGTTTGCGGATTCGCCAGCTTATGAGTACAGCCCGCACTATGCCCGGCGGCTGGGTGGACCCGGCGACTTTGCCCAAGGGTCCTAATGGGCGCAACCTGTGCCGCTGGTGCAACCTGGAGGTGCCGAAGGGCCGCCTAACGTTCTGCTCGGACTGGTGCGTCGAGGAGTGGAAGTTGCGCACCAATCCGGGATACGTTCGCGATAAGGTGTTTGAGCGCGATAAAGGCATTTGCGCGGCTTGCGGCAAGGATTGTGTTGCAGCGTTCCTGCACCTGAAGCGGCAGCGTGGCGCCGCCCGCCTGCGCGCTTATGCCGCTTGGGGGCTGAAGGCCGGCTCTCGGCAGAGCTTGTGGGATGCGGACCACATCGTTCCCGTCGCCGAAGGCGGCGGTGAATGCGACCTGTCGAATATCCGGTCGCTGTGCCTGATCTGTCACCGCGCAGCGACGGCGTCATTGCGGGAGCGTCTTAAGAGCCGGCGGTGAGGCTCTGCCCCTCCGCTTCTCGGCGAATCAGATTCCAGAGCGCCTCGACATGCTCTCGCTCCGTAGCAATCGCCCCAATCGAGACCCGGACCATCCATCGGCCGTCCAGAATCGCAGGCGTGAGGTAGGCGCTTCCGGAACGATTGATGCGATCGACCCAGGCCAACGTGTGCTTGTCGAGAGCTTCGCCTTCGAGGCCAGGCGGCTCGTGGCGGATGCAGGTGGTCTGCAAAGGAACCGGAGCCAGAACCTTCCAACCAGCCGCGGCACGAACCTGCCCGGCGAACCACTGCGCGTTGGCCAGGTCGCGCCGCAAGCGGTTTTGCAGAGCCGTGACGCCCTGCTCGCGAATCATGAACCAGAGCTTCAGGGCGCGAAAGCGACGCCCCAACGGTAGTCCCCAGTCACGAAGGTTTTTCACCTGCGCGTCAGCCGCGGACCTCAGATAGCTGGGATTGGTCGACATCACGCGGACCAGGTGCTGCGGGTCGCGAACGTAGTACAAGGAGCAGTCGAATGCGGAGCCCAGCCATTTGTGAGGGTTGAGCACCAGCGAATCGGCGGACTCGATGCCATTCCACATCCAACGGCATTCCGGCAGAATCATCGCCGAGCCGGCCATGGCGGCGTCGACGTGCAGCCAAATGCCGTGTTTCGCTGTAAGGCCGCCAATGGCGTCTAATGGGTCGAGTGCCGTCGACGTGGTGGTTCCCACGGTAGCGACCACGGCGCAAGGTTTATGGCCGGCTGCCAGGTCGCGCTCGATGGCCTCGGCGAGGGCGTCCGGCCGCATCGCATACGCGGAATCGTGCGCGACCACCCGTACGTTGTCACGGCCGAATCCGGCGAGCAGAGCCGCCTTATCGACGGAACTGTGGCTGTGCGCCGAGGTATACACCACCAGGGGCTGCTTCTCGGCCTGCAGGCCGCCGCGTACAAGACCGTAGTCCGTGGCCCTTTCGCGGGCCGCCATGAGCGAAACCAATGTGCAGGTGGAGGCGGTGTCTTGAATCACCCCACTCCAGGCCTCGGAGAGCCCCGTCATCTGGCGCATCCAGTCGGTCACGACCTCTTCGACTTCAGTTAATGCGGGACTGGATTGCCACGACAGGCCCAACACGCCAAGCCCGGTGCTCGCAAAATCGCCGAGCACACTCGCGAGTTGGCCGTTCGAAGGAAAGTAGCCGAAGAAATTGGGATGCTGCCAATGCGAGAGGCCCGGGACGATGATCTGGTCCAAGTCGGCGAGAATTTCGCCGAAGGGCTGCGCATCGAGCGGCGGGGCGACCGGCAATTGCGCTTTCACATCGCCAGGCGCGGTGCGTGCCATGACAGGCAGTTCGGCAACGCGGCTACGATAGTCGGCAATCCAGTCGATTAACTGGTGCCCCGCGCGGCGAAATTCTTCGGGGGTCATACTCGCATGATCGCAGAGTAGGAACCGACCGTTCTGCCGTTCAAGCCCGCGTCAGTTGAACTTGCCCACTACTCCGAACGACGCCAGACCCCACCCGAGCGACGCCCCCTCGGGAGCGAACGTCGCGGTGACACTCGGGCCGCCCAGGCTGAGACTCAAGGATTTGTTGAGATCCCATTGGACGTTGGCCGGCGAGGCTGTCACGGAGAGAAACGGACGCGGCGTGTTCCCGAATACGACTTGGGCGTTCGGCTGCCAACTGAAGTTCCCTGAGCGCCCCAGTTGCTCGACGTGCGTCAGTTGGGCAAACCAGCCGACGCTCCAGTCGCCTCCCTGAAAGACGCCCGGGCTGCTGGTGATGATTCCCGACGAGAATTCCTGGTGGTTGCCCTCTTCATCGCCGATCATCACGATTCCGCTGAGTGTCAAATTGAAGGACAGGTCAGGTTTCCGGCCAAGCGAGATGCCGCCTCCCGGTGAGATTTCAAAGTGGTGAATCGGAAGAGTCAGGGGCAGCAGCGGAGGTGGAGCAAGTAGCGGCGTCGCAATCGGTGTTGTGAGATTGGGGTACGAAAGCGGCTGATATCCCAGAATTGTCGGGCTCAGGGGCGGCAGGATGAAGGGGTTAAAAGTCGGCGTCGTGGGCTGGCTTTGACCGAAAGACAGCAGGCTCGGCTGGCGAAGCCGCATACCGAAAGCCCGAACCGTGACCACTGCCAGCGGAAAGATTGCGGCACGTGTACGTGGCCCCACGACGCCATCCACCGTCAGGTTATTACGTCGTTGAAAAGCAAGAACCGCAGCCTGGGTTTTGGCACCAAAGACTCCGTCTTCCACGAGAGCCCGGTCCTGCGGCTGTTTCCTGATATTCAGACCTTGTTGTACGGCGAGTACATCAGGCCCGCGCATTCCAATACTCAGATTGCGGAGCATGTTTTCTCCTCTTGACGGCCGCCCTGCGTTTAAAAGTGCTGGATTCGCCTGGTTCGTTACAGAAAACGGCGCCAGGGGCCGAATATTAGGAAGTGAAAGGCCCGCTATTCGTGTTTCTTTTGCCGCTGCTCGCGACCGGCGCGGTAGGTCCACCGGCGGCGGAAACGGTGCTGCCGGCGATGGCCTACGGATCGTCCTGCTGGTCCGGAATCACGCTTCAGAATCTTGGAGATAGGGTGGTGGTGGCGGATGTGGAAGGTCATCGCTCCAGCGGCGAACTGGTTCCGCTGCAGGGCCGCGACGAGATGACAGTCCGTCTCGCGCCTGGAGAGCAGACCAGCGTCCGTTTACGAATCGAAGAGGAAACAACCGCCGCATGGGTCAAGGTGCGGGAGAGAATTCCCATTCCGACCCTGCGGCCGGTTCTTGCCGTCAGCGCCACGACGGAGTGCCTGGCAGGAAATGAGCTCCGCACCGCCCGCCGCGAGGTCGCCTACCCGATGCGCAGCCCCTGGTTTTCAGGGGACGTGTCGGAAATGCGAGCGGGCGAGGTGATCACGGTGATTAACACCTCCTCGCACCCCACGAAAGCATCAGCGTGCTACTCGACAGGCACCTTCTACTCGGTTCCTGAACAGCGCGATAGCGAGCTGAAGCCGGTCTGCTCCATGGTGTCCGATGTTCTGATCCCTCCTTATGGCAGCAAGGAGTTCCCAGTGGAACGCGAGGGCAACCTCCACTTCTCGCTCAAGACCGATGGGGACGGCATCGTCCTCCAGATGCTTCGGCCCATCGATACGAAGGTGAAGATCTATTCCGTCGATTCGACCGTGACCTTCGGAAGCGAGACGCATCCGTAGCTGGCTGTTTTACTCTTGAGCCATGCAGGCTGGAACACCAAGCCGCACGGCCTGGGCTGCCGCTTTTCATCGTGCCGCCCACCAGGTGCTCGAAGAAGGACGGATATTCAGCGATCCTCTCGCGCTGCGAATAGTTGGCAAAAACGACCCTGAGGTGATTGCGCGCGAAGCCGAGGAGCGTACTTCCGGACGCGGCATGCGGACGTTCATTGCGTCGCGCCACCGTTTTGCCGAGGACGCTTTGGCGGCCGCCGTTGATCGCGGAGTGCAGCAACTCGTGGTTCTCGGAGCCGGGCTGGACACCTATGCCTATCGCAACCCCTTTGGCGATCGCCTCCGCGTTATCGAAGTCGATCACCCCGACACACAGGCTTGG
This sequence comes from Bryobacteraceae bacterium, assembly GCA_035295125.1. Taxonomy (GTDB): domain Bacteria; phylum Acidobacteriota; class Terriglobia; order Bryobacterales; family Bryobacteraceae; genus JAICMB01. The sequence goes on along the minus strand of DATGJP010000095.1, from coordinate 225,305 downwards.
AAGAGGCAACTGCTGGCGGCAGCCGAAATCCCGGTGCCGGTGAGCCTGACGTTTGCAGCGGCCGATTTTGAGAGACTGACTCTCCGGGAGATCCTCAGCGCAGCCGGATTCAACAGTGGGGAGCCTGCTTTTTTCACCTGGCTGGGTGTTGTCCCTTACATCAGCACGGAGGCTGTCTGGTCGACCCTTTCATTCATTGCGAGCTTGTCTCGAGGCGCCTCCCTCGTGTTCGACTACGGCGAACCTCCGGATCAATTGACGCCGGAGATGCGAGCGGTCCATCAGGATCGTGCGATGCGTGTGGCGGCGCTGGGTGAAGAGTTCAAGAGCTATTTTGAGCCGGAACCGCTCCACCGGGAGTTGACGGCTGCAGGATTCGTTGAAATCGAAGACCTCGGACCGCGTCAAATTGCAAGCCGGTACTTTCCCAGCCGGGCGGCGTCCGCCCCAGAACGCGGCGGCCATCTCATACGGGCTGCGACCGAAGCCGGCGGGATCTAGAGATACTAATGAAGATGACGACCATGCTGAAGTTCCAGTTTGTGATTCTTGCCCTTGCACTTTCCGTTTCGTGGTCGTGCGCGAAACAGGCGGCAACCGCCGCCGCCGGCGGGCCTCATGCGACGATCGCGCTTCGCAGCGGCCAAATGATGAGCGGTTCGGTAGTGGCGAGCAGTCCGACCCAGGTCACTCTGGTCACTGACGACACTCACGCCACTACGACGCTGGATATGAAGGACGTACGGTCCATTGACTATGGCGACACGGCAGTGAACACCACGCCTGCGGCGGCAGCGGTTCCAGGGGCTCCGGCTCCAGTGACCCCAGCCCCGGAAGCGTCAGTACCGTCCCCGCCAGTCGATGACACTCAGCTTCACGAACAGCATTATCATCCCGAGGAATCGGCGATTCGCACCCGGACCTACGTCGTTCCGGCGGGAACGCAACTCGCTGTGCGAACCGAAGAGACCATCGATTCGAGCCGTGCCGTCGAAGGCCAGACCTTCGCGGCGGAGATTACCAGGGATGTTGTGGACGCGGATGGCGCTTGTGTCATACCCCGGGGGTCCAACGCGACCATCGTGATTCGCTCGGCTTCCAAGGGCGGCCGCTTCCGCGGAACGTCCGATCTCATAATGGACCTGGGATCGGTTTCTGTTGGCGGGCAGCAGTATCGGTTGGAAACATCGGACGTCGTACGGAATGGCAAAAGCGGCGTTGGCGAGAATAAACGCACCGCGGAGTACACTGGAGGCGGGGCGGTTGTCGGAGCTATCATTGGCGCTATTGCGGGGCATGGCAAAGGCGCTGCCATCGGTGCCGCGTCAGGAGCCGGGGCAGGCGCGGCGACCCAAGTGCTGACCAAGGGTGCGGCGATACGCGTCCCTGTCGAGAGCGTCATGACGTTCCGGCTGGAGCAGCCATTGCGTGTGTCGCGCGCGGGTTAGACTGAGTATAGAGATGACGCGGAAAGCTCTTCCCGGCCGGGTTATCTTAACCCTTTCGTTTGCCGCCTGTTCTATTGCCTCTGCGGCGGACCTCACGCCACCCGGAGTTCACAACTTTCACCAGGTCGACGAACATATCTATCGGGGTGCTCAGCCATTGCCGGCCGGGTTCAAAAGCCTTGCCAAATTGGGTGTCAAAACCGTGATCGATCTGCGCGGGGGCAAAGAACATACCGCTGAAGAAGAGGGTCTTGTGAAGGCGGCGGGTATGCGGTACATCCACATACCATTGGGGGGATATTCGGCTCCCACGGATGAGGAGATCACGAAAATCCTGGGGATTCTGAACGACAGCGGAGGCTGGCCCGTTTTCGTGCATTGCAGGCGCGGGGCGGACCGCACCGGCACCGTCGTGGCCTGTTACCGGATCTCGCACGACCACTGGCAGAATGAAAAGGCGCTCACCGAAGCCCGGCTCCACGGTATGAGCTGGACCGAGCGCGCGATGCAGCATTACATTCTGCGCTACAACGCCGGCGCCAATCCTCCACCACCTCCCTTGGGTAAGAGCAAGACGGACACCCCCTGACCGCGTCGTAAAATTGGTTTGATGTTGGTCCATGTGCTCTTGTTGTTCTTCGCCGCAGCGGACTTCAATGCGCAGCTCCGGGCAGGACTGGACGCGTTGAACAAGAACGATCTTGCGCATGCGCGGCAGATTCTCGAAGCGGCCTCGCGGCTGCAACCCCGTAATCCTGAAGTCTGGATTGCGCTGGCGCAAACCTACCGGGGGCTGAAATCGCCCACCCTGGCGGAAGCCGCGGCGGTGAAGGCGGAGACCTTTGCCACCAAGAGTCCCGACACGATTCATGCTTTGGCGGTTTATTATGCCCAAGCCGGGAACTTCGACAAAGCTGCGAGCCTGGAATCGCGCTATGCGGCTTCCAATGAAGATGCGAGCGCGGATGCAGCGGTGCTATGGATACGGGCGGGGAAGCCGCGCGCGGCAATTGAGTACGCCCGGCGCGCGTCTGCTCGCGACAACAAACGCGGGGATCTTCATGCCCTGCTGGCCGCCGCCTACGACGGCGACGACCAATTGGAGAATGCTACCTCGGAGTATCAGCGCGCAATTGAGATGTCGCCTTACGAGGAGGCGTACTATCGCGATCTTGCCCGCATGCTGGTGCGGCACCAACGTTTTCCGGAGGCGCAGGTGGTGCTGGACAGTAGCCGGAAGATTTTCGATCGCAGCCCGGTGCTGGAGACGGAAACGGGAATCGTTTACTACAGCCAGCGACATTTTGCGGATGCGGTGAGTTGCTTCCTTCGGGCCATTTCGTATGCGCCCGGTTCAGAACAGCCTTATGTGCTGTTAGGTCGCATGCTCGACCAGGTGGGCGATCGCATGCCCGAGGTGATGGCGCGTCTGGACGCCTGGCATGCGGCGAATCCCCGCAGTTCGGCCGCGTCGCTGGTATATGCCAAAGCCGTGATGCAGACCGGTGGCGACGATGGGAAAGCCGAAAAGCTACTGCGCGAATCGATTGCGCTGAAGGATACAGATTGGGAGAGCCACTACCAGTTGGGGGTCCTGTTCGAGAAAGAGCAGAAGTTCAATGAGGCTGCGGCGGAGTTCAAGGTCAGCGTCAATCTGGATGCCAAGCAACTGGACACACATGAACACCTGGCACGTGTTTATGACCGGTTGGGTCAGCCCGATCGCGCGGCCAGTGAGCGGAAGGTTCAGCAACTGCTTACCGGCACGCCGGGCAAGTAGCTTAGTTTCGGGAGTGGCATACGCAGGCGAAACCGCCTGCGCCACCTTGATGGCTCAACAGGTTGCGAGCCAAGGTGGAGCAGACTTTCAGCGTGGCCGACTTCTGCACCGGCTGCTAGCGGCGTAATTCCAAGCAGGTAAATCCGTCCTTACTATCAAAGGCGTCACGCCGTGTGCGTGGTAGCCTCTAATGTGAACGAAAGGTGTCCTCTTTTCATGCGCAAGTTTTGTAGCGTGCTGTTGATGGTTGCGGCTGCACCGGCAGTTACTTTGGCGGCGAGCAATTCGCTGTTGAACCTCTTGATGCCAGACGCTAAAGTGATCGCGGGCGTGGAAGTCCGTCAGGCGAAAGGTTCACCGTTCGGCACGTATGTCCTGAGCCACATGCAGCCCAGCGACAAAGCGTACACGGATTTTGTGACGCAGACCGGTTTCGACCCCACCCGGGATGTCGACCAGATTCTAATGGCTGCCAACGGCGCGCAAACCGGGCCGATGCACTGGCTCGTAGTGGCCCGCGGCCGATTCAATGGCTCCAAGGCCGAGAACGCTGCGGCAGCCAATGGTGGGGTAGTGACGGCTTACCAGGGCGTGGGAATTATTACCCAGAAGGTGGACGATGACGCCACATTCACTGGGACTGCGGTTGCCATCCTCGATTCCAACACCGCCGCGATGGGAGACCTCGCAAACGTGAAGGCCGCCATCGATCGCGCCAAGAGTGCCTCAGCAGCCGCGCCCGCGCTCGCTGCAAAGATTGCACAGGTGAGGGGTTCGAACGACTTTTGGTTCACGACGCTGGTGCCATTGTCGGAATTTGCCGGCGCCATGCCGAATTCCGGCGTCAGCAGCGCCATGCGCGGGAACGTGGTCACTGCGATCCAGCAGGCCAGCGGCGGCCTGAAATTCGGGTCCACCGTGCAGCTTTTTGCCGAAGCACTCACCCGATCGGAAAAAGATGCCCAGGCGTTGGTCGATGTAGTGAAGTTTCTGGCGAGCATGATCCAGACGAATCGGGACAAAGACACAACTTCCGCACAGGTTTCGACGCTTCTGGACAATCTCAAGACGAACACCAACGGCAGCACGATGACGATGAACCTGGCGATTCCGGAGAGCACGTTGGAAAACATGCTCACAGCCTCCCACCAGCCGCGCCGTGCCAAGCAGCAGCAGAACTGAGCCAAATCCCGCGCCAACGGCGCGTATGGGGTTTGGAAGTTTTGCAACCGTTTGAGGGGTTGCCGCATCGAATCTGCTAAGCCCAAGAAAAATTGAGAGGGCTGCGACAGTTCACCCACCTAAGTGTTTTGGGTTCTCTTGTGGTAACCAAAACACAGCGGCGTGTCACAGGCGCCCAGGAAAACTTTCCGTACTGCCTAAGGCAAAACGATAAGGCGGTAGTACGGGTGTTTACCGTAATCAAACGGTACCTTGGAGCCGATAAGAATGGGGTGCCAAAGGAGATCTAGATGACAGTTCGAGGTCAGCAACGAAGAAATTTTGCCCTGGCACTTGAATTGCTCGCGGAGTGTGGTATGATTTCTGGAGCCAGTTCTCGATATCGCTCGTTGCCCTCGACGGAACGGCATGAGCGCAACTTCAGAGACCATTTAAGTTTTCTAATACCCTTGGCCGCCATGAACCTTTATGGTATCGTGTGCGTCTATACCACTTGAACTTATACGAACCGTAGCGAACGAAAGAAAAGTAAGGAGCTAACCCAATGACGAAGACCGAATTAAACAAATATAAAGAGATCCTGGAGAACAAACAGGCCGAGTTGGAAAAGGTACTGCGTAACCGGGACGCGATCACAATCGAAAAGAGTCCGGATGCTCTGGACGAAGTTCAAAACGCGGCCGAGCGCGAGCTCGCCATCCGCAACCTCGACCGGGAGTCGAACCTGCTGCGGAATGTCCGATCGGCGCTGCACCGCATTGATGAAGGGATGTACGGTATCTGCCTCCATTGTGAAGAAGATATTAGCCTCAAGCGGTTAAACGCCGTTCCGTGGGCGCCGTACTGCATCGCGTGTCAGGAAGTGGCCGACAGAAACCAGGAAGAAGGCGTCGAGACGCTCGACGATCTGCTCGTCAACGCAGCGTAATCTCGATTCTCTTTACCGGGTTTTCTCCCACGAAGGCGCGAGTTCAACCTCGCGCCTTTCGTGTTTCCTGACGGTGCCTTCAGGCGGTACAAATCCCAATGGCCGACACCATGCGTCCTGATCCCTTTCCATCGCGCCGGTACGAGTGAAATTCCTCAACCAGGCAACGTGTGCACAGACGCAGCAGCTCAATCTGAGCTGCCGGCACTCCGGCGGAAGCGAACTGCCGTCGGTTGGCTTCGGCCAGATCAATGCGCGTGCGAACCCGCAAGTCGTTTCGTTCCGGGAAGAAACGTTCGAATTCGGACCCCACTTCCGGTCCCACCTCAAAGCAGCAAGGCCCAATTCCAGGGCCGATAGCGACCAATACGTCCTCGGCGCGTGTGCCAAATTGTCCGCTCATGGCCACTAATGTCGCCGGACCGATTTCCGCGGCAGTACCGCGCCAACCGGCGTGCACAGCGGCGACGGCATGATGGGTGGGATCCGCGATCAGAATAGGAAGGCAGTCCGCCGTCCGAACGGACAGTAGAGCACCCGGCCGGTCGGTAATGAGTGCATCGCCTTCTCCCGCAGATCCGGCTGCGGAATCTAACACACTTTTCACCCAATTTGAGTGAACCTGCTTCAGATGCACCACCCTGGTTGCATCCGGCCACCCGTTTGTACGACGTGTTCCGAAGCCGTGCTCCAGCCAGCGGTGGGTATCTAAGATTTTTGCCTGGTAGGTCAGAACTATCTAGTATTTTAACGCTTCCACATTCGCCACCACGCCATATCCCCCAACCCGAGCGAGTTCCAGATTTCCTCGATCGCCCGGGTGTCGCCTCGCACAACCTGGTCGCGGGTGACGTCATCAGGAAGGTGGATCAACTGGGATAAACGGTCGTAGACCTCTCCGCGCTGTGCGTCCGGTACCCGTCGCAGCAGGTGCCAGACCGTCATAGCGTCGCGGGGGCGCGCCGACCGCAAAATCGCTTCGGCTGCCTTCAAATCGCCATTCCCATCAAACACATCCACGCCTTTCTGGAGTTCGTAGGGCGCGTCCTCATAAACCGGGATCCCCGGACCGTGATTCGGCCTGGTTTTGCACATCGCGGTAGCGGGAATAAACGACTCCCGGCCGTGGTCTTCGAAGGCGACCCAACCGAAACTCACACGCACGATGCTGTCGCCCAGGAGGTCGACTTCCAAGGTATACGAACACCCCAAATCTACCGTGACTGCCGAGGGCGTGTTCACAACGAACTGGCCGGGAGGCGCCCAAATCAGAGCGTGAATCTTTCCCCGCGACAGCGCCATGCGCTGCTCATCCGACTTCGTGACCAACAGCTTCAGCTTGGTATTAGGTTCCAGCTCAACATGTCCAAATGTGGACATTTCGAGCCGCGCCCGGGACGATCCGTTAGTTTCTACAACACCGCCATCCGTCAATTGACGGGCGCCTCCATTGCCGCCGATCGCGACGACTTCCCATGCCGGGCCGTGCGGCCGCCGCACGTACCAGAAAGTCACGGCTGCAGTGATGACGGCGACCGACGCCGCCACCACCAGCAGCGGACGCCAGCGGCGCCGCTCCGGAAAACGCAACGGCGCTTTCTTCATCGCAAACGGCGATAGCAGCTCTTCCAGCCGCTGGACTTCGGGGTCTGGCTCGCCCGATTTGTCCCACAAATAATCGCTCATTTGGATCCTTCCAGTTTCTCTCGCAACAACTTCATTCCTCGATGCAGGTTCACTCGGACCGAATCCGGCGTCAGGCCGGTCTGTTCCGCGATCTCGGGCCCGGTCAGTCCCTCAACCAGCCGCAGCGTCAAAGTCTCCCGGTAAGCGTCCGGCAGCGAGTGGATCGCATCCATTACCCCTACGGCTTCGGGACTAGGCGCATCCTGACGTAGCAGCCCTTCTTCAATCTCCGCAGTTTTTGGGGCGCGGCGGTGGTAGTCGGTTGCGTGATTTCGCGCTATCATCGCGAGCCAGCCCCCGAACGCGTCCTGCTGACGCAGCGATGCCACACGCCGCAGCGCTGCCAGGAAAACGTCCTGCATGAGGTCGTCTACCTCGCAACGCGGGACCCGGGCGAGCAGGATGCCATGGACCATACGCGCATACTGCTCGTAGAGGCGCGCGAAAGCGCCGCGATCGCCTCGTTGAGCTTGGGAGACTATCGAGTCCATTACGCCGTCGATCGGAATTGCGGTATCCACACCGGACTGCCACTAGAGAGACGTGGCTCCTGAGGCAGTGTTAACCGGGTCGGGCAGCTTTTCGATCCGGACCCGGGAGATGCGGTTGCGCTGCATCTCGAGGATTGTAAACCGGCGGCCTCCGTGCTCGAGCGTTTCGCCCGGCTTGGGGATGTAGCCAAGCTGAAATAACAGAAAACCAGCCAGGGTTTCAAAGCCGGCGTCGGGAGGGAGTTCCAGGCCATATTGCGTGTCCAGGTCGCGAATGGTTGTGCTGCCGTCGACCACGATCACTGTAGCTCCCGCTTTGGGCTTCGGCCGTTTCACGTCGTGCTCGTCGCCGATTTCGCCGAAGATCTGCTCCAGCACGTCTTCGAGCGTGACCAGGCCGACGATGGTGCCGAACTCGTCCACGACGATGGCCAGGTGCACGTGAGTATTGCGGAACTCGTCGATCAGTTCGATGAGCGGTTTGGTTTCGGGAACGACCAGGGCCTTGCGGACGATGCGCGACAGCCGAAAAGGACGCAGCAGCCGCTTCTTTTCAATTGCGATGCGGCGCTCTTCCCAGATCCTCATCAGGTCTTTGTAGTGTACGTACCCACTGATATGTTCGGGACCGTTTTCGTAGACCGGCACGCGCGAAAACTGGTTCACGCGCATCACGTGGATCACCTCGTCGAGGCTGGCATCCGCCGAGACCGAGACGATCTGGTTGCGCGGCACCATGATCTCGCGCGCGGAGTGTTCCTGCATTTCGAGCAGCGCTTCGATGGCGTCTTCTTCAAATTGGCTGAGGTGGCCCTCGTTGCGGCTGGAGGCCACGATGTACTTGATCTCCTCCGGGGAATGGCCGCCGCCGGCGTGGCCGCCGCGTAACCCCATCCAGCGCGAAATCACTGTGGCGGTACGTTCGGCGACGAAGACGAAAGGCGCGGCGATGCGATAGAAGACCAGCAGGAACGGCGCAACCAGCATCGCCAGCCGGTCGGCGCGCTCGATGGCCATGTTCTTCGGCACCACCTCACCCAAAACGACATGGGCATAGCTGATGATGGCGAAGGCCAGCGCGAACAGCGCACCGTGAACGAAGGGCGCCCATCGGAGGGGTATGGCGTTGCCGGCGACACGCATCAGGAGTTCGTAGAGGGTGCCCTCGCCGGCCCAGCCCAGACCGAGGCTCGCGATGGTCACGCCGAACTGGGTGACCGAAAGCAGGCGCTCGGGGTTGGCGAGAAGATTGAGAGCCGACTGCGCCGCCATGTTGCCGTGCTCCGCCATGGCGCGAAGCCGGCTGCGCCGCACCGATACCAGGGCCACCTCGGAGGCGGCGAAGAATCCGTTGGCAATGATGATGGTGAATAGGACTAGGAGCCGGTAGCCCATAGAAGGCCGCTATGGACCGCTGGTCCACGAAAGTGGATGAAATCAAGGTGACGCAGGCGGTTTCTCCTGTGCGTTCCCAGCGAGCTCCAAAGGCAGGTGGAACCACCTGCTCCACCCTTGCATAGCCTGCCGCGCGTGGGGGTTAAGCCGCCGCTCAGGGGCTTGGAAGGAGCGCCGACCCGCGCCGGTTGCGAACGCGGGTTGCTAGAATTCACTCCAGTGCATGCCCCGAAGATCTTGAAATACATCAACTTGAGCATAGCGGTTTTCGTCGTCATCGTCCTGGTGGCGGCGTATTGGTTTGCTTACCGGCCGCTGCCGCAGACTACAGGCGAGATAGCGGCACCAATTTCGCAAAAAGCCACCATAGCGCGTGACGCGCTGGGCGTGCCGCACATCACCGCGGCGTCGTGGCAGGATGCCATTTTCCTGCAAGGCTATGTCACCGCGCAGGACCGCCTGTGGCAGATGGACGCGCTGCGCAGGCTCGCCGCGGGCGACCTCGCCGAAATCGTCGGCCCCGCGGCGCTGGATGCCGATCATCTGGCGCGCCATCTCCGGATGCGCCGCATGGCTGAAGAGCACTTCCGCACGCTGCCGCCGGCCGATCGCGCCGTGCTCGCCGCCTACACACGGGGAGTGAACTATTTCATTCAGGGCCATTTGAACAATCTGCCGATCGAGTTCACCATCCTGCGGTATAAACCGCGGCTATGGAGCGTCGTCGACAGCATCCTGGCCGGTTTGCAGATGTATCGTAACCTGACGACATCGTATCCGACGGAGGTTCAAAAGCAGAGGCTTCTGGCAAGCGGCGATCGCGCCAAGGTCGACGCTTTGTTTCCCAACTGGACCGGCCGCGAAGTCCAGCCTGGCTCAAATGCCTGGGCGATCGCGGGGCGCCTGACAGCCAGCGGGAAGCCGATCCTGGCCAACGACCCGCACCTGGAATGGAGTGTTCCCTCCACCTGGTATACCGTTCATCTGAAGGCTCCCGGGCTCAACGTTACGGGCGTGTCTCTTCCCGGCGTTCCGTGCGTCATCATCGGTCACAACGAGCGCATCGCCTGGGGAGTCACGAATCTCGGTTTCGATGTCGAGGACCTTTACCTGGAGCAGATCGATCCGCGCACCGGAAGATATTTATACAAAGGCAGAGTCGAGCAGGCGCGCCTGGAGCGCGACATAATTGCGATCAAAGGCCAGAAGGCCGAGCCGTTCGCGATCTGGGTGACGCGGCATGGTCCGGTGATCCCCGATCAGGATAAGAAGTTCTACGCGCTACGTTGGGCTGCCGCGGAGCCGGGGTCGTTCCAGTTTCCTTTTCTCGAAATCAACCAGGCGGCGAACTGGGACGAATTCACTGCCGGGCTGAAGCGCTTTTCGGGGCCGGGACAGAACTTTGTGTACGCGGACGTCGACGGCAATATCGGGTACCACGCCACGGGGCTGCTGCCGATTCGCCATCACTACGAAGGCGACGTGCCCGCCGATGGGAGCAGCGGAGAGGACGAGTGGGATGGATTCATCCCGTTCGATAAGCTGCCCACGTTCTACAACCCGCCCAGCGGGATGATCGTTACCGCCAACCAGAACCCGTTCCCTCATGATTATCCTTATCCGGTACACGGTGGGTTCGCGCCGCAATACCGTTCGAACCAGATTCGCGATCTGCTTTGCGTCCGCGGCGGCTGGAAGCCGGTGGACATGATTGCAGTGGAAAAGGACGTCTATTCGGAGTTCTCGCACGCACTTGCACGCCAGGTGGTGGCGGCGTGCGATCGCCACCCGGTCACCAATTCCGACATGAAGTCTGCTCTCGCGGAGCTGCGTTCCTGGAATGGGCAGATGGACAAGGACATGTCGGCTCCGCTGATCGCGACGCTGGTGTTTCAGCGGCTGCGGACCGCCGTCGCGAATGTGGCTTCGCCGGGCAAGGGCGATACGTATTCCATCGAAATCGCACCGGCGGTTATTCAGCAGATCGTGGAGCGGCGCGGCGAGGGATGGTTCAAGGATCTCGATGAAGTGCTGGTCCGGTGTTTTTCCGAGGCTGTGGAAGAGGGAGGCCGGCTGCAAGGCGGCGACGTTCACAGGTGGAAGTACGGCGCGTACAACGGTCTGAGCATCAAGCAGCCCGTGGGCAGCCAGATTCCGCTCCTGGGACGCTATTTCAACATCGGTCCGACTCCGATGAGCGGTTCGCCCACAACGGTGAAGCAGACCTCGGCACGTCTCGGCCCTTCCATGCGGTTTGTTGCCGACCTATCGAATTGGGACGGCTCGCTGCACAACCTCACGGTCGGAGAATCGGGACAGATCCTGTCGGCGCATTACAAAGACCAGTGGGACGCGTACTACGTTGGCCGCAGCTTCCCGATGCAGTTCGAGCGTGTCGAGGCGAAGCAGGTGCTGACGGTGGTTGGGAAGTAGCGATCACCTTTCAGCGATCAGCGATCAGCTTTCAGCTTGTGGTGTAGTGCGGTCAGCATGCGCTTCAACTCCGTTGCCTGCTCCGAGAGCTCGGTGTGCTCTTTGGGTTGGATGAGGTTCAGATCCCTGGCCAGCAACAGGTGATACTCTAATTCGCTCGCCGATCCCATTGCTATGGAGCAGAACCGGGCAAGCTCGGCACCACCATTCCGGCCAGGCTTTGATATACCACTGTTTCCACCGCATCCGCGAGGTCGAGGAGTTTTAGCTGACCGCTGAAAGCTGGGTCGCTGATCGCTCTTAATTATTTACTATTCCGTGTTGCATCGCGTAGCGGGTTAATTCCGCCGTGGTCCGCATCCCGAGCTCTTCCATAATCGACATCTTGTGGAATTCCACGGTCTTAACCGAAATTCCCAGCAGATTGGCGATTTCTTTGGCGGCTTTACCTTCCGCAACCAGTTGCAGAACTTCGCGCTGGCGGGGCGTCAGTCCAAACGCTTTAGACACGTGAGGCGAGCCTTCCGGCTGGGGAACGATACCAGCCTCGCGGAGCATCTCCGAGATATACAGCTCGCCCGCGAGAGCTCGTTGTATCGCGATCGTCAACTCCCTGGGGGCCGACTGTTTCAGAACATACGCCATAGCCCCGGCGTCGAATGCCTCCCGAATATAAGGCCTCGCCGTTTGTTGGGTCAGGATAACGATGCGGGACTTCTGCGATTTTTGGCGTATTTGGCGAGATGCTTCGATTCCATTCAGAAGAGGCATGCCGATATCGAGAACGACGACATCGGGCTGAAGGGATTCGACCAGGGTAACCAACTCACGGCCGTCGGCTGCGGTTCCGATGATGTCGAACTCTGCCTCCAGCAGCTTTCGGACACCTTCCATAAGAATCCGATGATCGTCGGCTAGCAATAACCGTGGGCGCGCCGGCGTGTCCGTAGGATTCATAACACTGCCTAGCTCATTGTAACAAGTCATTGTAACCCTCAAGCCAAAATGAAAATACTCCTAGAAAGGGACTGCGAAAATGAACGTTTGGTTACACTCCTGTCTGCTCGCGCAATTCCATCCAGGCTGCGCGAAGTTGCTGGTTGTCCTCGGTCGCAAACCGCAGAAAGAAGGGCCGGTGATTCCAATCGAAGGGCTCGTCCGCTTTTCCGCACAAATACATCAGCATCGCCGCGGCGTGCACCCGCGTGGTTGCGGGCGCAAGGCGGGCGCAGTCGAGCAGGGCCCGCTTCACGCGTGGCGTGGGATGTTTTTCCGCCAGGTCGAGTGCCCCCTGCTCGACCGCGCGAACGATGTCGTCTTCGAGTTGTAAGCCGGTTTGGGGCCCTTCATCGGCCAGAATGGACAGTGCGCGGTTGCGCACCTCGGCGTTACGGTGTTTAGCGGCGGTTTTGAGAACGGCCGTCGCGCCAGGGGTGTCCAGCGCGGCCAGCGCTTCCACATCGCGCCAGTCGCCTGTGCCGGCAAGGTTCCGGATCAGGACGGTTTCAACCTGCGAACGCTCTTCGGGAGTCATAGCTCGAAGAGCGTCAAGGTCGTAGCCGATGCCATCGTGCCACTGTTCGTAGCCGATCTTCATGCTATCGAGGAAACGCTGAAGTTCGGGGCTCGGCATGAGTACATTTTAGGCGGATCGTGAAATCCACCGCAGGATGCAATCCTTCTCGGTGAGTCCAAAGGCAGGACTGCTCCACCCTTCCACCTACTCCAAATCATCGCGGGACGCTCGCCGTGCCGGGAACGTCGATGTGATGCTCCCGAACGCCGCGCTGCTGAACGTTGCCTTCGGCCCTTGATGGAACTCGTCGATGATGTGGGTGTCGGCGATGATGGCGAAACGAAAGTCCGCCGGATGCGGCGTGCGACAGGGCAGGCGCGGCGACAGGGACACTGCGGCAGAAAGAAAACCTCTTCGGCTCAGTATGACTGAGATCGAAGATAGCAGGCGATTGTGAAGAGAGAATAACAGCTAACCTCTGGGAGATTTCCGGGCTCGATATTCGGCCATCGTTCTCTCGTGATCACTCGAGGCGAGCGACCGCTCCTGATATTCGAGGTACTCCGCGAAGGCCTTGTCGAAATCCGATTCGAACGACGCGGTCACCAACCTCTTAGCGAACGACTGCGCCGTCGCGCTGCCCTTTAAAACGTCCGCAATCGTTGACTCCACCTTTTCACTGAGCTGTTCTTCAGCAACCACCCAGTCGAGCAGGCCGATTCGCAAGGCTTCCTCAGCGCCGATCAGTTCTCCGGTCAGAACCAGGCGGCGTGCACGGCCTAATCCGATGAAGCGCGGGAGGCGGTAGGTTCCCATCCCAGGGATCAGCGCTTCCATAACCGCGGGCAAGCCGAGGCGAGCGTCAGGCGTGGCAACGCGGAGGTCGCACGCCAATGCGATCTGGAGACCGCCACCGATCGCGTATCCCCGGATTTTCGCCACCGTGAGAGCGTGGAGTTGCTCGAGGCGCCGCACGCCTTCATCAAACGCTCGGAACCAGTCGATCTTGAGTTCGCCATTCGACAGGGATTGGAGATCGACTCCGGATGAGAACGAGCGTCCCTGGCCGGTTATGATGACGGCTCGAATGTCATTCGACTTCCCGATCTCATCAAGGGCAGCATGGAAATCACGCACGAGCTGCCAATTCTCGGCATTCAGCACTTCAGGCCGGTTCATCACCAACTCGGCGATATCGCCGCGGGTCTCAAGATACACTGCTCGGGGTTCTGGCATCCTTCCTAGTCTGCACCACACGTTCGATGACCGCGTCCGGCTGATCGCGATGCGGTGAGTGGCCACAGTTCTTAAGCTTGAGCACTTCGATGCGCGGAACGGCACGCGCCATACGGTCGATCTGCTCCATCGTTCCGTATTCATCGTCCTCGCCCTGGATCGCCAGCACCGGACACTCGATCCGCGACAGGTATTCCTCGATATTCCAGGCTCGGAAGTCTGGGTGCAGCCAGATGTCGTTCCAGCCCCAAAAAGCCGAATCCGGGTCGGCATGATAGCGGGCGAGCTTGTCACGGAGGTTGGTGGTCAGGTAATTCCGCCTGGTGGCCTCGATGGCGCGGATTGCGAAGTCTTCCACGAACACGTGCGGCGCGAGCAGGATCAAGCTGCGAATGGGACGAACGTTAGCGCCGGCGTGGACCAGCGCGATGGACGCGCCGTCGCTGTGTCCGAATAGAGTCGGCCGATCGATGCCGAACTGGTCGAGAAGCTCCGGGAGCGCCTTCAGAGCTTCATCGTGCATGAAGGTGACGGTGCGCGGTCCGCCGAGCGGATCCGACTGGCCATAGCCATAACGCGAATAGACAAGTGCGTTCGATCCGGTGGCAGCGGCACAGCGGGCCGGAAAATCTTTCCACATCGCCAGCGAGCCGAGCCCCTCGTGCAGAAAGACGAGCCAGGGCGCTTCGGACGACGGACCGCGAATCAACTCGTACTCGATGCGGTGATCCTGAACCTTGAGAAAGCCCAATTCGCGCGCCAACGTGCAGTATACACAGTTGCCACGGTACTAATCGAGGAGTTCGCGCCCACGCTTACGCGGGAATCTTGAGCGTCTGGCCGGCCTTGATTTTGTTGGGATCGGAAAGCTGGTCTCGATTCGCTTCGAAAATCTTCATGTACTCGCTTGCGCTGCCCAACAACTCGCCCGCGATTTTAGAAAGCGTGTCGCCGGGCTTCACGGTATAGGTGCGTTGCCCGGAACTGGAGGCGGCCTGCTGCTGAGGCGGGCTGGTCTGCGGTGCGCCCTGTTGGCCGGTTCCTGTGACACGAATGTCGGCTATCAGGTCGTTTTGCCAGTTCGGATTAACGGTCTTGATGACGTCCCAGATTTTGTTCTTCGCCTCTTCGGAGGACGCGTCACCTTGAATGAACAGCTTGTTGCCGTCCATGTTTACATGAGTCAGACGGACGCCTTGCTGCTGAACAATGTTAAAAACGGATTCGTATTTTTGCTTCATCTGATCGAGCTGGTCGGCCATGTAAGACTCTCCTTAGCTCGTTAGATCCTCCGGGCTGAGCGGTGTTTCCGCAATATCGTGAGGTTTGTCCAGGGATACGCTGACCTTGTAGTGCAGTACGCATAGTTGCCACGCTACTATGATGCCTATTGACTATGGACGCCTCCTTGCTACAGGAGCTCGTCGATTTCGAAACGAGTCCCGCGCGGTATCGCCACTGGCGAGTCAACTACGACGACGCTATTGCAACGGTTACGCTGGATGTCCAGGAAGATGCGGGCATCCGGCCGGGATACAAGCTTAAGCTGAACTCCTACGACCTGGGCGTCGACGTCGAACTGCATGACATCGTGCAGCGTCTCCGTTTCGAGCATCCCGAGGTGCGGAGCGTCGTCATCACCAGCGCGAAGCTCCGTGTGTTCTGCTCGGGCGCGAACATCTACATGCTCGGCCAGTCGAGCCATGCCTGGAAAGTGAATTTCTGCAAGTTCACCAATGAAACGCGGAACGGTATTGAGGACGCCAGCCGCTATTCGGGCCTGAAGTTCATTGCTGCATGCAATGGTTCGACGGCCGGCGGCGGTTACGAGTTGGCGCTGGCGTGCGACGAAATCATCCTCATCGACGACCGGTCTTCGGCGGTCAGTTTGCCGGAGGTGCCGCTGCTGGGTGTTTTGCCGGGCACGGGCGGGTTGACGCGGCTCATCGACAAGCGAAAAGTGCGGCGCGATCACGCCGACATCTTCTGCACCTCGCCGGAAGGCCTGCAGGGACAGCGTGCCAAGGCCTGGGGCTTTGTGGATGCGGTCGTGAAGCCGCAGCAGTTCGCTGAATTTGTGCGAAAACGCGCTGGGGAATTGGCGCAGTTGAGCGACCGGCCAGCGGGTGCAAAGGGAGTGCCGCTTCCGCCGCTTGAACGCGTGATTGACGCCGGCGGCTATCGCTATGAGTACGTCGACGTACAGCTTGACCGCGAGGCGTCAACAGCGACGATCATGGTCCACGGTCCGCGAACCGCGAGCGAGAGTAAGGACGCCGGCGCCGCCTGGTGGCCGCTTCAGATGTCTCGTGAGTTGGACGACGCGATCCTGAATCTGCGGACCAACGAGTTGGAACTGGGTTTGTGGATTCTGAAGACCCGTGGGGATTCCGAAAATATCCTCGCCGTCGATCGGCAACTCATCGAGCACCGCGACAACTGGTTCGTCCGTGAGGCGCTGGGTATGATGCGCCGCACGCTCGCGAGGCTGGAGGTGTCGGCGCGGTCGATCTACGCCGTGGTTGAGCCGGGTTCGTGTTTCGCCGGGTCGCTGCTGGAACTCGCCTTAGCGGCAGATCGAGTCTATATGCTCGAAGATGGTCCCACCCTCACTCTGTCCGAGCTGAATTTTGGCGCGCTCCCGATGTCCGGCCGCCGGTCGCGACTGGAGGGGCGGTTCTACGGGGCGACGGACGAATTGAAGTCGCGAATTGGCGTGGCGCTTTCGGCGCGCGAGGCACTGGAACTGGGATTAGTCACGGTAGCGCCGGACGAGTTGGACTGGGCCGACGAGTTGCGGCAAGCGATTGAAGCCCGCACCGCACTCTCGCCCGACGCGCTGACCGGACTCGAATCGAATCTCCGCTTCGGGCCGCCGGAGACCATGGAAACCCGCATTTTCGGCCGCCTCTCCGCCTGGCAGAACTGGATTTTCTCTCGACCGAACGCCGTCGGACCGGCGGGGGCGCTCAAAGTGTACGGTACCGGTGCACGGCCCAAGTTCGACAAGGATCGAGTCTGACGATGATCGACTACGCCGAAACGATTCCCAACAACGTCGATCTGGCGAGCGATAAGACGCTCCAGCGAGCACTGGAAAAGTGGCAGCCGGCGTTCCTGAACTGGTGGAATGATGCGGGACCTGCCGACAGCGCGAAGCTCGAAGTCTATCTACGCACCGCGATCAGCGTGGACAAGGACGGCTGGGCCAACTTCGGCTACGTCAGAATGCCCGATTATCGCTGGGGCATTTTCCTGGTTCCTCGCGATGAAAATCGCATCGTCTCGTTCGGCGATCACCACGGCGAACCGGCGTGGCAGGAGGTGCCGGGAGAATACCGATCGACGCTGCGGCGCATTATCGTGACGCAGGGCGACACCGAACCGGCCTCGGTCGAGCAGCAGCGGCTGCTCGGTATGACCGCTCCGTCGCTGTATGACTTGCGCAACCTGTTTCAGGTGAATGTGGAAGAAGGCCGGCATCTATGGGCCATGGTGTACCTGCTGCACCGCTATTTCGGGCGTGACGGCCGCGAAGAGGCTGAGGCTCTTTTGGAGCGGCGGGCCGGCGGCCAGGACAATCCACGTATTCTGACGGCATTCAACGAGGAGACGCGGCACTGGCTGGCGTTTTTCATGTTCGCGTTCTTCACCGACCGCGACGGAAAATTCCAGTTGTGCTCATTGGCCGAGTCGGCGTTCGATCCACTTTCGCGGACCTGCCGGTTCATGCTCACCGAGGAGGCGCATCATCTTTTCGTGGGGGAATCCGGGGTGGCGCGGATGATCCAGCGAACCTGCGAGGTGATGCGCGACAACAATACCGACGATCCGGCACAGGTTCGGGCGTCCGGGGCCATCGACCTGGAGACGATTCAGAAGTACCTGAATTTCCATTCCAGCGTCACGTTGGATCTGTACGGCTCCGAAATCTCTTCGAACGCGGCGACCTATTACACTACCGGTCTGAAGGGCCGTTTCGAAGAGACGAAACTGTCCGACGACCATAAGCTCGGCGGCGATACATACCCGGTTCAAGAAGTGGAGGGAGATAAAATCGTCGTCCGAGGCGTGCCCGCGCTCACGGCCATGAACACGCGGTTGCGAGACGACTACATCCGTGAAATTGAGGCTGGCGTCGCTCGATGGAATCGTATTCCCGAGCAGTTTGGAATGGCGTTCCGGTTCACCTTGCCGCACGTCGGTTTTCATCGCCGCATCGGGAATTTTGCGAGGCATCATATCAGCCCGGCCGGCGAATTGATGACCGAGCCGGCCTGGAACAGCCGCAAGTACGACTGGCTTCCCGATGCCGATGACGATGTGTTTATTCAGTCGCTGATGGGACGCGTCGTCGAGCCGGGCAAGTTTGCCAGTTGGATCGCGCCTCCGGTGCGTGGGATTAAGGGGAAGCCCATCGATTTTGAGTACGTCCGCTTCAATTAACAACCCGGCCGCGAAGAAGCTGTTGAACGTCATCGCGCGCCAGGTTTCACACGGCTCCTTGCGGTCGAAAGAAGAGGGCGTAGCGACGATGCCCGAGGTGCATGAGGCTTGCGGTCTGGACGTCGACGGGATGTATGCGCTGCTGGGCGTGCTTCGCGAGGCAGGCTGGATCGACCTGACCGGCGAATACCCGTTCGAAGAGCTGCGGCTCACCCGGGAGATCTTCAATCTACTTCGTCGACCGCCACGTTCGCGAGGGGCGCGGGCAGAGCACGGCGATTCGCTGTGAAGGCCAGTCGTTCACGTACGCGCAGATTGCGGAACAGGTAAACCGCGCCGGGAACGGGTTTCTCCGGCGGGGTCTTGGGCCGGGGGACCGGATTGTTCTGATTCTGCCGGATGGCCCGGAGTTCGTCGCGGCCTACTTCGGCGCGATTAAGATTGGCGCCATTGCGGTTCCGACCAACACGGCGCTGCGTCCGGCAGACTACGAGTACCTCGTGAACGAGAGCCAGGCCTCCGCCGTGGTGGTCGCGCCATCTTTCCAGCCGGCTCTCGCCAAGCCCACGATTGTGATCTCGGACGAATGGTTTCTGGCGCAGTCGCCGGAGCTCGAAGCGGAGCCCACAACGAAAGACGATGCCGCGTTCTGGCTTTGGACTTCGGGCAGCACAGGAATGCCAAAAGCTGCGGTCCATCGGCATCGGGATTGGCTCTGCTGCTGCGCGAACTATGCGTATGGTGTTTTAGGAATCGGGGCGGGCGACGTCACGTTTTCTTCGTCCAAGCTGTTCCACGCTTATGGACTTGGAAACGGCCTGATGTTTCCGTTTTACGTGGGCGCCACGACGATCCTGTATCCCGGCCGGCCGCAGGCGGCAGCGATCCTCGCCACGGCGCGCGAGGCTCGCCCGACGCTGTTCTTCTCGGTGCCAACGCTGTACGCGGCGATGCTGCAGGAGACGGATGGACCGCTCTCGTACGACCTGGGCAGCATACGTCTTGCTGTTTCGGCGGCGGAACCGCTTCCGGCAGAGATCTTCCGGCGTTGGAAAGCACGCTTCGGAGTCGAGATTCTGGATGGCATCGGATCGACCGAGATGCTGCACATCTATCTCTCCACCCGTTCGGGTAGCGTGCGGCCCGGTAGCACCGGCCAGGCAGTGCCGGGCTATCAGATTCGAATCGTGGATCATGCGGGACAGGAGCTTCCACAAGGCACTGTTGGCGACCTGTTGGTGCGTGGCGCTAGCCTTACTCCGGGATATTGGAATCGTCCCGACCTTACAGCGCAGCGCATCGAGGACGGCTGGTTCCATTCCGGCGACAAGTACTCGGTCGACGAAGACGGTTACTACTGGTACGCGGGCCGCACCGATGACATGCTGCGGGTGTCCGGGCAGTGGGTTTCGCCTATTGAAGTCGAGAGCGCGTTGGCCGAGCATGACGCCGTGCTGGAAGCGGCGGTGGTGGCATACAAGGCACCCGGCGGGCTTTACACCTCCAAGGCGTTCGTCGTTCTGAAAAACGGTTCCACGGGCACGGCTGATCTGGTCCAGGAGCTGCAAGCGTTCGTAAAGCAGCGCATCACGCCCTACAAATATCCTCGCCACATCGAGTTTCTCGCCGAACTGCCGAAAAGCGCCGCCGGCAAGCTGCTGCGTTACAAATTGCGCGAGTGGGGTGAAACTGCAAGCGTTGCACCGTAACTTTTGTTGATATCCTGACGAAATCACAGTTGTGAAGCAACTTGAAGCCAAGCATCCGCGGGCCATTCGCTGGCTGCACTGGATCAACTTTCCATTGCTGACCATCATGCTGTGGAGCGGATTGCTGATTTACTGGGCCAACGGCATTTACAGCATCGGAATTGGCCGTTTCTCGTTGATCCACTTTTTCCCGAACTGGTTCTATGACCTGTTGGGAGTCGATCATCGCCTGGCGGAAGGCATGGCGTGGCACTTCGTGTTCATGTGGCTTTTCGCGATCAACGGGCTCGTTTACGTGATTTATACCGCGGTGTCGGGCGAGTGGCGCTACCTCGTGCCTAATCGCAACTCGTTTCGAGAAGCCATTCAAGTGATGCTGCACGATCTGCATTTAAGCAAGAAAGAGCCGCCTCCGCGGAAGTTCAATGGTGCGCAGCAGATTGCTTACACCAGCATTATCGTGATGGGCGCGGGATCGATTGTCACCGGCCTGGCGATCTGGAAGTCGGTGCAGTTCGGTTGGCTGACGTATCTGCTGGGCGGTTACGAGGCGGCTCGCCTGGAGCATTTCCTGCTCGCTGCCGGATACGTTCTGTTCTTCGGTATCCATATTGCGCAAGTGCTGCGGGCGGGCTGGAACAATCTGCGATCCATGATCACCGGGTATGAAGTCGTATCCGTCAAAGAGGCTGCCGAATGACGGACCAGGAAATCTCACGAATCACGCGGCGCAGTTTATTGACTGGCGGCATCGCGGCACTGGCCGGAACCGCCGCGTGGAAGTGGCTGCGGTCGCGCCCGGCGGACGGCAACCTCCCTTGGCCCTTGCGAGTCGGGCTCCGCATCAACGAGGAGTTTTCGAACGATTACTCCAGCGATACGCGGCTGGCACGCACCTTTCCGGCGAGCGCGATCCAGGAGAGCCGGGAGAACGGCGATCTCGGGCTCGACGATGACGTGGACCCGAACTGGAAGCTCAACATCGGAGACCTCTCGCTTTCGCTGGCGGACATCAAAGCGCTTCCAAAGGTCGAGATGATCACGCAACTCAAGTGCATTGAGGGCTGGAGCGTCGTGGTGAAGTGGGGCGGCGCCCGTTTCCGCGATTTTGTCGCCAAATATGCGCCGAACGAGGCGGCATCGAACGCGTACGTGGCGCTGGCAACGCCCGATCGCGAATATTATGTCGGCCTCGACAAGAAGTCGGCCATGCACCCGCAAACGCTGCTGGCCTACGAGATGAACGGTGCGCCACTGACGGCGGAGCACGGTGCGCCATTGCGCCTCGCGATTCCGCTGAAGTACGGCATCAAGAATCTCAAACAAATTGGAACCATTGCGTTCAGCAACACCCGGCCTCCGGATTATTGGGCCGAACGCGGGTACGACTGGTACGCGGGATTTTAGAGGAAGAATAGAAATTGGAGGGAGCCATGAAGCAGGTAAACGCAGGAATTCCACGCCGTGCTTTTGTGTTTATGCCTTTCGCGTTTGGCGGACTGTATGCCCTGGCAGCGAGGAAGGACCATGAAATCCCGGATGCCTCGATGGAGGGCTCCGGCTCCGAGGTCACGATTGTACTGTTCACCGACCAGGGCGAGCGCAAGGCTCCTGTGCAGGTGAAGAAGCTCGTGAAGCCGGACGCCGAGTGGAAGAAGGAACTCACGTCCGAGGAGTTTTCGGTGGCGCGACGTAAGGGGACGGAAGTCTCGTTTACAGGCCGCTACTGGAACAATCACCAAAAAGGACTCTACCGCTGCATTTGCTGCGGCAACGCGCTCTTCAGCTCGGACCAGAAGTTCGAATCAGGCACGGGCTGGCCGAGTTTCTGGGCTCCGATCGCGAAGGAAAACGTACGGGAACTGCGCGACAACAGCTTCCTGATGGTCCGCACCGAGGTTCTATGCACGAAGTGCGACGGACACCTGGGACACGTCTTCGACGACGGTCCGAAGCCCACCGGTTTGCGCTACTGCATGAATTCGGTGTCGATGCGATTTATTCCGTATCAGAAGAGCTAATCGCGCAGCGCGAATGTGAATAGCGACGTGCCGGCAGCGATCGCGACGTATTGCTTGCCTCCGATCGAATAGGTCATCGGGCCAGCTTCGACCTGTCCGCCCAGGCTCGTGTGCCACAGTTCGGCGCCGGTTTGGGCGTCGAGGGCGTAAAAGTAGCCTTCGCGCCCGCCTGCAAACAGGAGATCGGATGCCGTGGTCAGGACGCCGCTATCGGTGACATCGGTCATCTTGAATTCCCACTTCTTCTTGCCGGTTTGTGGATCGAGAGCGAGAATCGCGCCATAGGCGGAATCCTCCACGGGCGTATTGCGCAGTCCGCGGCGTCCAGCGTTGGCGGCGCGCGGCAAACCCCCGGTGTAGCGCTGGCCGGGGACGTATTTCTGCGACATTTTCGCCATGGTCATGTTGGAGTCCTGCCAGCTTGGGATGTAGAATAGCTGCGTGCGGGGGCTATAGGATGGCGAATACCAATTGGTGGCGCCGAAGAGGTTGGGATAGATCAGTTTGCCTTCCGGCGTCGGACTCATGTTTGGCGCGCGCATGGGCCGTCCCGCCTCATCGAGACCCGTAGCCCAATTGATCTTGGCATAGGCGTTGCCCGCGAGGAATTTTCCGGTCTCGCGATCGAAGACATAAAAGAAGCCGTTGCGATTCGCCCACATCAGCAACTTGCGCGGACGCCCCTGCCAATTGGCATCCACGAGAACCGGAATCTGCACGGCGTCATAGTCGAACTCGTCGTGGGGCGTGAACTGGAAATACCATTTCAGCTTGCCGGTGTCGGCATCGAGCGCCAGGGCGGAGTCGCTGTACAGGTTGTCGCCGGCCCGGTCGTCGCCGTTCCAATCCGGCCCGGGATTGCCCGTGCCCCAGTAAACCAGGTTAAGACTCGGATCGTAAGAGCCGGTGAGCCATGCTGGCGAACCGCCGTTCTTCCAGGAATCGCCCTCCCAGGTTTTCCCGCCAGGATCGTCGGGGCCGGCCACGGTGTAAAACTTCCAGGCTTCCTTGCCGGTCTTCGCGTCGTAGGCGGCGATGAATCCGCGGATGCCGTATTCTCCCCCTGCTACCCCGACCATCACCTTGTCTTTCACAACCAGCGGCGCATGCGTGATGGAGTACCCGAGCTTGGGATCACCGACCTCGATATTCCAAACCGGACGGCCGCTGGCGGAATCAATGGCGATAAGCCGGCCGTCGATGGTGCCCATGTACAAAGTGCCGCCAAGAATCGCCAGTCCACGATTGACGGACCCGCAGCACACGCGCGCATCCTTCGACGGATGGTAATCGTAATCCCAGAAGATTCGCCCGGTTTTGGCGTCCAGGGCGAACACGTGATTGGGTGCTTCGGTTACGTACATCACACCGTCTACGACCAACGGTGTCGCTTCGAACTTCTCCAGCGATCGCGCCTGGAACACCCACTTCAACTCCAGATTGGCGACGTTCTGCGGCGTGATTTTATCGAGCAGACTGTAGCGCTGGCCCGCAAGGCTGCCGGAATAGGTCAGCCAGTTATTCGGTTCGCGATCGGTGTGCAACAGCCGGTCGAACGACACCTGGGCAGAGAGCAGGGCGGGGAACAGAAGCAACGCGCTAGTCTTCATTGCGTTCCTTTCAGGGACAGCAGATAGCTGACCACGTCAGCGATTTCCGATGGGCTCAACTTCTCGCGATAGGACGGCATCGGCGACTGTTTGATGAGCGTAAGCTGGCGAAGATCGGATTTGTCCAGCGACACCAGGTGCTCGTCGCTGTCGATCAATTGAATCGTGTGGGTGTCTTCGTTAAGACGCCGGCCGTTAATGGTGGTCCCCTGTTTCGTGACGGCGCGCACAAAACGATTAGCCGGTGCGATGGCACTGTCGGGGTCGATCAGCGATTTTTCCAGGTAGTCGGCATCGCGCAACAATCCGATTTCGCTCAAGTCCGGACCGACACGCGAGCCTTTCTCGTCGACCCGATGGCAGTGCAGGCATCCGCCCTTGCCTTGCAAGATGGCCAATCCGCGCGCCGCGTCGCCCGTGCCTTTGGCCACTTCGCCGGCCGTGTGCATGGAGCGAAGGTAAGCTACCAGGTTGCGGCGGTCGTCGAGGGTCAGGTTTGTCGGCGGCATGCCCGTACCGGGAACACCGTTCAGAATGAGTCGCGCGATTTCGTCGTCGGTCGATGCGCGGCGAAACGTCCCTGATCGAAAGCTGACGCCCGGAACGGATTCCCCCACTTCGCCGTGGCATACAAAACAGTGCGTTCTGTAGAGCTGGTGTCCGGCGTCGACCTTGGTCTGCGCTCCGACCGGGAGCAGGAAAAACAGGAGCGCAAGGGAGGCCGCGCCTTTGTAGACCATGGGTTTTAGTATAACCACAGCTTGCGGGCAGGCTGGCGAACCGCCTGCACTGCAAAGCAGCACAGCCGCAACGCAACTAACGGAGACTCTCGGGTGGGAAAAGGTGGGACAGGCGGGTTCGTCTGTCCTTTTCCGGTGAAAGCTAAGCCTAAAGCCGTTTAATCAGCCATCCCGCGACCCCGGCGACGACCAGAACGCCGACATGCCACACCATCACGTGGCTCATGTTCAGGTTGGGACAGTGCAGCTCGAGCATTGTCACGCCGGTCAGCCCGGCCAGCGTCCCGATGGCAACCGGGCTCCTCGAAAAGCCGCGGCGTGCGATCAGGAACACTAGGAGGGCCTCCGGAATCGCCGTCACGAGGCCGGCTCGCAAGCACGGAATTCCTTGTAGAACGAAGCCTTGAAAACCGGTATTTCGGAACAGGACGCCAAATACCGCGATCAGCGCGAGGGCGGTGATCGCGAGCGTCCAGCCGCCGATCGTGCGCCGGCCTTGGGGCGTCATTTCGCCGGCAATGGCTGATGCTGAGGCCCATGCCGACACGCCAAGCAAGGCGAAAATGACGACGCGGTCGGTAGTGGTGAGTGCGTGAAAACCTGCCAAACCCAACACACCCGCGAGCGACACCGCGATCAAAGCGAAGGCCCCCAGGAAGCCGGCAATGTAGACCGAGGGGCGCGCCAAGGGCTTTACAGGCGCGAAGGACGATTGCAGCGGACCGCGAATCCGCTGCAGCACCGCGGGGTCTACGCGATGCTCCGACGCCGCTGCCCGCGCGAAAACCTCGTCAATATCCCGTGGCGTCATGACTTACTTTCCCAGCATAGCGCGCAGCTTTTCATAGGCCCGATGCGCTTTCTGCTTCACCGATCCAACGCTCGATCTGGTGGCGGTGGCCACCTCCTCGAGCGACATTCCCGAGATCTTGAGCATGGCGATGACCTCGCGTTGGCTCTCGGGAAGTGACGATAGCAGCGCATCCAGGTCTGGACCGCGTTCCGTCTTCGGCGGGCGAGCCTCGGGTTCCGGCAGGACCTCTACCGCCTGCTCACGGTTCTGGCGGCGCCGTGTCTTGCGGTAATCGTCAACCCGGACATGACGCGCAATGGCATAAAACCACGGCAAGACCGGCTCGCCGGCGCGATAGGTATGGCGTGCCTCGTGGATGCGCAGCCAGGTGTCCTGCAGCAGGTCGTCCGCATGTGCGCGGCTCACGGCTTGCGACATGAAGAAACGGTGCAGCATGGGGCTGACCTGGTCGATGAGCGCATTCGCCGCCTCCAAATCTGCCTGTTGATATCGCACCATGAGTGCCTCAAGGATCGGACCTCGCTGCAGGTTGGGAGACAATGTCTCCATTATCGACTTCGCTGGCGAGCCGTGGAAAGTTACGGCTAAACTAGCTGTGATGCGTTTGCTGCTGATCGTTTCCACGCTCGCGGCCGGCTTGGTGGTGGGGCAGGCCACGGCGCGGGATGGCATCGTCCATCGCGACGGGCTGGACTTGCACTACAGGACCATTGGTTCCGGCAGGCTCCTCGTGCTTCTCAGCGGCGGCCCCGGCATCGATGTCGACTACATGTTGCCAGTGGCGCAAGAGTTGGGGCGGTCGTTTGAGTGTGTTTTGTTTGAGCAGCGGGGCACCGGCCGATCGCGATCCGACAAGATGCCTGCCAGCCAGATGTCGGTCCAGAACGCCGTTGAGGATCTTGAAGCGTTGCGGCAGGCCCTGCAACAGGATCGGCTGTTGATTCTGGGTCATTCCTGGGGCGGAATGCTCGCCATGGCTTATGCGGCGGCGCATCCCGATCACGTTGACGCCATGATCCTGGCCGGCCCCGGCGGAATGGACCTGAAGTACCAGCGTGTCTTCGGCGACAACATCAACATGCGGCTGTGGCCGCAGGACAAGGACGCGGTGGATAAGGCGATGGCGATGGGCAGGAGCGCGAGTCCCGATGAGGCCGGGCTGGCGATCATGACTGCCCGGACGCCGGCTTATTTCTACGACCGCGACACCGGGCTGAAGTTCGCTCGCGAGACGCCGGCCGGCTCGTTTCATCAGCAGGCATTTAACCTGCTTATGCTCGATGCCAGCCAGCACTACAATGTCCGGAATGCGTTGCGAAGTTTCGATCGGCCAGTCCTGATTCTCCAGGGACATCAGGATCCCATCGGCGACTCAAACGCCTACGAGATTCATTCTGTCCTGAAGAACTCCGAGATTACATGGCTGAATCGGTGTGGGCACTTCGGCTGGATCGAACAGCCTCAGGATTTCTACAAAGCGGTGCGAGGGTTTTTGGATCACCCGCAGCCGCGGGCGTCGGAATAGTATGCCGGACTGGAAAGAATCTGGAATCCGAATCGTTCGCGCGGGTGAGCTCGACTGCAACACGCCCCAGACGACCGGTATGACTCGGGCCGCGGCAATCACGCATGCGCGAACCGGAGCCAGCAAGTTATGGGCGGGGACTGTAATTGTGGAGCCTGCGGCGCGGACCGGCGCTCACCACCATGGCGAATTGGAAACCGTCCTGTACATCGTCCGCGGAAGGGCGCGCTTCCGCTGGGGCAATCAATTGGAGAATGTCGAAGAGGCGGGACCGGGCGACTTCATCTATGTTCCGCCCTACGTACCGCACCAGGAGATGAATGCGCGGCCCGACGAGCCGGTGGAGGCAGTCGTGGTCCGCAGCGGCCAGGAACCGATTGTCGTTAACCTCGATATCGAAAGCCCCGAACCTGCGCCGCCCGCGGGTGGAGCGGCCGATCGTTTCCATTCTTGAACTCCTCTCAAGCGGTGATTGCCTTCGGCGCGGCGTTTGTCGCCGGGGCTGTGAACTCGGTCGCGGGAGGCGGCACAGTGCTGACCTTCCCCACGCTCATCTGGCTGGGCCTGCCTTCCGTGACGGCAAACGCCACGAATACAGCGATGGTGTGGCCAGGGTCGCTCGGTGGGGTTTGGGGCTACTGGCGGGAACTTCGCCGCGCTAAACCACGCATGCTTGCGCTTGTGATTCCGAGTGCGTTGGGTGGCCTGGCCGGTGCGTTATTGCTGCGCTGGACGCCTCCTGACGTGTTCGACCGTCTCGTTCCGTTCCTGATCCTGTTCGCAACGTTGCTGTTCATGGTCCAGGGGCGTTTGAAAACGACGCGAACCATGGGGCTGGTTGGCGCGACGGCGTTTCAATTCGCCGTGGGCGTGTATGGGGGCTACTTTGGCGCTGGCATTGGCATCCTGATGCTGGCAGCCCTGGGAATCCTCGGACTCACCGATATCTACGAGATGAATGCGCTGAAGAATTTCTTTGCGTTGGCCATTAACGGCATCGCGGCGCTCTATTTCATGTGGATGCATATGGTTTCGTGGCCGTTTGTCCTGGTCATGGCGGTTGGCGCCATTGCAGGCGGCTATTTATGCGCAGGCGTGGCACGCCGCATTGGTCCAGTTGCCGTGCGTCGGATCGTCGTGGCTATCGGGGTTGTGATGGCAGTCTCGCTGTTTCTGAAAAGGTAAAGACTGTGGAAGGGTGTAGCAGGAATTCAGCGGTAACGCAGCCTGAAGGCTCGTCACCGCTGATTTCATTCAGGTAGCAGCCGGGCGTTATCTCAGCTCCAGTTCAGGATCACTTTGCCCGAGCACGCCGTCCTCATCACGGCAAACCCCTGCTCGAAATCGTGATAGGCGAAGCGATGCGTGATCACCGGCCGAATGTCGAGACCCGACTCCAGCATGACCGCCATCTTGTACCAGGTTTCGTACATCTCGCGTCCGTAGATTCCTTTGATGGTGAGCATGTTGAACACGACAGTGTTCCAGTCGATCGCCATCTCTTTCGACGGAATCCCAAGCATGGCGATCCTTGCGCCGTGGCTCATGTTGGCAAGCATCTCCCGGAACGCGGCGCCGATGCCGGACATCTCCAGGCCGACGTCGAAGCCTTCCTGCATGGCCAGCTTCTTCTGAACCTCGGGCAGAGGTGTTTCGCTGGTATTAACAGCGAGCGTAACGCCCATTTTCCGCGCCAGTTCGAGCCGATAAGGGTTGACATCCGTGATGACCACGTAACGCGCGCCCGCATGCAGCGCCACACCGGCGGCCATGATTCCAATCGGCCCCGCGCCCGTGATCAGCACGTCTTCGCCCAGCACCGGGAATGACAATGCCGTGTGGACGGCATTTCCAAAGGGATCGTAGATGGCGGCCACGTCGAGATCGACATTGTCCTTGTGACGCCAGATATTCTGCATCGGGAGCGCAATGTACTCGGCGAAGGCGCCGGGCCGGTTCACGCCGACGCCCATCGTATGCGCGCAGAGATGGCGGCGACCGGCCAGGCAATTGCGGCAGCGTCCGCACACCACGTGACCTTCGCCCGAAACAATGTCACCGGGATGAAAATCGTTGACATTTGCGCCAACTTCGACGATTTCACCCACGAATTCATGACCGATATGCATCGGGACCGGGATGGTGCGCTGCGCCCACTCATCCCAGTTATAAATGTGCAAATCCGTGCCGCAGATGCCCGTTCGGCGCACCTTGATGAGCACGTCATTAATGCCGATGGTTGGCTCTGGAACGTCCTCGAGCCAGAGCCCTGGCTCCCGCCTGCTTTTAACGAGCGCTTTCATGAGTTCTCAGTTTTATTGTGACACTCGTTACTTATAGACGTCGCGTTTCAGGTCGTCCGGGAGATCGGAAAAGCGGCCGAGCATGTCGTAGACTTTGATGGCGGCGTGGTTCAGGATACGCTCGCCGGCGCCGACCTCCAGCCAGGTGCTGGCGCTGGCGGCGCCATAGCCATTGCGCGACGCGGCAAGAATGGTCGGGAAATAGCCGTTGTAGCCGTTTGTATAGCCCATGACAATGCAGGTCGACACCGGGCACCGCTCGCGCCAGTTGATCTGAAAATCGACGAACGGTTCGCCAGGAAACGTAGCTATGGCGATGCGCTTGTTGATGAGCACGGCCGCGGTGGGAACCTGAAATTCAGGCGAGATGGGGGCGCCGTACAATTCGATCCCCTGGGGTCCCAGGAACTTCAGCAGGGCCGCCTTGAACTTCTCCCGGTCCCAACGAAGCTGGAACGTCATCAATTGTTCGGAAGTGTCGAGCGTAGAATTCGGATTCGACTCTGTCCGGATACTCTTGGCGACCCGCGCGGCTTCATGGCCGAGTTGTTCGCCCGTCCAATCGCGCCACTTCACGGCGCCCTCCTGAATCTTCGTTACCGCATAGTACGGATTGATATCGCCTGGCGCTCCCTGGACGAAAAAGGCGGTGGGTTTGCCCGGAACCTCCTGTTCGATTACCCGAGCCATGGCAGCCGGGAAATCGGCGGAGTATTGCTGGTTGTCGGAGCCCAGGACCACCGGGTGGCAGGCGTAGTTCACGAGGATTGCCATCGGCGCGCCGTCAATTGAGTCGACGCGAATGACCGTAACCGTGGGATCGACAGGCCGGGTTGGCTTACGGTCGGGATTGCGTTCAAACCATGCGACGGAACCGTCCGGCTCGACGCGCAGGCGGTTGTGCCCCACCGCGACGCTTCCCGTTCCAACGCCGATGCGAGCGGGCGCGAGATGGGAAGCGGCATCCTGAATGGCGCGCTCAATCTTCTCCAGCGCGGCGCCCTCCCACTCGGGCGGGCCATTCTTGTTCTCATCGCGGATCACGGGAGCGCTGTGGGTGTGCGAGGCAGCCGCCAGCAAGCACGAGATCCCGCTGGTGCGGCGGGCGGATTCCTTGAGAGCCTCCATCGATGCCGGCCCAAAGGCACGCCCCAAATCGAGGGTTACGATAGCGAGCCGGCGTTCCCCGCTTTCGAGCACTAGGACGCGGGCAAATAGTGGATCGAGCGTGCTGGACGCGGGCGTCAGGCGGTCCTCAAACCCCCACATAATTTCATGCGTGGCGGGCGTGATATCAACCTTCGCGATCCCGGCTCGCAAGGCTGCGGCCTGAGTCGTCGTGGAAAGAAAGCCGCAGAGCATGGCGGCGGCAACAATTTGTCGATGCATAACTCCGAACCCAGTATAGTGCCGGTATACCAGGAAGAAAATGCATGCTGCGGCACGTCGAACCCGGCTAAGGTGTTGATTTCGGCTCTTGGTCGGTGAAGTGCTACCCAAGGGCGGAGGACAACTTTGTGGATCGGGGAACAGTCATGGGCAACTTTCTTCTTGGTTTTGGAATTGGCGTAACGGTTGGCATTTTGTTTGCTCCAAAATCCGGGCCGGAATCACGCAAGTATATCGCCGACAAGGCTAACCAGGGCACCGACTACCTGGTGAAACAAGGTCAGCAACTGAAGGACAACGCTTCGGACCTCCTGGACCGCGGCATGCAGAGCGTGAGCAGTCAGAAGCAAAAAGTCGCGGATGCAATCGGCAACACAGCCGATCGCATGAAGGATTTTCAGCGCCAGGTGCAGCGGATGTAGAAGGCTGGCGATTGCCACGTTTTTTTATTAACTCGCTCCTCGCAATATAATTCTTGCGTGCGAGGAGCGAACTCATGAAACTACGGTACCTGCTGGCCCTAGGTGTGTGCGCCTGCACACTTGCCTCTTGTAGCGGTTCCAGGCATGATCCAAACGAGAAATACTACCTGGTAACCGTTAATGTAAATGTCCCCTACTGGCAGACGTCGGCAGCCGGCTTGGCGCGCGCCGCGAAGGATGTCGGTGTGCTTGCTGAGGTTGCAGGTCCGGACGGCTACGATCCGGCCGCGGAACATGCTGCATTTCAAAATGTTCTCGGCAAGAAACCGGCGGGGATTCTCGTTTCGGCCGCCGATGCGAATCTCCTGCGGCCCGATATCGACGCGGCCGCCGGGCAGGGAGTGCCGGTGATTGCAATCGATTCGGACGCGCCCGCGAGCAAGCGCCTGTTCTTCATCGGAACCAATAACTATCAAGCAGGATTTGCGGGTGGCCATCTTGTGGCGAAGCTTCTTGGAAAGAAGGGCGAAGTTGTCGTCTACACCATGCCAGGACAACTGAATCTCGAAGAACGCCTGCATGGATATCGCGATGCGTTTGCCGAAAGCCCGGGCATACACATCGCGCAGATTATCGACATTAAAGGCGATCCCCGCGTGGCCTTCGACTCGACGGAAGCGATGGTCGAGAAGGACAAAGTGAAGGCGGATGGTTTCGTGTGTCTCGAAGCCATTGCCTGCAAGGAAGTCGCAGACGTGCTCAACCGCAAACACATCACCGGGAAAACCGTGGTCGCCATGGATACCGACAAGGACACGCTCGATTGGATTCAGAAGGGTGTCATTGCCGCGACCATCGCGCAGAAGCCCTATACGATGGCATACTTCGGGCTCAAGATGCTCGATGACGCGCACCACAGTAAACTCGCGGCGCCTGCTGGCGGCGTCAATTCGTTTTCGACGCTGCCGGTCTTTGTCGATACGGGCACGACTTTGATTGACAAAAACAATGTGGACGAGTTCCTGAAGGCAAGTGCGACGGCCACGGCGAATTCCAAAACATAGGCGGCATCTGACGAGATGGAAAGCCCAAGCGAACTGGAATGTCCGAAGTGTCAGGGCCGCATGGAAATCGGATTCGTGTGCGACCGTTTATATGCCGACATTTATTGGATGGAAGGCGTTCATGAGCAAAGCCAGTGGGTGGGGATGAAGATCTCAGAGAAAGCCAGGTACCCGGTCCTGAGCTACCGTTGTATCTCCTGTGGTTTTCTGGAATCATACGCCCGGCGGCCGGATCACCGAATCGCGCCGTGTGTTTAAACAGATCGTGTGAGGTACAGTCGGTCAAGAATGCCAAAACGCCGGTTCTTAGTGGTCCTCTGGTTGTTCCTCGCGCACGCGGGACTCTCTGCCTCCGACATTGTGACGTTTCCGAGCGGGACGGTCACACTGCACGCAGTGTTGTACAAGCCCGAAGGGAAAGGGCCGTTCCCCGCTGTCGTTTATAACCACGGAAGTGCCAAGGGCATGATCAGCAAGGAGGCATTCGATGTCCTCGGACCCGTATTTGCGAGCCATGGATGGGTATTCCTCGGGCCTTACCGCCGCGGTCAGGGTTTGAGCGCCTCGGCAGGCCCCTACATCGGCGATGAAATCGATCGGGCGGAGAAGAGTGGAGGTATGCCGGCGGGCGTCGCGACGATGGTCCGCCTGCTCGAGACCGACCATTTGCAGGATCAATTGTCGGCGCTGGCATGGCTACGAAAGCAGTCCTTCGTGGAGACGAATCGTGTTGCAGTGGCCGGGAACTCCTTTGGGGGCATCGAGTCCGTGCTTGGCGCTGAAAAAGGGAATTACTGTGCCGCGGTAGCGTCGGCAGCAGGCGCTCAAAGTTGGAAACTGGCACCGGAACTGCAATCGCGTATGACTCGTGCGGTTCAAAATGCAAATACGCCCATTTTCTTTTTCCAGGCTGCAAACGACTTCAACCTCTCGCCGAGCAGGGTTCTGTCGGAAGTAATGAAACAAGCGAACAAGACATACGAGGTTAAGATTTATCCGCCGTTTGGCAAGTCCACAATGGACGGCCACACGCTCGGGTATTTCGGTGCATCCGTCTGGGCCGACGACGTCTTCCGGTTTCTCAACCAGCATTGCGCCAGGTGAGACGGCATCCGCCCGCGGATCGGACATTCCAAAATCCTTTGCTAATTCTTCGCTCGTACCACGCTTTCCCCATCAGGAGGCAGTGAGTACACATGAAGAAGACGATCATAGTCGGAGGCCTGATTCTGTCGACCATTGGGTCGGCCCTGGCGACGGACGTGGTGAACGAGGATCGCCGGACGTACAAACTCCGGGTACAGAGCGAAGGGAAGCTCAGCATCTCGAATTACACGATCAAAGCCAAGACGACGATGTACGGCCTATGCGGGGCTTCGTTTTGCTCGTTTGCGATTCCGGGAAGCAAAATCGAGGCCAAGAAAGACGACAGGATCAAGATTCGCGATGGCAGGCTGGTGAGGTAAACGGAAGGCCTTATTTTATGAGCCCGGAATCCGACGCCGAAAGGCTGTCGCGAGAGGCTTGCGAGAGCGCCAAAGCGGGCCATCACGAGGAAGCGGCGGGATTGTATGAACGTGCTCCCGCCCTCGATGGAGCGCGCGTGAACGAGCCGTGAAACTGTTTGTCGTCATCAATTGACTATCGGTACTGTTGAGTATATATTCTCAATAGAACCACATGCCTCATAAACGTGCCGCCGAGGAGTTCCTTCCGCTAAAACCGCACTGGTTTCACGTGCTCCTTTCTCTCTCCGATCAACCGCAGCATGGCTACGGAATCATGCAGGACGTGCTCGAGCGCACCGGCGGCAAAGTTCGCCTGTGGCCGCCAACACTGTACGGCACCATCAAACGTTTGACCGAAGAAGATCTGATCGAGTCGTCTGATAGCCGGCCGGCGCCGGAGCTCGACGATTCGAGACGCCGCTACTACCGGCTGACCGCGCTCGGACGCCGTGTCCTGGAGGCCGAATGTTCCCGGCTGGAAGACCTCGTGAAAGCGGCCCATTCCAAGCGTGGCTTGCGGGAGCGGAAGGCCGATGCCTGACCTGCGGCCCGTTGCATTCGGCCTCCGTGTCTATCGCGCCATCGCACGAGCCTATCCCCACGAATTCAAAAACGTCTACGGCGACGAAATACTCGGAGCCACGGAGGAAAGCGTCGAGGACGTCTGGAAACACCACGGATACTGGGGCCTACTGCGGCTGTTGCTCGACTTCGCGGTACGCGTCCCGCTGGAACACCTTTCGGAGTTGCAACAGGACGTGCATTACGGCGTGCGGTCGCTGGTTTCCTCGCCGGGGTTCAGCCTGGTTGCGCTCATCTCCCTGACCCTTGGCATATGCGTCGCCACATGCGCCTTTAGCGAGATGAATGGAATTGCGCTCCGTGACCTGCCGGCAGTTCGGAGTCCACGAGAACTGGTCGTTTTGGAATTGCCCGTTTCATATCCGGCTTACAAGCGGTTTCGCGGACAGACGGGAATCTTCTCAGCAACCATGGCGTATGCCGCGCCTGTGCCGTTCGCGCTCTCCATCGGTGGGGGAAGCACGGATCGGACATGGGGGCACCTGGTCTCGTCCACCTACTTTTCGACGCTGGGCGTGCATCCCGCATTGGGATCGCTCTTCGACGCCGCCAATGAGGCAGGCGACCCGATGCCGCAGATCGTTGTGAGTTATCGTTTCTGGCACGACCGCCTGAGCCACGATTCTTCGGCCATTGGCAAGATCCTACGGGTGAACGGCCATGCCTGCACCATCATTGGCGTCGCCCCCAAAGAATTCCTTGGCGCCTCCCCGCTGCTATTCCCGGCCGATCTCTGGATGCATGTCTCAACCGGCAGCAAGGTCACACCCGAACTGGCAGACAATGGCCTCGAACGCAACGATCTGTCCATGTTTTTTGTGGTCGGCCGATTACGGCCTGGAGTCGGCACCGCCGCCGCCGAAGCGGCTTTAGATACTGTGGCCAGCCAGTTGGAAGCGGAGCAGGTTCGCATGGATCCAGTGCGGCGTCACCGTCGCGTGCTGCTCGTCGAAGGCGGGAGGATGCTGCCGCTTCGTAAACAGGACCTCCCCTTCTTCACTTCATTCCTGGCGATCATGGCTGTTCTCATCATGGCGATCGCGTGCGCGAATATCGCGAACATGATGCTGGCGCGGGCCGCACGGCGGCGGAAAGAGATCGCGATCCGGCTCTCTCTGGGAGCGAGCCGCATTCGACTCATACGCCAATTGCTGACCGAGAGCACGGTTCTCGCCGTGCTTGCGGGAGTTCTTGGGTATGCCGGCTCAAGCTGGCTGATGACCATCAGCTCGCAAGTCAGAATGCCGTTTCCGATGCCTGTGGCGTACGATTTCCGTCCTGATGGTCATGTTCTGCTGCTCACCGCCGTTCTTTGCCTGGTTACTGGCGTCGTGTTCGGACTGGCGCCTGCTCTTCAGGCCACGAAAGCGGATGTCGTGGACGCGTTGAAAAAGGGGGACACAGATTTTATGGCCGCGCGGCGTCGACTCAGCCTTCGAAACCTGTTGATTGTGTCTCAGGTCGCCGGCTCGTTGACGTTACTGGTCCTCCTCGGAGTCCTGTCGCTGGGCATTCAAACCACGCTTGGAGTCCAGGCAGGTTTCAATTCCGAACGGCTCTACTCGATCGCTCTCGACCCGGCGCGCGACGGCTATGACAGCGCGCATGCCTCGGTGTTCTTCGACAGAGTTCTGAATCGCGTGAGGGCGCTTCCGGCGGTAACGTCCGCGAGTCTGACGGAGACGCTCCCCGTTTCGATGGCCGGCGCGAGGATGCTGACCTCCGATCCGGCGGGTGGAAATCTGACCGTTTCCGCAAACAAGAATGTCGTGGGGAAAGGCTACTTCGAAACCGCAGGCATCCGTGTTTCCATTGGCCGCGGTTTTCACGCGGAAGACGAAATGCCGAACTCGACCGCCGTCGTTGTGAGCGAAACCCTGGCGACAGCATTGTGGGGGGCTGCGGATCCTGTTGGACGGCCAATCGAGATTCGGAACGGTGAAGCCACCCCGTCGAAGGTGATACCGGGTTCGTTCGATCATCGTCCGACGGTGCGCGAGGGTGGCCAGACGTTTCAGGTGGTGGGCGTAGCGGTCGACGTAGCCAATGGATTGACGGTTGGAAAACCGTTGCCGGCAGTCTATTTTCCGCTGCACCCATACGACTACAGCCATCCCCCGCTTCAAGGAATCACGCTGCTCCTGCGTGGCGCTCCCGGCGCCGACGTTTTGAGCGTGGTGCATCGCGAGATTGCCGCCATTGACGATCGCGTCACCCCATTCAACGGCCGAAGCATGGCTGAGCAAATCAATCAATTCATGTCGCCGCTGCGGTCGGCGGCCTGGACGTATGCCCTGATTGGAATTTTCGGAGTCGTGCTCGCATGCGTCGGAATCGCGGGAGTCACCGCGTATTCCGTGGTGCAGCGCAGCCGTGAAATCGGCATTCGCATGGCGCTCGGGGCAAGGACCCGGCAAGTGCTCTCCCTGGTGATGAAGGAAGGCCTGTCGCTCGTGACTGCGGGAACCGTTGTGGGGATGGCGGGCGCATGGTCGGGCACGCGGTTTCTCGCGTCGATGAATGCCAGCGTGGGAACGGTGACCAGCACCAGCAGTTCCGACCCGGTGGTGCTGGTCGGCGCACCTCTGTTGCTCGCGGCGGTCTCCTTCCTCGCATGCTACCTTCCGGCGCGGCGTTCGACGCGGGTCAATCCAGTCGTGGTGCTGCGGCAGGAGTAACGCAAGCTTCAGCTTGTCCTAAGGCCGCCGAAGGCGGCAGAACCTGGACCGGTTTAACTCTCCACAAGCGCTAACGGGCGGATCGGCGACCCCGTCGCTCCGCGAATCTTCATCGGAATTGCTACGAAGCCGAACTCGTAGATGCGTTCCTTCGCCAGTTGCTCCAAGTTGAGCGCTTCGATGATATGTATGCCGCTCTCCACCAACAGATGGACATGAACCGGCATCCCGGAGGGAACGCGTTCGAAAGCAATCGTGTCCGACCCGGCCGCGAAGACACCGCGAGCACTCAG
Organism: Bryobacteraceae bacterium; assembly: GCA_035295125.1. Taxonomy (GTDB): domain Bacteria; phylum Acidobacteriota; class Terriglobia; order Bryobacterales; family Bryobacteraceae; genus JAICMB01. Next base: position 188,106 of record DATGJP010000095.1, on the reverse strand, counting down.
CCACTGCGCCGCGTCAAGTTCCGGCCCTGGACCGGTCGGATTGGCGCCGTGTCCTCCCGTGATATAGCGCGCCGCATCAGACCAAAAGGATCCCCAACCGGTACGCAACAGCACGACATCACCCTTTCGGACCTCAACCGATTGCGCTTCCTGCGCACGTTCGAGATGCGCGGGAGTGATGGCGAAATCGGCGGGGAGGGCATCCACTCCTTCCAGCCCCGCGATGTCGAGGAAGACGCCTCGTCGGAAGATGGGCGCCACGGTATCGATCGAGAACTTCTTCAGTCCACCCCCGTAATCCTGCTCCGGCGCGACTTCCGTTCCACCGTGCAATTTACCGCCGCAGGAAAAATGGCACAAGGCATCAATGTGAGTCCCCACATGCGTCCCCAGAGCCATGGAGTCGGCCGCCGAACTGACCCCGCCCTCACCCACCAAATCGCCGTGCTTTTTCGTCAAACCAAACAGGAATGGCGGATGCGTCGGGTAGTGAGGCATCCCGATGAAGTAAGGCTGACCGAGATCGAACACACGGGCGTTCTGAATCTGCTCAATGAGGCTCACGTAAGAAGTAAAGCACGAAATGCGCCGCTACTCGCAACGTAGCGCCACCATGGGATCCACGCGCAGCGCGCGCCGCGCCGGAACGTATCCCGCAACCAATGCCACCGTCATCAAAATCGCAGCCGTTGCAATGGCAGTCAGCGGATCACTCGCGGTGACGCCGAACAACAGCGATTTTGCGTATCGTGCTGCCCACATCGCAAACGGCATTCCAGCGAGTACGCCCAAAACGACAAGACCGGCCGTCTCGCGCAGCACCAGCCAAAGGATGTTCGCGCGACCCGACCCCAGGGCCACCCGTATGCCGATCTCCGCTGTCCGGACGGCGACGGTAAACGCCATCAACCCGTAAAGACCGATGCAGGAAAGCAACAACGCCAGCCCACCGAAAAAGCCGGAAAGCGTCGCAAGCAGCCGTTCCCGAAGCAGCGATTCTTCCGCCTGCACCTGCAGTGTCTTCGCGCGGAAGATGGGCAGGTTGCGATCCACCGCGGCCACCTCGCGCCGTGCTTGCGCGAGCAGACCAGCCCCGAGGCGATAGCGCAGCTCGTAGGAAACAAATCCCCAGTGGTATTCCTGCTCATGCCCATGCTGGAACAGCGGATAGTACAAGACAGGGCTGATTGCTTCTCTCGGCCCGTGATAGCGCGTGTCCTTGGCGACCCCCACGATGGTGGCAGAGTCGCCCAACTTGTGTCCGAGCGGATTTTGCCGGGGGAACGCGAACTTCGCGAGTGTCTCACTGACAATCACAACCTTCGGAGCGTTCTCCGTGTCGCGCCATTCGAAATCACGACCCTGCACGATAGGCGTCGAAACCGTAGAGAAATAACCCGGGCTGACCGAGTTCCAGGAGACATGGATCTCGCTGCCCTCCGGCACGCGTTGGCCATCGATGTAATCGACCCGGTCTACGAGATCGAAGTTATCGTCCACAGGTCGAACAATCGACGCACTGGCCGACTGTACATCCGGCAGCGTTCGGAGACGGTCGAGAACCTCACGATAGACCATGCCCGCACGCTGATCGGGGTAACCGCCGAGCTTAGTGTCAACTGAAAACATCAGGACGTTGCCGCGCTCGTAGCCCACGTTGACCCTCCACAGTTTCTGGACCGTCCGCACGAAGAGCCCCGCGCTCATAATCAGAACGACCGAGAACCCGACTTGTAGGACCACCAGGAATCGATCGAGCGCGCGGGAGGACCGTCCCGCATTCCGCGACCCCTCCTTGAGGTTTGCGGCCGGATCGAGCCGCGTCCCGCGGAGTGCGGGCGCTACTCCGAACAGGATTCCAGCGATCAGCGATACACCCGTTGTGAAGCCGAAGATTCTCCAGTCCGGATGGATATTCAGGGGAATGGGGGTCTCTCCAGTCGAGATCATTCGGACGAGTGCGCCGCTGCCCCAGCGCGCCAGAGCCAATGCCAGCATGCCGCCGGTCACCGCGACGATCGCGGTCTCTGTCATGAGCTGCCTCACGATGCGGGCACGACCCGCGCCGAGCGCCAGCCGAACGGCAATCTCGCGACGCCGGTTCGAGGCTCGGGCCAGCAGCAGGTTGGCAATGTTCGCACACGCCACAATCAATACGATCCCGGCAACGCACATCAGCAGCTTCAGCGGCAAGGCGTACTCTTCTTGCACACCACTGACCGTGCCGGTCGCGGCCGATCGGAGAACCAGGTGGCTCTCGCGCACCAGACTTTGGATGTTATGCCAGCCCCGTACCTCGGAAGTGGCAAGTTCCTCCACGAGAACCTGCCGGTGGATTACGTCGAGTTCGGCTTGCGCCTGGCTGGTTGTAACGTCAGGACGGAGACGCCCCGCTATGAGAATCCAACTCGTGAACGTGGCCGTCCACCGCTTGGGATCGGGTCTCAGGCGGTCCAGGGCATGCATGGGAAGCCAGACGTCAGTGTCGCTTCCGACGTAGATTCCCGAAAACTGGGGAGGTGTGACTCCGATCACGGTGAAGGGGACCTGGTCGATCGCCACGGTTGCGCCAACAATAGCAGGATCCGCTCCGAAACGGCTGCGCCAATACCGGTCGCTCAGGACGACTACGGATGCGCCCGGTTTGTCCTCGTCCGCTGAGAAGAAACGGCCGCGTTCCGGAGTAAGGCCGAGTACTGAAAAGAAGTTCGCAGTGTATGCTTCGCCGCCCGCCAGGCCGGAAACGCCGCGAAAGGCGAGATTCAAACGTCCAATTCTTGTCCGGCCGAAAATACCCGAGAGCGTTTTGGAGTGCGCCTGGAAGGCCTCGAGTTGTGGATAGGCGAAGGAACTGTTCCAGGCAGTGTGGCCGCCTTTCGGATAGGTATACGTGAGTTGAACGACCTGCTGCGGGTCCCGAACCGGCAAGTTGCGGATGAGAACCGCATTCAGAAGACTGAAGATCGCAGTGTTTGCACCGATGCAAAGGCCCAGTGACAGAACCGCCGCCGCCGTGAATCCGGGCGATCTGCGAAGCGTACGGAAGGAATAGGTCAGATCCTGCCTGAAGCGATCCCAGGAAAGCCATCGCCACATTTCGCGCGTCACCTCCTGAATTAAGGTTGTGTTGCCGAAGGCGCGTTGCGCTGCGTAACGGGCGGCGTCGGGAGTCAGGCCTGCGGATTCCTGCTCCTCTGTTTCCAATTCTAGGTGGGTTCGAAGCTCGTGATCCAGGTCCCGATCGTGAGGTCGGCGCCACCAGCGCATGCCCATGGTAGATATTCTACTGTAGGAGTTTTGCTATTTGGAGAGCGCGCGCCCCCCCTGCGCCACCATTCCCATAGATAGAAAGAGCCGGGTTGACAACCCGCTGCAGGTTGAACAACTGCATCACAGCCGCGGCTGACAGCGAAGATAACCGTTATCCAGCGGTTTACCGTCCGGAAGGTAGGTGTGGTGCTTCACCCTGAGATGCTGTATCATAGCCGGAAAGGGTGCCTAACCAGATGCAGGTCACGAAATTAACCTTGGGACGAATCTTCCTCGCGGGCAGTTTGCTCGCTGCCGCCGCTATCCCGTTGTCCGCACAGGCTTATAAGCCCGCGCGTATCGACGGTCATCCTGATTTGAACGGAATTTGGCAGGTCATGAACGAGGCCAACTACGACCTCGAAGGCCATACCGCCCGGTCCGCGATGGCCCTCCGTAAGGGACCCTATGGCCCGGTTCCGGCGGCACCGGTGTTGGCGTTGGGAGCGGTTGGTTCGGTTCCGCCCAGCCTTGGCGTGGTCGAGGGTGGCGAGATTCCGTACAAGCCCGAGGCGTTGGCGAAGAAGAAAGAGAACCAGGAACATTGGCTGGAGCGCGACCCCGAGATCAAGTGCTATCTCCCCGGCGTCCCGCGCGCAACCTACATGCCGCAGCCTTTCGAGATTCTTCAAAACTCGAAGCAGTTTTTCATTGCTTACCAATATGCCGGCGCGGTCCGGAACGTATTCATGAAAGATCCGGGTCCAGCACCGGTCGATTCCTGGATGGGCCAGTCCGTCGGTCACTGGGAAGGCGATACCCTGGTGATAGACGTCACCGGTATGAACGATTCGACCTGGTTCGATCGCGCCGGGAATTTTCATAGCGACGCTTTGCACGTCGTCGAGCGCTACACACGTGTCAGTCCGGAAGTGATCCATTACGAGGCCACCATTGAAGATCCCAACACCTTCACTCGCCCGTGGAAGATCAGCATGCCGCTTTATAAACGCCAGGAAAAGAACGCACAGCTTCTGGAGTTTAAGTGTGTAGAGTTCGTGGAAGAGTTGATGTATGGCAAGTACCGTAAGCATCCGCTCGGCCAGTAAACTCGCAAGAAAGGAATCATACATGCGAAACCGAGTCGTGGCCCTGGCAGGATTGCCTGCAATGGCTCTATTCATGTGGGCAGCCGTTCCCGCGGCCGCTCAAACCCAGAAGGCCGCGTCTAAGGCGTCCAGTTTGCCGCGCATGCCCGACGGGCATCCGGACCTGCAAGGTACCTACGATCTGGCGACGATGACGCCGATGCAACGCGCCTCCGGCACGCCCCTGGTCCTGAGCGGCGAGGAAGCCGCCAAGCTCGAAAAAGCTTACGCCAAGCAGCGGGCACAGGGCGATGCGCCTATCAGTGGGGATCGCACCGCGCCTCCCAAGGGAGGGGATGGGTCGGTGGGCGCCGCAGGCAATGTCGGCGGATATAACTCCGGCTGGCTCGATCCGGGTTCAGCCTTTACCATCGTCGACGGGCAGAAGCGGGCGTCTCTGATTGTCGATCCGCAGGATGGGCGGCTCCCTCCGCCTGCACCAGGCGCGAGGCAAAGGGGCTTCGCAGCTCGTCAACGCCCGACCTCCGATCAGACCGAGAGCAACGACCCCGGCCTGGAACGCACACCAGGCGCTTATGATGATCCTGAGCGCCGTCCGCTGGGTGAGCGCTGCCTCCTCGGGTTTGCGTCCACCTCCGGCCCACCCTCGCTGCCGGACTACTTCTACAACAATCTGCATCAGATCGTGCAGACTCCCGACAGCATCCTGATCCTCACCGAAATGGTGCACGACGCCCGCGTCATTCACATGAACAGGCCGCACCTGCCATCAAACATCCGGCTGTGGTTCGGCGATTCGGTGGGACACTGGGAAGGCGACACGCTCGTCGTCGACACCACGAATTTCAACGACAAGACCCGGTTTTACGGATCGTCGGAAGATCTGCACGTGATTGAGCGATTCACGCGCGTGGACGCAAAGACGCTTCTGTATCGTTTCACCATTGACGATCCGAAGACCTGGACCAAGCCGTGGACCGGTGAGTTCACATGGCCCGCGACTGACGCGCACATTTACGAGTATGCCTGCCACGAAGGCAATTACGCGCTGATGGATATTCTGAAAGGCGCGCGACTAAGAGAGCAGGACGAAGCAGCGGCTAAGGCCGCGAAGAGCACCAATCAGTGAGGTTAGAGATGCGAATCAGACTCTTGACAATAGCGTTTTGCTCCGCCGTGGCGTTGTTCACGGCGTCGCTTCCGGCGTCGGCTCACCACGCCTTTGGATCTGAATTTGACGCCAACCGGCCGATCCTGCTGAAGGGCAAGATCGTGAAGATCGAATGGGTGAATCCGCATACCTGGATTCACGTCGAGATCACGAAGGCGGACGGCAGCAAGGAAGTTTGGATGGTGGAGGGCGGAAGCCCGAACACCCTGCTTCGCCGCGGCGCCAATAAGAACACGTTCCCGGTTGGAACGGATATCGTGGTCGATGGCTACCAGGCCCGCGATCACTCGGAAATGCGCGCTAATGCCCGCAACGTGACGTTCCCTGACGGTCGTAAGCTGTTCCTGGGTTCGCCGGGAACGGGTGCGCCGAATCCGGATGAATTCCCGGCCGGAAAAGTAGCCAACCCGACCGAGAAGCAAGACAAGTAAGGCACAGGCTCCCCACCATCTCCCAGTCTGACAAGGAGGGAAGTGCTTATGCGGCATCGAATCGTGGCCATGGCGGGTTTACCTGCCATGGCCTTATTCCTATGGGCAGCCGTTCCGGCCATCGCTCAAACTCAAAAAGTCTCTTCGAAACCCTACAGCCCGCCGCGCACTCCCGACGGTCATCCGGATTTACAAGGTACCTACGATCTCGCGACGATCACGCCCCTGCAACGCGCGTCTGGCGCGTTGGTAGTCACCACTGAAGAAGCGGCGAAGCGCGAGAAGGCCTTTGCGGCCGAGAGAGCGAAGGGTGATGCACCGATCCAAGCCGACCGTACCGCTCCGCCCAAGGGTGGCGACGGCTCGCCCGGCCCTTACGGTAATGTCGGCGGATACAACTCCGGCTGGCTCGACCCAGGCTCAACGCTAACCGTCGTCGATGGGCAGAAACGCGCGTCTTTGATTATCGATCCGCCGAACGGCCGCCTTCCGCCATTCGTGCCCGGCGCAACCAAGAGGCTCGCGGGCTATTACGGCCGCCCGACCTCGGATCAAACAGAGAGTAACGACCCCGGTTTGGACCATGCCCCGGGCGCCTATGACGATCCGGAACGCCGTCCGCTCGGTGAGCGATGCATCCTCGGGTTCGGCTCGACTTCAGGGCCTCCGTCGCTGCCCGACTATTTCTACAACAACCTGCACCAGATCGTCCAGACTCCCGACACTGTCCTGATCCTCACCGAAATGGTGCATGACGCCCGCGTCATTCACATGAATCGGCCGCACCTGCCGCAAAACATTCGGCTCTGGCTGGGCGACTCGGTGGGACACTGGGAGGGCGACACGCTGGTGGTCGATACGACGAACTTCAACGACCAAACGGGCTTCTACGGATCGACGGAAAAGATGCACGTTGTAGAGCGGTTCACGCGAGTCGGCCCCAACGCGCTTCTGTATCGTTTCACGGTTGACGATCCGCAAACCTGGACCAAGCCGTGGACCGGCGAGTTTACCTGGCCGGGGACCGACGCGCACATCTACGAGTACGCTTGCCATGAAGGCAACTACGCATTGATGGATATAATGAAGGGCGCGCGGCTGCGGGACAAGGACGAGGCAGCGGCGAAGGCCGAGAAGACGAACAATCAATGAGGTTAGAGATGCGAACGAGACTCTTGACAGTGGCTTTTTGTACGGCTGTGGCGTTGTTCACGGCGTCGCTTCCGGCGTCGGCTCACCACGCCTTTGGATCCGAATTTGACGCCAACCGGCCGATCCTGCTGAAGGGCAAGATCGTGAAGATCGAATGGGTGAATCCGCATACCTGGATTCACGTCGAGATCACGAAGGCGGACGGCAGCAAGGAAGTTTGGATGGTGGAGGGCGGAAGTCCGAACACCCTGCTTCGCCGCGGCGCCAATAAGAACACGTTCCCGGTTGGAACGGATATCGTAGTCGACGGCTACCAGGCCCGCGATCACTCTGAAATGCGCGCCAACGCCCGCAATGTCACGTTCCCCGATGGACGTAAGCTGTTCCTGGGTTCGCCTGGCACCGGCGCACCGAATCCTGACGAGTTCCCGAACGGCAAAGTGGCCACTCCTGGCGACAAGTCGGGGGACAATAAATAGAGAAATACCGCTTATTTCAGCGTGCCGGGAGTGGCATGCCATACTGAAGTCATAGGACACTTTGGCGTGACCACTCCTACGAATGTAGCGGTCCTCGGCTTGGGCTATGTGGGCAGCGTGAGCGCTGCCTGCCTCGCCGATATTGGGCACAACGTCGTCGGCGCAGACCGTGACGATCATAAAGTCCAAGCTATTCTTGCTGGACGGGCTCCTTTCTATGAACCGGGATTGGAGCCATTGGTGCGTAAGAACGTTGAGGCGGGACGGCTCACCGCGACTACTTCCACAGCCGACGCGCTCCGCAACGCCGATGTCGCGTTGGTCTGTGTCGGAACGCCCTCGGAGAAGAACGGCAACCTCGGCCTGGAGCAATTGCGCCGTGTCGCCGGCGATATTGCCGCATGTTCCACCCAGCTTTCGAAACCCCTGACGGTTGCCATCCGGAGCACGGTTTTTCCAGGCACCTGCGAGGAAGTTGTCCAGCCCATCTTTCGCGATTTTCCGGGCATTAGCATCGTTTCGAATCCCGAGTTCCTGCGTGAAGGCGCCGCGGTTAAAGATTTCATTGAGCCTTCGCTCATCGTCGTTGGCGGCATCGATCCGGCGGCTGTGCAACGGGTAGCGTCGATTTACGACGGGCTGGGCGTACGGCCGTGCCTCGTCTCGTTGCGAACCGCCGAGATGATCAAGTACGCCTGCAATGCGTTCCACGCGGTCAAAGTATCGTTCGCCAACGAGATTGGGGCTCTGGCCTCACGCCTGGACGTCGATGCGCATGAAGTGATGGCAACTTTATGCGAAGACGTGAAGCTCAACACTTCCGCGGCGTACCTGAAGCCCGGGTTTGCCTATGGCGGGTCGTGCCTTCCGAAGGATCTGCGCGCCCTGGTTTATCGTGCCTCGCGCCTCGATCTGAAGTTGCCCCTGCTCGAATCGGCATTGCCCAGCAATCGCGAACATTTACAGCGGGGAATCGAAGCGGTTCTCGATCTACCGGGACGCATCGGGGTGGTCGGCCTGGCATTCAAAGAGGACACCGACGATCTTCGTGAGAGCCCGGTGGTCGCATTGCTGGAGCAACTCATCGGCAAGGGTCGCGACGTACGGGTTTTCGATCCTCACATCCAACTCGACGCAATCTACGGGACCAACCGCAGCTTCGTGATCAATTCGATCCCGCATATCGGCCGGCTGATGGACCGCACATTAGATGATCTGCTTGGTTGGGCGGAACACATTGTCCTGGCCCAGAAGCAAACAGCAGCGGCGATGGACAAAATTGAAGCTTCGGGCCTTCCGGTGCTGGACCTGGTCCGGTGCAGCGCGGGGACGCGTCCCAGCCACGTCGACACCGCAAGCTAACGGATCGCAGCCCGCAAAAGCGGATTCCGCGGAGGGCTACCTTTGATCGGCGTTCGCCCACTTTGTTTCGACGTCCATCGGTGGCGAATGAAGTTGCGCAAGCAGCCGCTCGGGATCTTCCTCGACGACGATCATGCGCTTGTGCGAGAGACGCACAAATCCCTCATGAACCGCGGTGGCCCATAACGTGAACCATGCGTCGTAGTAGCCAGCCACATTCAGCACTCCGGCGGGCTTGCGATGAATGCCCAGTTGCGCCCAGGTGATAATTTCGCAGAATTCGTCCCAGCTTCCGAAGCCGCCTGGCAGCAGAATGAAGGCATCGGCGAGGTCGGCCATCAGCGCCTTTCTCTCGTGCATCGACTGCACAACACGCAACTCGGTCAGGCCGGTGTGTGCAATCTCCTTTGCGACCAGCGCCTGCGGCATCACGCCAATAGCCCGGCCACCGGCTTCGAGGACGGCGTTCGCCAGAATGCCCATCAGCCCGACGCGTCCGCCGCCGTACACCAGCTCGATCCCCGACTGCACCAGCACCTGGCCCAGGCGAGCGGTGGCAGCCTCATATTCCGGCCGCCGGCCTGAACTGGAGCCACAGAAGACGCAGATGCGGCCAAGCATCTAAGAGGCCCCGGGCTTTTGCGCGTATTGGCCTGCGCCGAGAAAGTGCAGTGAAACGTAGGGCTCGTCGCCGACAACCCAGCTATCGTGTCCGGGCGCAACGTAGAAAACATCGCCGGCTTTCATTTCGATGACGCGGCCGTCGCGCATTGCGGCGGTCGACGTGCCGGAGATCACCATGCCGACGTGCTCCACTTCGCAGTAGGCGGCGCCGGTTGCCGCGCCGACATCGACCGACCAACGCCATCCGGGATCGTAGCTCGCGCGGCCGATCGTCATGCCGCCGATATGGACCAATTCGAATTTGCCCTTCGGGAAGACGCGAATCTCGTCAGGGTTCTCAAAGCGCTTCAAAATGACGTCAAGCATACGTTATCTTAGGATGCCAGTGTGACCCAGCGAGTAGCGGCCAGGTTGGGGAAAGACACACAGACCGTGGGGGCCATCGCCCACGGGAATTCGCGCCAGCAGGTGGCCGTCGTTCGTGTCGATGGCATAAACTTCCGAATCATAGCGGCCGGATAGCCAGAGGACCTTGCCGTCGGCGGACACCCCGCCCATGTCGGGACTGCCTCCACCCGGGAACGGCCATTTTTTCACTATCTTGTTGGTGGCGAAATCGAGCAATGAGACGCTGCCCTCTCCGCGATTGGAAATGTACAGGTACTTGGAATCGCGGCTCGTGTACAGCCCGTGGGTGCCTCGGCCGGTCGGAATGAAACCGATCTTCTTGAACTTGGCCCAGTCCACCAGATGCATGCCGCCGGCATACATGTCCGCGATGTAGAAGATCTTTCCGTCGGGCGAGAGCTTGACGTCTTGCGGGGCGCGGCGGCGCCCGAGTTTCAGGGTTCCGACCACCTTTTTGGTGGGTACATCGACCTTCAGCATCGTGCCGGAAAACTCGCAACTGGCGATGAGAAATCGGCCATTGGCGGAAAAGTCCATATGGTCGACTCCCTTGCAAGGCACATTAATCGATTGCTCGAGCTGCATTGTCTGTGGATTGCGGAAGTCGAGGCGGCGGCGCTGCTCGGCGACCACGATGGCGTACTTACCATCGGGCGTGAAGTACATGTTGTAGGGGTCGTCAACGGCGACCGTCTCACCCTTCTTGCCGGTCACCGGATCGATTTTCGTCAGGCTGTTACCCTTGTCATTCAGAATCCACAGGGTCTTGAGATCCCACGCGGGCGTAACGTGCTGCGGCTGTTTGCCAACGTCCCAGTGCTCGATGATCTTGAAGGTATGCGGATCGATGACGTCGACGGTGTTGCTGTCACTGTTCGGCACGTAGACGAGCGAGCGGTCGTGAGCCACCACGGGGCTCAGTTCACCAGGGCGGCCCGCTGCATAAATGTCATGAGGATCGGTGACCGCCGGCATGCCGGGCAAAGGATTTGCGGCCGGGTCACCTGGGGTCGGCGTGCCAACATAGGCGTGCTCCAGATTCGTCGCCATAGCATGGCGGTGCTTCCGCGCCGCATGCGCAAATGGCGCGAGAATGATGAGAACGGAGACTACTGTGATGCGATACTTCATTGTTTCTTGGCTGGTGTGTGTCTGCGGATTCGCGCAATTCTCGAAACCGGTCGTCTTCACTAATGTAGACGTTTTTGACGGCACACGCATGTTGCGCGGCACGAACGTCGTGGTGCGCGATGGCAGGATCGACGCCATTGGTACGTCTGCAAAGGCGCCCGATGGTGCGGTGACAGTTGATGGCAGCGGTAAAACACTCCTTCCCGGGTTCATCGACTCGCATACGCACATATTCGGTATCGATTCATTGCGAGAGGCGGCGATGTTCGGCGTCACCACCGAACTGGACATGTTCAGCGTCATCAGCGCGACCACCGCTCTGAAGAAGGACCTGGCCGCGGGCAAATACCCGGATGCTGCGCGCTTCGAAACTGCCGGGACTTTGGTGACTTCGCCGAAGGGTCACGGGACGGAATACGGAATACCTATCCCGACCATTACCAAGCCGGAGGACGCGCAGGCATTCGTCGATGCGCGCATCGCGGAGGGTTCGGATTACATCAAGATCATTTATGACGACGGGCACACCTACGGGATGAACACGCCGACCATCAGCAAAGAAACGATGGCGGCGGTGATTGCGTCGGCGCATCAGCGGCACAAGTTGGCGGTGGTTCACATCGGGTCGTACCAGGGCGCTCGGGATGCAATCGAGGCAGGGGCTGACGGTCTGATGCACCTGTTCGTCGATGAGAAACCGGCGCCCGATTTTGGTAAGTTTGTCGCGGCACATCATGCTTTCGTGGTTCCGACGCTGGCGGTGAATGCCTCGGTCAGTCATCTGTTTCCGGGGAAAGTCCTGCTGGAGGACAAGCTGCTGTCGCCGCTGATTCCGGTGCAGGATGCGAACACGCTGAAGACGGGGTTTCCCGTACACAATAACGCGCACCTGGATTTTGCGGCGACCACCGAAACGATTCGTCAGTTGAAGGCGGCCAAGGTTCCGATTCTTGCGGGGACCGACGCCCCGAACCCGGGGACGGCTCACGGGGCGAGCATGCACGAAGAAATGAAAATGCTCGTCGACGCGGGACTGACGCCTACGGAGGCGCTTGCGGCGGCGACGTCGATTCCGGCGGAGTGGTTTTCGATGCCGGATCGCGGAAGGGTAGCTAAGGGTCTCCGCGCAGATCTGCTGCTGGTTCGAGGCGATCCGACGAAGGATATTCTCAAAACCCGCGACATCGCGGGTGTCTGGGTCGGCGGACTGACGGTGGATCGCGACGCCTGGCGCGCACGGGTCGAGAAAGAACAGGCGGTCGAGGCGAACCTGAAGAATGCGCCGGCGCCGCCGGGGTCGGAGAGCGGCGCGATCAGCAATTTCGAGGATGGTAAAGCGAGCGCGAAGTTCGGATCGGCTTGGACGGAATCGACGGATTCGATTGCGGGTGGCAAATCGACGGTACAACTCGCGGTTGCCGATGATGGCGCAAATGGAAGCACGCACTCGCTTCGTGTCAGTGGTGAGGTGGTGGCAGCATTCGCGGCGCCTTGGGCGGGCGCGATGTTCATGCCGGGGGCGCAGCCGATGCAGCCGGCAAATCTGTCCAAGTTCAAGAAAATCACGTTCTGGGCCAGGGGCGACGGCAAGCGGGCGCGGCTCATGATGATGGCGAAAAGCTTCGGTTTCGTCCCCGAGTACCAGTTTTTTGCGCCGGGGCCGGAATGGAAGCAGTTCAGTTTCGCGCTCACCGAATTCAAAGGCACGATGGGTTACGATGTGATGGCGTTCATATTCAGCGGCGGGCCGGATGTGGGTCCGTTCAGTTTTCAAATCGATGAGGTAAAACTTGAGTAAGATTCTTCGAGGGCTGGTTCGCAACCCTGTTTTCAGTGCCGTTATCGTGGCGCTTTTGGCGATTGGGATTGGCGCCAATACGCTGATCTTCACAGCGGTCGATGCGTTGCTGCTCCGGCCCCTGCCCGTAAAAAACCCTCAGCAGTTGGTCCGTTTCGTTCTGATTCATCCGACGGGATTCGTGGAATTTTGGATGGGGCGGAACAATGCCTGGATCATGAGGGACCGCTTCAAGTCATGTTCCGAGGTCTTCGCCGAGGGCCAGGTCGATATGTCGTTTCGGTCCGGCGACCGGCTGGAGACGGTTTCCGCCGAATTTGTGACGGACAACTACTACCGGGCGCTGGGTATTCAGCCTCTGCTGGGGCGATTGACCGCCGGCTCCGACGACAACGCGGTGGTGTTGAGCTATGGTTTCTGGCAGCGGGCCTTTGGCGGGCGCAACGGCGTGCTGGGTGAGAGCATTCATCTGCGCGGACAGCCGTTCACGATTGTGGGGGTTCTGCCTCGCGGGTTTGCGGGCATGCAGATTGAAGACAGTCCCGATGTACGGCTTCCGTTGAAGAAAGATTCGCAGGTCAGTTTGCAGATCTACGGCCGGCTGCGGGACGGCGTGACGTTAGAGCAAGCGCGGGCGGAATACGTGTCGGTGTACCCGGCAATTGCGGAGGCGGAGCTTGCGCTCTCGCCCAAAATGACACCTGAGGAGCGTCACGCTTCGCTGGTTGCTGCCCAGGAAGTCCACCCACAACTCGAAATCGTTGCGAATGGGATTTCGACCTTGCGGAAGCAGTTTTCGACAGCGGTTCAACTGCTGATGGGGGCGGTGGGGGTGCTGCTGCTGTCGGTTTGTGCCAACGTCGCCGGGTTGATGTTGGCCAGGATGGAGGCTCGACGGAAGGAGATTGCGGTTCGTCTGAGCTTGGGAGCGCGCCCGCAGCGGATTCTGCGGGACACGCTGGGCGAGTCGCTGATTTTGTCGGTTCTTGGCGCGGTGGGCGGTTTTCTGATCGCGAGCAGTTGCGGTCCGTTGCTCCTGCGAATGATGCCGGCGCGGCGGCCGCTGGCGTTGGAACTCACGCCTGACCCGCGGGTGCTCTTCTTTACGATTGGGGTTTGCTTTGTCACGGCTTTATTGATCACTCTTTTGCCGTCGCTGCATATTTTTCGCACCGACCTGGCGGGGTTGATGAGCCGGGGTGGTCCGCAGGCGAGGCGGTCGCGCGTCGGTCATGCTTTGGTCGCGCTGCAGGTGGCGCTGGCGACGCTGCTGCTGGTGAGCGGCTTTGCGCTGGCTCGGACCGTTGAGCGCTTGCGGTTGGCCGATCCAGGTTTCGAGCGCGAGCAGTTGATCGTCATGAGTATCGACCCGGGGATGGCGGGTGTTCGGATGGAAGAAAGCAAGGCTGTTTGGGACCAGGTCATCCAGCGCGCGGAGAGTCTTCCGGGGGTTGCCAGCGTCAGCCTGGCGCGGAGCCAGGTCATGCACGGCATCGGTGTGAAGACGACAGTCGCGCTTGCCGGGCGGCGCACCACCCCGCAGGATTTTCTGAATAGCAGCTTGAATGACGTGAGCCTGGGATATTTCCAGACGATGGGAATGCGAATTGTTGCGGGCCGGGATTTCCAGGCTTCCGACGCCGCTAACACCAAGCCGCGGCCGTCGGTGGTGACAGCCAGTTTTGTCAAACGATTCCTCGCCCCTGGGGACCCGATCGGGCAGAAATTCGGCACGGGCCGAACGTCGGTTGTGGGCCCCGACTACGTCGTGGTCGGGGTTGTGGCCGACACCAAGATTCGATCCATGCGCGAGGAGGCGCCGCCGACGTTTTTCTCGGCGATGAACGACGCGGCGCTGAGAGATTCGGACCGCCTGCAGTTGTTCGTGAGAGCTCGCGGGGGAACGGCGGGCGTCATTCGGGACGTTGAGAACATGATGGCGACCGTGGGGCCGGGGATTGCTCCGTCCGAGGTCGCCACGATGGATCAGGAGATTGAGACATCGATGTGGCAGGAGCGATTGATCGCGGCGCTATCCTCGACGTTCGCGGGTTTGTCGGCATTGCTGGTGGCGATCGGCTTGTATGGACTGCTGGCGTATTCGGTGTCGCGGAGAACGCGCGAGTTTGGCATTCGCATGGCGCTAGGAGCCCGTGTCCGGCACATCACGAGATTGGTCGGCCGTGAGGTGGTCTGGACCATCGTTCCGGGGCTGGTGGCGGGTTTGGTGGCCTACGCGTTTTGCGCCCGAATCATTGGGCCGCTGCTGTACGGATTGCGGACTTACGATGTGACGTCTCTCGTAGGGACGGCCTTGCTGCTGGCCGCGGTCGGATGCATTGCGGGCTTTGGCCCGGCGCGGCGCGCGATTGCGGTTGAGCCTACGCAGGCTCTGCGTGAGGAGTGACGAGGTTCTCGACGTATTTCGCGATCAGATCAACTTCAATGTTGATGCGGTCGCCGGGTTTGCGGGTTTTGAGGTTCGTCACGTCGTAGGTGTGCGGGATGATGGCGACGGAAACGATGTCATCGTCGAGCGCGGCCACGGTCAGGCTGATTCCGTCGAAGCTGATGGAGCCCTTGTGGATGACGTAGCGCAGCAGGCTTCGCGGCACCCGGACACGAAGCCACCAGTTGCCGTCGGGCAGCGAAGCGAGGGCGATCAATTCGCCGGTGGCGTCGACATGGCCTTGCACGATGTGACCGCTGAGGCGATCGCCGACCGCGACGGGCCGTTCGAGATTGACGAGCGAGCCGGGGGCGAGGTCGCCGAGGTTGCTGCGCATTAGGGTTTCGGGCGAAATGTCCGCTCCGAAAGAGCCCGGTTCGAGGCGCATGGCTGTCAGACAGACGCCGTTGACGGCGATGCTGGAGCCTTCGGCGAGATCGGTCAGGACGCCTTGACAGGCGATGCGGGCGCGGGGTGGTCCTTCGAGCACGCGTCCGAATTCTTCAATGATTCCGGTGAACATAACCTTCCAGTGCGAATACATCTTCGCTGATAATCGATAGCCATACGTTCTTGAGGCGAATGGCGTCTGCCCGGGCGCGCGTCAACCCGGCGCTTAACGAGAGCGCGTCCCCACCGAGGATTTTGGTGGCGTAGTAGAGGAAGACCTTGTCGGCAAGGCCGGCATCGAGGAACGCGCCGTTGACCTTGGGCCCTGCTTCTACCAGAAGGGAGCGGTATTGGTTGTCGGCCAGGTAATCGAAGATAACTGGCAGGCTGAAGGCCTGCCCCACCTTCACTCCTCGTTGCTCCAGGGCCGTCCGGCGATCCGGGGGGCCTTCGGCGGTGGTCGCGATCAGGAGGTCGTCGTTTGCGGATGACACCAGGCGCGAATTGAGGGGCGTGCGCAGGTTGGAGTCTAGAACGATGCGAAGGAGTGGGCGGCTGCGTTCGAGGCCGGTCCGGTCTGTGAGGAGCGGGTCGTCCGCCAGCACAGTTCCGATGCCGGTTAGAATCGCGTCGGAATGGTGGCGCAGCATCTGCACGTGTTCTCTCGCCTTTTCGCCGGTGATCCACCCCGTATCGCCTTGTCGGGCTCCGAGCTTGCCGTCGAGCGTCAAAGCCGACTTCAGGGTGACTAGGGGGAGCCCGGTACGCATGGCGTGGACGAAGGCCTCGTTCAGTTTGAGGGCGTCCTGCTCATAGTCGGAGGCCCATTCGACCTCGATGCCCGCGGCCCGCAGTTTCGTAAAACCCTGGCCGGAGACCTGGGGGTTGACGTCCTTCATGGCGGCCACCACGCGAGCCACGCCAGCACGAATGAGCGCATCGGCGCAGGGTCCGGTGCGGCCCTGGTGGGAACAGGGCTCCAGCGTGACATAGACCGTCGCGCCCCTGGCACGCGGGCCGGCTTGGTCGAGCGCCACGATTTCGGCGTGCTTGACGCCTCGCCAGGTATGGAAGCCACGGCCAACGACTTGTCCATCTTGAACGATGACGGCGCCGACGGCTGGGTTGGGGCTGACTCGGCCCAGTCCTTCGCGTGCGAGCGCGAAGGCTTCATCCATGAACGGCGACTTCATGGCTCGAAGAGCGAGGCCACAAACTCCTGAGGGTCAAACGGGAGCAGGTCGTCGGCTTTCTCGCCGACTCCGACGTAGCGGATGGGAAGGTTCAGTTCGCGCGCGATGGCGACGATGATGCCGCCTTTGGCGGTGCCGTCGAGCTTGGTGAGGATGACGCCGGTGACGCCGCTGGTTTCGGTGAATTTGCGGGCCTGTTCGAGGCCGTTCTGGCCGGTGGTGGCGTCGAGCACGAGAAGCACTTCGTGGGGAGCGGTCGGGATCACCTTCTGCGCGGTGCGGCGCATTTTTTCGAGCTCGGCCATGAGGTTGGCTTTGGTGTGCAGGCGGCCGGCGGTGTCGACGATGACGTAGTCGGTTTTGCGGGCCTTGGCGGCGGTGAGGGCATCGAAAAGGACGGCGCTGGGGTCGGAGCCCGCGGACTGGCTGATCACTTTCGTATCGGTGCGCTCGCCCCAGATTTCGAGTTGTTCGATGGCGGCGGCGCGGAAGGTGTCCGCGGCGCACATCAGCACGTTGCGGCCTTCGCCTTTGAAGCGGTGGGCGAGCTTACCAATGGTGGTGGTTTTGCCGGAGCCGTTCACTCCGACGACCATGACAACGGCGGGGGGCTCGGCGACGCGCGGCATGGGGCGCTCGGAGGCTTCCAGGACTACGAGGATGTGATCGCGGATGAGGGCCTTGATTTCAACGGCGTCGCCCAGCAGGTTGCGGTCGGCGCGCTCGCGGATGGCTTCGAGAATTTCCTCGGTGGTTTTGACGCCGATGTCGGCGGTGATGAGGGCGTATTCGAGCTCTTCGAGGAGGTCGGCGTCGATTTCCTTGCGGCCGGAGATGACGTCGGTGAGGCGGTCCATCAGGCCCGCGCGAGTTTTTTGCACGCCGGCTTTCAGTCGTTCGAGGAGGTTTGGCTCTTGTTGGACGGAGCCGAATAGGGTCTGGATGGCCATGCGCTAGAACTATCGTAGCGGAAGACACTTCGGCCTTTGCGGGGAGATCAGGCTTTGGAGAATGACCCTCGCCGCGCTCTCCTCGAATTCCGATGCACCTGGCCGGAGAAGCATCCGAAGAGAGGCGATGAGGTTATGCGGACATGCTGGTCCGCCGAGGGTAGCTACCCTGCCACGTTGACGCGCTGGACGCGCCGGATATCGACTTTGGGCCAGCATATCCGGCCAGCGCAGCCCGCGTTAAGTGAGGTGAAGAATCGTGGGCCCACGAAGGTACATTCACTCTCTGTTATAGGTTAGATCGATCACGCTCCGGTCTTGTATGATGCAGCGCCGGAAGTGCTGGATTTCAGGGGAGATCGAATTTCGCGTGGCTCGTGATCATTCATACCGCAGCGCGACGCATGCACTGATCTGTGACGCGCGACGTGCCGGGATATATGCCGCTAGTGCCGCGACCGCGACTAACAAGATGGACACTGCGAGATAGGTAAATGGCTCGGTTGCACTCACGCCGAAGAGCATGCCTCGAATGAACCGGGTAAGCGCGAGGGCACTCCCAATCCCCAGTGCCACACCGAAACACGCCAGAATAACCGCGTCGCCGACCACCAAGCGTATAACATCGCGATGGCCGGCGCCGAGCGCCAAGCGGACACCGATCTCGCGCGTGCGGCGCGTCACGGTGAACGAAATCACGCCATAGATGCCAACGGCTGCCAGCAACAGCGCCGTGGCGCCAAAGGCCGCCAGGAGCGAGGCCGAAAGGCGAGACGTCCCGACGGCATCGGAAACATATTGCGTCATGGGCGTGACGCGCGAAATGGGCTGGGTAGGGTCGGTTTCGAGTACCGCCTGGCGAAGGGCGGGAGCAAGGCGCAAAGGGTCGCCAACCGAGCGCACCGTAAGGACCATCTGCGCGATGGAAGCCTGGCGGTACGGCTCATAATATTCCGCATCGGCCTCTTTTGTGAGCGAAGTGAACTTTACGTCCCCCACGATCCCAACGACGGTGAGCCAATACGTGCCTCGACCGAAGCGCCTGCCAAGCGGATCGACTCCAGGCCAGAAGCGTCGCGCCATGGTTTCATTGATGATCGCCACAGGAGGCGTGCCGGTATCCTGCGCCGAGAACCCGCGTCCACGGAGCAAAGGAATCTGCATCACACGGAAATACGCCGGATCGATAATGCGCCTCCAGAAGACGGGAATATCTTCGGTTTTCGGCTGCGGCTGCCCTTCAATCAACAGGCCCAGACCAGTGTTCGATCCGCCGAAGGGAATGAAATTGACCATGCTCGCCGCCTCAACGCCAGGCATGACACTGACGCGCTCCAAAAGTCGCTGATAGAAATCGAAGCGTTGCTCGGGCTTGGGATATTTTGTCGCGGGTAAGGTAACGGACGCAGTGAGGACGCCGCGTGCATCAAAACCGGGGCTGGTGGCCTGCACGCGCAGCCAGGTACGCATGGTCAGGGTCGCGCCGATAGTGAGGAGAAGGGCGATCGCCACCTCGGCGACCACCAAAGCACTACGGACACGGTTGCGGGCGCGGCTCTCACCGGACGAGATGCTCCCTTCTTTTAAGGTCTCGGAAAGTCCTGTCCGCAACGCGGCGAACGCCGGCGCGAGGCCGAAAAAGACGGCCGTGAGTAGCGCGGCAAGAATTGCGAATACGAGAACGCGGCCGTCAAGAGACACTTCCTTGAAATCGAGAATTCGGTTCGAAATGTAGCGCGGAAGCACTCGAATTGCGACACTTGCCCAGGCGAGGCCGGCGGCGCCACCACAGACACCCAGCATCAGGCTCTCAATCAGCAACTGGCGCAGGATTCGCCAACGCCCCGCCCCCAGCGCGGTTCGGAGTGCGATCTCACGCTGGCGCGCGCTGGCACGAACCAGGAGCAAATTAGCGACATTGGCGCAGGCGATCAGGAGCACCAAGCCGACCGCGCCGAACAACACGAGCAAGCTCAGTCGCACGTCGCGAACGCTGAAGTCGCGGACGCGCCAAACCTGCGTGCCACGGCCTTTCATATCGGGATATGCGGCTTCTAAACGCCGAGAGACGGCATCCATCTCGGCTTGAGCACGCTCAACGGACACACCGGGTTTCAGGCGACCGTAGGCTCCTACGGGCAGAGCTGAAATGCTCTGTGTGGCGCGGGCGGTAGTGTATGCAATGGGAACGTAGATGTCTGCGGCCTTGTCTGGAAAGGCAAAACCACGCGGTAAGACTCCTGTGACGACGACGTTCCTGCCATCGAGATTGATGGCGCGGCAGATCATGCCAGGATCGCGGCCGAAGCGCTGGTCCCACAGGCCATAGCTCAGAATTGCTACATCGGGCGCGCCGGGCTGGTCCTCTTCGGGAAGGAAATTCCTGCCAATGGTGGGGCGCACGCCGAGCATCGGAAAGAAGCTCGCATTCACTCGGAAGATGTCGACGCGCTCCGGTTTGTTGTCGGTCAGGAGTGTTGCAGATCCCGGAGCATACGCGGACATCGATTCGAAGGACGGGCAGCCGGCTTTCCATTCGGCATACGTGCTGTAGGCGGTGAAGGCGTAGCTGACGTTGCGGCTGGGACTATTCGCCCAAATCCAGACCAGCCGATCGGGATCGGCAACTGGCAGGGGCTTCAGGAGGACGGCATTCACGACGCTGAAAATGGCGGTGTTGCCTCCAATGCCCAGGGCTAATGCAATGGTCGCCAGGATGGTTACGCTCGGGTTGCGGGCGAGCAGGCGCAGGCCGAATCGAACATCTTGCAGCATGTCGCTGTGAGCGAGTATAGATCATCGCGATGGCTGGTTCACGGGCGGCCGCTCCGGATTCGCGCCCGAAATCAGGAAGACCCGGCCGCTGTGGTAACCATGCACGCCGCTCCATGCGGAAGTAATGAGGAAATCAATGGCGCCATCGCCGTCGATGTCTCCCATCGCCTGGGTGTCGAAGCCAAACGTGTCTCCGGGGACGCGGCAGGTGATTGTCCTCATCAAGTGACCATCTTTGCCGCTGAAGAGGTAGGCTCGGCCTCCGGAGACTGCAGCCGCCGAATATTGCCAGGCGCCGATGATCAGATCGGCGTGGCCATCACGGTCGACGTCTCCGGCCGTGGCCACGCCGATGCCGAGAGCTTCGCCGGCCGTCTCGCCGGTAAAGGTGTGGATCAAGTGGCCGTCTTTGCCGGAGTGGATGTACGCTCGTCCGGTCGAGGGTCCTTTGGCGGCGTTGACGAAATCCGTTGAATAAAGGTCGGGAATTCCATCTCCGTCGACATCGCCCGGAACCGACAGGAACATGTTTCCATAGGCGCGGCCGGTGGAGTCGGAATCAAAGACAAATTTCGGATGGCCCTTCAGGTCGCTGTATACGTAAACCCGTCCGGTATGTCGATCGCCGGCGGCTGGAGCACCGGCCATTAGGAAAGTGACGCCGCCGTGCACGTAGCCCGCCACCGTTGCGCCAAACTGATCCCCGTCACGTTCGCCGCTCAGGGTGCTTAGCAGCGTACCATCCTTCCCCGAAAAGATATAGGCGTGGCCGGGGCCGCGTCCGGGCGCACCGACAATTACGTCGGCGAAACCATCGCCGTTCACGTCGCCGGCGCCGCTGATATGGCGGCCGAACTGTTCGGCGGCGCCCTGTTGCGCAGGCACCGGGGCGTCCAGGGTACGCAGCAAACGGCCGTCGCGGCCGGAATAGACGAAGGCCTTTCCTACTCCCGGCGCAGAAGCGACGACGTCCGGTATCTTGTCTCCATTGGTGTCGCCGGCGCCTTCAACGCCGGTGCCCAGATTGCCATTTGCCGGGCCGTCGGTCTTCCAAAGAAGCTTGCCGCTTTTGGTTGAGTAAACGTAAATGCGGCCGGCTCCGGCGGCGGCTGTCGGCGCGGAGGTGACGAAGTCCGGGACGCCGTCGCCATCGACATCGCCAATGTTCCTGGCAATCCAGCCGAACTGGTCGTCGGCCGATTCGCCGACCCACTCGTGAATCACTCTGACGCCGGATTCCACGAAGGGATTGGCGAAGTCTTCGGGCCGCGGCTTCAGTTGGGGGAAACGCGTGGCGTCGGCTTTGAGGTTGTCCAGGTCGGGGTCGCGGTCGATGCCGCTCATATCCATGTGCGCGCCCTTGGCCTTTTCGAGCCAGGAAAACGCTTCCTCTTTAGAGCCCATGTGAGCGTAAACGCAGCCGAGGTTATACATGGTCTGCGGATTGGTGGGATCCAAGGAGAGCGCTTGGCGAAAGGCTTGAACCGAGCCATCGTATTTCGTTAAACGCAATCGGGCGTTGCCAAGCATGCGCCAGACCCGCGGATCGGCGGGTTTCTTTTCGGCAATCTTAAGGAGCAGAGACTCTGCGCCAGCCGCGTCGCCGGCTTGCAGGCGGGCGAAGGCATCGCCGAGAGAAGGCTCAGTTTGACTGAGCAGGGCGACAGTCCAGACTAATGCAAATGCGAGGCGCCTCATTTTTGCCAGTGTAGGAACGCTAGCGTTTGGCGCGCTATCAAAATCTTGCTCTATTTGCACAGGCGTTCGGCTGTCCTTTCCTGGTGAGGTCCAAGGCAAACCTGCTCCGCCCTTCCACTTCCCCAAGTTTTTCGTCGGACGCGAAGAATCAGACGGCGGCGAAACCGCTTATGCCGATTTGGTAGATTACCCTGTATGCTTTCCCGCCGGGGTTTCCTGGCCGCGACCGCGTCTGCCGCAGTGCTGCGCGGCGCCGTCCTCACACCGAAGATTCGGATCGATCGCGCTCTTAACGGCAAGGATGTGGATCGTCCGCCATTCAGCTACTGGCATCATTTCCTCGACGAGGACAAGCCGCCCGAAAGTCACGCGCAGTCGACCCTGGCCTTCCACACGAAATTTCGCACCGACCTCGTAAAAGTGATGAGCGATTATCCGTACCCCAAACCTCAAAGCGGCGAGTGGTACGACCTGAAGATCGAGGAGAATCCCTTCCCCCAGCAGATTCGCGCGTTGGAGCTGATCGAGGAAGGCCTCAACGGCAAGGTATATTTCATCGAGACCATCTTCAATCCCTGGAACGTCGCCGAGAAGCTCTCTTCACCCGAAAAGGTGCGAGCCCTCAAAGAAGAAAAACCACAGAAGCTCCTCGCCGCCCTTGAGATCATAGCGGAATCCGAGGCGCACCACGCGCGCCGCGCGCAGGAAGCCGGCGCGGACGGAATCTTTCTGGCCATCGCCAACGCCCAACCAGGGGTCATGAGCGAAGAGGATTATGCCAAATTCAGCGAGCCTTTCGACAAACTGGTGTTGCAGGCCGCTTCCTCCGCTCCGCTGAACGTGCTGCACCTGCACTGCGACGCCAGGTTCTCCGACAAGCTCTACATCGATCGGTTCTATCAAGGCTGGCCCGCGGCGGCGATCAACTATACCCTTTACAGCGGAATCGCTCTCGCCGAAGCACGGCGCAAGTACAACGGCGTAATCATGTCGGGCCTTGATGAACGCAAGTACCGAAGTTTAACTGACGGCGATCTGAAGGACCAGAAAACCTCGGCGCAGGCCGCGGCTGGAGCCAAACTCATCCTGGCGCCGGGCTGTTCCGTGCCGAATGACGCCACTGACGACGAACTCCTGAAACTACCCAAACTACTGCGAGCCTGAAATGCCCCTCTGGCTAAATGAAAACAATGTCCGCGCGCTGCTGCCGATGCGCGATCTGATTGACACTATGGAACGGACGCTAGCCGCCTTCTCGGCCGGAGCGGTTGCCCAACCCGTGCGCTCGGTGATTGAGGTGGCGGAGCACGCCTTCTATGGCTCCATGCCGGCCCTGATCCGCACGCCCGGAGCCATGGGTGCAAAGCTCGTGACGGTGTTCGGTTCCAACACGTCAAAAGGATTGCCGACCCATCTTGCGACCATCGTCCTCCTGGATCCCGAAACCGGCGCGCTGCTGGCGGTCATGGACGGCCGCTACATCACCGAAGCCCGCACGGCCGCGGTATCGGCGGTCTCGGCGCGAGTCCTGGCGCGCCCCGAAGCATCGGTCTTAGCGATCATCGGTTCCGGTGTCCAGGCCCATAGCCACCTTGAAGCACTGCCCATGGTTCGGGAGTTCCGCGAAATCCGCTGCTGGAGCCCGACGCGCGAGCGCCTGAATGAGTTTGTGAAGCACAATCCCCAGGTCTCAGCCGCCGAAACCGTCCCGCAGGCTGTGGAAGGCGCCGACGTCGTCGCGCTGGTCACGGCATCCACGACCCCAGTGATTCGCGACGAATGGATCAAGCCCGGCGCTCACGTTATTGGAGTAGGCGCCTGCCGGCCTACGCAGCGCGAAATCGACCCCGCCCTGATCGCGCGATCGCGGCTGATTGTCGATTCGCGTGCCGCCGCGCTGAAGGAATCAGGCGACGTGCTTCTCGCGATCGAAGAAGGTTATTTCGACGAAAGCCACATCGTGGCCGAACTCGGGCAGGTGGTCGCCGAGCCTGCCGGAGGGCGAGTCACCGCCGATCAGGTCACGGTGTTCAAATCACTCGGTCTCGCCTGCGAAGACGTCGCCGCCGCCGACCTCGTGTACCGCCGCGCATGTGAATCGGGCAAAGGCGCACAGCTTGCCTGAAACCTACGACGTCGCCGTCATCGGCGCTGGTGTGTTCGGCTCCTGGGCCGCGTACCGCCTGGCCTTAGCCGGCAAATCCGTCGTGCTTCTGGATGCCTACGGCCCCGCCCATTCCCGGGCAAGTTCGGGAGGCGAGTCGCGCATCATTCGCATGGGCTATGGTCCGCAGGAAATATACACGCGCTGGTCGATGCGTTCGCTCGAATTATGGCTCGAGTTCTGCGACATCATAAACGATGCGAGCTTGTTCCACCGCACCGGCGTGCTGTGGACCGCGCCCGAGCGCGACCCTTATACCCAAGCCACACGCGACGTGCTCACTCGCTGCGGAACGAAATTCGAATCGCTCAGCGCATCCGATCTCACCGCCCGATTCCCGCAATTCCGTTTCGGACACGTCACGGAAGGCATCCTCGAGCCGGACAGCGGCGCGCTGATGGCACGTCGAGCCGTCCAGTCGCTGGTCCGCGAAGCTGTGCGTCGCGGCGTCAAGTATGTTCACGATGGCGTCGAATCTCCCACGCAATCGGAATCTCTCCACACAATCAGCGGCGAACGCATCAAAGCCGAAGCATACGTGTTTGCTTGCGGGGCATGGCTCCCCAAACTCTTTCCCGACGTTCTGGGCCAAACCATCCGTCCCACTCGCCAGGAAGTCTTTTTCTTCGGCCTGAATCCTGGCGATTCACGCTTCCATTCGCCTGAAATGCCTGTATGGATCGATTTCAGCGACGAACGCCGACCCTATACGCTGCCGGCCCTGGAAGGCAGGGGCTTCAAACTGGCCTTTGACACTCCCGGTTCCGAATTTGATCCGGACCGTGGCTCCCGTTTACTGTCGCCTGACGGCATCGTGGCGGCGCATGCTTTCATCGGAAAGCACCTTCCATCCCTTGCCGGAGCCCCGCTCATTGAGTCGCGAGTCTGCCAATATGAACTGACCCCCAATCGGGATTTCATCATTGACCGCCATCCTGCATATGGCAACGTCTGGCTGGTTGGAGGAGGATCGGGGCATGGCTTCAAACACGGCCCGGCGCTTGGTGAACACGTCGCGAACCTGGTGCAGGGCCTCGCCACTCCCGAGCCGCAGTTCCGATTGTCAGGCAGTGTCTGAAAAGGGCTGCCCTATTCGATACACGGTCCGATTTCGGGATGGACCTTGGCGTTCTACACGTACAGCAACGAGAATATGAACGCAGTGTCTTCAAAACGGGAAGCTTCTTCGGGACTCCCGAAGAGGCTCTCGAGATCGGCGCCATTTACCTGGCGTAGTCGGGCAGCAGCTCTTTCATGAACGCCTGATCGTCCATCACCGCCTTGAAGGCCGGCCGCTGCCGAACCGACCCCTCCAGGCGCCGCTGAAAATTCGCCGCATCCGCATCGCGAGCCTTCTTCAACTCTTCCAGCGCGCCGGCTTTATCTCCGAGCACGTAATCGAGTAGTCCGATCGTCATGGGACCGCCCTGCCAGGTCGGCATGTACCGGAAAGCCAGCACTGCCGCGTCCCGAGCCTCGCGATTCTTGCCCGCTCCCAGGGTTCGGAACGTCTCCTCCTGGTACAGGTATCCCAGATTCATGTCCAGCAGCCGCCGTAATTCCGGAATCGGCGCAGGGCTGTCATCGACGTTAATGTAAACCCGGCGGTCGTTGTTGATATTCCTGCCACCACCCTTGCGAACCACCAGCATCGACGCCGACTGCTTCCCCCGCGAATCGCCGCCCGCATCATCGCCCGCCTTGAGGGCCGCGAATAGCTTCTCCGCCAGCTCACCCTGCGTCGCTTCAAACGCACGACCCATCGCCTCGGGAACTTGCGAACCGACCAGGATGTTGCCTTGAGCCGACCAGTTCTTACCTTGCCGGTCTCCCGCCCACTTGGGAGCATTCGGACCCGTGAACGCGGCAATATTACCCTTGCCGTCGATGATGGCGACTTGCCGTCCGTCTTTGCCTTCGAAGGTGTCCTCCGCGAGCAGCTTATCGAGCACCTGCTTCGCCGTCAGACCTTGCCGCAGCAGTTCCAGCCCGCGCGGCCCGTACCCGACGTTCACATTTGCCTGGGTAGCAACAGCACCCGTGCCCGCCTCCGCCCATGGAACCACGGCGCCCACCGAGAAGTAACGGGACGCAACCGCGACGCCCCAGTCGCCTTTCGCCGCGTCATAGCCCACGATCGAAAACGTCGACACGTTCTCCGCGGCCGGCAGCATCCCCGCCGCGAGCGCAGCAACAATGATGACTCGCTTTACAGTTTGAGCAACGCGCGCAAGCGTTTGGTTTGTACCCGGCTTACCGGGATTTCGGTATGCTTGCGATCGTCCATGCGCAATTGAAAACTGCTCTTGAACCACGGGATCACCTCTCGAATGCGATTGATGTTCACCAGGAAGGACCTGTGTACCCGCCAGAATACATCAGGATCCAGGTTCGATTGCAGTTCCTCAATGGTGCGATAGTTCGATTCGCCTTCCACGGCCGACGTCACCACGGTAATCAATCCGTCGTTGATGGTGGCGTAAATGATCTCCTGCGCGTCGACGATGAAGTTACGATTATTGCTTTTAACGAGCAGCTTGGTCCGCTGCGGCACAGGCCGTGTGGAACCATTGGAAGGCACAGCTTCAACCGCCGCTGGAAGCTTCGCCGTTTTTTCGCTAATAGCTTTGCGGGCACGCTCGATTGTCAGTTCCAGCCGTTCCTTTTCGACCGGCTTCAACAGATAATCAAGAGCCTCCAGCCGGAAAGCCTCCAGCGCATACTGGTCGTACGCAGTGGCCAGGACGAAATACGGAAGCTGTATTCCCTTCTCGCGCAGTTTCTGGATCACGCCAAGCCCGTTCATCCCCGGCATTTGCACGTCCAGGAAGACGAGGTCGGGCTCCATCGATTCGATCAGGCTGACGGCGTCCAGTCCATTCTTCCCCGTGGCAAGCACTTCAATATCGGGAAAGTCCTTCAGCAGGAAGATCAACTCGTCGGAGGCTAACTGCTCGTCGTCTACAACGATAGCGCTGATAGTACACGTCGCGCGGGCCGACATTAAGTGATAGTATAACTTAGGATTGATGCGTTCAGCCGTTACTTAACGGCTAATAGCTGGTACCGCATGCTCTAGCTTGCGACCCGGCTCCGCGGCAGTTAAAACGTCGCGCAACATCCCATTGAGGAGAAGTTTTGTCACAAAAGGAAAACGCTCGCATTGCGCCCGCCGATGGCAAGCTTGGAATTCTAATTCCCGGCATCGGCGCGGTCACCACGACGTTCATCGCTGGTGTCGAGGCTGTGAAACGCGGGCTCGGCCTCCCCGTCGGTTCCCTGACACAACTCGGCACGATCCGCTTGGGCAAACGAACCGACAATCGCGTTCCCCACATCAAGGATTTCGTGCCACTGGCCGGCATCGACGACCTGGTATTCGGCGGCTGGGACATCTACGAAGACACCGCCTTCGAGGCGGCCTGTAATGCCAAGGTGCTCGATCGGCCGCTGCTCGATCAGCTTAAGGAGCCTCTCTCAGCCATCCAACCGATGAAGGCCGTCTTCGACCACGAATACGTCAAGCGCATCGACGGCCCCAATGTGAAACAGGGCGGCTCGAAGATGGACAAGGCCGAGATGTTGATGCAGGATATCTCCGACTTCCGTCAGCGCACGCAGGCCGAGCGGCTCATCATGATCTGGTGCGCGTCTACCGAAGTGTTCCATCGTCCCAGCGACGTCCATCAGACGCTGCGTGATTTTGAATGCGGTCTCCAGAAGAACGATCCCGACATCGCGCCCAGTCAGATCTACGCGTATGCCGCGTTGAAAAGCGGAGTGCCGTTCGCCAACGGCGCGCCGAACCTGACCACCGACACGCCGGCGCTGCTGGAACTGGCCCGCGACAAACAAATTCCGATCTGCGGCAAGGATTTTAAAACCGGCCAGACATTTATGAAGACCGTCCTCGCGCCGGCCTTCAAGAGCCGCTTGCTGGGCCTTTCCGGATGGTTCTCCACCAATATCCTGGGCAACCGCGACGGCGAAGTCCTCGAAGATCCAGGGTCTTTCAAATCGAAGGAAGAAACGAAGCTGTCCGTGCTGCAGCAGATCCTCCAGCCCGACCTGTACCCCGAGCTGTACAAGGATCTGTATCACGCGGTGCGGATCAACTACTATCCGCCGCGCGGCGATGCCAAAGAAGGCTGGGACAATATCGACATCTTCGGCTGGCTCGGCTATCCGATGCAGATCAAAATCGATTTCCTGTGCCGCGACTCGATTCTGGCCGCGCCGCTCGTGCTCGATCTTGTCCTGTTCCTCGATCTTGCCCAGCGCGCCGGAATGCGCGGCATCCAGGAGTGGCTGTCATTCTATTTCAAGGCCCCCATGACGGCACCGGGTCTTTATCCCGAGCACGACATCTTCATTCAGTTAATGAAGCTGAAGAACACGCTTCGGTGGCTCAAGGGTGAGGATCTCATTACACACTTGGGCTTGGAATACTACGACTAACGGCGGCGGGAGGCAGCGGGCAGAGCGTGAGAGTCCTGGTAATTGGCGGTACGCTTTTTATCGGAAGGCATCTTGTCGCGGAATTGCTCAAGGCGGGACATGAAGTATCGATCCTGCATCGGAAGCCCAAGCACAAGCTGGGTCGCAAGGTCGGCAACATTGTCGCCGACCGCAACGATCCCGAGTCGCTGAAAAAAGCGCTGGCGGGCCGCAGCTTCGAGGTTGTCTACGACAATGTCTACGACTGGGAGCGCGGCACCACCGCCGCGCAGGTGGAGGCCACCGCGCGCGCCATCAACGGACGCCTGCATCGCTATATCTTCATGTCGAGCGTGGCGGCGTATGGCGATGGCTTGAATCATCATGAGGGCGATGCCCTGGCGCCCGACGATCATCCCTTACCTTACGTCCGCAACAAGGCCATGAGCGAACGGGCGCTGTTCCGCATGCATCAGCGCAACGGTTTTCCGGCAGTGACGCTGCGCCCGCCCTTCGTGTACGGGCCCGGTGGTTCCTATTATCGCGAAGCCTTCTTCTGGGATCGCCTTCGCGACGGCCGCGCGATTATTCTGCCTGGTGACGGCCGCCGTCTCATGCAGTTTGTTCACGTCGGCGACGTAGTGAAGGCATGCCTGAAGGTGCTCGACGTACCGGACGCCCTGGGGCACGCCTTCAACATCGCTAATCCCAAGCCGCTCACGCAGGTCGAAACTGTCGAGGCGCTCGGCCGGGCCGCCGGTAAAGACGTGAAGTTCGTCCGCATTCCCCGCGACAAGATCCAGCGGGCGGGCGGAAACGCCATGGGCGAACATCTCTATTTCGGCGAATACTTCGACGTGCCGGCCATCACGATGGTGGTGAACAAGGCGCAGCGCGTGCTGAAATTCAAGCCCATCGATTTCGACGAGGGTCTGAAGGAGACCTACCGCTGGTATCGCCGCAACAATCCGTTTCCTAAGCCCGATTACGCCTGGGAAGACACCCTGATTGCCGCCGCCCCACCGTCGGCATACCTCGCCCCTGAAGACTGAAGGTGAAGCAGGCGGTTTCGCCTGTTGCAACCTGTCGTCATTGACCGCCGGTCCATGACTGTGGATGAAAACGTAACGCAGCCTTCAGGCTGCCAAAGGCCGGCTGGCCGGCGGTTCCGTATTGCAGTCCGCGGTCAGTTCTCGACCGTGCCTTTGAAGGCTATGCCTGCTTCGCGGGGCGGGCACTCAGCCTGTCGTCATGAACCGGTGGTCCACGAAAGTTAGGCAGGATCGCATCCGGGATTGGTGGCGGATTGAAAATCCGCCGCAGGTTGAAAACCTGCCTTACAGAGCTCGACGAACCACGATTGTGTGGAAAAGTACGGCCGAGGGTACTGCATTGCAGTTCGCGCACCTTTTGACAACGCGATAGGAAACTACGACACGCGAAACCCTCCTCCAACCTTCCACGGCCTGCTTCCCGACCATACGGAATTGCTCTAATAATTGCATGAGCACTACATCATCCATTTCAAATGGACCCGCTCTATGACAACTCTTTTCCGGCCCGCCGCACTCGCGCTGCTGGGCGCCTCCATGGTGCTGCCGCAATCGCAGCCCAACGTCGAACAGCGCGTTGAAACGCTGCTCCAGCGCATGACGATCGACGAAAAGATCGGTCAAATGTCCCAGTCGACTTCGATGGCGACCCTCACCGATGCGATCCGCCAGGAAATTCGCGCCGGCCGCTGGGGCTCTTTCCTCAACGCCGGCAGCCCCGCCGACCGCGCGGAAGCGCAGCGAATAGCGGTTCACGAGAGCCGGCTTCATATTCCGTTGCTGTTCGGCCGCGACGTCATTCACGGCTACCGCACCATTTTCCCCATCCCGCTCGCCCAGGCCGCAAGCTGGGACGCGGAACTGGTTGAGCAAGCCTCGCGAATTGCCGCCGTCGAAACTACCCGCGAAGGCATTCGCTGGACGTTCGCGCCCATGATGGACATCGCGCGCGACCCACGCTGGGGCCGTGTCGCCGAAAGTCTCGGCGAGGACCCCTACCTCGCTTCGAAATTGGCCGTCGCCATGGTGCACGGTCTCCAGGGCAAGTCGCTCGACGATGCCGCATCCGTGGCCGCCTGCGCCAAGCACTTCGTCGGATACGGAGCAGCCGAGGGCGGCCGCGACTACAACAGCGCCTGGATTCCTGAAATCCTGCTGCGCTCGGTTTACCTCCAGCCCTTCCGTGCGGCCCGCGATGCCGGTGTCGCCACCTTCATGACCTCCTTCAACACCATCAACGGTGTCCCCGCTACCGGAAATCGCTTCGTCATGCACGACATCCTCCGCGAGGAGTGGCAGTACGACGGCATGGTAGTGAGCGATTACAACGCGATCATAGAGATGATTCCCCACGGTTTCGCGGCCGATGAGCGCGACGCCGCGCGCAAGGCGGTGCAGGCCGGCGTCGACATGGAGATGGTCAGCACCTCTTATCACGATCACCTCAAGGAACTGCTCAATGCCGGCGAGATCCACATGCCGCAAATCGACGACGCGGTCCGCAACATCCTTCGCCTGAAGTTTCGCCTGGGCCTCTTCGACAAGGCTGCCGCTGCTCCGGCCGACGCGCATCCTACGCCTGAATCCCTCGCCGTGGCTGAACGCCTCGCGACCGAAAGCGCCGTGCTGCTGAAAAACCGCGGCCATGTCTTACCGCTTAACGAATCCCTTAGCACGATCGCGGTCATCGGGCCGCTGGCCGACAGTCCCGCCGATCAGGTTGGCACTTGGTCCATGGACGCCCGCACGGAAGACGTTCGCACACCGCTGGCCGCGCTGCGCGCGTTGATCGGCGCCGAGCGGGTCCGCTATGCGCCCGGTCTAAAGAACAGCCGCGACACCAGCCACGAAGGCTTCGCTGCCGCGGTCGACGCCGCCCGCCAGGCCGACGCGGTCGTGTTGTTTCTCGGCGAGGAAGCGATCCTTTCCGGTGAAGCGCGGTCCCGTGCGTTCCTAGATCTCCCCGGCGCCCAGGAAGCGCTGGTTGAAGCGGTAAAGGCAACCGGCAAGCCACTCGTAACGGTCATCATGGCCGGACGGCCGCTCACGTTCAACGCTGTCGCCGATAAAGCCGACGCGGTGCTTTATGCCTGGCACGCCGGAACCATGGGCGGTCCCGCAATCGCCAAACTGCTGCTCGGACAGTCTGCGCCATCCGGTCGGCTTCCTATCACGTTCCCGCGCACGGTCGGCCAGGTTCCGATTTACTACTCGCACCTGAGCACCGGCCGGCCCCCCGCTCAAAACGAAGAAGGCGTTCCAGTCGGGAACCCAGCCGAGCCCGCCGGCTACACATCGAAGTACATCGATGTCGATTTCACGCCCGCCTATCCGTTTGGCTACGGACTCGGCTACACCGACTTTGAATATGCGAACCTGCGAATCTCAGCTCCCGAAATTCGTACCGGCCAGACGATCACCGCATCCGCCGACATCACGAATCGCGGCAGCCGCGAGGGAACGGAAGTCGTTCAGTTCTACACCCAGGCCGTAACGGCCAGCGTCGCCCAGCCCGTGCGCATCTTAAAGGCATTCGAGCGCCTCTCGCTCAAACCAGGCGAAACACGCCACGTGACGTTCACCCTCGCCGTGTCCGACCTCGCGTTCTACGACAGCAACAAGCGCCTGGTGACCGAACCGGGAATGTTCCACGTCTGGATTGCGCCCGATGCGATGCGCGGCCTGGAAGGCCACTTTAAGGTGGGACAGGCGGTTTCGCCCGTCCGCAATCAATAATGAACCTATGTGGGATGACCCGTTCCGCATCGTCTACGCCTCGCCCACTATCCGGATCGGAGCCTTCCGATGCGCCCCGGGTCATCCCTTATTTGAAGACTCGGGCCCGTCCCGCGATTACTGCTTCGTTTTCCCGCGCGCCTCGGTGTCAATCGAGCATGAGGACGAACCCGAATTCGCCGCCAATCCAAACGTCGTGACGTTCTACAACCAGGGCCAGCATTACAGGCGCCGGACGATTAGCGCCGAAGGCGACCGGTGCGACTGGTTCGCCATCGCAGCCGACACCGCCCGCGAAGGCGTCCGCGAGTACGATCCGGACGTCGAACGCCGTCCCGAGGCACGCATGTTTCGATACCACCGCGCCTGGTCCAACCCCGCCCTCTATCGCAAGCAGCGCCAGTTGTTTCAGCAGCTAACGGCATCGCCGGACGCGATGGACCCGCTCGAGGTCGAAGAGCAAGTGTTGAATCTGCTCGACGATGTCCTATCTCTCGCCTATCGGAAAGCGCCGCAAGCGAAAACCGCGGGAGATAATCTCCGCCGCGTCGAAGCGCTACTTAGCCGCGACTTGGATCGTTCATTCCCCCTGGCAGAGGTGGCCGCTGAAGCCAGGCTCTCGCCATTTCATCTGTGCCGCGCGTTCCGCCGTGCGACCGGCACATCGCTGCACCAATACCGGCTCCGCCTTCGCCTCTTGGCCGCATTGGAGGCTGTTTGTGAATCGGTCCGGCCGTTAGTCGACATCGCGCTAGCCTTTGGGTTTTCAAGCCACAGTCATTTCACGAATGCATTTCGGGCGCAGTTTAACGCGACACCCTCCGCCATCCGCAGGTCCATCTAAGGTATTCCATAGCCTGCCGCCCCTGGAGTTTTTTGACCGAGCCGTTGGATTTGAGCAAGAACGCGCACGCGGTTTGCCGTACATTCGTGTCTCGCCCAAAGGGAGGCGGAAGCGCCTGCTTCACCCTTCCACATCCGCGTGATTCTTCAAGCGGCCCAAAAATCAGAGGCTGCGAAAAACCTCTAGCGCTGAATTCGGGCGGAGCCTCCGCGCGCGAACGCACGTACCTGCTCGACCGTGGCCATGGTTGTGTCGCCGGGGAAGGTGGTTAGCAGCGCGCCGTGGGCCCAGCCGAGTTTTACCGATTCATCCGGAGACTCGCCGGCCAGCAGGCCATAGAACAACCCCGACGCGAAGCCGTCGCCGCCGCCCACGCGGTCCAGGACGTCGAGCGTGCAGGTGGGGGCGACATGCTGTTCTCCATTGATCCAGGCCACCGCGCTCCAGGAGTGGCGAGTCGTAGAGTGAACTTCGCGGAGGGTGGTGGCGACCGCTTTGATGTGCGGATGCTTGTCCAGGACCCGCTTGATCATTTCGAAGAACGAACTGGTATCGAGGTTGGATTTGCCAGCGACATCGGGTCCGGCAATGCCAAGGCCTTTCTGTAAATCCTCCTCGTTGCCGACCAGCACATCCACGTTCTTGACGATGCGCCCGATCACCTCGGGTGCTCGGGCGGCGCCCCCCGACACATTCCAGAGTTTCTCGCGATAATTCAGGTCGAAGGAAACAACCGCGCCGGCAGCTTTTGCGGCCTGCATGGCCTCGACCACGAGCTCCGAAGTGGTTGTGGATAAGGCAGCGAAAATACCGCCGCTGTGGAACCAGCGCACGCCGGGTCCGAAGATCGCCTGCCAGTCGAAATCGCCGGGTTTCAGCAGGGCCGCCGCTTCGTTGGAGCGGTTGTAAAACACGACGGGCCCGCGCACGCCGTGCCCGCGGTCGCTGTACACCGTTGCGATGTTCGGCCCGGTCACGCCGTCATGCTTGTACCACTTGTAAAAGGGCTTCACCCCCATCGCCTTGACGCGCTCAGCGACCAGGTCGCCGATGGGATACTCGACCATCGCGGTCGCAATTGCCGTATTGAGGCCAAAGCAATCGGCGAGATTGGCTGCGACGTTGAATTCGCCGCCGCTGACATGGATGAAGCACTTAGCCGCCTTGCGGAACGGGATGACACCCGGATCGAGGCGGTGGACGAGTCCGCCAAGCGACAACAAATCGATTGCAGCGTCCTTGCGAATTGTTAAACCGTGGCTCATGAATGGTAGTTAGAAATCGGGATCGTCGGAGAGGAAGGGTCCATGCACGACGATCTCGTCGCCGGCGAGGCGGCACTCCGCACGCCAGGAGAACACGCGATAGCGATGGCCCGGTGCTGGATAACGGTGATCGCCCGAAAGCACCAGCTCGACTCCGTCGTCGAACTCGGCCGCCGTCAGTTGAAAGCGATTGTGCGACTCATCGCGCCGGCTGGCGAGCACCGCTCTGTGGACGGAAGCCGTCGTATGCGGGTCGAGCACGCGCTCTCCAGGCTCGGTCGGCGTGATGCGGAGCGCCGGCATGCCTTTCTCTTCCACTTCGATCCGGGCCATAGTCACCCCGGTGTTGCCCTCCACCAGGCGCACGATCTCAAAGACGTCGTCCTCAGCGTGGCGCAGGATCAGCCGCCCGAACCTCAGACACTGAATGGTAAGTTGCACCGGGTCTCAAGCGTTATAGCTACCGGAAGCGGTCCGGCCGCCGCGTCCTGTCCAGTTTGTGTGGAAGTATTGACCGCGCGGCTTATCGATGCGCTCATACGTGTGCGCGCCGAAGTAGTCGCGTTGCGCCTGCAGGAGGTTGGCGGGCAGGCGTTCGGAACGATAGCCGTCGTAGAACGAGAGCGCCGTGGAGAAGGCCGGCGTCGGAACACCGGACTCGATCGCCTGAATGATAGCGCGCCGCCACGACTCGTGATAATTGTTCAGCACGCCACTGAAGAAGTCGTCCAGCAGGAGGTTCTGCAACTTCGGATTCTTGTCGAAAGCTTCCTTGATTTTGCCGAGGAAGCGGCTGCGAATGATGCACCCGCCGCGCCACATCAGGGCGATGCCGCCGAGGTTCAGATTCCATCCCTCGGTTTTGGCTTCTTCGCGCAGCAGCATATAGCCCTGCGCGTAGGAAATCATCTTGGAGCAGTACAGCGCACAGCGGACGTTTTCGATGAATTCCTTGCGGTCGTCAGCCTTCACGCCTTTGGGTCCCTGGAGCACCTTGGACGCCGCAACACGTTCGTCCTTCATCGCCGAGAGACATCGCGAATAGACGGCTTCGCCGATCAAAGTCACCGGAACGGCAAGTTCCAGCGAACTGATGCCCGTCCACTTCCCGGTACCCTTCTGACCGGCCGCGTCGAGAATCTTGTCGATGAGTGGCGACCCGTCGTCATCTGTCTTGGTGAAAATGTCGGCGGTGATCTCGATCAAGTAACTGTCCAGTTCGCCCTTGTTCCAATCGGCGAAAACCTCGTGCAATTCCCCGGCGGTCAGTCCCACGCCGTCGCGCAGCAATTGGTAGGCTTCGCAGATGAGCTGCATGTCGCCGTACTCGATGCCGTTGTGGACCATTTTCACGTAATGGCCCGCGCCGTCCTCGCCAACCCAATCACAGCACGGCGAACCGTCCTCGACTTTGGCTGCGATCGACTGGAAGATGTCTTTCACGTGAGGCCAGGCAGCCGGATTGCCGCCGGGCATGATAGACGGGCCGTGGCGCGCGCCTTCCTCGCCACCCGAAACGCCGGAGCCGATGAACAGGATGCCTTTGGCCGCGAGGTCGCGGGTACGGCGCGTTGTATCGGGGTAATGGGAGTTTCCGCCGTCAATGATGATGTCGCCTTCTTCGAGGTGCGGAGCGATCTGATTGATCATTTCGTCGACGGTGTCGCCGGCTTTGACCATCAGCATGATGCGGCGAGGCCGTTTCAGGACCTGGACGAGTTCAGGAATTGAGTGCGTTCCGACGACGTTTGTTCCGGCAGCCTCATTCTTGATGAAATCGTCGACTTTTGAGACCGTTCGATTGAAAACGGCCACACGAAAGCCGTGGTCGTTCATGTTTAGGACCAGGTTCTGGCCCATCACTGCAAGGCCGATAAGTCCGATGTCGCAGTTTGGCTCCATAAACCTTGATTCTTACATAGCCAAACTGCCAGGTCCGTCAGTTGGCTGCGCGGGCGAAACCGCGTGCTGTTCGTTACGGCATGTATTAGACAGCCTCTGATTCTCTGCGCCCCGCGGAGAATCTAGACGATGTGGAACGTGGAGCAGCCTGTCGCCATGGACCGCTAGTCCACGAAACGGGGTGAAAACAAGGGGAGCCGGCGTTTTCGACTGTGCGTTTTGGGTGAGTTCCAAAGGCAAGCGGAACCGCCTGCTTCCCCCTTCCACATCCCTCCGCACCCGGAGTTTCTGACCGTGATCGCGGCTATTCTGCCTTAGCGATCTCTTACGGGGCGAAGTAGCCGTTAATATCGAGAATCAAGTTGGTCGGATTCGTCACGAAGACACTGATTGCTGCCCCGTTCTGGCCCGCCGGCACGATGGCGGCATTCGCAACCACCTTGCCTTGGAACGAGTTCAAAGTCGAGACGACGGGCTGAGTCTGGCCGGTAGGCCACGCCGTTAGATAAGTCAACGGTCCGGGCGGCACCACGGTGACATTGAGCGAATAAGCCTGCGAGTTTGATGGAATGCCGGTGCAGACTCCCGACGGAATCGGGAAACTGCGCTGCGCGTTGGCCACCAGACTGGGCGACCCGAAGGGAGGGTTGAAGCCGCCGCGCGTGTCGGCCACTCGACAGGGCGTGACCGTGTAGAGCGATTGTGCCGACGGCGAGCCGGGCGGCGCGAAGTAGCCGTTAATGTCGATGATCACATCGGTGTCGTCCGTAACGAAAATGCTGATCGCTCCCGCTGTTCCGGCGGGCACGATGGCCGCATTGGCCACGACGTTGCCGTCATTGGCATTCAGCGTGGATACGACCGGCTGCGTCTGACCGGTGGGCCAACTGGTCAGGTATCCGAGCGGACGCCGCGGGACCACGGTGATGTTGAGGGAGTAGGCTCGAGCGCCGGTGAAAGAACCGCAAGAGCCGGTTGGAACCGGGAAACTGCGGCTCGAGTTGCCCGCGAGGAAAGGACCTCCCAGCGGGCCGTTGGGATTGCGGGTGTCCGCGATGCGGCAGGGGGTCACGCTGTAGAACGACAAGCTGCCCGCCGTCGACGCCGGCACGAAGTAACCGTTGATGTCGAGAATGACGTTGGTCGCATCGCTGGCGAACAGGCTGATGCCTCCGCTGGTGCCTGCCGGGACGATCGCGGCGTTCGCGACGATGCGCCCATCGAAGGAATTCAGAGTCGAGACTACCGGCTGCGTCTGACCGGCGGGCCAGATCGAGAGATATGTCAGTGTCGCAACGGGGACCACGGTCACGTTGAGCGAGTATGCCTGTGCCGAAGCAGGGATGCTGCAGGCACTTTGCGGAATGTTCACTGTGCGCGTGCCGCCGGCGGGAATTGAGGGGCCGCCGAAGGGCCCGGTTGGGTTGCGCGTGTCGATCACGCGACATGGCGTGACTGGAACGAATCGCAGGCCCTGGCTCGGAGGAGGGGTAAAGTTTGCGACCACAGTCGCCGGCACGCTCATCGCAACGCTGGTCGAAGCGCTCGTGGGGCTGACGACGGGGCCGGTCCAACCCGCGAAGATGTACCCGGCGTTCGGGGTGGCGGTAATCGGCACCACCGTTCCGGCAGTGTAGAAGCCGCTACTGGGAGTGACGGTACCTCCCGCCGCCGGGGAAGCGGAAATGCTCAACAGAAACTGGGTCGCGAAGTTGGCGGTGTAGGTGGCGGCGGTTGCGCCAACGGTGATCGAACGGGAAGCCGTTTGCGTTCCGTCGGCCCACCCGGTGAACTGGTACTGTGTTCCGGTTGAGCCGGGCTGTACGGCGGCGACAGCAAGATTGTGAGATCCCGGAGAGAGAAGCAGCGTTTGCGGCGAAGTCAGAGCGGCGCCGCTATCGATACTGAACCGCAGGCCGGAGGGGCTCGTCCCGATCGTTATTGCCGTTCCGGACCCGATCGTGGTCGGATCGCTCGCTGTTCCAGCGATATCCCCGCCAAACAACAACGCCACCTGGTTGGTCACTTGTGACGGTGCGCCGGCAGCCACGTTGACCGTTACGGTGATTGGCGGGTAGGATGATCCCGCGGCCAGCGTGTCCGATCGTGTGCAGGCGCTCGACCCGCAACTCCATCCCGTCCCAGACATCGACACCATCGTGAGGCCCGTAGGCAACGTTTCCGCCACCGTCACAGTGCCGTTGGCGGGGCCGGCGGTGACGAGATTCGAAACCACCACTGTATAGATGGCATTGGACTGGCCCTGCGCGAAATTCCCGGTATGGCTTTTGGCGATGCTTAAGGCCGGGGGAGCTTCCGGTTTGAACAGGTCGCTGAGGTCGGTTTCGCTCGAGGCATCGCGAAGAAGCGGAACTCCGAAAATTTCCTCGAAAGTTCGCAGGGTGGAACCGTGCGTATAGTGAATGGTGTTGCGGTAGCCTCCACCTTTTGCCAGGGACGATAGAACGATCATCCCGATCGGCCCGTCGGAACCCTCGCCCTCATCCCAGGTGATGAAAAGCGCTCCACCGTTGAGATAAGGCTGCGAGGCGAGGATCTTCGGAACCTCGGTCGAAAGCCAGTTGTCGCCCTGGCGGATCGGATCGAACAGCGGGGCGCAAGAGTCGTGCATGTCGTCGCACAGGTGCGGCGTGATGAAAATGTACCGCGGCTGCGTTTGATTCGTGAGGTCGGTTGCCAGCTCCGTGTAAGGACGAACATGCGCAATGCACGTGGCCGAGTTCGGATCATTAGCGCCGGTGACGTCGTCGAAGTATACGAACGGGTTGTGCCTGGGCGCGTATGGATAGATTCCGGTCAGGGGACAATCCGTTCCCGTGATGCTCTCCTGGTAGCTCTTCCAGGTGACCCCGGCGCTGGTCAACTGGGTCGCCAGGTGCGAGGTTGTGCTCTGATGATTCACTGACGGATCGTTGTCGTCGAGAATGCCGAAGTTAGTGCCTGATTCCAGCCACAGGTAGTTGGGAAGGCTGGGATGGTTGCCGGGAGGATTAAAGTATTGCGACGCGAACGATGACATCGGCAACAGCGTGTTATTGATGTAGGGCGCTGAGGAGGACCCCGCAATATCGGACCAGTTGTGGTTCTCCAGCAGGATTATGAAGACGGTCTTGACCTGGCTCAATTGGCCGTTTGCAAGACAACACAGTAACGCGCTCAGGAGAGAGCTTCTGGCAATGGTTCTCATTGTTTCTCAATCGAATTGTGTTACGGAGTAGTGTAAGCCTGCCGATTATATACCGAAACGCTTATGGCATTCCGATGTCCTCGTTCCAGAGCGCCGGATAGCGCGCGATGAATTCCCGCATGAGGCGAACACACGCGTCGCTGTCCATCACTTCGAGCACAACATTACGAGACCGAAGATATGCCTCGGGGCCTTGGAAGGTGCGGTTCTCGCCAATTACAACCCTTGGGATTTGGTAGAGGAGAATTGCTCCTGAACACATGTCGCAAGGCGACAGGGTGGAGTAGAGCGTGGCTTGGCGGTATGCTTCTGCGCGGAGACGGCCGGCATTCGCCAGACAGTCCATTTCGGCGTGCCGAATCGGGTCTCCGGTTTGCACGCGGCGGTTGTGGCCACGTCCCACTATGGAGCCCCCGATCACCAGCACCGAGCCTATCGGGATGCCGCCTTCCGCGAGTCCAGTCTTCGCCTCCTTAATTGCGGCGGCTAAGAAAGCGTCGGGCATTCCCGAAGTCTAGCATCGGACTCTAATTTGACCGAAGAGCACTCGCCGGAAGCGGACGCGGAGACACGAGACCCGGAGAACGGGTTTTTCGCGTTGATCGCGGCTATTTAAGTTTTTTTCGACGTGGTCGAACCCGGGGCTTTTCACAGCCGACGTTCTGACGTAAAGAGAACGCGAGGGTAGTTACAAACGGGACTGAGTCGCGGGTTGAAGTCTGACGGCGCGATGCTCGAGCGTTGCGGCGCGTTCCTGTTCGTTGACCCAGAATACCGGCCACTGACGCTGGCATCGCGGGCATACGTAGTAATTGTGAATCGGCCACATGGGCGCCGGATGCATCCTCTTGCACCAGAATTTAGCGACCCCTGAAGAAACGCGCCCTAACACATTTCGCATGTTCAATCTCCTGACGTTGCCGGCCCGGGGCATTCATCACGTCGTAAACGCCTCACGGGGACCCCCAGAACGTCCCTCCGCCACGTTAGATGCACGCGGAGGACCAGAGGTGTCACGTCACTGATAACCAATGTTAGGAACTCGGGAATCTACCAGTTCAGTTGTGCACCCAGACAAGCGGGGAATTTCCGCTCAGGAATAGCGGGGTACGTGAGGGTCAATCTCGAGGCTCCAGCGGTCTATACCGCCGGCCATGCTTTGGCAGTTGGCCACGCCCTGTTCGCGAAGCCAATTCACGACCTGCAAGCTCCGCATTCCGTGGTGGCAATACACCACCACCACCGTTTCGTCGGCCAGACTCTCGATCTGCTGGAGTTGCGCGGGCACGGTCCGCATCGGGATGAGCTGTGCACCTTCCAGGCGTGCCTGTTGGAACTCGAACGGCTCCCGGACGTCGATCAGGGCCGTCGGCTCGCCCGCCGTGATGCGGCGCGCGACTTCGCGGGGAGCGATTTCAAACGGCAACTGTGTATC
Source organism: Bryobacteraceae bacterium (assembly GCA_035295125.1). Classification (GTDB taxonomy): domain Bacteria; phylum Acidobacteriota; class Terriglobia; order Bryobacterales; family Bryobacteraceae; genus JAICMB01. The sequence goes on along the minus strand of DATGJP010000095.1, from coordinate 146,694 downwards.
CATTCTCCGATTTTAATGAAAGCGGGCAACTTGACGTGCCATACGCGGCTGTAATAGGCTGCAAGTGAGCCCGATTACAGATGAGCAAGAAGTGGTATAACCTCTTCGTCTCGGTGAATCAATCGGTCGAAGAACCCGCACCTTCGGATGCGGGTGAACCTCCTGCGAGTGCGGCACAAGCGATAGCCGATATCGCTGCCTCCGTTGCTCCCCAGCCGACCTTCACTGCCCCGGTCAACAACCCGACCTCCTTTGACGAGATCTACAATGCCGCCGAGATTCACGCGCCGGCGCATGGCTTTACGATCATGAAGGTGGCCGAGATGTTGCGGAGCGAGCACATCCGGAATTTGCCCCGAGACGTGAAACGCAGCTCGGTGCTGGTGGCGCTGGAAGCTGCCGGAGCCGCGTTACAGGACGTTATTCAGGACGCCGTAAAACGCGATCGCGCCCTGGACACGTTCGAACGTGTACAGGAGCAGGCGGTGAACGAGTTGGAAACCCGTAAGGGCAAGGAGAATCAGGAAATTCAAGCCGAGCTGGACCGCATCATCGCCGAGCACCGGACACGCATGCAGGCCAATAGCGATGCGGTTGCAAAGGAGAAGGAACGGTTCTACGCCTGGCGTTTGAAGAAGCAGGAAGAGGAACAAAAAATCGCGGATACCGTATCCTATTTCGTGACGGAAAATCCCATAACCACCGGCGGTCCAGCGGCTACGCCGGTGCCTCCTCACACTAACAACAAGTAGCCGCGGGAAAGGGAAAAGTTACCTATGTGGAGACGCTTGTCTCGCATGGTTCGATCGTTTTTCGGGTTCTTCATTTCGGTTGGGGAGAATCCTGAGCTGATTCTCGAGCAGAACATTCGCGACATGAACGACCAGGTGCCGCGAATGAACGAGAGCATCGCCATGGTGAAGGCCAATGTGACGCTGCTCGAGAAGGAAGAAGCCAAATATAAGAACGACGCGGCCGACCTCACCGCGAAGGTGAAGGCCGCGATCCAGGCCGGCCGCGACGATCTGGCCGGCAGTTTCGCCACGCGCCTGGAGCAGGTCCGGGGCGCTCTCGCGCGGACGCAGGGGCAACTGCAAACGGCGCGCGGAGCATTTGATAAAGCGCTGGCGGTGAAAAAGGCGTTCATGCTCGAGAAGGAGCGCAAGACGCAGGAAGCGCTCAACGCCATTCGCGATTACCGCCGGGCACAGTGGCAGAAGAAAGTCGCCGATTCGATGGAGCAGTTTGAGGTCGCCGGCATCAGCGCAACGCATGACGAGATGGTCCGCAAGATCGAAGAGATGACCGCCGTCAACGAGGCGCGGATGGAGATGGCGCTGGGCAACGTCGATCAGCAGAAGATCAAGATCGAGGAAGAGGCGGAGACGATCCGTGCCAACGAACTGGTGAAGCAGTTCAAGGCGGAGATGGGACTGCTGCCGCTGGAGGCTGGTGCTGCGCCCGTCCAAAAAACGATCGGCGCGGCGGCCGAGAACGCGGAGAAGCAGAAGCTCATTGAATAGGGGAACAATGCCATGGCTGTCAAAATCGAAACGGGTGGTTGGGTTCTCATCGGTTTACTGGGCGTAGGTCTTGTCGGCTACGCCCTGAACCGCTACGGTGTGCTGGACCTGGGGAAGTGGTCCTTATCGAAGAGCTCAAGCTCTCGCTCGGACGTGAAGATCGACACCACCAAGCCGCTGCCGGTTGCCGAAAGTTCCTCAAAAGAGTCGAACGAAGTCCGGGTGCGCGTCAACATCTGGGTCGGCTGCGTCGGCGGTCTCGTCGCGAACGGCGGATTGGATACCGCGGCAGGATCGATCTACGCCAATAAGGGGCTGAAAGTCACCTTTAAAATTATCGACGATTGGACCGAAGGCTCGGCGGCATTGGCCAGCGGCAATGTCGATGTGATGCTGACAACGGCCGATGTTTGGGCGAAAGATTTCGCGCAGTTTCAGGAGAAGGGAGTCAACGCGCGCGCATTCTACATGGTGGATTGGTCGCGCGGCGCCGACGGCGTGATCGGCAAACAGGGCATCAACAGCATTGAGGACCTGGCGGGACAGAAAGTCGCCTTCGCTCCGTACACCCCATCGCACTTCCTGCTATGGAATGGCTTGAAATCGTCGGGGTTATCGACCGAGCAGCGCAATGAGATCTTCAACAACGCCGTGCATACCAAGGACGGTATCGAGCCAGCGACTTTGTTTGCGCAGCAGAAGGTGGATGCCGCGGTGGCTTGGGATCCGGACATGAGCGACGCGGTGACCAAGCGGCCGGGTTCGAAGAAGATCTACGACACACATATTGCAAACCGGCTGATCGCCGACATCCTGGTGGTAAGCGACAAGTTCGCGGCCAGTTCGCCTCAGACCCTGGTGAAGTTTACGCAGGGATGGCTTGAAGGCGTGCAGTTCATTCACTCGCAGCCGGCGCGCGCCTATACGCTGATCGGGACGATCAAGGACTTCAACATTCCCGAAGACCTGGCGAAGACCATGCTCGAAGGCGTGCGGCTGTCCGATTACGCCGATAACCAGGGCTTTTTCGGGCTGCAGAGCTCCGATTCCGACTATGCCAATATCTTCAAGATGGCTCAGGATATGTACCGCGAGCTGCGGCTGATCAAGCGGACTTACGATCCCGAGATGAGCGTCGACCGGCGCTACCTCGCCGGATTGAGCGGTAAGTTCCCGACGGCTTCGACAGAAGCGCCGATCGAGTACAAGGCGCCGCCCAAGGGCGCCACCCCGATCGCCACGCAGCGCCGTTCAATTTACTTCGATGCGAACTCGTCCAACATGGGGCTGGATTCGCGGGCTGTCGTGGACGAGATTGGCGATTTCATGCGCGCGTACGAGAACACCGTGGTCGACATCGAGGGGAATACGGATTCCACCGGATCGCGGGCGTTGAACGAGGACCTTTCGAAGAAACGGGCCGATGCGGTGAAGATGTACCTGGTCGGCAAGTATCACTTTCCGCCCGATCGCATGCGGACGTTTGGCAACGGGCCGGATAAGCCGCTCGAAAGCAACGCGACGGTGGAAGGCAGGGAGAAGAACCGGCGGACGGACATCAAGGTCTACCCGAATCCGGCCGCTAAATCGTGACGTTCCGAAGTCTGTTTGAAATTCGGAGGGACGTCTCGAAGCGGACTCGTGTGATTCTGGCGTTCACGAGTTGGTCGGTGCTTGTGATCGCCTGGATTCTGATCACGCAGACCAAGCTACTGCCGCCGTTTTCCGTGCCCAGCCCGAGGGGCGTCGTGGAGTCGTTTTTCCGGCTGTGGACGGAGTACGACCTGCTCGGGAACGTGTTTCAGAGCTGGTGGCGCATCGCGCAGGCGTTTTTCTGGTGTGCGGTGATCGCGATTCCATTGGGGCTGCTGATGGGCAGCTTCCGGTGGCTGCACGATCTGGTGAACCCGATCGCAGCGCCGATGCGGTCGATGCCGATCACGGCGTTTTTACCTGCTTTCATCGCACTCTTCGGGATGGATGAGGCGATGAAGGTCGCGTTCCTGTGGTTCGGGATGTTTTTCTACCTGCTGGCGGTGGTCGTTGAAGAGGTAAACCGCGTCGAGCAGTCGCTGCTGGAGACGGCCTTCACGCTGGGCGCTAAGCGTCGGCATGTTTTATGGCTGATGTTCCGGGCTGCGTTTCCGTCGATTTTCGGGTCTTTCCGGATTTTGTACGACATCGGCTGGACGTACGTGATCCTGGCCGAGATGGTGAATGCCCGGAAGGGCGTCGGGTACATGGTGGAGGCGGCCCGTAAGGTGCTCGATTTCGAGCGGGTCTACGCGGGAATCATTGCGATCGGTATTGCGGCGTTTTTGTTTAGATGGCTGCTGACGTCGCTGGAGCGGTTCCTGTTCCCGTGGCGGAGAGTCGCGCAGCCGGTGGGAGAGTCCGCTCCGGCGCGGGTTGCGGCCAAGGTTCAGACCCATGCTTGAAAGGGTATTACACAGCTTCAGATTCTCCGCGCGAGCATGCACAGGCGAAACCGCCTGCGCCACCTTTGGCTTGCGGCGAGGCAGCTTGGTGGGGCAGGCGGTTTCGCCTGTCCGGTAAATAAATGGCTGAATACCGAAGGCGTCTACCTCATCTACAGCCCGACGGCGCAGTTCTGTTTGTGACATGGCGCTTATCGGGATCAGAGCCGGCGAAGCGTGAATTTGTCGTATATCCAACCGAGGGACATGCGTTCCTAGCGTATGACCGCTCTTTGGATCATGGTGCGACCGGACCGATGTGGTTAAGAGACCCGCAAATAGCCGATTTAGTAGCTCAGGCCATCCTGATCGGTGAGCGCGAACGGAAATTCTACGAACTCTGCGCCTGGGTCGTAATGCCAAATCACGTGCATATGTTAATGGCACCTTCGGTCGACGTGCCGACTCTGATGCGATGGCTTAAAGGATCGACAGCACGGGCAGCGAACAAAATCCTGGGCCCCACTGGGCAGCCCTTCTGGCAGGACGAGTCTTTCGATCATTACCTGCGCCAGGCAAACCAAATCCGGCGGACCGCTGCTTACATTGAACGAAACCCGGTTTCGGCGGGGTCAGTTTCTTCTCCCGAGCAATGGTTCTGGTCCAGCGCCGTTCGGGCAGGCGCAACCGCCTGCCCCACCTCGTATGCCTGCTAAGAACAAGATCGAGCTGCGGAATGTGGCGCGGAGCTTTTTGTCCCCGTCCGGCGAGCGAATCCAGGCGATCCATGACATCAACTTCGTGGTCGAGGACGCGTTTTCGCCGGAAGGACGGGACATCGGGGAGTTTCGAGTGCTGCTGGGGCCGTCCGGTTGTGGGAAATCCACTATCCTTCGGCTGATCGCGGGCCTGGACCACCCCGATTCCGGCGACGTGATCGTCAATGGCGAGCCCGTGACAGCCCCCGGACGCGATCGTGGCATGGTATTTCAGAAGTACACGTCGTTTCCGTGGCTTACGGTCGCTGAAAATATTGAGTACGGCATGAAGATCAACAACGTACCCAAGCCGGAGCGCGACAAGACGGTGGACCACCTGATTGACGATATAGGTTTAAGGGGCTTCGAGAAGTCCTACCCCGAGACCCTGTCCGGCGGAATGCAACAACGGGTTGCAATTGCCCGAACTTTAGCCCTACGTCCTTCCGTAATATTAATGGACGAGCCTTTTGGCGCGCTAGACGCCCAGACTCGAAGCGACATGCAGGAACTACTGCTAAAGATTTGGGAGGAAACCGCGAGTACCGTGCTATTCGTCACGCACGATGTCGATGAAGCGATCTACCTCGCCGACCGGATTTATGTATTGTGCGCCCGTCCCGGTACAATCGTGGAAGATGTCCCTGTGCCGTTTGGCCGGCCACGTGACCCGGCAGTGAAGGAGCGGAATGAGTTTCGCGACTTACAGCATCATGTTCTCGGGTGCTTACGGCGAGCGCCAGGCCAGGGGCAAGTGCGAGTGAGCATTTAAATGGACGATCGCGACGATGGCACGCTCGGTTACGTTAAAGCTGCGTTCAAGTGGCAGTACAACCTGATCGCACTGGGCGCGGCCTGCCTGTTTGCCCTGATCTCCCTCAGCGGACTGCCACTGATTCTCGCCGCCGGGCTGGAGCTCATCTACCTTAGCGTCATACCGCATAACCCCCGCTTCCAGCGGCTGGTCCGATCGTGGAAGTATGCGGCGGAGAAACGCGCTCAGTTCATGACCCTGAACGCCATGTTCTACGAATTGCCCCCTGAAATGCGCTTGCGATACAGCAACCTCGATACGATTTGCAAAGGGATTCGCGAGAACTACAGGCGGCTTTCGGCAACTTCGCAAATGTTCGTCGACCAGATGAATGTTAAGCTCGACGGGCTGGCGCAGTCCTATGTGCGGCTCTTGAATGCGGCCTACCATCACCGTGAATATCTGCGAACCACCAGCCCTGACGGCATCCGCAGAGAAGTCGACCAGCTCTGCAAGGGCATCGACAAGGAGTTGCCAAAAGTACAGGAGATCAACCGCAAGCGCATCGAGATCCTGAAGAAGCGGGTTGAAAAATACGACAAGATCCAGGAAAATTGCCAGGTCATTGACGCGCAGTGCGCCGCCATTGAGGATGTATTGCAATTGATCCGCGACCAGTCGGTCACTATGCACGACCCGCAGCAGATCAGCGAACATCTCGACAGCCTTGTTCACGACGTCGAGCAGACGGAAGAGACCGTGCGCGAGGTGGAATCGATCTTCAGTGTTTCGCCCTTGGCGGCGAACGGCGACTACGAAGCGGACGCCTTCTCCCGGCAGCGCATTGGCAACTAATCGGACCGAAGCTCTCAGCATTCAGCTTTCAGCGGTCAGCTTTCAGGTAGGTCGTAGGCGCCTTCGGCGCGTTGAAGAATCCTGTCGACACTCTGCCGTTATTTGAAACAATGAACTAAGTATGGCCACACCGGCAAACAATCATCTGGAAGCGTTCCCTGCGTGGGCGCGCGAACTGACCGAGAAGTATTACTCCCGGACGATTTCGATGTTCATCCTGGACGGCAACGTGCGCGACCTGGTGCCGTTCAAGCGGTCGACGGCCATTGAATTTGTGCCGCTGCAACGCTTCCTGCGGGAGGCGTTGTTTGGTTCACGCGACTTGGTGATCACCTACGACCGCGGTGGGGGGCTGACATTCGGCAATCCGGACATGAAAGCCGACTTCGAGCGGGCTCTGCAAGGCTACGACACTTATCATGGGACGAATTTCTGCGCCGGTTTGCCGCGGAATACCGATGGCGTGCTGAACCTCCTCGACAGCTACCTGCGGCTGCGCGTCGCCGACAAGAAAAAGATTGCCGTCATCATCGATTACGCCGAAACCGTGGCTCCTGCGGCCGATAGCTCCGGAATGCCGGTGGAGGACCGCAATTCGCTAGTCATTTTGAAGCGCTGGGCACAAAACCTGACGTACCTGCAGGCCGACGTTACTTTCTGCCTGATCGCGGAGAATCTTATTGAGCTGAATCTCGGGCTGGTGCAGAACCCCGGTGTCGCTCCTATCCAGGTTCCGTTGCCGGATGAGAGCGAGCGGCTCGATTTCGTACGCGTGGCGCTGGCTGCCAAGTCGCTGCCCGCGGGTTCCGATGTCACCCCGGAAGCACTCGCCAGCCTCACGGCGGGGCTTAAGAGGGTCCAACTGCAGAGGCTCATTGCGGACTCAGCCGAGAATCAACGCGCATTAACCGTGAAGTTTCTCACGCAGCGAAAGAAGGAGATGATCGAGTCGGAATCGGGCGGGCTGCTGGAGTTTGTGCAGAGTCGGTTCGATCTCTCGATGGTCGCGGGACACGAACCCGCCAAGAAGAAGCTGCACGATGCTGCCCAGGCCATTCGCGCGGGCCGGACAGACGTGGTTCCGATGGGGTATGTCATCTGCGGGCCGGTTGGCACGGGCAAGACCTTCCTGACGACCTGCTTTGCCGGCGAGATCGGCATTCCGGCGGTTACGTTGAAGAACTTCCGGAGCATGTGGCAGGGTGTCACGGAAGGCAACCTGGAGCGCATCCTGAACCTGCTGAAAGCCATGAGCCCGATCGCGGTGATCGTGGACGAGGCGGACGCCCAGCTCGGCAACCGGTCAAGCTTCGGTGACAGCGGCGTTTCGAACCGCGTGTTCGCGCAGATCGCGCAGTTCATGGGCAACACTGAATTGCGAGGCCGGGTGATCTGGTTTCTGCTGACATGCCGTCCCGACCTGCTACCGGTCGATTTAAAGCGGCAGGGCCGCGCCGAGGAGCACATCGCGCTCTTCTATCCGCATACCGACGACGAGCGCCTGGCCATGCTTCGCGCCATGCAGAAGAAGAGCGGAATGAAGATTGCATCGGCGGATGCGGAGCAGTTCTTCCTGAAGAATTCGGCCGGGCTTTCGGGAGCGGACGTGGAGGCCATCCTGATCCGGGCGCGGATGAAGAGCGCGCTTGAAAAAGAGGTGGCGCTCGGGGAAGACGATCTGAAAACCGCTCTCGAGGACTTCATTCCGCCGTCTTATCCGACAGAGATCGAACTGCAGACGCTTGCGGCCGTGCTGGAATGCACCAGCAAGAGCCTGCTGCCCGAGCCATACCGGAGTATGGATCGCGGCGAGGTCATCCGGCGGACGAATGAACTCGCCGCTCTAGTCAGGGGCTGAGTGTGGAACGGTGGGACAGTCGCTTTCGCCTGTCCCTTCACTCTAGAATGTATCGATCTCCACGACTTGGGTGACCGATCCGGCCGTGATCTGGAACAGATTGACCGTTCCGGACGTCCTGCTCAGCCGCACATCCACAGCGTACACGCCGGGTAAGAAGGGGTCGGCGGGATAGACATTTACAACGCGGCCGCCGCCCGCAACCACCTGGACATCGGGCGTCACGTTCCCGAGCGCGATCCCGGCCGAGTCCGTGATGCGGAAGAAGATGGCGCCCTGGATCGTGGGACCACCAACATCGGCTCCGCCATCATTCCAAAGCACGCCGATGAAGCCCGGCGTGGTACCTGCTACGGCGTACCAGTAGGGTATGTGGGTTTCAACGTTCGTCTGCGAACTCAGCACCCGCACATAACCCTGGTAGGCGCCGGGCGACAACCCGGAGGCATTCAGTTGAAGACTCAGGTTCTGCGAGGTGCCTGGATCGATTGAAACGGAATTCGTGCTCAACGCCGGAATGGCGATACCATCAGCGGAAACCACGGACAGGTTCAGAGTGTCCGAGGAGCCACCGATATTGGTGAGAGTAAACGTCTGGGCCGCGGAAACGGTGTCGCCACCGGCATCGAAACTCAACGAAACCGGGGCCGACGTGATCATGTTCTGCATACTGGAGAACAGGTTGAGCACACCGCCGCCAGTCACTTGGGGGCCTGCCACGCCGCCGGAATCCAGGTTCAGCAGTGATGCGCTATTGACGATCAGGGAGCGATACTGCGCCGGTGTTAAGCCCGGGCGCGCCCCCTTCAGCACGGCGGTTGATCCCGCAACGATCGGAGAGGCGAAACTGGTGCCGGATGCGACCGTGAAGCCGCTGGGATCGTAAAGCTCACCGTTCGGATCGTTCGCCTGGGTGGCGCTCGAAATCGGATCGCCGATTGCAACAACATCCGGCTTGATGGAGTAACCAACGCCAAGGGTGGTGGCGGAGAAGCCGAGGCCGGGGCCTTCGCTGGAGAAGAAGGAGATGCTGTTCGGCGACATTGCAACGGTGGTGACGTCAAACGTGACCGTCGCGGTCAGGCCCGAATGCGCCGAGATTCTCGACTGCAGATCGAGCCCATCCGAATTGCTTAGCATGACGGCCGGGAGATTCGCGCTGGCCTGGACCATAAACACAGCGTCCGGCGATGCGGCCGTGGAGTAGAGTACCGCCGCGATGGCTCCCGCGCCCTGGGCATAATTCAATTTCTGTTCAAACGAGCACGTGCCCCGGGCAATGAACGCAATCTGCCCGGAGAGGCTGTTGGATCGGAGCGGATTGCACGCGAGCCCTGTCCCATCGATGGTGCTAACGTCTACGAATGTGCCGGTGATGGGCTGGTCGCCTTGAGAATTGTCGCCCGGCAGAGCGTAATAAGCCGGCACATTTGGTATCGTCACGGCTGCCGGATAGAAGTTACGGTCGCTTTCCGAAGATCCGACGCCAATGGCACTCGGAGCGATGGCCGGCGAGGTCAGCGTATTCGGCTCCGGCCCCTCATTGCCGGCGGCAGTGACGGTAATCAAGCCGAGCGAGCTGGCGGCTTCGACAGCCTGCGCCACCGGATCGACGTCCACCGGGTCCGGAATCGGGTCGGCAATGCTGAGGTTGATGACGTCCATGCCGTCGGCTACTGCATCGTTGATTCCGGACAATGTCTGGTCATTGGTGTTCGTCGAACCTCCGAAAATCTTGTAATTTCCCAAAAACGCCTTGGGGGCGGCGCCGGTGATGGTGCCGAAGGGACCGGTGACCGTCGCGCCACCCGCGCACATGGCGACGTCCGTGCCATGTCCGTCGATGTCAATCGCACTGAAATCATCCGTGTAGTTGCGCACGACGATGATCTTCGACGTGGTCAGACCTAAATCGGCCTGATTGTCCGCTGTTGGGAATCCCGATGGCGCCGTGAGGGAGTTGTCCGTGAATGCCGGATGATTGGAATCGATTCCGGTATCCAGAATTCCAATCTTCATCCCAATTCCGGCGCTGTTCATACCATTGGGCAACAATCCCCACGCGTCGGTGATGTGATGCAGGATCACGGCGTGATCCAGCATTTTGCGCATACGGTGCGCGGGAACCACGGTCTTGACTCCCGGCATGTTCCGCACTTGTGCAGCTTGCGATTCATTCATGCGCACGAAAAGCGCATTGCTGACAACGTCGACACTGCCAAAAACCGTTCCTCCGACGCCGGCGACACGGGCGCGCATGGACATCTGTTCCGTTTGAACGCGAGTTCGCTCCGATGCGAGTTCAGTTCGCGCGGTCGCCACCTTCTTCCCCTGACGCGCGAGCGATGTCGCGGCAGGTTCTCCACTGAGTGTGACAATATAGCGGCCCGGCACCACTTGCGCCATGGCAATCGCTGAAAAACTCAACAACACAACAATACTTTGTTTCATAGCCTCCCACTTACAAGGATTGAATCGGCAGACGTTTCCATTTTCCTACGGGTTACACCAAAATAGTTCAACACCGGCCCCATTTGAAAGTATCTAAAGTTTTGTAAACTCTTCGGCAAGTTAGGTTTGCGCAATCCTCCCGGATCGGGAACAATAGAGGGTTGAGCAAACTCTACGCACGCTTCATCGAATCATGGGAGAACCGGCTCTGCTTCCGTGCGACGAATCGCGTAGTCCGCCCGTTCGAGTGGGGATTAGAGTGGGCGCAACGTTGGCCGGCGGCGCGAATCCTGCCGCGCAACGGGCACAGCCCCTATGAGTACCTGCGCGATTTGAACCACGTCGCGATGAAAGCGAGTGACGCGTTCTTCGCATACGAGCGGCCGTGCGATTTCGAGTTGCGGGACGGGCTGCTGCGCTTCACGTCGCCGGTGGAGACGCCATACCACTCCAACAACATCGTGCATGGGCAATGGTTCCCCGCGAAACAGTCGCGTAAGGCGGTCGTCGTGCTGCCGCACTGGAACGCACCGGCTGGCGCGCACAATGGGCTCTGCAAAGGCTTGCAGGTGCTCGGGATCTCAGCGCTGCGTATCAGCCTGCCTTATCACGACTACCGCATGCCTCCGGAGTTGCAGCGCGCCGACTATGCCGTATCGTCGAACGTGGGCCGGACCATGGATGCCACGCGACAGGCGGTTATCGACGTGCGATGCTGTTTCGATTGGCTCGAAGAGCAGGGATTCGACCGTTTGGGGATCATCGGCACGAGCCTCGGCTCCTGCTACGCGTGCCTCGCCAGTTCACATGATCCGCGTATTGCCGTGAATGTGTTCAATCACTGTTCGACTTACTTCAGCGATGTCGTTTGGACGGGGTTATCCACGCAGCACATCCGTCAGGGATTCGAAGGGAATATCGACCTGGAGCAACTACGGGACTGCTGGCGTGCCATCAGTCCCGTAAGTTACCTCGATAAGCTTGCCGCCAACAAGAGCAGGTCTCTCTTCATCTACACGGAGTACGACACCACTTTTCTCCCCTCCCTTTCACGCGACATCATCGCGCGCATCGGTGAGCAGGGGATCGAGCACAAAGTCGTGGTTCTGCCGTGTGGACATTACACGATGGGTGAGACCCCGTTCAAGTTCGTGGATGGCTATCACATCTGCAATTTTCTAAAAAGGACGCTGTAGGTATCTGAGGCTATTTGCCGGTCGCAACACTGCGTTGCGCGTCCTGAGCAGCCTTCAGGTGATCTTCGAGCGTCGGCACGGTGCTATTCGCCCATGTCTTCAGATCCGAATTAGATCCGTGCATGCCTTCGTGTTTGAATTCGGTGATGTCCTTGTGGTGGTCTGTGACCATGTCGCTAATATAAGCCTTATCGAAAGCGGCGCCATTCAGCTTCGAGAGCCGATCGTAAGTGGCTTTATCCTTCGCATCCATGTCGGTCGGGAGCGTGAAATTGTTCTTCGATGCCCAATCCTTCAACTGGTCATTGGCCTTGGAGTGATCGGTCACCATACGATTCCCAAAATCCTTGACGGCCTGGTTCGAAGCGTGATCTTTCGCGAGATTCCCCATCTCGACCTCGGCCATGCCGCCTTGGGCGGCTTTGGTCGCAAAGGTGCGATCCGCCGCGCTCAGAGTATTCGTGTTATTGGTCATCCGGTCGGCTGACCCCTTCTGGCCGGCTGTGCTCTGCGCGAAAACCGGCAGCGCAATAAAAGCAGCCGTGCTTAACAAAGTTAAGGACCAAGTCTTCATATATGTACCTCCTATTTATGAGACCGGGAGCGCGGGGGTTCGTTTCGCGGAACTGGGCAATACTGGGTTGAGGCAATATGTTTGAGCGTTTTACCGAGCGCGCCCGGCGTACCGTCTTCTGGGCGCATCATGAAGCCACGGACGCCGGTTCGCCATTCATTGAATCAGAGCATCTCCTGCTCGGTGTACTGCGAGAGGACGAGGGTTTGCAGCGGCGTCTTGGTCCCGAGTCGGCGGAGTCCATTCGGGCTGCAATCGGGCCGCCTCAAAAGCGACAGGAAGGGCTTTCGGCGTCCACCGATCTTCCGTTGAGTTCGGCGTCTAAGCGGGCGCTTGCGTATTCCGCAGACGAGGCCGAGAGGCTGAAGCATAAGTGGATCGGCTGCGCTCACCTGATCCTGGGTTTATTGCGGGTAGAAGACTGCCTGGCGGCGAGACTTCTCAATGATCGGGGAGTGGATCTCGCGAGCTATCGGGAACTCGTGAACAGGTCTCATGTCAGGCCGACGGATCGGCCAAGCCCTTGGGAGGACTCACCCAAGCAGCTCAAGACCGCGGCGCAAACGCTGCAGGGTCCGGTCGCAGGACTGGCGGCGTTAGTGGATCAGATGGTCAAGTACGCCGACCGTACTTCGGAAACATACGGCAATCAGCAGCTGAAGCGCACGGACTGGACTCGGAAGGAGGCCCTTGGCAGCCTGATCGATTGGGCCTCGGCGCATCATCAGTGGCTGGCTCGCGCGTTGGTCGAACCGAAGCTGGTTACGGAGGGATATCCGCAGAACGAATGGGCGGTCGCGCAGCATTACTCCGGTGTTTCGTGGGCCGATCTTATGGATCTCTGGGTGGGGCTGAACAGCGTTCTGGTGCACGTTATGGCTTTGGTTCCGGAGGAAAAGGTCACGATGCTTTGCAGGATCGGGATTGCGAATCCGGTGTCGTTAACTGAGGTGATTGGGAAATACGTGGAGCACTGTGATGATGTGGTTGGGCAGATTCTGGCTCGGTTATGAGAATGAATCGAAAAGTACGGCAGGCTTTGGAAGCGTGAAGCAGGCGATTTCACATGGTGTTCTTCGACCGTTCTTCAAAGGCAGGCGAAACTGCCTGATCCACCCGCCACAGACCTAAGGATTGTAGACAACGCCGCCGAACAGGATTGCTCCGGTCGTACCATCGCACAATAGCACCGCGAACGGACGGTCGAACACCAGGGTCTTTTTCTCCTGTTTCTGGGGCATGGCCGCGCCAACACCTATCGGAATCACCGTCGCGGCGGCGGCCACGGTGCCCTCTTCGTCGACTTCAAGATGGGTCTTATGAAGCACATCGCCGATGTAAAACAACGGCGAGCCAAGAGGCGCAAATTCGGCGCCGGGATACTTAAAGGCGATCTCCATTCCCATTTCTTCGAGCGGGGCCTTAAGGCTCGTTCCAAAATCCAGTGTGAAGCGCGGCATGCTGAGGTCGAGTTCGTACGGTTCGGAACCATTAATGAGCTTGGAGACCGAGACTTTCGCCAACGCCGCCTCGGGACTAACCCCCGCCGCGGGCAGAATTGCGTAAAACGCCACGTTTCCGGCGCGATATGACAGGGCCGCGGCTTCAAAACCGTCGCCGCTCCGGTAAGCAAAGCGCAACCCGCTCTGCCGCATCATGGCAACCTGCTTTTGGCCGCCATCGGCGAGATGAAATGGCTCGTCGTGCGTCTCCACCTTCGGAAATGGATTGTGCCACCGACCCTTAAAATAGGCGGCGTTGCCGAGAATTGCCTTGGAAAGCGCCACCACCTGCGGCGTCACGATGTTTGTAATCTTCCCCTGGGTCTTGTCTTTCACCCAGGCGTTAATGCGGTCCGCGGCTTCCGGCTTCGAGAAATCCAGGGTGGCCGCCTCTGCATCGTAGAACTTACGGGAGTGTTCAATGAAGGCCGCCGCGAGCGGTATGCTGGGGTCGGACCAAAGCCCGCTTGCGATGGACAGTTCCACCCCCTGCCGTGTCCGGAGGCTTTTCAGAAGTTCCGAAGCCGCGGTCTGTAGCGCGTCTTCACTAAGCCCGGACGGAATATCGAGCGTCCGGCGCATGGCAGCACGGGTTTTGCCGGCAGCACCGTTTTCGGTCATAGTGAGCGCGAGGAATACGCTGATCGGCGACAAAAACACGTTCGCGTGATGACGTTCGGAGGCGACGCGAGAAATGAGCTTTAACCCGAAGGTATTCTGAGCGCCAGCCGCAGTCTTCGCCTGGTCGAGCGAGACGTGAACATCCTGCATTTTGTCACCCCCGGTTCCCGCGGTTTGCCCGACCAGCAAACCCAGCGCGGCGGCTAACAGCAACCACCGGCAGCCTGCATTCATTCCGGCATCCATCTGACGCCTTCACGTTATCACGCGGGTACCTCAGTTAGGGGAAGCGCGTGCGATATATTGCGTAGTTATGCCGACGCCATGATGACCATCTCGATGAAGGCCGTCATAGCATTCGCAGTGCTGACAATGGGCGGGTTTTATTTATGGTGCGTTCAGGCCGCCAACGATCCGTTCGATTGGTCGCACGATAAGGTGGAGTTCTACGACATGCTGGGGCGCGCGTTCGCCCAGGGCCAGTTTCATCTGCCCCTCGAACCACCGCCGGAACTACTGGCACTTCCCGATCCCTGGGATCCGCAACAGAACGGGCGCTTCGCCGCCTACGACCTGGTCCTGTTCAAGGGCCGCTATTATCTCTATCACGGTGCAACGCCGGCACTGATTCTGTTCGCTCCATGGCGTCTACTGACGCGGCACGACCTTCCCGAACCGTTTGGGGCTTTCCTGTTCTGTTTCCTCGGGTACCAGTTTTCGTGCGCGCTGTTTTTACGGCTGCTGGACGCTATGGGGGCCCGGCCGCACGCTGCGGTCCTCGGACTTCTGCTGCTCGCGCTCGGGATATGCCAAGGCGCGCCGTTTCTCTTGCAGCGCGTGTTGATGTACGAGGTCGCGATCGCGGCAGGCTATTTTTCAGTGAGCGCGGCGTTCTGGGCGCTTGCGGAAGGCGTTCTGTTTTCCAGCGTGCGGCCGGGCCTACTGGCCGTGTCGGGCCTGATGTTCGGTTTGGGGGTCGGGTGCCGGCCCCACCTGGTCATCTACGCTGTGGCCGCAGGCGTGATGCTGTGGCTGCTGGTCCGCCGGTTACGTCCGCTTGCGTTCTTCACGGCCGGGCTTGCGGTGTGCCTCATCGCAATTGCGCTGTACAACTACGCACGTTTTGCCAACCCGCTGGAATTCGGACTTCGCTACCAGCTTGCGAGGGATTCATATTACCGGATCGGCCCGGCCCTCATGAACCTGGCGCCGGGAATCTATTATTTTCTGGTGAGCACGCCGGTCTGGGAACCTGTGTTTCCGTTTCTGCGCCTGGCCATTCGGGTGCCGCTTTCGCTTCCGGCACGGTACTTTGTCGAACCGATTGCGGGTGTCCTGGCGATCTGCCCGGCGGCCATTGCCGGGTTTGCAGCCACCGTCGCGTTGCCCCGACGCGAGATCAGGACGCTCGCCCGAACGATCTGTTTCGGATCGCTGGCGGTCGTCCTAGCCATCGCGAGCCTCGGCTTGGTTTCGCCGCGGTACGAGTTGGATTTCCTGCCGACGCTGGTACTGCTGGCCTGTTTACTGGCGGTTTGGCGATGGCGGCTTTTTGCCGGGGCCTTGCTGCTGTACAGCGCCATCGCGAACCTGGCGCTCGGGGTCCAGGGACCGTACGATCAGTTTGTTCAACGTTATCCGACGGCCTATGTGTCGATGGCGCGCTGGTTCAGTCCGATCGCCCGGTTTCGTCCACTCTACAATCCCGCCGTAGAAGTTGAGGCTTCCTTTGAATTTCCGCAATCGTCGCAACCCGGGCCGATGCCCTTAATCTCCGCCGGCCGCTTTGGCTCGCACTACCAAGTCACGGCGGAAATGGTTGGCAACGGCAAGGTGCGGCTTACGTCCGTGTCACCGTTGATACCGGGCACGGCGGCTATTGCGGAAGTCGATGCTCCCCGGGGCACTCCGGTTCGCGTACGCCTGGTGTATTTACCCGAGCGAAACAGGATCGTCGTGGACTGGAACGGCCAGACAGTGATCCGCCAGGAAATCCCCTTTCTGGTCACCGCGCCGGAACAGGTCAACGCCGGAGAATATCGCACCGATTTTGGCCCAGTGCCTTTTCTCTTTCCGGGCCGTGTTTTTGCGGTGTCTAAGACCGTTCATCCCTATCGGTAGAGCGTGGTATTCTGCTCGAATGAATTTGCGGGTTGCTTTACGGAATCTTCGCCGCGCTCCCGCCTTCGCGGTGTTCTCGATTGTCGAACTGGCGCTCGGGATCGGGCTGACGACCAGCGCGTTTTTCGTCATTTACGCCGTGCTGTTGAGGCCGCTGGACCTGCCCGAGCCGAGCCAGATGGTGCAGATTCAGAACACAAACCGGCGTACCGGCCGGGTGGGCAGCCGGATATCCGGGCTTGATTTCAAGGATCTGCGCGATCAAACCCAGGTGTTCACCGCCATGGCGGCTTATTCGGACGGAGACGAGACCATCCTGGTCGGAAAGCGGCCGGAGAAGGTCTTCATGGCGATGGTCTCGAGGGGTTGGCAGGAGACCCTGGGCGTTCAACCGATGCTGGGCCGTGGTTTATTCTCGGAGGGAACCAACGAGACCGGGGCGCTGGTCAGCGAGCAGTTCTGGCGCTCGCGAATGGGTTCCGACCCGGCGGTATTGGGCCGCTCGATTGTGGTGGAAGGGCAGTCGTTCGCGATCAAGGGTGTCATGCCCGATCGCGGCGTCTACCCCGAGAAATCGGAAATTTGGGTTCCCGTGGTGCCGGAAAACGATGGAGCCTCGCGCACGGCCTTCAACTACTCCGCGATCGCGCGCTTAAAGCCGGGGGTCACTCTCGATCAGGCCAAGGCAAATCTAGCCGCGGTGTCGGCGAACCTGGAACGGCAATATCCCAAAGAAAATCAAAACCTCGGTTATACGGCAATTGATCTGCGCGAGCGCCTGGTGGGAAATTACCGCACCATGCTGCTGACATTGGGCGGCGCGGTGTTTCTGGTTTTGATCATCGCGTGCGCGAACGTCACCAACCTGTTGCTGGCCAGGGCACTGGACCGCCGGCGCGAGCTTGCTATCCGCATGGCTTTGGGCGGCCGAGCCCGAGACCTCTTTGCGGCCGTTCTCTCGGAAAGCATCCTGATCGGCGTTCTCGGGGGCGCGGCGGGCGTGCTGCTGGCGATGTGGGCACGACGGTTGCTGCTCACGGCGAATCCGTTTCCAATCCCGCGATTGGGCGCGGCCGGCATGGATCTGGTTGTCCTCGGATTCGCGTTGCTGGCGAGTCTCGCTTGCGGTTGCTTTACGGGAGTGCTGCCGGCCTGGCGCATCTGGCGATCAGATGTGCAGCACGCTCTGGCGCAAGCCTCGGCTTCCCGTGCGGTTGTGGGAGGCAGCGAGAGGCTGCGCTCGTCTCTACTGGTTGCCGAGATTGCCTTCTCAGTTCTGCTGCTCGTCGGTGCGGGATTGCTGGTGCGCAGTTTCGCCCGGCTGTCGGCGGTCGACCCGGGGTTCAAGGTGGAAAACCTGACGTTAATGGAATGCGACCTGTCTGCCATCAGCTCCGACAGCGCCGCACAGAAAAACCGTTTTTTTGAAGAAATGCGCGGCCGCGCGCTGGGGTTTCCCGGCGTTGCAGCAGCGGCTTGGAATCGCGACCTGCCTGCCCGCGCCACTCTTCAGGCCGGAGGAGTGCTGATGGAAGGCCGCGCAATGCCGTCCGGGTCGGCTATCGACAAGCTCTATGCGACCTGGCACATGGCGGGGCCGGATGTCTTTCAAACCCTCGGGGTTCCCTTGCTGATGGGCCGAACCTTCACAGCGCAAGATAATCGCTCGGCGCCGGATGTGGCGATCGTTAATGCGGAATTCGTGCGGACGTTCCTGGCCGGCGAGAATCCGATCGGGCGCAGGTTCCAGATCGGGCTCGACCGTGCGGATCCAATCACGATCATCGGCGTGGTGGGCAATATCCGGGAGTTGGCGCAACCGGCAGGTCCTGAATTGTACCTGCCCTATCTGCAGCACATGCAGACGGTCGGCGCGATGTATCTTACGATCCGTTCGACGGGGAACGCGGCGCCGCTCATCGACGCGCTACGGAGAAGCGCCGCCAACCTGATGCCGGAAGCCGCGGTCCGGTTCACGACCATGGAAAAGGCCATCGCCGAAACCGTCGCCCCAGCGCGCTTCCGTACGTTGTCACTCACGGTTTTTGCAGGAATTGCGCTGCTGTTGGCGTTAGCGGGGCTGTATGCGGTCTGTTCGTACGCGGTACAGTCGCGAACCCGCGAGATCGGTTTGAGAATGGCGATGGGGGCGGCTGCCGGAACGGTGGTCCGGCAGTTCGTAGTGTCCGCGCTGCGATTGACCGCAATTGGCCTGGCGATCGGCATTGCTGTAGCCTTCGCTTCCCGAAATGTTCTGGCGAGTTTCCTCTATGATCTGCCGCCGTCGGATTGGCTCAGCTACGTGGCGACAGCGGCGGTGGTGGCGCTCGGAGCGGCCGTGGCAAGCTCGATTCCAGCCTGGCGGGCCAGCCGGACGGATCCGGCCGTGGTCCTGCGGGAAGAGTAATACTTGCTTAACTCCCGGCGCGGTACGCTGATATAGTGTTCCGTGGTCTAGCCATTCTCGCTTTCATAGCGCCTGCTTTTGCCCTTACGACCGCCGCGGATATCGGCCGCGCGGTTGGACAACTTACCTTGGATCCGAACGAATGCTATCGCGTCTCGGACTTGAACTTTGCGAAAGACGACGTGCGTATCTACCTTACGTCCGGCTATATCGTCTTTTCCAAGCAGGTTGAGGGCAAACATCTTGGTGCGATCTTTACGACCGACATTGAGGCGGGTGATGCGGAGCTCCTGCTGTTGCCTCCAACGCGCGCTGAGCGGCTCTCGCTCGCCAGCTTTACGGAATCCCCAAACCTCGAAGAGCATTTCAAAGCCGGGCTGATGGTGTTCACCGATTCCACGGGCGACGATCTGCTGTCGAAGCTGCACTCACGCGAGAGCCGCAAGAATGCGGAGATGGGCAGCCTCCTTGCCGATCGCTGGACCCCCACGCTTCGGAACCTGGCCGACAGCTTCAATGTCCGGCTGGTGCACGACCTGCTATCGCCCAACATCAACAAAGGCATGTTCTACATGGGCGTGATGGGGAACACCTTGGGCAACTTCGACCTTGTCTACGATCCGGCAGGCCGGCAGCAAATCATCTTAGGGCAAATGGCCCATCGCGGCGAGCATCCGTACTTCAACATCTGGACCGCTTTCCAGGGGCGTGTGGAGCGCTCCGATCCTTCGCCGGACTCTTCCCCCTTTACGCTCGACAACTTTCGCATCGAGTCAGAGATTGGAACCGACCTTTCAATGAAAGCGGTGACGCGCGTAACGCTGACTCCGAACCGCCCGCTCGGCCGCGTGCTGGGCTTCAACATCTCGGTCCAGATGAACATTACGGACGCGAAGATCGACGGTCAGCCAGCGGAGGTGTTTCAGCGGGAATCGCTGCGTTCGACACTGATCAGCGCGTCCGGGAACCAGGAATTCCTGATCGTCGCGCCCTCGGATATTGATTCCACTAAGCCGCACGAACTGGAATTTCACCACCAGGGGGCCGTTATCGCCGATGCCGGCAATCGAGTCTATTTCGTGGGCTCGCGCGGCGACTGGTATCCGCACGCGGGGTTCGAGTGGTCGCGCTACGATCTGAATTTCCGCTGCCCGAGTGACCTGGTCCTGGTAGCGACCGGCGAAGTGGTTGATGAACACATTGATGGCGACTGGCGCATCGTTCATCGCCGCAGCAGCGCGCCGATACGGTTCGCAGGCTTCAACCTGGGGGACTATTCGTGCGTGCAGAGGGATCTGAACGGTTACAAGATCGGAGTGTGCGCCAACCGTCACGTCGAGAACGCGCTGAAACGCCCGCCCGTGCCTCCGCTCGTTTTCACAAACCCCACGCAGCGCCGGCGAGGCCCTGAGAATCCGGGCGACCTCGACGGCGCGCCTACGCCTTCGCAACCCAACCCTACGGCTCGACTGGACCTGCTCGCGAGCGATGTCGTGGGCGCGCTCGATTTCATGACGGGAATGCTGGGGCCGCCGCCCATTCATACTTTGTCCATTTCACCGATTCCGGGAGGATTTGGGCAGGGATTCCCAGGGCTCATTTATCTATCCACGATGGCGTACCTCGATCCATCGCAGCTTCCTTTGAATGTCCGCGATCCCATGACGCGGACCTTCTTCACCGATGTGCTGGAAGCGCATGAAACGGCGCACCAGTGGTGGGGCAACCTGGTGGCCACCGGCGGTTATGAAGATGAATGGCTGATGGAAGCGCTAGCCGATTACACTTCGCTGATGTACCTGGAAAAGAAGAAGGGTGCGCGAGCGCTGGATGCGGTGCTCGATGGTTATCGCAACCATCTGCTCAGCAAAGACGAAACCGGCGGCACTGTGGAATCGGCCGGGCCCATCACGTGGGGTGTGCGTCTCGTCTCTTCGCGCGTGCCTGAGGCCTGGCGCACCATTACGTACGAGAAGGGCTCCTGGATTATCCACATGCTGCGGCGACGTCTGGGGGAAGAGGGTTTCCGCTCGTTCCTGCGCGACGCCGTGAATCAGTATCGATACCGGCTGATCACAACGGAGCAGTTACGGGAGGTCGCCCGGAAATACGTGCCGGCAAAATCGCCGGATCCGGACCTCAAGCAGTTTTTTGACAATTGGGTCTACGGCACCGGGATTCCCGGCATCAAGATCACGAGTTCGACACGCGGCGCCAAGGTGGTGGGAACGATTACAGCGACCGAAGTCGGCAACGATTTCAGCGCTTACGTTCCGGTCGAGGTGAGCCAAGGGAAGATCAAAGCGATTCGCTGGCTGCCGGTTTCCGACGAGCCCACACCTTTTTCGATCCCCGGCAGCCGGGTGAGCCTCGCGTCGAACGATGTTCTGATTCGCAAGTAACTAACCAATACATAGCGGAGGAGCATGGAAAAGCGAAAACTTGGATCGCAAGGCGCGGTCGTCTCGCGCATGGGACTGGGCTGTATGGGCATGAGCGAGTTCTACGGGCCCCGGAACGACGAGGAATCCGCTGCAACGATTCTGCGAGCCCTGGAACTGGGAATTAACTTCCTCGATACCGCCGACGTCTATGGCTACGGCGATAACGAGGAACTGGTTGGTAAGACGATCCGCGGAAGGCGTGAAGAAGTTTTCCTGGCCACGAAATTTGCGATCCTCCGCAAGAAGGACGACGCGACGTATCGGGGGATCAGCGGCAAACCGGAATATGTACAGGCGTCGTGCGACGCGTCGCTGAAGCGGTTGGGCGTGGATCACATCGATCTGTATTACCAGCACCGCGTCGATCCCGCGACCCCGATTGAAGAGACTGTCGGTGCAATGGCGGACCTTGTTCGAGCGGGGAAGGTGAAGTATCTCGGCCTCTCGGAAGCTTCTCCGTCGACAATCCGGCGTGCGCACAAGGTCCATCCGATTACCGCGCTCCAGACGGAGTATTCACTTTGGGAACGGACGCCGGAAGCGGAAATCCTGCCGGCGATTCGTGAATTGGGCATAGGGTTCGTGCCGTACAGTCCGTTAGGACGCGGATTCCTGACCGGAGCGATCAGCCCGAGTTCGCTCGGCTCCGATGATTTCCGGTTACGGGCTTACCCGCGTGGTTCGGCTGAGTCGTTTGACAAGAACCAGGTGCTGGTGGACCGCGTGCGCGAAATCGCGGAGAGGCGCGGGGTGAAGCCTGGGCAACTGGCCCTGGCCTGGGTGCTGTCGAAGGGCGACGATGTCATCCCGATTCCGGGCACAAAACGCCGCACATATCTTGAAGAGAACGCCGCCGCCGTGCAGATCAAGCTGACGCCCGCTGAAGTGGCCGAATTGGAGGCCGCCGTTCCGATGAGCGAGGTCGTGGGAGAGCGGTACACGCCGGCGAGTATGCAGGTGATCGACCGCTGAAGTGGCGCGCCGGCGGTAAGCTAGGAACGAAATGAAACCGTCTCAACTGAGTCGCATTCATCTTGTCTTACCCTTAGCCCTGGCGCTCGCGCAGGCGCAGCAGATCCGTGTTATCGCGATCGGTGCGCATCCTGACGATTGCGATCTGGGCGCGGCCGGAGTTGCCGCCAGGTTCGCCCAGATGGGGCATGCCGTCAAGTTTGTTTCCGTGACCAATGGCGACGCGGGTCACCAGGATATGGGCGGTGGTCCGCTCGCCAAGCGACGTCGCGCGGAGGCGATGGAATCGGCGCGCCGGCTCGGCATTACGTACGATGTTCTCGACAATCACGACGGCGAACTGATGCCGACCCTGGAGGTTCGTAAGCAGATCATCCGTGAGATTCGGGGGTGGAACGCGGATATCGTCATCGCACCACGGCCCAACGATTATCATCCCGATCACCGGTATACCGGAGTGCTGGTGCAGGACGCGGCATACATGGTGGTGGTGCCGAACGTGGCGCCCGATACGCCTCCGCTGAAGAAAAACCCGGTGTTCCTGTACTTCCAGGACGATTTTCAGCGCCCGAATCCGTTTCGGCCGGATATTGCGATTTCGATCGATGATGTCATAGACAAGAAGATCGATGCGCTCGATGCTCATGTCTCACAGGTTTATGAGTGGCTCCCCTGGGTGGATGGCCACCTTGCGGATGTTCCCCGCGATCCCGTGGAGCGCAAGAAGTGGCTCGCGGCACAGCGACAGAAGCGTCAGATTACTCCCGCGATCCGGGAAGCTCTGGTGAAATGGTACGGCGCGGACAAAGGGAGACAGGTGAAGAACGCGGAAGCTTTCGAGATTTGTGAGTATGGACGCCAGCCGAGCGAGGCGGAGATCAAACAGCTATTTCCGATGCTGCCTCGATAAGGTTGGGGCCGGCCGTTTCGCCTGTGATGCAGGATGTCAACGGGCGGAAGCCGGGTTAACAACCCGCCGCAGGCCAACGGCCTGCATCACAGGCCTCATCTGTGGTCGCCTGCTTCACCCTTCCACAAAAATGGATTAAGCGGGCACGGTCGACGGCACTTCGTTGAGCGCTTCCTGGAAGGTGCTGACGAACAACCGGACTGAATCCTCGGTTGCCAGCGGACCCATCAGGCCGACGCGGAAAATCTTGCCCGCCAGCGGCCCAAACCCGCCGGCGATCTCGATGCCGTGTTTCTGTAGAAGATACCTGCGAACGGCGGCATCGTCCACACCCGCGGGCACGCGCGGCGTGTTCAGGTTCGGAATGCGATAGCCTTCCGGCACGTGCATGCCGATTCCGAGTTCCGCCATCGCCGCGACGAAGGCCTGATGTGCTCGTTGGTGACGCTCGAAGCGCTTCTCGATCCCCTCGTCCACAATCGCCTGCAGTCCCTCGCGCAGCGCGTAAAACAAAGTGGATGAAGCCGTGTGGTGGTATTTGCGGCCGTCGTAATACTCCAGCAGGAGCTTCAAATCGAGATACCAGCTTTGCGGCGTCGTCCTGCGGGATCGCAAGCGCTCCATCGCTCGTGGCGATACCGTGATGGGCGCGAGGCCTGAAGGGCAGCTCAGCCCTTTCTGCGTGCAACTGTACGCGATATCGATCTCATTCTCGTCTACATTGACCGGAACCGCGCCCAATGAGGTCACGGTGTCCGCGATGACAATCGCGCCGACGCTGTGCCCCGCGTCGCAAATCGGTTTCGCCGGCTGGAGGGCGCCGGTTGACGTCTCGGCATGCACAAAGGCCACTACGTGCGGCTTTATACGGTCGACAAACTCCTGCGCCTCAACAGCGCTGAAGGTCGCGCCCCAAGGCTTCTCCAGCCGCGACACGTCACCACCCTGCCTCTTAGCCATTTCCGTGATCCGGTCGCAGAAGTAGCCATTGGCGAACACTGCCACCCTCGTTCCCGGCTCCACGAAATTGGCCACCGCCGTTTCCATTCCCGACGAACCGGTGCCGGAAACCGCGAGCGTCACCTCGTTGCGCGTTCCGAAAACCTGGCGCAACAGCTCGCGGACTTCTCCGGCGACTTCAAAGAAATAGGGGTCCAAATGGCCGACAACCGGCTGCGATAATGCCTGGTAGACCCGTGGCTCAACCATGGTCGGGCCGGGACCAAAAAGAAGACGCTTCGGCGCCTGAACACTCGCATTTGCTGACATTTAATTTCAGCGTAGCAAAGGTGTTGCAGTCGCATGCACAAAGAGCCGATCGACTCTGTGTTATCACCTAATTATGCCGACCCGTTGCGAGATCCGTCGTGTGTTGACGCGAGGGAACCTTCGCTTCGCAATCTTCGTACTCCATCATATTGGCATTCCAGGAGTAGATCGTACACGTGCGTAAGGATTTGAGTCCGACGCTAATCTAATGAAACCAATACAGAAACTGGTCTTATTGTTGTGGAGCTCTGTGCTGTTGGCCGGTCTCGCCGCGGCGCAGAGCGAGGTGCGGGTCGAACAGCCCACGGGGCATTTGATGTGGCTTACGCGCCCCTACCGGCCGCGATTCGTGCCCCCCATCAACCTGGCGAATACCTCGCGGTTGGAATCGCTCGTGCGAGCGGGCAATCTCTACCTGACGGCCCAGGACGTTGTCGCCTTAGCCATCGAAAACAGTATCGACATTGAAGTGCAACGTTATGCTCCGCTACTGGCGAAAGAAGTGTTCAAGCGCGCCCAGGGCGGCGGAGCGCTTCGGAGCGTAGGGCTCAGCGTAGCCCCGGGTCCCACCAGCGTCAGCCTGCAGGGCGTCAGCGTGAACGCCAATGGAGTCAGCATTGGAGGAGGAACGGGCGTGTCCTCCGGAGGCGGCATCGTCACGCAGTTGGGTCCGCTGATTCCCTCGTTCGACCCGACAATTTCCGTGTTCGCAAATTTCCAGCATGCGACGGCCGTGCAGAGCAACACCGTACTTACCGGCACGCTCGCGTTGGTTCAGGACTCTCGCACCTATCAGGGGCAGTACGTCCAGAACTGGGATTTCGGTTTGACAGCGCAATTGAGCTACCTCAGCAGCCGAACCAGGGTAAACAGCCAGCAGTACCTGCTGAATCCGTTTACGGCCGGCTCGATCGATTTGCAGATCACGCAAAACCTGTTGCAAGGCTTCGGGCCGGCGGTGAACGACCGCAACATTCGCGTGCAGAAGAACAACATGAAGTTCACGGACCTGCAGTTCAAGCAGCAGGTAATCACGACGGTGTCTGCGGCGTTGAATCTCTACTGGGACCTGATCAGCTTCAACGAGGACGTCAAGGCGCGCCAGGGTGAAGTCCAAACCGCGCAGCAGCTGCTGAACGACAACAAGCGGCAGGTCGACATCGGCGCGCTGGCGCCGATCGAGGTCACGCGCGCCGAGGCCCAGGTGTACCAGAGCCAGCAGGACCTCGTGATTGCGCAAACCAATCTGCTGCAGCAGGAAACCGTTCTGAAGAACGCGCTGAGCCGCAATGGCATTGCGAATCCGACGCTGGCCGAAGTTCACGTGATTCCGCTCGACACCATCGCGATTCCGCCGAAAGAGGAGATGCGTCCCCTGAACGATCTGGTGAAAGAGGCGGAGGAGAGACGGCCGGAAATCGAACAGGCGCGCATCAATCTCGACAGCAACAAGCAGAATCTGGCAGGCGTGAAGAGTTCGCTCAAGCCGGTTCTGCAGGCCTTCACGGAATTCACGAATAACGGATTGACCGGCAACCTCATCGCGCCCGTGCCGGGCCTGGATGCTTTGGCAGGCGGATACGGCAACCTCCTCGGCGAGCTTGCGCGCCGCAATTACCCGAGCTATTCGGCGGGATTTTCCTTAAATATTCCGCTGCGCAATCGGGCGGCTCAATCGGATTACGTGACCAGCCTGCTTGAGATTCGCCAGAACGAGCTCAACCTGCAAAAGAATCTCAGCCAGATCCGGGTGGACGTGCAGAACGCGATGCTCGGACTGCAGCAGGCGCGTGTACGGTACGAGGCCGCGGTGAAGGCGCATACTCTGCAGCAGCAGACGCTGGATGCCGACCAAAGAAAATACGCGCTGGGCGCAACTACGGTTTACCAGGTGGTGCAGGATCAGCGCGACCTCGCCACCGCCGTCAGCAATGAAGTGCAGTCGATGGCCAATTACAGCCATGCGCAGATCGCGATGCAGCAGGCCCTGGGTACGACACTCGAAGAGAACCATATTTCGCTCGAGGAAGCCCGGGATGGCCACATTGCGCGGCCTTCCATGCTGCCTGAGAACCTGCCGCGGGGAGCCCGGCCATGAGACTCCAGCCGCTCGTTGCGCTTTTGTGTTGCGCCGCGATGGGGCAGCAGCTCTCCATTCAACCGATACGCCCGGCCAAATCGATCCTGGTGCGGCCGTATGAGGCGGCGACGGTTCCTCCTGTCCGCCTGAACAACTCGCAAAGGCTGCAGGACCTGGTGCGCGCCGGCACAATATATCTCACGGTGCAGGATGCCATCGCGCTCGCGCTCGAGAACAATATCGATATTGAGGTAGCGCGATATGGACCATTGCTGGCGGAGTGGCAATTGGAGCGCGCTCAGGCAGGGGGCGCATTACCCGGCGTACCGAACAGTGCCTCGCAGGCCGGCTCCGTGGCAAGCGGACAAGGTGTGGCCGGCAGCCAAGCGGCCGCGGGTGTCGTGTCAACCGGGGGCACATCCACCGCGAGCCGTTCGGGCAATGCCACCATTTCTCAGGTCGGCCCCGTCACGCAGACGCTCGACCCTTCGATCACGGATACAACCGTGTTCAGCCACACATCGATACCGCAGTTCAACGTGGTGCAGAGCGGAACGCCGAACCTGATTTCGTCCACGCACGTGTACAATGTGACGCTCCAGGAAGGGTTTCTGTCGGGCGGCGGCGTCACTCTCTCCTACAGCGACCATTACCTGAAAGAGAATGCCTCCTCCGACCTCTTGAATCCTTCGGTTGCTCCCAACCTGAGCATTTCGTTCCAACATAATCTGCTGCGCGGATTTGGGGTTGCGGTAAACGCACGCACGATCACGGTCAGCAAGATCAACCTTCAGAACTCCGACCCCAACTTTAGAACCACCGTGAGCAACATCGTGGTGAGGGTGCTGGCGTCTTACTACTCGCTGGCAGCGGACTATGAAGACCTCAAGGCGAAGCGGCGGGCGCTCGAGGTTTCCCAGACGTTCTATTCCGACAACAAGCGGCAGGCTGAAATCGGCACCCTGGCGCCGCTCGATGTGACTACGGCCGAATCGCAGATGGCCGCCAGCCAGCAGGCGGTGGAAGACTCCCTGACTACCCTTCAGAACGAAGAAATCCAACTGAAGAACCTGCTCAGCCGTACTGGTACGGCGGACCCAGTTCTGTCCAGTGTGCGTGTGGTGCCGGTCGACCGCATCACAATGCCGGATAAGGACGACATCCCATCGCTCTCAGACATGCTCAAGACGGCGCTCGCGAATCGCAGCGATCTCGAGGCGGAAAAGGCCAACGAAAGGGCTTCCGAGATCTCGGCGCTGGGAACTCGAAACGGCCTGCTTCCCACCTCACAAGTACTTGGCGGGGAGACGCAGGCGGGCCTCGCAGGGGTGCCCAAAACGATTGTCATCAACGGTCGCACGATTACAGCGGACCCTTACGTCGTCGGTGGCATCGGAAATGCTCTCGGGCAGGTTTTCCGCCGCAATTACCCGACAGAGCGGATTGGGGCGTACATTCTGGTCCCGATCCACAATCGACAGGCGCAAGCGGACTTTGGAATCGACCAGCTTCAGCTCCGGCAAACGCAGCTCAACCTCTCGAAGGACATCAGCCAGGTGGGTGTTGATCTCTTGAATTATGCTGTGGCGCTACGGCAAGCCAGGGCTCGCTATGAGGCCGCGGTCAAGAACCGGGTCTTGACGGAACAGCTTTTATCCGCCGAGCAGGAGAAATTCACGCTGGGCGCCTCGACGCCATACAACGTGGTGCAGCAGCAGCGGGATCTGACCACGTCGCAGGCGGCGGAGCTGGCGGCATTGGTGTCATACAGTAACGCTCGCTTGGCGCTCGACCAGACCCTCGGAATCACGCTCGAAGCGAACCACGTTTCCATCGCCGAGGCGAAGGCGGGCAAAGTGGCTAGAACCTCGACGCCCGTGCCGCCGCCGGAACCATCACGATAGATCCTTCGGCTTCGGCGTGTGAGTGATGGGCGTCGTGCCAGGGCACATCCCACGTGCGCAGGCACACCATGCAGCGATACTGTCCGTGCATTGGCCATAAGATCTGGTCGTGAAAGTGGCGGCACCAAAATCGTGAAATGAAGTTCATCATTGTTCTTCCTCCTTGCCCTTGCGGCGTGCTCTTACTTTGTTAGTGATGCGCCCATGAGGATCGTTACAGGCGGCCTCTTTAGCGACAATTGAAGGAACCGATGCGAACCCAAGTCGGAATCGTCGGCGCAGGACCCGCCGGCCTGCTGCTCTCCCACCTGCTCCAGCGCCAAGGAATCGAATCCGTCGTCTTAGAGCGCCACACCCGCCAGTACGTCGCAGAGCGCGTGCGAGCCGGGGTTCTCGAACAAGGCACCGTCGACACCCTCATAGAGACCGGATTGGGCGAACGGCTCAAGCGTCAGGGCCTCCCCCATCGCGGCATCAATCTCAGCTTCAATGGCCGGCGCCATCGCATCGACCTCGCGGAGCTTACCGGTGGGCGCATGATTACGGTCTATGGTCAGAACGAGTTGATCAAGGACCTGACGCAAGCACGGCTGGACTCGGGCGGCAGCATCTTCTTCGAGACGCAAGACCTGACCGTACACGACATCGCGACGGCTACGCCGCGTATTCACTTCCAGCAGGACGGCGAGCCGATGGAGCTGCAATGTGACTTCATCGCCGGATGCGACGGCTCGCACGGCGTCTGCCGCCCGTCCGTTCCGCCCGGAATCCTGAACACCTACGAAAGAACCTACCCTTTCGCCTGGCTCGGGATCCTCGCCGAAGCGCCGCCCGCCTGCGAAGAACTCGTCTATACGCATCACCCCCGCGGATTTGCCCTCTTCAGCATGCGTTCGCCACGAATCACGCGTCTTTACCTGCAATGCTCATCCGACGAAGACCTTGGGAACTGGCCGGACAACCGCATTTGGGCGGAGCTCGAAGCACGCCTGACCACGACAGATGGCTGGGCGCCCACCGCCGGTCCGATCCTCCAAAAAGGCATTACGCCAATGCGAAGCTTCGTCGTTGAGCCGATGCAGTACGGGAACCTGTTCCTGGCCGGCGACGCCGCGCACATCGTCCCTCCGACCGGTGCAAAGGGCTTGAACCTTGCAGTAGCGGACGTGCGAGCCTTGGCCGCGGCGCTGGCCGATTACTACCGCTCCGGAACACGCGAACGGCTCGACCGTTATTCGGCCACCTGCCTCCGGCGCGTCTGGCTGGTGCAGCGATTCTCCTGGTGGATGACGTCTATGCTGCATCGCTTCGAAGGCGATAGCGGTTTCGACCATCGCCGGCAGCTCGCCGAGCTCGATTATGTGACCAGTTCGCACGCGGCGGCGACCGCGCTGGCCGAGAATTACGCCGGGCTTCCCATGGACCCGCTGTGACGGACGACGTCAATTCTCCACGGCAAAGCCGCGTTTATCGACGCTTGCGCCCGTTTGCTGGACGGCGCAACGCGACCTCGCTATGCTGAGGTTAAATTGCACGGAATCCCAGGCGTGTACGTAACCGGCGACCTGATCGGTCACACCACGGGCCTGTTGGTCACCGTGGTGCTTCTGGTATTGACGCTGCGGGCGGCTAAGCTACCCGGCACGCCGATCGCGAACATCTTCTTTGCGGTTTGCGGAATCCTGTGGAGTGCGGGCGGACTCGTGCGAGCCGTTGCTGTCGGTTCCGGTGTTCCCCATTTGCGCGGCCTGGCGCCGGTCGCTTACGCTTTTCAATACACGGGTGCGGCTGCGTTTCCGATTGTGATGCTCGCTCTCTGGCGCCGCTTCGCGGTTGAAGACTGGCGACGCCGCGCGGCCCGCATTCTGGAGATCGTCGCAATCGCCTCGGCCACTGTCATCGTGATCTCGTTCTGGTTCCACCTGTTCTCCCGCAGCATGCTCGCGACCCTGACCGGGTATAACGCCGGCGCGCTGCTGGTTGCCGGCCCCCTGGTTTCGCTACGCCGCGTCACCACTCCGCGATCAGTTTATATACCGTCGTATGCCATAATGTGGACCGTCCTCACGGCCTTCGTTCTTTCCCCGATTGCGCGCCACTCGCCGACGCACGGTATCGCGGATGCGCTGAACTTCGTGGACTCGCATCTCGTGCTGCTGGCGATTGTCTCCGGCTTCCTGCTGTTCGCTCGGTTCCGATACGCGGACCTGTTCATTCGCTATGGGGTACGCATCCTTCTGGCGGCAACATGGGCGTTCGCTCTCGTCATAGCGGCCCAATCCGTGTTCATATGGCACGTCGTGGACCAGATGCCTTCGCCGGCGGCCATTCATGTATTCCTGGTGCTGGTTACGGCCACCGGGTTGCTCCTGTCGTTCACTTTCGTGGATGAACGCATCAGCTCGGCAGTGAATCGCATGATGTTTCGCGCCCCCGACTACCGTGAGGTTGCACGTCAATTCACGAACCGGATTCGCGACCTGCATCGGGAATCCGATATTCTGGCGAGCCTGGAGGAGGCGGCCCGTGTGCCGCTCGAACTGGAAGCCGCACGCGTGGTTTCCGCCGGGCGGCTGCCTTGGCCAAAGGGTGTTGCTGACAGCGAGATCACCGAAATCGACCATCGCGATCCGCTCTGCAAACTTCTTCCGGCAAGAAACGTCGAGATTCTCGTACCGATCACTTCGGAAAGCAGCGTTACCCATGTTCTCCTCGTTTCACCCGGTACGGATCGGCCATCGCTTGTCACGCGCCATTTGAATTATCTGCAAACCATCGCGGCCCAGTGCGGCCACCGGCTCGACGCGTTGCACCGGGAAGAAGAGGCGATCGAGCGGCAGAGTCGCGAGGCATTGCTGCAACAGCAGGTCACTGAAGCTGAGTTGCGCGCTTTGCGGGCGCAGATCAACCCGCACTTTCTGTTTAATTGCCTGAACACGATTGCCGACCTCGTGGTCCGCAATCCGGCGCGCGCCGAGACGATGACTCTTCGCCTGGCCGAGGTGTTCCGGCACGTTCTCGATCACTCCAGCAGGCCGCTGACATCCATCCGCGACGAGGTCGAGTTTTTACGAACCTACCTGTACATCGAAGAGGCACGATTTGGCGATCGCCTGCGAGTGAAAATTGACGTAGCGCCGGAATTGGAGCATGAACAGATACCGTCGTTGATTCTGCAACCCTTGGTGGAGAATGCTCTGAAGCACGGGCTCGGTCCGAAGCCGGGTCCTGGGCACCTGGTTATCACCGTGCGAGCCGATGGCGATCAGCTACAAATGACGGTGGAAGACGATGGTATGGGACCGGGTACGCGCCCTTCTAAGGGGCTTGGACTGGCAAACATTGCAGAACGATTGCAGACGCTGTACCAGGATCGCGCCAGCGTCAGCCTTCAGCGGCGCGAGGCCGGCGGCAGCATAGCCACCGTAATCATTCCGCGTGGCAATGAAATATGAGAAGCCTGATAGCCGACGATGAAGAACCGGCGCGCGCGCGACTGTCGCGCATGCTCGCGGAGCACTCCGATATCGAGATTGTCGGCGAAGCATGCGACGGTCTCGAAGCCGTGCAGCAGATCGAGCAGCTTCAGCCAGATCTGCTGTTTCTCGATATTGAAATGCCGGGGCTGACTGGCTTCGAGGTACTGCAATCGGTCGGTGAAACGGTAAAGTTGCCGCTGGTAATTTTTGTCACCGGCTACGATCAGCACGCACTGGCCGCATTTGAAGCGGATGCGCTGGCGTATCTGCTCAAGCCGGTTGCACCCGAACGCCTGGCGCAGGTGTTGGATCGCGCGCGCCGCTTCAGCGGGTCGCCGGACGAAAATGATCGCGAACGCGAACATGTGCTGCAGGTGGTTCGCGGGTCTCCCAAGGGACTGCGTCACATCGTGTGCCGCAAGCGCGACCGCATGCTGCTCATCGTGCCCGAAAACATTCTGTGGTTTGCGTCAGAGGACGGCATCGTGAAGGCGCACATGGAATCCGAAGTCTATTGGGTGAATTATCAGCTCGCGGAGCTGGAATCGAGCCTGCCTGAGGACGTGTTCTTCCGCGCGCGTCGCGAGGTGCTGGTGAACGTCAACAGGATCAAAGAAATCCGGCCCTACTTCAAGAGCGGATTCCTGCTGATCATGAGCGATTCCGCGGCGACGGAGATCGTCGTGAGCGCCCGGCAGGTGCACCCCCTTCGACAGCGGATTCCCGGCCTGTAAGCAAACCGCCCGCGCCACTTCTTCTACGCTCAAAAGGCGAATTTGACGCTCGCTACTTCTTCGTTGGACTCCCCCAAAACAAGCCTTAAATTGGAATCCATGAAGAAACTGCTCTTTGTAGTACTAGCGGCGGCAGTGTTTTGCACATGCCTGTTCGCCGCGGACGTCAACGTCGGCGGGAATTGGGAGATGACGATGGACTCGCCGCATGGAAAACTCGTTGGGCCGCTCCTGCTGGAACAGGACGGCGTAAAGATCACGGGAACTTATGAGACCGAGCACACCGGCAAGCTCACGATTAACGGCAAAGTGGAGGGCGAGAAGGTGATGCTCAGTATGGACGCGCCCGGAGGCAAAATGACCATCACGTTTGAAGGCACCAGGGACGGCGACAAGCTGAGCGGCACCACCAAACCGTTGAACGGCGAGTGGTCCGCCGTGCGGAAGTAAGGAGGAACCCATGCGGACTCTTGTCGTCGCGCTCGCGTTTTCTGCCGCCCTTTTGGCGCAACCACAGAAATCGATCCTCGGCACAGTGACCGAATTCAAAATGTCGTCGCTTGAAATCGGTTTGCAGCCTGATGACGGCGCGGCGACATACTTCAAGGTCTCGCCCGATACTGAAGTCCTCCAGGTGGAACCCGGCGAGCGAGACCTCTCCAAAGCGCGGAAAGTCCGGGTAACCGACCTGTCGCTCACCGATCGCGTGCTGGTTACGTTCGTGGCCGGCATGCCTGAGGCGCGGCGCGTCGTCCTGATCTCGGCAACCGACATCGCGAAGCGCAACGAAGCCGAGCGGCGCGATTGGCAGAAGCGCGGGGTGAGCGGAACCGTAACGGCGATTCACGGCGACGAGATCACATTACGGACCGGGTCGGTTGACGGTCCGCCGCAGATCACCGTTCTGCTTACGCCGAAGACTATGGTCCGCCGCTATGCTCCGGATTCGGTGAAGTTCGCCGATGCTCAGTGGAGCACAATAGCGGAGATCGCGGCAGGCGATCAGGTTCGAGCCCGGGGCGCCAAATCGCCCGACGGCGCCAACCTGACGGCGGAAGACGTGGTTTACGGCACGTTTCGTAGCGCAATTGGGACTATCACGGCGGTTGATGCCGAGGCTCGCAAGATCACCATCTCCGACCTCGTCACGAAGAAGCCTCTGACGATTCGCATCGCGGGCGATACCCAGCTGAAGGAGATGCCCGATTTCCGCGGTTTGTTCAAGAACGGCGCCGCTAGCCCGCACACTCCGGCCTCGCAAGCCGTTTCCGATCCGAAGAAACTGGATGTCGCAAAGTTGCTTGAAATGCTGCCTCTGACGACTTTTGAGACCTTAAAGGTCGGCGGAGCGGTGATGGTGACCAGTACTCGGGGGTCCACTCCCGAGGAGGTGACCGCTACGCGGATCGTCTCCAACGTGGATTTCCTGATCGAGACCGCAGCCGCGGCAGCGGCGGAGCACGGTATGAGCACTTCCGACGCGATCGCGGGAATGCATGGGGGAGCCTTGGGCGGTTCCGGAGGGCTGAGTCTCCCGGCGATCGTTCCGTAATCGAACCTTTGAAGCTTGTGGAAGGGTGGAGCGGGCTTCAGCCGGCCGTTGGAGACCACCGGGAATTTCAAGGTGAGCTCCAACGGCAGGCCAAATGCCCGCTTCACAGTTCCACAGTCGGCCCACCCCGAAAACTAATGAACAAACTACTTTCATTCTGCATACTCGCGGTGTCTGCCTACGCCCAACCCGGCCTGCGGGGCACCGTGACCGACCCCTCCGGCGCCGCCGTGCCGGGAGCGGTCGTTCAGGCCGGCGACCATCGCACGAAAACAAATTCTGAAGGCCAATACGCATTCCCATCATTTGCCGCGGGCCGCTATCACCTCCGCATCACAGCCAAAGGATTCGCACCCGTTTCGACCGACGTTTCGTCCCCGGCCGTCTTTGATGTCCAACTCGCAATTCAGACCGGCAAAGAGGTGATCACCGTCGACGACCAGCCGGCCGGCCTCAGCGCGGAACCGGATTCGAACGGGGGCACGCTCGTGCTCCGCTCACGGCAACTGGCCGCCCTATCCGACGACCCCGACGAACTCGCCATGCAGTTGCAACTTCTCGCCGGACCGGCGCCCGGACCCGACGGCGGCCAGGTCTACGTCGACGGATTCAGCAGCGGAAATCTGCCCCCGAAATCGGCCATCCGGGACATCCGCATCAATTCCAATCCCTTCTCGCCTGAATACGATCATCCGGGATTCGCACGCATCGACGTCTTCACAAAACCCGGCAGCGATACCCTTCGCGGCGAGTTATTCGGGCAGTTCAACGACACGATCCTGAATTCGCGCAATCCGCTTCTGGCGCAGTCGTCGCGCCCCCCCTACCGCACGCAATTCTACGGGCTCAACCTCGGCGGCCCGATCCGAAAGAACAAGGTATCGTTCACAGCGGATCTGGAGCACCGGCAGATCGACGACAACGCATTCATCCTCGCCACTACCCCGGATGGACCCATCAACCAGGCACTTCCTACGCCCCAAACGCGTACCAGCATCACACCCCGCATCGACTACGCCATCAATGAACGCAACGCGCTCACGATCCGTTATCAGGATTTGCACATTGGATTGGATAACCAGGGCGCCGGCGATTTCAACCTCGCGTCGCGCGCCTACAACGCGCGCCAGACCGAGCGCCTTCTGCAGATCACGGAATCCGCGACGCTGAGCCCGCACATGATCAACGAGACGCGTTTCCAGTTTTCCCACTCGGGCGTCTGGAACGATGCTGCCAACGACGCGCCCGGAATCAACGTGCAGGGCGCTTTCTTTGGCGGCGGGGCCACCGGCGGCAAACTAGCGCAAATCACGAATGCCTGGGAATTGACGAATCTGACGATCTGGACCAGGCGTGCGCATACGCTCAAGTGGGGCGCCCGCGTGAGACAGTCGTTCCTGGCGGATACGTCGCAGTACAATTTCGCGGGAACCTACACGTTTCTCACGCTCGACCAGTACCAGAGGACGCTCGAGCTGCAGCAGGCCGGTTACACCAATTCCCAAATCGAGCAACTCGGGTTCGGCCCCTGGCAGTTCAGCTTGAGCGCCGGAATTCCGACCACCAGAGTCAACCAGGCCGATGCCGGGTTGTTTCTGAATGACGATTGGCGGGTGCGCCCCAACCTGATGCTCAGCGCCGGGCTCCGCTACGAGGTGCAGAGCAATTACGGCGACCTTTCGAATCTTGCGCCGCGAGTGGGAATTGCATGGGGAATCGACGCAAAGGGAAGCCGGCCAGCAAAAACCGTCCTGCGCGCCGGAGCGGGAATCTTTTACGATCGCCTGCCGCTTACGCTGACGCTCAACAGCCTGCGGTACAACGGCACGACGCAGCAGTCCTACCTCATCACCAACCCCAACTTCTTCCCCTCGATCCCAACGGCGGAAACGCTCCAGGCCAGCGAGCAGCCGCAACAGTTGCGGCCTGTGTTTGCGGGCATCCAGGCGCCCCGCATATATCAATCGAACCTGGGGATCGAGCGGCAGTTCAGCAAATATGCGAAGCTCAGTGTGAACTGGATCGATACGCGCGGCGCGCACCTGCTCGATGCAAGGAACATCAACGCGCCGATCGCCGGTAGCTACCCATTTGGCGATCCCTCCATCCGCTTGCTGACAGAATCGGCCGGCTTCAGCCGGGTCAATCAGGTCGTTGCGAATACGACCGTGAATTATAAAAAGCTGTTTCTCTTCGGATACTATGCCCTTTCCTACGCGAAGGACAACAACGAAGGGACGCCTGCCGACCCATACAACCTGCGAGCGGAATGGGGGCCGGCGAGTTGGGGAGACGTGAGGCACCGGGCGGCGTTCGGGGCGAACATTCCGCTTAAGTGGAAGATTGCGGTGCTCCCGCTGTTCATCGCCAACAGCGGGATTCCGTACAACATTACGACCGGCTTTGACCCCAACGACACCGGTTTCGCAGCCGCCCGGCCTGCGCTTCTGGCGAACCTGCCGTGTTCAGGGGCTGGCCTCGTGTACACCGCGGAATTTGGCTGTTTCGATCTGAAGCCTGCGCCAGGAGTGCCCACCATCGGCCGCAATTCCGGTCGCGGCCCCGTGGATGTGAACCTTGGCCTTCGGCTAACACGATCCTGGGGCTTTGGCGGTGAAGGGTCGCGGGGTCCATCATTACAGACGGCCGGTGGCGACCATGGCGCCGGACCTGGTGTCGGCGCGGGAATGTCCGATCGCGGTACTGGCAGGCGGTACAACATCACCGTGAGTGCGTCCACGCTCAACGCCCTGAATCGTTCGAATTTCTCGCCACCCGACGGAGACCTCTCTTCGCCTTACTTCGGCCAGTATCGCAGCCTCGGCGGGATGGCCGTAACGCTGCACGGCGGCGTCCCGACCACCTACAACCGAAAAATCGATCTACAGCTCCGATTCACCTTCTAAAATTCCTGTGATAGCTTTGATCCAAGCAGCTCAAAAATGCAACTGGATATCAGCAACCTCTCCAAGACCTATGCCAACGGTGTCCGCGCGCTCGATGGCGTCTCTCTGACCATCCCGCGAGGCATGTTCGGCCTTCTCGGCCCCAATGGCGCGGGCAAGTCGACCCTGATGCGCATCGTCGCCACACTGTTGGAAGCCGACGGCGGCGCGGTCACCCTCGGCGACGTCGACGTCCTGCGTGAAAAGGATAAGGTGCGCCGCCTCCTCGGGTATCTACCGCAGGATTTCGGCGTCTACCCGAAAATCTCGGCGCTCGACATGCTCGATCACCTGGCGCTGCTGAAGGGAATCGTAAACTCCCGCGAGCGCAAGGCGATGGTGGACAGCCTTCTCCATCGCTGCAATCTCTACGACGTTCGCAAGAAATCGCTCGCCAGCTATTCGGGGGGCATGCGCCAGCGCTTTGGTATCGCACAGGCGCTGCTCGGCAGCCCGCAGCTCCTCATCGTCGACGAACCCACGGCCGGGCTCGACCCTGGCGAGCGCAACCGCTTCTACAACCTGCTCTCCGAAATCGGCGAAAACGTCATCGTCATCCTCTCCACGCACATCGTCGAAGACGTCATGGAGCTCTGCACCAGCATGGCCGTCATTAACCAGGGCCGCGTGCTTTTCGCCGGATCGCCCGAGGATGGCGTCAACGCCCTAAGCGGCAGAATCTGGCAGCGCTTCATCGCCAAGGCCGAAATCAAGGACTACGAGGCGCAGTACCGCATCATTTCTCACAAGATGTTCGCGGGACGGCCGCTCATTCACGTCTACTGCGAGAATTGTCCCGGCGATGGGTTTTCACCCGTCACCGCCGATCTCGAAGACGTGTTCTTCTCCCGGCTCGCCGGCCTGAATTAAACGGAGGTCACGCGCCATGTTTTTGCACTTCCTCAAGTTTGAACTCCGCTACTGGTTCCGGTCGTGGATGCTTTGGATCTTCCTGTTCATCATTGCCGGCATGGTCTTTGGGGCTGTAAGCACCGAGAAGATCATCATAGGTGGCGCGCTCGAAAACACCCACCGCAACGCGCCGTTCGTCATTGAGAACTATTACTCGATCATGTGCCTGCTCACGCTGCTGATGACGACGGCATTCGTCAACAACGCCGCGGCCCGCGACTTCTTTTACGGCACGTACCAGCTCATATTCTCTACGCCGCTGCGGAAGGTTCACTACCTTCTCGGCCGGTACCTCGGTTCAGCGCTGATCGCGGTGATTCCCATGCTCGGTATTTCGATCGGCATCCTGCTCGCCCGCTACATGCCCTGGGTCGACGCGGAGCGCTGGGGGCCGGTGGACTGGTCCGCGCACCTAGCCGGCATTCTGGTCTTCGCCCTGCCCAACACGCTCTTCATTGCTGCCATCATCTTCACCATTGCCGCCCTGACGCGGAGCACCATCACGTCTTTCATTGGCGCTCTTCTCCTTCTCGTCGCATACGGCATCACGGATTCCCTGACCCAGGACATCAGGCACGAGACCGCCGCCATGCTGCTCGATCCTTTCGCCATCCGGACCTTCGGCCTGATGACGAAGTACTGGACCGTTGCCGACAAGAACAACCTGACGCTCGGGCTGTGGGGTCCGCTGCTGTGGAATCGAGTCATCTGGATCGCGGCCAGTGCGGCCATCTTCGCGTTCGGCTACTGGCGATTCAGTTTCGCCGAGCGAACCTCGCGCAAAAAGAAGAATCCCGCGGAGGAAAACGGAAGGTCGCTGCAGGTCGATGCACTCGTTCTTCCTTCGGTCACCTATCAGAGCGGGCTCATTGCCGGCTTGAAACAATTCTGGGGGACAACCAGGGTCGAGTTCTTCGCCGTCGTCAAGTCGACGTCGTTCATCGTCATCCTGGCCGCGGCGCTGCTGAACATGATCCCGTCGTTGATCTTCAGCGCGCGCGAGGGTTACGGCAACCAATCGCTGCCGGTCACCTACTGGATTCTGGAGGTGATTGCCGGAACGTTGTACCTGTTCCTGGTCGCCATCATCACGTACTACGCCGGCGTGCTGGTGTGGAAAGAGCGCGACGCCCACATGGACGAAATCCATGACGCGCTGCCGCACTCGAACTGGATCAACTATGCCGCGAAGTTCGTCGCGCTGGCCGGCGTGATCCTGATCATCCAGGCGCTCGCGTTGCTAACCGGAGTCATCGTGCAGGCCTTCGACGGATACCACCGCTTCCAGGTCGGCCTCTACTTTGCGGAACTCTTCGGCATCGACTATTCCCTGTTTCTTTGCCTGGCCTTTCTCGCCTTCTTTATCCACATCATTTCGCCCAACAAGTACATCGGGTATTTCCTTTACATTGCGTTCCTGCTGGTGAATTTGTTCATCTGGAGACCGCTGCACATCGCCACCCACCTGGTGCAATTCGGGTCGACCCCCGACATCACCTACTCCGATCTTTTCGGCTTCGCGCCCTATCTGAAAGGCTGGAGCTGGTTTGCGGTGTACTGGCTGCTGTTCTGTGGTCTGCTGATTGCCGGCAGCGTTGTGCTTTGGCAGCGTGGCCGTGAGTCCGGCTGGCGCCAGCGGATGTTCAATGCCCGCCTGCGCTGGAGCGGCATTGCACCGGTCGCTTTGCTATTCCTGGTCGCATTCGCGGCAAGCGGTAGCTGGATTTACTACAACACCGAGGCGCTCAACAAAGTGACTCCCGAGCACTCGCGAAACCAGTCGCAGGCCGATTACGAGAAGACCTACAAGAGCTACGAAAACCTGCCGCAGCCCCGCGTGACCGACGTCAAGTACGCCATCGACATCTACCCGGACACCCGCAACATTACGATGCACGGCGATGAAGCGATCAGGAACGAGACCAGCCAGCCTATCCAGGACATTCACTTTACCCTCGACAACAACTACGACACCGATATTGACCTGGGCTCAGCCACGCTGGTAAAGGATGATAGGCGGCTTTACTATCGCATCTACAAGCTCGCCATACCCCTACAGCCGGGGGAGGAACGACGCATCCAGTTCACCGTGCGCAGCCACACGCATGGCTTCGAGAACAACGTCACACAGCAGGAACTGGTCCAGAACGGCACGTTCTTCAACAATATGATCGCCCCGCAGATGGGCTATCAGCCGAACAACGAGCTCACCGATCGGAACGAGCGAAAATCGTTTGGTCTGAAAGAAAAGGACCCCATGCCGGCGCTCGAGCGCAACTGCACCGAGCACTGCCGCAATTCCTATCTGAGCAACAATTCCGATCTAGTGATGGTCGATTCGGTGGTGAGCACGTCGCCCGGCCAGATTGCTATTGCGCCCGGCTCGCTCATAGGCGAATGGAACGAGAATGGCCGCCGCTACTTCCATTACGCCCTGGATCACCCGTCCATGAACTTTTATTCCTTTATCTCTGCGAACTACGAGGTGGCGCGTGACAGCTGGAACGGCGTGAAGCTGGAAGTCTATTACGACAAGGAACACGCCTGGAACGTTCCCAAGATGTTGAACTCGATGCGCAAGTCGCTTGATTACTACTCACGCAACTTCAGCCCGTATATGCACAAAGAGGCTCGCATTATCGAGTTTCCGCGTGTGGCGCGGTTCGCACAGGCGTTTCCCGGCACGATGCCCTATTCCGAATCGATCGGATTCATCGCCAACCTGAACCATCCCGACGATATCGACATGGTGTTCTACGTCGTCGCGCACGAGATGGGGCACCAGTGGTGGGCTTACCAGGTGATCGGCGCGTATATGCAAGGAGCTACGGTTTTGTCCGAGACCCTGGCGCAATACTCGGCGCTCATGGTCATGGAGCACGAGTACGGCCGTGACACGATGCGAAAGTTCCTGCAGTACGAGATGGACAATTATCTCCGCAGCCGGGGCCGTGAACTGCTGAAGGAGCGGCCGCTGCTGAAGGTGGACGCCAACCAGGGCTACGTTCACTACCGCAAAGGCAGCGTCGTGATGTATTACCTGAAAGAAATGATCGGCGAAGACGCTGTGAATCGGGCGCTACGCCACGTGATTCAGCAATACGGCTACGCGCCACCGCCGTACCCGACATCCTACGCGTTGGAAGATGCCCTGCGCGCCGAAACACCGCCGCAGTATCAGTATCTGCTCAAGGACCTGTTCGAAGACATCACGCTGTTCTCGAACCGCACGCTATCCGCGAAGGCCAAGAAGCGCGCTGACGGTAAATACGACGTGACGGTGGAGGTCGAATCGCGCAAATTCAAGGCAGATGAAATGGGCACGGAAAAGGAAGCGCCAGTGGACGACTGGATCGAAATCGGGGCCTTCGCCAAGCCGGACAAGGGCAAGAAATACGGCAAGACGCTCTATCGCGAGCGCATGCACATGACCGGAGGCAAGACGATCTATACCTTCACAGTGGACCAGCTTCCGGAGAAGGCCGGCATCGACCCCTTTGCCCTGCTGATCGATCGCATACCCGACGACAACCTGAAGAACGTCGACATCACGTAGGGCACGAGGTGGAGCAGGCTTGAGCCCCATGCCACTCAGTTTTCGGGAACGGCGAGTTTGATTGAGCCTGTAATGCAGGCTGTTAGCCTGCGGTGGGTTGTTAACCCTCCTGCCCGTAGGTCTGAAAAAGCGCCGACCA
Organism: Bryobacteraceae bacterium; assembly: GCA_035295125.1. Taxonomy (GTDB): domain Bacteria; phylum Acidobacteriota; class Terriglobia; order Bryobacterales; family Bryobacteraceae; genus JAICMB01. The sequence goes on along the minus strand of DATGJP010000095.1, from coordinate 104,761 downwards.
GCGGCGGTTGGCATCCTGCATCACAAGCAGTCGAACTAATGGGTTTAGAGAAAACTAAGTGGCATTCGCTTGAGCCTGCCATTGGAGCACATCAAAACGCGCTTGGCAAAACCCACTGCGCCTCCTTCCGACGTGACTACCGGCGCAATCCCTCTTTCGCCCGGCCAGCCCAAGGCCGGAGTTCGCCCCGCCGATGGCGCGGCATCGTCCTGATAGCCTCCAGAGCCTTCTCAAAGGATGCCTTAGCCTCGCCACGCCGCCCTAACCCAAGCAGCGCTTCACCATGATAGGTCAAGCCCACCGGATCGTACTCCCGATCGTTCAGGTACCGGTCCAGAGCCGCCAGGCTCTCCTGGAACCCACCCAAACCAAGCTGCGTGGCCCCAATCTCCCGCCACACCTCACTCCCTGCCGTCCTCGCGTTGAGGCGAGCAGCGCGTTCCAGCCACTCCAGAGACTCCGCCAACTGTCCCCGCGACCGCAGTACACAGCCGAGCCGATAAGCATAATCCGCATCGCTGGGATCGATCTCAGCCGCCCTCCGGAACCGCGCTTCGGCTTCCGTCAGATTATGCCGCTGGAGCTGGATCAGCCCCAACTGAAAGTGGGCATCAGCATCCCGGGGATTCAGAGTCGTAGCCTCCAACGCCCGCTTCAAGGACTGCTTCGCCGACAGTGACGCTCCGATGGAACTGAAACCCGCGCCGAGTTGCCCCCTTGCGTAATAGAGCAAGCACGGAGAAGCGAGCACCCACAACATTGGCGAAACCGCCGTCGTGACCAATCCGCCCGCTGCCAATGCTCCGGCTCCCAGCCCTGCAGCCACACCCGCCGGCATCCAACTGCTCCCCAAACACGTCCGAAGGGAAATACAGGCCAGAATCAGGAAGACCGCGGTGGAGGCATACGACGCCCATTGGACCACCGTCCCCGCAGGTAAATAAGCAAACGGAATGAGTGGAAGCCGGGCTGCAGTCCAACTGCTCACAATGCACAACAGCACCGGCGCATACTCCCGCCCAACCATCATGGAACAGCGCCCCAGGCCCTGCCAGATCACGATCAGCGCGATCGCCCCGGGCACGAACAGGCCGGCTAGCACGGCCAGCTCGCGGAAGTCTCCCGGCATATAAGTCGCTTCCATGGCCTTGGTGATCTCAGCGCTTTTCTTGATCACCGGAGCCAGCTTTTTGTAATCGACTTCTTGACCGGCGACCGCCGGTTGGGCCCGAACCAACTCAGCGCTGAAACTGGCCAGTTCGGCGCTGAGCGCCTGCCGTTTATAGTATCCAGGCGCTTGCAGTACGAGAGCCACCACCACTGCCAGAATGATGACTGGAGCCAAATGGCTATGGTCCAGTGTCTCTGATGCCGCACGCCGCGGGTTCCAATAAAACGTCAGCAGTCGCTGTAGATAATCAGACATACCGGCTGTTCGTTTTAATCGGCCAAACCGCCGGGCACTTTAGTGCCCATGCTGCAAAATGCTAAGCTTCATGAAAATGAAGCGGGCACTACTCTTCCTGATCTCGGCCGCCCTCCTCCAGGCCGCTCCTCCCTCCCCGGAATCCTACTTTGGCTTCCGCATCGGAACCGACAAGAAACTGGTCCGCTGGGACAAGATCGTCGAGTATCTCCAGAAGGTCGGCGCGGAGTCGGATCGTGTGAGAGTCCACAACCTGGGTCCCACCACTCAAGGCAATCCCTTCCTCTTTCTCGAGATCACCTCGGCTGACACGCTCAAGAACCTCGATCACTACAAACAACTCGAACGCAAGCTTTACTTCCAGGGAGGCGCGCCTACCGACGCCGAGCGAGACGAGATCTTCCGCGATGGCAAAGCGGTCGTCCTGATCACAAACAACATCCACTCCACAGAAATCGGCTCCTCGCAGATGATCCTGGAAGCGGTCTATCGTCTCGCCACCGACAACTCGCCCGCGACGCGGAAGATCCTCGACAACGTCATCTTCCTGCTCATTCCCTCCCTGAACCCAGACGGCCAGATCATGGTCACCGACTGGTACAACAAGTATCTGGGTACGCCGCAGGAAGCCAGCCCGCTGCCGTGGCTTTATCATCCCTACATCGGTCACGACAATAACCGCGACATGTACCTGTTCTCGCAAAAAGAGAGCAAGATGACCGCGCAGGTGCTGTGGCACGACTGGTTCCCGTCCATCTGGCTTGATGAGCACCAGCAGGGCAGCGCTGGGGCCCGCATCTTCACGATGCCTGCCACTGACCCGATCAACCCCAATGTTCATCCGCTGGTCTACCGCCTGAACGGGATTTACGGGCAGATGCAGTCCGCCGCCCTTGAGGGTGAAGGCAAAACCGGCATCATATACAACGCGACTTACACAAACTTCTGGGAAGGCGCCATGGCCTGGGCGGGCTGGTGGCACAACCAGGTCGGGCTGCTGACCGAGGTCGCCAGTGCCCGCATCGCGACCCCGATCGAGCAGAAAATGGCCGACCCAACGAAACCATCCGCGCCCGCCGCACAGGGCCGCGAGGATTTCGAAGCCGAACGCCGCCGTTCATTGGAGCACCCCGAAGAACCACTTCCGCCGCCGCGTGACATCAATGCCCGCACCGAATATCCGCGCCCCTGGCTGGGAGGAACCTGGCGGCTCCGCGACATCGTCGACTACGAGCTCACCGCCACATTCGCCCTGCTCGAAGGCGCGGCCGACACGCGTGAAACGCTGCTGCACGAAATATACGACATCAATCGCGCCACTATTGACGCCGGTACGAAAGGCGAGATCGCCGTCGGGCCGAAGTCATTCGCCGCCCTCATCTCGCCCGACCAGCACGACCCAAACGAAACGGTCGAGCTGGTTAACACTCTCCGGATGGGCGGCGTGGAAGTCTACCGTGCCACCAAGGGGTTCGTGCAGGACAAGACCACGTACCCGGCTGGAACATATGTGATCCCGTTCAACCAGGTGTTTGGACGCTACGCCAAGGACATGCTGGAACCTCAGACCTATCCCGAAGTACGGCGCGCGCCAGGGGCACCAGCCGAGGCTCCTTACGACGTCTCCGCCTGGTCGCTCGGAATGCAGTTCGGCGTGAAAACGGATTTCGCGAAGACCGCGCTCCCGAAGGACCTGGCGATTGACAAGATCACTGACGCGCCGAAATTCGCGCTCACGGCCGAACATTCCGGTACGACGTGGACCTTCCCTTATGACGGCGCGCTCAGCGGCCTGATCGTGAACCGACTTCTCAAAGACGGGGCGAAGGTCAGCATCGTGAAGCCCGCGGGTCATGTGACGCCGATAATCCAGGCCACCGCCAAGCCTGAAGCCTGGACGCATGCCACAACCGGTTTCGAGGTGACCCAGACCGCCGCCAAATTGGCTCGGCCTACGACGGCAATTCCGCTCCACACACCGCGCGTCGGGCTCTACCAATCCTGGACTTCGAACCTCGATGAAGGCTGGACCCGCTGGGTCTTCGACCACTACGAACTCCCCTACACCGTGCTACACAACGGCGACATCAAAGCCGGTAAGCTGCGCGACCGCTTCGACGCGATTGTCCTGCCGGACCAGCGCGCTAAAGATATCCTCGAAGGACTCGACTACCCCTCCATCGTGGCCGAGTACCGCGGCGGCATCGGTGAGCAGGGCTGGGACGCGCTGCATGCATTTGTCGATCAGGGTGGAACTCTCATCGCTCTCGGAGAGGCGTCGAACCTGCTAGTCGACAAACTGCCCCTGCCGGTGAAAGAACTGAAGCGCACGCTGAGCCGCGAGCAGCACTACGCCCCCGGCACGATCGTCAACCTCCAGGTCGACACATCGAGTCCGCTCGGGCTCGGCGTCGCGCCCGATACCTGGGGTTTCTACATTAATTCGCCTTTCTTCCAACTCACCGAAGGCTTCTCGTCGCAAAAGGTCAGTGTCGCGGCCCGCTATCCCAATACGGCTGTGAAAGCATCCGGCTGGCTGCGCGGCGAGGACTACATGTTCGGACGCGCCGCGGTTGTCTCGATTGAGATGAACCCGGGCAAGGTCGTGCTTTTCGGCATCCGTCCGCAGCACCGCGCCCAAACTCACGCCACGCTGCCGCTGTTGTTCAATGCGCTGTACTGGTCGGCCGAGGGGGACCTGATTTCCGTCCAGTAAGGACGTTCCTTGCCTCCCTGACGGTGTTGCAGTGGATCTCGACCGTGTCGGTTACGTGATGCGCGTAGCCGCCTGCCAGCGTGACCACGGCGGGGATTCCACGCGTGACAGCCGCTTCGAACACCACGCGGTCGCGCTCCTGCAGTCCCTCGATCGTGAGCCCAAGGCCGCCGAGCTGATCGTCGACGTACGGGTCCGCGCCGGCGATGTATACGAGCAGGCCGGGCTTGAAATCCATTGCGACATTCAGCGCCTGGCGCAGCCGGCTGACATACTCTTCGTCCCCGGTCTCGTCCCGCAAGTGGATGTCGATGGTCGAGGGTGGCTTGTCGTCCGGGTAGTTGTTGAACTGGTGCATCGACAGGGTGAACACCGTCCGATCACGCGCAAAAATGGCGGCGGTCCCATTGCCGTGGTGGCAATCGCAGTCCACCACCATAACCCGCTCAATGAGGCCCTCTTTCTGAAGCTTGCGAATCGCCACCGCGACGTCATGAATCGCGCAGAACCCCTCCCCGTGATCGGGAAAGGCGTGATGAAACCCGCCGCCGATATTAAACCCAATCCTATCGCGCAACGCATTCCGCGCGGCCAGAATCGTCCCGCCGGCCGCCAGCCAGAAGGCGTGCACCGTCTTCTCGGAATAGGGGATTTCGAGCGTCATCAGCTCGCGAACGCTTAGAGTGCCGGTTTTCAGTCGCTCCACCCAACCATGCCCGTGCACCAGCAGGATGTCGTCATCAGTGGCCGGCTCCGGCTCGACGAAATCACTCTTTTCGGCCGTGCCGTCCTTCAGCAGATGGTCGTGAATCAGGTGGTATTTCTTCGACGGAAATACGTGCGCGCCGAGATTCAGATCGTACCCGGCATGGTAAACGAGTTTAAACGGCAACATAGTAGCGCCGCCTTCAGGCGGTCAAAGATTCGACGGCGGTCATAACCGCGACACCATACACATCCTCCGCGGAACACCCCCGCGACAGATCGTTCGCCGGCTTCGCGAGCCCCTGCAGAAACGGACCCAGCGCGACGGCGCCGGCCAGCCGCTCGACCAGCTTATAAGCAATATTCCCCGAAGTCAGATCCGGAAAGATGAGCGTATTAGCCCGGCCCGCAACCATCGATCCCGGAGCCTTTGCATGCCCAATCGCCTCAACCAGGGCGGCATCCCCCTGCAGTTCCCCATCAATCTTCAGATCCGGCTCACGCTCCCGAACCATGTGTAGAGCGTCCACCACCTTCTCAACCGCCTCATGCTTCGCGCTTCCCTTAGTGGAGAACGACAACAGCGCCACCAACGGCTCGGTCCGCAAAACTTTTCGAGTGGTAGCGGCGGTGGCAATCGCGATATCGGCAAGCTCCGCAGCCGACGGATCGACCATGACCCCGCAATCGGCAAAGATCAAAACCCCATTATGCCCGAAGGACTGCTCGGGAACTGCCATCACGAAGTAGCTCGATACGATGCTGACGCCGTCCATCGGACCGATGGCATAAAGCGCCGCGCGGACAGTCTCCGCGGTGGTGTTGGCCGCTCCGCCGACAAACCCATCAGCATCCCCGGCGGCAACCATTAACGCGGCGGTATAAAGTGGCCGTGCCGCGATCTCAGCGGCTTCGTGCACCGTGATGCCCTTAGCACGACGCCGCTGAAAATAAATCTCACCGTACCTCGCCAGCGCTTCCGGGGCCGCGCCCTCGGCTGACAGCGTCTTGATGAGCCCCTCGCGCCCAAGTCGCTCCGCAGCCGCCTGAATCCGGGCATCATGACTCTCCGGAAACACGATTCGCGGCTTGCGCGGGGCGGCGCGAAGCCGCTCGATCTGGGCGTTCAAAAACGAAACCGCCGAAGCGGGCATCATAAGGTAAGTACAATGTACCCCATGCGCCTCGTTGCAATCGTGATTCTCGCCTGCGCCGCACTACAAGCCGCTCCCGCCGGCGGGAAGGAAGCTCTCGCGCGATTCGCCGGTACTTGGAAAGGCACGGGAGAATTTCAGGAGACTGCCTACAGCCACAAGGGGACGACCAACGGAACTACCATTTGCCAGTGGTCAGCCATGCATGCATTCCTCGTTTGTGACCAGGAACACACCGGGCCAGAAGGAACCGGCCGTGACTTGTCCGTCTATACCTACGACGACGGCAAGCACGAGTATCGCTTCTTCAACCTTGGACAGGACGGTCATCACTCCACGACGAAACTCACAGTCACCGCCGACCAGGTGATCTATGAAACCGACAATCCCGATAAAACCAAGAAGCTGCTCTTCCGAACCATCAACAAATGGGAATCGCCCGATCGCTACACTTATCGGGCAGAATTCACCACAGACGGCGGCGCGAGTTGGACAATCATGATTTCCGGTGTCTCGACACGCGTCAAGAACTGAGGGCGATTACTTACAGCACGTGATAATAGCCGTCGCGCCTGCTGATCTCGAGCCGGCGGCCAAACACCTCTGACAAACCGTCCTCCGTAAGAACGCCTTCCTTGCCGCCATCCGCCACGATACGCCCGCTTCTCATCAGGATCACGCGATCGATCTCAGGAATGATGTCCGGCAGATGATGCGTGACCAGGAGGATTCCGACACCCGCTTGCGCCAGCCTGCGCATCATCTCGCGCAAATCGTGCTGGGCCGCTACATCGAGGCTGTTGCTCGGTTCATCGAACAGGAGAGCGCGAGGATCGTGCACCAGCGCCCGCGCGATCATGATCCGCCGTGCCTCACCGGACGACATTTCCGTGACCGGTCGATCGGCAAGATGCGTGGCCTCTAGCGTGGCGAGAACATCGGAGGCCTTCTCCTGCATCGCCGGTGTGACGTGATGATGCGGCCAGATCCCAATACTGCTGAAAAACCCGGATAGAACGATCTCCCGCCCGGTGAAGTCGCGCGCGCATTGCGCCATCAGATCGTTCGACACGATTCCCAGTAGCGTGCGCAGGTCGAAAACGTTCCAATTCTCTTGACCGAAAATCGCAATCCCCGATCCCTCGCGCGCCAGCGGGTAACATTCCCGCGTAATTGTCTTGATAAACGTCGATTTTCCGCAGCCGTTCGGCCCGAGCAGCGCAACGTGTTCTCCAACCCCGATGGAGAGGGTCACGTCGTGGAGAACGGTCTTTTCGCCGCGCATCACGGAAACCCGCCTGAGCTCAAGTAACGGGGTACGCAACTTACAGTGTACGCACGAGTAGAATAAACATTGAATGATCGTTGATATCGAAGGTGTCGCGCTCCACCTCGCCCACCCGGACGAACTCGCGATTCGCTGGGTTGGACTCGAAGAGAGTATGCGCCAACTTCTCGCCGCGTGGCTCGTGATCGATGAGCAGGACCTGCCGATGAATCCGCGCCTGCTCGGCAAGCCCGGCGTCGGCAAAACAACTCTGGCCTATGCAGCCGCCAAGCGCCTGGGGCGCGAGGTCTACATCATGCAGGCGACAGTCGATACGCGGCCCGAGGATCTCCTGGTCACGCCTGTGATTGAAGGCGTCTCCCGACTTCGTTACGTAGCCTCACCGTTGGTCACCGCCATGATCCGGGGCGGAATTGTAATTCTGGACGAAGGCAATCGGATGAGCGAGAAAAGCTGGGCCAGCCTTGCTCCGCTGCTCGACAATCGCCGTTATGTGGAATCGATCGTGGCCGGCATCAAGATCAAGGCTCACCCACTTTTCAGGCTCGTAGCCACGATGAACGACGACGCCTCTACTTTTGACCTTCCCGAGTACATCCACTCGCGGCTGCAACCCCAGATCATGCTCGATTTTCCGGAGCGCCACGAGGAGTACGCCATCCTGAAGGAGAACCTCCCGTTCGGCGAGGAGCACATTCTCAACTACGTGACCGACTTTCTGCAGCAGGCCCACGCCGCCGACGAGCGCTACACCGTTCGCGACGGCATCAATATCGCCCGCTTCGTGATGAAGCTGAAGAGCCAGGCAAACGGGAAGTCCATGTCCGCTACTGATGAGCGCTTCCTATTGCGAACCGCGATAATCGAAACGCTCGGGGACGAGGCATTGCGTTATGTCCCTCGAACCTGATCCTGGCAGTCTTCGCCGCGGCAACTTCACGTATTTCCCTGTCGTTCCTGGGCGGGCCGAGTTCAGCATCGAACTGCGCCGCCTGATTCTGCGGGAACGGCCTCGCATCGTCGCCGTCGAACTTCCCGGTTCGCTCGAGGACGCTTACCTGCAAGCCCTCGCCCGGCTGCCCGAGATGTCGGTAATTCTGTATGCCGACCCAACCGATGAGGAACGCGGCATCTACGTTCCCGTCGAGCCATGCGACCCGTTCACCGAAGCTGTGCGCACGGGGCTGGAAACGGACGCGGAAATCGTGTTCATCGAACCGGATGTCACGGACCGGCCGCACCTTCCCGATGCCTATCCGGACCCCTACTCGATCCGCTATATCGGTCTTGAAAGGTTCATCGAAGCCTATCGGGTATACCCTCAGCCGCGCGACGAGGACGTGACGGCCCACGCTTCGGCGATGGCGTGGAAGTTGCAAGGCACCGATCCTTCGGCACACGTGCTGGTGGTGGTCTCTTTGAACCTTCTCGATCCGTTGCTGGATGCAATGGAGATGCCTCAGGATCCGCCGGTTCGTTATAACGGCATCGATCCCCGGCTCCTCAACCCACATCCGGATTGCCTGGCCGAAATCACCGTCGAGTACCCCTATCTGCAGAACCGCTACGAGTCGTTCCGCATGAACGTACCGGAGAAGGGTTATCTCGAGCGGCCGCGCATTCAGATGGAGTTGCTCAAGGAGGCCGAGCAGGAGTACACGAAGAATACCGGCGACAAAATCGATCACTGGCAGCGCCGCCTGATGGCAAAATACACGCGCAACCTGGCCTCCCTCAACAGCAGCCTGACTGCGGGAGTCTTCGACCTCACCGTCGCTGCGCGGTCCATCGTCGACGACAATTACGGCTGGGAAGTGTGGCAGATGGCCAACCGCTACCCGTCACAAAAAGCCGTCAGCGAACTGCTCGAAACCGTGAATCTATCGGGCGAGGAGATTTGGCTGAACACCAGGAAGATGAGGCTGCGGCGGCGGCTTCCCCGTCCCAAGCAGCGGCTCGCGCCGCGCGGCCTCAAGCAGCGCAAGAGGGAGAAGTTTGAAGGCGAGTGGGCGGAGCAGACCAATGGCAACGCCATCTGCTCATATCCGCCCGAGGACCTCATCATCGAGGACTACGGCCGGTTTCTGAAGAAGAAAGCCAAGTCCATGGTGTCGGAAGAGCGCGTTCGGGTGGAACCGTTCACCACGTCAATTCTGGATGGAATCGACCTGCGGGAGACGATTCGAAACTGGCACCAGAACAAGATCTATGTTCGGCAGCTCGACAAGCTCGCGGGCGAGGTCGGGGCGGTGGTCGTTATCTTTGACGAGGACCGGCTGGATAGTTATCAATATCTGACGACATGGCTGGGTGAAAACCAGAACGAGTCGGATATGGCGTTCTACTCGACGCATCCGTTCGACCACTTGGTCGGCCCGGGGATCGGGCGCGCCGAATACGGTGGCTTCCTCATGACATTGCCGCCGCGGCGCATGTACGACATTTGGTCGGATTCGGATTACGATTACGCGCAGAGCAAGCCCGAACGCCTGCTGCTGGCAGCGCTGGATTACTCCGTGCAGCGGCACGTCGTTTATGTGGCCGCCAAGCCGCCGCGCTCGATTTTCCGGTCCATTGCCGCCCACCTGAACCGCAACATCCTCTACATTCCGATTGGAGCGCTGTCCCCCACAAAACTCAAGAGGATTCGCGTCGTGCACGTACTCGATAGCTACGACCGCCGCAAAGAGGCCAAAGAGTACATCTGGTAAGACCGTTCGCTACTCGTACCGTAAAGCCCGAATGGGATCGACCAACGTAGCGCGGCGCGCCGGGATGTAGCAGGCGATCATTGTGACCGCCAGCAAACCGACTGGGATAACCACGAAGGTGATGGGATTCGGTTGACCGATGCCTGCCAGGCCAACGGCCAATAGCCGGCCGACGCCAATACTCGCGACCCCGCCGATGGCGATTCCGGTAAGCGAGAGCATCAATCCCTGCCGCAGCACCATTTTCAGCACCTCGCCTTTGCCGGCGCCAATCGCCATGCGCACGCCGATTTCGCGAGTGCGGCGGCTGACGGAGTAAGAGATGAGCCCGTACAGGCCAACCAAGGCGAGCGTCAGCCCGAGGATTCCCATGGATGCGACCATTTCCATGATCATGGCCATCGTACCCGTCGCGCGCTGCTCGTAAAAAGTGGCGAACGTGCGCGTGTTGAAAATGGGTTGATTGGCATCCAGGGTGCGAACCACGTCGCGGAGCGGCCCGGCAATCGCGGCCGGATCGCCATATGTCTTGACAAGAATAGACATGTTCGATGTCTCATTCTGCGCAAATGGCAAATAGACGTAGCTGATTGGGGGTTCAGCGATGAACAGGTAGCGCGACGTCTTCGCTACGCCGACGACATCGACCCAGGGGCCCTTGCTGTCGTTCACGCGTATGCGCTTCCCAATGGGGTCCTGATTCGGCCAGTAGCTTTTCGCAAACTGCTCATTCACGATTGCCACCCGGCGGGAGTCGGTCTTATCGTTAGCCGTGAAGTTGCGGCCGCGAACCAACTCCATGCCGATGGTGTCAAAAAAGTGCTCGTCGACTGCACTGGAAAACGCGGTTACGGTCGACTGCCCTTTGGGAAACTGGTAACCCTCCGGCACCACGGTGGTGGTCTGCACGTTCGGCGACAGCGGTATGCTGCGGGTCAGGGTAACTGCCTGGACACCCGGGAGAGCGCTCGCCCGGTCGGTGAGATTGCGATAGAAATTGTGGGTTTGTTCCGGAGTGTAGCGGAGCAGCGCGGTGTCGAACTCCATCGTCAGCCGATGATCGGTGCGGAAACCAGGATTCATAACCAGCGACTTCCGGAAGCTGTCCAGCAGCATCCCGCTGGCGATCAGCAGCACCATCGCGAGGGCCACCTGGCCGACGACAAGCGCATTGCGCCCGAGCGCGCGGCGGCGAACGGACAGGCCAAGGTCTGCTTCTTTCAACGCTGGGACGAGCTCGGTTTTCAGAGTCTGTAGGGCGGGAGCCAGGCCAAAGAACAGCGCGCTCACCAGGGCGGCGGCCAGGCTGTACACGAGCACGCGTCCGTCCAGTTCCGCGGATATGACAATGGGAAGGTCCGTTGGGATCTTGAGCGTCTGTACGAATCGAATTCCCGCATAGGCTACTGCCAGCCCGAGCGTGCCGCCCACGAGCGAGAGAACCAGGCTTTCAATCAGGAGCTGTTTCAGTATCCGCAGACGGCCGGCGCCGATAGCAATCCGGATCGCCATTTCCCGGGAGCGGGCGCGGCCACGGGCCAACAGCAGGTTCGCGACATTGGCGCACGCGATGAGCAGCACCAAGCCAACCAGGACCATGAGCGTCGCGATCAGGATGGCATCGGGAGGAGACTGTTTGACGCGCACCTCCAACTCGGTGCTCACGGAGATTTTGCGATCCCGGCTGGTGTCGGGATAGGCCTTTTCGATCCCGCTCCAAATGGTCGCCAGTTCGGCCTGCGCGGTCTCACGCGAGACGCTAGGCTTCAGGCGCGCTTTAACACCGAAGGAGTGGTTGCCTCGCTGCTCGATGGGATTATCTGCCGAGGCGTTCAGCCGCTGCATCATGGCCGCGGGCACAAACAGCGCTTGGTGGACGTATTGGTCGAGGCTTGTGAAACTCTTCGGCGTTACGCCCACGACATTAAAGTCGATGCCGTTGATCCGAATCGTGCGCCCGATCACGGATTTGTCGCTACCGAACTGGTTTTGCCAGAAGTCATAGCCCAGGATCACGACCGGGTTGCGGCCGGCGACCTGGGTTTCCTCGGGGAGAAAATCGCGACCCAGTATCGGTTCCACGCGAAGCACACGGAAGAAGTTATCGCCTACGGTCATGCCCATCCGCATCTGGGGGACATCGCGCGGCGTGGGAGCCACACCGAACAAACCGGTCTGAAACGCGACCATCGCGTCAAAGCTCCGCGACTTATCTCGCAAATCGCGGTAATTGGGATAGGAGACTCCGGAAAACGGATTATCCGCGGTGTTGGTTCCAATCGTTACGATCGAGCTCGGCTGGGCAACCGGAAGCGGTTTCAGGAGCAGCGCATCGGCAAGGCTGAAGATAGCGCTATTCGCTCCAATACCCAGTGCAAGGGAAAGAGCGGCAATCGCGGTGAACCCAGGACTCCGGCCCAGAATACGAAAGGCGTGACGGGTCTCTTGGAGCGGCATTAGCTGGGTATACGCAGCTAATACCGAAATTGTTCCCTATGCGGCGCTGACCGGTTCTTTTTCAGGCTGCTCCATCGGGCGCTTGTACTTGCATTCCCCGTTGGGGCACTGCAGCACCGGCCCCGCCTTGAGCCATTTCTCGATCAGGTAGCTGCTGCCGCAGTCCGGACATTTCTCGGGGACCGGCTTGCCCCAGGCTACGAAATCGCACTCGGGATAACGGTTACAGCCGTAGAATGTCTTACCGCGCTTCGAGCGGCGCTCAACAATCTCGCCCTGCGAGCAATTGGGGCAGGGCACGCCGATGGTCTTCTGCTTGACGTATTTGCAGGTCGGGTAATTGCTGCATGCGGTGAATTCGCCGAAGCGCCCATACTTCAGCACGAGGTTATTGCCGCACTGTGGGCATTTCTCCTCGAGCGGAACGTCGGATTTCTTCTGCTCTCCGCCAATCTGCTTGGTAGTCTTGCAGTCGGGATAGCCGGAGCAGGCGAAGAACTGCCCGAAACGCCCCTTCTTCAGCACCATGGGACGGCCGCAGTTCTCGCAGTATTCCGCGGCATCCTGTTCGGCGAGGTCCACCTTGTCGACATCCGGCAGATCCACCGTCAGCTCGCGCGTGTTAGTGCACTCGGGATAGCCGGTGCATGCGATAAAGCTGCCGTGACGGCCCCACTTGATCACCATCGGCTTGCCGCACTTGTCGCACACGAGATCCGTGGGCTTCTCCATGCGCTTGATGTCGGTCATGTGCCGCTCGGCGTGCTCCAGATCCTTCTGGAAGCGGTCGTAGAACTCGGCCATGGCGGAGCGCCAATCCATCTTGCCGTCTTCGATTTCGTCGAGCTCCTGCTCCATGCGGGCCGTGTAGTTGACGTCGAAGAGGTCTTCGAAGCTTTCAAGTAACAGGTCGGTGACCACCATGCCGAGCTCCGTCGGCGTGAAGCGTCCGCCTTCCTTCTTGACGTATTCGCGCTCCTGGATGGTCGACAGGATCGAGGCGTATGTAGACGGGCGGCCCACGCCGTCGGATTCCAATTCTTTAACGAGCGTCGCCTCGTTAAAGCGGGGTGGCGGTTCGGTGAAGTGCTGCTCGGGTTCGAGAGCCTTCAGCTTGAGCTCTTCGCCCTCGGTGACCGCGGGCAGGCGATGCTTCAACTCCTCGTCGTCCTCATCCTTTTGGTCCTTGCCCTCTTCGTAGACTTCCAGGAAGCCTTTGAACTTGGGCACACTGCCGGTGGCCCGGAACCAGTATTTGGCGCCATCCTTGCCGTCAGCGGACAGGTCGATCGTGGTCTGATCGAATACGGCGGGGGTCATTTGAGAAGCCAGGAAGCGCATCCAGATCAGCCGGTACAGCTTTAGCTCGTCTTCCTGCAAATATTGGGCAATCTCGTCGGGCGTGCGCCGTACCGACGTCGGACGGATGGCTTCGTGAGCCTCCTGCGCCTCCTTCTTGCTTTTATAGACGTTGGGCGTTTCGGGCCGGAAATCGCTGCCGTACCGCTCCACGATGTAGCCGCGTACCTCGTCGAGCGCCTCGGCGGAGATACGAGGCGAATCGGTACGCATATAAGTGATAAGGCCGACCGAGCCTTCAGTGCCGAGTTCCACGCCCTCATAGAGGCGCTGTGCGAGCACCATCGTGCGCTTCACGCTAAAGCGCAGCTTACGAGCAGCCTCCTGCTGCAAGGTCGAGGTGATGAAAGGGGGGACCGGATTGCGGCGCTTCTCGCGCGTCCCAACGGAGCTCACGACGTAACGCGCGTCTTCGAGCTGCGCCAGCAGGTTCTTGATCGCTTCCTCGTTGGGAAGCTCGGTGGTGTCGTCGTTGCGCTTGGTGAAATGCGCGCTCAGCACCGGGGGCTTCTTGGCGTTGAGCAGTGCATCGAGCGTCCAGTATTCCTTTTTCTGGAACGCGCGGATCTCCCGTTCGCGCTCGACAATCAAGCGCAGGGCGACAGTCTGCACACGGCCGGCGGAAAGGCCCCGGCGAACCTTGTCCCATAACAAAGGGGAGATCTTGTAGCCCACGATGCGGTCGAGAATGCGCCGTGTCCACTGCGCTTCGACGAGGTTCAGGTTTACAACCCCAGGCTTCTCGAATGCTTTCTTAATTGCGTTTTGCGTGATCTCGTTGAACATCACGCGAAACACACGCGGGCCGCCATCGTCGGAAGCGCTTTTCTTCTTCTTTTTGGACGGTGCGGCGCCGTCGAGTTCTTCCTGAAGGTGGTAGCAGATGGCTTCGCCTTCACGATCCGGGTCAGCCGCGAGGTAAATTGACTCTACGTCCTTTGCTGCCTGCTTGAGCTCAGTGATGAGTTTCTTCTTGCCTTCGATGATTTCATAGTGGGGCTGGAAATCCTTTTCCACGTCCACCGCGAGGTCCTTCTTGGGAAGGTCCTTGATGTGACCAATCGTCGCTTTAACGATGAATTGCTTGCCGAGATACTTACCGATCGTTTTCGCCTTCGTCGGCGATTCGACGATGACGAGAGATTTAGCCATGTTATTGATCCGTACGAATGATTACAGTGATGAACTTCAAGACCTACCACACTCTAACAAAATTTCTGCCCGGAAGTTGTCTGACTAAACCGGACATCTCCAATTCGAAGAGGGCGGCAACTATCTCAGATGAAGAAGCAGGCTCAAAGGATTCTAACAGCTTGTCGATGTGAGCCTGCTCGTCGGGACGCAGTGAATTCAATAGCTTACGGCTCATAGGGGAGAGTTCGGGCTGTTCTGAGCCGGTCGGTTTGTCGTCGAGTGGAAGGATTCCCTGGCGGGCTTGAGCCTTTGCAATCAGCGTGCGGCGGTCTGGCGCGGGCAGTTCGACTACGACATCATTCCAGTCCTGAACAAGCTTTGCACCCTGCTTGATGAGCAGATTAGGTCCCCAACTCATCTTCGACATGATGCTGCCGGGAACTGCAAAAACCTCGCGCTGCTGCTCCATGGCCATGCGTGCGGTGATGGACGAACCACTGTACTGGGCGCCTTCGACGACGAGGACTCCGGCGCTCATACCACTAATGATGCGGTTGCGGACCGGAAAGTTCTGCGGGTACGCCGGGCTGCTCATGGGGTACTCGGTAAGCAGCAAGCCTTTCTGCGCGATGTCGGCTGCCAGCTTGCGGTTTTCAGCGGGGTATACCAGATCGACGCCACAACCGAACACAGCGATCGTATCCCCGCCTCTCGCCAACGCCGCTTTATGAGCCGCGGTGTCGATGCCGCGGGCCATTCCACTGGTGATGACGAGTCCTGCTTGGGCTAAATCAGCGGCCAGGCGCTCGGTTGCTGTTACGCCGTAAACCGTTGGCCGGCGTGTGCCAACGATGCCAAGCTGAAGATATCCGAGGAGGTCGACGCGGCCTCGGGCAAACATTGCCAATGGCGGGTCGAAGATTTCGCGAAGGCGTTGCGGATAACGCGGATCGGTGATAGCGATCAGCGCGGCACCGCAGTTGATCATTTTCTGGTGCTGCTCGACAGCGTCGTCGAAGGTACAACCGCTGGCGATGGATCGCGCCACGCTGCCCGACACCCCTGCCGCTTCGAGTTCCGAGGGAGAAGCGCGAAAGACCGCCTGCGGGGTGCGGTAATGCTCGATGAGTTGAACCGACCGCCGCGTGCCCAGGCCCGGCACCAGCTTGAGAGCGAGCCAGTGGAGTTCCTCGTCTTGCGTTAAGGCCTGGGCCGCGGCGGTCATCCCGTAACAGTAGTGGGATTCAGCGATGGGAGTTCTCACGCTGAATTACGATGCGCTGCTTCACCCTTCCACAGAATCCAAAATTCGGAGCTGTGTGAAGTCACGGGCTAACCGGCGGTATCTCAGCGGCTTAATGCCCGAAGTATCCGTTCACATCAATGATCACGTTGGTCGCGTCGTTCACGAATACGCTGATGGCGCCCGAGGTCCCGGCCGGCACGATCGCCGCGTTGGCTACCACTTTTCCCTGTAGATCGTTGAGCGTCGACACCACCGGCTGCGTCTGCCCGGCCGGCCACGTGCTGAGGTACAGCAGAGGTCCGGACGGAACCACCGTCATGTTGAACGAATACGCCTGTGCGGTGGCAGGCAGCCCGCAAGCACTCGCAGGAATCGGGAATGTGCGCGACCCGCCCGCTCCGAGCGATGGTCCGCCGAGCAAACCTGTAGCGCCCCGCGTGTCGGCCACCCGGCAGGGCGTCACCGGATAGAAATACAAAGCTCCCGGTGAACCCGGTGGCGCGAAGTATCCGTTGATATCCACAATCACGTTCGACGGATCGCTTACGAACACGTTGATGGCTCCGCCGGTCCCGGCCGGCACGATTGCGGCGTTGGCCACAATCTGGCCCTGGAATGCGTTCAGTGTAGAAACGAGCGGCTGCGCATGACCCGCCGGCCAGGTGGTGAGGTATGTCAGGGGCGCCGGCGGTATGGCCGTCATATTCAGTGAATACGCTTGCGCGGTAGACGGAATATTGCAAGCGCTCTGCGGGACCGTGAAACTCCGCGTTCCGCTCGCGCCCAGCGGCGGCCCGCCGAATTGTCCGTTCGTACCGCGCGTGTCCGCCACGCGGCAGGGTGTCACGGGGTAGAACGCCAGCGCGTTTCCGGCCGGCGGCGCGAAGTAGCCGTTTATATCAATGATGAGATCCGCTGCGTTAGTGACGTAAACGCTCACAGCGCCGCCGGCTCCCGCGGGCACGATAGCAGCGTTCGCCAGGATGGCGCCGTTCAACGAGTTGAGGGTCGAGACCAGCGGCTGAGACTGTCCCGCCGGCCAGATGGTGAGATAGTTGAGACCTCCGGCGGGCACGACCGTGATATTCAGCGAGTACGCCTGCGCCGTCGCTGGAACGTTGCATCCGCTGGACGGGATGACGAAGTTGCGGACCTGGTTGGCGGCCAATGACGGCGGGCCGAATTGGCCTGTAAAACCCTGGCCGGAGCGCGTATCAGCGATGCGGCAGGGCGTCACCGGGAAGAATCCCAGCCCGGCCGGCAGTGCTGTGATCACCGTAGAATCGGTGGCCGAAGCCGGAGCCGACCCGCCGCCCGTCACCGATACCGCATTCACCTGCGGAGAGGCGGCGTTCGACGCTACGTTGACCGTAACGGTGATGACCGGATAGCTGGCTCCCCCTGCCAGCACATCGCCGCGCGTGCAGCTATTGGCGGAACAAGTCCAGCCGCCGCCGGTCATGGAGACGAGCGTCAATCCCGAGGGCAGGTTTTCAACGACTGTGACTGTGCCGCTGGTGGAGGCAGCGCCGGCGGCATTCGACACCGTAACGAAATACACGGCTCCCTGCCGGCCAGGCGCGAAACTGCCGGTATGGCTGGAAACGATGCTCAGCGCGGCTGCGGCGGTAGAGGTAATCACGGTGGAATCGGTGGCGCTGGCGCTTGCCGATCCCCCGCCTGACACTCTCACCGTGTTCACCTGCGGAGAGGCCGCCGTTGCACTCACATTCACCGTGGCGGCAATTGCCGGATACACGCCTCCACCCACGAGCGCGTCGTTGCGCGTGCAGGTGTTCCCGGAGCAGTTCCAGCCCGTGCCCGACATCGCGGTGAGCGTCAATCCCGGCGGCGCAACCTCAGTCACCGTCACGGTACCCGCTACGGGGGCGGCATTCACGGCGTTAGAGACAGTCAGAGTATAGGTCGCTCCCACCTGCCCCTGCATGAAATTGCCACTGTGGCTCGAAACGATGCTGAGGGTAGGAGAACTGCTGTACAACCTGGGATTGAGGGTGCTCACCATCGCTTCGACGGTCGAGTTCTCATGGCCGATCGCCAGCCCAGCGACGCCATCGTTGTTCCAACTCGTCACCGCAAAAGCCGTTGTCGATGCGCCAGAGTTGAAATATTGTGGCGCTTGAAAGGTCCCGTCTCCATTTCCCAGCAGGTATACCGACTCCGTGAGCCCGCAGCAATCGCCCAGCACCAGGTCGGGAACGCCGTCGCCGTTCAGGTCAACCAGCGCAACAGCCGATCCGGTGGTGGGAATAGCGAAGGGGGTGAGCGTGCGGAATGTGCCATCGCCATTTCCCAGCAGCACGGCCGCCGAATACGTGAAGCTCGAGCTTTGAACCGTGGCTACGAGATCCAGTTTGCCGTCCTTGTTCACGTCGCCGACCGCGAGAGCCAGCGGCATTCCGGCCGGCGATCCCACCGGCGTGAGTACAGCGTTCTGGAAAGTGCCGTCGCTTTTCCCCAGCAGAACCCCGATTGCGCCGGCAGTGAAAACGGAAGCGTTTGCGACGTTCCCGCAGGCTGCAAGGTCCGGCTTGCCGTCGCCGTTAAAATCGCCGGTTACCATGTGTGAGGCCGAAAGGCCGCCCAACGAATAGTTCACCGGGGGCATCAGCGCACCGGTTCCTCTATTGAGCAGCACTGCAATGCTGCCGGTAGTGCCCGTATAACCGGCTGCCACGTCCGGCTTCCCATCTCCGTTGAAATCGGCGACGACGATGCCGCCGGGGGCCGCTCCAAAACCGCCGGGAGACCCGCCCAGGGTGTAGCTGGCCTGGGCGCCCAGCGTTCCGTCGCCTCTCCCAAAGGCGACCTCCACATTACCGCCGCTACTACCGATATTCGTTGACGCTGCCACGACGTCGTTATGGCCGTCTCCATTCAGATCGCCAGTCGCCACTGAGACGGCTTGTAAACCGGACTGCAGCGAGTAATTGACGGGGGATCTGAACTGGCCGTTCGGAACGCGCAGCAGGATCGATATCGCTTGGTCCGCCACCACTATGTCGGAATAGCCATCGCCGTTCAGATCCGCGGCAGCGACTCCGGTCACCGAGTTCGCCGAATCCGGAAGCTTGTAAATGGGTGGCGCCCCAGCTATTCCTGCCGCGGAAAGCGGCATCACATCGAATTCTCCCGAGACTGTATCGACCGCTCCAATCTGAAACTGCCCGCCCATGGCCGCCAAGCCGAAATAGAAGGGGTACGCGCCGGTGGCGTATTCCACGGGAGGTTGAAAAGACCCGTCACCATTGCCGAATACAAACGCAATGGCGTTGGATCTTGGGTCGGCGACGGCCAGGTCCGTTTTCCCATCGCCGTTCAGATCGGCCCATGCCAGATAAGTGGCCGTATTCATTCCGCTGACAAATTTATTGGCAGGTTGAAAAGACCCGTCTCCATTTCCAATCAGGATGGAAAGGGCGCCCGGGCCGCCGACGCTTTCGTCCGTCGCGGCCACCAGATCCAGCTTGCCGTCACCGTTGAAATCCGCCGCTACGATGGACTGCGGAGGGAACCCCACCGCATAAGTAACCGGCGCTCGAAAAGTGCCGTCGCCATTGCCCAAGAGCACTACAACCTGGCTGTCATCCACATCGCCGTAAACCAAATCCATCTTGCCATCGGCGTTGAAGTCGGCGGCATACATATCGACTGGTGTCGCGGCGCTAGCTACCGGACCAGGGGTGAACGTTCCATCACTCTTGCCGAAAAAGATCGCGACCGTCCCGCCGGTATTTGTGCTCAGATTTCCAAAATTGCTGACCGCCAGGTCGGCGATCCCATCGTTATTGAAATCGGCGGCGATCACATGCCTCGGCGTGGGTCCCACGGGGTGTTGCTCGGCCGGTTGGATGGTCGTGTTGGAGGCCGTCAGGACAGCGATGTTGAGCGTCGTATTCGAAAGCCAGGCCACCTCGAAGCTCCCGTTGGCCAGCAAGGTACCTGCCATGGGTTCAGATCCGACGCCGATGGCCGCGGGGTTGCCGGCGGCGTTTGGGCGAACGTCGGCGTGAGTGCCACCCGATTCCGGAACCAGGCCCAGGCCCAACAGCTTGGCCAGGCAGGTAATCATCCCCCATACAAGGTCCGCCTGGTGATACGCCTGTAACGGCCGAGGGTCTGAGCAATTAGCGATTGGCGCTGGCAATCCCTCTTTCAAAGTGAAGGATCCACTATCTCCCGGATTCCCGCCCGCGTTGGCAAAAGGACCGCTCGCCGTCTGAGCGGCGCACGGGAGGGCGGACAGCAATAGGAAGATAAGAGGCAACGCATATCGGAACATAATGAAGCGGCTCCAGTGTTGTGGATTTGTTCGCGCGGATGAACTTGCTCAGCCCTTGACCCAGGCGAACTCGAAGGATTCTGGTGTACCTGTAGTGCTTTGGCAGGAGTGGATTTTGCGGCCCCTATCCATCGCACAACGTCAATGTAGCAGTTCGGCCCCTGGTAATACTCCACAGGACGGCAAGAGTCCTAGCTGGTGTCAGATTCACCTGTCAACTTCCGCGAGGAGGCGTTGCATGTCCTGTTTTGCAATCAACCTGAGATGGACCGTCGACTTGCCGCCTTCTTCAAGGTCGACCGTTTCGCAGCGGCCGGCCAGCCTCTCCTTAAGCGGGTCGTTATTCATGATGGTCCAGTCCGCATGCTCAATGGCACAGATGTGATAGCGGCCGGGGACAAGATTCTCACGATGGAATTCGTCCTTCACGTCCGCGGCGGCGGTGATCCGGAAGCGGTAGTCCTGACGATCCGGCTCGGCGGCCCACATGAAGACTGAAACCGGGTCGTCGCCGGAGGGAGCGCCACTGACCGTTCCCGAGACGGCAGCCCACCTCGTGCTCATGACGATCCTCAATGGCCCCGCAGTCTCGGGACGAACCTCAAAGCTGAAAGGCGATATTTCCTGGTCGCCGAGCGACACGGAGTGGAAGAAAGCATTGATACCATCTACCCAGAGCTGCCACCGCCCCGGCATGAGACCCCGGGAGGCGAAGGCTCCGTTGGCATTAGGCTTCGCCGACGCCCCTCCACTGGGGACACCGTCCTGCTGCAGGAATCGAATCTGAATCGACTCGGGACTGAATTTCGTTTCGTCGTTTACCGTGAACGTGCCGGTTATCGCCGGCGGCTGCACCATGGTCAACTCGATTGGGTCGAGCGGTTCGGAACCGACTCGCACGAATGCCCTGGCGTAAATGTTGCTCTGCCGATCGCTGGCCCTGATTTCATAATCTCCCGGCAAGACGTTTTTGAAGTAGAAGTTGCCGGTTGATTTATCGAAGTGAACCCAGGGCGTAACCTGGAACATACTAAACGGCACACCCGGATTCCTCGAGACGAGCTCTGGCACGAGGTCCGACGAATTGACGTGCCCCTTGATGTCGACCCCGGTATAAGGACTCATCCGAAAATCGATGCCCGCGGAATCCGCCTCGGGCGCCACAACCACTCGCGTCGCACCCGGAAATCCGACAGAGCCGGGGTAATACCGTGGCGCATAGGTTCGCACCGGAATCTCGGGGCTGCCGCGGTACATGAGAGGATGCGGCAATGGAATCTCGCTGAGACACTCCGCGAGGACGTAGTATTTGCCGGGCGGCAACCCCGCGACCTGGTATTCGCCCGCCGCACCGGTTGAAGCAGAGCCTGCGGCTTCCAGCCGCTTCAGGCCGATGAAATCACGGAATTCTTCCGCGAATACCGTGCAATTGGGCAAGGGCACGTCGGCCTGGTTAGTTATGTGTCCGCTGATGAATCCATTGGGCATGAGGGACAACGTCACTCCCCGCACATGCTCGCCTTTGCCAACTCGGACGAGTCGGTTTGCTTTCTCGCCCTGGAAACCGAAACCGGCCTGCACATTGAATAGACCTTGCGGCAGATCGGGAAATGAGAAGCGCCCGAATGCGTCTGTATAGGTCGTCAGGCCCTTCGTCGGCACGGTGATGAACACGGGAGCGTTCTTTATGGGGCGCTGGTTCAATTCGCTCAGGACCCGTCCCTCGACAGAGCCTTTCGGTGGTTGCGATTGCGCTACGCAGGCCGCCATGAACAGGGCAACCACGGAAGCAGCCTTCATGGCTGTGCCTCCGCGTTGATCAGCCGCAGGTTTTGCGAGAAGTTCTGCCCCTCCTTCAGGTCCAAATCGACGCCAAGTTTCTCGTAAGCACTGAGCGCTTCGGCGTCGCCTGATTCGCCGGGCGCCTGTTCGAACGCATAAAGCTTGTATGAGCCCGGCGGGATGCCGGTCAACTTAAAATGCCCGTTCGCCCCGGTCGTGACTGAGCGATAGAAACGCGGCATGTCACGATATTTGCCAGTTGGAGCGAGGATGACCTCTGCTCGCGCGGGCCGGTCCCCGGGGTCGGAAACATCGCCTTCGACGGTTGCGCCACGGGTGCTGACTTCGATTTTCAACTGCGCGGCAGTAGATGACGTGATCTCCATCGGTCGCATGAGCACGTCTTCGTCGCCGAGCTTAATCGCCTTGATAAAACTGCCTTCGGCGATCGGCGCGACGCCGACGTCCCAGGAATCCGCTACAACATTGGGGAAGCGAAAGCCACCGTCGGAGGTGACGGGCACCCGAAGGGTTTGGGTAGCCCTGATGTCATCCGTTGTAGAGACGAGGGTCACGTATTGAACAGGATGCTTCGCGGCATCGGGACCGACAACGCTCACCTGGCCAGTCAACTCGATTCCCGGTTCCAGGGTTAGGTTGAGTTCGGGCACAACTGCGTCATCTCCGATTTGCACCCGGCGGGTTGCCTTATACTGTCGACCTCCCGCGGATAGCCGCGCGGTCACAGTGTAGGTTCCCGGGGTCAGGCTGCCGATTGCAAAATAGTGCGGCCACACGGTGGGCCCAAGATTCTCGGCCCGGATAGCGTCGAACGGATTCGCCGCGGACGTGACCCTAAGGCGGAACGAGTCGTCCCCGACCTGGATGCCGGGTGGAAGCATCACGCGACCGCTTAGCGTGAGAGCCGGCCGGCGAACGAGGCGGAAATCGATCGCACCGATGTGCTCGCCAGGATGTGGTGAAAAACGCGTGGCATCGGGCGGGTCGGCGACACCGGGATAGAATTGCGGTGGCCGCACATATTGCTGTGGAATGCCGCCTTCCATCCAGGACGCGGCGAGGAGGAACTCGACGGAATCTTCGACTGGAACCGTGTAGCGTCCGTGTGAATCGGTCACGGCCGCCCAACCCCCGATAAAACGCCGCGCGTGCTCACCTTGAACGAAGGATCGGCGGAAGAGCTTGATGGTGGCATTCGGAATGGGATCACCGTCCTCGTCGAGAACCGTTCCGGAAATTGTCGCGACGCGGACGAGCCGGATTACGAAATCGGTGCGGGTCTCGCCGGGAGCAAGCACGATGATGCCCGGCGGTTTGTTTGACCTTCGCCCGAAGACAGACTCAACGTAATCATCCTTGTTGACCTTCAACGTGTAAGGACCGGCGGGCAGGAATCCGAAGCCAAACCGGCCTTGCTCATCGGTCCAGGCGACCGCGTCCATGGGCCGCCCATCGCCCGCGGTTGAGAGGGTGACGACGGCCTCGAGGATGGGCTTCTTCGTGGTGGAGTCCACGACGATTCCGGCGATTGCGCCTGGCTGCGTTTGCGCGTGTAGTGTTGCCAGGAGCAGCGCAGTGCACGCCGACAGTTTTTCTATGTTGATAGGCAATCAGCGTGTCAATTGTCGACCTCGGCGGTCAACCGGACAAGGTCCTGTTTTGAAACGAGTCCGAGTTGAACCGAGCTCTTACCGTTCTCTTCCAGGTCCACCGACGAGCAGCGGCTTTCCAGCTTCTTTAGCAGCGGAACATTTTGAAAAATGCTCCAATCCATCGCCTCGACCCCGCATACGTGATAGTGCCCCGGCGGCATGTTCATGGAGTGAACAGCACCGCCGGAAGGATCGGCGTTCATGACCCGCTGGGTCTGGTTCGGTCCCTGATCGTTCCATATCATCGCGGAGAATTGCTCACCATCAACCGGCGGACTGGACATGGTGACGTCCAAGCTCGCCCAACTGGCGGCCATCACGATTTTCAGCGCACCGGGAGCACCCGACGGGATCGTAATGTAGTCCGTGTTGATGTCCTGGTCCCCAAGCGACATCTTTTTGATATATCCATTGATGCCATTGACCATTAATTGCCATTTGCCGGGCATCGCGGTCGCGATTACAAAACTACCGTCTGAATTCACCTTGACGTTTGGCTGTGGATTGTTGTGCCAGAAGTCGCGGGAAACAAACATCAGCCGAAGCGAATCGAAAGAGACCTTCAAATCTCCTTCAACCTGTATGGAACCGCTTAGCGAAGGGGCGACACTCAGAGGGACATCGATCGGATCCAGTGGCTCCGAACCCACCTCAACCGGCACTCGGGCATACTGCGGGCGACCTTCGCCCAGTGTATTTACGACCAGGTCATAGGAGCCCGGTGCGACATGCTTGAACTGAAACTTGCCGCTAGCCTTATCGAATCGCGACATAGACGCGGGTTGATGTCCGTTTTGAGCGTCGTGAGGTTCCAGGCTGATCCGTACATTACCCTGAATCGCATCGGCATCAGCGGCGACAACCCGCCCTTTCAATGTGACACCCGCAGAAGGCGCCATCCGAAAATCATTTCCAGCGGCATCCGCGCCTGGCCCGACCGTGATCCGGCTGGCGCCGCTGATGTCTAGCGACCCAGGGTAGAACATCGGCGCGTAGGACAGCATTGGAGCATCGGGGCTGTTGCGCTCCATGAAGGCATGCGGCAACGGAATTTCTCGATAACAGTGCGCCTGCACGTAGTATTTGCCCGCCGGGAGTTCCCGGATCTGGTATTCGCCGGTTTCGTTGGTGTTACCGCTGGCGACACCCGCTAGTGTCTTCTGCCCCTGGAAATACTGGAACTGGTGAGCCGTAACGTTGCAGGCTGGCAGGGGGGAACCCTCGTCGTCGACCACGTGACCGCTGATCGTGCCCGGCGGAGTGATGGACAGGCTGACATCGTGAACCTGTTCCTCGGCTCCCAGCTTGACCATTCGCGTGGACCCGGGGTCGACGCGCTGCCGGAGGTTAGGCGTCTGCGCCTGGAGAAAGAACTGCCCCGGAGCCAGATCCTTGAAAGCAAAATGCCCGGCGGCGTCCGTCACCGCCGTGAGATTTACCATGCCGCCGAGCGTCACATGGACGCGATTCATGGGTTCATGTGTGACGGAGTTGAGTACGGTGCCCTCAATCAGGCCTTTCCCGGTGGCTGGTTGAGGTGGGGTAGAGACCAACGCCCGATCGAACGAGACCTGCGCCAGGGCATTCGCCATCAGAATAGAAGCGCACAGGACGCTTTTCATTGCTGCCCTTCCTTTTTCACGGGAATGAGGTGCAACTTCACAGACGTCTCCTCGGCATCTTTTAGTTCCAAGGCGGTCCCCAACTGCTCATAGGGTGTTAGAAGATCAGGGTCGCCGACTTGCCCGGGCGATTCGTCGAAGGCGTAGATTTTGTAGGTGCCGGGTGTGAGCCCGTTCATTTTGAAATGGCCTTCATCATCGGTGATGGCCACCCGGTAGAAGCTGAAAACGTGGTGGAACTTGCCATCCGGGGCGAGAACCAGCTCCGCCCGCACGGGCTGATCGTTGGCATCCGTCACGTCGGCGGTGAGGACGGCGCCTCTTGTCCCAATGACGATTTTCAGCGGCGCGCTATTGGACGCGGTAATTTCCATCTTCTCGGTTAAAACGTCCTTGTCGCCCAGGGACATCGATTTGATGTATCCGCCGCGCGGTATTGGTCCGGGACCGATATCCCACACCCCGGTAGGAACGTTGCTGAAGTGAAACGTGCCGTCGGGGTTCACTTTAGCTTGAAGGTTCTGCTGCGGCGATTGGGTTCGGTCGTGCGGGGTCAGGCTCACGGTATCCGCATGATGCTTGGCTGCATCCGGTCCGGTGATGGTGACTTGCCCCGATAACTCTTTGGCTGGGTCAAGAGTTATGGCGACATCCTGAACCGGCTGTTGATCGGTGACGTCCACCCGACGCAAGCCTTGATACTCTTTTCCTTCCGCAGCAAGATGTGCCATCAGCACGTACGTTGTCGGACCGAGATTGCCGAAGGTGAATTCAAAATTCGGCTGCATCACCATGGCCCCGAGATGTAAGCCATAAGCAATCCCTGGCTGGTAGAGGTTGACGTTTACCTGGGCCGACTGCGGCACGCCCGGGGGCAACGCGACATGTCCACGCAATGTGAGAGCGGGGCGGGCAGTCATACGAAAATCAATATTCTTGATCTGCACACCGGGGTTGACCGTAAGCGGCACGGCTGCAGATTCCTGGTCCGTTCCGGGATAGAACTGCTCCGTATAAACATACTGCCGCTGCTGCTGGGTCGCCGAGACTTCCGCCTGTGCTTTCATGGTGTTTTGAAATACGTGCCTGGTAACAAGAACGTACTTCCCGGACCCTGGGATTGAGACAGTATAGTGACCGTGCACGTCGGTTGCGGCAGAAGGCCCGGGCATGAGCTGCTTTTCGCCGCGAATAAACCCTTGACGCATGGCATTGACCGGCACACCGGGAAGCGGCTCTCCATCCTCGTCAAAAACCGTTCCCGAGATCGTGGCGGGATGTTCCAACCGGAACACGAAGTCCACACGGTTCTCGCCAGCAGCGAGTTTGATTACGGCTGGAAGTCGGCTCGTAGTTTCGCGGCCGAAAAGTGACGCGGCATAACCATCCTTCGAGGCGACGAGTTGGTATCGCCCGGCTTGGAGGAATCCGAAGGCGAAGCGGCCGTTGGAATCGGTCCAGGCGACGGCATCCTGTGGATTGTCGCCCACAGTCGACAGCCGCACGATCGCGCGGCGGATCGGATCTTTGGTCGCGGCATCGAGGACGACGCCCGCAATGGAGCCGGCGGGCGCCTGCTGGGCTCGCATTTCAAAGCGGCCGACAGCGCAGAAACAGAGAAACAACGACAACGTTATGCGGCGCACAACGTTCCCAATTTAACAGGTTATGGAGAGTAATATTCGTGCGATCCTGACAAGCTAAAGCATGTCTTACGGGTGTTTATTGTTGGCGGCGGGATCGGAGGTTTAACGGCTGCGACTGCGCTCGAAAAAACAGGATTCGAAGCCCATGTTTACCGACGGGCCGCGGAGCTACGCTAGCAGCCCGTGGCAGAAGTCTTTGAGAGCGGCATGCGCAGGCGAAACCGCCTGCGCCACCTTTACGGCTCAACAGGTTGCGAGCCAAGGTGGGGCACGCATTCGGCCAAGCGAGATTCGCGCACACGGTCCGGCGGGCGTCACCGCCGGATTGCGAACGGTCGAACGGAACGGTACTCTCCGAGGTTCCTTGGGGCGGCCGTCATCCTGTTACATCGGGCCGATTTTCTGGGAATCCTGGCGCGGCAGGCTCGGCCCGCTCGCATTCACCGGTGTTTTGAATGCACGGGATTTGAACAAGGGGCGCAAGTCCCGCACGCACGGTTTTGCCAATGGCCAAACTGCGGAGGGCGATTCGGCATTGTGCCGCTCGCCGACCGGCCCACATTGAACTCTGCTGCTTCGGCGCGGTGAGAAGTTCTCCGGTTAATAACCGACCAATCCAGAGTTGCAGAATTTTTCCGCCGTTTCTATTTAGGGTGCGTCTGGATCAATCGAATTTTGTCATATGCCACAATGGGCGAAAGAGCCATGGACGATCAACCTGCCCGTTCCGAACGCCGTGATTTCCTGAGGGCCGCCGGCGCCGCTTTGGCGACCGGATTCCCCGCCATTATTTCCGCGCAGACCGTTACAAATGCCATCAAGGTAGGGCTGGTCGGCTGTGGCGGACGCGGAACGGGGGCGGCATCCCAGGCCTTGAAGGCCGACGACTACACGGAGCTCACTGCAGTCGCCGACATCGATCGCTCTCAAATTGAAAAATCGCTCGAGACGTTGAAGAAGATCCAGAAAACCGCCGACCGTGTGAAGGTCGAGCAGCAGCGGCAGTTCCTAGGCCTCGACGCCTACAAGCAGGTGGTCGACAATGTCGACGTGGTCCTGCTCGCGACTCCGCCCGGCTTTCGTCCGGTCCACCTGGCAGCCTGCATCGATGCCGGCAAGCATGTCTTTTGCGAAAAGCCTATCGCCACCGATGCGCCCGGCGTTCGCGCAGTGCTGGACACGTCCGAAAAGGCGAAGGCCAAAAAGCTCTCCCTCGTGGCCGGATTCTGCTGGCGTTACAACAGCATGATCCAGGACACCTTCAAACAGATCGAGGACGGCGCCATGGGCAAGCTGGTCGCATATTATGCGACCTATTACACGAGCCCGGTAAAACCAATGCCCCCGGCAAGCACACGTCCCGCCGGCATGAGTGACATAGAATGGCAGATCCGCAACTGGTACAACTTCGTCTGGCTGTGCGGTGACAGCCTCGTCGAGCAAGCCGTGCACAGCGCCGACAAAATTGCTTGGGCCATGCACGATGAGCCGCCGGTGAGCTGCGTCGGAGTGGGCGGCCGCACCATCCCCGCGGAAGGCGGCAATATCTACGACCATTTCGAGGTCAATTACATTTATCCAAACGGCGTGCGAGCTTTCCTCGCCAACCGCCAGATCGAGGGCTGCTATAACGAAAACTCCGACTACATGCTTGGCGTAGACGGCGCCTGCACCATCGGACGCGGACCCGTTCCGCGCATTGAGGGCAAGAACAACTGGACGTGGAACGGCCAGAAATACGACATGTACCAGCGCGAACACGACGTCCTGTTTGCCGCCATTCGCCGCAACGATCCCATCAACGACGGCAAGCGCATGGCCACAAGCACGCTTCTCGCGATGATGGGCCGCATGGCCGCCTACACCGGCCAGCAGATCACCTGGGACCAGGCGCTGAACTCGAACGAGAGGCTGGTCCCCGACCGCATCGATTGGAACGGAAGTCACGAAGTACCTCCGAGGGCACTGCCGGGGATTACGAAGTTTGCGTAGTCGGTTGCTGTTTGTCTTCTGGATTGGCGCCCCGCTCGCCGCCACTGCTGCAGACGAGCATGCGACCGTGAACCGCATCCACGAAAGTATCGTTGCCCACCAATACGAAAAGGCCGCTCGCTACAAGGTGACGATTCCGAACACCACGGTCTCCTACGAAATGCTGTCGATCCCCGCAGGGGAGTTCCTGATGGGCTCGACCCACAAAGCTAACGAAGAGCCCACGCACAGGGTCCGGGTCGACGCCTTCTGGATGCAGGCGCACGAGGTGACGTGGGATGAATACCGCCTCTTCATGTTCCAGAAAGACAAAGATCCCTCCGTGGATGCGGTCAGCACGCCGACTCGCCCGTACATGGAGATGAGCTTCGGCATGGGCATCAACGGATATCCCGCGATCAGCATGACGCAACATGCGGCAAATAAATACGCGGAATGGTTGAGCGCCAAAACCGGTGAGTTCTACCGGCTCCCGACCGAAGCCGAGTGGGAATATGCCTGCCGCGGGGGCGGCGACGATCCAACTCCGCTCGGTGACTATGCCTGGTACGCCGCCAATAGCAAGTCCAAATACCAGCAGGTGGCAACCAGGAAACCGAACGCCTGGGGACTCTTCGACATGCTGGGAAACGTAATGGAATGGACGCTCGACGGCTACGCACCCTATAACGCAGCCGCGCAAACGAACCCCTGGGTTAGGCCAACGGGGCCGTATCCGCACGCGGTTCGAGGCGGTTCGTGGAATGACCCGGCGGACATGGTGCGATGCACGTCACGGGTTGCTTCCGACGCAAGTTGGAAGGAACAGGACCCCCAACTGCCGAAAAGCATCTGGTACATGACGGATGCCCAATGGCTTGGCTTCCGGCTGGTCCGCCCGGCTCGTGTACCCGCGGCCGAAGAGATGTATCGTTATTGGAACAGTGGGGTGGAGCACGACGAACAGTAGCGTCTGGCTGCTTGCCTTGGCGCCTCTCTGCGCGCAAGCGGTCGAACCGCACCTCTTCGAAGCGGTCGAGCCGCACATGGGTACGCTGTTCAGTATCAAGCTGTACGCCGAAACCGAACAGCAGGCGAAAAGCGCCTTCCGTGCCGCATTCGATCGCGTCGCGCAGCTCGATGACATCCTGTCCGACTACAAGCCCGAGAGCGAACTGAACCGCGTATCGAGCTCCGCCGTGCATCATCCCATGAAGATTAGCGGCGATCTGTTTCGGGTGCTGGCAGCGTCGCAGTCCCTCGCCGAGCGCAGTGGAGGCGCCTTCGACGTCACCGTGGGGCCCGTCACCAGGATGTGGCGCGAAGCCCGCCGTCAGAAGCAATACCCCGACCCCGATGCACTCGACGCCGCGCTTGCGCATTGCGGCTACACCAAGCTACACCTCGACGAACGCGCGCGCACGGTGTTGCTCGATCAGGATCGCATGCAGTTGGACGTGGGCGGAATCGCAAAAGGATACGCCGCGGACGAAGCGCTGGCGGTTTTGAAACGGCTTGGCATCCAGCGCGCTCTTGTCGCGGCAGGCGGCGACTTGGCTTTCGGTGGGGCGTGGAAGATCGCGATCGCCGCCTCCGACAGCGCTGTGGAGTTGAATAATGCCGCTGTTTCCACGTCCGGCGATTCCGAGCAGTACCTCGAAGCCAACGGCAAGCGCTACTCACACATCGTCGACCCCTCAACCGGAATTGCGCTCACCACATCGATCACTGTCAGCGTCGTCGCACCGCATGGAATCGTCGCCGACGGGCTTGCAACTGCGATTAGCGTCCTCGGCGAGACTGCGGGAAGAAAGCTCGCGAAACGATACGCCGACGTCCAGGTGTTCGTAATGGCCGGCGTGGTACGTTGATGACTTGTATGAGACGCCATAGACGGGTGGAGCAATGCCACTTAGCCTCGGGAACCGCGAGTTTGATGACGCCTGTAATGCAGGCTGTTAGCCCGCGGCGGGTTGTTAAACCGCCCATCGCGAAGGCGAAACAGCCTGCTTCACCCTTCTACATCCTCCAAATCGTCGCGGCACGCGAAGAATCAGAGGCCCTGTAATACCTGACAAAAATGCCCGCTGAGAACGAACGCCTCCTCGAGACGCAGCGCCGCGAGAAATACTGGTCGCGCTGGGGACCCTACCTCACAGAACGCGCCTGGGGAAATCCCCGCGAAGACTATAGCGCCGACGGCGATGCCTGGCGATATTTTAATTTCGATCAATCCCGTTCCCGTGCTTATCGTTGGACCGAAGACGGTATCCTCGGCATTAGCGATAACCATCAGCGCCTTTGTTTCGCGCTGGCATTCTGGAATGGCCGCGATCCGATTTTGAAAGAGCGCCTCTTCGGACTCTCCGGACCCCAAGGAAACCACGGCGAAGACGTCAAAGAATACTACTATTACCTCGACTCCTCCCCAACCCACTCCTACATGAAGGGGCTCTATAAGTACACGCAGGCGGAGTTTCCCTACGATCCTTTGATTGACGTCAGCAGCCATCGGACCCGCGCCTTGCCCGAGTACGAATTGATCGACACGGGAATACTCAACGACGACCGCTATTTCGACATCTTCGCCGAGTATGCGAAGGCGGGCGTAGACGACATTCTCATCCGGGTCACTATCGTGAATCGCGGTCCCGACCCTGCTCCGCTGCATTTCCTGCCGACACTCTGGTTTCGCAACACCTGGTCGTGGGGCTACGGCACGCCAAAGCCCGAGATGCGCCAGAAAGACGATGCTTCCATCGAGGCGCACGAACAAACACTGGGCACGCTCATCTTCCACTATGACGGCAATCCGCCATCCTTATTCACCGACAACGAAACCAACACACAGCGTCTTTTCGGTTACGACTCCGGCCATCCATTCGCCAAGGATGGCTTCCACGAGCGCATCATTCACGGACGCAGCGAAGCCGTAAACCCATCCGGAACCGGTACCAAATGGTGTGCCTGGTATCAGGACACCTTCCAACCCGGCGAATCGCGTATCTATCGCTTCCGCCTGCACCAGGAAAACGAACCCGAACCCGATTTTGACTCCGTTTTCACTACCCGCATTCGGGAAGCGGATGAGTTCTACAGTTTCGCCCCCGACTGTCTTTCCGAGGATGGCCGCCGCGTGCAGCGCCAGGCCTTTGCCGGTTTGCTGTGGAGTAAGCAGTTTTATCACTACATCGTGCAGCAGTGGCTCGACGGCGACCCGGCCTTTCCTCCGCCCCCGCCGCAGCATCGCACCGGGCGCAACAGTTCCTGGGTCCATCTCTACAACGATGACGTCATCTCGATGCCCGACAAGTGGGAATACCCCTGGTACGCCGCATGGGATCTCGCCTTCCACATGATTCCGTTCGCCCTTATTGACCCTAACTACGCCAAGAGCCAGCTCTCGCTGTTTCTGCGCGAATGGTACATGGCGCCCAACGGTCAGCTCCCGGCCTATGAATGGGAGTTCAGCGACGTGAATCCGCCGGTGCACGCCTGGTCCTGCTGGCGCGTGTTCAAGATCGACTGGAAACTCCAGGGCAAGCCCGATTATGAATTCCTCGAAGCCGCCTATCACAAGCTGCTCATGAATTTCACGTGGTGGGTCAATCGCAAGGATTCCGAAGGCAACAACATTTTCGAGGGTGGCTTCCTGGGTCTGGATAACATCGGCGTCTTCGACCGCAGTAAGCCGCTGCCAACCGGAGGCTTCATTGAACAGGCCGACGGCACCGCATGGATGGCGATGTACTGCCTCATGATGCTGAAAATCGCCATTGACCTCGCCCCGCATGATCCCGCGTACGAGGACACCGCCAGCAAATTCTTTGAACACTTCCTCTATATCGCCAGCGCCATAAATCGAGTGGGGGACGGTGGATTATGGGACGAAGTCGATGGATTCTATTACGACTGGCTGCGTAATCCCGAGGGACGCAAACAGCCGATGCGCGTGCGGTCTATCGTCGGACTCATTCCCCTGTTCGCCGTCGCGACGATCGAGCAATCCGAGATCGACGCCCTCCCCGGATTCAAGCGGCGCATGAACTGGTTTGCGCAACACCGGCCCGATCTTGCTGGAAACATCGCGTCCATGACCAGGTGTGGCGTCGAGGAGCGCCGCCTGCTCGCGATGGTGCAGCGTCCCAAGCTGCTGCGTATTCTGACGACCATGCTCGATGAGAATGAGTTTCTCTCTCCGCACGGTCTCCGGTCCCTCTCCCGCTGCCACAAGGACCATCCCTTCATTGTTCAGGTCGACGGGCGCACCTACCGCGTCGACTATGAACCCTCCGAATCGCGTACCGACATGTTCGGCGGAAACTCAAACTGGCGCGGCCCGGTATGGTTTCCGGTCAACTACCTCATGATCGAATCGCTGCAGCGCTTCCATCACTACTTCGGCGACGAGTTCCAGGTGGAATGCCCCACCGGTTCGGGGCGCAAAATGAACCTGCGTGATGTGGCGACGGAGCTTTCACGCCGCCTCTCCAGGATCTTTCTTCGCGATGCCGACGGCCGCCGCCCCATATTTGGCGCCAATGAGAAGTTTCAAACCGATCCGAACTTTCGCGACTACGTCCCGTTCCATGAGTACTTCGACGGCGACACGGCGGCGGGGCTCGGCGCCAGCCACCAGACCGGTTGGACGGCTCTCGTCGCGAAGCTGCTGCAGCAGAGTGGGGAGTAATTACTGCGCCGGAGCGCGTAGCGGCAGCAGGTTTTCTACCAGGTGTACCTGGCGTTTGCCCGCAGCCAGTTCCAGCACCAGCCGCCCATCCGCTTGCGTGGATCCCTGTCCCGCCAGGTTGTCCACGCCGTCGCTTGCCTGCACTTTGCTCAGCACGAGATGCGGTGCAACACTTCCGGGTGTGATCTGGTAAGCTCCCGAAATCTCGCGGAACGCCGCATCGGGACCCAGGCGAACATCGCTCGCGTCGAAAGTTCCCGTCGATGCGGTGTTCACTAAAAAGTCGCTGCCCGTGCCCGTAGTCTCAAAATCACCGTCCAGGTCGAGCGTACCGGTCTTATAGTCCAGGTTCTCAACGTGAGCCGCGATCTTGTAGCGCGGTTGTGCGCCTGCAAGGTTCAGTGCAATACGTCCGCTGGCCTGCATGTCAGCCTGAGTGCAGGTGACGTTCGAAAGCTGTACCACGGCCGCGGTCCAGTTCAGACGCGCTCCAAATGCGCATACCGGCGCATCTCCGTTCGTCAGGCTCTTGATCTGCACGGTCCCCTGAATATTGCGATCGGCGAGCCATTCCGGAATCACCGCGCGCCGTAACCGCAGATTCGCGAGCAACCCTTGACTTCGACGCAGGGTGGGCA
The DNA here is from genome assembly GCA_035295125.1 of Bryobacteraceae bacterium. GTDB lineage: Bacteria > Acidobacteriota > Terriglobia > Bryobacterales > Bryobacteraceae > JAICMB01. Next base: position 70,240 of record DATGJP010000095.1, on the reverse strand, counting down.
GAAACAGCCGTTCAATCTGTGCGACATCTGCCTCAGCAATTGCGAGCCGTAGATGTTGAACCGCGTCATCCGGCCCATAGCGAAAGTCCGCGGCGACCGCAATAGCACCCGCGCGCCCGCGCAGATTCTTCACCTGGATCTTATCGCCGTCCACTTCCACGGTTGCTGCGCCCACATGCAATGGCGAAGCCAGGCCCGGCACGTCAAGGTCGGCATTTTGCACCACAAACCCGCCCGACCAGCGCCCCGGCTCGTCACCTTTTTGCTCATAACGCGCCTGGCCGGTCCACACGCCGTGGCGGCAGTTCGTTACAAAGGGAATTGCCGACGCGTCAATCACCTTCGCGGGTCCTGTCTTCAAGTCACTGATCGCCAGTCCGCGCGCCGTGATGTCCGTCCAAAAATCCTGATCCGCGGCCGAATAGGCTCCCTCGACTGTCGCGGTGCTTCCATCCGCCAGAGTGATTTCGGCCGGCGCCAGGCTCATCTTTCCATTCGCCACCATTAGCCGCGCCGAATCCACATGCGCCGAACCCGCGTTCGGGATCGTCAAGGCCACGTCCCCGAACTGCAACTCCCCTTCAAAGCCGTGCGGACCGGAAACAGTAATGCCACCGTTCACCTTGCCGTCCACCTGGACATTGGCGGGTAGAGCCGCGCCCATGTGCCGGGCGGTTTGAACCAGCGATGCCGCCGGCAGATCGTGGAGTGCGATGGACGCTACCCACTTCGGAGCGCTGATCACGTTCGACGCATCGAACTTGAGCATCACGGGCGTCGGCTGCCCCGGCTCGCTGACAGTCTCCAGCGCGAGTTGCTGCGCCGGAACATTGAATGTCCCCGTATACTTCAACCGCCACGCGTCCCCCTGCGCCGGCATGAGGTCCCAGCGATGCAGATCGGAAAGAATCAAGTCGCCGCTGATCTGAATTCGCGACAAAGGACCGTCAAGCGTCGCGCTCGACGCCACGTACCCGTGCACGCCGATGTCGCCGCCACTGACCAGCCTCGCCAGCTCCGACAGCGAACTGCGCTCCAGTTGCACGAGCATATTGAGCTCGTCCTCGCCTTTGCCATTGTTCCGCAGCAGTCCTCTGGCGGAAAGCCGCCCGAAACTCTGCGCCGTCCGGTCCGTGCGTGCCGGTTCTCCTGAAAACCTCACCACCAGTGCACCGTCGCTGTTCGGGTAGATATCCACGTCCGCGTTGTTGATGTAAAAAACGGATTTAAGAAGCCCGAATTTGAAATCCAGCCGCGCGCCGCTCACCTCGATGTCCGGAAACGATGTGTGAGGCTTGTGCTGCCCGGCTCCGGATCCCGCGCCCTGGAAGAAGCTCCGGAAATTCCATCCGCCGCCTTCCGTCTTCACCAGGTTCACACTCGGATCGATCAGGCTGAGGGTGGAAAAAACCAGCTTCCGCCTCCACAGCGTCTTGAAGGGCTGCAGGCGAACCCGCATCGTCGCAACATGCGCAAAGGGTTCGATTCCCGCGCCCGGATCATCGCCGATGAGCACGTCCTCCGCCGAAAATCCGAGGCCGCGAAACAGGCTGAAACGGATATTTCCCATCTCTACCGGCCGGTTCAGGGCAGCTTCCAACTCACGCCGGATCGATTCGCGAAAGTAATCGGCATTGAGAAATGGCGCGACAAACCCCAGCAGCAGAACGAGCAGGCACACTGCAAGCAGCGACCGCCACAGTAGTTTACGGGCTCCAGTTTTCACGTCCGCGCGCCCCACTGCGCAGTCAACTCCCGGTAGGCCTCGGGGGTGTCGACATCGTTGACAATTCCGGCGTCGGGCACTTCTACAAAGATCACCGAGTCGCCATGCTGCCGAATCACATCCCGCGCCTGCGCCTCCAACGGCAAACGGAGCAGTTCGGCGACCACCATAGATGAAACCTTTACCGGGTGCCCGCGCCTGTCCTCATACATCGGTATGGCAACCGCCGCATCGCCGGCCGCGGCTAGCGCCTCTACGGTCTCACGCGAAATGCCCGGGTAATCTACGGGGGTAAACATCACACTCGCGCCTTCCGGAACGCGAGCTAAACCGCATTGCAGCGAGCTCAGCATGCCCCGCTCCGGCGCGGGATTGACCACGATCTCTGCCATCGAACCGCGTCGAATGCCTGCACGAATCTCATCAGCGTGGTACCCGAGCACAACGATTACCGGCCGGCACACGCCCGCGAATATTCCAATCAACCGGTCCAGAAAAGTCTCGCCTGCCAATTCCAGCAGCGGTTTCGGACTCCCCATCCGGCTCGAAGCGCCGGCAGCCAGGATGACGGCAGCGACCTGGGTCGCGGAACTCACTTCAGGAGAGCCTTGGTCGCTTCGTTGGCGAAGATCGATTTCGACAGCCGCATCCAGTCGGACTCCGGACCTCGGCGCGTCGCAATCATCTCCGCCACTACGGAAATCGCTATTTCCTCCGGAGTGATGGCGCCGATGTCGAACCCCATAGGCGCAAATACACGTTCGAACACAGATCGCGGAATACCTTCCTTCTCCAACTCCTTCACCACGCCGATGGTCTTACGCTTGCTGCCGATCATTGCAACGTATTTCGCCTGCGTCGTGACGGCCCAGCGAAGCACGCGCATGTCATCGCGATGCCCGCGCGTCACGATAATGATGTAGCTGGTGTCCCGAATCGGCAATTTCGGGAACACGTCCTCGTATTCCTCAGCGAACACCTCGTCCGCATCAGGAAACCGCTCTCGATTCGCAAAGGCCTCGCGATTGTCGACAATCACGGTTGCGAATCCCGCCAGGCTCGCCACTTTTGACAGGCTTTTCGATATATGCCCGGCCCCGAAGATAAACGCCTTGGGTTGCGGCACCACCGGCTCGACGAAAACGTTGAGCTGGCCTCCGCAAATCAGGCCGTTGTCATAAGCCGCATCCTGCCCCAAACTGAAATTCATGTGCCGCGGACGTTCCGTCTCCATCACCTCGCGCGCCGCATTCCAGACTTCCGCCTCGACGCAGCCGCCGCCGATCGTGCCCAGCATCGACCCGTCCTCGCGCACCAGTAATTTGGCGCTTTCGTAGCTCGGGATCGAGCCGTTCACCTGCACGATGGTCGCCAGCGCACACTTCTGACCAAGACGCCGAAGACGCACTACTTCTTCATAAATATCCATACTCTGGGCCGCAATTTCATGGTAGTACGGCAGGCGGTCTTGTGACAGCGCAACGCAGCCTTTAGCGAAGGTAAGCCGGATTGCATCCTGCGCACCGGTTTATTAGTGGTGCGTTTCTGTTCCAAACCGGTGACACGGTCGAACGCTCGGGTTGCGACAGACTGTGGCAACCTGCCCTTCATTCGCTGGGCAGCCGTACCAAAACAGAAAGGCCCCGCACCCGAAAACGAGTGCGAGGCCAGCGGGGCGCAAGCTAAAGAATCTTCAGCTTTCGCCGTTTATGTTAGAACACGAGCTTGCCCGAGATCTGCGCCACGCGAGGTGACGAGTCGAACCCGAGGAAGTTCCCGTATGGACTCGTCGGAGTACCTTCCATGCTCGAAATCAACCCGAACGTCGCATCGCCCAGCCCATTGTCCGGCAGACCGAAGTTCGGATGATTGAACACGTTGAATGCCTGCACACCAACTCCCAGGCTCACTTTTTCACCCAGTTTGAAGGTCTTGTACAGCGACATGTCAACGTCGAAGTAGTTCGGGCCGCGGAACTGGTTCCGGTTTTGGGGCGACCAGGCCGTGAAGTTGTTGATCACCGCGCTGTTCAGAAATGCGCTGGCGTTCAGGCACGGTACGGTTGCGCTGGAGGCTCCGCAACTCGTCTGCCCGCCGCCACCCCCCAGAGGAGTCGCGAGCAGCGAGCCGCCGCCATTGCCAAGCGCGGTATTGTTGTCAAGAACCGAGAACGGAAGCCCGGAGCGCCAGAAGATCTTTCCGGCCCATTGCCAACCACCCAAAGCACTGTTCAGGAAGTGGTTTCCGAAATGGAAGCTCGGGTTGACGATGAAGTCGCCATTGAAATTGTGGCGAATATCGTAATCGGAGTTGCCATAGTTGTTGGCGCGCAAACTCAGCGGATTGATCTGACCGAACAGCGAGTCGCCGTACGTGAAGATGCAACCGTTGGAGCACTCATCGAGATTGTGCGACCACGTGTAGTTGAAGTGCGCGGCCACCCAATGCGAGAACCGCTTCGTAAGGCTGACGCTCAATCCGTTGTAGTTCGATATCGCGCCGCTCTGAATCGTCGTCACAGTTCCATAATTGGGGACCAGCGGATTTGCCGGCACGCCGGGGACGCCGGGATACAGGCCAAACTCATCGTACGCGTTCGGCCACGCATTGCTGTACGGCAGATTAATGCCATGGTTGCCGACGTAGTTCAGGGTCAGCAGGAACGAATTCGACAGTTCCCTTTGCACCTGTAGGTTCCATTCCTGGAATTGAGGCGAGTGCAGCGTACCGCTTAAGGCGGTAATAGATGGGGCCGCGAACACGGACCCCAGCGCGGCAAGATTCTTTGAAATCTGCGTGAACGTCTGGTTAATATTAAATGCCGCAGCCGAAGCGGCCCAGATCGCGGCGCCTCCTTTCGTCCCAGGGTCGAACGGCAACACGCCAGCCGACGGACGTACCCGGATATCGACTACCACCGGCGGATTCGTCAGCAGGTTGTCCACGAGTCCGGAGGGGAGATTGTCGTAGAAAATCCCGACCCCACCGCTGATGACGGTCTTTTTGTCGCTTCCGGGAGACCAGCTAAAGCCAATACGAGGCGACCAGTTGATCGCGTCGGTTCCTGGATAGGCCTGGTGCTGGTTAACCAGCAGGTCGTTGGCATACGGAACGCTTCCGGGATTCGCACTCGTGACGCTGGGCAGCGACGTCCACGGACCGTTGAAATTGGCGAAGCAATTCGTCTGACAGACCGGATTGGAGTTGTGTTCGGCGCGCAGAGCGAGCGTCAGTTTGAGATTCGAGGTGATGTTCCACTCATCCTGCGCATAGAAACCAGCGCCCCACAGTGCGACCGGCACGTCGTTCGCGGCGTTCGCGCGTTCCCGATACTGGTAGGCGATGCCGTTGGCGAAGTTCTGAAGTCCGTTCGTCGTGTATCCAAAGTAGACACCTGGCGAATTGAAGAAGAAGTTGTGGTCACTCACGTCGTAGCGGCGGAAGTTCACACCGAACTTCAGGTTATGCCGGCCGCGGTTTAGCGTGTAGTCGTCGATGAACTGATATTGCGTTATGTTGCGCCCTTGCGGGAACGACGTCATCGAATTGAATCCGGTAAATGGCACCGCGCCGGAAGTGATGATCTGATCCGGGAATGTGCCCGAGGCCAGCTTCTGATCCTGCTCGAATAGAGCGAAGTAGTAGCTCAAAGTCGCCATAAACGAGTTCGTCGCATGCGGCCCAAAGATATGCGTCTCATTCAACTGTGTGTCCCAGGACGGCTGCTTCGAGATGGCATCGAAATTCGAATTGATGGGGCTCAGCGTGGTTGGCTGTGTGCCGTGGTCCTGCTTGTAACGGAAGTAGGCGTTATCGTTGTTGCCGAGCCTCTGGTCCACACGAAAAGCCAGTATCCACTCCGAAGCGAGAGCGGTTGGAATGGCCTGGTATTTTGCCGCGCAAGCCTGCGTCGCCGGATTGAACCCGGGCAACACCAGTGTGTTACAGGCACTGCTATTCGTGATCGGCACCGCTGCGCTAGCGCCCGGAGCATTCAGCCACAGATTCAGCATGCTCTGGTACATCGGGAATTCCGCCGGCTGCTTCGCCTGCACGTTGGCGAGTACCGCATTCGCGAATGCGGGTGTCGGCGTCGTTACGGAGTCAACGTTCGGAAGAAGAAACCGAAGCCCCTCGGTATCGAAGAAGAAGAAAGTCTTGTCTTTACGGATCGGACCCCCGAGAGAGCCGGCCCACTGGTTTGCGTTCGAGAAAGGACGTGGATCGCCGTAGAAGTTGTTGAACCAGTCATTCGCGTTCATCGCCCGTCCATTCCACCAGTACGACAGGTTGCCGTGGAAGGTGTTGCTCCCTGACTTGGTAACGTATGTGACCTGCGCACCAGAGAGCTGACCGTATTGACCGGAGTAAGGATTGGCAATAACGGTGGCCTCCTGAATTTCGTTCTGGCCGAGCGTGAGGTTCGACGCGCCCGAATTGTTGATGTTGAAGTACGGGTCCATATCGTTTTCACCATTAACGGTGAAGAGATTCGAAGTGGCCGGGAGACCGTTCACGGTAAAGTTCCCGTAGCCTCCCATGGGATTCACCACTGCTCCCGGCGCCGTGAAGGCGATGTTCGTAATGTCACCGCCCGCGCTCGGCAGCTCTTGAACCTGGGTCTCGGTGTACGTCGTGTTCATGCTGGGCTCGGTGTTGATGAGGGGCGCCGACTCAAGCACTTCCACGGTTTGCGTCGTCTGTCCGATCTGCAGGGTGAGATTGGCAGATACGAGCTGCCCCACCTGCACGTCGACGGTTCGTTCAGCGGTTTGGAACCCGGTCTGGGTGACGCTCACCGAGTACCTGCCCGGCTTGAGTAATCGGAAGCGGTAATCGCCCGCCGAAGTGGTGGTCGTTGTTTGTTGCGCACCCGTGTCCAGACTCTTCAGCGTAACGGCCACATTTGGAATGATCGCGCCGGTGGCATCGGTGATGGTTCCGGCTATATCTCCGGTTGTCAAAGACTGCGACAAGGCGCTTGGGACAACCGTCATGACACCGATCGCAAAAGCCAGTGCCAATAAGAAACAATACTGCTTCTTCATCAATTTCCCTCCATTGTTTTCTGCTCCCTGCTAACAGAGTTACGAGCGCTGACACCTCCAGCCGCGCGTAATTCCGAACCAACCAACCAAAAACAAAGTCAACCAACCAAACCAATCAGCCGTGCGGCCCTTACCCGCCGGCGACTATCCCAACTCGGAACCCGTTCGCACTCCCCGTGCCAAATCCGTAACCGCTTGGACAATTAGAAGTTGGCTGGGTGCTTGGTCAGAACCTATACCAATCTTGGTAACTGACCGGAGCCGGAATCCGCAAAATGGAACGCAGCATTTGAATTCCATTAACACGTTAGTTCTTAAATGTCGTATTAAGGTTGCGTTAAGTTACGTATATTGGTAGGAAAACCATCGGGCCACTGCCGCAATCCTAGTATCTTCTGCAGGTTAGCTGTTGGACTCCGGCGTGCTCACCACCCTGTAACGTTAGGTTGGTTGGGAGTAAGCCAGTTCGTTTTGCGGACTGGCTTACTGGATTGTGCTGCTTTCAGAAGTGGCTTTGGGAGGGCTGTGGAGGGGTGAAGCAGGCGGTTTCGCCTGCATTTGGAACCGCAGCCCTAATCTCGAAGCCCCCGGCAAACATTAATCATCGTTCAATCCAGCTCACGCGGAAGCCCCCGCTTCAGCCGACCTTTGTGCCGCATGAAACAGGGCTGTATCAATCCATCCATAAGCGCGGCAGCCCGCCATTCCCACAGATTCGACTGCGATACAATTCGGCTTCATGCCCGAATACTCCATCGGCGTTGACCTCGGCGGGACTAATCTGCGCGCAGCGGCTGTCAGCCGCGACGGCGAGATGCTCGGCAAAATCTCGGGGGCCGCACCCCTATCTCATGGCCGCGCCGCCGTGCTGGAAGACATGGTCGCATCCATCGTCAAACTTCGCGAACAATGCGGCACGGGGAATCTTGCCGGCGTAGGCGTTGCCCTCCCCGGCTTTATCATCCTCGAAACCGGTACGGTCGTCGGCTCCAACAACCTTCCGGAATTCGAAGGCATTCCCATCCGCGACGAAATTGAAAAGCTCCTCGGCGCTCCGGTCTTCCTTGAAAATGATGCCAACGCCGCCGCGCTCGGCGAAAAGTGGATCGGCGCAGGCCGCGATGTCAGCGACCTCGTCCTCCTTACTCTCGGCACCGGCATCGGAGGCGGCATCATCTCCGGAGGCAAGATTCTCCACGGCCACGTCGGCATGGCGGGCGAACTCGGTCACATGACCGTGGTTCCCAACGGAAATCCCTGCGGCTGCGGCAATCACGGCTGCCTCGAAAAACACGCCTCCGCGAGCGCCATCAGCGCCATGGCGCGCCTGCTCCACCTTGGAGAGAACCCCACTTCAGCCGACGTTTACAATCTCGCCCTCGCCGGCAACGTCAAAGCAAAAATGGTGTTTGAAGCCATGGGCGAAGCGCTTGGTATTGCGCTCGCCGGCCTGGTGAACATCTTTAATTTTCCTTTGTATCTACTGAGCGGCGGTCCGCTCCCCGCCTGGGATTTCTTCGCCCCGCGCATGCTGGCTGAGTGCGAACTCCGCTCCTTCACTTACCGCAACGCGAAGACCCGCATCGAAAAGGCCACACTAGGCAACGAAGCCGGCCTCTTCGGAGCGGCGTTTCTCGGATTCGAGGTCGCCAAGTGAATTACTGGCTGGGTGTTGATGTCGGCACGGGTGGCACACGCGCGCTGTTAGTCGGCGAAAACGGGCGAGTCAGGCACGCCTTTACTGCTCCGCACGAGGACATGCGTATGGAGCGCCCGTTGTGGGCCGAGCAGCGTCCCGAAAACTGGTGGGATGCCGCGCAGGCTGCCATTCGCGGAGTGCTTGCCCAAGCTTCGGCCACCGGATCCGACATCAAGGGCATAGGCTTATCCGGGCAGATGCACGGCCTCGTCATGCTCGATGACGCCAACAATGTCATCCGCCCCGCGCTGATCTGGTGCGATCAACGCAGCCAACCACAGGTCGATGCCATAAATGCGAGCGTCGGACGGGACCGCATTCTCGATTGCACCGCTAATCCCGTACTCACCGGCTTTACGTTGCCCAAGCTCCTATGGGTCCGCGATAACGAACCCCACAACTTCGCGCGCGTACGAAAGATCCTGCTTCCTAAGGACTATGTCCGCTTCGGTCTCACCGGCGAATACGCCACCGACGTCTCCGATGCCTCCGGCACTTCGCTCTTCGATGTCGCGCGCCGCTGCTGGTCGCTCGAACTCGTGGATGCCCTCGAATTGGAGCGCTCCATCCTTCCTCGAGCTTACGAATCGCCCGAGATCACCGGCACCGTTACGCCATCGGCCGCGGCGGCAACCGGTCTCGCCGAAGGGACGCCGGTAGTCGGAGGCGGCGGCGATCAAGCCTCGAGTGCCGTCGGAAATGGAATCGTCGAACCCGGCATTGTCTCGTGCACCATCGGAACTTCTGGTGTCGTCTTCGCCCACATGGAGCATCCGAAATACGATCACCTCGGCCGCGTTCACACCTTCTGTCATGCCGTCCCGGGCAAATGGCACGTTATGGGCGTCACTCAGGGGGCTGGTTTAAGCCTGCAGTGGTTCCGCAATCAACTTACGCCCGGCGCCGATTACGACTCGCTCACTGCCGAGGCCGCCACCGCCCCACCCGGATCGCAGGGCCTCTACTGGCTTCCTTACTTAATGGGCGAACGAACGCCACACCTCGACGCGCAGGCTCGCGGCGGCTGGATCGGCCTCACCGCGAAACACACTCGCGCCGACCTGATCCGGGCGCTCCTCGAAGGTGTCTCCTATAGCCAGAAAGACTGCCTCGACATCATCGAAGAGATGGGCGTGCCGCTCACCACTGTCCGCCTTTCCGGGGGCGGCGCTCGCAGCCCCTTCTGGCGTCAAATGCTAGCTGATATTTTCCAAAAGCGCGTTGCGGTTCTCGACACACAGGAAGGATCAGCCTATGGCGCAGCCTTGCTGGCCATGGTCGGGACAGGAAAATTCGCCGGCGTCCCGGCAGCCTGCGCCGCGGCCGTCCACGAAGTCGAAACGATCGAACCCAGGGAGTCCAGTGTCTATGCCGAGGGGCATGGCTCCTATCAAGCGCTTTATCCCGCGCTGCGTCCCTTTTTCAGTACATGAAGTACTGCGACGTCAGCCTGCCGATTCCGCTCGATCAACTCTTTACCTATAGCCTTCCGGAAACCCTGCAGCATCGCACCAGGGCCGGGAGTCGTGTCTTCGTGCCCTTTGGTCCCCGCAAAATGACCGGTGTGGTGCTCGCCGTCCATGATGACCAGCCCGAAGGACCGCTCAAGCAGGTGCTCCGCCTGATCGATGAGGACCCTGTCCTCGATCGCGGCATGATCGACCTCGCCCGCTGGATTGCCGCTTATTATTGCGCCCCCCTCGGCGAAGTCCTGCGCACCATGACGCCCCTGACCGGCGAATTGCGTTCTTCCAAAATGTACACCCTGACCGACGCCGGCGTCGACGCCGCCCGGCAGCTCCTGATCGCCGGCGAAGAACAGGACGCGGCGGTCCAGGTGATGCAGCTTCTCCAAACCCGTCCGCTCTCGGCATCCTACCTGAAGCAGAAAATTCCCACCGCCGTGAACGCTCTCCGCACCCTGACCCGCAAGGGCTTCGTCGAAGTGGAAGACATCCAGGCCGATCGCGACCCGCTCCGAGCCTCGGCCGAACGCCTCATCATCGAAGGTGGGACAGGCCTTCAGCCTGTCCAAAAACTCCCCAAATGGGAGCGCGAGCTCCTCGCCTACCTTGAACTTCATCCCGGCAGCCACAACCTGGCCGAAGTTGAAACGGTGGTTAAGAACGCCAGCCAATCGGCCCGCGCCCTGGCCCGTAAAAATCTAGTCCAGCTCCGCACCGAAACACACCTCGCCAACCCCGACCTCCGCCCGGTCCGAACCCTGAATCCCGACCAGCTCACGGCTTACCAGAACATCGAAGGCGCGCTCCGAACCCACCAATTCCATTCCTTTCTGCTCCACGGCGTCACCGGCTCCGGAAAGACCGAGGTTTATCTCAAAAGCATCGACGCCTGCCTGGCTTTCGGACGCGGCGCTCTCCTGCTGGTCCCCGAGATTGCCCTCACCCCCGCTGTCGCCGGCCAGTTTCTGACCCGCTTCGGCGACCAGGTCGCCATCCTGCACTCGGCCTTCAACGATGTCGAGCGCGCCGAACAGTGGCGTCGTATTCAGGCAGGCAAAGCGCGCGTCGTCGTGGGTACCCGCTCCGGCGTCTTCGCCCCGGTGCAGGACCTCGGCCTTATCGTCATCGACGAGGAACACGACGGCAGCTACAAACAGCAGGAGACCCCGCGCTATAACGGCCGCGACGTGGCGATTGTCCGCGCCCAGGCGGCCAATGCCTGCGTCGTGCTCGGCTCCGCCACTCCCAGCCTTGAAACCCGCTACAACGCCGACCGCTCCAAATACACCCTGCTCGAACTGCCTGAGCGCATCGAACAACGCCCGCTTCCTGACGTCGAGCTGATCGATATGCGTCAGGAATTCCTGGAGACGCGTAAACAGTCCACCTTCTCCCGGCGGCTGCTCGAAGGCATCGCGGGCCGCCTGGAGAGCGGGGAGCAGACCATGCTGCTCTTGAATCGCCGTGGCTTTTCCAGTTTCGTGGCCTGCCGCGCATGCGGCGAGCGCATCGAGTGTTTGAATTGCTCGGTGACCTTGACCTATCACCGCCGCGATCGCCGCCTCCTCTGCCACTATTGCGATTACGCCCAGCGCGTTCCCAGCCGCTGCCCAAAATGCGACAGCGAGTATCTTCAGTTCATCGGGGTCGGCTCCGAAAAGGTAGAAGACGAGTTGCACCAGAACTTCCCCGAAGCCCGTATTGCCCGCATGGACCGCGATACCGTCACCGGGAAACGCCAGTTTGAAAAAATCCTGTTCGGCTTTCGCGAAGGAAATTACGATATCCTCGTGGGAACGCAGATGATCGCGAAGGGGCACGATATCCCGAACGTAACGCTGGTCGGAGTGGTCTCCGCCGACGTCGGCCTCGGCATGCCCGATTTTCGCGCCGCCGAGAGAACCTTCCAACTGCTTACCCAGGCAGCCGGACGCGCTGGACGCGGCAACCTGCCAGGCATCGTCCTGATTCAGACCATCAACCCGGACCACTACGCCATCCGTTTCGCCTCCGGCCAGAACTACAAGGGCTTTTACGAAAAGGAGATTCAATTCCGCAAAGCCATGCGCTACCCGCCGTTCAGCGCGCTGGCCAACGTCCTGATCCGAAGTGAAAACCAGGAACAGGCTCTTAAGATGAGCGCGGAAGTCGCCCACTTGCTCGATCCCGCCCCCGAAGGCATCCGCGCCATCGGGCCGGCGGAAGCGCCTGTGGCCAAACTGAAACGCGAGTTCCGATACCAGATCCTTATCAAAGCGGTTAGCCGCAAAACCCTCAACGACCTGCTGCGTCGCCTGCGACAGTTCGCGAACGAGAAGAAATGGGGCGCCACCGCGCTGGTGATTGACGTCGACCCCCTCACCCTCATGTAATGCAACCTGAAGCCGCTCGAACGCAAACCGCCGAAGCCCGCATCGTTACCGACAATCTCGTCGAAGCCATGCGTTTCTTCGGCCGCGCGCGCGACAACGCCGAAATCCTCGACTTCCCCGGCGCCTCAGTCGTTTACTGTGGTCTGAATTATGCGGCCTTCAACGCCGCTGTCATGACCGGCGCGCTCAACGGCGACACGGTGGAGCTAGCCCGCCGCATTAACGAACCGGCGACGCATTTCGAATCCCGCAAGCTCCGTTGGTCTTACTGGTATTGCGACGACCTCGTCGGCAAGCCCCTCGTCCGGCAGGCCCGCCACCTGCTTGAGAAGCATCACCTTGGCGAGCTCACCCAGGCCCCCGGCATGATTGCCGATCGCATCACCCCGCCCACTCGTATTCTTCCGGCAGTCGAAATCAAACAGGTTGTCGACGAGCCCACTCGCCTGGCCTTCGCCCACATCACGTCGGTCGCCTTCGATGTCCCCTGGAACATTTGCAAGGAAGTGTACGCGAATGAGCGCGCCTGGAGGGGAAGCTTTCAGGGCTACCTGGCTTTTCTCAACGGTGATGCCGTGGCGTCCACTGCCGTGGTCCTCGCCGCCGGTGTTATCGGAGTCTATTCCGTAGGAACTCTTCCCGGCCGCCGCCACCACGGCTACGCCGAAGCGCTCATGCGCGGCGCTCTCGAACGCGTCAGCCGCCGAACCGGCGTCGAGCAAACCATCCTACAATCCACACGGTCCGGCCTCAACATGTACCTGCGTATGGGCTATCGAAAAGCGACCAACTTCACCGTGTATATCACCGACTAGCCCGATTCCCATTCTCCTCATCGAGCGGTAAGATGTCGCCAGGAGGTGTATTGTGCCAGTCCGACAAGTGAGAGAATTCCTCGATAGCCATAACATCAAGTACGTCGCCATCACTCATTCCACCGCCTACACTGCCCAGGAAATCGCCGCGCTGACGCACACCAAGGGCAAAGATTTATCCAAAACCGTCATCGTCCGCCTCGACGGCAAACTGGCCATGGGGGTTGTTCCGGCCTCCCATCATATCGACCTCAAACTCCTGAAAGAGTGCTCCGGCGCCAGGACCATCGGTCTCGCCACCGAAGCAGAATTCCGCAGCAGCTTCCCCGGTTGTGAAACCGGCGCCATGCCGCCGTTCGGCAACCTCTACGATATGCGCGTCTTCATCGACGACAGCCTGACTCACAAAGACGAAATCGTCTTCAACGCCGGCACGCACAACGAGCTGATGCGCCTTTCCTACGCTGACTACGAGCGCCTCGTCGCTCCCGAAGTTGTGAGATTCCTGGCCGAAAGGGCCGGAGCGCACGCGGCTTAGTTTTCGGAACCCCAATTGTAATGCGGGCTGTTAGCCTGCGGCGGGTTGTGAACCCGCCTGCCCGTGGATTTGTATCCGCTGCCGCCTGCATCAACGGCTTGCCGCCTTCAGTATTTGGTTCAGGCGAGTGCAGTCCCTTGAGAACTGCATCGAGGATGTGGAAGGGTGGAGCAGGCATTCAGCCTGCCTTTGGAGTTCACCGGGAAAGGAACGGCGAAACCGCCTGTCTCACCTTTTCAAACCCGACGGTTGTCGTTGGTTGCGGCTTCGCGTGGCTGGTGCTCTCAAAGCTCTGCCCGCAAAGCCTCGCAAGGATCCACCCCGGCGGCACGTCGAGCCGGCAAATAAGATGCAACCAGCCCAACCGCTCCCAACCCCAAACCAACGCCGCCAAAACTCCACAGGTCATGCACCCCGACCCCATACAAAAGCGAACCTAGCAAACGCGTCGCCACCCAAGCTCCAGCTAATCCAACCCCCAAGCCGACGCCAACCATCTTCGCTCCAGCTAACGTTATCAAGCCCACGACACCCCCTGGTGTCGCCCCAACCGCGATCCGAACTCCAATCTCCCGAATCCGCAGCTTCAACGCATAAGAAATGACCCCGTAAATCCCTACGGCCGCAAGAATCAAGCCCAGCCCCGCGACGGTTTCCAACCCGATCGCAGTCAGCTTCTGCTTCCAGACCTCGGCCTCGAAATCATCACCAAACGTTCTGACATAAGTAATCGGTTGGTTCTTCTTGAACGCCCAGATCGCCCGTTCAATCGATGAAGCCATACCCATCGGCTCGGGCGACGTCCGCACCACATACCCCATCGCGCCCTGTGTCGTCTGCGCCAGCGGAGTGTAAAGCATCAATCCAGGCGCAGACATCAGCACGTTCGCTACATCGCCGGCAACGCCGACCACCTCCACCGCGCGGCGGTCCACAGTCAAGCGCCGTCCCAAAGGGTTCTCCTCACCGAAGCAACGCCGGGCCAGCGCCTCACTCACGATCGCCACCGTCGCCCCGCTCCCTGAGTCACTGCCGTTGAAATCGCGTCCCGACTTCAAAGGAATTCGCATGACCCCGAAATATCCCGGAGTCGTCACGTTGTGCAGCAGCAGACCGTGAACCTCAGAACCCTCCACCTGGAATTCAGAGTCGCCCCAACCACCGCCGAAGGGAGGAGAATACACCAGCGCCGCCGAGACCACACCCGGCACCGCCTGCACATGCCGCAATGCCTCATCAAAGAAGGCCAGTCGCTGCTCCGGCGTCTTGAAATCCCGCCCAAGCGGCGTCCGAAACTGCAATACGTGATCCGGCACGAAACCGTAGTTCTGAGTATTCAGAGTCCAAACCGTGCGAAGCATCAATCCCGCGCCCGCGAGCAGCAGGGTTGCCAGAGCCACTTCACCCGCCACGATCCCGCTCAGCCAGCGCGACGATCCCCGATCGAACGTCGCCGCCCGTTCCACCAGGCTCGCCCTCGAGATGCTCTTCAAGGCCGGGCCAACCCCGAAAATCAAAACCGTCGCAATCGCCACCGACATCGTGAACGCCACAACGCTTCCGTTCACCGCAATATGCTCCAGTCCTGGAATCGGCGCAGGCAACAACTTCGGAATCAGCCGTGCAATCGCGGGGGCCAGCCAATATGCGGGAACCACTCCGATGACCGCCGCAACAAACGCCATCACCAAACTCTCGCGCAGCGAATCAAGCAGCAAACGTCCCGTACTTGCGCCCAAGGCCGCCCGTATCGCGAGCTCTTTCGACCGCGCCGTGCCTCGCACCAGCAGCAGGGCCGCAACATTCGCGCACGCCATCATCAACAACAATCCAACCGCGGCCAGCAGCAACAGGAGAGGCGCCCGGGCATACTCCGAATACCGTTCCTCGATCGGAACCACCATTGCGCCGCGATCCCGATTCGTCTCGGGATGCAATTGCTCAAGCCTCGCCGCAATGCTGCTCAATTCCGCCCGCGCTTGAGCCGCTGTCACCCCCGCCCGAAGCCGTGCAACGCCCAAAAACGATCTGCGGCGCCACTCGGTCGCCTGCTGTGGCGCAAACTCCATCGGCACCCACAATGCAAACTCCCGGGTGTAAAACAGGAAATCTCGCGGCAGTACGCCAACCACTGTAAACCGCTGTCCACTCAGTGTGATACTTTTCCCGACAATATCGCGATCGCCGCCGTAATACGTGCGCCAGGTCCAGTAACTCAGCATCACGCTCCGTAGATCTTCGCCCGCTTCAAACACCCGTCCCAAAACAGGAGTCACTCCGAGAGTCTCAAAGAAGTTCCGAGTCACACGCCCCGCCACCAGGCTTGTCGGCCGGTCGATATCCGTCACATCAAAGAACGCAAACGTTGCTCCAGCACTCGAAGCGAAAGACCTCGCCGCCATCCACGCATTCAGATTCCCCGGAGCGATCATGGACTCCCGCGGATCCGAAAAGCTTCCCGGCGTCCGTACCGCCACATTCGGTGAACGATCTTCCTCCCACAGCGTCACGAGTGCGGCTGTGTTACGAAATGGCAACGGATGAATGAGCACCGCGTAAACAATCGCAAAAACAATCGTCACTGAGCCTGTGCCTAGCGCCAGAGTTAGAATTGCCGGAATAGAATTCTTTTTCATTTTCTACCCTTATTCAATTGAATTCATTTGACACCATAACTCCCCCTTAGGTTCCCCTAAGGCAGACCTAGGTAGTTTTTGTTCTTGTTTCGTTCTTTCTAACAACGTTAAGATCTACTCATTCTCATGGTACGAAGCATAGGTCGGTTCTATATCGGTCTTGGATTAGTACTGGCGTTGCAGGCCGCGACGCCTCCCGTGGCAGTCTCTCCCTCCAGCGCAAACATTCGCGGGGGTGCGGCGGTCCAATTCTCAGTCACCCTCACCGGGGTCAATGACACCATAGTCTGGTCGGTGAATGGTGTGGCGGGTGGCACCGTTGCATTCGGCAAAATTACCACAACCGGCCTCTACACCGCTCCCACAGGCGACCCCGGCACGCCGCTCAAGATCCGCGGTGCTCTCACCAATACTCCCGCTACCTTCAGCGAAGCCGCTCTGACCTGGCTTTCACCTACTCCAGTCATCACCTCACTGACTCCGACCGCAGTCAACGTCGGAACGTTTACCGTCATGTTGAACGGCACCGGATTCGTCACTGGATCGGTCATCAACCTCAACGACACCCCGCAGCCGACCAAGTTTATTTCCACCACTCAGCTCAGCTTCCAGGCCACCATCACCACGCCAGAAACGGTGTCCCTTACAGTGACGAATCCCAACCCCGGTGGAGCGACCTCCGGCGCGCGCTCGCTGCAGATCATGCCGCCCGTGAGCCTCACCATTACTCCCACCACCGCCAACGTGCGCGCCGGAACTACCCAGAAATTTACACCCCACGTGAGCAATGCCGTCGACCATACGGTGGTCTGGTCGGTCAATGGCGTCCCGGGCGGAACCGCCGCCACAGGTACGATCGCGTCAGACGGAACCTACACGCCGCCCCCTGTGCCACCAGCCAATAATGCCGTCGAGATCGAAGCGGCCAGCGTGGCCGATCCAACCGCTACCGCTAAAGCGCAGGTGACGCTGCTCAACCCCGCGCCGGCCATCCTGTCGACAACGCCGCAGAAATTCGCCTTCGGCACGCAAACCATCACCGTCGACGGCTCCGGCTTTGTCCCGACATCCGTAGTGCAGGTCGAGGGAAGGGCTCTCATAACCACCTTCGTCTCCTCTACGCGCCTCACGGCCTCGGCAAACATCGCCCCGACGCCCGGAGAGCTGCTGACCGTGACGGTGGCGAACCCGGCACCCGGCCCGGCAACCTCAGCGCCGATCATCGTGCCCGCCGGCCCGGCCAATCCCGCAGTCAGCTATCTCGCCGCCGCACGATTCCTCGAACAGGCCACCTGGGGACCCGACGCCGCCAGCATCGCGCACGTGCAGGCCATCGGCTTCGATGCCTGGATCACCGAACAGCTCGCGGCAACGCCGACACTATACAAGTCTTCCACCAGCTCATCCAACAGCCTGGTCGACATGCAAAGTGCATTCTTTGTGAACGGCGTGACAGCTCCCGACCAGCTCCGCCAGCGCGTGGCTTTCGCGCTCAGCCAGATCTTCGTCGTCTCCGGCCTTAAAACCGGCGAGCCCCGACAGATGGTGCCCTTCCAAAACCTGCTGATTCAGGACGCTTTCAGCACCTATCCGCAGGCGCTTCGCGATGTCACCCTGAGTCCGACCATGGGCGTTTACCTCGACATGGTCAACAACGACAAGGCGAATGCCGCGCAAGGAACCGCCCCTAACGAAAACTACGCACGCGAAGTCATGCAGTTGTTCAGTCTGGGAACCGCCCTCCTGAACCCCGACGGCTCGAATACTACAAACCCGCCGACTCCGACTTACACGCAGGACACCATCACGCAAAACGCGCGTGCCCTCACAGGATGGACTTTCCCTGGCCATACTATCTCGTCTGGCCACAATCCCGAAAACTACACCGCGCCGATGATCGCAGTCGAATCCAATCACGACACCAGCCCCAAAACGATCGTCGGCGGAATCATAACCAACGGAAACACCGAGCAGGACCTTGACGCAGTCCTGAATGCGCTGAGCACGCATCAGAACACCGCGCCATTCATCTCGCTGCGTCTGATCCAGCACCTGGTGACAGGCAACCCCAGCCCGCAATACGTGGCCCGCATCAGCGGTGTTTTCAAATCCACCAATGGCAACCTCGCGCAGGTCGTCAGGGCGATCCTGCTCGACCCGGAAGCGCGGCAGGGCGATGATCCCAATGCGGCCCCAATCACCACCGGCGGCCACTTGCGCGAACCCGTCCTCTACCTGCTCAATATGCTGCGCGCCCTCCAGGCCACCGTTGTCACGCAGAACCCTATCGAGTCGCTGGGCTCCGACATGGGCCAGGAAGTCTTCTACGCCCCCAGCGTCTTTAACTACTACTCGCCGTTATTCCGCACCGCGACCGGACTGCTCGCGCCTGAATTCCAGCTCCTGAGTTCGTCGAGCGCGCTGGTCCGCGCCAATGCGGTTCAGAGTCTCGTGTCTAACGGCCTCGACGGCGACGCCCACTTCAACCTCGCGCCCTTTACCGCTCTTGCCAGCTCTCCCAACGACCTGGTAACTGCCATCGACAACACTTTCCTGTATGGACGCCTGCCCGCGGCGCTCAAAGCGGACATCGTCCAAGCCATCACCGCAACCAACGACTCCGGAACTCGCGTGCGTAACGCCATCTACCTGGTCGCGACGTCATCGCTCTATCAAGTGCAGCACTGAGGATAAAGAACATGAACCACATCACTCGACGATCATTACTTAGACTCGGCGCAGGCTCATTCGCCATCCTCGGAGCCGGTGGACGTCTGAGTCGCCTCGGCATGCTGAACGCGGCCGTTAATTCGACGACGCCTAACTACAAAGCCCTGGTCTGCATCTTTCTCTTCGGGGGAAACGACAGCAATAACCTCATCGTCCCCATCCAGACCAACAAACAAAGCTACACCGCGTATTTCAATGTCCGAGGCACAACACTCGGCCTGACGCAAAACTCACTCCTCTCGATTCCCGCGTCCGGAGGCCAGGAACATTACGGCCTGCATCCGCAGTTCGGTCCGCTTCAGGCCCTCTACAACCAGGGCAAAGCCGCGATTGTCGCCAATGTCGGCATGCTCGTGAACCCTATCTCGAAACAGCAGTATCAAAACGGCGCGACAGTGCCGATGAACCTCTTCTCCCACTCCGACCAGCAGCAACAATGGCAGACTGCGCCCGGCCCGAACTCGCCTCGTAACGGCTGGGGCGGCCGCGCCGGCGATATACTTGCCGCGCTCAACCAGCCCTCCACGTTTCCCACCGGGGTGTCACTCGCCGGCAACAGTCTGTTCCTGACTGGCCAAACCCCTGCCGCCTCCGTATCCAACGGTGGCCTGGGTCTCGACGGTTCCGATGGCTCGCCGGCCGCGAACGCGCGCGACGCCGCCTTCCAGCAAATCCTGACCTTCGACACCGGCCTTCAGCTCATCCAAACGGCAAACCTGGCCACTTCCGACGGAATCGCAGCCGGCAAGGCTCTGAACGCGGCGCTCGCGGGCGGCCAGAATCTCACCACCGTCTTCCCCAACACCGGGCTCGGCAGCCAGCTCCAGCAAGTGGCGCAAATCATGAAGGTGCGCAGCACGTTGGGCATGACGCGTCAGATCTTCTTCGTCTCGCAAGGCGGCTACGACACGCATACCACGCAAATACCGCAACAGGACTCGCTGTTCGGTGAGCTCGCGCCCGCCATGGCGGCCTTTTACAACGCCACCGTGGAGCTTGGCCTCGACAACCAGGTCGTTACATTTACCGAATCGGAATTCGGCCGCACCTGCCAGCCCGACACCGGCGCCGGCTCCGATCACGCCTGGGGAAGTCACCACGTTGTGATGGGTGGAGCGGTGAAAGCAGCCGACGTCTACGGCACCTTCCCCAGTCTCTCCCTCAACGGACCCGACGATGCCACCGGCCGGGGTGTTTACGTTCCCACTACTTCGTTGGATCAATATGGAGCAACGCTGGCATCCTGGTTCGGAGTCTCGGACAGCTCCCTCACCACCGTGTTCCCGAACCTGGTCAACTTCACAACGAAAAAACTGGCCTTCGTCTAGCAGCCGTGGCCTGCGTCACATTTATGGCTCAACAGGTTGCGAGCCAGGGTGGGACAGGCATTCAGCCAGCGGCGGATTTCTTAATCCGCCTTCAAAAAGAACTCGACAAATGCGCCCGCCGCCACCGGCCCGCCGCCCTTGAGTTCGTGACCCGCGCCCGCGACATGCACCAGCCGTGTCCTGGAGGGGATCAACCGTACCGCGGCCTCGATCTCCTCCGGACTCCCGAACGGATCCCGCACACCCTGCACAAACAATGTCGGCACACTGATGTTCGGCAGGTGTGCCGTCCGCAACTGCGCCGGCTTGCCCGGTGGATGCAGCGGATACGACAACAGCAGCAATCCCTCCACCAACCCAGGCTCCTCCGACACCAGCATGCTGGCCTGGCGTCCGCCATAAGAGGACCCGCCCACAAACAACTTGTCAGCGCCCGCCCGCATCTGCACCAGCTTCTCGCGCAAGCCCGCCCGATCCGCTGCCGCCTCCGCCGGACGAGGTGGGCCGTGCGGCCGTTTCTGCCGGAACGGAAGATCGAACCGCACCACCTCCACTCCCGCCTCCGTCAGCCGCGCGTCGATGTCCACCAGCAGCGCCGTGTTCCGATTCCCACCGGCGCCATGTGTCAAAAGCAATTTTAGAGTACTCATAGAAACGAAAAAGCCGCCCGACTGCCGGGGCGGCTCGCGATACCAACTTAAACTCTCTCTGGAGTATCGGGTCTCTTTTTTTAAGGCCTGTTTACATTCTCGGCTTGCAGACCCTTCGGTCCGCGCTTGACCTCGAACTCCACCTCCGCACCTTCATCGAGCGTACGATAGCCGCTCATTTGGATCGCTGAAAAGTGGACGAACACATCCTCGCCGTTAGAGCGTTGTATGAATCCGTAGCCCTTTGCGGCGTTAAACCATTTCACAATTCCTTTTTCTCTCACTACTTATTTCTCCTAACTCTGTGCGGCGTCCCGACCGCTTGGCGACACCGTGAATATGCTGAGGCAAACATCAAGCTCAGCACTTCCCGGAGCCCTTGTACTCGAAACGCACAACTGTTGAAAACTGGGAATAGTATCTCAAATCCACCCTGCATCCGCAAGGGCAAATTTTCGGCTAAGCTCAACATGGGGAAAGAATTGCGTAATCAGCTTCTGGCCTGGTGGTACTTCGCTATCGCCGGCGGATTCCTTCTCTTGGGCATCAACAGGCTCATCCTCGGTTCGGTCTGGTGGCAGATCGCGCTTCGGTGGGCCATCTCCATCGGCTTCCTGCTGCTCGGCCTCGGTATGCTGAACTCACCGAAACGCTAAAATCCTACTGAACAACGTATAGTTGTGAGGTGCTCGATACCGTCATCGCCTGCTTTAAGCCCAATCCCGAAAGCGGGCTCACGTTATAACTCACCGTCACAGTCACGGGATCCCCGACAGTAGAGGACGACAATGTCGTTGGATTCATCGTTATCGTTAGATTGTTCGGCAACAGACCCACTGCCTGGCTTTTTACGTAATTCGCCACTGTACTCTGAGTGGCGCCCGCGTTCCCGTTGACGCTGGCGTAGCGCGTCGCCACCCTCGCTGCATACGAGCAAAAATCGTACGCGTAGACCGCGTAGCCGAAATCGAGCAGCCCAAACATCAGCAGAATGAACGCCGTTAATGTGAGTGCCGATTCCACCAACGCACTCCCGCGTTGGTTGGAGTGGCGTTTTCGCCTGTCCGATCTTCCGTTCAACAACCTCGGTCTCATGAGCCCTCTATTGCACCCGAATCGTCGACGTCGCCGTTTGATTGATGGTCTGAGGTAGCCCCGGAATGGAAAGGAGAGTCGAGAAGGGCATCGACGTAGATACTTGAATGTACTTCTCCAGAGCGCTGCTCCCGCAACTCGAGTTGCAATCCACCGACGCGCCCCCAATGCTGCACGTGCAAAACTGCGTTGCCGTCGCGCTGAACCCCGCCGAGTTCCCCGCCGCATATCCGGCGTCGTTGTAGGCAGCCGTCTGCATGCCGCTGAAATCGATGTGCGCCTGGCTCTGCATTCCATACTGCGTTCCGGCACGAGCGGCACTGTCCACCACGTTCGCCGTGTAGAACACCCTTGCAAAATCGATTACGCCAAACGTCATCAACATCAGAACCGTGCTGGCGACAGCGAACTCCAGGATCACGCTGCCGCGCCTCCCGTCCTTTCCCGGCCGTATCGCGATTCTCATTCGGCAAGGCCTCCGCCATGCGTCGGATTGAAAGGATTCGAGCTGGAATCGAGGCTCGAGTAGTTATTCCCGAATGTCGAGTTCCCGTTGATCTTGATCATGTCCGCCACCAGCACCATGTAGCCGTTGCTGGAATTGTTCCCGCTGAAGGTGAGTAGCGCGTTCTTGAAATAGAGCGCGCCGTCAAATGTCGTGGTCGCTCCGCCGACTATCTTGTTCTCCCGGCTATCCGTAATGGAGCGGTCCATGAAAAAGAGCATGCCCGTAAACGGACCCGTCGTCGGCGCGGATAGGACCACGTTCGCCTGCCCGTCAATGGTCAACGGCTGATACGCATAGGAGCCCGCGCAGCCCCACCCCGTACTCGATGTTAAATAGATCGTGACGCCGCTCCCCGCAATCTGCGCCTGCGAGTTGAGCGTCAAGCCGCCACCGGCTATGATGAACGTCCCGGGCATCATCGTGTACGTCGCTCCACCAGTGTTCTGCACCGAAAGGCCGCCACAATAGATTCCGGGTTGCAGCTTATTGCCCGCGGGAACGCGATTCATGTCATAACTCGCCGGTGACGCACTCACGATGGCTCCCGACGTCGGCGCCTGCACCGCCGCCAGCGGATCCCCCGGGCTCGTCGTATTGTTCGGCTGAATCTGCTTGTTGCTAATCGTGTCCCACAACTGCGTCTGCCCGTTTAGCTGCCATCCACCCACCACGCCGACGCGAGCGTGGTTCTGCAGATAGAACGTCTCCGCGCCTTCCATCTCGAAAGCCGAGTTGTCGGTGGATTCAACAATGGCGCCGCATGCCGAGGTCGTCGAGGTGCTGCCGGCAATCTGGAAAGAACGCTGGGCACTCCCGTCCAACGCATAAATGCACCCGCTCAATCCTGTTCCCGAACTGTACGTCAGCGCCACCGCGCGGGCGCGAACCGTAACCGACCGTTCTCCGAATATGTTCATGAAGATGGTCGAGACATTGCGGCTGACGATAGCCTCAACGGCACCGTTATTCGCATGGTTAGGGCCCGTGGAAGGCGGGTTGTTAATCGTCACCGTCGTGCCGTTCTGCCCGTCTGTAAACCCGTTCAGTGAGGCATCGTTCTTGCCCGCAAGAATGGCATTCCCCGGCGTGTGCCCGAGTTGCAATTCCTGCATCCCACCCATGGCTGCAGCGTCCGCGGCCGATTGCGCCCGCTGCTTCATCAGTTCGAAATAACTGGCATCCACGGCCAGACCCGCGATGGCGAAAATCACAACAATCATCAACGCGGCAATGACTAAGAAATAGCCCCCGGCGCGAGCGATTCGCTCGACGGTCGTTAGACTGAGTCATAGTTCCTATGACCAATCCTAAGTACTAACGACCGTCGCTTTCAATTAGGCGGTTATGCTCACGACGTGGAAAAATGCCGGGCTCACGATAGGCAGAAAGTCTTAGAGAGCCTCAGTATGAAATGCAGGTAACGGTTGTGCGCCCCCGAACGCGTTTCGCGTAAGGATTTGTCTGACATTGTCACTTGACTGTGAACGGAACCGTGGCAACCGTGTTCTCCCACTCCATCGTCAACTTTCCGGCATTCCCAGTGGACTTATCCAGCTTGATTTCAAACTTTTCGATCGCCGACGGAGCCTTGCTCAACGTCATCTTCGTCTTGCCGAAATCCTGACTGGCATCATGGTCAGTGCCCCACTGGCCGGTTTGTTTGTTGACAATGAGCATCCAGCTATCCGCCTGCGGGAGGACCCACAATGTGTAGCTTCCCTTCGGAACATTCAGGTCGCCCAGCTTCAGGTCTGCGTCGGTTTTTAAGGTGGTTGCCTCATTGGCGCCTGCCCGCCATACCTCGCCGTACGGCACCAATCCGCCAAAGATCTTTCTACCCCGCATCGATGGTGACGAATAGTCGATCGTGATCGTCTTTCCGTTGATCGTAGTCGACGCCTTCGCCGGCGGGCTGGGCCTGGCGCCCTGCGCAAACGCCCCCGCCATAAAAATCGCGCACAAAACAACTGTCCTCATTCACTATTCCTCCGTCTATTGATTGTAAGGCTGCAGATCTCTTTGAAGAGACGTGGCAAATCTGCTTTCGTCAGCCTGACGGTCACAATACGAAGGAAAGAACCAGGAACCGCCCAGGCGTGAGGCGAGGTTCCTCGGGGAACCACTCGCCTCACGCTCCCGCGTTAGCGGCGGACTTCATGCCGGAAATCCCCACCGCGCACCACAGCCCTGTGATCGAAATCGTGTCTGTCGAAGTCGCGGCCATAATAGTGCGGCTCAACATAACGTGGCCCAACGACGACATTCACTGCGGGCGCTCTCCAGAATCCCGGCACCCAGACGCCGCTCGGACCGTAATAACCGTCCATCCAAACGTAACCTGGTCCCGGACAAGGCGGCTGCACCACCGCTATCGGCGCCGGTGCGCCAATTCCGATGCTAAACCCAAACCTGGGAGCGGCCATTGCGGATCCCGCCACCATCAACATAATCAACAGTGCCTTTTTCATTTTCTTTTCCTCCTTCTCACTACGCCTATACAAAAGGCACGGGTCGTGCCGTTGCATAACTGCCATCATATTAATGACTTAGACAGACTTTTACAAAGCAATCGGTGGTACCGCAGCCATCCCCATGGTGCTTTACAACCGAGCGTGGCCTGCAATGCCAGTCCTGCCGGATTCGGCCCGGCATATGGGCAGCCTGAAGGCTGCGTTACCGACGAGTCACCGTTACCTGGAAATCACTGCTATGGCCCCGCTGCATTCCTTATAGGAGGGGTCGCAACGTCATGAGTAAATTTCTTCTCGCCTGCACGGTCTTGTTCAGCCTTTCGGTCAAAGCCCAGGACACCAAGAACGAAACGAAGGGGGCTGCCACATTCAGCCAACAGTGTGCGTCGTGCCATGGAGCCGACGGCAAAGCCCAGACAACTACCGGCAAACAACTCAACGCCGCTGACTTAACGTCGAGTTCGGTCCAACAAATGAGCGATGCTCAAATCGCCAAAGTGGTGAAGCACGGGAACGGTAAAATGCCCCCCGTGGGTGAGAATCTGTCCGATGACGAGATCAAGGCCGTGGTTGCCTATGTCAAGCAACTGGGCAAAGGCCAATAGACAAGTCGATTGATATATGATGAGGTTGTTGCCGTTAACGGCGGCTGCGCCCTAGCTTGGACGCGGCTCTGCGCCGCGGTTTTTGCGGTGTCGTCGCGAACTCGAGGCGGCGCGCTTTTCCTTAAATCTGTACGCCATCGTTGATGAGGTCCGTCGCCTCCAGCACTTGAAATACAAGTTATGGAATAGCGATGAAACTCATCATCATTTGTATCCTCTTCTCTCTGGCGATTTTCGCCGGTCCTGCCGCAATTGAAACCCCCACGTCGATGGGCATCAAGGTCGATCAGGTAGGCTACCTGCCCGCGTTTCCGAAAATCGCGTTGGTCACGGCCAGGACGGACTCAACCGAGTTCGTTGTTAGAAATGCCAGCGATCAGAAGGCGGTCTTCACAGGAAGGCTCTCCGAAGCTGCCAACGACCCCGATTCCGGCGATCGCGTCCAAGCCGCGGACTTCACGCCTCTCGATAAGGCTGGCTCTTACTTCGTCGAAGTTCCGGGCGTGGGGCGAAGCTATGAGTTCAAGATCGGCCCCAGCGTTTACCTGCGGGCCTACTATCTTGCCATGCGCGCCTTCTACGGCCAGCGCTGCGGAACCGCCGTGGATCTCGGCGCCGAGTTTCCGGGCTACAAACATGGACCCTGCCATCTCAATGGCTCTTATCACGCATCCTCGGGGAAATCGGGCGCCCATGTCTCCAAGGCCGGGTGGCACGACGCCGGCGATTACGGCCGCTACATCGTGAATTCGGGCATTACCACCGGAACGCTGTTGTGGACTTATGAAATGTTTGCGCCTTCTATAGGTCGCGTGAGCCTGGACATTCCCGAATCGGACAATGGAACTCCCGACATACTCAACGAAATCCGCTGGAATCTCGACTGGATGCTCACCATGCAGGATGAGGACGGAGGTGTGTGGCACAAGCAAACGTCCGATCACTTCTCGGGGTTCGTCATGCCGGAGAAGGACACGCTGGTCAGTTACGTGATCGGATCGGGTAAGGAACCCTTCAAGACATCGTGTGCGACTGCCGATTTTGCCGCCGTGATGGCCATCGCCGGGCGAGTGTATAAGCCCTTCGACGGGAGTTATGCAACGAAGTCCTTGAGGGCTGCCGAACGCGCATATGCGTGGGTGGATAAGAACCCGGACGCGGTGTACACCAATCCGCCCGGAGTCAATACCGGCGCATACGGCGATTCCAATTGTGCCGACGAGCGGCTGTGGGCCGCCGCGGAACTATGGCGCACAACACATGAGCCGCGCTACAACGAATACTTCCTCAAGCAGTACGGTCAGTTCAAGAAGACACTGGCTGACGGCCGGCCGGAGAATTGGAACTCCCTTGCGCCCATGGCGTTATGGACTTATGCGCTCGCCTCGCATCACGACACTGCGGCGCTGAACGATATCCGTACCGCGATCCTGCAGAGTGCCGACAAGTTGGTCGACCGCACCACGCACAACGGGTATCGCGTATCGCTTTCGACGAAAGACTACGTCTGGGGTTCCAACGGAATCGTAGGCGATTATGCGGTGAGCCTGCTGGTCGCGAATGCGATCAGGAATGACCGCCGCTACGTGGCGTCCGCGCTCGACGACCTGCATTACCTGCTGGGCAGGAACACCTTTGCTCTATCGTTCGTGACGCAGCTCGGATCGAACCCGTACCGGCATCCTCACCACAGGCCGAGCGGGGCCGATGCGAATCCGGAGCCGTGGCCCGGACTGCTTTCCGGTGGCCCCAATAGCCACAAACAGGACGCGGCGCTCCAGAGGCTGCCCGATCTGCCGCCGGCCAAAGTGTACGTCGACGACCAGGATTCTTATGCATCGAATGAAGTCGCCATAAACTGGCAGGCGTCGTTGGTGTTTCTCCTGGCAGGCGTGATGTCGGCCAGGTAACCGGCGCGCCGTCTATCCTGAAGTTACCGACTCCTCGAGCCCTTACATATGAAATTCGGCTATTTCGACGATACCAATCGCGAATACGTGATCACGCAACCGGACACACCCCTGCCATGGATCAATTATCTCGGTTGCCAGGCTTACTTCGGAATCATTTCAAACACGTCGGGCGGTTATTCTTTCTACCGTGACGCACGTCTGCGGCGCCTGACCAGATATCGCTACAACAACGCGCCATTTGATTATGGCGGCCGCTATCTTTATCTTCACGACGACGCTTCCAGCGAGTTCTGGTCGCCTTCGTGGCAGCCTGCCGCTCGGGATCTCGAGAATTACACGTGCCGCCACGGCATGGGATACACGACCATCGGATCGCGCTACCAGGGCATCTATGCGAGCACCACGTACTTCGTTCCGTTGGACGCGAATCTCGAGATCTGGCAGCTCACATTGGTAAACCACCGCCTGCAGCCCGCAGCCCTCTCTGTCTTCTCGTCCATTGAGTTTTGCTTGTGGGACGCGCAGGACGATGCCACGAATTTCCAGCGGAATTTCAGCATCGGCGAAGTCGAAATCGAAGACGGCGTCATCTATCACAAGACCGAATACCGTGAACGCCGCGACCATTTTGCGTGGTTCGCGTGTTCGGAGCAAGTCGCCGGCTACGAAACGCAGCGTGACGTGTTTCTCGGCAGGGCGCGAGGTTGGGATCGTCCGTTTGCCGTGGAACGGGGCGAGTTGTCGAACTCCGTGGCGCACGGTTGGGCTCCGATGGGCTCACATCATGTGAGGCTCGTGCTGCAGCCCGGTGAAAGGCGCACGATCATATTTGCCCTGGGTTATCACGAGAACCCCAAGGATGACAAATTCGATCCCCCGGAGTCGCAGATCGTCAACAAGCGCACGGTAAAGCCGGTGATCGCGAAGTATCTTGATGTGTCGCATGTTGATAGCGAGTTCGAGCGTCTGCGGACATATTGGGACAGCCTGCTGAGCGTGTACCAGGTTTCCACTCCCGATGTACACACGAACCGCATGGTCAACATCTGGAACGCCTATCAATGCATGGCGACTTTCAACATGTCGCGATCAGCGTCATTCTTCGAATCCGGCATCGGCCGCGGCCTCGGCTTCCGCGATTCGAACCAGGATCTACTCGGATTCGTACACATGATTCCCGATCGCGCGCGCGAGCGAATACTCGATCTCGCCGCGACGCAACTGCCGAGCGGAGGAGCCTACCATCAATACCAGCCCCTGACGAAGAAGGGTAATAACGACGTCGGCAGCGGCTTCAACGACGACCCGCATTGGCTCATTCTGGGCGTTGCTGCCTACCTCAAGGAAACTGGCGATTGGACGATCCTCGATCATCCCGTGCCCTACGACAATGAGCCGGGTTCCGAGCAACCGCTTTATGAACATCTCCAGCGCAGCTTCCGCTACACCCTCGATCGCCTGGGCCCGCACCGGCTTCCGTTAATCGGCCGCGCGGATTGGAACGACTGCCTCAACTTGAATTGCTTTTCCGATACGCCCGGGCAATCGTTCCAAACCACGACGAACAAGGAAGGCGCGGTGGCCGAGTCGGTCTTCATCGCCGGCTTATTCGTATTGGCCGGCAAGGAACTGGCGGATATCGCGAAGCATCGTGGCGACGCCGATCAGTTCGCTGCATACCTTGCGGAAGTCGCAGGCATGGAGCAGACCATTCGCGAGCACGGTTGGGATGGCGACTGGTTCATCCGCGCCTACGACGATTTCGGCAACAAGGTCGGCTCGAAAGAGTGCGCCGAGGGAAAAATCTTCATCGAGACGCAAGGGTTTTGTGTACTGGCCGGCGTCGGCCTCGAGGATGGCCGCGCGCGCCGTGCCCTCGATTCGGTCCGCAAGCATCTCGCGACTCCGCATGGAATCATGCTCCAGCAGCCGGCCTTTTCGCGCTACTACCTGCATCTCGGCGAGATCTCCTCGTACCCGCCCGGCTACAAGGAAAACGCCGGTATCTTCTGCCACAACAACCCCTGGGTGATCATCGCGGAGGCGATGGCAGGCAGCGGCGACTTCGCGCACGATTACTACTCGCGCATCAATCCTTCGGCGCGCGAGGCGATCAGTGATGTGCATCGCTGCGAGCCCTACGTCTACGCGCAAATGATCGCCGGCCGCGACGCGCCAACCCATGGTGAAGCGAAGAACTCGTGGCTGACCGGAACCGCCGCGTGGAACTACTATGCCATCACGCAATGGATCCTTGGCATCCGGCCGGAATATGGCGGACTCCGCGTGGCGCCGGTGATTCCCGAGCGCTGGGCAGGGTTCCACGTAGTCCGTCTTTTCCGCGGCGTGCGCTTCGACATCACCATCCACCGAAGCGGACCCGGCAATCGCGTTACGCTCACTGTTGAGGGACAGGCCCACGACGGCAACCTTGTACCTCTGCCGCCCCAAGGCCAAGCCGAAGTCCGTATCCAGGCGACCATCGAATAGTGAGGAGACCGTTTTGTACGAAGCGAACGACAAACGTTACGACAACATGGAATACCGGCGGTGCGGGCGCAGCGGTCTGCGCCTGCCCGCCATTTCTCTTGGCCTCTGGCACAACTTTGGGGGCGTTGACACTTTCGAAAATATGCGCGCCATGCTGCGGCGCGCGTTTGACCTGGGCATCACGCATTTCGACCTGGCCAACAACTATGGTCCGCCGCCGGGCTCGGCTGAGGAGAACTTCGGCCGTGCTCTGAAGGTCGACCTCGCCGGCTATCGCGACGAGCTGATCGTTTCGACAAAAGCCGGCTACCTGATGTGGCCCGGACCGTACGGTGAGTGGGGTTCGCGCAAATACCTGCTGGCGAGCCTCGACCAGAGCCTCAAACGCATGGGGCTCGACTACGTCGATATTTTCTATTCGCACCGTCCCGACCCCGACACCCCGATCGAGGAGACCATGTCAGCCCTCGATCAGGCGGTGCGATCCGGCAAAGCTCTGTATGCAGGCATCTCGAACTACGGACCCGAATTGACCGCGAAGTCCGCCGGCGTGTTGCGCCAACTCGGAACGCCATGCCTGATCCATCAGATGAAGTACTCCATGTTCGTGCGCGATTCCGAACGGGGGTTGTTTGCCGTGCTCGAAGAGCACGAAATCGGCGGCATCGCCTTCTCACCTCTGGCGCAGGGATTGTTGACGGGCCGCTACCTCGAAGGCATTCCCGAGGGATCCCGCGCGTCGAAGCCCGGAACATTCTTGAAATCGTCCGACGTTACCGAAAACCGGATGGCTCAAGTCCGTGCACTGAATGAACTCGCGCGCGGCCGCGGCCAATCGCTGAGCCAGATGGCAATCGCATGGGTGCTCCGCCAGCCGGCAATGGCGAGCGCTTTAGTCGGCGCGAGCAAGCCCGAACAAATCGACGACTGCGTGGGAGCACTGCGCAATCTTAACTTCAACGCTGACGAACTCAGTCACATCGACGCTGTAACGAAGTAAGCCATTTCTGAAACTCGCTCACACATACCCATCGCAATCAGCGGTCAGCTTTCAACCCGCGCGGTTTGGCTGAAAGCTGATCGCTGAAAGCGAATCGCTAATCGCTTCTGAAACACTCATTATGCCGCCCGGCTAGGCGTCACGACCGGCGCCGGGCGCATTTCCTGAGCCTCCATCGTCTTCAAATGGTCATACCACGTGAACTTCAGGATCGTCGAAGTAACCAGAACAACTCCCAGCGCAATAGCCGCATTGTCCATTCGCCGGATTACGACATAGACAGGTAGAGCGACCAGGCTGGTCTGCCACGCGACGCCGACAACAATGTTGAACATGTCGCGCCAGAAATCGGGGTTGGGCTGAAATGAAGGATGCTCCCGCATCACCTTCTCGCGGATCGGTCCCCAGAAACCCCAGGGGCGAACGCGCCGGTAGAAATCCTTCAGCACCGTCTCGTCTTCCGCGGGCGTCATCATAGTCCCGACGAAACTCCCGATCAGTGAAATCACCAAAATAATAGGAAACGAATTCAACGCCGAGACGTTCGGCAGCGCCAGAGGAACGATCATCGACGCGGCAATCCCTGTCACCATCCCCCAGAAATAGCCAAATCCGTTGAATCGCCACCAATACCACTTCAGAACATTCGAAGCCGTGTAGCCGCCCCATAGAGCTGACACGATCCACTTGATCACCGTGTCAATGGAGTGCACAAACCAGCCGAATGAGATACCCAGAACCACCACTCCGAACGAGGCGAGATAACTCATTCGCACATATGTCCGCTCGCTTGCATGCGGATTGATGTAGCGGCGGTAAATGTCATTAACCAGATACGGGGGTGCGGCGTTCACTGTCGCGGCGAAGTTCGACATGAAGGCGGCCAGCAATCCCGCCATGAGAAGGCCAAGCAACCCGGCCGGCACAAACCTGCTGAGCGCTTCCGGCAGCACCATTTCGAAATCCATGTTCGTGCCCATGGAACGGATCTGACCGCTGAAGAACACAAGAGCAAGGATGGTCAGGCCGGCAATCATGAAATAACGCGGTACGTTCAACACCACGTTCACAACCGCGCTCATCATGCAGGCCTCTCGCGGATTCTTTGTGGACAGAATGCGCTGCATGTCATAGTTCGGCGCCGGACCGGCAGCGCTGATCAGGATGCCCTTGAACAGCATCATCATGAAGAAGATCCCAAACAATGAATAGCCGTCCTGCTCGATTCGCGAGTTCGCCGCCGCGATCAGTTGCGACCAGTCGAGATTCAGGTGCCAGCCGAAAAATATCTGGTCCCATCCCGCCGGGATCACGCGCGCGAGCGTCTCGGCCGGAACACGCGAGATCGCGATGATTCCGATGGCGATCGAAGCGACGGAAAGAATTGCGAATTGCAAAACCTCGGTAATCACGACACTGAACATCCCGCCCTTCACCACATAGAAAGTCGTGATGCCCATCAAAATCAATGCATATTGATTCGCGCTGAGCCCCCATGGCAGGAAGTCGACGGCAAACTTGCCGATTCCCTTGAAGCCGTATGTCAGGAACCCGATCACGCTGACCAGGGCGTAAATCACCACGATAAGATGTGAGAGTTGCGCGCCGCGGCCTTTGCCGAATCGTGTCTGAATCCACTCCGCGCCGGTCATCACATTTGAACGCCGCAACCACCCGGATAAGTACACCATCAGGAAAATCTGATTAAATACCGGCCACAACCATGGAATCCACACGCTCTTCATGCCGTAAATGAAGAGCAGGTAAACCAGCCACATGGTGCCGGCGATATCGAACATACCCGACGCGTTTGACACGCCCAGGACATACCAGGGAAGAGTGTTGCCGCCCAGAAAATAGGCCTTGGTGTCGCGTGATGCGCGATGCGAAACCCAGTAGCCGACCAGGACGGAAGTGAATAGAAATGCGAAGATAATCGCTATGTCTACGGGATGAAGCCTCACAATGCGCCTCCATTTTGCGCAAACGACGTCCCGGAGATCACGGGACGCGACAGTTGCACGTGATTTGGAGAGCGCCGCCGGGAGTGCTCCAGCAACACTATATCAAAGGTGGGGCAGGCGGTTTCGCCTGCCCGCTAGCCCGCTTTCACCGTCAGGGTCCCGATCGAGTCCGCCGGCAGGTTGATCGCCACAGCTCGCTCACCCACCTGCACTTGTACCAACTGCGGATGCGATAGCTCATTTCGCACCACCACCACACACCCGCCATCCGGATTCCTGAAGGCCAACGCATCGTCACAAGTCCCACTCACCGCCAAACTGCGAGCACCAACCTCGACAAAATGCGAGACATGTTTAAGCAGGTAATAATCGTGATTGTAATGGAATGTTTTCGCAGCCCGATCCACGCTGACCAGCGAGTTCTGCGGCCACCCCCAGGTGCTCATGCCGCCCTTCGCGGTGGAGATGTTCCAGTACATGTACGCCGTCGCGCCGCTTCGAAAGTAATGCTTCATCAAGTGCCAGCAATAACCGGCGTACGCCCAGCTATTCTCGCCGAATCCGCACTCCTGCTCGGATTGATAGATCACTAGACCGGGATACTTGACATGGATCGCCGGCAGGGCATTCTTTCCCGCCCACTGCGCACCGACACCCTTGACGAAGCGAGCAGCCTCCTTGTCCGCCATGACGGTTTCGAGCATTCTCGGATTGCCGCGTTCGAGCGTTCCAAAGAATACATCGACGCCGCGTTTTTGCATCTCAGGACCCAGGTCGTGCAGGAAGCGGGCAAGCGCCTCAGGCGTCCAGGTGCAGCTAGGGAAATTCTGCGCCGAGTTGAACTCGTTCTGAGGCATCACCATGCCGACACGGATTCCTTCGGCCTGATAAGCGTCGATGAAGCGCCCGAAGTAGCGAGCGTACGCTGCGAAGTAGCGCGGGTCCTGAATGAACATATCCTCGCCTTCGTGCCCCACCTGGTCCGGGCGGATGCCGTTGTCCTTCTGCCCCGGATAGGCCTTCGACTCGGCGTAAAAGTGATTGCGCTTCATCCAGCTTGGTGGACTCCATGGCGAAGCCCACAATCGCAGCTTCGGCTGGTACCGCAACGCCGCCTGAATAAACGGAATCAGCGTCCGACGGTCGTGGTCGATGCTGAAATGCTTCAGGTCGAAATCGCCGTCGGTCTCGTCGTAGCTGTAGGCCTCCGTCGCAAAATCGTTGGCGCCGATCGGCATCCGGCAATACGTGAAACGCGCTCCCGCTGCGGGATCGAAGAACTCCCGCAACACGCTCTCGCGATCCGCCTCCCCGAGCGCCTGAAGCGACGTCCAGCCGAGTTCGTTGAAGCAGGCGCCGAATCCGTCGATAGCTGCCCCGGTCGGAAGCGTTTTCTCCGGCTCGATATTGAGGTTGAGCATCTCAAAACTGAACGCGGGTTTTAAGATCGCCCCCTGTCGCCAGGGATTGGACTCGGTCGTGACCACCAGCCCATAGCGGCTGTCTTCAAGAGGCTGCGGACTCGGCGTCTGGAACGCGGACGCGAAACGTGGCGCCAGAGCCGCCAGGGCAAACCCCCCGGCGCACTCAGACAACATCCGTCGTCTATTCATGCTTGTGCCCATCATATTGCCTTTCTACTTCTTCGGCCGGCCCGCCCCGCCGTCGATTCGCGGCCAGCTCTTATAGCCGCGAACCAGGCTGAGGAACGAGTGCAGCACGGGACCTTCCCGCTGACGTGACCACGCCATCACGAGGCCAATCGTCGCGCGCGGATTTGTCAGCCGGCAAAACGCCAGGTTTCTGGATGCGCCGTGCTGCAGGTTGCTCGGCAGAATGGCGATTCCTTCGCCCGCTTCCACAAGCAGGGCCACGCTGGCCCAAGCCGCGCCCGTGCTCACGATGTGCGGCGAGAATCCGGCCTCCGAACACAATGCCAGGATTCTCCCGAACAACGACGGAGACGATTCGCGCGCCACAAGTACGAATCGCTCTCGAGATAGTGTTTTCAAATTCACCGGCCCTGGCGCGCACGGATGATCCTTGGGAAACACCGCGACCAGGGGATCGAGATACAAGAGCTCCGAGCGAAGAAGCTGATCGAAAGGCGTTTCGAGCGGCCGTGTAAATCCCACATCCAGCGTTCCATCCGTCAAGGCGTTCGATTGCAGCCCGGGCAGTATGTCCACAACGCCAACACGAACGCCCGGATGCAGCCGGCGGAAATCTTTGATAATCGACGGCACATCCGGACCGGTTCCTCCGTTGAAGAACCCGATGTTCAGTGTCCCGATCTCACCCCGCGCCGATCTTCGCACCGTTTCCACCGCGTGATCCGCCGCCGCCAGCAACTTTTTCGCCTCCTGGACAAAAACCTCACCCTGCAGCGTGAGCTGTGTCTTTTGGCGTCCGCGCACCAGCAGTGCGACGCCAAGCTCTCGCTCCAGATCCGAGATTTGTTCGCTGATGGCCGATTGCGATACGTGCAGCGCCCGCGCACTGCGGCTGAATCCCTGATATTCCGCGACGGCGCAGAAGTAGCGGAGGTGACGCAGGTCCATGTTACAAGTCTATCGGTTTCTCCGATAGCTCTTCGCTGAATTAACTGTGATTCCTTGCGCCATTTCACCCATCTAAACGCTCAGTAGAGAGGATCTACGACGTGTGGATCATCAAAGTTGCATTAAATAGGCCTTATACGTTCATCGTTCTGGCCTTATTGATTCTGATCATCAGTCCGGTCATGATCCTGCGCATGCCGGCGGACATCTTCCCCGATATCAATATTCCGGTGATTGCCGTCTCGTGGACCTATACCGGCTTAAATCCCGAAGAAATGGAAGGGCGCATCACGACTGTCTACGAACGCGTCCTCACCACGCTGGTCGATAACATCCAGCACATCGAGTCGACTACCGTGAATGGCGCTGCCGTGGTGAAGATTTTCCTGCAGCCCGGCGCCAGCCTCGATACGGCCAACGCGCAGGTCACCGCCGCGTCCCAGACGATTCTGCGCCAGTTGCCCGCGGGAACGCAGCCGCCCCTCATCATCAACTTCAGCGCGTCGAGTGTCCCGATTCTGCAGCTCGCACTCTCGGGCAACGGCCTCACCGAATCTCAACTCAACGACATCGCACTGAATTTTCTGCGCACCCAACTGGTCACCGTGCCGGGCGCGGCGGTTCCATTTCCCTATGGCGGCAAGCAGCGCCAGGTGATGGTCTCGCTGAACCCCCAGCTCCTGCAAGCCAAGGGAATCGCCCCCGCGGACGTGGTGGCGGCAGTCAACGCGCAGAACCTCGTTCTTCCCTCCGGCACGGCGAAGATCGACCAGTTCGAGTACGACGTCGACCTGAACGCCGCTCCACGCACCGTAGCCGAACTGAACGACCTCCCGGTGAAGGTCGCCAATGGTGCCACCATCTATCTCCGCGACGTGGCCCAGGTGAGCGATGGATTCGCGCCGCAAACCAATGTAGTGCGTCAGGATGGAAAACGCAGCGCGCTGGTCACGGTTCTGAAGGCCGGCAATGCCTCGACCATCGACGTGGTGAACGGTATCCGCAAACTTCTGCCGCGCATTCAGACGACCTTGCCGCCGGAGTTGAAGATCCAACCGCTGGGCGACCAGTCCATCTTTGTGCGCGCCGCTGTCAACGGTGTCATTCGCGAAGCAATCATCGCCGCGTGTCTGACCGGCCTGATGATCCTCATATTCCTCGGAAGCTGGCGCAGCACGCTGATCATCGCGATATCGATCCCGCTTTCGATTCTTAGCTCGGTGGTTGTCCTCGGCCTCCTGCACGAAACCATCAACGTCATGACATTGGGTGGCCTGGCGCTGGCAGTCGGCATTCTCGTCGACGACGCCACGGTCACCATCGAAAACATCGAGCGCTATCTCGAATCGGGCATGGATCTGCGCCAGGCGATCTATCAAGGAGCGGGCCAGATCGCGGTCCCCGCATTAGTCTCGACGCTGTGCATCTGCATCGTCTTCCTTCCGATGTTCTTCCTCTCGGGCGTGGCGCGTTACCTCTTCGTGCCCTTGGCGGAAGCGGTAATCTTCGCGATGATCGCGTCGTACATTCTGTCCCGAACCCTGGTGCCGACCCTCGCCATGTACCTGCTGAGAGTGCGCCACCCCAATCGCGAATCTCGAAATCCCCTGGTCTGGTTTCAAAGGACCTTCGAACGCGCGTTCGACCGGCTGCGTCTCGCCTATCAGCTCCTGCTGACCACGCTCGTGTACCGCCGAGTGGCGTTTGTCACGATCTTCCTTGCGCTTTGCGCGAGCACTTTCTTCCTGGTGCCCTGGCTCGGTCAGGATTTCTTCCCGAACACCGATGCCGGCGAGTTCATCCTGCACCTGCGCGCCAAAACCGGAACGCGCATCGAGGAAACCGCGAAACTCTGCGACTTCGTGGAAGATTCCGTTCGCCGCGAGATTCCGCGGTCCGAGGTCAGCAGCATTCTCGACAACATGGGTTTCCCCGTCAGCCAGTTAAATTTCATGCGCTCCACGAACGGACTGATTGGAAACGCCGATGCGGACATCTTCGTTTCGCTCGGCGAGCAGCACCATCCCACGGCCGCCTATATCCGCGACCTGCGCAAGAAGCTGCCGCAGGAATTCCCCGGCGTGACGTTCTACTTTCTGCCTGCCGACATCGTGACGCAAATTCTCAATTTCGGATTGCCTGCACCGGTCGACATCCAGATCGACGGCGCAAATGTCGACGCCAACCGCGTGGTTGCGGACCATATTCTCGAGCAGATGCGCCACGTTCCGGGCGTCGTGGACGCCCGCATGCAGCAGAATTTCGACTACCCCAAGTTTCACATCGCGGTCGACCGCACGAAGGCGGCTGAGGGCGGCTATTCTCCGCGCGATGTCGCCAACAGCCTGCTGGTTTCGCTCAGCGGCAGCTTCCAGGTGACGCCGACCTTCTTCCTGAACTGGCAGAACGGCGTGAGCTACAACCTCGTCGAACAGACTCCGCAGTACGCGATCCAATCGTTGCAGGATCTGCAAAACATTCCGATCAACGCTCCTGCCGCGCCGCGGCCCGAGATCCTGGCCGACGTCGCATCCATCTCGCGCTCCAACGAAATGGCGGTGCTGAACCACTACAACATCCGCCGTGTTGTGGATCTCTACGCCGCCGTGCAGGATCGTGACCTGGGTGCAGCCGGCCGCGATATCTCCCGAATCGTCGACGCCAATCGCAAATCCCTCCCGCGCGGCAGCTTCATCACGGTACGTGGCCAACTGGACACCATGCGGACATCCTATATCGGCCTGCTGGCGGGATTGGGATTCGCAATCGTCCTCGTCTATCTGCTGATCGTCGTGAATTTCCAGTCCTGGCTCGACCCGTTTGTGATTATCACCGCTCTGCCGGCCGCTCTCGCCGGCATCGTGCTGTTCCTGTTCCTCACGCGAACGACTCTCAGTGTTCCAGCGCTGATGGGGTCCATCATGTGTATGGGCGTGGCCACGGCGAACAGCATCCTGGTAGTCGCATTCGCCAAGGATCGGCTTGCCGAACACGGCGACGCGTTGGAAGCAGCCATCGAAGCGGGCGCCACGCGCTTCCGTCCCGTGCTAATGACCGCCCTGGCCATGATCATCGGCATGATTCCGATGGCGCTGGGACTGGGAGAAGGCGGCGAGCAAAACGCCCCGCTTGGACGCGCCGTCATCGGAGGCCTGATCTGCGCGACTCTGGCAACCCTGGCATTTGTACCCGCGGTGTTCGCAATCGTGCATGGCTCTCGCGTCCGCGAATTCACGAAGACTGCGGAAGAAGAAGATGCCCCGATCAATCGGAGAACATCATGACAACCGAAGAAAACCAGAACCTACAAACAAGCCCGAAACTGAGAAACACGCACGTGAAGCGCTGGCTCAGTCCAGTCATTTTCGCGCTGGCCGCCGCGGGAGCCCTGGGATTTGGGATCCACAATGGAATTCAAGCGCGGACGGCGGCGAGCGCCGAGCTCGCGCACAACACCGAACAGGCGGCGACGCCCATCGTGCGTGTGGTTCATCCCCAGCTCGCAGCTCCGGTACAGGAAATCGTCCTGCCGGGTAACACCCAGGCCTTCACCGATTCCCCTATCTACGCCCGCACCAGCGGCTATCTCGCGCGTTGGTATTTCGACATCGGAGCCCGCGTCAGGAAGGGCGACCTGCTCGCCGAGATCGAAACGCCGGAAGTCGATCAGCAACTGCAGCAGGCCCAGGCGCAACTGGTCACCGCCAACGCCAACTACGATCTCGCGAAAACCACCGCCGACCGCTGGCAGTTTCTGCTGAAAAGCAACTCCGTCTCAAAACAGGAGACCGATCAGGCGGTCGCAAATATGAACGCCCAGAAAGCCACCGTCGATTCGAACGCCGCCAATGTGCGGCGCCTCGAGCAATTGCAGTCGTTCGAGAAGGTGTACGCGCCGTTTGATGGCGTCATCACGGCTCGCAGTACCGACATCGGCGCGCTGATCGATGCCGGCTCCGCGGCGCAGAGCAAAGAGTTGTTCCATCTCGCGTCGATTGCAACTCTGCGGGTGTTCGTCCCGGTTCCCGAAGTCTACTCTCACGCTGCCCGTCCGGGTGCGACCGCGACGCTCACCCTCGACGAGTACCCCGGGCGCGTGTTTCACGGACGTCTGGCGCGAAACTCGAGCGCCATCGACCCGTCATCGCGTACCTTGCTGGCGGAGGTGGATGTCGACAATCCCGAAGGATTGCTCCTGCCCGGAGCATACATATCGGTTCATCTCAAACTTCCCTTGACCATCCGCTCCGTCACCATCCCCGCCAACACGCTTCTGTTCCGGCGCGAAGGCTTGCGAGTCGGCGTGGTGCACGGCAGCCGCGCTGACCTTGTCCCGGTGACCATCGGCCGGGATTACGGTGCGAATGTCGAGATTGTGTCGGGCTTGCGGGCCTCCGACTCGATCATCCTCGATCCTTCCGATTCCCTCGAAAGCGGCGCGCCGATTCGACTGGCGGCGAAGGAGGCAGAATGAAGCATCATATCCGGGCGGCTCTCATCGCAGCGGCATTCCTGCTGTCAAGCTGCATGGTTGGCCCGAAATATAAGAAGCCCGATGTGCAGGTGCCGGCTGCTTTCAAGGAAGCGCCACCGGACAGCTTCAAAGAGACGAAGGACTGGAAGTTCGCGCAACCCGGCGCACCGGCCTTGCCTCCGAACTGGTGGGAAGCTTTCGCTGATCCCCAACTGACCGCGCTCGAAGAACAGGCCGTGACCGGAAACCAGAATCTGAAAATCGCCGAAGCGCGCTTCCGCCAGGCACGCGCCCTGATTCGCTTCAATCGCGCTTCCGAATTCCCCACGATTTCCACAACCCCGGGCATTGCGTCCGTCCGCGAATCCGCAAATCGCCCCTATTTCCCGCTGCGGCCATCGTCTACCGGCGACTTCACGTTGCCATTCGATCTGTCGTATGAGGTCGACCTGTGGGGTCGCGTGCGGCGTACCGTGAACGCGGCGCGCGAGGAAGCACAGGCGACAGCCGCCGATCTCGCAACCGCCACCCTGAGCATTCAGGCGGAGCTCGCGTACGATTATTTTGAGCTGCGAGCCGCCGACGCTCAGAAGCAGCTCCTCGACGACACCGTAAAGGCGTATTCAGACGCGTTGCGGCTCACGCAAAACCGCTTCGAGGGCGGGGCAGTGCCTAAATCCGACGTTGCGCAGGCGCAAACTCAGTTCGATACCGCGACCGCACAGCAGACCGACATCGGCGTCGAGCGCGCGCAGTACGAACACGCCATTGCCACTCTGCTCGGCAAGCCGCCGGCGCAATTCAGCCTGGCTGCGGCGCCGCTCGGGACTACGCCTCCCGCCGTACCGGTCGGATTGCCTTCGCAGCTCCTGGAGCGCCGTCCCGACGTAGCCGCGGCCGAGCGCCGCATCGAGGAAGCCAACGAACAGATCGGAATTGCGCGTGCGGCATTCTTTCCGACGGTGACCCTGGGCGCCTCAGCCGGTATCGAAGGCAGCTCGATTCTCAACTGGCTGAACTGGCCGAGCCGTTTCTGGGCTGTCGGCCCATCTCTCGCGCAGACGCTATTCGATGCGGGACGCCGCCATGCCGGTTCTGATGCCGCCGTCGCCTCGTACGACGCAGCGGTCGCAAATTATCGCGAAACGACGCTGACGGCGTTTCAGCAAGTCGAAGACAGCCTCGCCGCGTTGCGCATTCTGGAGAACGAAGAGAAGCAGCAACGCAGCGCCGTCGCTTCAGCCGAAGAGGCGCTCCAGATCTTCATCAATCGATATCAGGGCGGAGTGGACAATTATCTGCAAGTGATAACCGCCCAAACCACCGCCCTGACGAACCAGCGCAATGAGATCGATATCCAACGCCGGCGCATGGACGCGAGCGTGCTTCTCATCAAAGCGCTGGGCGGCGGTTGGAACATCAAGGACCTGCCGACGTTGCCATCGCTGCGTAAGGGCTGACGCTCACTGCCGTCGACGCTCGCGGTAAAGCCGGGCGCGAACCCGGTCGCCGCAGCGGTTCGATGCGCACCAGCGCCTCAGGCCGGGTCGTGAGTCGTCATAGAATATCGCCCGGCAACCCGAATTCTCGCAGCGGCGGAGTCGCCCGCGCTGAACCTCGTCTCCAAAGAGCAGGACAGCATCCTGCGCGATAGTCGCGAACGCCGCGGCCGCAGTGGGCCGCCGCCAGCGCATCGCTCTCGCTTCCGAATCGAGCTCCCTCGCCAGGCAAGGACCGCCGCCGATGCCATTGATCAGGCGAATGTCGGCGCCCGCCGGAGCCGCGTTCGAGAGAACGGCTTCGGCGGCTCGCCAAATCGCTCCCCGCAGCTTCTTAGCGCGTTCGAGATCGTTAGCCGTGATCTTCACCGTCGAAAGCTGCAGCGCGCTGAGTGACAGCCATCGTTGCAGCTCCGCGGGCGAAGTGAGCCGTTCAAAGCGGGTTCCAAATCCCATATCGCCGGTCTGGGCGAAGTCCAGGCACAACCGCCCGATGAAGCGGAAGTCTTTAGCGATCGCCATATGGTTTGGTTGCCGCTCTCGTCATGGGTTATACTCATGATGTTGCGAGCGCCCGCTGGAAAGCAAGTGGAGAAGAGGTGCATATGACATTACGCGAATTCTACATTGAACGTCGAAAGGCGGAACTTCCAGTCTTCCTCCGCGTTCTGCAGGCAATTCCAGCCGACCGGCTCGGCTATAAGCCGCATGATCGCTCGCCGTCGGCGGAACAGGTGATATGGACGCTCACGAACGAACTCAAATCATGCCTGGATGCCGCCACTCAATTCAAAGCCGAGTGGAAGGTCGAGCCGCCTCCACCGCTCGACGAGATGTTGCGGCTCTTCGAGCAACTCTCGAACGACTTGACCGATGCTGTCTCGAAGATGGATGAAGACTCCTGGAAGCGGGTCGCTCAGTTCTACTACAACGGCAAGGTTGTATCGGAACAGCCCGTCGGACAGTTCTTGTGGTTCATCCTCTTCGACGCTATCCACGATCGCGGCCAATTGTCGGCATACCTGCGGCCGATGGGCGCTTCCGTCCCCGCCATCTATGGCCCTTCGGCGGACAGTAGAAACGCATAGGTCTTCCCGGAAGCAGTGATACACTAGCTTCCAGTCACGACTTCCTTCCCCGTTCGAAGAGGAGCAACGAGGAAGATGACAGGCATAGCAGGCGGGCCGGGTTTACCGGCGTTTCTTCGACAATACGAATTGGATCAAGCCTACGACGAGATGCTTGACGGCGCCGGTAGCGTGCGCCCGCATTACCGCCACGTGTACGATGCGCTTCTCGAACTACCCGCCGATGAATTACGTCGCCGCCAGCAAATAGCCGATCAGTCCTTCCTCCATCAAGGCATCACCTTCACGGTCTACGGCCGCGAGGAGGGAACGGAGCGCATCTTTCCCAACGACCTGCTGCCGCGAATTCTCACCGCAGCGGAATGGGCCTGCATCGAGCGGGGACTCGTCCAGAGAATCACCGCTCTCAATCTCTTCCTCAAGGACCTGTATCACGAGGGCCGCATCCTGAATGATGGCGTCGTCCCGCGCGAGCTGGTCCATAGCTGTAGACACTTCCGCCGCCAGATGCGCGGTCTCCAGGTGCGGCGCGATGCTTACGTCACCGTTGCCGGCACCGATCTGATACGGACAACCTCCGGAGAGTTCGTCGTGCTCGAAGACAACCTCCGGGTTCCCAGCGGCGTTTCCTACATGCTGGTCAGCCGCCAGGTGATGAAACGGATTTTTCCGGATTTGTTCCGGAAATGCGGCGTGCAGCCGATTCAACATTACAGCCAGGCGTTGCTGGCCACGCTGCGCTCGCTGGCTCCCCAGGGATGCCTGGAGCCGTCCATCGCGCTCCTGACACCCGGCGTCTACAACTCGGCGTATTTCGAGCACGCCTTCCTCGCGCGGCAAATGGGCGTCGAACTCGTCGAAGGTCGCGACCTCGTGGTTCACGACAATGTCGTCTACATGCGGACCACCACCGGCCTGCGCCGCGTCGACGTCATCTATCGACGCATCGACGACGACTTCGTGGACCCGCTGGCCTTCCGCGCCGACTCCTCGCTCGGCGTGCCTGGACTCTTCAACGCCTACCGCGCTGGCAATGTCAGCCTGGCCAACGCCCTCGGCACCGGAGTCGCGGATGACAAGGCTGTTTATGCCTATGTGCCCCAGATCATCCGCTACTACATGGGCGAGGACCCGGTTCTCAACAATGTGGAGACATTCCAGATGTCCAACACGTCCCAGCGCCGGCACGTCCTCGCGAATCTCGACCGGTTTGTTGTGAAAGCCGTTGGCGAATCGGGTGGCTATGGGATGCTGATCGGGGCCCAGAGCACCGCCGCGCAGCGCGAGGAGTTCCGCCGTCACGTCGAGTCCGATCCGCGGAATTACATCGCACAGCCGACGATCCTCCTCTCTCGGGCCCCTTGCATCATCGATGGAACCATCCAGCCTCGCCACGTCGATCTGCGTCCCTACATCTTGTTCGGCGATAAGGTGACCGTCGTGCCGGGCGGCCTCACGCGTGTGGCCCTGCGCAAAGGGTCGCTGGTGGTGAATTCCTCGCAAGGCGGTGGTAGCAAGGACACCTGGGTGTTGCACTGATGCTTTCCCGCGTTGCCGACAGTCTATTCTGGATGAGCCGTTACCTGGAGCGGGCCGGACACACCGCCCGCGTGCTGAACGCGCAGCTCTACCTGATGCTCGAACGCGGCGCCGGAACCGATGCCAGCCACTGGGCGCGTGTTCTCAAGTCGCTCGGCATCGAGGACGTCGAGAACTGGGCTGCCGACGATGTCGTGAAGCCGTTGATCCAGGCCGCCGCCCATCCGTCGTCGATCGTCTCGTGCGTCACGGCCGCCCGCGATAACGCCCGTCAAGTGCGCGAACAGGTCAGCTCCGAAATGTGGGAGCAGTTGAATCGCCTGTTCCACGCGGTGAAGAATACCAACCACAAGGGCGATGTTCGCGATTTCCTGCAGTCCATTCTGGAAGGCACCTACCTTTTCCAGGGCGTGACCGACTCGACGATGACGCACGGCGAGGGGTGGCAGTTCAT
This sequence comes from Bryobacteraceae bacterium, assembly GCA_035295125.1. GTDB lineage: Bacteria > Acidobacteriota > Terriglobia > Bryobacterales > Bryobacteraceae > JAICMB01. Next base: position 25,571 of record DATGJP010000095.1, on the reverse strand, counting down.
TCAGGCTGGCCGCTATCTGGAACGCGCCGCCGCGGTCTCAACCCTCGTTAGCGTCCATTTTCGGGCCTTCCACAACGATACGCAGGTCGATCTCGAGACTTTGGAGTGGATCGGTCTGCTGCAATCCTGCATGGCGTTCGAAGCCTATTGCAAGGCCTATACAGCCGACTTGCGTCCGGACCGCATCGCTGAGTTTCTGGTGCTAAGCCCGGTTTTTCCGCACTCCATTCGGTTTGCCGCCGATGCGTTGGCGACATCGTTGAAACAGATCGGAGAGGAAGCCTCCAGCCGCCGCGCATCGCGCGTCGAGCGAATCGTCGGCCGTATGCAGGCCACCCTGGCATACGGCCAGATGGACGAGATCATGAGCGCAGGCCTGCAATCGTATCTCGACACTGTGCGGCGCCAGTGTCTGCAGGTGTACAACTCGCTCTACCAGACCTACATCACCTATCCTGTGGAGGCCGCTCTCAACGCCTGATGTTTTACTCCATTCGACACATCACTCAGTTTCGCTACGACGCGCCCGTGAGCGAGAGCCTCATGGAAGTGCGCATGCATCCCCGCACTGAGGCTTCGCAGCGTTGCCTCAGCTTTCAGCTTCGGGTGGATCCGCGCGCCCATGTTAGTTCGTACCGCGACTACATGGGCAACAGCGTCCATCACTTCGACGTCCCCGGCAAGCACACGCAGCTTCGCATCATCGCTGAATCGCTCGTGGAAGTGCAAAGCCAGGATGAACCGCCCGCGGCTCTGGATGGAGCAGCATGGGATGAACTGGATGCCCTCGTTGCAAGCAGCGATTATTGGGAAATGCTGATGCCGAGTCAGTTCGCCCATCGAAGCACGGCACTCGAGCGCCTCATCGCTGAGCTGCGTGTCGAACGTCGTGATGATCCCTTGTCGTTTTTGCGGGAATTGAACGCTTCCCTCCACGCCTGGTTCGACTATGTCCCGAAAGCGACCCGAGTCGACTCGCCCATCGATCACGCCATTGAAGCGAGAAAAGGGGTTTGCCAGGACTTCGCGCACATCATGATAGCGCTGGTGCGTTTGGTGAAGATTCCGTGCCGCTACGTGAGCGGATATTTGTATCCGCGCGTTCAGACCCCCGATCGTTCCTCGGAAGGGGCCAGTCACGCATGGGTTGAGACGCTCTTGCCGGGCCTGGGATGGGTAGGGTTCGATCCCACCAATAACTTGTTAGCCGGTGACCGGCACATTCGCACCGCAATCGGCCGCGACTATGCCGACGTTCCCCCAACCAAAGGGATATTCAAAGGCAGCGCGGCCAGCGAACTCGCGGTCTCCGTTCTCGTGACCCTTTCCGATGCGCCATCGCCGCCCGAGATCGAGTTGAGCGTCGCACCCCAGTGGGAAGAACCTGCCAAACCCGATCCCGTCGACGTTCAACAACAGCAGCAACAACAATAGACCGAAGAAGCAGGTTTCAACCTGTCGCCATCGACAAAACCGCGGTAACACAGCCTCCAGGCTGCCCATGGCCGGCTGAGGCCGGCGGTACGGCCTTGCAGTTCAATCGCGGTTTTCGACCAGCACCGGAATCAAATCACTGCACATCAATCGGCGCCAAAATTCTCCAGCGCCTTCATCGCCGCCAAGAACGGGCGCGGCCCATGGCTCACCCTGGCAACGCCATGTCGCGCAAGTACCGCTAGGGGCAGGGTCGCATCATCCACCATGACATTAATCGGAAGCGGACATCGATCCACAATGCGTGCGATTAACCCAACATCCGCCAATCCAGGAACAAAAAGCCCATCCGCGCCGGCCTCGGCATAAGCACAAGCCCGCGCGACCGCGTCTTCCACCATGGCATCCCCGTGCTCCTCACGCGGATGCTGAAGAAACACGTCCGTACGAGCGTTGATGAAAAAGTGGACCGTCGTCCCATCCGCCACCGCGCGAGCCTGCCGCAATCGAGCCGCCTGGTCCGCGACCTCCCGCAGCTTCCCAGTCGCCGGAAAGCTATCTTCCAGGTTGCACCCCACAGTGCCCGCCTCAATCGCAAGCCTGATCGTCTCCCCGACGACCTCCGGCGCATCACCGTATCCACTCTCCAGATCTACGGTCACGGGCAGATCCGTCGCCATTACGATCCGCCGCAGATTGTCGATCGCCAAGGTCAGCGGCATCTGTTCGCCGTCCTCAAATCCGTTCGCATGTGCAACAGACCAACTGCTGGTAGCCAGAGCCTTGGCGACGCCGTTCGCTACCGCCTTCGCGCTTCCTGCATCCCAAACATTGAAAAGAACCAGCGGTTCCCCAGGCACATGCAGCGCCCGAAACTCTTCAGCCTTCCGTGTCTGATCGGTCATAGTGCGTTCAGAATCGCACGCCCGCGAAGACCAGCGCTGTCAAAATCTTTAGATCGTTCTAGCGGCGCGACGCAGAGCGCCGGAAATCCGAAGGCGTACTGCCATATACCGCGCGAAACGCGGCGCTGAAATGGCTGTGGCTTGAAAAACCAAGCTCCAGGCTCAACTCGGTCAGGTCCTCATATTCCGCGAGAAGATCGAGCGCCCGCGCAAGCCGCAACCGCAGGTGATATCGATAAAGAGGAAGGCCTTCCACCTGCTGAAATATCTGCGTCAAATAGACTGGAGAGCATCCCACCTCCGAAGCTACATCCCGCAGCGTCCATCGCCGCGACAGATCGCTCGTCAGCGCGAGCTTAGCCCGATCCGCAAAACGTTGCCGGCCCATGCCGCCGCTCGCATCGAGCTGCGTCCGAAGCCCAACCGCGCGTCTCACCAGCGCCAACACGACGCTCTCCGCTTCAAGAGTTCCGGCAAAGTTCCGGCGCATCCGATGCCGCAACAAAGCCGCGAGAGATTGAACCCGCGCATCCACCCTCATCCGCTGTTTGCGAAACGCGACCTGCGCCCTCCCGTGCAGAAGACCTCGCCCAGCGAGTTCGCGCAACTCCGATTCACCAATAGCGATCGAGAGGCTTGCATCCCCGCCCGCGACAGGATGGCTCACCCGATACGCGTCGCCGGCATTGAAGAACAGGACCTGGTTTGCCTCCGCCACCGCTTTGTCGCGCCCGACATGGCGTACAAAAGCGCCACGATACGGGAACACAAGTTCCGTTCTCGCAGCGCACTCTTCGGCGCTGAGCCCCTTGCAACTCCCTCGGCAGTGTACGTCGCGAATCGTAGCGATTGACGATTCCAACAACACCTCCGCGCGGAATTCGCTCGACGCCTCAACTTCGCGCTTCATGATTGTTGCTCCGACTCCACCTCACCGGCTCACCGAACGCGCGAGCCAATACGTGCACACTTCGACTGCGAAACGCAGACCGGATCTGGTCCTTGGCCGCAACTGATCACAATCCTTGCCGCCGCCATCCTCCTTTTACTATCACCGGTCTCGCGGCGCTCCGCCAGGAATAGGCGGTTGGCATTCATAAAAGACATAGATCGCTGAATCAAGGGGAACTATGTGCCGGGCGTCATCGTATTTGCTGCCAGAAGGCCCTAATGACCAACGACCTGAAAGTGGCATTGCGGCAGTTGAGGAAGTCGCCGGGATTTGCGGTGACCGCGATCCTCACACTGGCGCTCGGGATTGGCGCGAACGCGGTTGTGTTCAGCGTGCTGAACGCACTGGTGCTGCGGCCCGTGAATGTGCCGAACGCGCGGAATCTCTATATGGTGCAACGTTTCCAGTACCCATCACAGTCGTATCCCGACTATGTCGATCTTCGGGATAAGAACCGCACGTTTGAGAGCCTGCTGTCCTTCGACATCGTGGGTCCCGTCGGGGTGGACACCGGCGGTTATCCGGCGACGGCGTGGCCGTACCTGGCGAGTGGAAACTACTTCGACACCTTGGGTATTCAGCCCTATCTGGGCCGATTCTTTCACGCCGACGATGAGCGCGGCCCCAACAGCGCTCCTTATGCCGTACTGAGCTACGCATACTGGCGTAGCCGTTTTCATGACGATCCTGCCGTGGTGGGCCGGATGTTGCAGATCAATAAACATCCCTTTACGGTCATCGGAGTAGCGCCGCCGGAGTTTCGCGGTACCGAGCTGTTCTTTGCGCCGGCGCTTTGGATTCCGATGGTCGAGCAGCCCGCTGTCGAGGGCTACAACGCACTACAGGCACGCGGCAACCACTCCGGGTTCGTATTGGGGCGGCTGAAGCCTGGTTTGACGGCGGCGCAGGCGGCGGCGGACCTGAATGCGCTTGGAACGTGGCTGACCAAAACCTACCCAACAGATGATGATGGCATTAAGTTCACACTGGCGCGTCCGGGGCTCGTGGGTGACATGCTCGGAGGACCAGCCCGGGCCTTCATGCTGGGCCTGACACTGCTGGCGGGACTTATTCTGCTGGCGGCGTGCGCCAACCTGGGCAGCTTGTTTGCCGCGTGGGCGGCAGATCGCGCGAAGGAAACAGCACTCCGGTTAGCGCTTGGATCGCCTCGCGGATTGGTCCTGCGGCAGATGCTGATGACCGCGGTGCTGGTTTCGCTTGCCGGGGGAGCCTTGGGACTCGCAGGAGGCATAGGGATTCTGCACGTGCTGAGTGCCTGGCAGCCGATTCCGGATATTCCGATCAACGTGCCCGTGAACCCCGACGCTGGTACGTATATTGTGGCGCTGGTGCTGGCGTTGGTCAGCGGACTGCTGTTCGGGATGACGCCCGTGCGGCAGGTCATGCGAGCGGATCCGTGGCAGGTGATTCGCACCGGTGCCTCACGAGTCGACGGACAGCGGAAGTTCGCGGTGAGGGATGTTCTACTAGCGGTGCAGATTGCAATCTGTGCGGTGCTGGTGACATCCTCGCTGGTGGCCGTACGCGGCCTGGCGCGATCTCTCCACAGCAATTTCGGTTTTGTGCCCCAGAACGTGATGCTCCTACAGAGCGACCTGCACATGGCCGGCTACACCGACGACCGGATTCCACGGATGCAGAGGCGAATGCTGGAGGCGGCAGCCGCCATTCCCGGCGTGACGGCTGCGGGCTATATATCCCACGTGCCGTTGGGCATCGGCGGCGGCGACTCCTATGTTTACACCGATAGCACGACCGATTACCGGCCAACCAACGTGGCCGCGGATGCCATGAATTACAACATCTCGCCAGGCTACCTGGAAGCTGCAGGAACGACCCTCCTGGCGGGAAGAAACCTGACGCTGCACGACGACAGTAACGCGCCGAAAGTGGCTCTGGTGAACCGAGAATTTGCGCTTAAGGTCTTTGGGTCCGTGGACAAAGCGGTCGGTGGGCATTTCAAGTTCTGGGGTGGAACGCGGGCGGAAGTCGTTGGCGTGGTGGAAAACGGGAAATACCGGACGCTCACAGAGGACCAGCAACCCGCAATGTTCTATTCATTTCTGCAGCAGCAGTCGAGCGGCACCTGGCTGCTGGTGCGCTCGGCGCGCGACAAGGAACAGATCTCCCGGGTCCTCGAGCGCGCAATGCACGGACTGGATGCCGGGTTGCCTTTCGCCATAAAACCGTGGAACCAGGAAATGGGCTCCGCGTTGTTTGCCGCACGGGTGGCTGCCGTGGCTCTCGGCGTGCTCGGGCTGCTCGGCGCAATGCTGGCAGTGACGGGAATCTTCGGTATGGCCTCCTATACCGTCAGCAAACGGCTGCGTGAACTCGGAATTCGCATGGCGCTGGGCGCACGGCGAAAGCAACTGCTGCGCGCGGCGTTGTGGCGAGCCTTTGTATTGCTGTCGCTGGGTTCCGCCGCGGGTTTGCTGCTTGGCGTCCTGGCAACGAGGGTGCTCTCGCACATCGTGTACCAGGCGTCGCCAAACGATCCGCTGGTGTTGGGCGGCGTCGTGCTCACGATGCTTGTGCTGGGGCTCGCGGCTGCGTGGATTCCAGCGCAAAAGGCGCTGGCTGTTGATCCAATGATCCTGCTGCGGCAGGATTGACATGTCTGGCGATTCGTAAAGATCGGAAGCCCAGGAATGGAAAGGAGTCAATTCCTGCCTTCGACGCCGGCTTTCACGTGTGTTCTGGCCTCACCCACCGCGATGGAGCGTCCTATCCAGGCGAAAATGAATAGCGCCAGTGCGGCGGCCCAGGCGCCCAGGCTGAAAATGTCCGAAAAATAGCGTGCGATTACGACACCCATAGCGATGAGAATTCCCGCAAGGAACAGGAACATGCGCATCCCGTAGAGAGTACTGAATGGCAAATAGTGCGCTCCCAGGAGGACCATCAGAGCCGGAAAAAACAAGTTTAAGTTGTAGTGACCGACGGGTATGAGAAGCAGCATTGAAAACGGCAGCACAAACGCCACCTGCATCCCCAGGCTATTAAACTGGTTCTCTTTGCTCAATCCTGCGGAATGACCCGACAGCCGCAGCAGCATGCGCGTGAGGGGGAAGATAAAAAATCCCCCGATGACGGCCGCCAGAATGGAAGCTTTTGGAGTGGCCCAAGTGCCTAGCGCTGCGGACGCCAGCCAGATTACGGACGAGACAAGCTGGCCCCAAAAGCCGCCAATGTAAACAAACCGCACTTCGCTTTGAGCGTCCTGGATGTCCATCCTAGCCTCCGAAACGGTTGTACGATTTGGAACGCCCTCCACGTTCCAACGAAAAATAAACAGAGTTGGGGAAGCGCAGGTTCGTGCTCGACGACAGCCGCCGCATCAAGCGTAGAAAGGAGGCAGGATGGTGCTGCTGTTAGAACTTCGGCGGCTGCGCAGAGGTAACGCGATCGTCCGTCAGCGTTACGCTGCCCTTCAGAATTCGCGTTGCGGACGACCCGGTCTCATAACGTAAGGTTCGCACGTCGGTATCCGCGTCCACGCCGGTCGGCGGCCCCAGAATCTCCACCACCCGCGCTTCTGGCATTCCAGGTTGGATCAAGTTCCAATTCGATGGCTCCTGCCAGAGTGGCGTGGGCGCCGGGATCGGCTTTGGCGCGGGCGTAAGAGCTGCTTGCAAGGCCTTGACAGTGTTCTGCAACTCATTGATTCTGCGGTCCTGCTCCGCAACAGTGGCCTTGAGTTGTGCCGTATCCTTTTCAAGCTTATCGATGCGGGCGTCATGCACCTGCCCTACTGCAAAAGGCGACAAACATACCAGTCCGAGTAACCAAGCCGTCGAAGTGCGTAACATCGTGTGCTCCGGCTTTTTTCTGGGCACGTAAATTGCCGTTCGCGGTGGTTTATGCTTTACCGGCTCCGAAGCAGGCATGTACGTCCAGGATATAGACTTGTGTCAGAGGCTCGATTCGGGCATGGCAATTCTATTCGAACCCCGTTTTATTTTCCGCCTATTGATAGCCGTTGTGCTGATTTATGTCCCGGCAGCAAACGCTGCGGGCCAGTTTTACCAACAGGGAAATGTCTTGCTGAATGGCAGCGTGGTGCTTTCCGGGGATGGCAACACCGCATTAATTCTCGCCACCAGGAGCGATCCGCAAGCCCCCAACGGTCTTACAAAAACACTTGCGGTTTTTACCCGCGCCAACGGCACCTGGAGCCAGCAGCCGAATATCGACGCAGGCTTCGACTGGACCGAGGTCGGGCCCCTCGCCCTCTCCGCGGATGGCAACACCATCGTTGCAGGCACCTGGGCCGACAATCGCCAGTTCAGCCGACGGAAAGCCTGTGGCAATCGGCGCTTCCAATGACACGAACCTGACGGGCGCAGTCTGGGTGTTCACGCGTACGAATGATGTTTGGAGCCAGCAGGGCGATAAACTCGTTGGCTCTGGCGCTATCGGCAATGGCCCCAGCCAGGGTGGAACAGTCGCGCTTTCCGCAGATGGAAACAAGCTCCTTTCCGGGGCGCCGAACGACGCGTCCGGCATCGGCGCAGCCTGGACTTCACGCGCACGAACAACTCCTGGACGCAACAGGGCAACAAACTCGTCCCTTCCGATGCCATCGGTTTGGCCACGTTTGGAGCGTCGACAGCTCTTTCTGCCGATGGAAACACCGCTATTGTCGGAGGATTCGGTGACAACCAGGGCATAGGAGCAAACCCGCAGTGGCACTCGGGAACCCGTTACTGGTTTGTCGCCGCTACGCAAGACCTGATCAATCAGGGAATTAATATGTACATCAACCAATCGGGTGCCACCGGTTTGAACGCTGAGAGGATTGGTAACGGTCAGTGGGTGGTGGAGGGGGTCAACAAGATGGCAGCTTTCCGCATCGAATAGGCGAACCGGCTGTAGCGCCTGAAAGCGCGACGCTCAACGGTATTCTGTAACTATGCGACTCAGTTCAGCACTGCTGCTCCTCGCCGTTGCCGCCGCGTTCGCTCAACCGCAGCGGCCGGTGGAGGAGTTTGCCACGAGCGCCGGACCTGTTAAGATCACCGTGATTCATCACGCCAGCATGATGATTGAAGGCGGCGGCAGGGTGATTCACGTCGATCCGTGGAGTCAGGGCAACTACGACGGTTTGCCCAAGGCCGATCTGATTCTGATTACCGACATTCATGGCGATCATATGGACGAGGCGATGATCCACAAACTCAGCAAGCCGGATACCGTGATCATGGGGCCATATGCGGTATACGAGGCCATTAATAATGTTCGGACGGTCAAAAATAACGAATCGATGATCTGGCAGGACTGGCGGATTCAGGCGGTACCGATGTACAACCTGAAGCGCGGTCCCTCGCCCGGCAAGTTCTATCACGACAAGGGCCGGGGAAACGGCTACGTTCTGCATTACGGCGGCAAGCGATTCTATATCGCCGGCGATACCGAGGGCATTCCGGAGATGAAGGCTCTGACGAAAATCGACGTCGCGTTCATTCCGATGAATTTGCCGTACACAATGACTCCGGAGGAGGCCGCGGAGGCTGTGCGGGCGTTCCATCCGGCGGTGGTCTATCCGTACCATTACAGGGGCAGCGATCCGGCTGCGTTTCAGAAGGCTTTAGAGGGTTCGGGGATCGAGGTGCGGCTCAGGAACTGGTATTACTGACCGGTATCCGTATCCGGGGACGCGGTCTTCTTCGTTACGAGCAAGGGTCAGACTGTGGTTCAGGGGGGCTGCTCGTCAACAGCTCGTCGACCTTTGCTAACAGGTCCTGGGGCAAAAAAGGCTTCTGAAGGAACGCCGTCCCCGTTTCGATTACGCCGCCGTGCAGAAGAGCGTGATCCGTGTAGCCAGAGGTGTACAGAACCAATAGCCCCGGGCAGGCTCGATTCAGGTGGCTGGCGAGTTCCGGCCCGTTCATGCCGGGCATGACAACATCGGTAACCAGAAGATCGATTGCACCGGTGTGGTCTTGCGCAAGTTCCAGGGCCGCGCGGCCGTTTGCCGCCGTAATCACCCGGTGTCCCGCCTCGGAAAGAACGTCCTCGGCAAGCAGGCGGATCGCGGCCTGGTCCTCCGCAACCAGAATGGTCGCGAGACGCTTCGTCCCGGTCACGGACGCCGCGGGAACTGTGGCCGGAGTCTCGCTTGACGCTTCGGGAATGTAGACCTTAAACGTAGTGCCGTGGTCCAGTTCGCTGTAAACGTCGATCCAGCCGCCGTGCTGCTGCACGATTCCGTAGATCGTGGCGAGCCCCAGCCCAGTCCCCTTGCCGAACTCCTTGGTGGTGTAGAAAGGCTCGAAAATGTGCGACTGAACTTCGGGAGTCATTCCGCAGCCCGTATCGCTGACCACCAACATCACGTATCGTCCCGAGGCGCGAAAAGTGTGGCAGCCGATGTCCTCGCTCTCTCTTAAAACGCAGCGCGCTTCGACGGTCAGTTTTCCGCCGTGCGGCATGGCGTCGCGGGCATTTATCACCAGGTTCATCACCACCTGAGTGAGCTGCCCGGAGTCGCCCTTCACGTGGCAGGCGCCGTCCTGAATGACAGCCAGGCTTACGTCCTCACCAATCAGCCGCTCGAGCATGTCATTGATTTCGCCGATCAGTGCGCTAAGGTCCAGGACTCGAGGCTGGAGCGCCTGTTTGCGGCTATAAGCCAGAAGCTGACCGGTGAGTGACGCGGCTTGCTGACCAGCTCGTTGAATCGCGTCGAGCGGTTTGCGAAGCGGATCGTCCGCCGGGAGTCGATCACTGAGAACGTTCGAGTAACCGAGAATTACGGTGAGGAGATTGTTGAAATCGTGCGCCACTCCGCCCGCCAGGCGCCCCATGGCCTCCATTTTCTGCGAATGGCGCAGCATTTCCTCGAGTTTGTTTCGCTCGGTGATGTCGCGCGCGATGCATTCGACGGCGACGATCTGGCCGCTTTGATCCCGAACCACGTTGTGGTGTTGCTCGATCCACATGAGCGAGCCTTCCTTGCCAATCCAACGCAGGATGATTCCTTCATCGTTTACGCGGTCGCCCTGCAGGACCGGCTCGATCAGCGGCAGATCGTCCGGATGGACGATCTTCTTCCACAAATCGGGATCGCGGTAGAACTCGTCGATCGAATATCCTGTCATCGTCGACGCGCGGGTGTTGACGAAAGTAAACCCCGGCGCCGGGCGCAACTCGTAACGGTAAATCGTATCCGGCGCGTTTTCCGCCAGGCGCCGAAAGCGCTCCTCGGCCGCGCTCAATTGCTCCAAACGCGTTTCCAACTCCATCGTGAGAGCCATTACTTCACGATTGGTGAGCGCCAATTCGTCCTGCAACATACGGATGGTCTCAACGGGACTCTCGGCCGCGACGGGAGTTTGTGCTTCGCCATTCATTGGGCCGAACTCCTCGCCACGACGACAGTTGCGTCATCGTCGGGTTTGCCGAGTTTTCGCATGAGCCGCTGCGCGATTATTTCAGGGGCTTCGCGCGCCAGATCGGAAAAATCGTTCCAGTCCCAACGAGTGGAAAGCCCGTCCGAGTGCATGATGAGCAGGCTGCCGGGATTCCAGGCGTGCTCGGTTACCACGGCCTCCGGAGCATTCAGTCCGACAATGCCGCGCCGAACGACGGGGCTGAAGTGTTCGGAACCACCCACGTACCGGACCTCGATATTTCCTACGCTGGCGACCCGGAGTTTAGCCCGGGCATGATCGACGCACGCTAAGGCCATTACGACGCCCCGGGTGCCACGACACACGCGGCCTGCGCCGCGAAAGAGCTTCTCGAGCGGTTGATCGAAGTGCTGCTCGACATATTGCCGTGCGGCACGTGACGCGCGCTGCGCGAACTGCCCGTGACCGAGACCGTCGATCACTCCGAGGAGGGCATTACCCTCCCATTGCTTGATGATGAAGGCATCGCCGTTCTCGTCCATTGGGCGGCGCGGCCGCGTCGCCGTGCCGAATGCCAACACGCGGTCGAAGGACGTAGAGGCCTTGGGGCGCAGGTAGCGCTGGCAGATAATGTGGGTGCCGCCGCGCGGGCCCGGATAAATATCGAGCTCGTCCATCAGACGGTTCACGGTCCCCAGGCCCAGCCCGAGTCCGCCGATGGTGGAATATCCATCCGTCATGGCTTGCTCCACGTCGAGGATACCGGGGCCAGAATCCTCAGACTCGATCCGAATGCCCTTGCGGTCGTCCTTTCCCGTTGCGGAAACCGTGATCTTTCCGCTGGAGGCATGGCGAAGTAGATTGGCGCCGAGCTCCGTCACTACGAGGCCGACCTCCTCGCAATGATCGGCAGGGAAGCCGATCGCCCCCGCGCTGCTTTTTGCAGACACGCTGGCTTTGCGGACGTCAGCCGAGCATTCGACCGTGATTTCGATCGGAACACTTTCTACGTCTTGCGCCATTTCTTCAAGGTGACGGTGGTACCGGAACCTACCTCGGATTGAATCTCCAACTCGTCCACCAGCCGTTTCGCGCCCGGAAGGCCCACACCCAAACCGCCGCCGGTGGAATAGCCTTGCTCCATGGCCTGTTCGACATCGGCAATTCCCGGCCCACGGTCGACAAACTGCAGCTCGATGCCCACCCGGCCATTCGTTTCCAGGTGCCGCCATCGCATGACGCCCTCGCCAGCATATTTGAAAACGTTGCGGGCGAGTTCCGATGCGGCCGTGACGATGCGCGTCACGTCGGTGGCACTAAAACCAAACTGGGTGGCTGCGTCCCGGACCGTCCGGCGCGACACCACGATATCGGTTTCGGCGCCGATGCGCATTTCTCCAGACGGCGGCACCTCGCTCATCACCGCTGCCTTTTCAGGAGGGGCGCCGGCTTTGCGGTGAGGTCGAGGGCACGGTCCACGTCCAATGCAGTCTCGATGTTGCCCAGCGTAAGGCCCATCTGGGTAACCGTAACCGCGACGGCCGGCTGCATGCCCACGATAATCGTTCGGCCACCCATCAAGGTGACCATCTGGGCGGTTTCCGCGACGGTGCGGGCGAAGAAGGAGTCGAGCGTCTCGACAGCGGAGATATCGAGGATAAGGCCCTTGGCCGGGAACTTTTCCATCGACGTGAGCACCTTGTCCTGCAGCGCGGAGATGGTCGAATCGTCGGGGTCGGGTGGCATGGTCACCAACAGAACATCCCGGATTTTAATAACCGAAATCGCGAAGTTATGCATGCTGGCCTAGGCGTTCGTAGTGGGATCTTTCGCAACGATGCTGGCGTTCAGGATGCCTAAAGCCATCCCCAGTCCGGAGGCCAAAGAGGCGCGCGTGATGACATTGGAAAGGTCGATTCCGAGATGTACGAGAGTCTGCGCGATATTAGGACGCACGCCGGTGAGAATTACGTCCGCGCCGAGCAAGCGGACGGCGGAAACCGTTTCGATGAGATGCTGCGCGGTCTGCGAATCGATGGTCGGGACGCCGGTGATATCGAGAATGGCGACGGACGAGCGTGTTTCGGTGACACGATGCAGGAGCCGCTCCATCAATTGCTGCGATCGCTGGCTGTCCAATGTGCCGATCAGCGGGACCAGCAGGATACCCTGCCACACCTGGACAATGGGCACCGCGGCCATTTCGAAGATTTCCTGTGCCTGGCGTTTGATCTTCTCTTCGTTGTTGCGGCGCTCCGTGAGGTCGCGGGTTACCTTGCCGAAACCTCGGAGGGTGCCATCCTTGTCCCGCAGTGCCGTAATCATGACGTTCGCCCAGAAGCGGCGGCCGTCCTTGCGAACACGCCAGCCTTCGTCTTCGAAGCGTCCCTCCTGGGCCGCGGATTTCAGCTCGGTTTGAATCTTGCCGCCCTCGACATCCTCTTTGGTATAGAAACGAGAGATCGGCTGGCCGATAATTTCGTCGGCTTTCCAGCCCTTGATCCGTTCGGCGGCGGTGTTCCAGGTGAGGACGCGCCCATCAGTGTCGAGCAGGATGATGGCGTAATCTCGAAGATTGTCCACCAGCAACTGCAACATCTCGGTCGCTGAAGGGTCCGGGACGCGCAAATCTTTTGGGTCTTCCATATTGTTGTCTGGTGAGCCAAGCTTCAGCTTGTCCTCTCAATTCAGGCTTTGGCTTTGAGGGGTTGATAGTCCGCCTGCAGCCTGCGCATGCCGCGCAGCCATCGGTCGATGTCCCCGGAGCGGCGGCGCATGTACTCGGCGGCTTCGGGATGGGGCAGAATCAGGAACGTTTCCTTGTCGAGACCTTCGACCACAGCCTGGGCCACTTTTTCGGGTTCGATCGCGGTTTCGAGAATGAATGTTCCGCCACCGAACTCGGCATCTTCCAGCATTCGCGTTTTCACACCTTGCGGGCACAGCGCGGAAACCTTAATGCCGCGATCTCCGTAGGTAATGGCGAGCCACTCTGCGAGCGATTGCGCGGCGTGCTTGGTGACGGCGTAAGGTGCGGAACCGATCTGAGTCAGCAGGCCGGCGGCGGAAACGGTTTGGAGGAGGTATCCCTCGCCGCGCTCGAGCATGGAGGGAAGGACGGCGCGGGCGGCCCAGACGTGAGCCATGAAGTTGATTTCCCAGATGCGCTGCCACTCGCTATCGGACACTTCAACGCCACCCTCGACTCCGATTCCGGCATTCGAACAGAACAGATCGATGGCGCCGAATTCGCTTTGGACGCGATCGACGAGGGCGATGATGTCGGATTCTTTCCGAACATCGGTGCGAATCGCGTGGCCGCCTATTTCAGCGGCTACTGCCTGCGCGGCGGCGTCATCCACATCGGCTACGACCACTGTGCGCGCGCCCTCCGCGGCGAATCGGCGGCACAGCGCACGGCCAATTCCATTGGCCCCACCGGTCACGACGACCGTTTTACCGGCTAGTTTCATATGGTCGATGATAGCACCGGGTCTGGAGTATTGAGCAGCTTCTACATGGCTGCTGCACACACGGTGGATGTAATTGAAAACGCTGAAAGAGCGCGGAAATGCGACGCAAAAATGGGCCGTTTGCGACGGAAAATTTTGACTCTGCGTCGCGCGTTTCGGTGGATATTCGAATTTCAAAGATCGGGGGCAGACCCTGGGTTGCCTGCACGGTTTCAGGGTAGACGTTGGGGTGAGGAGACTGCGTAGAGGTGGATGAGGACTAATGAGCCTGAAAGCTTGCGGTGTGAATGGGATAGCGGCGGGTTGGGTATGTTTTGGAATGTTGTGATCGTGCGGATCGGCGATGGGTGCTTGTCGGGTAATCACCGCTCCAGGATGCAATCCTATGGCTGGTCGTCGGTAGCGGCGCTGTTTATGGATATAAAATCGCGTCCTTCTCCAGGAAGTGACTGTCTTCGGTGATGTGGGCGTTTGAACTAAGCCGCTGGCGCGGCGGACGCTACGCGTGTGTGTCTTCAGGGAGCTTTGGATCCCAGTCGGCGACTTCAGTAAGGTCGAAGAGGCCGACGAGTTCCTTACCTGCGTTGAGGAAGATTAGCGCATCAGCCTCGGCACGGTAGGAAGCCGCAACCACTGGTTGTGTGTCTCCGCTCTTGAATCGAACCGTGAAAGTTCGGTCTCTGATTTCACTCGCCATCGAAAAACAATAGGTTGGGTCACAGAAAAGGAGATTCCTGTGACCCATTTACGCAAATTGATGCTGGAGGAACTCCAGCGTCGTAACTATTCTGAGGCTACCATCCGCGGCTACCTGCGGGTTGTTGCTGCGTTCGCCAAACACTTCGGCAATGGACCAGTTACCGGTCGCTAGCCAAAGCGACCTGAAGCGGCCAGCGCTCGGAGTCAAGCATCGGAATAACAGCGAGAAGAAGGGATGAATCGGCCACCCTTCGAGGTGGCCGACATTGTCCGTGCGGTAGGCGAAAGCTTCATCGAGAAACATCGTTCCTGGCTGACCGGGCTGCACCTGAGGGTACTCTCCGCGATCGAGCGATGTCGCACTGCAGCACTCGGCGGCCACCGTCATCGGTGTTCTCGCAGCGGTCATACCGTGGCCATCTCCTATAACTCCTGCCGCAATCGCGATTGTCCAGAGTGTCAGACCAACGCTCGCGATAAATGGCTCGCCGCTCGCACCGCAGATCTGCTACCAGTTCGTTATGTGCACGTGGTCTTCACACTTCCGCATGAACTAGCTCCGCTGGCCTTTCACAACAAAAAGATTCTGTATACGCTCCTGTTTCGACCCAGTGCGGCGACCCTGCTGGAGATCGCCGCCGATCCAAAACATCTCGGTGCCGAGATTGGCTTTCTCAGCCTGCTTCAGACAAAGGGGCAAAATCTCCTGCACCATCCCCACCTTCATTTGGTGCTGGCCGAATTTCTGGTTACGTGCGGTCTTCCGTGCTGCTCGACGCTTCAATACGAATTGAAAGCGAAATGTTTGCATTAGCAGCCCGTGGCAGAAGTCTTTGAGAAGCATGCGCAGGCGAAACCGCCTGCGCCACCTTGAGGGCTCAACAGGTTGCGAGCCAAGGTGGGGCGGGTATTCGGCCTGCCCGATTTCTGCCACGGGCTGTTAGGGGTGGAATCGCCCGAAGGAGGAGTACGCTCGACTGTTCCGAAGTCGGAGGCGGCCTGCGCTGGGCGATGCCCGATGCTCCTACGCGCGGAACTCCGCCTGATTTGCATGAGCAGATCGGCAAGTGCTTCCAGATCTGACGAGGTGAAGAGGTCGAAAGGAAGCGGAACCGGCCCAGCTACTCTGCTCGTAGCGTATCCGCTGGATTCAATCGAATAACGCGTAACGATGGCGCAAGCGCCGCGATTACAGTCGCGAGCAGTAATCCCACGCCGACCGCTAGCAAAGTGATCGGGTCGCCCGGCTGAACACCCCACAAGAAACTCTTGAGCAATCGCTCGAGGCCGATCGAGGCGGCGGCACCGATCACGACACCTGCCAGCACGCGAACCAGCGCCGGTTTCAGCGCCACACCCATTGCTTGCATCGCCGTCGACCCGAGCGCCATGCGAATCCCGAGCTCTTTGGTTCGCTCGGCAACCAGATTCGCGATCAAACCATAAATTCCGAGCGTAGTCAGCAAAGCGGCGAGCACGGCGAGCGCGTTCACCAGCGCGGCGAGAAATCGCTCCAGCGTGAGCGATTGGGCCTTGACATCGTTGATCGATCGAAATTCTGAAATCGGCAGCATGGGATCGACGGACTGGATCGCTTGTTCGATCGCGACCGACAGCCTGCGATCCGGAATCGAGCTGCGCACGATCCAATTGGGCGAGAACCATCCGTGCAGTATTTTTAGAAGATCGTCGCTGGTCTGCGACGCAAGAGTGTAGGCCGTGGGAACATGCGCAACGGGAGCGAAATCGCCAAAGCCGGCGTGTTCCTCAACGCTTCCCACCACGCCGACAATCTGGAGACGATCATGGTCGAATCCGAGCACCTGGCCGGTCACGGACTGGTTCTTGAGATAGTGGCTGACGAACGCCTCATTGACGATCACGACTTTCGTCGAATTCGCGCCGTCGGCGGCGGTGAACAAGCGGCCTTCGAGCAAGGGGATGCGCAGAGTTTCGAAGAACCCAGGAGTGACGTAGACGCTGTTCGTCGTCTCGAACTGGTCCTTGCCCGGAAGCTTGACGCCCGCATTCAAGCCGCGCTGATACGGCAGGGCCAGGCTAGCGGCGGCGGATTCGATTCCAGGCGTTTCGCGAAGGCGCTCGATCGCGCGATCGAACAACTGGCCGACTTTTTGCGACGTCCCGTAGCGCGCGTCCTGCAAGGAGAATCGCGCGGTCATGACGTGATTCGGATCGAAGCCGGGGTTGACGTTCCACAAATGCAAAAACGTATGCAGCAGAAGTCCGGCGCCGATCAGCAACGGGACAGTCAGGGCGACCTGCCCCCCGACCAGCGTTCCGAGCGGCAGGAGTCGCTTGCGTCCGGCGATAGTTCGTGAGCCGGTTTGCACGGATCGCAGGTCAACTCGCGATGCTTGCCAGGCAGGAACTAATCCAAATCCGATGCCAGCAATCAACGTCAGCATCAGCGTCGCGGCCAGAACGCGCCAATCGAAATCGACCTGTTCGAGGAACGAAAACGTGCCGGCTCCCAAATCGCGCAGTGCTAACAATCCGGCCCATCCAACGCCGGCGCCCGCCGCGCCGCCGATCATTCCCAGTGCGAGACTTTCGGTGAGAAGCTGTCGTATGATTCGTCTCACCGGCGCGCCCAGCGCAAGCCGGGTCGAAATCTCGCTCACGCGACCGGAAGCGCGAGCGAGCAGCATGCCTCCAATATTCACGCAGCCAAGCACGAACACGGCCCCGACCGCGGCCCAGAGAATCATCAACGGCTGGCGCAGATCGCGCGTGATGGTTTCCTGAATCCCAGCGAGCCCGAGCGTAAAGTTGGCATTGTCATAAGTCTTCCTCCGCCGCACTTCGTCGCTCAGCTGAGCGATCTGTGTGCGCGCCTGCTCCCAACTCACTCCTGGCCGCAGCCGTGCGATCATGCGATAATTCGAGTTTTCGCCTTCGCCTTTTGTCGACGGCTTGAGCGGTGTCCAAACTTCCGTGTCGACTTCGAATCGAAAACCCTTCGGCATCACACCGACGACGGTATAGGGCTCGCCACGAAGGTGAATTTCGCGGCCGATAATCGCTCGATCGCCGTGAAAAAATCGTTGCCAGGCGTTGTAGCTCAGCATGGCGGCACGCGGTCCGCCTTCGCGGTCTTCATCGAGCGTGAATTCGCGGCCGATGAGCGGCGGAATTCCCAAAACCTTGAAGAAGCCCGCCGAAACGCGATCCTGGTGGATAAAGACGCCTCGGCCATCGAGGCCCAAATTTACCCCGCCGCCCAAGCTTCCGCGGTAAGGGTAGGCGGCCGCTTGGACCGCGTTGGCTTGATCGCGAATGACTTCCCAATCCGTGCCGTCGACGGATGAGTAGAGATTGTGATCGTTTTTGTACGTTCGAGCCAGCGCGGCGAGCCGGTCTGGCTCAGGGTAAGGGAGTGGCCGGACGATGGCCGCGTTGACGATTGACAAAACGGCCGTATTGGCACCGATGCAGAGCGCGAGAATCACGATGACGGTAAGAGAAAACGCCCAATTCTGTCGAATAAGGCGGACGGCGTATCGAAGATCGTGCATACTGAGTAGACGAACAAGTTTAGTTGCGGTTCCGCCAACAAATGGTCATGGGCCGGGACTTTTGCAGAACGTTTGCATAGTAACTATTTCGGGGATCAAAACGGTGAAACCGGCCTATTCGCGCTATGCGCTGATTATGGGGCGCTAGTGTAGTTCACTTTACAGGTAAGTCTATAGTCGAACCTGGACGAGTAAGGCGCCGTACGGAGAATGCGGGTTCGGTACCGACCTTTGTACGGAATGCCGACAATCCCGACGGAGCTCGTCATCGGCGGATACAAGCGCGTTTGTGGGTAGTAATGCCCCCGAATTCTGTTGTTGAATGCATGCACGTCGTCCTCTGAGCCTCGGAGTGCATCGGCGCAGGGTCGAGAGAGCATTGACTCAAACCATCTTGGCCAAAGTCGGGAGTAGTGGGAAAAGGTGATAGCATGAGCACGACAAACGCACATGCGCGAACCAGGAAGGATCGGTCAACTTTTAGAAGCTCTGACGGGCCAGGCCGCTCCACGACCGGAAGCACTGTCTCAAATTACAGCATTTCCACCGAGTGGCTTGGGGTACAGCCAGTTAAACGAGATGCTGCTTCTGCTCGGGTATGACCGCGTCACGCATGCGTTCTTTCAGTTCCTTGTTGATGGCACTTTGGATTACAAACCCGGCTCGGGCGTCGGTTCCATATCGGAGTTCGAATCTGCCGTGGATAGGGCCCGGAAACTATCATTACTATTCTTCGGAAATGTGAAATTTGGCTTTAAAACGCTATCGCGCAGTACGGACGAACTCTCGTATTTCTACGATTTGGTTCAGCCGATCACTGATGACGTGTTCAATAGGCGACATGATCCCGTGATTCCTGTCGATCCAATTGACCCGCAGCAGACGTATTACCTGGGGTACGTTGTCCAGCGCGAACTAGACCAGCGCATTAGAGACAATCCGGATGACGCCTCGGCGCTCGCCGAACGAGCCCTCCTCAACGAAATCCGTCTGCGAGGTCTCCGCAATCAGCACGCATATTTGGTCTCGGATCATCTGGACGTCTATGTCGCAACGTCTATGCGTCGGCGGCACGAGTATGTAGAAATCGCTCAGTTCACCAAGCGCCTTTTCGAGCAGGAACGACTACAAGACTTGAAACTGCGTTGGTTTGACCCCACGCTGGCATATTGTTCGGACCGCATTGACAAAGGGCTTGCAGAAGCTCTGATGCTCAAACGGGCAAAATGCACCCTGTACTTGGCTCAGGAATCAGACACTCTCGGCAAGGACTCGGAACTGGCATCTACCCTGGCGCAGGGAAAACCTGTCGTGGCATATGTGCCCTCTGCTACAGAGGGCGAAATACGCAAGTCGGTTCGGTTCCTGTCGACACTCTATTCACAATCTATCGCCGCGACGATCCTCGACCGACTGCAGGCGCTTGCGCCGACGCTCGCCTGGAGCAATCCCACAGTCCGGTTATGGATCGATGACCCGAAAGCAATGGATGAGGATGCTGCATTCGCCTTGCTCGTCAAAACGGCGACCGAGCACTATGAGCGGCGCGCCAGTACATTGCGTGAAGATCATCCGCTCGGAGTGCAGGTGAACCTCGATACGGGCGTAGCCAATGGTGTCCTCGTGGTCAGAAACATCGAAGACTGCGCCGAGTTAATCTATCGGATCCTGACCAGTCGACTGGAATTCACGATTGAGAAAAAGGTGGTGGCGGACGTGACCTACCACATCTTGCGCGAGACCGTTTCGGCGTCCGTTTTCCGCGTGATGACGGGGGATGTTATGCTAACAAATAGCTTTTGGAACTTCTACTTGGAGCCTTCAGAATAGAAGAGAACGTTATGGCTGAGATAATCAAGAAAGCACAAATGAACCCTTATGACCTGTCGTCGGCGCGGCGCAATGCTCCGGCGCTGGGCCAGAAAGTCGCCTCTTCTCCGCGCCAGCCGTATGCACTGTCCTCCGCTCAGAGGCTCGCGAAACCTGCGCCAATGGTGCGCCCGGCAAGATCCTACTGAGGATCGGCGATAAGGTTAAATCGCGGTCCGTTCGCCGCACACTCCGCAGCTTGATTATGCTCTGGCGTTGCAGGAGTTCACCGGTCTGACATACGCGGCTTTGATGCCGGCCCGCAAGGCTACTGAAGTGATTACGCACAATCGCGTTGCATGCAACAACAGGCCTGCAGTGCGATCGAGCGCGCGCCGCGAATCGCAACACAACTCGATACTTGGCGGATTGGGGAACGGCAAGTCGGCTTGGCGTCGCCCAACTCCGGCCGGATCACGCGCGACTCGGACCGAACCCTAACGCCTGAAGAAGAGCATGAAAGTCCGGAGGAGGTTCGCAGTCAACGCAAACGCTGTCTCCAGATCGTGGATGAATGAACTGAAGATGCGCCGCGTGGAGAGCGACGCGAGTAATTCGCCTTTCCAGCTTTTCGGCTGGGTTGTACTTGCTGTCGCCGATGACCGGGTGGCCGATCGCTGACAACTGAACACGGATTTGATTTTGTAATCCCGTCACCAGCGAGACTCGGACGAGCGATGCGTCCTTAAGGCGATGTTCCACGGAATAGCGAAGTTCAGCGCGAGCCGATTTTGGATCCCTTTCTGTGGTCACCTTTTGAAACATTCCTTGTTGCCGAAAGTAATGAACGAGTGTCCCTTCTTTCAAGCGGAGATGACCGCGAACTGCTGCGAGATATTCCCTCACCGGGGTGTGTCGGATAAACTGTTGAACGAGTGCTTCTCGATCTGGCCAGGTTTTTGCAAAGAGCAGAATCCCAGACGTCTGACGATCGATGCGATGTACGACAAAGGCCCGTTGCCTCTTTGATTCCAGTTCTGCCGAAAGAAGAGAGAGGGCAGATGGAAGATCGGAGTCATCCGTAGGCACCGCTAGCATTTTGGCAGGCTTATTGAGGACGACAACGGCATCGTCCTGGTAAAGGACGCGAAGCTGCCGCCGATGCTGCTTTCCTAAACGGCGACCGACACTGGATCGAATTCTTTCCATCTGAATGGCAGATTGTTCCTCCCACGGCGGTTAGTAAACCGGGTGGCGAGCAACGCTCGATGATCCATCGCTATGCTACCAAGTTCCCGGTCGGTTGACGCGCTACGCGGACCGAGCCGTCGGGCAACCGCGGCGGGTTGAAGTTGTCGATCCCTGTCCAGTGGCGATTGGAAGCCACTGGTCATGAAGCAAAAGACTAAAGACGAGCGGAAACGTGTTACGCCTAAGGCTATCCTCCGATTGCCGGACCTCGAAGTCGCGAAGTCTGCAGTCCTCAGCAGCCTTTCCTGTCCCGATGCCCAACGCGGTTACCGGCATGCGATCGACGAATTCGTGGATTGGTATTGGTCGGAGCCACGATTGTCGTCCACCAAGACGGAAGTAGTCCGATACCGGATGCATCTGGAGTCGCGAAAGGTTGCGCCCGGCACGATCAACCTTCGGCTGGGAGCAGTCCGCCGTCTCGCATATGAAGCTGCGGATTGCGGACTCCTGAGCGCCGACTTGGCGGCTGGAATACGACGCGTAAAAGGCGTTAAGAAACTCGGAGTGCGGCTTGGCAACTGGCTCACCGCAGACCAAGGCCAAGACCTCTGGCAGGCACCCGATCAAGAACGGATGAAGGCAACCGAGATCGGGCGTTACTCGCCATTCTCCCGGCTTGCGGACTCCGGCGGCACGAGCTCGCTGTCCTAACCGTGGATCACCTCCAGCAGTGTGAAGGTCATTGGGCAATCGTTGATTTCGGTGGGAAGGCTGGTCACGTTCGTACCGTGCCCGTCCCCGAGTGGGTGCGGGATCTCCTGGATGAGTGGATGACCATTGCTGGTGTCAGAGGCGGTAGCCTTTTCCGGCCCGTGAGTAGCGTGGGGAAAGTCTGGCACGTCGTTCAGGAGTTCGCGTCGAAGATTGTGAACAAGCTCGCGCCACACGATCTCCGTCGGAGTTGTGCTCGGCTCTGCCGTGCCGCTGGCGGCGAGTTGGCGCAGATACAGTTTCTCCTTGGCCACATTTCCGTGCAGACGACCGAGCGCTACCTGGGCTGCACCCAACGGATCTCAGCCGCCGTCAACGACCGTATCGGGATCGAGCCGAAACCCGTCAGTGAGAATGATCAGTCGAATCCGCCGGCGTTCCGTCCGACCACTCGGCCACAACAATAATGAGCTCGGTCAGCGGCTCAGGTGCACCATTGAAGCGTGGAGGAATAATGATCGGGGAGCCGGGTTCGCCTGCACCCCAAGTCTTAGCGTCTCCCAGGGGAACGTAAAACATGAGGTGGGGATGCCAGTGGCCCGCGGAGTCGTTAAGGTGCCCTTGCTTCGACATCATATAGACCATCGCGCCAGACTCGAGGGCTGGTAACTCATTCTTCTTCACTGCGGCCTTCATACTCTGGTGGATTTCCTCTTTCGATTGTCCCGCCAACGCAAACTTTGTCCTCATCAGTTCGATCGGCAGCACCGACCGGGCGGCTTGCGGGTTATAGCAGGCCGGGCCGCGACCCTTCGGGTTCCAAAACTCGGGATGGTCGAATCCGGCGGCCCAGAGGCGACCCACCATGCAGACGAAACCGTTCGTGCCTTCCGCCGCTGTTTCATAGCCGTGCCTCCCGAGGACCAAAACCTTGGCATCCTTAGCAATGGATGGCGGCGCCGCGCTTCGAGCCAGAGCGATCTCAGCGTTTCGATCCGCCATCAGGTACTGATCCAATGGAGCCATTGTGAGATATCGAGTGCCGGCGTCTTGTGCGGGTACTGGCCGCGCCACGCATATTACGGCAGCCAACGCGAAGGTTCTTACTGCGATTGTCTTTAGCATCTTTCGGTTCATCGATGTTTTCCTTTCATGCAGATTTCAATTCATCTTTGGAATCGGTTCCCTTGATTCCACTCCCTACCGGCTGAAGGGAAACCCCTGTCGCGCTCGTTCTAATTGGGACATTCCTACATAGCCGGCGCAGCGGTTCCATCCGACCATTTGCCAACCGGAATTACGAACTCAGTGATCGGCTCCGGGCCGTCCTGAAACTGTGGATTCAGCGTGACCGGCGAGTCGGGCAGATCCGCACCCCAGGAAGGTTTGTCTGTCAACGGAAAATAGAACATTAGATGAGGTACGTGGTGCCCAAGGGCGTCGCTTAGATAGCCTGTGCGCGACATCATGTAACACATTGCGCCCGGCTCCGGTGCCAGTAGCTCCTTATGATCGAATCCGGCCTTGATGCGGTCGATCATCTGAGATTTCGACTGCCTCGCTAATACCATTTCCGTCCGCTTGAACGTGAGCGGCAAAATGGATCGCGCGCCTGCCGGATTGAAGCAGATCGGCGCGCGTGTCTTGGGATTCCAGAACTCCGCGGAATTGAATGGGGACATCCATGATCGTTCCACCATACAAACGAATCCGTTCTTTCCTTCGATGGCGGTCTCATAGCCTCGCTGCCCGAGGACCAGGATCTTCGCATCGTTGGATATAGCGGCCGGGGCGGCGCTTCGGGCCAAGGCAATCTCGGCATTGCGATCCGGCATCAAGTATTGATCGATCGAAACCATGCTTGGATAGGCCGTCGAGCGATGCTCGTTCCGATAGCCACTGGTAAGCGTTAACTTCAGGCCTATGGCCACACAGACGATCGCCAAGGCTCCGGCCCAAACCCAGCGGCGCGCCATCACTCTAGCTCCGAGCCTGGGCGGCTCGACCTTTGGCGTTTCGCGCTTCTGAAGGCGCTCCTCAAGCGCCGCGTTGATCGCAGAGGAGAGGTTCACTTCTGGTGACTCAACTTCCCAGGTCCATAATTCCTGGGAGACGCTACGGAAACCGGCAGCAAGGGTTTGGCACTCCGCACACTGTTCCATGTGAGACAAGGTCTCGGCGGCTCGGTGCGTGGGCAGTTCGCCGTCGAGATAAGCCATGAGTTCGTCCGGTTCAATCAAATGTCTGTTCGCGCTCATTACAAGCCTCGTCTTCCGGGGTACTGCTGCTCGGGGCTCGATCTCTGGGAAGTATTGCTTCTTGTCCCCAACTCCAGGTAATTCTTCAATACAAGACGCGATCGAAACAGCCTGGAACGGACCGTATTTAAAGGAATTCGCAACAGCTCTGCAATGTCGGAGTAACTGAGTTGCTCGTATTCGCGCAACATCAGGATTTCGCGGTCCGGCGCATCCAGCTTTTCCATCGCTTGGCGCATCCAGAGGACGCGCTCGGGTGTTCCGCCGGTCTTAGGCTCCGGATCAGACTGCCCTAATTTGCCATCCGTCACGACCTTCCGCCGCTCCGCGGCCAGCAGATTCAACGCAATACCGTACAGATACGTTCGAACCAAAGCTCGTGGTTCATAACGGGAGGCTCCACGGATCACGGCTAGGAAAGTTTCCTGTGCGAGATCCTCTGCCCGCGCGGGGTTGTGCAGCCGACGCCCGAAGAAACCGTGGAGTGGCTTGTGATAGCGGGCAAACAGCTCCTCGAAGGCTGCGCGTGATCCACTTTGGAATTCCAGCATCAAGGCTTCGTCGCTGGTCATAGTCGGCGCGCCAGCTCAATTCGCGCCATCCCTCCTGGGTACTCTTCCGTTCATGCTTCTTTAATGTCCCCCAAAGGCCAAAAGTTCCCTCTCCGTTCAATTTCTTCTGGGTTGTGAATCTCCAAAGCCCCAGGCGTGACAATTGGGTTGCGAGCCGCGCGATGCCGAGATTCGATTCTGGCATCGGGATAAGGAGTTGAGACGCCGTTCCCTCAAAACTATATGAGCGAGACGCTAAGTCGTCGATTTGGCTTCACGACACTGCATCTTGGTCCGGGTGACGCGGCATGCGGAGAATGGTCGGTCGCAGACTCACCTCCGTACGGATTGCCGACATAGGGCCCGGAGTTGGTGCCGGGTGTTTGGGCGGTTTGCCTAAACGCGATCTTCTGAGGAAACACCGGCCCCCGCATCCGTTGGGGGAGGGAATCGAGTTCGCAGCACGGGCAATACAAAGCGGCGTAACCGTTGCGGCGCTCGCATTCCGTTCGGAGTAGCTTGGTTCGGCCCGGCTAGTGAACTGTCCCACTGATTAAGATACCATTCGGAGTCAGAGTTCGTCTGAGTTATGTGGCACGATATCGGGAGTTGATTTCACTGACGGCAGAGCAGCGGGAGGAGTTGACTGGGTGGTCGCATTCGCGAACGTTAC